>NZ_CATKPY010000022.1:0-784080 GCF_949767465.1 Pseudomonas sp. IT-P12 | reverse complement strand
GCCGCTGAAGCAAACGCTGGTGGACGCGCTCTACGAGCAGTCAACGGTCGAGCACGTCTACGACCTGTACGGCCCCTCGGAAGACACCACCTATTCCACCTGGACCCGCCGCAGCGCCGGGGGCACGGCGAACATCGGCCGGCCGCTGCACCACACCGCCAGCTACGTGCTGGATGCCGACCTGCAACCGGTGCCGCAAGGCGTCTCGGCCGAGCTGTACCTGGCCGGTGCGGGCATCACCCGTGGCTACCTGGGGCGTGCGGCGATGACCGCCGAGAAGTACGTGCCGAACCCGTTCGCCCGAAATGGCGAGCGCCTGTACCGCACCGGTGACCTGGTGCGTTATCAGGCCGACGGTGTGATCGAGTACCGCGGGCGTATCGACCATCAAGTGAAAATCCGCGGTTTCCGCATCGAGCTGAGTGAAATCGAAGCCCGCCTGCTGCAACAACCCGGCGTCGACGAAGTGGCGGTGCTGGCGCAGGACGGTCTCGGTGGTCAGCAACTGGTGGCCTACGTGGTCGCCGAGTCGCTGGCGCCTGACGATGCCGAAGCGCAACGCCGTCTGCGCGAAGCACTCAAGGCGCGGCTCAAGGACAGCCTGCCCGAGTACATGGTGCCCGCCCATCTGCTGTTCATCGCCCGGTTGCCTTTGACCCCCAACGGCAAGCTCGACCGCAAGGCGCTGCCGGCGGCGGACGCCAGCCAGTTGCAGGCCGGCTACGTCGCCCCCGTCAGCGAGCTGGAGCAACAGGTGGCCGCGATCTGGCAGCAAGTGCTGGAGCTGGAGCGGGTCGGCCTGAATGACCACTTCTTCGAACTCGGCGGTCACTCGCTGCTGGCGGTGAACGTGGTGTCGCGGCTGCAACTGGAACTGGGGCTGAAACTGACCCCGCAACTGATTTTTCAATACCCCGTACTGACAGATTTCGTCAGCCGTCTGGCCGCTGCCGGTGAGCAGGTCGACACGTTGAAACTGAGCAAGCTGGACGCCCTGCTTGACGAAATGGAGGAAGCTTGATGGATACCAATGTCGCTTTGAAGATTGCGCGGCGCTTCATTACTTTGCCGCTCGACAAGCGCAGGGTGTATCTGCAGAAGATGCTCGAGGAAGGGGTGTCGCCGGCCAACCTGCCGATCCCGCAAACCCAGTCGCAGTTCGATCCGGTGCCGTTGTCCTTCGCCCAGGAGCGCCAGTGGTTCCTCTGGCAAATGGACCCGGACAGCGCCGCCTACAACATCCCCAGTGCCCTGCAGTTGCAGGGCGAGCTCGACGTGGCGGCGCTCGAACGCGCCTTCAATGCCCTGATCGAGCGCCATCAGAGCCTGCGCACCACCTTCCAGCAACAGGATGACCGGGCGGTGCAGGTGATCCATCCGCACATGGCCATGACCATCGACGTGCAGGACGCGGACCCAACGCTGCCGAGCGAAGCGCGGATCGACGCGTTCGTCGCTGAACAGACCGCACGGCCCTTCGACCTGATCAACGGCCCGCTGTTGCGCGTCAGCCTGCTGCGCCTTGGCGCCCGGGAGCATGTCCTGACCTTGACCCAGCATCACATCGCCTCGGATGGCGGGTCGATGCGGGTCATGGTCGAGGAGTTGCTGCACCTGTATGACGCTTACCGTCAGGGCCAGGCGCCAACGCTGCCGCCACTGTCGATCCAGTACGCCGACTACGGCATCTGGCAGCGGCACTGGATGGAGGCCGGTGAGCGCGAGCGTCAGTTGGCTTACTGGCAGGCCCAGTTGGGCAGCGAACACCCGGTGCTGGAACTGCCGGCCGACCATCCGCGCCCGGCGGTGCAGAGCCTGCGCGGTGCGCGGGTTGAACTGGCCTTGCCGGCGGCGCTGGCCGACCGGCTCAAGGCGCTGGCCAAGGCGCAGGACGTCACGCTGTTCATGGTGTTGCTGGCATCGTTCCAGACCTTGCTGCACCGTTACAGCGGTCAGGCCGACATCCGTGTCGGCGTACCGACGGCCAACCGCAACCGCGTCGAAACCGAGCGACTGGTCGGCTTCTTCGTCAACACCCAGGTGTTGCGCAGTGAGTTCGATCCACAGGCGCGCTTCAGCACGCTGCTGGCCCAGGTCAAACACTCGGTGATGGCCGCCCAGGCCCACCAGGACCTGCCGTTCGAGCAGTTGGTCGAGGCGCTGCAACCGGAACGCAGCCTGAGCTACAGCCCGCTGTTCCAGGTCATGTACAACCACCAGAGCAGCGGCGCGACCCGCAATGCCCAGGCCGCCGATCCATCGGCGCTGACCATTCGCCACCTGCACCAGCCTGCGCGCACCGCGCAGTTCGACCTGACCCTGGAAACCTTCGACGAGGCGCAAGGGCTCGGCGCGCAGTTGACCTACGCCACCGATCTGTTCGAGCGCGAGACCATCGAGCGTCTGGCCCGGCATTGGCAGAACCTGTTGAACAGCCTTGTCGCCGACCCGCAGCAACGGGTCGGCGAGCTGGCGCTGCTGGACGCGGACGAGCGACGGCAAGTGTTGGTGGACTGGAACCACAGCGGCGCGGATTACCCTCGTGATCGCTGCATTCATCAATTGATCGAAGCCCAGGCCCTGCGCACGCCAGAGGCTACGGCCCTGGTGTTCGAAGGGCAGGCGATGGATTACGCGCAGCTCAACCGCCAGGCCAATCAACTGGCGCACCGGCTGATCGAACTCGGTGTCGGCCCGGATCGACTGGTCGGCATCGCCATTGATCGCAGCCTGGAAATGCTCGTGGGCCTGTTGGCGATTCTCAAGGCCGGCGGTGCCTACGTGCCGCTCGACCCGCAGTACCCGCAGGACCGCCTGGCACACATGATCGAGGACAGCGGCCTGCAATTGCTGCTGACCCAGGCCCACCTGCTCGAACAGTTGCCGATTCCCGATGGGGTGCGGACCCTGCTGCTCGACCCGCAGGGCGAGCACGCCCGAGGCTACAGCGACGCCGATCCGCAGGTGGCCCTCGACGGCGAAAACCTCGCCTACGCGATTTACACTTCCGGTTCCACCGGCAAGCCCAAGGGCGTGATGGTCCGTCATCAGGCGCTGGTGAACTTCGTCACCAGCATGGTGCGCGAGCCCGGGCTGGACGCCCGCGACCGCATACTGTCGCTGACCACCTTTTCGTTCGATATTTTCGGCCTGGAGATCTACGGCCCCTTGCTCTGCGGCGCCAGTGTGGTGCTGGTCGACAAGCAGACCGCCCAGGACCCGCAAGCGCTGCTGGACATGATCGCCGAGCAACAGGTCAGTGTCGTGCAGGCCACGCCATCCACCTGGCGCATGCTGCTCGACCACGAGCAGGCGTCGGTCCTGCGCGGCTGCACGTTCCTCTGTGGCGGTGAAGCACTGGCCGACGACCTGGCCCAGCGCATGCTCGGCCTGGCGGGGCAGGTGTGGAACCTCTATGGCCCGACCGAAACCACCATCTGGTCGGCGGCCTGGCAACTGACCGAGGAACACCGTCGGCCGTACCTTGGCCAACCGATTGCCAACACCACGCTGTACATCCTCGGTGACGAGCTGGCGCCGAACCCGGCGGGCGCCATCGGTGAACTGCTGATTGGCGGCGACGGCCTGGCCCGTGGTTATCACGATCGTCCGGCGCTGACCGCCGAGCGTTTCCTGCCCGATCCATTCGGTAACGGCACGCGGCTGTACCGCACCGGCGACCTGGCGC
Organism: Pseudomonas sp. IT-P12; assembly: GCF_949767465.1. Taxonomy (NCBI): domain Bacteria; kingdom Pseudomonadati; phylum Pseudomonadota; class Gammaproteobacteria; order Pseudomonadales; family Pseudomonadaceae; genus Pseudomonas; species Pseudomonas sp. IT-P12. The sequence continues at coordinate 780,392 of NZ_CATKPY010000022.1, read as the reverse complement.
GCCACCGGCACGACGGCGTGCTCGAATACATGGGGCGGATCGACCATCAGGTGAAGATTCGCGGCTTCCGCATCGAACTGGGTGAAATCGAAGCGCGCCTGCTCGAACAGCCCCGCGTGCGGGAAGTGGCGGTGCTGGCCCAGGATGCGTTGGGCAGCCAGCAACTGGTGGCCTACGTGGTCGCCTCGCCGCTGGATCTCGACGCGGCCGACGAGCAGCAGCGTCTGCGCGATGAACTCAAGGCCGCGCTCAAGGCGTGCCTGCCGGAATTCATGGTGCCTGCGCACCTGCTGTTCCTGGCGCGTCTGCCCCTGACGCCCAACGGCAAACTCAATCGCAAGGCCCTGCCGGCGGCGGACGTCAGCCAGTTGCAGACGCACTATCGGGCGCCCCGCAGCGAGCGCGAGCAGCAGGTCGCCGCTATCTGGCAGGACGTGCTCAAGCTCGATCGCGTCGGCTTGAACGACAACTTCTTCGAACTGGGCGGCCACTCGCTGCTGGTCACGCAGGTGGTATCGCGGGTACGCCGGGTGCTGGACATTCAGGTGCCGTTGCGCAGCCTGTTCGAGCACAGCGTACTGGAGGATTTCGTGCAGTCGCTGGGCGCCGGGCAGGGTGCCCGGACTCCGGCGATCAACTCGGTGTCGCGCGAGCAGCCGCTGCCGTTGTCTTTCGCCCAGGAACGCCAATGGTTCCTGTGGAAAATGGACCCGCACAGTGCCGCCTACAACATCCCCACGGCCTTGCGCCTGCGTGGCACGCTGGACAAGGACGCCCTGCAACGCAGCTTCCGGGCGCTGGTCGAGCGCCATGAAAGCCTGCGCACGGCGTTCATCGAGCAAGACGGGCACACCTCGCAGGTGATCCAGGCGCAGGGGCGCGTCAGCTTCACCGAGCAGCGTCTGGCAGACGCTGACGAGGCGGGCATCAAGGCCTTTGTCGAGCACGAGACACAACGCCCGTTCGATCTGCTCGACGGTGCGCTGGTGCGCTGCGTGCTGCTGCAGGTGGGCGAGCAGGACCATGTGCTGGTGCTGACGCTGCACCATATCGTCGCCGACGCCTGGTCGTTGCAGGTGCTGGTCGATGACTTGCTGGCCCTGTATTCGGCCGTCGAACTGCCGGCATTGCCCGTGCAATATGCCGATTACGCGGTGTGGCAGCGCCATTGGATGGCGGCCGGTGAGCGGGAGCGCCAACTGGCGTACTGGACCGGGCAACTGGGCAGCGAACAACCGTTGCTGGAACTGCCGACCGATCATGCGCGCCCGGCGCAGCAGAGTTTTCGCGGTGCGCGCTGGTCCATCCCGATCGACGACGCCCTGGCCCTGGACCTGAAAGCCCTGGCCCGTCGCGAAAACGTCACCCTGTTCATGCTGTTGCTCGGTTCGTTCCAGGCCTTGTTGCACCGCTACAGCGGCCAGAGCGACATTCGCGTCGGCGTGCCGATTGCCAACCGCAATCGCCTGGAAACCGAGCGCCTGATCGGCTTCTTCGTCAACACCCAGGTGTTGCGCGCGGCGTTCGATGAACACCTGACGGCGGCGCAATTGCTGCAACAGGTCAAGCAGACGGCGATGGCGGCGCAGATGCACCAGGACCTGCCGTTCGAGCAACTGGTCGATGCCTTGCAGGTGCAGCGCAACCTCAGCCACAGCCCATTGTTCCAAGCGATGTTCAACCATCGCAGCGAAGTCGAATCAGGCATGGCCGCCGCGTTGCCGGGCATCGAGCTGGACCCCCTCGCCTGGGAGCACCGCAACGCGCAATTCGACCTGACCCTGGACACCAGCGACAACCCCCAGGGGCTGCACGCCGCGCTGACCTACGCCACCGACCTGTTCGAGGCGTCGACCATCGAGCGCATGGGGCGTCACTGGCTGAACCTGTTGCGCGACCTGGTGGCTGACGTCAATCGTCCGGTGGCGCACCTGGCGCTGCTGGATGAACGCGAGCGGCAACAGCATGTCGTTGCCTGGAACGCCACCGCCGCCGACTACCCATTGCAGCGCACCGTGCAGGGGTTGATCGAGGATCAGGTGCAGAGAACGCCGCACGCCTGCGCGCTGGTATTCGCCGGGCAGCGCCTGAGCTACGCCGCGCTCAATGCGCGGGCCAATCAGTTGGCCCAGGTGTTGATCGAGCAGGGCGTCGGTCCGGATGTGCTGGTGGGCATCGCGCTCGAGCGCTCGGTGGAAATGGTCGTTGGTCTGCTGGCGATTCTCAAGGCCGGTGGCGCCTATGTGCCGTTGGACCCGGAGTATCCGGCGGAACGCCTGGCCTATATGTTCGACGACAGCGGCATCGAACTGCTGCTGACGCAACATCACCTGCTGGAGCAACTGCCGATTCCGGCGGGCATCCGCAGCCTGGTGCTGGATCAGGATGACGGTTGGCTGGACGGACGCAGCGACGCCAACCCGCATCCGCTGCTCAATGGCGAAAACCTCGCCTACGTGATCTACACCTCTGGCTCCACCGGCAAACCCAAGGGCGCGGCCAACCGCCATTCGGCCCTGGTCAATCGCTTGTGCTGGATGCAGCAGGCCTATGGCCTCGACGCGTCGGACAAGGTCCTGCAAAAGACCCCGTTCAGTTTTGACGTGTCGGTCTGGGAGTTCTTCTGGCCGCTGCTGACCGGTTCTACCCTGGTGGTCGCCGCCCCGGGCGCACACCGCGATCCGGCGCAACTGATCGAGTTGATCACCGCGCAGCGGATCACCACGCTGCACTTCGTGCCGTCGATGTTGCAGGCGTTCGTGCAGGACCCGGCCGTGGCCACCTGCACCAGCCTGACCCGCATCGTTTGCAGCGGCGAGGCCCTGCCAGTGGATGCGCAGCAGCAGGTATTCGCCCAGTTGCCGAACGCCGGCCTGTACAACCTGTACGGTCCGACCGAGGCGGCCATCGACGTCACCCACTGGACCTGCGTGGACGAAGGGCGCGACGTGGTGCCGATCGGCCAGCCCATTGCCAACCTGTCGACCTACGTCCTCGACGCCGAACTGGCACCGCTGCCGGTCGGGGTGATCGGCGAGCTGTACCTGGGCGGCGAAGGCCTGGCCCGTGGTTACCACCGCCGTCCCTCGCTGACCGCCGAGCGTTTCGTCACCAGCCCGTTCGGTGCCGGCGCTCGCCTGTACCGCACGGGCGACCTGGCGCGCTACCGCGCCGATGGCGTGATCGAATACGCCGGGCGCATCGACCATCAGGTGAAGATCCGTGGCTTGCGCATCGAGCTGGGCGAAATCGAAGCACGCCTGGCTGAACACGCCGACGTCCGCGAAACCGTGGTCATCGCCCAGGACAACACGCTGCTGGTGGCCTACGTGGTGCCGCACGATGCGGCGCTGCTGCACGCCGATGACGCGACGCGTCGCGCACTGGCGCAAGTGTTGAAAGTGCACCTGAGCCAAAGCCTGCCGGAGTACATGGTGCCGCAGCACTGGCTGTGGCTGGAAAAAATGCCGGTCAGCCCGAACGGCAAGCTTGAACGCAAGGCGCTGCCGAAAGCCGATACTCAGGTCAGCCGCGACGCCTACAGTGCGCCAACCACGGCCATCGAACAGGCGCTGGTGGAAATCTGGCAAAGCGTGCTGGGGCGTGCGCCCGTGGGCACCGGCGACAACTTCTTCGAGCTGGGCGGTGACTCGATCATTTCCATTCAAGTGGTCAGTCGCGCCCGTCAGGCGGGGATTCATTTCAGCCCCAAAGACCTGTTCCTGCACCAGACCGTGCAAAGCCTGGCGACGGTGGCAACGACGGGCGAGGGGGCGCTGAGCATCGATCAGGGTCCGGTCACCGGCCCGACGCCGCTGCTGCCGTTCCAGCACCTGTTCTTCGAACGCGACCTCGCCGAACCGCACCACTGGAACCAGTCCGTGCTGCTCAAGACTGCCCGACCGCTCCACGCCGGGCACCTGGAGCAGGCGTTGCAGGCGCTGGTCGCGCATCACGATGCGTTGCGCCTGGCGTTCAGCATCGAACACGGCCAACCGCTTGCCACCCATCGTTCCCTGTCCGGTCAACCGGCGTCGTTGCTGTGGCAAGCGGACGTGGCCGATGCAGCGGCCCTCGAGCAATGGGCCGAGCAAGCCCAGCGCAGCCTCGACCTGGGCAACGGTCCGCTGGTGCGTGCGGTGCTGGCGAACCTGGCCGATGGCAGCCAGCGCTTGCTGCTGGTGATTCATCACCTGGTGGTGGATGGCGTGTCCTGGCGCATTCTGCTGGAAGACCTGCAACAGGCTTATGAGCAATTGCAGGCCGGCCAGGTTCTCCAGCTGCCGCCCAAGACCAGTTCCACCCAGGCCTGGGCCCGCCGTCTTCAGGCCCATGCCGACAGTCCGGCGACGCAGGCCCAGCTCGGCTTCTGGCGCGCGCAACTGCAAGGGGCGCGGGCGGACCTGCCGTGTGAACGGCCACAGGGCGAGTTGCACAATCGGCATGCCCGGCACGTACAGACCCGGCTCGACCCGGTGCAGACGCGCCACCTGTTGCAGCAGGCGCCAGCCGCCTACCGCACACAGATCAACGATCTGCTGCTGACCGCGCTGGCGCGGGTGATCGGCGAGTGGACGGGCGAGACATCGACCTTGATCCAGCTTGAAGGCCATGGCCGCGAAGCGTTGTTCGACGAGCTCGACCTGAGCCGCAGTGTCGGCTGGTTCACCAGCCTGTTCCCGGTGCGCCTGACCCCGACCACCGAAACCGGTGCGTCGATCAAGGCCATCAAGGAACAACTGCGTGCCATCCCCGACAAGGGCCTGGGGTTTGGCGCATTGCGCTACCTGGGCAACGACGCCACCCGGCAGGCCCTCAAGGCACTGCCGGTGCCGCGCATCACCTTCAACTACCTGGGCCAGTTCGACGCCGGTTTCGCCGAAGACGCCGGCGCCTTGTTCACCCCGGCCACCGAGTCGGCGGGCGCCCCCCAGAGTCCGCTGGCCACGCTGGACAACTGGCTGACGCTGAATGGCCGGGTGTATGGCGGCGAATTGCACATTGACTGGACCTTCAGCGGGCAGATGTTCGATGAATCGACTCTCTCGCGCCTGGCCCAGGCCTATGGCCGCGAGCTGGAGCGTGTGATCGAGCATTGCTGCCAGCCGCAGCACCAGGGGCTGACGCCGTCCGACTTCCCGCTGGCCGGGCTGACCCAGGCGCAACTCGACGCGCTGGCGCTCACCCCGCGCCGAATCGAAGACATCTACCCGCTGTCGCCGATGCAGCAAGGCATGCTGTTCCACACCCTCTACGAACAACAGGCGGGCGATTACATCAATCAGCTGTGCGTGAACGTGGACGGTCTGCACGTCGAACGCTTCCGCGAAGCCTGGCAGGCGGCGATGGACGTCCACGATGTGCTGCGCAGCAGCTTTGTCTGGGACGGCGATGTGCAGCGTCCGCTGCAAGTGATCCACAAGGACCTGGCGGTGCCGTTCAGCGTTCTGGACTGGCGCGAGCGCAGCGATCTGCCGCAGGCGCTGGCGGAACTGGCGAGCGAGCAACGGCGGCAGGGCTTCGACCTGCATGCCGCGCCGCTGTTGCGTCTGGTGCTGGTGCAGGTGGGTGACGGGCGTTATCACCTGATCTACACCAGCCACCACATCCTGATGGACGGCTGGAGCAATTCGCAATTGCTGGGCGACGTCTTGCAGCGCTACAACGGGCAGGCTCCGTCGCTCGGTGGCGGGCGTTATCGCGACTACATCGAATGGCTGGCGCGTCAGGACGGGCAGGCCAGCGAAACCTTCTGGAAGGCACAACTGACTGAATTCGAGGAGCCGACCTGCCTGGCCAAGGCATTGATTCACCGTGGCCGCGAAGGCGCGGGCCAGGGCGAGTATTTCCTCGACCTCGACACCCGGCGCACCACCGAACTCCAGCAATTTTCGCGAGCGCACAAGATCACCGCCAACACCCTGGTGCAGGCCGCGTGGCTGTTGCTGTTGCAGCGCTGCACCGGTCAGGACACGGTGTGTTTCGGCGCCACGGTGTCCGGGCGTCCGGCGCAACTGAGCGGCGTCGAACAGCAGATCGGCCTGTTCATCAACACCTTGCCGGTCATTGCCAGCCCGCGCGCCGAGCAACCGTTGCAGCAATGGCTGCAACAGGTGCAGGGGCAGAACCTGCTGCTGCGCGAGCAGGAACACACGCCGCTGTTCGACATCCAGCGTTGGGCCGGGCAGGGCGGTGAAGCGCTGTTCGACAACATCCTGGTGTTCGAGAACTACCCGATTGCCGACGCCTTGCAACAGGGCGGGTCGCAGGACCTGCGCTTTGGCGAGGTGGCGAACTTCGAACAGACCAACTACCCGCTGACGCTGTCGGTCATGCTCGGCGAGCAGTTGTCGATGCAGTTCAGCTACAACCGTCAACAGTTCGATGGCGCGGTGATCGAGCAACTGGCAGCCTGCCTCGACCAGCTCTTGCAGCAGATGGTCCAGGCCCCGGCCGAGCGTTGCCTGGGTGAGCTGACCCTGGTGCCGGTGGCGCTGCGCGAAGTCCTGGTGCAACCGGGCGATGAGCACCGCGTGCAGCAGATGTTCGAGCAGCAGGTGGCCAGGACCCCGGAGGCAATCGCGTTGATCTACAACGAGCAGCGCCTGAGCTACACCGCGCTCAACGCCCAGGCCAACCAGCTGGCGCATGTGCTGGTGCAGCAGGGCGTCGGCCCGGATGTGCTGGTGGGGATCGCGGTCGAGCGTTCGGTGCAGATGATTGTCAGCCTGCTGGCGGTGCTCAAGGCCGGTGGCGCCTACGTGCCGCTGGACCCGGAATACCCGGCCGAGCGACTCGGGGCGATGATCGAAGACAGCGGACTGCGCGTGTTGCTGACCCAGGGCCATTTGCTGGGTGCGTTGCCCGTCGTGCAAGACGTCAGCGTGCTCAGCCTCGATCAACTCCAGTTGCCAGCGCAGAACGACAACCTGCCGGTGCGATGCGGCGCGCAGAACCTCGCCTATGTGATGTTCACCTCCGGTTCCACCGGGCGCCCCAAAGGCGTGGCCATCGACCATTCGGCGTTGTCGCGGCATGCCCAGACGACCGTGGGTTTCCATGGTCTCAGCGCCGCCGATCGCTGCCTGCAATTCGCTACCTTCAACTTCGATGCCTTCGTCGAGCAGCTTTATCCACCGCTGATCTGCGGGGCCACGGTGATCCTGCGCGGCCCGGACATCTGGGACAGCGAAACCTGGCATCGCCAGGTGCTGGACCACCGGATCACGGTCAGCGACCTGACCACGGCCTACTGGAACATGCTGGTCAAGGATTTCGCAGCCAGCGCTCCCCGCGACTATGGCGTGCTGCGACTGGTCAGCGTCGGCGGCGAAGCGATGCCGCCCGAAGGCGTGGCCACCTGGGCCAAGGCAGGCCTGGGCCACGTGCAGTTGCTCAACACCTATGGCCCGACCGAGGCCACGGTCAGTGCCACCGAACTCGATTGCGCTGATTACGCCTTGGGCCTCAAGCCGTTGCCGGCAACCATGCCGATTGGCCATGCGTTGCAGGGACGCGGCCTGCATGTGCTGGACATCCACGGCCAACCGGCACCGGTCGGCGTGGTCGGCGAGCTGGTGATCGGCGGCGATCTGCTGGCCCGTGGTTACTTCAACCGGCCGGACCTGACGGCCGAGCGGTTCATTCCCGACCCGTTCGACCCGCTGGGCGGCGGGCGCCTGTACCGCACCGGCGACCTGGCGCGTTATCGCCCCGACGGGTTGATCGACTACGCCGGGCGTCTCGACCATCAGGTGAAGATTCGCGGCTTCCGCATCGAGCTGGGTGAAATCGAGACCCACCTGCTCCAGGCGCCCTCGGTACGCCAGGCCCTGGTGGTGGCGCAACCGGCGGCCATCGGTCAGCAACTGGTGGCCTACGTGGCGTTCGATGACCCGGCATTGGCACGCGGCGACGCTTCGGCGCAGGCGCTTTTGCGTGAGGGCCTCAAGGCGCGGTTGCGCGCCAGCCTGCCGGATTACATGGTGCCGGCGCATGTGCTGCTGCTCGAAACCCTGCCGATGAGCCCCAACGGCAAGATCGACCGCAAAGCCTTGCCGGGGGTCGATGCCAGCGCAGCCAGCGGTGATTTTGTCGCCCCCGTCGGCCCGCTGGAACAGCAGATCGCCACGGTCTGGCAGGACGTGCTGGAGCTGGAACAGGTCGGGCGCACCGATCACTTCTTCGAGCTGGGCGGGCATTCGCTGCTGGCGACCCAGGTGGTCTCACGCTTGCGCAAACTCACCGATTGTCCGTTGAGCCTGCGCGACCTGTTCAACCATCCACAGCTGCAGGACCTGGCGATGTGGATGCAGGCGCAGGACAGGCCGTTGGTCGAGGTGCCGCCGCTGCTGGCGCACGGCCGTAAAACCGTCGCGCCGCTGTCGCTGGTGCAACGGCGCCTGTGGATCGCCGAACAGCTGTCCGGTGGCACCTCGGCCTATGGCATGCCGATGGCCCTGCGCCTGCGCGGCGAGTTGTCCATCGAGCGCCTGGTGAGCAGTTTTGCCGAAGTGGTGCGTCGTCATGAAGTGCTGCGCACGGCGTATGTCCAGGACGATGAGGGCGACCCGATTGCGCTGATCAGCGAACAGGTGGCGGTCGACTTCCCGGTGACCGATCTGTCCGGATTGTCACGCAGTGCCCAGGAGGAACAGGTGGCCCAGGCGGCGCTGGACAACGTGCGCACGCCGATCGACCTGGAGCAGGCGCCGCTGTGGCGTGGGCGAATCCTGCACCTGGGACCGACCGAGCATGTGATGCTGTATGGCATGCACCACATCATTTCCGACGGTTGGTCGATGGGGGTGCTGGTCAACGAACTGGTGCGGATCTACCACCAGAGCGAGGGCCTCGACCGCACACCATTGCCGGCGCTGGACGTGCAGTATTCGGATTTCGCCCTGTGGCAACAGGCGCTGGAACAGCGAGGCGTACTCGACCAGCAGGCGGCGTACTGGAAAGGCCAACTGGCCGGTTGCAGCGGCCAATTGTCGCTGCCGACGGACAACCCTCGCGGCCTGGTGCCCTCGTTCGAGGGCGACTCGGTGCAGTTCCGCCTGGAGGCCGGGTTGACCCGCGCCCTGCGCCAGCATTCCACCCAGGCCGGCGTGACCTTGTACAGCACGCTGCTGGCGTCCTTCCAGGTGCTGTTGCACCAGGTCAGCGGCGCGGCGGACGTGCTGGTCGGCGCCGATGTCGCCGGTCGCGGGCAGCCGGAACTGGAACGCCTGATCGGCTTCTTCGTCAACGTCCTGCCCCTGCGTTCGCGGTTCGACGCCGGTTCCACGTTCTCCAGCTTCCTGGCCCGCACCCAGCAAACCCTGCTCGGCGCCCTGGAGCATCAGGACCTGCCCTTCGACATGATCGTCGACACGTCGGGGGTGCCGCGCCACAAAGGCATGAACCCGCTGGTGCAGGTGTTGTTCGTGATGAACAACCTGCCCGGCAGCGTGCAGACCCTCGGCGGTTTGAGCGTGGAAACGCTGCCGGTGCTGGAGTCCCATTCTAAATTCGACATGGCGTTGTTCGTTGACGATGAAGAAGGGCAATTGCTGGGTAATTGGCAATTCGCCACAACCTTGTTCGGACACGAGCGCATTCAGTCCCTGGTCAAGGCCTGGATAGCCCTGTTGGAACAGATCGTCGCTGATCAGGACATTCAATTGGGAGCTATCAGCATGCCAGTCGAACATTCAGCCGTGGCCGCCAGGCCCGCTGCGCCGGGACCGAAAGCCGACAAACTCGGCAAATTCCTCAAACGTTCGGCGACCACCGTCGCCAAAATCCGCCCCGCGCCCGTGCGTGAATCGCTGCTGGCCGCGCCGCAGCCGTTTCCCCTGTTGATGGAGCCGAACGAACCGCAGCTGGACCTGATCGAGTGGATCAGGCAGAACCGGCCGTTGATCGAACAGAAACTCGCCGAGCACGCCGGTATTCTGTTCCGTGGTTTTGCGCTGGACGGCATCCAGGGTTTCGAAGCCTTCGCCGAGGCGATCCAGCCGGGCCTCTACGGGCAGTACGGTGACCTGCCGAAGAAGGAGGGTGGCAAGAACACCTACCGCTCCACGCCGTACCCGGAGCGCAAGATGATCCTGTTCCACAACGAGAGCTCCCATCAGGACCGCTGGCCGCGCAAGCAGATGTTCTATTGCGAGCAGCCGTCGCTGTCCGGCGGCGCAACCCCGGTGGTCGATTGCCGGTTGATGTACGAAAAGCTGCCGGCGGACCTGCGCGACAAGTTCGAGGACAAGGGCCTGCTGTACGTGCGCACCTTCACCGACAAACTCGACGTGTCCTGGCAGCACTTCTTCAAGACCGACGACCGCGCCGAAGTCGAAGCCCGTTGCCGCGCCGGTGGCATCGAGTGGCGCTGGCTCGACAACGATGAACTGCAAACCCGCACGCCGGGCCCGGCGATCATTCGTCACCCGGTGACCGGCGCCAAGTCGTTCTTCAACCAGGTGCAGCTGCATCACATCTACTGGCTGGAGCCGCAGGTGCGCGAGGACCTGCTGTCGATGTTCGGCCTGGACCGCATGCCCCGCCACGTGTTCTACGGCGACGGCACGCCGATTGAAGACGACGTCATGCAGCGCATCGGCGATCTGTACGAGGAATGCGCGGTGCGTTTCGACTGGCAGAAGGGCGACGCGATCCTGCTGGACAACATGCTGGTGGCCCATGCCCGTGATCCGTACGAAGGCCCCCGCAAAATCGTTGTCGCCATGGGCGACATGTACGACCACAGCGCCCTGGATGCGCAGCCCTCGGCGACAACCGCCCAGGGCGCAACGAACACCGAGGAAACCGGCGCATGAACCCACTATCGATGGACCCGCAGGACCTGGGTTACGCCCTGACACCGGAGCAGCAACGGGTGCTGGAGCAATTGCCGAAGGTGTCGCGCTGCGCCGATGCGCTGCACTTCCTCGAAGTCGCGATCAACGGCGCACTCGACCCGCAGCGCCTGCAAACCGCCCTGGATGCAGTGCTGGCGCAACAGCCGATGCTGCTCGCGCACCTGGGCAGGGTGGCGGGGCTGCATGGCCTTCGGCAGTTCGCGGCGGCGGCCGGGCGCTTCCCGTTGACGGTCCAGGCCCGCATCGACACCGAGGCTGGCATCCAGGCGCAAATCGCGGAGTGGGCGGCGCGCTCGTTTGTGGTGGGCGAGTCGGAGAATGCTCAGGCGGTGCTTTACCGTCTGGCGGACGATCAGTGGAAACTGGTGATCGGTATTGCCCGGCACAGCACCGATGAAAACGGCTTGCAGCGGCTTGATCAGCAGCTGCGTCTGGCCTATGAACAGGGGTTGCCAGGGGACGACGACGCGCCAGGCGAGTTCACCCAGTACCTGGAATGGCGCAGCGAAGTGGTGCTCGACGAGGACGCCGCCGGAGCGCGCCACTATTGGCAGCAACACCTGCAAGGCGCAGACGTCGAGCTGTCCAGCCCGTGGTTGGCCTATCGTGATTCGAGTGGTGAAGCAGCGGCGGGCACGTCATTACTGAGCAGCGCTCTGGGGTCTTCACTGCAAAGTGGTTTGCGCCGGGTCTCCGATGCGCTGCAACATCCGCCTGCCCTGTTGTTGCAAGCGGCCTGGTGGTTATTGCTCGGCCGTTTGAGCGGGCATGAGCAGATGCTGGTGGGGCTGCGTCATGACAGCCGCGAGGATTACGAGTATTTCGCCGACGCCGTGGGCGTTTTCGAGCGCAGCCTGCCGCTGAACCTGTCGCTGCCGACGACGACGCCATTCGACCGCTGGCTGAAAGACCTGGCGACCCGCTTGGATGAACATCGCACCTGGCAGGAATACTGGTCGCCCGAACTGGCGCCGGCAGCGGCGCTGCCGGCGTATGGTTTCGCCCGGTGGCGCGCGCCGCGTGCCGAGACCAGCGCGTTGCATTGGCTTCCGGTGCAGCGTCCACAGCCGCAAGCCAACGTGGAATTGCTGCTGCAAACCGAGTTGGACGATGGCGAAAACCCGTTGGCGTTGCACCTGCAATTCGCCGCGTCGCGCTACAGCGTGCAGGCGATGGACGGCTTGATCGCCCAGTTCAAAGTATTGCTTGCCGCCATCGTCGCCACGCCCGAGGCCGAACTTGGCCGGTTGTCGTTGCTGGGCCCTGACGAACAGCAGCGCCTGTTGGCAATCAACCCGGCGCCGCACGCCGTGGAGGCTCGCTACCTGCCGCAACGCATTGCCGAACACGCCCGCGCCACGCCGCAGGCGATTGCCCTGACCGACGCCACGCAACGCCTGAGCTACGGGCAATTGCAGGCCCAGGTGACGACACTGGCGGATGCCCTGCATGCCCAAGGGGTGAGGCGTGGCGCGATCGTCGCGCTGGCGCTGCCCCGTTCGGCTGATCTGGTGGTGGCGATACTGGCGGCCTGGCAGGTGGGGGCGGCGTATCTGCCGCTGGACCCGCAATGGCCAAAGGCGCGTCAGGCCCTGATGCTGGAGCAGGCCGCCGCCAACCTGTTGTTGGTCGATGCCGCGCAGCTCGAACAGTGGCAGGGCACCGGGTTACGCGTGAGTACATTGACGCAGTTGCTGAACGCGACACCGGTGGTCACTCGTACAAGCGAGCCCGCGACACAGGGTGAGGAGGCCGCCTACGTGCTGTTCACCTCGGGCTCCACCGGTATCCCCAAAGGCGTGGTCATCGAACATCGCCAATTGCTCAACTACACCGCGCAGGTCAGCGTGGCGCTGGGACTGGACCAGTGCCGGCACGTGGGCTTCACCTCCACGGTGGCGGCGGACCTGGGCAACACCGCATTGTTCGGTGCGCTGTTCAACGGCGCCACGCTGCACGTGGCCACGGACGAGCAGATGCAGGACGGCGCGCTGTTCGGCGCGTTCCTGCAACAGCAGGCCATCGATTGCCTGAAGATCGTGCCGTCGCACCTCGCTGCGTTGCTCGACAGTGAGCACGCGCAACTGCCGCACACGCTGATTCTTGGCGGCGAACCGATTGCTCCGGCCTTGATCACGCGCATCGCTGACCTGCGCAGCGATTGCCGGGTGTTCAATCACTACGGTCCGACCGAAGCGACGGTGGGGGTGCTGGTCCATCCGCTGGCGCTAAATACCCCGGACACGGCCGCGCTCAGTCAGGTGCTGGGCAACAATCAGGTGTACGTGCTCGATGAAGCGCTGCAACTGGCGCCGGTCGGTGTGCCGGGCGAGTTGTACCTGGGCGGCGCACAGCTGTGTCGGGGCTACCTCAACGCCGACGCGGATGCGCAGGCGTTTATCCAGAGCCCCTTCGACGCCTCGCAGCGGCTGTATCGCACCGGGGATCTGGCGCGCTACCGTCCGGACCTGTCGATCCAGTTGCAGGGGCGGCGCGATCAGCAGGTCAAGGTGCGGGGTTTCCGCATCGAGCTGGCCGAGATTGAAGCCCAATTGCTGCGCCTGCCACAGGTCGCGCAAGCCCTGGTACTGCCGGGCTCTACGGCGCAAGAGGGCCTGCTGGCCTTCGTCGTGCCCCGGCAGACGCCTGCGGCCGACTGGCTCGAGCACCTGCGCGAAGAACTGGCCCTGCGCCTGCCCAGCGTGATGCTGCCGCAGCAGATCCAGGCGGTTGACAGCTTCCCGCGTCTGGCCAACGGCAAGATCGACCGCAAGGCGTTGCAGCAGCTCGGTGCAACCTCCGCCGCCGACGTTGGCCTGGCCCCCCGCGATTCCCTCGAGCAACTGCTCGCGGCGCGCATGGCGCAACTGCTCGACCTGCCACGCCTGGGCATCGACCGCGACTTCTTCGCCGCCGGTGGCCATTCGTTGCTGGTGATCAAACTGGTGGCAGGCATTCGCAAGTTGCTGCAGTGCGAGATCCAGCCGGGCCTGGTGTTCGATCACCCGACCGTGGCCGGTCTGGCCCAGGCGCTACGCGCCGGCGAAAGCAGCCCCGGCCAACTGGAAAAAATCGCCCAGGCCCGCTTGCGCCTGGACACCATGAGCCCGGAAGAGAAAGCGTTGCTGACCGAGAAAGCCCGGCAGCTGCAACAAGCCAAAGCCGCACAAACCCTGTAGGAGCGAGGGGGACGCCTAGTCCTTGCTCGCGATGGACTGGAAGGCGCCGCGGGTTGTCTGACACCCAGCGGCGGTCTCTGGTTTTTCGCGAGCAGGCTCGCTCCCACAACGGGGGCTCAAGCTTTTTTGGAATCGACCTCGGTCCGGGCGGGCGCCTCTCAAGTCAACGAAATGAAACAGGCAGCAACCTGTGGGAGCGAGCCTGCTCGCGATGGCCGTGAACGATGACGCGGGTTGTCTGACACCCAGCGGCGGTCTCTGGTTTTTCGCGAGCAGGCTCGCGCCCACAATGGGGGGGCTCAAGCTTTTTTGGAATCGGCCTTGGTCCGGGCGGGCGAAGGTTCCAGCACCTTCACCACATCATCAACCAAGGCCTTGCTCAATTCCGTCAGGTAGTGCGCCGCCCAGGCATGCCGGTCGGAGTCGCGGGCGTAGGCCGCATCCTGGGTCAGCCCCTTGGCGAGAAACAGGAAATCGGAAGCCATGGCCAGCGCATCGCTGAGCGGCACATCGCGGGTGACGTGGAACAGGGGTTGGTTCGAGCAATAGATGAGCGGCGTGAGGCCGATGGTCTTCAGTTCTGGTGGGGCGGATGGATTCTTCATGGGTTAACTCCTGGGTTCGAGGAGCTGCCGTTTTCGTTTCCAAGCGAAGGGGTGGCAGCTGTACGCAGGTTGGAAAACCGGGAACCGAGGAACCGGCACGCCCGAGGGCGTCCCACGCACAGCCGCCATAACGTGAGATCGCAGTCCCGAAAAAGGCTGCGTCTCTGCAGGGTGCTGATGCGTTGCGGTTCGACGGGTTTCCAAGCCCGGTCGCTGAAGGGGCAGCGACGACCGGAGACTAGCCCGCCGAAGAAACACGCAACAAGGCATCAAAGTGCCCAACCGCAAGATTCGGAGTTTGCCTACAAAGGGTTGTAGGCGTCATCCGATATTTCGTCCTCTCAAGTCAACGAAATTAAACAGAGTCCCACGCCCCTCTGGGTTTCTTTTTAATAATTTTCTACAAATGATAAATAAACTCATTCCGGTTTTTCCCCGGTGCTGCGTCTCACTTCTGTGAGCACGCAAAACCGGTGGGGCGAGGCTGCCCTCAGGTGTCCGATTTGTGCGGCGCTACAAGAATTTTTCCGTTGTCCAGACGACCGCTGCCCGGGGAGGGGTTCGGTCAGGCCGTTGGCTGATGTGCCGCTGAAAAGTGCGCATTGGCGGTGGTGACGAGGTCTTGGCAGCGGTTGGCCGTCTAATCCTTCTACCAATAATAGAGAGCACGATGTCAGCAATTTTCGAGTTGAAACCTCTGTTCAAGGCTTTGGTCATTTGCCGCAGCCTTCGCCCGCGCCACGCGCTGGCCGGGCTGGGCATGGCTTGCCTGTTGCCGTTGAGTGCGCAGGTGATGGCTGAAGAGTTCGCGATCAACATTCCGGCGCAGTCGCTGCCGCAGGCCTTGAAGGCCTTTGGCAACCAGACCAACCGGCAGGTGGTCTACGACGCCAGCGAGATGGCGGACCTGCGCAGCAATCGCGTCAGCGGCAAGCTCAGCCCGGAAGCGGCGATCGCCGAATTGCTCAAGGGCACTGGCGTGCGCTACAGCTTCGAAGGCAACACGCTGATGCTGGTGCGCGGCGCCACGGGCGAAAGTCTGGAACTGGGCGCCACCACTATCAATGGGCAACGGGTCGAGGCCACCACCGAAGGTTCCAACTCCTACACCTCCAATGCCGTGACCATCGGCAAGGGCACCCACACCCTCAAGGAAATTCCGCAGTCGGTCACGGTGATGACCCGCAAGCAGCTGGACGATCAGGACATCGTCGACCTCAAGGACGCAGCCAACAAGACTACCGGTCTGGTCGGCGCCCAGGGTGTGGGCCGGGGCATGATCCTCAGCTCGCGGGGTTTTCAGATTGATGACTGGCAGTACGACGGTGTGCCAATCCCGCGCAACACCTATGCGCTGGGTAACTGGGCCACGCAAGACCTGATCTTCTTCGATCGCATGGAAATTCTGCGCGGCGCCTCCGGTTTGCTGCAAGGTACGGGCAGCCCCGGTGGTGCGGTGAACATGGTGCGCAAGCGTGGCCAGATTGCGCCGACCGTGGCGATTACCGCCAAGGCCGGTTCGTGGGATCACTACGGTCTGCAGCTGGATGCGGGCGGTCCGCTGAACCAGACCGGTACCATTCGCGGTCGATTCGTGGCCGATCAGGACAACAGTCATTCGTTCATCGATTCCGAGTGGTACAAGACCACTTCGCTGTACGGCGCATTGGACTTCGACCTGAGCGAAGACACCACCCTGGGCTTTGCCGTCAGTAATTCCGATGGCACCTCGCGCAGCAACGTTCGTGGTTTCCCGCGCTATGCGGACGGCAAGCCGGTCGACCTGCCGCGCAAGACCTACACGGGCGCGAAGTGGAACCACACGGACATCGACGTCACCACGCTCTACACCGATCTGGAACACCGCTTCAACGAAGACTGGGCGTTCAAGATCGGTGCCGTGCGCATGAGCGAAACCAACAAGGCGAAAAACCAGCGCTCGCAAGCCTTTGGTAACGGTCTTGATCCCGATGGCGGTGGTTTGCAGTATGCGGACTTCGTGACGGACACCGACTCCACCAAGCTTGGCATCGACACGAACATCACCGGGAAATTCGAAGCCTTTTCCATGCAGCAGGAAGTCATGCTCGGGGGCAACTACTCCAAGTACACCTCCAACGATAAATACGCCCGTACGTTCGATGGCGGCACCGGCAACATTTTTGATATCGATCACAACCGTCCGGAAATCAGCTACGAGGGCCTGCTCGAGTCCGGCGGTTTCGGCACACCAAGCAAATATGACATTCGCCAGAAAGGCCTGTATGGCAGCTGGCGCATCAAGCCGGTCGATGATCTGACCTTTGTCGTCGGTTCGCGGGTGAGCTGGTATGACTACAGCTACAAATCCTGGAGCCAGGATGCAACCAGCCTGACGGCCAACCCTGACAGCACCTCCAACGAAACCGGCGAGGTCACGCCGTACGCCGGTGTCGTCTACGACTTGAGCCGCGAGTGGGCGGTTTATGCCAGCTATACCGACGTGTTCACGCCGCAGACCGAACGCGACACGGGGGGCTCGGTGATCAAGCCGATCATCGGCACCAACTATGAGATCGGCCTCAAGGGCGAACTGATGGATGGTAGGGTCAACACGTCCTTGGCAGTGTTCCGTTACGACCAGGAAAACCGCGCCACGCTCGATACGGACGGTCCGCAGATCTGCGACGGCTGGTACTGCTCGAAGGCCTCGGGGAAAGTGCGTAGCCAGGGCATCGACGCCGAAATCAGCGGCGAAGTGCTGGACGGTCTGCAATTGTTTGCCGGTTACACCTACAACACCACCAAGTACCTGGACGACCCAACCAACGAAGGCAAGATCTTCAGCTGGTGGACGCCCAAGCACATGGTTCGCGTTTGGGGTAACTACCAGTGGGGCGGCGACTGGAACCGCGTGAGCACCGGCCTGGGCTTCACCGCCCAGACCCACACCGTGGGCTTCGATCACGACGTCAACGTACCGGGTTACACCGTATGGAACGCCCGTGTCGGTTACCAACTGACGCCGGAAGTCGAGCTGGCGATGAACGCCAACAACCTGTTCGACAAGACGTACTTCACTGCCGGCTACAACCAGTTTGACGGCAACAACAACTACGGCGATCCACGCAACGTGATGTTCAGCGTGAAATACACCCCGGAGTTTTGATTCACTGAAACGCCGCTGAAAACAAAAACGCAGAAGCCCAGGCTTCTGCGTTTTTTTTTGTGGACCCCACAGGGAAGATCGCTTTTCTGTAGGAGCGTGTTTCTCTGTGGGAGCGAGCCTGCTCGCGATGGACATGAGACCGCTGCAGGGTGTCAGGCCGCCCGCGTTATCGTTGGCGACCCTCGCGAGCAAGCTCGCTCCTACAGGGGATCGGGTTTTCTCTGTGGGAGCGAGCCTGCTCGCGATGGACATGAGACCGCTGCAGGGGGTCAGGCCGCCCGCATTATCGTTGGCGACCCTCGCGAGCAAGCCCGTTCCTACAGGGTTTTGAGGAACACCTCGGTGAACGACGCCAGCAGCGGCTCGCTGTAGATCATGCTGCGGTGGGGCAGGGGGGAGTGTATCGAGCCTTGCAACTGGCCAGTCACATTGTGCGCCCTGAGGACCTGTTCCGAGTGCAGCACCTGCTCCAGGGTTTTATGCGACAGCGACCACCAGCAACTGGCCTGGACCTTGAGCATCGGCAGGGTGAAGGCGTCGAACGCCTGCACCAGACGGTCATGAATCGCGTAGGCCTGGGCGTTCATGATCTCCTGCTTGATGCCTTCCAGGGTCGCGATCAGGTCCTGCTCCCCGGTGGCGGTCTGTGAGCTGGCCCACTGATAGAACGCCTTGAGGTCGGTCGTCGGGTGTTCGGCGATGAAGGCCGACGCGGCTTCTTCCAGGTGCGCAAACATCAGGCTGAACACTTCAAGGGCCGCCAACAGCTCGTTTTCCGGGCTGAGGTGGTTCGGGTTGTCTTCTTCCAACGGTTTGCGTGGCAGATCGGCCGGCAAGTCACGGTCCGGAAGGGTGGTGTCGACCAGGCCGAGAAAACTTACCTCGCGGCCCTGTCGTTCGAGGTGGGCTGCCACGTCCATGGCGATGGCGCCGCCCAGCGACCAACCCATCAGCCGATAAGGGCCGTGGGGTTGTTTGTCGACAATCTGCGCGCTGTAGTCGTCAATCATCTCGGCCCAGCTCTGCGGGTTCGACTCCTTGTCGGCAAAACCCTTGTGCATCACGCCATACGTCCTGGCATGGGCAGCCAGTTTTTTCGCCAGGGGCTGGTAGCAGAACACGATGCCACCACTGGGGTGCAGGCAGAACAACGGTGGTGCCTTCGGCGTCGAGGCATTGAGCTCGACCACGCATTGCACGTTCTGTTGATGTTCCAGGGCGATGAACCGCGCCAGGGCTTCGATGGTCGGGTGCGCCAGCATCTGTTGCAGCGCCAGCTTGATGCCGAGGCGGGCATGCAGCGCCGAGATGAACTGGATGGCCAGGATCGAGTGACCGCCCAGTTCGAAGAAGTTGTCGTCGAGGCTGACCCGCTCGATCTGCAACGCCTCCTGCCAGAGCTGGGCCAACCCTTGCTCCAACGGCGTTTCGGGGGCGATGAAGGGGCGCTGGGCCTGACTCAGGTCGGGCAGCGGCAATGCCTTGCGGTCGAGCTTGCCATTGGGGCTGACGGGCATGGCTGCCAGGACCAGGAGGTAAGCCGGCACCATATAGCCTGGCAGGCTGGCCTTGAGTTCGGCTTTGAGGGTTTCGCGCAACTCGAGTTGTTGCGGCTCACTCAGGTTCGCATCGCGGGCGACCACGTAGGCGACCAGTTGCATGCCGGCCGAACCTTCCCGCGCCACCACCAGGGCTTCGCGGACGTCAGGCGATTGCAGCAGGCAGGATTCGATTTCACCGAGTTCGATGCGGAAGCCGCGAATCTTCACCTGGTGATCCAGGCGCCCGACATACTCGATCACGCCGTCGGCGCGATAACGCGCCAGGTCGCCGGTGCGATACAGGCGCCCGCCACCACGGGTGTCGAACGGGTCGGGGATGAAACGTTCGGCGGTGAGCTGCGGACGCTTGAAGTAGCCCCGTGCGAGCAGGTCGCCCGCAATCATCAGTTCGCCGACGACGCCCACCGGGACCGGCTGGCCGCCGTTGTCCAGCAGGTAGATCGCTCGTCCGCCCAGCGGTCGACCGATCGGCATGCTTTTGGGCAGGGCTAGCTGCCCGGTCACGTAGTCGCTGCAATCGAGCAGGGTGGCACTGACCGTGGTTTCCGTCGGGCCATAGGTGTTGAGCAGTTTCACAGGCCCGAGCCCGGCCTCGCCCCAGGCCGCCACGCCTTCCGGCGGCATGGCTTCGCCGCCGACGATCACCTGGCGCAACGCACCGTAGTCGCGCAGGCCGGCCGCAGCAAAGTCCTTGGCCAGCATGTTCCAGTAGGTGGTGGTCAGGTCGCTGGTGGTGAACTGCTTGTCGAGCAATTCGCGATACCAGGTGGCACTGTCCCAGATGTCCGGCCCGCGCAGCACCACGGACGCGCCGCAGATCAGCGCTGGGTAAAGCTGCTCGACGAAGGCATCGAAATTGAACGTGGCGAACTGCAGCGAGCGGTCCTGCGGCGTGAGGCCGAGAAACTCCAGCGCCACCTGGGCGTGGCGGGTCAACGCCGCCTGGGTGATGCCGACGCCTTTGGGGCGACCGGTGGAGCCGGAGGTGAACATCACGTAGGCCAGGTTGCTGCCCGTCGTCCGGCAGGGTGGATTGAGCGCATTCAACGTGCCCCGCACGTCAAGGTCATCGACGCAGCGTATCTGCACGCCCGGCTGCGACGGTAGCCGGCCGAGCAACGACTGCTGGGTCAGCAGCACGCTCAGGCCGCTGTCTTCGATCATCCAGGTCAATCGCTCCTGCGGGTAGTCCGGGTCCAGCGGCACATAGGCGCCACCGGCCTTGAGCACCGCCAGCAGGCTGATGATCATCGACGCCGAACGCTCCACGGCGATCCCCACCAGGACTTCGGGCCCGACTCCCTGGGCTATCAGCCCATGGGCGAGCTCGTTGGCGGCGGCGTTGAGCTGCCCATAGCTCAGGGCAAGGTCGTTGCAGATCAGCGCCAGCGCCTGCGGCGTGGACTGTGCCTGGCGTTCGAACAACTGATGCACGCCATGCTCGGGCGGCGCCGACAGCGGTGGGTTCCACTGGCGCAATTGCACCTGGCGTTCGGCATCGTCCAGCAGCGGCAGTTCGCCCAGCGTACGGGCCGGTTCGGCGATGAGCGCCCGGAGCAGGTTCA
The DNA here is from genome assembly GCF_949767465.1 of Pseudomonas sp. IT-P12. Classification (NCBI taxonomy): domain Bacteria; kingdom Pseudomonadati; phylum Pseudomonadota; class Gammaproteobacteria; order Pseudomonadales; family Pseudomonadaceae; genus Pseudomonas; species Pseudomonas sp. IT-P12. The sequence goes on along the minus strand of NZ_CATKPY010000022.1, from coordinate 759,471 downwards.
GCCAGTGCCGGGTCATGCGCTCGATGGTCGCCGACCGGTAGAGGTCGCGACTGTATTCCACGTTTGCCTCGATGCCGTGCCGCGAGTAGCTGACGTCCAGCGCCAGGTCGAACTTGGCCTGGCTCGGACCGCTGTCGAGAAACTCCAGGGTCAGGCCGTCCAGATCGATCCGCTCGGACTCACCGTTGTCGGTGCGCCAGTTGAACAGTACCTGGAACAGGGGATTGGGTTGCGCGCTGGCCTGCAATTGCAGGGCATCGAAACTCAACTCCAGTGGATAGTCGCCGTGATCCAGGGCCGCCAGGGATTCGCGGCGCAGGCGTTGCAGGAAATCGATGGCCGGCAGCAGTGGGTCGATGCGCACGCGATACACCTGGCTGCTGACGAAGCAGCCGACCAGCTCCTGGGTTTCGCTGCGATTGCGGGTGGCGTTGGGCACGCCGACGGTGAAGTCCTGCTGGCCGCTGTAGCGGCTCAACAACAATTGCCAGGCCCCGAAGGCGACCACGAAGGGCGTCAGGCCCCGTTGCTGGCAGAAGCGGTTCAGGGTGGTACACAGCTCGTCCGGCAGCCGGACGTCGTGATGCCCGGCCGGGTGGCGGTGTTGCTCGCTGCGCGGGAAGTCCACCGGCATGTCCAGGGTCGGCAGCGGTTTGCCCAGGTAGTCTTGCCAGTAGGCGGCGCTGTTGGCGCACGCCGGGCCGTTCAGGTATTCATCCCGTTGCCAGGCGGCGTAGTCGGCGTATTGAATCGCCGGGCGCGGCAGTGGCGTGGCCTGGGCGAAGGCACGGGTCAGGTCCTGCATCAGGATCGCATTGGACCAAGCGTCGGAAACGATGTGGTGCATGTCCATCAGCAGCAGTTGGTCATGGGGGCCGACCTTCAGCAGCGTCGCCCGCATCAGCGGGGCCTGGCGCAGGTCGAACGGTGTGCCCGCCTGGGCCTCGATGCGCCGGGCAATCTCACGGGCGCGGGGGTGTTCCGCCAGGGTCGACAGGTCTTCCCGGCCGAGTACCAGGCGGGCCTGTTCGTCGACCACCTGCAGCGCCACGCCGTCCCTCTCGCGGAACGCCGTGCGCAGGATGTCGTGCCGCGCCAGCACCTGGTTCAGGGCATTTTCCAGGCGTTGCGGGTCTAACGTGCCACGGATGCGAATGACCCGGGGCAGGTTGTAGGCGGCGCTGTCCGGCGACAGTTGCTGCAGGAACCACAAGCGTTGCTGGGCGAAGGACATCGGCGCCGGCGCGCGGTGGTCGCGGGCGGTGATGCCCTGGGGCTGATCAGCGGCTTCCGCCAGCAGCAGTGCCAGTACATCGTCATCGATCAAGTCGTTCATCATGCTCTCGCGGCCAGCAGCTGCTTCTGGGCGACAACCCGCCCACCTTCCATGCGCACCAGTTGATCCGCCACCTCGAAGTAGCGGTCGTCATGGGAAATCACAATGATGGTCTTGCCCAGGTCTTTGAGCTCGGGCAGCAGTTCGGTGTAGAAAATCCGCCGGAACGCCGGGTCTTGATCGGCGGCCCATTCGTCGAACACCAGCACCGGCCGCTCCTCCAGCCAGGCATTGAGCAGGGCCAGGCGCTTGCGTTGGCCGGTGGACAGGTCGGTGGTGCTGAAGGCGCCTTCCTGGATGCTGACCTTGTGGGCGATTTCCAGGCGTTCCAGATAGCGGTTGGCGTCTTCCGGCACCTGCTGGTCGCCCTGCACCAGTTCATCGAACAGGTAGTAGTCGGCGAAGATGGTGGTGAACAGCTGGCGGTAATCGTCTCGCCCTTCGGCGCCGACCGTCTGGCCGTCGACCCGTACTTCACCGCGTTGCGGCGCATAGAGCCCCAGCAGCAGTTTGATCAGGGTGGTCTTGCCGCCGCCGTTTTCACCGACGATGAACACGATTTCGCCCTGGTTGATCGTCAGGTTGACCGGGCCGAGTTCGAAGGCGGCGCTGCCTTTGACGGCAGGGAAGGCGTAGTGCACGTCGTGCATTTGCAACTGCTGTACCGTGGCTTTCTTCTCGGTGCCGGTTTCGCGCAGCAGCAGATGCGGTTCCGGCGAAGAGAACTGTTCCGCCAGTTCGGCGATGCGCTGGAAGGCAATGTTGGCGCGGCTGACCACCGGCAGGGTGGTCACCAGGTATTCCAGCGGGCCTTTCATGTACAGCAGCACCAGCACGAAGCCGCTGAGCACCGCTTTGTCGGTGCCCAGCCAGAACGATTGCAGGGCCAGCGCCAGGCCGATCACCACGAAGAACAGCATCGAGCCGAAGGTCTTGGCGATCACGAAGGTGTTGATCGAGCGGATGTGCGTGTTGCAGATGTAGTCGGCCGTGCCTTCGATGCGCTGGCTGAACATGCGTTGGCGACGCGGGCGGTGGATGCGCAGCTCCTTGGCCCCGGCGGCAATGGCGCTGTAGTGCTTTTGCAGTTCGTCTTCGGCTTCGCGGGCGGCTTCGAAGCCCTTGATGCCTTTCGCCCGGGCCACGTACTGGACCACGGTGCCGATCACGATGGCGACCAGCAACAGGGCGAACATCGGCAGTGACAGGTACGCCAGGTAACCCAGGCAACCGAGGGTCACGGTGAAGGCGATGGCGAGCGGCGCGAAGGAAAAGGCGAAATCGCTGACGGTGTCGACGTCGTGGGTCAGCACTGGAATCAGGCGATGGGTGCGGAACCGCTCGATCTGCTCGATGGGCGCCAGCAGCACCTTTTCCCCCAACGATTTACGCAGGCCGGCAATGATGTGCTGGCCGACATGGTTGGTGCCGATGTCGGACAGGATCGAGGTCAGCAGCGCCGCCGCGCACAGGCCGATGAAGGTCGCCAGGACCTGTGGCGAAGGGCTGCCGTCGGCGTTCAGGGCGTCGTTGATGGTCGCCAGCAGCGCGGTGATGCTCAGGCCTCCCAGCATGCCGAGGAGGATGGACAACACCACGACGACCCGGAAAGGCCTGAGCAGGCCGAGGACTTCACTGATGGCTCCGCGGGGTTTTGAGGTCATGGGGGGTTCCGCTTCAGGTGCCGGCAAGGGCAGAGGTTCAAGGGTTTGGCTGGTTAAAAGACGAAACCCGTGGACGACGATTTAGCCGCGCACGGGTTTGTTTGAGGACGGGGCGACGGAATGAGGGGGGCGGGTGCGCCCTCGCTGACTGACCCAGCGCCTTCGCGAGCAGGCTCGTTGCCACAGTGTTTGTGGTTGTTTCAAACCCTGTGCGTTTACAAATCCCGCGCCACCCGAAAACCCAGCCAGTCGCCACGGGCGTCGGCGTAGGCGGCGTTGCGATTGCCCGAGCGCGAGAACACCGGTGCTTCGCCCCAGTCGTTGCCGCGCAGGCGCTGGACCTTGCAATCCTCGGTCAGCCAGGCGCTGCCGTCGCTCGGCGCGCCCACGTAGTTTTCGGTGTAGCAATCGGCCGTCCATTCGTAGACGTTGCCGTGCATGTCGTAGACGCCAAAGGCGTTGGCCGGGAAGCGTCCTGCCGGCGAGGTGAAGTTGTAGCCGTCGGCTGCACCGTAGGTGTTGGCGTGTTTGGCAATGCTGTATTCCTTGCCTTCATCGAACGGGAAGGGGAATGGTCCGCTGCTGCCGGCGCGGGCGGCGTACTCGCGCAGGGATTCGCTGACCAGGCGGTAATGCTTGCCGGATTTTTTCGACAGCCAGGCGACATAGGCCGTGGCTTCCTCGAGGTCCATGCACACGGCCGGATGGCGGGCGGTGTATTCGTAGCGTGGAATGCCGGCCTTGCACTCGCGGCCAGGGCGGTCGTCACCGTCCGGCATGACGTAACCGGTGTCGCGCAGGTAGGCGTTCCATTCGCCGGCCAGCACCTGGAAGCGGCTGATCGCCACCGGACGGGCGAACGTCACCGGGTGCTGCGGGCTTTCATCGGGCTCGTGCCCGACCTCATCCTCCGGCGTGCCCATGGTGAAGGTGCCGGCGGGCAGCACCACCATTTCCGGGCAGTCCTTGCAGTCCCTGAACACGTTGCCCGGCGCGATGGCACCCGCCTGGGCACTGACCGGCAGCAGCGCGGCAGTGGCGAAGGCCAGGGCCGCGAGCGTCCTCAGGGAATAACCTGATAGCACACTGTTCATCGTTTCTCTCGTTGACAAGTGGATAGGGGCGGATTCAGAGCTGCGTGGTCAGCAACTGCATGAAACGCTCGATTTCGCTCTCATTGTTGAGCAGGCCGGGGGCGGTGCGGACCACCGGGCCGACATCGCGCTCCACGGCATCGGCGACCACACGGTTGTGCATCAGGTAGGCGGCGATCTCGTCGCAGTCCTTGTCCTTGACCCGGAAGAACGTGAAGCCCGAGGAGAATTCCGGGCTGCGCGGCGTCACCAGTTCGATCTGCGGGTGTTGCGCCAGGCGTTGTTTCAGGTAGGTATTGAGTTCATGGATGCGCGCCTGGACCTCGGCCTTGCCCAGTTGCAAATGCAGTTTGAACGCCTCATCGAGCGCCCAGCGATGCTCGAAGGCGTGATAGCCGCCCGGGGTCATGGTGGTGGAAAACGCCGTGGCCTCGGAGAAGGTCGGGATGATCGGCGTGACGTACTTGAGCTCGGTGCTGCGGCTGCACACGATGCCGGTGCCGCGGGGGCCGAACATCCATTTATGGGTGCCGGCGATGAAGAAGTCGCAGTTCATGCCGGGGAAGTCCAGGTCCTCGACACCGAAGCCGTGCACGCCGTCCACCAGGTAAACGATACGGTCCTGTTCGCTGCGGTTGCGGTTGTGCTTGTCCACCAGCGCCCCGATATCGGCAATCGGCAGTTTGACGCCGCTGCCCGAATGCACCCAGGTCATGCCCAGCACGCGGGTTTGCGGCTGGATGGCCTGGTCGATGTTGTCGAGGATTTCCTGGCGCGACAGGGTTTGCGGGTCCTTGAACAATTCGATCTTGCGCACACGGGTGCCGTCCCGTTGCTGGCGCAGGTCCAGGATGGTGTGGGTCGCGTAGTGCTCGTGGACGGTGGTGAGGATTTCCTGATCCGGGCGCACCTGCACGCCGCCATAGATCATGGCCAGGCCCTGGGTGGTGCTGCCGGTCAGGGCGATCTGCCGGGCATCGGCCTTGAGGTAGCGACCGGCCCAGACGCGCACTTGCTCCTCGCGTTGTTCGCTCACGCCCAGGTCCCAGTCCATCGCCAGCCCGGGATTGCGGTCGAGGGCGGCGCGATGCAGGGCGATGGCGTCGCGCACCGGTTTGGGGTGCGAGGTGACGAGGAAATTGGAGAAGTGCAGGTAGTCCGGATCCTGGTCGAACAGCTGCCGCAGTTGCGCCCATTTGTCCCGTGGCAGGGGGGGCGCCAGTGGGGCAGCGCTGGCGACGTTGTGCAGACCGGCGCTCAGGGGCAGGCTGGCGGCGAAGAGCCCCGCCTGCTTCAGGAATGTACGACGATCGGTCATGGTCGAGTGCCTTGCTGTGAAATCAGCGCCGGTTTGGCGGCTTTCTGCACCTGGTCCCAGACCCGCAGGAAGTTGCCGCCCCACAGCTTGGCGATGTCGGCCTCGGAGTAGCCGCGGGAAATCAGCTCGGCGGTGACGTTGCGGATTTCACCGACGTTCTCCCAGCCTTTGACGCCGCCGCCCTCGTTGAAGTCGGAACTGATACCCACGTGATCGATGCCGATCTTGCGCACCGTGTAGTCGATGGCGTCGCCCAGGTCCTTGAGACTGGCCTTGGGTTCTTCCTCGAGGATCGCGTAGAGGCGGCTGGCGTATTTGCCGAATTTTTCCTCGGACCAGGCGGCGATGATCGGGTCGCCTGGCATCAGCGCCACGGCCAGGTTGGGCAGGGGCGGCAGATCGAATGCCTTGCGCAATTCGTTGAGTTTGTCCTGGGTGTTCTGCGTCAGCGGCTTGAGGTACTGCGAAAAGCCCACCACCTGGACCACGCCGCCGCTGTTCTTGATCAGCTGCATTTCCTTGTCGCTGAGGTTGCGCGGAATGTCGACCATCGCCCGCGGCGCCGAATGCGAGGCCACCATCGGCGTGCGACTCAACTGCGCGACCTGTTCCAGGGCCAGGGTCGACATCTGCGAGACATCGATGATCACGCCCAGGTCGTTCAGGCGGCCGACCGCTTGCTTGCCCAGGTCCGACAGGCCATTGAGCGCATCGGGCGAGTCGTTGAAAAACGGCAGCGGTCGCGAGGAGTCGGCCCAGTCGTTGTTGCCGATGTAGCTGAAGCCGAACATGCGCATGCCGCGCGCCGTCCACCGGTCCAGCTGACTCAGGTCGTGGCCCAGCGGGTAGGCGTTGAGCATGCTGATGAAAATCGCGAATTTGCCTTCACCGTGCAGGCGTCGGAAATCATCCGGGGTGTAGGCGATGGCGACCTGGTTGGGAAAGTCGCGGACCATGCCGGTGATGATCTTGTAGCGGATTTCCTGCTGGTTGCGCGCCTCGTCGACAAAACCGTCGGTGGGCTTGTGCGGTGCGTTGGCGCCGTTCCAGATTTCCGGCCAGCCGAAAATCGTCAGGGCCGCGCCGGACAACTGGCCACGGTTGGCCTTGACCAGATCGAACTGACCCTCGCCGTCCTTGTCCGCCTCGTTGCCGTCGGTGCCGAAATTTTGCGTGAGACTGACGTGGCTGTCGAAGGAGAGCAGGCGCTGGTGCAATTCGTCGGCTTGTTTGACCACTTTGGCCGGGTACCCGAGATCGTCGCTGAACCAGTGGTCCCAGGCTGCAAAACCGCCGACGGCGCCAATCGCCAGGGCCAATGGCAGGCCGATATAAAGAGCCTTTTTCGAACGTGGTCTTTTCATTGCCGTCTCAGTCAGGTTCGCCCGCAGGGCCTTTGCTATCTGGGAGGAACGAGTGGCTGGCGCGGGAATTTAAGTGTTTGTGCGTACTTCATCGTCGGAATGCCGCCCAGAGCAGGCTCGCTCCCACAGGGTTTGCATATTGCTCTGTGGGAGCGAGCCTGCTCGCGATAGCTTTTAAATTTGCAGGGGCAACAAACGTTCTAGCTTGGATAAAGCCTGCTTCATGGCTGACACAGGTAGGGCAATGAAGATTTCTCGACGATGGTTCATGGCTGGCCTGGCGCTGACGGGTGTCGCTGCGCCTGCGGCGTTTTATGGGCATCGCCAATGGACGAAGCCAGACCCGACGATTACCCCGGGCGAAGCCACGGTCGAACTGGCCGACACCGCCGGTCAACAGTTGGCCGACACGCTGCGCGGTGTCTGGGACGTGCGTTTCGAAGGCTCGCACGCGGGTCTCGAGGGGTTGCCGCGAGTGGGCCTGGAACTGTTTCTCGATGTTGCCCAGCGGGGTCGCGGCTTACGCGGTTACCTCGATACCGCCGAACAACTGCGCGCAGAAGGGCAACCCCGCTATCGCTTGATCGGCGATCTGGTGCAGGCACAAGCGAGCGAACGTTACTGGCGTCTGTTCGACACCCGCAGCGCCGAGGGGGCGCCGGCCTATGAGCTGGCGGTCGTGCTCGACGAAGTCTGGGCGGATTTCGGCAATGCCGGCAGCGCCACACTCAGCGGTCGCCTGCTGCGCCTGGACCGTCCGCTCGGCGAGCCGGAGCAGGACAATCGATTTGTCGCCCGCAAGCGCCTGTTCCCGGAAGCCCGCGAGCGCGCCGGCCTGAACCCGACGCTCTTGGCGTGGCTGGTGTCCCCCGAGCATCGCCTGTTCCACCAGCTATGGCACGCCAGCCGGGACAAATGGCACAGCCTGCCCGAAGACAAGCGTGAGGCGTTGCGCGGTATCGGCTGGCAGCCCGGCCCTCGGGGCCAGGAGCGCGATGCGCGTGGACCGCGCAAGGATCGCAATGGCTCGGGTATCGACTTTTTCTTCATGCACCGGCACATGCTCGGTACGGCGCGTTCGATGCAGGACTTGCCTTCCTGGCCGAGTTTTCCCCTGCCCCAGCCGGAACTCGAGCGTGATCGCCAGGGGTTCGCCCGCTACTTCGACAATCACGACGGCATGGCGCTGCCGCCCACATGGCTGGCCGCTGAAGACACCGAGTACACCCAGTGGGTCAGCGACATCAAGACCGCGGAGACTTACCACAGCAATTTCGAAGTCTGGGAATCACGCTACCGCGACCCGCGTTACCTGTCGCAGATGACCCTGGGCCAATTCGGCTCGGAGGTCGAACTGGGCCTGCATGACTGGTTGCACATGCGCTGGGCCTCGGTGCCACGGGACCCGTCGAACGGCCAGCCCGTGCCATTTGCCAGGGACCCGGCGGACTTCGCCGCGCGCTGGTATGCGCCGGAAAACGATTTCCTCGGCGATCCGTTTTCTTCCCATGTCAGCCCGGTGTTCTGGCGCTTCCACGGCTGGATCGACGATCGCCTGGAAGACTGGTTCCGCGCCCACGAGCGCTTCCATCCCGGGGAAGTCAGTCGGCTGGAGGTCAAGGGTGTACCGTGGTTTGCCCCGGGACGCTGGGTGGAAGTGGCTGATCCGTGGCTGGGACCGGTGACCCATGGTTGCAGTACCACGCCAGGCCTGCAGGTGGGCAAATCGGTGGAAATGGACCCGGAAACCATGAAGCTGGCCTTGCGCATCACCTTCATCGACGATGAGCAGAAACTCGCCGGACTGTTGCGTCGCGTGCCGCAACGGCCGTGGTATGCACGGCATTTGAAGGTTGACCCGATCAGCCGCTAGGCGCCGATACCGCGTTATCGTTCATCGCGAGCAGGCTCGCTCCCACAGCGGACGCTTGAGCATTGAAGATCCCGTGTGGGAGCGAGCCTGCTCGCGAGGAGGACGGCCAGTCTCCGCCCATCACAACGCCTGCCAGCCACCCCCAAGCGCCTTGTACAGCGCAATGCTCGCCTGCAACCGCGACAGTCTCAGTTGTACATTCAGGTCTTGCGCCGCATACAGCGTGCGTTGGGTTTCCAGCACCGTCAGCAAGTCCTCGGCCCCGGCCTGGTAGCGGCTCTGGGCGATGTTGAACGCGGTCTGTGCCTGGGCCAGTTCCTCGCCTTGCCACTGGCGTTGTTCGTCGAGGCCGCGAATGCTGTTCAGCGCTTTTTCGACATCGGCGAAGCCATCGACGATGCTGGCGCGATAATTCTCCAGCAGTTCCTGTTGCCGGGCGCTGGCCTTGTCGCGCTCGGCACCGAGCCGGCCGTTGTTGAAGATCGGCGCGACCAGCCCGGCGGTGAGGTTGTAGAACGGGCTGCGCAGGACATCGGCGGCCGTGTTGGCACCGGAGCCGAAGTTGGCGCTGAGGGTTACCGCGGGCAGCATGGCGGCGCGGGCCACGCGCACGTCGGCCTGGGCGGCAGCCAGTTGTGCTTCGGCGCGGGCAATGTCCGGACGACGACTGAGCAGGTCACTGGGGACGCCGCTGTCAATCGTCGGCCACTGCAGGCGTTCGAACGTCTCCTGCAGCGGGGCCAGATCCTGCACCGGACGGCCGAGCAGGGCGGCGAGGCTGATGCGTGCGTCCATGGCCTGTTGTTGCACCGTCGGCAATTGCCGTTGCTGCGCCGCCACCAGGCTTTTCTGTTGCGCCAGCTCCAGGGCTGTGGCCGAGCCGGAATCGAAGCGCGTCTGCACCAGGTTCAAGACTCGCTGGGCATTGGCCAGGTTGAGTTCGGCAATGCGCCGTTGCTCATGCAGCGACAGGGTCTGCGCGTAGCGGCTGGCCACGCCGCTGAGCAAGGTCAGTTCCACCGTGGCCTGATCGAACTCACTGGCCTGCAAACCGAACCGGGCGCTGTCGCGGGCTGCGCGCTTGCCACCCCAGAAGTCGATTTCATAACTGGCGGTGAGGCTGGCGTCGAAGTAGTCCACGGCCTTGTTGTCGCTGTCGGCGTCGAGCTGGTTATAGCCGTTGCCGCGCAGCAGCTTCTGGCGATTGGCATTCGCCGCGGCCTTCAGGTCCGGCAACTGCGAAGCGCCGGCAATCACGGTGCCTGCCTGGGCCTGACGCACCCGGGCCACGGCGGCGGCCAGGTCGAAACTGCCGGCCCGGGCCTGTTCGATCAGGCGGTCCAGTTCCGGGCTGCCGAAGCGGGTCCACCATTGCGCGTTGCTGCGAGCCGCGTCTTTCGTGTGGGGCGACTGCCACTCGGCAGGCGGAGCCAGGCCGCTGTCCGGGCGCGGGGCGTTACTGCCGCAGGCGCTGAGCATCAGGCACAAGGTCAACAGGCTGAGACGCGGTTTCATGGCGAGATCATTCACTGGTAAGGGCCGTGACCGGGTCGAGCCGGGCAGCTTTGCGGGCCGGCATGAAGCCGAAGACAACACCGGTGACCAGGGCGCAGGCAAACGCCCCGAGCACCGCCATCACGGAAAAGGCCACGGCGACTTTGCCGAGGATCAGCACGCCACCGACGATCAGCGCCAGGGCGATGCCCGCGAGGCCGCCGACCACCGACAGCATCACCGCTTCGGTGAGGAACTGGCGCAGGATGTCGCGCTGACGGGCGCCGGTGGCCATGCGGATGCCGATCTCGCGGGTGCGTTCGCGCACGGTCATGAGCATGATGTTCATCACGCCGATCCCGCCCACCAGCAGCGAGATCGCGGCAATCGAGCCGAGCATCAGCGACAGGGTGTTTTGCGTGCGCGCCTCGGCCTGGATCATCGCGGCGTTGTTGGTCAGTTCGAAATCCTTCTTGCCGTTGTGCAGGCGCAACATCAATTGTTCGATGGCCATTTCGGTCTCCTTGACCTTGCGCGCATCGGCAGCGGCGATGGCGACGTATTCCGGGTCATGGGTGCCGAACAGGCGGACGCTGGCCGCCGAGTAGGGCACGGCAATACGGTCGTCGCTGTCGGAGTCGCCGGAACTGGCGCCTTTTTCCGCGAGCACGCCCACCACCTGGAACGGCACGTTTTCAATCAGGATGTACTGGCCAATGGGATTGGCGACATCCTTGAGCAGCTTGTTGCGGACCTTGTGGCCAATCACCGCGACGGCGGCGGCGTTCTGTTCATCAGCCTCGGTGAAGTAACTGCCTTCGACCACGGGCCAGTTGAAGATGGCCGGGAAGTTGGTGTCATTGCCGCCGACGTAGCTCATGTGGTCGAGGTTGCCGAAGCGCACGCCGGCTTCGGAGCCGTTGACTGGCATGATGCGCATCACTTGCGGCAGGCTGGCCAGGGCCGCGACGTTATCGAGGGTGACGATGCCCGGCGGCGTGCGCGGGTTGGGCGTCGAGCCGCTGAGGTAAATGATGTTCGAACCGAAGGCCCCCATTTGCGCCATCACCTGGCGCTTGCTGCCTTCACCGACCGCCAGCATCACCACCACCGAGGCCACGCCGATGATGATCCCCAGGAGCGTCAGCGCGGTGCGAAACTTGTTGATCCACATCACCCGCCACGCCGCGTGCACGGCATCCACCAGTTCGCCTTTCCACGCCCCGGTGGCTTCGGCGCCTTCGCTGAGACGCTTGCGCAGATCCACTGCCTGCAGGGCGCCGGGGTTGGCTGATGCCTGCACCAGCGGGTTGTCGAGGGCGCTGTCGCTGATGATCAACCCGTCGCGAATCTCGATGATGCGTTTGGCCCGCGCCGCGACTTCGCGGTCGTGGGTGATCAGGATCACCACGTGGCCCTGGCTGGCCAGTTCGTCGAGCAGGTTCATGACCTCGGCGCCGCTGTGGCTGTCGAGGGCGCCGGTGGGTTCGTCGGCGAGAATGATGTGCCCGCCGTTCATCAGCGCCCGGGCGATCGACACCCGTTGCTGCTGGCCGCCGGACAACTGGTGCGGGCGGTTGCCGGTGCGCGAGGCCAGGCCGAGCCGGTCGAGCAGGGCGGCGGCGCGGGCGTGGCGTTCGGCGGCCGGCAAGCCGGCGTAGATCGCCGGCATCTCGACGTTTTCCTGGGCCGAGCCGGACGGAATCAGGTGGTAGCCCTGGAACACGAAGCCGAACGCCTCGCGCCGCAGCCAGGCCAGCTCGTCGCTGTCGAGCCCGGCGACGTTTTCCCCGGCAAACCGGTATTCGCCGGAGGTCGGGCGGTCGAGGCAACCGAGGATGTTCATCAGCGTCGACTTGCCGGAGCCGGAGGCACCTACGATCGCCACGAATTCGCCGGCATGGATCGACAGGTCGATGCCGCGCAGCACGTGAACCTGCGGGGAATCACCGCCGCCGTAGGCCTTGCGGATGTCCTGCAGTTCGATCAGGGGCGTCTGCATTCAGCCGCCACTCCCGTCGGCAGGGCCGATCAACAGGTGATCGCCTTCCTCGAGGCCGTCGAGGATCTGCACTTTCAGGCGGTCGCTGATGCCGGTGCGCACCTTGCGTTGCTGGATTTCACCGTTTTTGGCGACCACCGTGGCGGTCTGGGTGTCGGGCTGCGCGCTGCCCTGCAATGCCGCGATGGGCGCGGTGAGGACGTTTTTCGCCTGATTGGAGACGAAGAACACCTGGGTGGTCATTTCCGCCATCAGCGCGTTGTCGGCGTTATCCACATCCAGCAGCACGGTGTAGAGCACCACGCGCCCGGACCCGCTTTTGCTCGAACTGGCCGGGCTGCCGCCGCCCTGGCTGGTCTGATCCAGCGGCTTGGGCGGGATCGGCAGGATTTGCCGTACGGTGCTGCTCCAGCGCCGCTGGCCGCCACTGAGGGTGGTGAACCAGGCGGTCATGCCCGGTTTGACGTGGCCGATGTCGGCCTCCGAGACCTCGGCCCAGACGGTCATCGGTGAAAGCTTGGCGATGCGCAGGATCAGCGGTGTCTGCTGCTGGGCATTGAGGGTCTGGCCTTCCCGGGCATCGAGGGCGACCACCGTGCCACTCATGGGCGCGTAGATGCGGGTGTAGCCAAGTTCGGCCTGGTCGCTGCGCAGACTGGCCTGGGCCTGGCGGATCTGCGCCTGAAACATGTCGATGCGTGCCTGGGTGGTGCGCAGCTCCGCCTGGGCGGTCTGCACGTCTTCGTCACGGGTCGCGCCACCGGCGGCGAGGTGCTGCTGGCGTTTGTGTTTCTGTTGCGCCAGGTCGTGCAGCGCCCGTTGCTCCTGAAGCTGAGCCTTGAGGTTATCGATGGAAAAGCGTCCGGCGTCGAGTTTGGCCTGTTGCGTGGACGGGTCGATCTCCACCAGCAATTGGCCTTCCTTGACCACGTCGCCGACTTCCACGTGGATCTTCTGGATCTGTCCGGATGCCTGGGCGCCGACGTCGACATAGCGTCGCGGTTGCAGGGTGCCCAGGGCGGTGACGCTGCTTTCGATGTCGCCACGGGCGACTTGCACCGTGGCGTATTGATCACGCCCCGGCGGCAGCACCTGCCAGGCCGAAACGGCGATGATCGGGATCAGGCAGAGGGCGACAAGCAGGGCGCGTCGGGCGTGACGGGGACGTTTCATGCAGGGTTCCGGCCAATGGATTCGGCCCGTCATTCAGGTGGCGCTCACAAAGGGCGCCAGGCGAACGCTGTCGGTGGGCCGACAGAAACGGGGAGCTGTCCTGTAAACGATGGACTCGCGAAGGAATTTAACCTTTGAAACACAGCGTTACAGCTGTGTAGGAAAGTACTATTTATGCAGCAAATTCAAACAGCACTTTAAATCTATATGAGAATTACTATAAATTACACACTCGAAATTGCCACCATCGTGCCACCGTCCATCTGGCGGTCGCGGATCTGGCTCAAGGACAGACGTCGCACGCGTGCGGCCGGGAGTCATGGTTGGAAAACTACTATCGCGAGCTGGTGTGTTTCCTGAACGCCAAGCTGGGCAACCGCCAGGTCGCCGAAGATGTGGTGCATGACGCTTATCTGCGGGTTCTGGAGCGTTCCAGCGACACGCCGATCGAGCAACCCCGGGCTTTCCTTTATCGCACCGCGCTCAATCTGGTCATCGACGACCACCGGCGCAATGCCCTGCGCCAGGTCGAATCCCTGGACGTGCTCGACAACGAAGAGCGCTATTTCATCCCATCCCCCCTGAACAGCCTCGACCACGGCCAGCGCCTCGAGATGCTCCAGCGCGCGCTCGACGAATTGCCGGCGCCATGCCGCGAGAGCTTCCTGCTGCGCAAGCTCGACGGCCTGTCGCATCCGGAAATCGCCGAACGCCTGGGGATTTCCCGGGCGCTGGTGGAGAAGCACATCGTCAACGCGATGAAGCACTGCCGCGTGCAGATGCGTCGGTGGGACGCTCACTGATCGTCGCCAACAGCCGGCACGTTCGCTTAAATTTTATTTCACTGTCCTCGTTCCCTATCAACAGACGACCTGCTGTCCTGCTCCAGGCTGCTCAGGTCATTGAGGTTTACTCCCCGCGGTTGAGCGGTTCATCCAGAGGACACTGGAAATGACACAGGCAATTGCATCGCCCATCGTTCACGACCTGATCGGTGTGGGCTTCGGCCCTTCGAACCTGGCGCTGGCCATCGCGCTGCAAGAGCGCGCATCGAGCCAGGGTGAGCTGGATGTGCTGTTTCTCGACAAGCAGGCCAACTATCGCTGGCACGGCAACACCCTGGTCACCCAGAGCGAGTTGCAGATTTCCTTCCTCAAGGACCTGGTGACCCTGCGCAACCCGACCAGCCCTTACTCCTTCGTCAATTACCTCAAGCAGCACGGTCGCCTGGTGGACTTCATCAACCTGGGCACCTTCTACCCGTGCCGCATGGAGTACAACGACTACCTGTGCTGGGTGGCGGGGCAGTTCGCCGCGCAGAGCCGCTACGGTGAGGAGGTGCTGACCATCGAGCCGGTGCTGCACAACCAGCAGGTCGAAGCGCTGCGCGTGATCTCGCGTGACAGCCAGGGCCAGCAACACGTGCGCACCGCCCGTTCGGTGGTGGTGAGTGCCGGTGGCACACCGCGCATTCCCGAGGCCTTCAAGGCGCTGAAGGATGACGGGCGGGTGTTCCACCACTCGCAGTACCTGGCCGGGATTGCCGGGCAACCGTGCGTGAACAACCAGCCGATGAGCATTGCGATCATCGGTGGCGGGCAGAGTGCCGCAGAAGCCTTCATCGATTTGAACGACAGCTTCCCCTCGGTCCAGGTGGACATGATCCTGCGGGGTTCGGCGCTGAAACCGGCGGATGACAGCCCGTTCGTCAACGAGGTGTTCTCGCCGGAATTCACCGACCTGATCTACCAGCAGAAAAGCAGTGAACGTGAGCGCCTGGTCAACGAGTATCACAACACCAATTATTCGGTGGTGGACCTTGACCTGATCGAACGCATCTACGGCATTTTCTACCGTCAGAAAGTCTCGGGCATTGCCCGGCACGCCTTCCGCACCCTGACCACCATCGAAAAAGCCACCGCCACCGGGCACGGCATCGAACTGGTGGTGCGCAACAACGCCACCGGCGAAGTCTCGGCCCGGCAATACGACGCCGTGGTGCTGGCCACCGGTTACGAACGGCAGATGCACCGCAAGCTGCTGGCGCCGCTGGAAGAATACCTGGGTGAGTTCGAGGTGGATCGCCACTACAAGCTGATCACCGACGAGCGCTGCAAGGCCGGCCTTTACATGCAGGGCTTCTGCCAGGCAAGCCATGGCCTGAGCGATACCTTGCTGTCGATCCTGCCGATCCGCGCGGATGAAATCGCCGGTTCGCTGTATGAGCATGGCAAGCATCGCGGGCATGGCCGCTCGGTGGCGGACTTGTTGCTGGCGACTGCCAGCTGACAGCATCGGTGCCTGGCAGGCCGCCTTCGCTGGCAAGCCAGCTCCCACAGGGATCTTCAGTGAACACAGATTGTGTGTCAGACAGAGGAACCTGTGGGAGCGGGCTTGCCCGCGAAGACGGTCGCACTGGCACGACACAACGCCGAATCCTGAACCCTCCCTGAAGAACTCCGAAGTTCCCCCAGCTCACGCCGATTCTGCGTTTACTCTCCAAAAACCGGGGCGTAAGCTTCGCGCGTTTTCATCAATAGCGGAGACCCACAGTGGGTACTTGTTCGAGTGACAGTAGTCGGCCGGTTTCGATAACCGGCAACTTCCCGGCAAGATAACGCACTGCCTTTCGTGCCGTTGTCTCGCCGTAAAAGCGAGCAGCGGCTTCCCGATTCCTGGCCGGTCCCGGTCGGATTCCCGACGTCCTCTCATCGACGCTGAACCATGCGTGATGTTCGACTGCCAGTCGTCATCGCGGCGCACCGACACGCCTGCTCGAAGGTTTCCCGGCTGACCCTGGGGGAACTGCCATGAACCTGAACCTGCTCAAGGAATTCTTCGCCGGATTTCTGCGCACCCGCCACATCGCCCGCCACTTCCGGCGTCTGGCGCTGCTGGACAACTTCACCGACACCACGGTCAGCCGCGAAGTGCCGCCGACCCTGGCACAAACGCTGGTGAGCGCCGCCCGCTGTGACACCGGCGCACTGCTGGCGCAACTCGGCAGCCACCGCGACGGCCTGAGCGAGGCCGAATCCACGGCACTGCGCGAGCAATTTGGCCTCAACGAAGTCGAGCACGAGCAACCGCTGCCGTGGTGGGTTCACCTGTGGCACTGCTACCGCAATCCGTTCAACCTGCTGCTGACCGTGCTCTCGGTGATTTCCTGGCTGACCGAAGACATGAAAGCCGCTGTGGTGATTTTTTCGATGGTGGTGCTCTCGACCCTGTTGCGCTTCTGGCAGGAAAGCAAATCCAACCAGGCCGCCGATGCGCTCAAGGCGATGGTCAGCAACACGGCCACGGTGATGCGCCGCGATGCACCGCGCAGTGAAGTGCCGATCAAGCGGCTGGTGCCGGGCGACCTCATCGTGCTGTCGGCCGGTGACATGATTCCCGCCGACTGTCGGGTGCTCAACGCCAAGGACCTGTTCGTCAGTCAGGCGGCCATGACCGGTGAATCCATGCCCGTGGAAAAATTCCCGCGCCAGCAGGACCGGGACACCCGCAATCCGCTGGACCTCGACAACATTCTGTTCATGGGCACCAACGTGGTGTCCGGCACCGCGATTGCGCTGATCCTGACAACCGGCAACAGCACCTATTTCGGCGCCCTGGCCCAGCGGGTCGGGGCCACTGACCGCGCGCCGACGTCTTTCCAGACCGGGGTCAACAACATCAGTTGGCTGCTGATTCGCTTCATGTTCGTCATGGCACCGCTGGTGCTGTTCATCAACGGCTTCACCAAGGGCGACTGGACCGAAGCGCTGCTGTTCGCATTGTCGATTGCCGTGGGCCTGACCCCGGAAATGCTGCCGATGATCGTCACCTCGACCCTGGCCAAAGGCGCCGTGTTCCTGTCGCGCAAGAAGGTCATCGTCAAGCGCCTGGACGCGATCCAGAATTTCGGTGCCATGGACGTGCTGTGCACCGACAAGACCGGCACCCTGACCCAGGACAGGATTTTTCTGGCGCGCCATGTCGATGTCTGGGGCAACGACAGCGATGACGTGCTGGAAATGGCCTACCTCAACAGTTACTACCAGACCGGTTTGAAAAACCTGCTGGATGTGGCGGTGCTCGAGCACGTCGAGGTCCACCGGCAACTGAAGGTCGGCACGGCGTTTCGCAAGGTCGACGAAATCCCGTTCGACTTTACCCGCCGGCGCATGTCGGTGGTGGTCGCCGAGCGTGATCATTCACACCTGCTGATCTGCAAGGGGGCGGTGGAAGAAGTGCTGGCGGTGTGCACCCGGGTTCGCCATGGCGTGGTCGACGAAGCACTGGAGGACGGCCTGCTGGCGCGGATTCGCCAGGTCACCGCCCACTTCAATGCCGAGGGCCTGCGCGTGGTGGCCGTGGCTGCCCGGCCCATGATCGAGGGGCGCGACACCTATGGCCTGGCGGATGAGCAGGCGCTGACGCTGATCGGCTACGTGGCGTTTCTCGATCCGCCGAAGGAAAGCACCGCGCCGGCCTTGAAGGCGTTGGCTGCGCATGGCGTGGCGGTGAAAGTGCTGACCGGTGACAACGAGCTGGTGACCGCGAAGATCTGCCGCGAAGTCGGTCTGGATCAGCAAGGCTTGCTGCTGGGCAACGACATCGAACGCATCAGCGACGCCGAACTGGCCGTGGTGGTGGAGACCACCAACGTCTTCGCCCGATTGACCCCGAGCCACAAGGAACGCATCGTCCGGCTGCTCAAGGGCAACGGGCATGTGGTCGGGTTCATGGGGGACGGCATCAACGACGCCCCGGCGCTACGCACGGCGGATATTGGCATATCGGTGGACAGCGCCGTGGACATCGCCAAGGAGGCGGCGGACATCATCCTCCTGGAAAAAAGCCTGATGGTGCTGGAGGAGGGCGTGCTGGAAGGGCGCCGTACCTTCGCCAACATGCTCAAGTACATCAAGATGACCGCGAGCTCGAACTTCGGCAACGTGTTTTCGGTGCTGGTGGCGAGCGCGTTCATCCCGTTCCTGCCGATGCTGCCGATGCACCTGCTGGTGCAGAACCTGCTCTACGACATTTCGCAGATCGCCATTCCCTTCGATCACGTCGACGAGGACATGCTCAAGCAGCCGCAGCGCTGGCAACCGGCGGATGTCGGGCGTTTCATGCTGTTCTTCGGGCCGATCAGCTCGATCTTCGACATCGGCACCTTTGCCCTGATGTGGTACGTGTTCGACGCCAACACGCCGGACCACCAGACCCTGTTCCAGTCCGGCTGGTTCGTGGTCGGGCTGCTGACCCAGACGCTGATCGTGCACATGATCCGCACGCCGAAAATTCCCTTCCTGCAAAGTCGCGCGGCCATGCCGCTGAT
Organism: Pseudomonas sp. IT-P12; assembly: GCF_949767465.1. NCBI lineage: Bacteria > Pseudomonadati > Pseudomonadota > Gammaproteobacteria > Pseudomonadales > Pseudomonadaceae > Pseudomonas > Pseudomonas sp. IT-P12. Next base: position 740,824 of record NZ_CATKPY010000022.1, on the reverse strand, counting down.
GGTGATGACCGGGATCATCATGGCCGTGGGCATTTTCCTGCCAATGGGCCCGCTGGCGCACTACTTCAAATTACAGGCGCTGCCGTCGCTGTACTTCGTTTTCCTGCCGGTGATTCTGCTGGCGTACATGGCGCTGACCCAGGCGGTGAAAGGTTTTTACATTCGCCGGTTCGGCTGGCAATAGGCGTTGGGTACGGATCCTACTTGCTTGCGCGCAAGCAGGATCCGCAGCCTCACAGGTCACACTCGAGGAGATACCTCGAATTTAGGAATAGTCCTACAGAAAGCTCGACGGCTCTTCCGTAGCCTTGCGACCCTCCGAATCTGAAAGCCTTCTGGTGGTCCCGGTTGTCGAACAAAGCGTTACGTATCCTGATTGCCGACGAGCAACATTTTCAACGCATGAGAATCGAGCGTTTGTTCAACCAGCTCGATTACTACCGCGTGGTGCCCGTGCACAACCTGGCGGAATTGCTGACCCTGGTCGATTACGGGGGCGTGCCCTTCGATCTGGTGGTCATCAACGCCTCGATGGCTGAAGGCGAGTTGAACCTGTACGACTTTTTTCTCGATCACCCACAGGTTCATCACGTCCTGATCTATGACGCTGACGTCGCGCGATTGCCCGCGGTGTCCGCCGATGGGCAGCAAAGGATCCAGGTGATCCAGGCATCCATGCCCGAACTGCCGTTCCTAGAACGGTCGATGGCGATCATCGAGTCACGCCAACCGTTCGTCGGCACTGTCATTTCTGTCAGCTAGTCTTGCGCGCCGCGACATGCAAAAGTCATCGCGCAGCTACTGCGTCTAACCCGGGTCCGACCCCGGGCATTCCTCGCCCGGTCGTCGTGTATTTGCACAGGGAGTTGCCATGAAGTCAGCGTTGATAGCGGACGATCATCCGGTGGTTCGCGCTGCTGTGAAAATCCTGCTCAAACAGGAAGGGTTCAACCAGATTTGCGAGGTTTCCACCGGCAACGAGGTACTGCCCGCCTTGCGTGAGCATCACCTCGACCTGGTGATCCTGGACCTGGCGTTGCCAGGACTGGACGGGCTGGATGTGCTGGCCAGAATCCAGGCCAGTGACGTGCGCTGTCGGGTCGTGGTCTTCACCGGCCAGGAGGCCCGTTTCTATCAGGAACGATGCATGCGTGCCGGTGCCGTGGCGTATGTGTCCAAGACCAATGATCTGCAGCATTTGCACAAGGCGGTCCACGCGGTCAGGTCCGGCTACTCCTACTTCATCCAGCTGGAGACGAGTTCGGTCTCGATGAGTGCACTGCAGCGCAGCGAAACGGAAATGATCGACAAGCTCTCCGACCGCGAGCTGACGATCTTCCAGTACCTGGCGCGCGGGATGGGCAACAAGGAGATTGCCGAAATCATGAACCTGAGCCATAAGACGGTCAGTACCTACAAAACCCGTCTGGTGGAAAAACTCAACGTGGAATCCAAGGTTCACCTGAGGGATTTCGCCAAGCGTAATCAACTGATCTGAATGAAGACTTTTCGACGACCCGGTTGCCTGGTCGCCCTCATCCTGGTGGCTGGCTTCTGGGCATCCAGTGCTGAGGCTCAGCCGCAGACCCTCACATTGCTGGGGCGCTCGAACGTCGATGGTTACGACGTCACGCTGTCGGAGAGCGATTCGACCTGGCTGCGGGACAAGGGCCGATTGGTGCTCGCGGTCACGGCGCCGGATTACCCGCCCTTCGACATCACCACCACCGGTACCGACTACGAGGGCTTGACTGCAGATTACGCCGGTTTGCTCCAGCAATTGCTGCACGTGGAGATCGAGGTTCACCGCTACGCGTCACGGGACGAGGCGGTACGCGCGATCAAGGACGGCGCGGCTGACCTGCTGGGGACGGCCAACCGGTATGAGACGCAGGACCCGCAGTTACGCAAATCCAGCGCCTATGCCGACGATCAGCCGGTGTTGGTGACGCGCACCGATTCGCCACTGCCCCTGGACCCGGAACTGGCCGGCAAGCGCCTGGCGATGTTGTATCACTATCTGCCCGAGCAGCAGGTGCGGGCGTTCTATCCCAAGGCGAACGTGCAACTGTTTCCTTCGACGCTGGGCGCCGTGGGGGCGGTCGCCTTCGGCCAATCGGACGTGTTCATGGGCGATGCCATCAGCGCCCATTACCTGATCAGCAAAAATTACCTCAACAATGTTCAGCTGGCGGATTTTTCCCCCATGGAGCCGGGGCGCTTCGCGTTCGCGATGGCCAGCGGCAGCGGCCAGTTGCAACGCATCGTCAACCAGGCGCTGGCCGCGGTCCCGACCAATGAACGGATCAATATCCTGCGTCGGTGGGGGGCCAGCGGATCGTCCATCGCCGGTACCCAGGCGTTGCAATTCAGTGTGGCCGAACAACGCTGGCTCGATCAGCATCCGCGCCTGAAAGTGGCGATCAACGGAAATCTCATGCCGATCTCCTTTATCGACAGTGAAGGCAAGTACCGCGGCATCAGCATCGATGTGTTGGCAAAAATCAGCGTGCGCACCGGCTTGAAGTTTGATTTTCAGCCGGTGCAATCCGTGGCGCAAATGCTCGAGGGCATCAAGAGCGGGCAGATCGACGTGGTGGCGGGGGTCAGCCCGAGCATCGAGCGCGAAACCGAGCTGCGTTTCACCCGGCCGTTCCTGACCAGCCCGAATGTGCTGGTGACCCGGGTCGGTCCCGACAGCCCCAGGACACTGGACGACATGGCGGGCAAGACGCTGGCGGTGACCCAGGGCAACAGTGCCGGTGAGTTCACCCGCCAGCATTTCCCGCAGGTCGAGCTGGTCAATGCACCGTTGACCGCCGATGGCATGGAGATGGTTGCTCAGGGCAAGACCGACGGCGCGATCAACTCGTTGATCGGGGCGCGGATCATGATTTCGCGACAGTACCGTGACCGTCTGCAAGTGACCAGTACGGTCGGCACCGATCCGGCCCGCAGCACCCTGGCCACCGCGCGCGATGCGGTGGAGCTGCACTCGATCCTGGACAAGGCCCTGCTCAGCATCGCCCCGGAAGAAATCGATGAAATGACCGGTTACTGGCGCAACGACCTGATGGTCGAACAGAGCTTCTGGCTGCGTCACCGTCAGGGCATCCTCCAGGCCTTTGTCGCCGCTGGGGGCTTGCTGTTGCTGGCGCTGGCCTGGATCGCCTGGCAGCGCCGGCAGATCCGCCTGCGTCAGCAACTGCTCAGCCAATTGCAGGAAGCCAAGGATGCGGCGGACGATGCCAACCGCGCCAAGACTACGTTCCTGGCTACCATGAGCCATGAAATCCGCACACCGATGAATGCCCTGCTGGGCATGCTCGAGCTGGCGCTCAAGCGTGCGGATGACGGCATCACCGACCGTGGTGCCATCGAAGTGGCGTCGAATGCCGGGCAACAGTTGCTGGCGTTGATCGGTGACATTCTGGACATTGCGCGCATCGAGTCCGGGCATTTGTCCCTGACTCCGGAACGCGCCAACCTGCGTGCGCTGGTGACCTCGGTGTGTCGGGTGTTCGAGGGGTTGGCGCGGCAGAAGAACCTGGAGTGGCGGGTCGATCTGGACGAGCACAGCGACTGCGATGTGTTGATCGATCCCACCCGCTTCAAGCAGGTGCTGTCCAATCTGCTGAGCAACGCGATCAAGTTCACCCACGAGGGCGAAGTGAGCCTGACCTTGCGGGTCGAGCCGCAAGTGTCGGGGTATCTGGCGATCCATCTGCGCCTCGAGGACACCGGTGTCGGAATCAGCGCGTTCGACCAGCAGCGCCTGTTCAGCCCCTTCGTCCAGGCCGGCAACAGCCGGCAGTCTGACCGGCAGGGTTCCGGGCTGGGGTTGGTGATCAGCCGGACCCTGTGTGAAATGATGGGGGGCCGGCTGCAACTCGACAGTGACATGGGCCGGGGAACGCGGATCGACGTCAGTCTCGAGTTGCCGATCTTGAAACCCGACGCGAGCAATCCGGTGCCCGAGACCCCGGCCCCTGCGCAAACCCGTGCCTTGACGATTCTGGTGGTCGACGATTACCCGGCGAACCGGCTGTTGATGACCCGGCAATTGAATTACCTCGGGCACCGCGTCACGGCGGCGGAGGATGGCCGACAAGGTTTCGAGAAGTGGTGCGAGGCGGATTTCGATGTGCTGATCACCGACTGCAATATGCCGGTGCTCAGCGGCTATGAGTTGGCGCAGGCGATCCGCGAAAAAGAGCGCGCGCAGGGACTGCCGCCGACCCTGATCCTGGGGTTTACCGCCAATGCGCAACCCGAGGAAAAAACCCGTTGCCTGGAGGCGGGCATGGACGACTGCCTGTTCAAACCGATCCGCCTGGCCGACCTGAGCGCCTGGCTGGCGGCGAAATTTTCCGGGGAACCCGTGGTGGTGCCTGCCGAGCCACCCCCAACCGGGTCCGAGTTCGACTTGAGCGGCCTGCAACAGTACGTCGGTGAGGACCATGAACTGATCGAGCAGTTGTTGCGAGACCTGCTGCTGAGCAACCGGTCCGATCGGGAGGAATTGCTCAAGGCACATGCCTCGGGCGATGAATCGGGCCTGTGCACGCTTGCCCATCGTATCAAGGGCGGAGCGCTGATGGTCAGGGCATCGTCCCTGATCGAGTGCTGCGAGGCACTGGAGCGTGCCTGCGGCGATGGTCGTGCTGAACGGATCGACGACGCCGTCGATCAGTTGCAGCAGGCCATGGCGCGGCTGGACCAACAGCTTTCCCAGGGCTGAAGCCGGGATTTCAGGCGCCGTTGATGGTGGCCGTGCGGGCCGAATCGCGAGCAGGCTCGCTCCCACAGCGATTTGAGTCGTCCACGAAATCTGTGCCCAGCCCAGGACCTGTGGGAGCGAGCCTGCTCGCGATGGCGGGGGGCCAGGCGCCGTGTGTTTCGGGATTTTCGCTGGCTTACTGGCGCGCCTCGAGAATCATGCAGGTGGTCGAACCCGTGGCATACAAGCGCCCATCCACGTCATAGATCCGTCCCTCGGCCAGTGCCGTCGAGCGTCCCAGGTGCACGATCTTGCCTTCGGCCCGCACCGGCCCACTGGCGCCCGTCAGCGCGCGCACATAGCTGATGCGCAGATCCAGTGTAGTGTAGCCCTGGCCCTTTTTCAGCTGTGTGTGGATCGCGCAACCCATGCACGAGTCCAGCAGGGTCGCGGCGTAACCACCATGCACGCTGCCCAGTGGGTTGTAGTGCCGCGAATCCGGTGTGCCCTGGAAGACGAACAGCCCGGCCGACCATTGGATCGGGATGAAATCCATCAGCGTGCCAATAGGCGGGGAGGGCAGTTCGCCGTTGCCGATGCCGTCGAAGAATTCGCTGGGCGACAACGCGCTGACCTCGGCCAGCGACAGGCTGCCGGGCTCTGCCAGGCGCGCGCGCATGGCGTCCTCCTCGGCGATCCATTGCGCCAGGGTGGTTTCGCGGGTCGGGTTTTGCATGAGCATGTCCTCGGGCGGATAACGATATTATGGTTGTAATTTCGTTTAATATTATGCCCGAAATAAAATCAATGTCAGCCCCGTGTATCGTCCAGCATCGTCCTCCATGTGGAACGCTCAAGCTTGTTTTTGCCGTCTAGCGCTCCAAAGGGTTCAGTTTTAAGCTTTCTCCATCGGGTCACACCACAGATTTGGAGACTTCATGAAAAACCTCATCGGCGTTTACACCAGCCCACGAACCCATTGGGTCGGTGACGGCTTTCCGGTTCGCACGCTGTTTTCCTACGACAACCTGGCTAAGCACATCAGCCCGTTTTTGCTGCTGGACCACGCCGGCCCTGCGCAATTCTTACCGACCACTGAACGTCGCGGTGTAGGCCAACACCCGCACCGCGGTTTCGAGACGGTGACCATCGTCTACGAAGGCGAGGTGGAGCACCGCGATTCCACGGGCAGTGGCGGCAAGATCGGTCCCGGTGATGTGCAGTGGATGACGGCGGCGTCGGGGATTCTCCACGAAGAGTTCCATTCCGAAGCCTTCGCCAGATCCGGCGGCGCCCTGGAAATGGTCCAGCTGTGGGTCAACCTGCCGGCGAAGGACAAGATGGCCGACCCGGGTTACCAGACGATTCTCGACAGCGACATTGCGAACATCCCGCTCAAGGACCAGGCCGGCAGCCTGCGCCTGATCGCCGGGGAATTCGAGGGGCGTACCGGTCCGGCGCGAACCTTCACCCCGATCGATGTCTGGGATATGCGCCTCAATGGCGGCAAGTTGCTGACCCTCGACCTGCACGAAGGCCGCAACACTGCGTTGGTGGTGCTGCGCGGTACGGTTCAGGTCAACGGCCAGGAGCTGGTGCGGGAAGGGCAACTGGCGTTGTTCGAACGCGCGGGTCAGCAGCTCAGCCTGGAAGCCAACAACGACGCTGTCGTGCTGCTGCTCAGCGGCGAACCGATCGACGAGCCCATCGTCGGCCACGGTCCGTTCGTGATGAACAGCGAGGAGGAGATCCACCAGGCGTTCGCTGATTTCCACTCGGGGCGCTTCGGGCAGATGAGCGCTTGAAGCACGGGCGCCATCCAGCCCCTCGAACAGGCTTTTTTGTATTGCTCCCGGACCGGTAATTGCTCCTACACTGTGCCCATCCGTATCCGGCTGGAGCTGTTCGATGCTGTCATTGCTCACCAATCACCCGTTGATCTGCGCGCTGATCCTGATCCTGATCGACTTGGGGTTATGGCGCCTGATCAGCGCCAATGGCAGCAACTGGAAGCTGGTGGTGCGGCTGCTGATTTTTTCGCTGTTCAGCATCCTGCTGTTCAACGAAGGGTTGAACCCGCTGGAGCCTGCGCCCTGGGCCGACAACGTACCGCTGCACCTGGCGGCGACCGGTTTGCAGATCGGCTGGTGGCTGTTCGGTGCGCGCACGCTGACGGTGCTGATCGGGGCGGGGATGATGCAGCGGGTGGGGCACACCGGGCGCCTGCTGCAGGACCTGCTCGGCGCGGTGATTTTCCTGATCGCGATCATTGCCGCACTGGCCTACGTGCTGGACTTGCCGGTAAAAGGCGTGCTGGCGACCTCCGGCGCATTGGCGATCATCGTCGGCCTGGCCTTGCAAAGCACCCTCAGCGACGTGTTCTCGGGGATTGTGCTCAACACCACCAAACCCTATCAACTGGATGACTGGATCTCCATCGACGGCACCGAAGGCCGAGTCACCGACATCGACTGGCGCGCCACGCGCCTGCAAACGTCCCAGGGCAGCATGGCAGTCATCCCCAACTCGCTGGCGGCCAAGGCCAAGATCATCAATTTCAGCCGACCGAGCGATATGTTCGGCGTGTCGATCAGCCTGCAGCTCAGCCCGCATGCCCGTCCACAGACGGTGATCGATGCGCTGGAACGGGCGGTGGAGGGCTGCCGTCATCTGTTGAGCAAGCCGGCGCCCAGCGTCGCGCTCAAAGGTTCGAGCGCCACCGGCGTGGAATACGAAATCAGTGGTTTCGTGGTGTCGATGGACCAGAAGCGCATGGTGCGCAATCTGCTGTTCGACCTGGCGTTCCGGCACTTGCAGGCATCGGGCGTGAGCCTGTTGTCGAGTGTCGAGTCGAATGCGCCGGCGAATCTGTCACGGCCACGGGCGTTGCTGGAAAGCTCGGCGATTTTCTCCACCCTGCGCCAGGAGGAAAAGGAAACCTTCAGTCAGCACATGACCCTGCAGACCTTCCGTGCCGGGGAAACGATTCTGCCGGCCGGGGAGGTCAGCGACCATTTGTTCATCGTCGAATCCGGCGTGGTGACGGTGGCGCTGAGCCGTGCCGGGGTCAAGTTCGAGTCCGGGCGCATGGGGCCGGGCGAGGTGATCGGCGAGGGCGGCATCCTGTCGGACACTTCGCTGCCCGCCGAATTCAGCGCCAAGACAGCCTGCAGTCTGTACCGGATCGAGAAGGATTATCTCAAGCCTTGCCTGGAAGCGCGGCATGACATTGGCGAGGCGATGAAGGCGCTGCTCGATTATCGCTTGCACCGGGCGCAGACGTTGACCGAGGAAGTGCCGAAGGTGGCGCCGAAGAGAGGGTTCTTGCAGTGGTTGCGCAACCGCGCCTGAGGCTCGGGTGGATGGCCGTTGCGCGGTTCGTCGCAGGCCCGGAGCAAATCCGCTCCCACGGTTGACCCTGTTCCATTGATGAGACCGGGTCGAATGTGGATGCGGGCCTGCTCCGGGCGGCGTGCCGACGAAGAGGGCAAACGGCGCGCTGCGAATCAGAAATCCAGCGTCGCCGACACCTTCAATGTCCGCGGCGTGCCCTGCGTCAGGTAACCCCCATACGCCGATGCCCAATACGCCTTGTTCGCCACGTTCTCCAGGTTGGCGCGCAGGGTGATTTCCTTGTCGTCGAGCTTGAACGCGTAACGCGAGCCCAGATCGAAGCGGTTCCACGTCGGAATGCTCTGGGTGTTGGCGGCATTCAGGTATTGCCCGCCGGTGCGCAACATCCGCGCGCTGACGGCTGCGCCTTCGATGCCCGGCACATCCCAGTCGGCACCCAGGTTGAACTGGAAGCGTGGCACGCCGACCGCGCGGTTGCCGTCGTTGACGCCGTTGGTGCTGCCTTCGATTTCGGTCTTCATCAGGGTGGCGCCGCTCAGCAGACGCAGGCCGTCCAGGGGTTCGCCGTAAAGGTTCAGCTCAACGCCCTTGTTTTCCTGCTGACCGTCGACCCGGAAGATCCCGCCCTGGGTGTAGCTCGAAGGCTGTTCGATGCGATACACGCCCAGGCTGGCACCGTAGCTGTCCATGTCCAGGCGCACGCCGGCTTCGATCTGTTTGCTGCGCACCGGGGCGAAGGTTTCGTCGCGGTTGATCGCGGTGGTCGGCGGCGTCGGGCCCTTGGCCAGGCCTTCGATGCGGTTGGCGTAGAACGAAACGTGTTCCCACGGTTTGATCACCAGGCCGTAGACCGGAGTGGTGATCGATTCTTCGTAGCTTGAGGTGCGCGCGCCGCTGGCGGTGTTCCAGCCGTCGACGTTCATCGTCTGCTTGCGCACGCCGAGGGTCAGTAAGACACGATCGTCGAGCAAGCCCAGGGTGTCGGACACCGCAGCGCTGCGCAGGGTGTTCTTGCCGACGATGCGCGGATCGGAGATGTCGCTGGCAAAGGATGTCGGGCGTGGACGCGGCTTGTCGGTGACATCGTAGAGGTTGCTGTCGTAGCGCGAGGCGGCGCCGATGGTTTCGAACGCGGAGCGCTGCTGGCCCCAGATGCCCGCCAGGCCGAAGTTCAATTGATGGCTGACCGGCCCGGTGTTGAAGTGGCCATTGAGGCCGGCCATCAGGCTTTTGTTGTCTTCGTCGTGGGGCGAGTAGAGCATGCCGCCCTTGGCGTTGCCGTTGAGATTGGTGACGGTCAACGACGAATACACGCCATTCTCCCGGGTGTGTTTGGCGCCACCGGAGACATAGGCGGTCCAGTTGTCGCTGAGGTCGTACTCGGCGCGGGCCATGCCGAAGGTGTCTTCCAGCTGTGAATAGCTCCAGCTCTGCGCGTAACTGGCATTGGCGTGCGGCACCTTGGGCGCCTTGCTCAGGGCCGAATCGACGTAGATCACCGAGCGTCCCTGGTTGATTACCTGTTTCTGGTAGCCCAGGTCCGCCGACAGGCGCAGGCGATCACCGCGATAGTCCAGGCCGAGGCTGATCAGCGACGAGCGTCGGTCTTCGTCATCGACGGCGGTGTCACCTTCGCGTTGCATCAGGTTGACTCGCGCACCGAACCGGTTGTCTTCGCCAAAGCGCTGGCCCAGGTCCAGGTGCCCGCCGACCTGGCCATCGCTGCTGTGTTCGAGGGTGATGCTGCGGGTCGGCACATCCTGGGCGCGTTTGGGTTGCAGGTTGACGCCGCCGCCGATCCCGCTGCCACTGGGGGTGACGCCGTTGACGAAAGCGTTCGGGCCCTTGAACAGGTCGACCCGCTCCAGTGCCTCGGTGGCGACGATCTGCCGGGGCAGGATGCCGTACAAGCCGTTGTAGGAAATGTCGTCAGACACCAGCGGCAAACCGCGAATCATGAACACCTGGGAGAAGTTGCCGAAACCGGAGGACTGGCGCACCGAAGCATCGTTGAGCAACACGTCGCCGACGGTCTGGGCCTGCTGGTCTGCAATGGTCTTGGCGGTGTAGCTGGTGACGCTGAAGGGCAGGTCTTTCAAGGCCTGACTGCCTAAGATGCCGACCTGCGCCACCTTGGCAACCTGGCCACCGCCGTAGGTCTCGGTGTTGTCGTCGCGCAGGGCACTGACGTTGGTTGCCCCCAGTTCCAGTGCGCCATCGGCGGACACTCGCGGCGCCACGGTGTAGCCGTTGCCGCCGGTGCTGATCAGTTCGAAACCACTGCCTTCCAGCAATTGCGCGAAGCCCGCTTGCGCGCTGTAGTTGCCTTGCAATCCCGGGCTCTGGCGATTGCCCAGTTGTGCCGGATCGAACGACAGCGGCACCCCGACCGCCACGGCAAATTGCGCCAGGGCATGGCTGAGCAGGCCCGGTGCGATGTTGACGTTGCGGGCGGTGCTTTCACTGACGCTGTCGGCAGCCTGGCTGCTGACGGGCACCAACAGGGTAAAGGCCAGGGCAACGCTCAGGCTCAGGGCCTTGAGCGGGAATTCGGCGGGGCGGTGCAGCAGCGTTGAAGTCATTCGGCGTTCCTGTCGAGCGCGTGGAATTGAAGAGGTCTGATCCACACACCGAACGAAACGCAAAAAGGTATCAGGGGGCAGGGAAAAAATTTCAGCAGGCGGTCAGGCCCGGGGTTCGACCGACATCCAGTAGCGGGTCAGGCTGCTGATTCGCAGTGGCAGCGTATCGCTGAGCAGGCGCAGGCTGGCGTCGGTATCGCTCAGGGAAAACGCCCCCGACACCCGCAGCCCCGCGACATCGGCATGGCAGCGCAGGATGCCGGGACGGTAGCGGCTCAACTCACCGAGCAATTCGTCCAGGCGCATGTTGTTGGCCAACAACATGCCTTTGTCCCAGGCCAGGGAACTGGTGTCGAAGCGTTCCACCGGGTCGAACCGGTCGGCTTTGAACGATTGGCGCTCTCCGGCCTTGAGGGTCGTGCCTTGTGACAGCAACAGTGGGGTGACTTCCACCTGCCCCTCGAGCACGGACACCTGGCTGAGCGAGTCGTGGGTGCGCACGCAGAAGCGCGTCCCCAGTGCGCGGGCAATGGCTTGCGGGGTTTCAACGATAAACGGCCGCGCCTGGTCGTCCCTGGCGGTACTGATCAACACTTCGCCATCCAGCAGTGTGATGCGCCGTTCCCGCGGGCTGAAGGCAATGTTCACGGCACTTTGCGTGTTGAGCAACAACTGGCTGCCGTCGGGCAATTGCAACTGTTTCTGCTCGCCGACGGCGGTGCGCTGATCGGGGTTCCATTGTTGCCACGGCACATGTTGCGCGGCGATGCCCACGGGGCCGGCCATGAGCAACAGGCCCAGGCGCGTCAGGGTCTGGCGGCGGCTGAGGCCATCCTTGCGCGCCGCCCGTTGCAGGGTCTGCAGGGCGAGGTTGGGCGGCACGCTGCGAAATTCCCCGAGCAGCGCTTCGGCCCGCAGCCATGCCTGGGCATGCTCGGCGCTGCGGTTGCGCCACTGGGCAATGGCCTGATGGTCGGACGGCGTGGCGGATCCCGAGTGCAACTGCACCAGCCAGTCGGCGGCTTCGCCGATGATTTGCGGATTGATCATCGGGTTCATCAGGCGACACTCAGGCAGGCAATGAAGGCGGCGCGCATGTGCCGTTTCACGGTGATCAGCGACACGCCGAGGCGCTCGGCGATCTGGCCGTACGTCAGGCCTTCGATCTGTGACAGCAGGAAGGTGTCGCGGGTGACCGCCGGCAATTCGCGCAGCAGCGCTTCGATCCGCGTCAGGGTTTCGAGAATCAGCAGGCGGGTTTCCGGCGAAGGCACCTCGCACGCGGGCAGTTGAGCGATGGTGTCCAGGTAGGCACGCTCAAGGTCCTGGCGCCGCCAGCGGTCGATCACCAGGCCTTTGGCGATATGGGTCAGCAGCGCCCGCGGTTCGCTGCCCAGGGGTTTGATGACCTGACGGGTCAGCAGGCGCAGGAAGGTGTCGTGGGCCAGGTCGGCCGCATCGCAGCGGTTTCCGAGTTTTCGATGCAGCCATCCCTGCAGCCAACCGTGATGTTCGCTGTAGAGGGTGTGGATTTGCTGGTTCGAAGGGTGGTCGGTCGACGACATGGGGAGCAGGTACTCGATTCGGGCGCCCTGGCCTGACTGCAATTAAGAATTGATCGCATTCTAGTGGCGCGGACCGACCGCTGGCAATCAGCCCGGCGTACTTTTATTTTTTCGCAGGCGCAATGGCCTCCTCGACTTCTGGAATATTGGTTATTTGTCTCGCCGGTGCACGGGATTAACTTAGTGACACCCCACTAACCCCTGGAGCCCGCCATGCAACCTCGTATCGATTTCTACACCGCTTCCCCCGATGCACTCAAAGCCATGATGGCCCTGGAAGGTGCCGTTTCGAAGCTGCCGCTGGAGAAGAGCCTGATCGAACTGGTCAAGCTGCGCGCCTCGCAAATCAACGGCTGCGCCTTCTGCATCGACATGCACACCACCGATGCCCTCAAGGGCGGAGAAACCACGCGCCGCCTGTTCGCCGTGACGGCCTGGCGTGAGGCGCCGTTCTTCAGCGATCGCGAACGCGCCGCGCTGGCGTGGACCGAGTCCCTGACCGAACTCAGCCAGACCCACGCTCCGGACGATGTCTACGAATACGTCGCTGCGCAGTTCAGCCCCAAGGAAATGGTCGACCTGACCGTGGCGATTTCCACCATCAACAGCTGGAACCGCCTGGCGGTGGGCTTTCGCAAAATGCCTCAGGCTTGAAGGAGCTTTGGTGCCGGTGAGTGAACATCGGCACCGGTGCGCCCAAGGATTCTTCGAGGTGGAAATTTAACGGTACAGGCCAGCAATTTTTCCGATACCGAATGACACAATCATGGAGACCAATATGACGATGCCGCTCCATTGCATGATTGCCAGTTTTCGCTTGATCGACACGGGTATATTGGACAGATCGTCTGGGCTTAATTTGACGACTCGGGAGTGAAAGCGTGGAAACGTCACAATTCCAGACAATTCGATCATCAAGCGAGACTTTCCGACGAAGCCGCTTCTTCGGGTTCGGGATAAAAACACCACGTCCGGGCTGTTTTCCAGGTGGCCCAGAACGGCCTCCAACTCAGTGAATGTCATATAAAAGACAAAGCAGAACCAGATGTAACCGCTGACTATGGACAGTCCGCCCACGCCCACAACTATCAGCTGTACGATGCTCATCGAGAGTGCTCATAAATGATTTCGCCAATATATTCGCCACCCCAGTTGGTGAGAATACTCGTTGCAAGTGAAGCCACTCCGACTACAACCACACCGCACACCAGCGTGCCGGTACCTAAGGTGGGCACGCCCAACGCGACGCAAACGGTTCCAGCGGCGCTACTGCCCAAGAGACCACCAGCCAACGTTCCCCCTATGACCCCACCTGTAAAACTACCAGTCTCGGTAAACTTGATCTTCCTGCACGCCTCGGCATCGCCTTCAGCGCAGACATCCTGCACCTTCATATAAGACGCCCCACCGCCAATCGCAGTGCCAACCCAGCCGCCGTACTTGACCACCTTCGCCGCTTTGGCCACGCCTTCGATGTGCGTCGCGTAGCCGGGAATCTGTCCGGCGGCTCCGGCCTTGGTCCAGCGGTGGACCAGGCTGCGACTGGAGATGCCCAGCGCGTTTTTCAGATTTGGATGGTCCGGTAAGCCAATACCCTTGCGGCTCAGGGCGGTCAGGTGGGTGTTGAGTTGGTTGAGCAGTCGTTTGCGCTCGGCAAAAAACTCCGGTGAGCGTAGATGCCCGTGTGCGTTGAACGTGCGCACGTGCAGCGCTTCGATGTCCTTCAGGAGGACCTGCATGTTTTTCAGGTTGCTGCTGAAAATCGCCTCGCCCACACCGATCGCCGTTGATCCCTCGGCCAGGAAGGTTTCGATTTCGTGGCGGTGGCGGACCATGAAGTCCGCCTCTTGCGGGCTCAACACCTCCAGAGCGCTATTGGTCTTGGCCGCGGCCTCCGTCAACAGGGCCTCTTCGCGGGTGCATTGCAGGTTGTGCGGATCGCTGAGCACGATCATCGTGCCCGCCTTCACCTCGCCAAGACCGTGGTTCAGCGCCTCAAATTTGCGCATCACCGAGGGGTTTTGCGTCGCGAACAGCGTTGCTTTCAGCTGCTCGGCGGTTGTGCTCTTCGGTACGACATAAAAGCCGGGTTCCTGTGGCGGCGGTTTGACCCAGGGTTCAGCGGGTGGCCGCGTGGACACGCCTTGGGCAGCAGGACGCTGCAACCCGCCGAAAAACCCGCTGTCCTCGGTGATAAACCAATACCGGCCGGATGTATCGCTGCTCAGTGGATCGAAGGGGTCGTCCGAGACCAGCAGCAGATCACCTTCTCCCACCGCGTCGAGGATTTTTTGATCGCTCCAGGCCTGGCCATGCGTCCACACCTTGAGCCCGTCAATCGATCGAAGAGACCGCCCTGCGAAAACCTCTTGAACTGCGGACTTTGCAAAAAAAGGCGATTCGATATTGCGCAGGCTGATGCCCTGGCGTTCGCGATCATGTCGATGAATCAGGCGCACAGGAAACTATCCCCAAGAGGATGAATGAGCGCGGCCGAGGTCGATCTATCGAGGAAGTGCCCCACGGCCAATTTGCTCTAAAGCTAAAGCATCGTGGCCGCCGTTAACCGGGAAATAATGGGGGCAAAAAGGAGAAAGGGAGCGGTCCTACATGACCGTACTTAAGTATTCCTACGCATTTCTCTGACGCCTGACCTGAGCCTCGCTCAATGCCCATCAGCACTCGGTGCGGCCGGTGGTTGCACCTTGCGCATCAAGGGCACCAGCGCCGTGGCGATGACGAAGCAGGCGCCGATCAGCAGGAAGGTGTCGCCATAGGTTTGCGTCTGCGCTTCGCGGTAGGTCAGCAACCAGAGCTGATGCAGGCTGGCGGTGACGCCGATGTCGCCGCTCTGGCCCAGGGCGGCGAAGTTGTGGCCGACCTGGGACAGCCACTGGTTCAGGGCCTCGTTGCTGCTGTTGAGGTTTTCCGCCAGCCGGGTGAAGTGCAGGTTGGTGCGGTCGTTGAGGATGGTTGCGCAGGCGGCGATGCCAATGGCGCCCCCGAGGTTTCGCATCAGGTTGAACAACCCGGAGGCATGTTTGAGCCGGGCCGGTGCCAGCCCGCCGAGGGTCAGGGTCACCGCCGGCGGCACCGCCAGTTGCTGGGCAATCCCGCGCAGGGCCTGCGGCAACATCAATTCCCTGGCGCCCCAGTCATGGGTGATCGGGCTGAAATCCCACATCGACAACGCGAACAGGCCCAGGCCGGTCATCATGATCCAGCGCAGGTCGAGGCGGTTGGCCAGAAAGGCATACAGCGGAATGGCCATGATCTGGAACACCCCGGTGGAGAAAACCGCCAGGCCAATGTCCAGCGCGCCATAGCCACGCACCCGGCCGAGAAACAGCGGTGTCAGGTAAATTGTGGCGAACAGGCCGATCCCGGTAACGAACGAGAAGAAGCAGCCGAGGGCGAAGTTGCGGTCTTTCAGGGCGCGCAAATCGACGATCGGATTGGCCACGTGCAGGGTGCGACCGATAAATGCCAGGCCCGCCAGGCCACTGATCCAGGCCGTCGTCAGTATCGTGCGGTCGCTGAACCAGTTCCAGCGTGGACCTTCTTCCAGGGTGTATTCCAGGCAGCCAAGAAACAGCGCCAGGAACACCATGCTCAGGTAGTCGGCGCCCTTGAGCAGGGACAGCTCCGGCTGATCGATTTTCACCAGCAGTGGCACCGCCACCGCGACGAAGATACCCGGCACCAAGTTGATGTAGAACAGCCAGTGCCACGACGACACGTCAGTGATCCAGCCGCCGATCACCGGCCCCAGGGTGGGCGCCAGTGACGCGACGGCGCCGATGGTCGCGGCGGCGATGACCCGTTGCTTGCCGGTGAAGAAAAAGAACGCGGTGGTGAACACCAAGGGGATCATCGAGCCGCCCAGGAACCCCTGCAGTGCGCGGAAGGCGATCATGCTCTGGATGTTCCAGGCCGCGCCGCAGAGCAGGCTGGCCAGGGTGAAGCCCACGGCGGACGCGCAGAACAGCCAGCGGGTCGAAAACACGCGCGACAGCCAGCCTGACAACGGTATCACGATGATTTCGGCGATCAGGTAGCTGGTCTGCACCCACGCGGTTTCATCCGTCCCGGCTGACAACCCGCCGCCGATATCGCGCAATGACGCCGAGACAATCTGAATGTCCAGCAGCGCAATGAACATGCCGATGCACATGCTGGCGAAGGCGAACACCTTGGTCGCCGTCGCCATGTCCGCCGCGTTGAACGGTTGGGCGGGAGCGGCGAGGGCGCGGCTCATGGCGCACTGGCCACGGCGGCGGATTCAGGTGCCTGGCGCGTGTCCACCTCGGCGGTCACCGACAACCCTGGACGCAGGTGGCCGAGCACGCTGTCCGCCGGATCGAGCCGGATACGCACCGGCACCCGCTGGACGATCTTGGTGAAGTTGCCGGTGGCGTTTTCCGGTGGCAGCACGCTGAACTGGGAGCCACTGGCGGGGGCAAGGCTGTCGAGGTGACCGTGGAATTGCTGCCCCGAAAGCACGTCGGCGCGGATCACCACCGGCTGGCCGGGGGTCATGTGCGCCAGTTGATCTTCCTTGAAATTGGCATCGACCCACAGCCCGCTCGAGGGCACCACCGACAACTGTTGCGAACCGGCCTGTGCATACGCGCCGACCCGTGCACGGCGGTTGCCGATGACGCCGTCGATGGGCGCGCGCAGTTCGGTGTAGCCGACATTCAGTTGCGCCAGGTCACGTTCGGCCCGGGCCTGCATCAGCGCGGCCCGGGCCTGCTGTTTCTGGGTTTCGATCACGTTCAATTGCCGTTGCGCGGCGAGCAGTTCGGCCTGGGCCCTTGAACTCAGGGCCTGGGCGGTCTTGAACGTGGCGTCGGCGCGCTGGGCGCTCTCCACCGACACGGCATTGCTGCCCACCAGCTTCTTGTAGCGCAGGTTGTCATCCCGGGAGCGTGCGGTTTCGGCACCCGCGGCCTCGATCCCGGCGCGGGCCTGGCCGATCACGGCCTGTTGCAGTTGTTCTGTGGCGTCGAGATTGGCCAGCAAGGCTTCTTCGGCGGCGACCGCACCCTCGGCCTTGGCCAGGTGGGCGCGGTAGTCGCGGGAATCGAGGCGAATCAGCACATCGCCGGCCTTCACGCGCTGGTTGTCGCTGACCAGCACTTCTTCTATGTAACCGGCGACCTTCGGCCCGATCACCGTCACATCGCCGCCGATGTAGGCGTCGTCGGTTTCCTCGATGAAACGGCCTGCCGTCCACCAGTGCGCGGCGTACAACCCAGCCAATACCAGTGCGGACATGGCCAGCGTCAGCAGAACCAGGCGCTTGAGCAGGGGTGACCGTGGCGCGCGCGCCGCAACAGCGAGATCGGATTCAGGGCTGGGCATGCTGGTCATCAGGGAATACCTTTGGCAACGGATATACATTACGCACATAATATGACGTATGTAATATTTGCTTGCAATTGAATTCTGTCGCCAGTGGTCAGGTGCTCAATTCAACCAGGCGCCCGGAGTGACACCGGTCATGGCCTTGAAGAACGCGATGAATGCGCTGTCGCTGGCAAATCCCAATTCGAAAGCGCTGTAACTGATGGTTCGTCCGGTCGCGAGCAATTCAATGGCTCGCATCAACCGCCACTGTTGTCGCCATTGCTGATAGCTCATGCCGGTTTCGCGCTGGAAAATCCGGCCGATGGTGCGGCCGCTGGCGCCTATTTGCGCTTGCAATGCCTGAAGTTCGGGAGGCAACCGATCGAGGGATTCGAGCAGCGGTGCCAGGCGTTTGTCCCACGGCAGCGGCAGCAGCATGGGTTGCTGCGCAGCGTCGCGAATTTCGCCGAGGCACAGGCCCAGCAAATGAAAGAATTTGCCCTGCTGCCAATCCGTGTCGAAGTCGCAGAAGGCCATTGGTTCCAAAACCGCGTGCAGCAACGCGCTGACTTCCATCACGCAGACATGTTGCGGCAGCTCGGCGCACAAGGCCGGTGTCAGGTAGATCGAGCGATAGTCGACACTCTGCTGCATGACGGCACGGTGACGCACTCCCGACGGAATCCATGCGGCGCGAGAAGGCGGCAGCAGGCATAACTGCTGGGCCAGCGTAATGCGCATACAGCCCTGGCGGGTGAACAACAGCTGGCCGCGCTGATGTTGATGCAGGCCCGAATCGTGATTGCCGAGCGTGGCAGCGATACCGATAACCGGTGCTGTAAACGCATCAGGGTCGAACCGTGCGCGGGAATCCAGCCAAGCCATGTTTGTCCGATCTCATCGATTTATTGTCCTGATTTCGATAATACGTCAGCTGGTGCTCCACTAGGCTGCTCTCTTTTTCTGAGAGCGAAGCCATGACGAATCACACTCCACTGCGGGTAATGGCCATTGCCTTGCTGATGTTCACGCAGCTGGCGCAAACCCTCTATAGCCCGGCGCTGACCAACATTGGCCAGGTGTTTTGCGTCGGGCCACACACCGCTGGGCGAATGCTGTCGGTATTTTTCCTGGCGTTCGCCTCAGGCGTGGTGACGTGGGGCCTGCTCTGCGATCGGATCGGCCGGCGGCCTTCGATGCTGTCGGGGTTGGCCCTGTACGCGGTGGCCTCGGTACTGGCGATGAGGGTCAGCACCTTCAACGGGTTGCTGGCCGCGCAGGCGCTGGCTGCGTTCGGTGCAGCAGTGGGCTCGGTGGTGACACAGACCGTGTTGCGCGACCGGTTCAAAGGCGCGGACCTGGCACAGGTGTTTTCGGTGATCGGCATCGCGCTCGCGGTCAGTCCGGCGATTGGACTGTTCGTCGGCGCGAGCCTGGTCCAGGGCTTCGGTTATCGGGGTGTGGCGGGGGGCTTGTTGCTGTTGTCGTCGGCGTTGGCGCTGGGCTGCCTGTACGCCTTGCCGGAAACGCGGCCGCAGCGAATGCCCATACCGCCTTTGTTCGAAACGCTCGGGCGCATGCTGGGCGATCTGCAGATATGGCGGTCGGCGTCACTGGTGGCGCTTTTCAACGTGGCCCTGTTCAGCTACTACAGCCTGGGCCCTTTCGAGTTTCAGCGCTTGGGCTTGAACGCGCAGTGGTTCGGCTACAGCGGTGTGATCCTGGCGCTGGCTTCAGGTCTCGGCGCCTGGCTCAACAAGTGCCTGCTTCGGCGCGGTCTCGACGGCTCACAGTTGATCCGCCTGGCGGCGGGGTTGGCGTTGTCTGGCGGGATCGGCGTATGGCTGCTTCAGGGCAGCGTCCTGTTCGTGTTGGCGATGCTGCCGGTGGTGTTGGCTTTCGGCATGGCCATCCCGAACATTCTGGGGGCTGCGTTGGGCCGTTACACCGATCGATTGGGAACTGCCGGCGCGCTGTTCGGTTTTCTGTATTACCTGTTGATGGGCGGTGGGCTGATGTTGGCGGTCTGGGCCCAGGCACTGGGTGAAGTGTTGGTCGCCTGCGGTGCGCTGGCCGGCTTGCTGACGTTGAAAACCCAACCCGCTGCCTGACCGCTCAAGGTCTAGTCACAATGACAATTGCGTAGTCTTAATGACTTTATTTGGCTGTTGTCATAAAGACATCGTATTCATTCAAGTTACTGAAATATATGAATTAAAAAGTTGGCACGGTTAATGGAATGCTTAGGGCAACCCCAACCCAAGCAGGAAATGATCATGACTCGTACCATCCCCTTCAGCTTCACCCTCTGCCTGTTGTTCTCCCCCTTGTGCATGGCCGATCAAGTGGTTCGCGAAGTGCCGGATACCACGGCCGGCAAAGGTGCCGGTGTGGTCACCGGGTTGATGGTCGGCGCCGTGGGCGGCCCGATCGGCGCGCTGATCGGTGCCGGTGCCGGGTTCTTCGCCGGCAGCTCGGTACAGGAGGCGGCCGGCCTGACAGAAACCGCTTATGAAGTGAAAGACGCCCAGGGCGAAGTCAGCACCGTTCGTTCGCCCAATGCGCGTTTCGAACCCGGCCAGCAGGTGACTCGCAAAGGTTCGCGCCTGCAGTCGCAGGAAAGCTGAACCCGGTGCCCGCGCCGTTTCATCCCGAACTCCTTTTCAGGATCCGCTCGTGGATCGGATCCTTTTTTTCTCAGCGCCATCCGCAGTCAGTGATATTAACTGATTGATTTATAAAGACTAAAAGCAGTAATGCGGTGCGTTGGCCAGACCTGAAATCACTGTCGCCATTTTCAATCAATCGAGGGGTAACACAATGCAAGCCATCAACGCCAAAGTCTTGAGCGCACTGGAAAACGTCATGGTGATCTCCACCACCGACCTGCAAGGCAACATCACTTACGTCAACGATCTGTTCTGCAAGCTGACCGGTTACACCCGTGAAGAGCTGGTGGGCCAGCCGCACAGCCTCGTGCGCCATCCTGCCGTGCCCAAGAGCACCTACAAGCAGATGTGGGACACCATCAAGAAAGGCGAAATCTGGACCGGCGTGATCCCCAACGTGGGCAAGGGCGGCGGCCTGTATGTGGTCGATACCACGGTGCAGCCGCTGTTCGACGAGCAGGGCAACATCGTCGAGTACATCAGCATTCGCCGGGTGATCAACGACCTGATGAGCGACTTCGAAGGCCTGGAGTTTTCCAAGGAAACTTTCGACGAACACTACGACAGGTAAGCGGCCATGCCAGCTTTAATCGAACGCATCGTGATCGGTTATGGCTCTGAGTCCGGCAATGCCCGAGGGTTGACGCAACGCCTGTTGCGTCTGCCTTGCTTGCAGCCGTACGAATTGGCCGTGCAGGATCTCAACGCCCTGAAGCTCGATAGCCTGACCCCGCGGGACCTGCTGATCATCGTGTGCAGCTCCTTCGGTGACGGCGAACCCCCGGGCAATGCCGATTGCTTCATGGATCAACTGAACGAGTTCGCATCGTTGATCGACCAGCCTTATGCAATCTTCGGCCTGGGCGACACCGCGTACCCGACGTTCTGCGGCTACAGCAAGCTGCTGGACGCCACGCTCCTGCAGAAACAGGCCGAGCCCTGGATCAATCGCGTCGACGCGGACACCGATTTCGAGGGCTTTTTCGACACCTGGTGCGCCACGCTCGAAGCGGTGCTCAAGGGCGACCGGCGTGCCGGCAGCACCTTGAATCTGCAAGTCACCGCCTACGGTGAAAAGGCCACCTGGCCGGCGCGGGTGATCTCGCGAACCCGGCTCAATGGCACGGCGCCTTACGCCTGGCAGGTGCGCCTGGACATCGAAGGCAGCGGCATCAAGTACCGCGCCGGCGACAACCTTTATGTGCTGGCGCACAACGATGAGCAACTGCTGGTGCAAGTGGGTAAGTGGTTCGGCCGCGACGATGCCCGCACGTTGCTCGCCGACAAGGAGCTGCGCCAACTGAGCAAGTCGATGCTGCGCGATATCGCCAAGGTCAGCCAGCATGAAACCTTGAAAGGCCTGTTGAAGGTCAGCAACCGCAAAGAGCTGGAGGCCTACCTGTATGGCCGGGACCTGCTCGATGTGCTCAATGATTTCTGTGAGCCTGACCAATTGAGTGTGGAAGACCTGGTCGAGTGGCTGCCCGATGTGCTGCCACGGGCGTATTCGATTGCCTCCCACGACAACCCCGGTTACGTGGACCTGTGCATCCGTGAAGTCGCCTATGACATGGCTGGCCGTTCGCGTACCGGCACCGCCACCGGGCACCTGGTCGGGCCGCATCCCGAGGCCCGGGTGTTTGTGCGCAGCAACCCGCCGTTCCACCTGCCGCGCCAGGTCGAGCACCCGGTGATCATGATCGGGACCGGCACGGGCATCGCACCGTTGATCGCCCTGCTGGAGCAGATCGAGCAGCAGAACAGCCCGGCGCAAAGCTGCCTGATCTTCGGCGACCGCCGTCGGGCGTCGGACTTCCTCTATCAGTCACGCCTGGAAAAATGGCAGGCCAGCGGGGTACTGGATACGCTCATCACGGCGTTTTCGAGGGATGGCGAAAGTCGCTACTACGTGCAGGATGCCATGCTCGAACACGGCGCCTACCTGTGGGCACTGCTCAACCAGGGCGCGCATTTGTACGTCTGTGGCAACAAAAGCAACCTGGAACGGGCCATTGACGCAGCGCTGGTCAACATCGCCATGACCTTTGGCCACCTCAGCGAGGAGGTGGCGCAGACATTCGTCGCCGACCTGGCGAGCACCCATCGCGTCCACAAAGAACTGTATTGAAGCTTCCCGTTTTGACGCGTGGACGAGCCGCAACTCGTCTGCGCGTCTTTTTTTTTGCAGGGAAACGCGGACACCCGTGGGGGCGGGCACACACCCATTCGGGGTATGGCGCCTCGCGTCGAATCCGCCAATAGTGGATTCACCCGCTCATCCAGAGCCGAACTCGCTTGATAAGGTGGATTTGCTATGCGCAAGGCCCTCACAGTGATTTCCAGCTTTTTTCTCGTTTCCCTGCTGATCCACGCCCAGGCCGCCGAGGTGGACGACAGTAAAACCCTCAGGCTCTACAACTGGGCGGATTACATCGGTGAAAACACCCTGGCGGATTTCGAGAAAGCCACCGGCATCAAGGTCATCTACGACACGTTCGACGCCTATGAAACCGTCCAGGCCAAGTTGCTCACCGGCCACTCCGGTTATGACCTGGTGGTGCTCAATGCGTCGCTGGCGCCGCCACTGATCAAGGCCGGGGTGTTCCAGCCACTGAATAAAAAACTGCTGCCGGGCTGGGCCAACCTCGATGACAAAGTGCTGCAGGACATGCAGGGCTTCGATGCCGGCATGCAGTATTCCGCGCCTTACACCTGGGGCAGCAACGGCATCACCTACAACGTCGACAAGATCAGGGAGCGCATGCCCGACGCGCCGATCGGGTCGCTGGCGATGATCTTCGATCCGAAGATCGTGTCGCGTTTCGCCGACTGCGGCGTCACCCTGGTGGACGCCCCGACCGAAGTCATACCCCTGGCCCTGAAGTACCTGGGGCGCGACCCGCGCAGTGCGGCGCCGGCGGACCTGAAGGCGGCGCAGGAGTTGCTGCTGTCGGTGCGGCCCTATATTCGCAAGTTCGACTCGGTCAACTACCTGACCAGCCTGCCCAACGGCGATGTGTGCATGGCCATGACCTGGTCCGGCGACTACGCGACCGCCATGGCCCGCGCCGAAGAAGCCAAATTGAAGATCAACCTGGCGTACTTCATTCCCCGGGAAGGCTCCCTGATCTGGTTTGACAACCTGTACATCCCGGCCGATGCCCCGCATGTGACCAACGCGCACAAGTTCCTCGACTTCCTGATGAAGCCGCAGGTGATGGCCGATGTGACGGATTACATCCATTACGCCAACAGCAACGCGGCCGCGACGCCGTTGCTGGAGGCCGATGTGCGCAACAACCCCGCCATCTATCCCGATGAGGAAACCCGTCAGCGGCTGTTTCCGCAAAAGACTCAGGACCCCAAGGATATGCGCGCCATCACGCGGGTCTGGAGCACGGTGAAAAGCGGGATCTGATCGTTCAACCCTTCGGTTCGAGGTTTTCGTATGGCTACTCCCACTCATGACGTACTGTCCGCCGCCGATGCATCGCGGCTGGTCAAGGCCGACAAGGCGCACTACATGCACGGCTATCACATGTTCGACGAGCATGCCGAGCAGGGCTCGCTGAACATCGTGGCCGGTGACGGCGCCTACATCTACGACACCCAGGGCAACCGCTTTCTCGATGCCGTCGGCGGCATGTGGTGCACCAACATCGGCCTGGGCCGCGAGGAAATGGCACTGGCCATTGCCGACCAGGTGCGGCAGCTGGCCTATTCGAACCCGTTTTCCGACATGTCCAACAACGTCGCCATCCAGTTGTGCGAGAAACTCGCCAGCCTGGCGCCGGGGGACCTCGACCATGTGTTTTTGACCACGGGCGGGTCGACTGCCGTGGACACCGCCTACCGGCTGATCCAGTACTACCAGAACTGCCGTGGCAAACCGGACAAGAAGCATGTCATCGCGCGCTTCAACGCCTATCACGGCTCGACCACGCTGACCATGTCGATCGGCAACAAGGCCGCCGACCGCGTGCCGGAGTTCGATTACGCCAACGACCTGATTGATCACGTCTCGAACCCCAACCCCTACCGCGCGCCGGCGGGGATGGACGAAGCGCAGTTCCTCGAGTTCCTGGTGCAGGAGTTCGAAGACAAGATCCTGGCCATCGGCGCCCACAAGGTCGGCGGTTTCTTCGCCGAGCCGATCATGGGGTCTGGCGGCGTGATCATTCCGCCCAAGGGCTATCTCAAGCGCATGTGGGAGGTCTGCCAGCGCTACGACATTCTGTTTGTCGCCGATGAAGTGGTGACCTCCTTCGGCCGCCTGGGCAAGTTCTTCGCGTCTTACGATGTGTTCGAGGTCCAGCCTGACATCATCACCACGGCCAAGGGTCTGACTTCCGCGTACCTGCCGCTGGGCGCCTGCATTTTTTCCGAGCGAATCTGGAAAGTCATCGCCGAGCCGGGCAAGGGGCGTTGCTTCACCCACGGCTTCACCTACAGCGGGCATCCGGTGTGCTGCACGGCGGCGTTGAAGAACATCGAGATCATCGAGCGGGAAAATCTGCTGGAGCATGTCGAGGTGGTCGGCACCTACCTGGAACAGCGTCTGGCTACCCTCAGCGACCTGCCGCTGGTGGGCGATGTGCGCTGCGAGAAATTGATGGCCTGCGTGGAATTCGTCGCCGACAAGCGCACCAAGGCGCTGTTTGCCGACGAGATCAACATCGGTGAGCGCATTCATTCCCGTGCGCAGGCCCGTGGCCTGCTGGTGCGGCCGATCATGCACCTCAACGTGATGTCGCCGCCGCTGATCCTGACGCACGCCCAGGTGGATGAAATCGTCGAGACGTTACGCGTCTGCATCCTTGAAGTGGCGGTCGAGCTTGAACAAAGCGGTCAGTATGGCGGCCAATGAGTTTGAGCGATCGCCGGTTACGGGGCCCCGGTTCACCCGCTAGACTGCGAGGCATGAGCAAACCCAACGACGACACACTGATTGCCTTGCCCTTCGGCGCCTTGCACAAATGGCATGGCGAGCTGCGCAAGGCCTTCGCCCATATCGACGAGCCCGACGCGCTGCACCACCTGGCCTGCGCGTTCGGGCACCTGGTGTCGATCGAGTCAGTGATGATCAGCCTCGAACACAGGGACCGCGCGCCGCAGTTGCTGTACCAGCAGGGCATCCCGGAGCAGTACCGGGTGGCGTTGCTGGAGCGCTATTTTTCCGTGGGCTACCTGCTCGACCCGTTTTGCCTGGCCGTGGAGCAGGGCCTGGCCGAGGGCTTTTATCACCTGGAGGAAATCGCCCCGGATCACTTTTTCGACAGCGAGTACTACAAGACCTACTACCTGAAGGCGGGCAGCTCCGAGGACAGTTTTTACCTGGTGGATACCGGCCATGACACGCAGATTTCCGTGAGCCTGTTCCAGGGGTTTGGCGGAGAGAGCCTGCGGGTCGAACAACTGAACCTGTTGCGGGCCGTCGAGCCCCTGGTGCGCGAGTTGATCGCCGAGTTTGGCCGGCGGGGCTTGCCGCAGCGTGCTGATCACGAAGCCGGCGGGCGTGACGATCTCAAGCAGCGGGTGCAGTCGGCGTTCGAGCATTTCGGCAGCGACGTGCTCACCGAGCGCGAGCGGGAAGTGGCGCACATGGTGCTTCGAGGGCATTCGGTGAAGTCCACGGCCAGCCAGTTGAACATCTCGCCGGAGACGGTGCGCATGCACCGCAAGAATTTGTACCTGAAGCTGGAGGTCGGTTCGCAGTCGGAGTTGTTTGCGCTGTTTATCGAGTGGTTGCGCCGGCATTGATGGCCCCTCGCGAGCAGGCTCGCTCCCACAGGTGCTTGGGTGGGAGCGGGTTTGCCCGCGATGAGGCCAGCCGGTTCGGCACAAGCTCGTAATCAGTCCTCGCGCTTGACCACCAGGGTCAGGATGTCGTAACTGGCCACCAACTCGCCCAGCTGGTTGGTGACTTCCACGTCCCACGCCACCACGCCTTGCGGGATGCCCTGCGGGCTCTTCTTGCCCTGGTCGATCTTGCGTTTGCAGGTCAGGCGCGCCTGGATGGTGTCGCCGATGCCCACCGGGTTGATGAAGCGCAGGGTGTCCAGGCCATAGTTGGCCAGCACCGGTCCTGGCGCGGGTGAAACGAACAGCCCGGCCGCCGCCGACAGCACGAAGTAACCGTGGGCGATGCGCTTGCCGAACTGCGACTCCTTGGCCGCGATGTCGTCGAAGTGCATGTAGAAGTGGTCGCCGGACAGGCAGCCGAAGTTCACCAGGTCCGCCTCGGTCACGGTGCGGCGGTGGGTCAGCAGGGATTCGCCGATCTGCAGGTCCTGGAAGTACCGGCGGAAGGGGTGGACCTCGGTCTCGATGACGTTCGCGCCGCGCACGTATTCCCCGGTGACCGCTGCCAGCATGGTCGGCGAGCCCTGGACCGCCGCGCGTTGCAGGTAGTGTTTCACCGCACGCAGACCGCCGAGTTCTTCACCGCCGCCGGCACGACCCGGGCCGCCGTGCTTGAGTTGCGGCAATGGCGAACCGTGGCCGGTGGATTCGCCGGCGCAGTGGCGGTCCAGTACCAACAGGCGTCCGTGCAGGGCCGCCGCCACCGGAATGGCCTTGGCGGCCACCTGCGGGTCTTTGGTCACCAGGCTGGCGACCAGGCTGCCCTTGCCGCGTGCGGCCAGCGCCAGTGCTTCATCCAGGTCGTCGTAGGCCATCAAGGTGCTGACGGGGCCGAACGCTTCGATGTCATGGGCGCCGCCTTCGGCATGCGGGTCACGGGCCTGCAACAGGGTCGGGGCGAAGAACGCGCCCTGGCTGACGTTTTCGCCACGGGGCTCGAAGCCGTCGCGGGCACCGAACAGCATGTCGCTGCTCTGCAGCAGGGTTTCCAGGCGCTCGGCCACGTCCTTCTGCTGATCGTGGGAGGCCAGTGCGCCCATGCGCACGCCTTCCACCGACGGGTCGCCGACCACCACCCTGGCCAGGCGCTCACGCAGGCGTTCGGCCACGGCATCCAGGTGTTTGGCCGGCACGATGGCGCGGCGGATCGCGGTGCATTTCTGCCCGGCCTTGGTGGTCATTTCCCGGGCGACTTCCTTGATGAACAGCTCGAATTCTTCGTCGTCCGGGGTGACGTCCGGGGCGAGGATCGCGCAGTTCAGCGAATCGGCCTCGGCGGTGAACGGCACCGAATGACGAATCAGGTTCGGGTTGACCCGCAGCTTGGCCGCGGTGTCGGCCGAACCGGTGAAGGTCACCACGTCCTGGCCTTGCAGGCGATCGAGCAGATCCCCGGTGCCGCCGATGATCAGTTGCAGGCTGCCCGCCGGCAACAGGCCGGACTCGTCCATCAGGCGCACCACGGCCTCGGTCAGGTAGCTGGTGGCGCTGGCCGGTTTGACGATGCACGGCATGCCGGCGAGAAAGCTCGGCGCGAATTTCTCCAGCATGCCCCAGATCGGGAAGTTGAAGGCGTTGATGTGCACCGCCACGCCGCCGCGCGGCACCAGGATGTGCGTACCGGCGAAGGTGCCCGCCTTGCTCAGTTGCAGCGCCGGGCCTTCGTGGACCACGTTGCCCGACGGCAGCTCCCGGGAGCCGAGGCTGGCGTAGGTGAACAGCGTGCTGTTGCCGCCCTCGATGTCGATCCAGCTGTCGGCGCGGGTGGCACCGCTGTGGTGGGAGATGGCGTAGAGCTGTTCCTTGCGTTCGCTCAGGTATAAGGCCAGCGCCTTCAGGCGCTGGGCCCGTTGCTGGAAGTCCAGGGCCATCAGGCCGCTGACGCCCTGGCGACGGCCGTGTTCGATGGCTTCGGCGAAATCCGGACGCTCTTCGTGGGTGCGGGCGATTTCGTGCCCGTCGATGGCGCTGCGCAGAACCTGCGCGCCGTGTTGGCCGATCCAGCGACCGGCGATGAAACTCTGCAGTGTAGGGGCGTGCAAAACAGGTGAGGAGGACATCAGGATTGCTCCGTGTTATCGAACAGGGGATCAGTGGTTGCTGGCGCCCGAGGCGCCAATGCCGGTCATCGAGCGGATGAACTGCGCCAGGTAGCGGCCGCGTTCGAGTGCCGCTCGCGGCGAGCTGTCGGTGACCGAAAACAGCCAGGCGCTGAAGAACGCCAGGCTCATGGAAAACAGTGCCGGGTTCGAGTACGGGAACAGGGCCTTGTCGTGATGCATGACGTTGACCCAGACCGCCGGGCTGAGCACCAGCAGGACGATGGCCGAGACCAGCCCCATCAGGCTGCCCATCACCGCGCCGCGGGTGGTCAGGCCTTTCCAGTACATCGAAAGGAACAGCACCGGGAAATTCACCGAGGCCGCGATGGCCAGCACCAGGCCGGAAAGGAAGGCGATGTTCTGCGATTCGAACAGCAGGCCGAGGATGATCGCCAGCACGCCGATGCACAGGGTGGCGATGCGTGACATGCGCATTTCCTGTTGTTCGCTGGCCTGGCCCTTGCGGATCACACAGGCATACAAATCGTGGGACACCGCCGAGGCGCCCGACAGGGCCAGCCCGGCCACCACGGCGAGAATGGTGGCGAAGGCCACCGCCGAAATGAAGCCGAGGAACAGGTTGCCGCCCACGGCTTGCGCCAGATGCACGGCGACCATGTTGCCGCCGCCGATGATCGCGCCGCTGGCGTCGCGGTACGACGGCTCGGTACCGACCATGACGATGGCGCCAAAGCCGACGACGATCAGCAGCAGGTAGAAATAACCGATGAAGCCCGTGGCGTAGAACACGCTTTTGCGCGCTTCCTTGGCATCGCTGACGGTGAAGAAACGCATCAGGATGTGCGGCAGGCCGGCGGTGCCGAACATCATGCCCAGCCCCAGGGAAATCGCATCGATCGGGTTCGACAGCAGGCCACCGGGGGCCATGATTGCCGTGCCCTTGGCGTGCACGGCGGTGGCGCCGGCGAACATCGCCTCGGTACTGAAACCGAAATGCCTGAGTACCATGAACGCCATGAAGCTGGTGCCGAACAGCAGCATCACCGCCTTGATGATCTGCACCCAGGTGGTGGCGAGCATGCCGCCGAAGGTCACGTAGAACACCATCAACACGCCGACCAGCATCACGGCGTAGAGGTAGTCGATGCCGAACAGCAACTCGATCAGTTTGCCGGCACCGACCATCTGCGCCACCAGGTACATCAGGGCCACGGTCAGCGTGCCGAAGGCCGAGGTCAGGCGCACCGGGGTCTGTTCCAGGCGATAGGAGACCACGTCGGCAAAGGTGTACTTGCCCAGGTTGCGCAGGCGTTCGGCGATCAGGAACAGGATGATCGGCCAGCCGGCCAGCACGCCCAGGGCATAGAGCAAACCGTCGTAGCCATTGAGGAACATCATCGCGGAGATGCCGAGGAACGAGGCGGCGGAGATCATGTCGCCGGCAATCGCCAGGCCATTCTGGAAACCGCTCATGCCACCGCCAGCGGTGTAGAAGTCGCTGGCCGAGCGGGTGCGCAACGCCGCCCAGCGCGTGACGCCGAGGGTGAACAGCACGAACACCAGGAACATGCCGATGGCGTTCCAGTTCAAGGGGCGGGACGTGCCTTCGGCGGCAACGGCCAGGTCGGTGACCACCGCCAGCGGCAGCAGGAACAGCGCGAGGAGGCGACTCATCGGGCGCACTCCTGCTTCAGTTTGTCGTTGAGCGGATCGATCACGTGGTTGGCGCGATAGACATAGAAGCCGGTCAGGGCGAACGCCAGCAGCACCATGACCACGCCCACCAGCATGCCGACCGACGTCACGCCGCCATTCAGGGACTGGCCGAGGGTGGCGGGGGAGAAGGCCACCAGCAGGACAAAACCGAAATAGATCACCAGCATGATCAGCGACAGCGACCAGTAGAGCTTCTGTTTGCGACGCACCAACTGGATGAAGTCGGGGTGCTGGCGGATGAGTTCTATGTCTTGTGGGGTCATGGCACGCTCTCGGTTGTTGTTTTTGTTGTGGGGTGAAACGGCGCGGTCCCTGTGGGAGCGAGCCTGCTCGCGATGGTCGTCAACGATGACGCGTGCCTTCTGGATAAACGCGTCGATCTCGGGAGCATCGCGAGCAGGCTCGCTCCCACAGTTTTTACAGCGCTGCGGATTTCAGAGCTGATCGAAATCCAGGACCACTTTGTCGGTGATCGGAAACGCCTGGCACGACAGCACATAGCCGGCGGCGACTTCGTAGTCTTCCAGGGCGTGGTTGCTGTCCATTTCCACCTCGCCTTCGATGACCTTGCACTTGCAGGTCGAGCACACGCCGGCCTTGCACGAGTAGGGCAATTCGGCGCCCTGGGCGTTGCCGGCGTCGAGGATGCTCTGGCTGTTGCGCGGCAGGTCGAAGGCCAGGGCGCGGCCGTCGCTGATGACGGTGATCTGGCTGACGGCGGCGTCCACTTGCCGGGCGGCTTCACGGGCCTCGCGTTTCTGCTGACTGCCCGCGGCGGCGAACAGCTCGAAATGGATGCGTTCAGGTGCCAGGCCTTTGGCTTTCAGGCTGTCGCGCACGGTCTCGGTCATTTCCTGCGGGCCGCAGATGAAGGCGGCGTCGAGGGCTTTCACGTCGAGCCAGCGGCTGAACAGTTGCTCGCATTTCTCGGCATTGATCCGACCGTTGTACAGGTCGACGTCCTGCTGCTCGCGACTGAACACGAAGATCAGGTTCAGGCGTTGCAGGTAGCGGTTCTTCAGGTCTTCGAGCTGTTCGCGAAACAGCGCACCGGAACTGGATCGATTGCCATACAGCAAGGTGACGCGGCTGTGCGGTTCGGTTTCCAGGGTGGTCTTGATGATCGACAGGATCGGCGTGATGCCGCTGCCGGCGGCGACCGCCAGATAGTGACCATGACGAGCCGGATCGAGCTCGACATGGAAGTGCCCGGCCGGCGGCATGACTTCCAGGCTGTGCCCGACTTTCAGCTGCTCGTTGGCGAAGGCGGAAAAACGCCCGCCGGCGACGCGCTTGACTGCGATGCGCAGCTCGCCGTCGTTGACCCCGGTGCAGATTGAATAGGAGCGGCGTACTTCCTCGCCGTCCAGCAGGGTGCGCATCACCAGGTGCTGGCCCTGGGTGAAGTGAAAGCTGTCCTGCAATGCCTGCGGAATCTCGAAGGCAATGGACACCGCGTCACGGGTTTCCGCGCGCACGTCCTTGATGGTCAGACTGTGAAATTTGCTCATGCTTGTTCTCCAACTGGGACGGCCGAGCGCCGCTCAGATGCACTTGAAATAGTCGAACGGTTCGCGGCACTCGACGCAGCGATACAGGGCCTTGCACGCCGTGGAGCCGAACTCGCTGAGCACCTCGGTGTGGGCGCTGCCGCATTGCGGGCAGCGGATCACCGGGCTTTCGCCGAGCAGGCTGCGCTTGCTGGTGCTGCCCTCGGGCGGCGCGATGCCGTAGGCGCGCAGGCGTTCGCGGCCGCTGGCGCTGATCCAGTCGGTGGTCCACGCCGGGGTCAGCCGGCGTTCCAGTTGCGGCGCCCTGAAACCGGCGAGCTCCAGTGCGTCGCGGATGTCGCTTTCGATCACTTCGGTCGCCGGGCAGCCGGAGTAGGTCGGCGTGACCACCACGTGCAGATGCCCGGCCTGCCAGTCCAGGTCGCGGACGATGCCCAGGTCCACCACGCTGACCACCGGCACCTCCGGGTCCATGACCTCGGACAGGATCGCCCAGGCCGCGCCCAGGTCGGTCGGTTGTGCCGGCCGCGCCCCGAGGTCGCTGGCGATCAGTTCACCAGGTTGCATCGGGGTACGCTCGGGGCAGGAACTGCATTTCGGCCAGCAGGATGCCCAGGTGTTCGGTGTGCAGGCCTTTGCGCGCGTCCAGGTAGAAGTAGCTCGGCGCGGTCGGCACCGGCAGGGTGGCGCTGGCGAAGATCGCTTCGACGCTGGCTTGCCAGGCAGCGGCGGTCGTGGCGATGTCCGGGGTGATGCCGGCTTCGCACAGGCGCTGCTCGCTGTCATCGGCGGCGATCAGTTCAACGGTAAAGCGCCAGACTTCAGGGATGGCCGCGAGCATGCGCCGGTGGCTTTCCTCGGTGCCATCGCCCAGGCGTTCGACCCATTCGCCGGAGCGGCGCAGGTGATAGGTGACTTCCTTGACGGCCTTGGCGGCGATTCCGGCGATGCGCTCATCGCTGGACTGGCTCAGGCCCGTGAGCACCGGCAGGTGCCAGGCGTCATAGAGGAACTGCTTGAGGAGGGTCACCGCGTAGTCGCCGTTGGGTTGCTCCACCAACAGCAGGTTGCGATAGGCGCGCTCGTCGCGGCGGAACGCCAGGTGATCGGCGTCACGGCCGTCATCCAGCAGCTCGGCGGCGTACTCGAGCCAGTGGCGCGCCTGGCCGACGAGGTCGAGGCCGACGTTCATCAGCGCCAGTTCTTCTTCCAGTGCCGGGGCCTTGCCGCACCACTGGCACAGGCGCTGGCCCTGGATCAGGGCGCTGTCGCCCAGACGCAGCAGGTATTCGATCAGATCGGTCTTGTTGTTCATGGTCGCCCTCACATGTGCCCGACTTCAGCCGGCAACTCGTAGAAGCTGGCGTGGCGATAGACCTTGTCGTCCGACGGATCGAACAACGGGTCCTTTTCGTCCGGTGACGAGGCGGTGATCAGTGCCGATGGCACCACCCACAGGCTCACGCCTTCGCTGCGCCGGGTGTAGAGCTCGCGCGCGTTCTCGATGGCCATGGTGGTGTCGGCGGCATGCACGCTGCCGACATGCTTGTGGTTGAGGCCGTGCTTGCTGCGCACGAAGACTTCGAAGAGGGTCCACTCGGACATTTCAGTTACTCCACATCAGGTGGCCGGATCAGGCGGCGTTCTTGTTTTGTTTTTTGCGGGCGTGGGCAACGGCGGCTTCGCGCACCCAGGCACCGTCTTCAATGGCTTTGCGGCGGGTAGCGACGCGCTCGGTGTTGCACGGGCCGTTGCCCTTGAGCACCTCGTAGAACTCGCTCCACTGGATCTCGCCGAAGTCGTAGTGGCCCCGCTCGGCGTTCCACTTCAGGTCCGGGTCGGGGCAGGTGCAGCCCAGCAGTTCCAGTTGCGGGATGGTCTGGTCGATGAAGCGCTGGCGCAGTTCGTCGTTGCTCTGGCGCTTGATCTTCCAGGCCATGGACTGGGCGCTGTTGGGCGAATGTTCGTCGCTGGGGCCGAACATCATCAGCGCCGGCCACCACAGGCGGTTGATCGCGTCCTGGACCATGTCTTTTTGCGCCTGATTGCCGTGGCGCATCATGGTCAGGAGGATTTCGTAGCCCTGGCGCTGGTGGAAGCTCTCTTCCTTGCAGATCCGGACCATCGCCCGGGAGTAGGGGCCATAGGAGGTGCGCTGCAGCACCACCTGATTGACGATGGCGGCGCCATCCACCAGCCAGCCCACGGCACCCATGTCGGCCCAGTTCAGCGTCGGGTAGTTGAAGATGCTCGAGTACTTGGCCTTGCCGCTGTGCAGTTTGGCGATTTCCTCATCGCGATCGGCGCCCAGGGTTTCCATGGCGCTGTACAGGTACAGGCCGTGGCCGGCTTCGTCCTGGATCTTCGCCATCAATTGCAGTTTGCGTTTGAGCGTGGGGGCGCGGGTGACCCAGTTGCCTTCGGGCAGCATGCCGACGATTTCGGAGTGAGCGTGCTGCGAGATCTGCCGGATCAGCGTCTGGCGATAGGCATCCGGCATCCAGTTCTTGGCTTCGATCTTGATTTCCGAATCGATTTTTTCCTGGAAGGCGCGTTCCTGTTCGGACATTTCCGACAGGTCCTTGATGCGCTTAACACCGGTTTCTACGAGCTGTGCGTACATGGGGGTCTCCCGCCTTGAATCTGATCGAGGGCATGGAGAACTTTATAAGCGATACAGAAATTAATATCAAACAGTAAATGACGTGTCGTATTTGTTTTTTGTATCGCTTTGCTGGATGAGATGGGATGGTCGCATCGCTGTTGCCTGACACTCAGCCATCGCGAGCAGGCTCGCTCCCGCAGGAGCTTGTGTGGCTGCAACTTCCCGACACTCCCCAACTCCCGGTGTAAGCGGGCTTGCTCGCGATGACGGCCTTCCAGTCAACCCTGATCCACCTTGCGCGGCAGTCAGCAAGCCAAAAAAAAGCCCCGCAAAAGCGGGGCTCAAAAGGGTGCAGCAGTCATGCTTTAGGGCGTTTGTCCAGGACGTGGCAGGCCTTGCCTTCGGAACGCTTGATCGAGTGGAACGGCTGCAGCACGATCCGCGAGCTGATTCCGATGTAGGTCTTGATGTGCCGGCTCAATTCGGCGCACACGGCTTTTTGCTGGTCGTCGCCCAGGTGCTGGTGTTCGGCCTTGAGTTCCACGTGCACGTCGACGCTGTCCAGGTTGCCGTTGCGATACAGATGGATCTCATAACACTCGGCAAGCTGTTTGACTTTCAGCACCTGTTCCTCGATCTGCGTCGGGAACACGTTGACGCCACGGATGATCAGCATGTCATCGCTGCGCCCAGTGATCTTGTCGATGCGGCGCATCGGGCGTGCGGTGCCCGGCAGCAGGCGCGTCAGGTCGCGGGTGCGGTAGCGGATCATCGGCAGGGCTTCCTTGCTCAGCGAGGTGAACACCAGTTCGCCCATCTGCCCGTCGGGCAGCACTTCACCGGTGACCGGGTCGATGATTTCCGGGTAGAAGTGGTCTTCCCAGAGGGTCGGCCCGTCCTTGGTCTCGGCGCACTCCATGGCAACACCCGGTCCCATGATTTCCGAGAGGCCGTAGATGTCCAGCGCGGTAATGCCCAGGCGGTGCTCGATGGCGCTGCGCAGTTCGCCGGTCCACGGCTCGGCACCGAAGATGCCCAGACGCAGGGCCAGTTTGTGCGGGTCGACGCCCTGGCGTTCAAGTTCATCGGCGATGTTGAGCATGTAGGACGGCGTGACCATGATGATGTCCGGCTGGAAATCCTTGATCAGTTGCACCTGTTTTTCCGTCTGCCCGCCGGACATCGGAATCACCGTGCAGCCCAGGCGTTCGGCGCCGTAATGCGCGCCCAGGCCGCCGGTGAACAGGCCGTAGCCGTAGGAAATGTGCACTTTGTCGCCGCGTCGGCCACCCGCCGCGCGGATCGAGCGGGCAACCACGTTGGCCCAGGTGTCGATGTCGTTCTGGGTGTAGCCGACGACGGTCGGTTTGCCGGTGGTACCGCTGGAAGCGTGCAGGCGCACCACGTCGTGCATCGGCACGGCGAACATGCCGTAGGGGTAGTTGTCGCGCAGGTCGTTCTTGGTGGTGAACGGAAACTGCGCCAGGTCTTCCAGGGATTTGATGTCGTCGGGATGCACACCCAGGGCATCGAAGCGCTGACGATACAGCGGCACGTTATTGTAGGCGTGGTTGAGGGACCAGCGCAGACGGTCCAGCTGGTGCTGACGCAGCTCGTCGATGCTGGCGGTTTCCAGCGGGTCCAGCACAGGTTCAAGCACGGCTTTGGCAATTGGCATGTTCATAACTTCACTCGAATTATTTTTGTGTTCCGGCCCCGCCGCAGCAAGGCTTTGAGTGCATGCGCCAAGGATACCTCTCGGCTCCCCGGGAATCGCGATTCTTTAGACGGACAGGCGCTCGATGATCAGCGCAATGCCCTGGCCAACGCCGATGCACATGGTGCACAAGGCGTAGCGACCCTGGCGTTCCTCCAGTTCGTGCAGGGCCGTGGTCACCAGCCGTGCGCCGCTCATGCCCAACGGGTGGCCGAGGGCAATCGCGCCGCCGTTCGGGTTGACCCGCGGGTCGCTGTCGCTCAGCCCCAACTCGCGCAGCACCGCCAGGCCCTGGGCGGCGAAGGCTTCGTTGAGTTCGATCACGTCCATGTCGGCGAGGCTGAGATTGGCCAGTTCCAGGACCTTGCGTGTGGCCGGCACCGGGCCAATGCCCATGATGCGCGGTTCGACGCCGGCCGTGGCCATGGCGACCACCCGGCCACGCGCCTTCAGTCCGTGGCGGCTGGCGATCGCCGGGCTGGCCAGCAGCAGCGCGCAGGCGCCATCGTTCACCCCGGAGGCGTTGCCGGCGGTGACGCTGCCACCGTCGCGAAACGGCGTGCCGAGTTTCTGCAATTGCTCGAGCGTGGTGTCGCCGCGGGGGTGTTCATCGTGCTCGACGACCTTGGCCGGGCCTTTGCGCTGGGGAATCTCGACCGCGACGATTTCCCGGGCAAGACGTCCGCTGGCCTGGGCGGCGGCCGCGCGCTGCTGGCTGCGCAAAGCAAAGGCATCCTGGTCGGCGCGGGAGATGTTGAACTGCTCGGCGACGTTCTCCGCAGTCTCGGGCATGGAGTCGATGCCGTAGGCCTTTTTCATCAGCGGATTGACGAAGCGCCAGCCAATGGTGGTGTCGTAGACCTGTGCGTCACGGGAGAAGGCCTGTTCGGCCTTGCCCATGACCAGGGGCGCGCGGGACATCGATTCGACGCCGCCGACCAGCATCAGGCCGGCCTCGCCACAGCGGATCGCCCGCGCCGCGCTGCCGATGGCATCCAGCCCGGAACCGCACAGGCGATTGAGGGTGGTGCCCGGCACGCTGACCGGCAACCCGGCCAGCAGCGCCGACATGCGCGCAACGTTGCGGTTGTCTTCGCCAGCCTGGTTGGCACAGCCGTACACCACGTCGTCCACGCTGTTCCAGTCGACCTGCGGGTGACGGCGCAGCAGTTCACGCAGCGGCACCGCGCCGAGGTCGTCGGCGCGCACGCTGCTCAAGGCACCAGCGTAGCGGCCGATCGGGGTGCGCACCGCATCGATGATCAGGGCATCATTCATTGGGAGTCTCCTGCGTCAGCACAGTGCCGCGCACTTTGTAGGATTTGCCGTGGAACAGCGCGATCAGCTGGCCCAGTTGGTTTTCAATGCGTACGTCGTAGTTGCCGGTGCGTCCGGAACGGCTCTGCTCCACACAATCGGCATTCAGGGTGTCGCCCAGGTGCGCCGGGGCGATGTAATCGATGCTGCAACCGATGGCCACCGTGGCCTCGTTGTAGCTGTTGCAGGCGAAGGCAAACGCCGAGTCGGCGAGGGCGAACAGGTAGCCGCCGTGGCAGGTGCCATGGCCCTGGAGCATGTCGGCGCGCACGCTCATGCCGACCCGGGCGCAGCCCGGCGCCGCAGACAGCAGGCGCATGCCCATTGCCTGGCTGGCGGTGTCGCGTTTGAACAGCGCCTGCGCGCAGGCACTGGCCAGGTTCATGGCTTCATGGTTGGTCATGCAATGTCCTCCCTTCGGCGACGCGGCGGCGTAACAGCAGCGACGGTCGATAGCGTTCTTCGCCATAACTGGCTTGCAGGTTTTCCAGGACCTTGAGGATGTACGCCAGGCCGATGCTGTCCGCCCAGGCCAGTGGGCCTTGCGGGTAGTTGACCCCGGCGCGCATCGCCAGATCGATGTCGGCGGCCGAGGCCACGCCGTGCAGCAGCGCGTCGGCGCCTTCGTTGGCGAGCATGGCCACGGTGCGCAACACCGCCAGCGCCGGGCTGTCACTGAGTCGGCTGACGGTGAAGCCGGCCTGTTGCAAGAGCGCGATGCCCTGTTCGAGAGCGGCAGGTTCGATGTCGGCGACGCAACTGATCGCCAGTCGTCTGGCCTTGGTGTAGTCACCGGCCAGGTCCAGCAGTATCAGATTGCGCAGGCCGTCTTCCCTGGCCCGCTGGCACGCCATGCGCCCGTCGCTCAGGGCCAGCACCGCATCGCCCGTGCGCAACAGGCCCTGGCCGTCGCGCCGGATAACCTCGACGCCCTGTTCCAGCAGGCGCGGGATCAAGCCGTTGGCGATGCCCAGGTCACCTTCGAGCACACAGGTGCTCACGCTGCGATCACTGCTGACGGAGGCCGGTTGTGGGCGCTGCGCCCCTTCGGCGTAGCGGTAGAAGCCATGGCCGCTTTTGCGCCCCAAGCGTCCGGCGTCCACCAGCTCTTTCTGGATCAGCGAAGGCAGGAAACGCGTGTCGCCGTAGTAGGCGTCGAACACCGAACAGGTCACGGCATAGTTGACGTCGTGACCGATCAGGTCGGTCAGTTCGAACGCGCCCATGGCAAAACCGCCGGCCTCGCGCATCAGGGCGTCGAGTGTCGGGCTGTCGGCCGCGCCTTCCTGCACCAGGCGCAGGCTTTCGGCGTAGAACGGCCGGGCCACGCGGTTGACGATGAACCCCGGCGTCGAACGGGTGTGCACCGGTTGTTTGCCCCAGGCCCGGGCCGTGTCGTACAGGCAGGCCGCCAGGGCTGGATCGCTGGCCAGGCCGGAAACGATTTCCACCAGGGCCATGACCGGCGCCGGGTTGAAGAAGTGCAGGCCGAGCAGGCGTTGCGGGTGGCGCAGTTGCGCGGCGATGCTGGTAATCGACAGCGACGAAGTGTTGCTGGCCAGGATGCAGTGTTCGCCGCAGATCTCTTCCAGTTGGCGGAACAGGGCGCGCTTGACTTCAAGATTCTCGACGATGGCTTCGATGATCAGTGCGCAATCGGCCAAGGCTTCGATGTCTTGCACGGCTTGCAGGCGAGCGACGGTCGCGCTGCGCGATTCGGCGGACAGCTTGCCGTTTTCGACGCGTTTGCCCAGTTGGCGGTCAATGCCTTCGATGGCCTGTGCGGCGGCACCCGGGCGATTGTCCAGTAACAGCACGGCATGGCCAGCCTGTGCCGCGACCTGGGCAATGCCGGCGCCCATGGCCCCGGCACCGATCACCGCGATGCGTGCGTGGTTATCCAGAGCCGTCATGACTCAGCGCCCCTTGAACTGTGGGCTGCGCTTTTCCATGAAGGCGCTGACGCCTTCACGGTAATCCTCGCTGCGCCCGGCCAGACGTTGCAGGTCCCGCTCAAGTTCAAGCTGTTCGTCGAAACTGTTGCTCAGGCTGGCGTTGAGGCTGCGTTTGATCAATGCCAGGCCGTAAGTCGGCTGGGTGGCCAGGTGGCGGGCGAGGGTCAGGGCTTCCTCGCGCAGTGCGGCGTCGTCGACGACGCGGTAGATCAAACCCCATTGCTCGGCCTGCTCGGCCGTCAGGCGGTTGCCGAGCAGGGCCAGGGCCTTGGCCCGAGCCATGCCCACCAGGCGCGGCAAGGTCCAGGTGCCACCGGAATCGGGGATCAGGCCGATCTTGCAAAAGGCCTGGATAAAGCTCGCCGAGCGTGCCGCCAGAACCAGGTCACAGGCCAGGGGGATATTGGCGCCCGCACCGGCCGCCACGCCGTTGACCGCACAGATCACCGGCAGCGGAAGGTCGCGCAGTTGACGGATCAGCGGGTTGTAGAACTTCTCGATGGACTCGCCCAGGTCCGGCACGGCGCTGCCGGGTGCGACGTTGCGATCGCTGAGGTCCTGCCCGGCGCAGAAACCGCGACCTTCACCGGTCAGCAACAGCACGCGCACCTCCGGGTTCTGCCGCACCTGTTTCAGCGCTTCTTTCACTTCGTCATGCATCGGTGTGTTGAAGCTGTTGAGCTGGTCCGGGCGATTGAGGCTGAGCAGGGCAACGCCGGCCTCGATGGAAAACAGGATGTGTTCGAAGGTCATGGTCTTGGCGCTCTCTGAGAGGTCGTTCGAATTCGGTGGTCACTGGCCGGTAAAGGTCGGCGTGCGTTTTTCCTGGAACGCCGCGATGCCTTCGTCGCGGTCGCGGGTGCCGGCCAGCACGGTGAAGGCGTGGCGCTCGAAGCGCAGGCCGCTGGCCAGGTCGGTGTCCATCGCCTTGAGCAGCGCTTCCTTGGCCAGGCGCACCGCCAGCGGTGCTTTGCGGGCGATGCTGCGGGCGATCTGCAGGGCGCGCTCGACGGTGAATTCCGGTTGCGTCACTTCGCTGACCAGGCCGGCACGCTGGGCGTGGCGGGCGTCGATCGGTTCGCCGGTCAGGACCATCTGCATGGCCATGGATTTGCCGACCGCGCGCAGCAGGCGTTGGGTGCCACCGGCGCCGGGCATGATCCCCAGGTTGATCTCCGGCTGCCCGAAACGGGCGTCTTCGCCGGCAATGATGATGTCGGCGTGCATCGCCAGTTCGCAGCCACCGCCGAGGGCGAAGCCGTTGACGGCGGCGATCAGCGGTTTGTTGAAACGGGTGATGGTGTGCCAGGACGCCTGGCGCGGGTCGTCGAGGATGCCCACCAGATTGCGCTCGGCCATTTCCTTGATGTCGGCGCCGGCGGCGAAGGCCTTGCGGCTGCCGGTCAGGACCACGACGCGGGTGTCGGCGTCAGCCTGGGCGGCGTTCAGTTCGTCGGCCAGCTCGCCGAGCAACTCGGTGTTCAGTGCGTTCAACGCTTGTGGACGTTGCAGAGTGATCAGGCGAACGCCCGGCTCGATGAAATCGACGGCAAGGGTTAGAGGCATGGCGGATGCCCTCACGGTGCACGCTCGGCTGCAGTGCCGGCTCATTGTTGGATCGGCT
Source organism: Pseudomonas sp. IT-P12 (assembly GCF_949767465.1). Classification (NCBI taxonomy): domain Bacteria; kingdom Pseudomonadati; phylum Pseudomonadota; class Gammaproteobacteria; order Pseudomonadales; family Pseudomonadaceae; genus Pseudomonas; species Pseudomonas sp. IT-P12. The sequence continues at coordinate 700,212 of NZ_CATKPY010000022.1, read as the reverse complement.
CGATGGGGGCCGGTTTTGCCCGAGTATACCTACAACGTGATACGTAAATGCAAATGAAAAGTTCATTTAATGTGTCTTATTGGTCGGAATTCTGATTTTCATGGATACGCTTATGGGGTGCGTTGTAACCGTAGATCGGCTTGTTTATTGGGGTTTAAGCCTGTTTTTAGGGGGTGATTTCCTCGGCTCGAGCGCGGGATTCACAAGTGATACGATTTTTTGCCTTTGTTCTATTAAAAGCGATGTGATACAAAATAAACCTGTATCGGCATCGCTTTGTGAAATGCCCTGAAAGGAACACGCCCATGACCTGCTACAGCCTCGATGGCTTGACCCCGGTGGTTGATCCGACCGCCTATGTGCACCCCTCGGCCGTCCTGATCGGTGATGTGATCGTCGGTCCGCATTGCTACGTCGGGCCGTTGGCGAGCCTGCGCGGGGATTTCGGCCGGATCGTCCTGGAGGAGGGCGCCAACGTGCAGGACACCTGCGTGATGCACGGTTTCCCGGACAGCGACACCGTGGTCGAACGCAATGGCCACATCGGCCATGGTGCGGTGCTGCATGGTTGCCGGATCGGGGCCGACGCGCTGGTGGGGATGAACGCGGTGGTGATGGACAACGCGCGCATCGGTGCGCGCTCCTTCGTCTCGGCGGCCGCTTTCGTCAAGGCCGGGTTCGAGGGCCCCGAGCAGTCGTTGATCATGGGCGCGCCGGCCAGTGTCAAGCGCACCCTCAGCGACCAGGAAGTGGCCTGGAAACAGGCCGGCACCCGCGAGTATCAGCAGCTGGCCAGGCGTTGCCTGGAGCAGATGCAAGCCTGCGAGCCGTTGACCGAGCCGGAAGCGGATCGCCCGCGCATCAGCGACAGCGGCTTGCGGCCCAAGGGCAGTGCTTGATGAACACCGTTGCTCCTGTGAGGGCGAGCCTGCTCGCGAAGCGGTCTGCGATTGAACATCGAGGCTGACGGATACACCGCTTTCACGTGCAGGCTCGCTCCCACAGGGGATCGTGCTTTCGGTATATTCCTTTTCTTTTTCCGCTCGGTACGCCCATGTCGTCCCTGACACCCTTGAACCAACTGATTACCCGTTTCCAGGAGCAGACGCCGATCCGCGCCAGCTCCCTGATCATCACGCTGTACGGGGATGCCATCGAGCCCCACGGCGGTACGGTATGGCTAGGCAGCCTGATTCAACTGCTCGAACCCATCGGCATCAATGAGCGACTGATCCGCACCTCGATTTTTCGCCTGACCAAGGAAGGCTGGCTGACGGCCGAGAAAGTCGGGCGGCGCAGCTACTACAGCCTGACCGGCACCGGCCGGCGACGTTTCGACAAGGCGTTCAAGCGGGTCTACAGCTCCACCGTTCCGGCATGGGACGGCTCCTGGTGCCTGGTGATGCTGACGCAGCTGACCCAGGACAAGCGCAAACAGGTGCGCGAAGAACTGGAATGGCAAGGTTTTGGTGCGATCTCGCCGGCGGTGCTGGCCTGCCCGCGCAGCGATCGCTCGGACCTCAACGCGACCCTGATCGACCTCGGCGCCCAGGAAGACACCATCGTTTTCGAAACCACCGCCCAGGACGTACTGGCCTCCAAGGCCCTGCGCCTGCAGGTGCGCGAGAGCTGGAACATCGAGGAACTGGCCGCCCATTACAGCGAGTTCATCCAGTTGTTCCGACCGCTCTGGCAAGCGCTTCGCGAGCAGGAGAACCTGCAGCCGTCCGACTGCTTCCTGGCACGTGTCCTGCTTATTCACGAATACCGCAAATTGCTGTTGCGCGACCCGCAGTTACCGGACGAGTTGTTGCCCGGCGATTGGGAAGGTCGGGCAGCCCGGCAGTTGTGTCGCAATATCTATCGGCTGATCTACGCCAAGGCCGAGGAATGGTTGAACAGTGCCCTGGAAACCGCCGACGGTCCGTTGCCGGATGTGGGCGAAAGCTTCTATCGACGTTTTGGCGGGCTCAAGTAACCCGTTCGCTTTCTGGGAGTGGCACCGTTCAGGAGAACCCGTGGATTGGCGTAGATAATAAAAACAAGCCTGCGTGAGGCCCGACATGATTTCTTCAATTGCACAGCGCCGTGATGGCTTCGATCTGTGGATTCACCAGATCAACCGGATTTGCGGCGCCTTCAGCGCCCAACCCCTGGGCGAGGAATTTGCCGGTCAGATCCGCGAGCACCAGGACGGCGCGCTGAAGCTCAGTTTTGTCGATGCCTGCCAGGCTCGGCTGTATCGCACGCCCCAGGAAGTCGCGGCGGGCGAGGGCGGCAAGTATTTCGCGGTGTTCCAGCTCGACGGTACGGCGAGCATGGCCCAGGGCGACAGCCGGGCGATGCTGTCGGCCGGCGACATCACCCTGATCGACGCCTCGCGCCCCAGTGACTTTACGTACAGCGAGAACTCGCGGCAGTTGTCGCTGATTCTGCCCTCGCAACTGGTCGAGCAGACCCTGCGTTTCAATCAGGTCAAGTGCGGCCACCGGATTGCCGCGACCTCGCCGATTGCGCTGCTGTCGCACCGCTTGATCCTCGACGCGACGCATCAGCAAAGCCTCAGCCAGGCCGAAAGCGAAGCGACGCTGGAGGCCATCGTCAGCTTGCTGCGTCCGGCCATCAGCCACAGCGACGAGTGCCTGGATGTGCACGAGCGCACGTTCCGCAAGACCCTGGGTTTCATTGACGAGCACATCCGCTCCGAAGCCCTGTGCCCCGAATGGCTGGCCCGCGAGATCGGCATGTCGACGCGAGGCCTGTACCGGATGTTTGCCCGCAAGGGCCTGGTGGTGGCGCGCTACATCAAGAACCGGCGACTGGACCTGTGCGCCGAATCCTTGCGCCAGAACCGCACCGAACAGAAGTTGTCGGTGCTGGGGTATTCGTGGGGGTTTTCCGATTCGAGCTATTTCTCGACCGCGTTCAAATCCCGCTTCGGCATTTCACCGGGCGAGTACCGCAAGAAGCATGCGTGACGCCTGAGTAACCGGTGGGAGCGAACAAGATCGCTCCCACCGTGCGTTCATTTCGCAAGGTTCAGCGTCGGCGTCTCGTCGAAGAAGTTCCATGGCTTGAGCAGTACGTGCACCCACTCGGTCGGCATGATCGGCCATTCTTCGGCCCGGGCGACGTGGGTGGTGCCGGTGGTCAGCCAGACCACGTCGTCGGTGTTCTCGATGGACTGGTCGTCGTGGGTGAACTGCCCCAGGCCCGAGTCCTTGTCGGAGCGGTTCGGGTATTTGCCTTCCGGGTATTTTTCGTCCGGGTTGTAGCGCGTCACCCACAGTTGTTTATCCATGAAACTCAGGCGGTGATAGAGCCATTCGTCCTTGCCGAAGTTGGCGCCCTTGGCCACCGGATGGGTGCCGCCGGCATACGGGATCAACTGGTAGGAAACCGGGTTGCCGACCTTGTTTTCCTTGTTCGGGTTGCTCAGCAGGCGAATGGTCGACGGGTCGAACTTCTGCGCGGCCTGCTGTTCGCTGCTCACCACCCGGGTTTCGGTCTGCATGGTGCTGGTCCGCGGCCCGCCACGGTCGTTCGGGGCGATGACCGGGTTCACTTCCACCAGTGAGTTGTTTTCGCCGTCCACGTCCATGTCCAGGCGGAAGTTGTAGATGTGCTGGTGCGTGGTGCCGACGATGTTGTGGTCCAGCAGGGTGCCGTAGCGCGTGTCTTCCTTGGCCGTGGCCTCGTGCATGGTTTTCGATTTCACACCCTTGACCGCTTCGATCCCCGTGGCGCCGGCATCGATGCCCAGGGTGCCGTTCTGCTGGAAGACCCAGTCGAAGATGTAGTCATAGTTGCCGACGGTGCTGATCCAGCGCACCACCAGTTCGCGGCGCTCGGTGCTGAGGTTGGGCTGGCCCATTTCCTGGTGTTTGTATTCCGGGCCGGCGTAGCGTTCGAACACCGCCATGGCTCGTGGGATGGACGTCGGTGCGCCGGTGTAGTCGGCGATGGTCGCGTCCAGCAGCACGGCGTTTTGCGGTGCATCCTTGCCGCGCGCAATCGGCGACGTCAGGGTGCCCATGCCGTAGTCGCCCGAGTCCAGGTACGCCTTGAAGTACCAGCCGCCATCGGGATCGCCGTAAGGCACGATCATGCCGCCCAGCGAACCTTCGTACATGACTTTGCGTTTCCTGCCTTTGTCGTCAAAGGTGACGGTGGACAGGATCGGCCCGACCCGGGAGTCGAGGCGCACGTGGAAATCCCAGTTCTGCCAATGAATGCTGTTGCCGGTGATGGTGTAGTTTTTCCCCTCCGGCTCGATGATCTCCAACGGCTTGACCGACGCTGTCTTGCGCCCGCGCCCGTCGTACGGCGTCGGCTTCATCGGCACCGGAATCACCGCGTCGTCTTCGATCTTGATCAGCTTTTTCTGCTCCAGGTCGACCACCGCCACCAGTCCCTCGATAGGGTGTGCCCAGTAATTGCCATCGCCGGTGTTCAGGTAGCTGACGATTTTCAGCAGGCGCTTGTCCTGCGCCAGGCCGTCCTTGCCGTCGAAGTAGCCGACGGTCAGTGGCGTGGCCACCACCTGCTTCACATCGTTGATGCCGCGCCTGGCCAGGGCCTGGGCGTAATCGGCGCTGGCCTCGATGGCCGATTGCACGGTGGCGAAGTCGTCCAGCAAGACCATGCCGTGGGCGCCTTCGATGGCTTTCCATGAGGTCAGTGTCTTGCTGTCGAGGTCGACCAGGGCCTCGATCACATGCTTGCCGTCGAGCACCACGATGTTGGCCTGGCGCGGCTGGGTGACGTTCTGCCCGGTGTAGACGAAATTCCACACCTGGTCCTTCGGCGGTTCCTTGACCGAGACTTCGGTGAAGCGAAAGCCCGGCCGGTAGTGCGGCGATTGCTTGACGATGTTCACCGCGCTGTTGATTTCGTCCGCGCTCAACGGGTTGAGCGGGTTCGGCCGGGTCTCGACGACAAAGGTCTTGTCCAGGCCGGACTGGAAGACCTGGTTGATGAAATCCCGAGACATGTAGGCGGTCTTGCCCTTGAACACCACCGGGACGGTCAACTCCATGCGCTTGCCGTTGAGCATCGCCACCTTGCTGCCCGGTTTGACCTTGAGGTAAACGCCGTCCTTGGCAATCACGAACAGGTCGGCGTAGTCATCCCATTTGACCGTGGCCCCGAACGCTTCGAGTTCCGATTGCAGCGGCACCATTTCGGCATGACCGCCGTGGGCGCTGGCCTGCTCTATCCAGCCGGGCAGGCCCAGTGTGCCGAGGGTGATGGCCAGCGCGAGGCGGGCCAACGGTTTTCTCTTGAATGAGGCGAAGGTGCTGAACATGGAAGGGTTCCCGGGCAAAAGCCGATGACTGGCATTACCGCACTGTGCTACAGCCACTGCCTGGCTGCTTTGGCATGTCTGCCAGAATCCTTTGGCTGCGTGCCTAAATCAACATTTCCCGCCGCTCTGGCGGATAAAACCCGGTCGCGCGGCGCTGGTCCGGTAGCCATTGCTTCCAGTTAATAGGAAGCATTACTATTCACGCCCCGTCTTCATAGCACACCGCAATGATCCCCAAGCTGCCCCGCAGACACGGCTTTTTCGAGCATTACGAAGAGTTGGTTGGCACCTGGACCCGACGCCTGAGAAATCGTCAGCAGGCCGAGGACCTGGCCCACGACACCTTCGTTCGGGTGCTTGAGTCCGATTCGGCGGCCGTGCAGCAGCCCCGGGCGTATCTGCACCAGACCGCCCGCAACATCGCGGTGGATGGTTATCGGCGTGAGGACCGGCGGGGTGCCATGGAGTCAGAGGCGATCGATCACGGTGTGTCGTCGTCCGGCGACCCGGAGCATTTCATGCATGCGGTCCAGTTGGCTGATTCCATCGAGCGGGCGCTCAGCGAGTTGCCGGTCAATTGTCGCAAGGTGTTCGTCTGGCAGAAGATCGAAGGCCTGACCCAGGCGGAAATCGCCGAACGCCTGGGACTGTCCAAGAACATGGTGGAAAAGTATATGATCCGCACCTTGCGGCATCTGCGCGACCGCCTCGACGGACTGCACTCATGATCGGCCGTGCCTTTTCATCCCCAGCCACACAGGAACTTCCATGATGGATAACCGTGATTGCGCGTGCGGGCAAACAACGGTTCGCGATGAGGCGGCGCGGTGGTTTGTGCGTCTGCGGGAGCCAGCCGTGGCCATCGAGGAACATCTGGATTTCGAGCGCTGGCTGAACGAACACCCTCAGCACCGTGACGAATTTCAATTGCTCCAGGGCCTGTGGTCCGCCGCAGACCTGCTCCCCGCTGCGCGTCTGCAAGCCTTGTGCGAAGCACCGCCGGCCCGCAGCCCGCGTCGGCCGCTGGTGCGTTATGCGGTGGCGGCCAGTGTCCTGGCGGTGGCGCTCGGCCTGGGCCTGTTCAGCGGTTTGAATCAATCGGCGACTTACTCCGCCGAGTACTCGACGGCGCTGGGCGAGCGCCGTCATGTGGCGTTGCCGGACGGTTCGGTGATTGACCTGAACAGTCGCAGCCGCCTTCAGGTGCGTTTTGAAAAAGATCATCGCCGCATCGAGCTGACTGAAGGCGAGGCCCTGTTCAACGTCGCGCACGACAGTGATCGGCCGTTCGTGGTCGAAGCCGGCAGCGGCAAGGTCACGGTCACCGGCACCCGCTTCGATGTGCGGCGCGACACCCACGACACCCGGGTCGTGGTGGAGCAGGGCACCGTCAAGGTCCAGGGGCGCGAGGCGCCCGACGACGCCTTCGTCAGCCTCACCGCCGGCCTCGGTACACGGATCGATGCACGCGGCAACGTGGCGCCGGCCTATACGGTCAACGCGGCGCAACTGACCGCCTGGCGCAGCGGCAAACTGGTGTTCGACAACGCCAGTCTCAGCGAAGTGGTCGAGGAAGTGTCGCGCTATCGCGACAGGCCGCTGACTGTCAGCAACGACAAGGTCGGCCATTTGCGCCTGACCAGCGTGTTCAAATCCGACAACACCGACGCCTTGCTCAAGGCCTTGCCAAACATCCTGCCGGTGGCCGTGCGCACCCACGCCGATGGCAGCCAGGAAATAATTGCAAAATAAATTCAGGTTTTTTTCGAGTTCATCGTCTTCTTGTCCAACTGCAACTGGTTTGCATTAACAGACGCACTTTCTTGCGCTCACAGGACGCTGTTCGACGTGAAAAAATCCACTGCAAAAAACAATAAATCTTCCTGGTTGCCGCTGGCGCTCGCGTTGGCAGTCAACGTGGCACTGCCCCAGGCATTTGCCGCCGACAGCATTCACATCGCGGCGCAACCCCTGGGCCAGGCCCTGAGCGAGCTGGGTCAGCAGACCTCGCTGCAGGTGTTCTTCAGCCCGGAGCTGGTGGCGGGCAAGCAGGCCCCGGCGGTGGACGGCAATCTCTCGCCGGAACAGGCCCTGCGCCAGTTGCTGCAGGGCAGTGGCCTTGAATACCAGATCGACGAAGGCTCGGTGACCCTGACGCCGGCGCCGACTTCTGCGGCCAATGGCCCGCTGGAACTGGGCGTGACCGACATCAAGGTGGTGGGTGACTGGCTCGGTGACGCCGATGCCGCCGTGGTGCAGAACCACCCCGGCGCGCGCACGGTGATTCGCCGCGAGGCCATGGTCGAGCAGGGCGCGATGAACGTGGGCGACGTGCTCAAGCGTGTGCCCGGCGTACAAGTGCAGGAGGCCAACGGGACGGGTGGCAGCGATATTTCTCTGAACGTCGGCGTGCGTGGCCTGACCTCGCGCCTGTCGCCACGCTCCACGGTGCTGATCGACGGCGTTCCCGCCGCTTTCGCTCCGTACGGCCAGCCTCAGTTGTCCATGGCGCCGATTTCCTCGGGTAACCTGGACAGCATCGACGTGGTACGCGGGGCCGGTTCCGTGCGCTACGGGCCACAGAACGTGGGCGGTGTGATCAACTTCGTGACCCGGGCGATCCCGGAAAAGGCCTCCGCCGAGATCGGCACCACCCTGGAAACCTCGCAGCACGGTGGCTGGAAGCACATCGACACGGCGTTTGCCGGCGGCACTGCGGATAACGGCATCGGTGTGGCGTTGCTGTACTCGGGCGTCAACGGCAACGGTTACCGCGAGCGCAACAACGGCAACGACATCGACGACGTGTTGCTCAAGACCCACTGGGCGCCGACCGATGTCGACGATTTCAGCCTCAACCTGCATTACTACGACGCCAGCGCCGACATGCCAGGTGGCCTGACCCAGGCGCAATACGACGCCAACCCGTTCCAGTCCGACCGCAACAACGACAATTTCAGCGGGCGCCGCAAGGACATCTCGTTCAAGTGGCTCCGGCAGATCGACGAGCGCACCCAGGCCGAAGTGCTGACCTACTACTCCGACAGTTTCCGGGGCAGCAACATCGCCGCCATCGATCAGAAAACCATCGGCTCGTTCCCGCGCACCTACTACACCTTCGGCATCGAGCCGCGGGTGTCGCATGTGTTCGATGTCGGCCCGACCACCCAGGAGGTCAGCGTCGGTTATCGCTACCTCAAGGAAGGCATGCACGAAGAGGCCAGTCGTCTGGCGTTGGTCAACAACACGCCGGTTGCGACCCCTGGCTCCGATGGCCATGTGTACCAGGACCGTACCGGTGGCACGGAAGCCAACTCGGTGTACATCGATAACAAGATCGATGTCGGCAACTGGACCCTCACTCCCGGCATCCGTTTCGAACACATCAGCACCGACTGGCACGACCGCCCGGTGCTGGATACCGCCGGCAGACGCGTGCAGGAAAAGAATCGCAGCATCGAAAGCAACGAGCCGCTGCCGGCGTTGAGCGTGATGTATCACCTCTCCGATGCGTGGAAACTGTTCGCCAACTACGAAACGTCGTTCGGCAGCCTGCAGTATTTCCAGCTCGGTCAGGGAGGGACGGGTGACAGCACGGCGAACGGGCTGGAGCCGGAGAAGGCCAAGACCTATGAGGTCGGCACGCGCTACAACGATGATGTGTGGGGCGGTGAAGTGACGCTGTTCTACATCGACTTCGACAAGGAACTGCAATACATCAGCAACGATGCGGGCTGGACCAACCTGGGGGCGACCACGCACCAGGGCATCGAAGCTTCGCTGCATTACGATATGTCGGCCCTGGACCCGCGGCTCGACGGCCTGACCGCCAACGCGGGCATCACCTACACTCGTGCGGTGTATGAAGGGGAAATCCCGGGCTTCAAGGGCCGCGACCTGCCGTTCTATTCGCGCCAGGTGGCGACGGCCGGCCTGCGCTATGACATCGATCGCTGGACCTGGAACATCGATGCCTTCGCCCAATCCAGGCAGCGCTCACCGGGCGTTGCAGTGAACGCCAACGGCAGCTTCACCAACAACTACATCACCGAAGGCACCGCCGACGGTCGCTACGGCGACATTCCGGGTTACGTGACCTGGAACGTGCGCGGTGGTTATGACTTCGGTCCGCAATTGTCCAACCTGAAGCTGGGCGCCGGGGTGAAAAACCTCTTCGACAAGCAATACTTCACCCGTTCCAGCGACAACAACGCAGGCATGTACGTCGGCACACCGCGCACGTTCTTCGTGCAGGCCAGCGTCGGGTTCTGATCGCTCGCGGGTGTTTGACCCTTCCCTGTGGGAGCGAGCCTCTCGCGATGATGGCCGTGCAGACAGTGACTGTCGGCGGCCTTCGCGAGAGGCCCGGTCCCACAGGAGCGCTTCGGGCGCTCACACCTTCAACACTTTCCCGCCAATCGCCACGGCCACCAGCAGCAGCGCCATCAGGCCAAAGGCAAAACTCAAACTGCTGCCGTGGGCGATAAAGCCGATCACTGCGGGCCCTGCCAGGATGCCCGCATAACCGAGGGTGGTGATGGCCGGGACCGCGATGCTTTCCGGCATGACAGTCTGTTTGCCCACGGCGGTGTACAACACCGGCACGATGTTCGAGCAGCCTGCGCCGAGCATCGCATAGCCGACCAATGCCACTTCCCAGTCCGGCGCGAATGTCGCCAGGAACAGCCCACCGGCCGCCAGCAGCCCGCCACACACGATGACCCGCGTCGCCCCGAGGCGGTGGACCAGGGTGTCGCCGGTCAGGCGCCCCACGGTCATGGTCAGTGCAAACGCGGCATACCCCAGGCCGGCATAGGCCGTGGCGATGCCGCGTTCCTGCACCAGGAACACCGCGCTCCAGTCGAGGGCCGCGCCCTCGGCCAGAAACACGATGAAGCACATCCCACCGATGAACAACACGATGCCATGGGGCACCGCGAACGCCGGCCCGGAGCTTTCGCTGCCGTAGGGCAGCATGTGCGGGGCGGCCTTGAACAGTGCCGCGATCAATACCAGCACCACCACCAGCGTCGCCCCCAACGGTGAAATGCCCAGGCCGAGCAAAGCGCTGACGCCCGCCGCGCCGACAATCCCGCCGAGGCTGAACAGCCCGTGGAAGCCCGACATCATGGTCTTGCCGCTGGCCCGCTCGACGATCACCGCTTGCAGGTTCACCGTGGAATCCACGGTGCCCAGGCCGGCACCGAACATGAACAACGCCGCCATCAGCGCCGGAACCGCCGAGACCGTGGCCAGCAGGGGCAGGGCGGCGCAGATCAGCAGCGTTCCGCCGACCGCGACCCGGCGGCAACCGAATCGGGTGGACAGCATCCCGGCCATCGGCATCGCCAGGATCGAGCCCACGCCCAGGCACAACAACAGCAAGCCGAGAGTCCCTTCATCCAGCCCGGCACGGGCCTTGGCGTAAGGCACCAGGGGCGCCCACGCGGCAATCCCGAACCCGGCGATGAAAAAGGCCACGCGGGTGGACATCTGTTGCAGTCGTCCGGGTACGAAGGGGGTCTGGGTGTTGAGGCTGCTCATATCGATCCTTGGCAAAAACAATGCGTGCGCAAAGGACCGTGACTGACCCGTGAGGTTCGATCAGCGTCCTGGGCGTTTCGCGTTCAGGCAGGGCGACATCCTTGCACAGCCCGTCGTCGTTTCGCGATATGTTGTCGTCTTTCGATCGGTGGACAGGAGGCGCGATGACGCCGTTTTACGATGCGCGGGGCAATGTTTACGCGGTGGTGGCGCCGGAGGCGCTGCGCCGTGCCGGGATCGATCTGCCGGAACAGGCCAGCCTGGCGGCGCAAACCCGTGCCGCCTGGGCACCGTCGGCCATCGCGGCCATCTGCAACTGGGCGCCCGGCACGCAACCGCCCGGCAGCAAGGACCATCGCAGTGATGGACTGCTGGTCGGTCCGTTTCAATCCGCGCCGCCGTTCGACCTGTTGATCGTCAACACCGACGGCACCCTGGCCGAGCGCAGTGGCAACGGTTTGACGATTTTTTCCCAGGCGCTCACCGACCAGGGGCTGTTTCCAGCAGATCATGCCTGTTTGCTCAGGGTTCACCACGACAAGGCCGATACGCCTTCGCCCGGTGAAACCTCGGTAAAGGCCGCCCGTGTCGAGCAGGTGCAGGGCTTCTGGCTGGACCTGGGCAAACCGGCCTTCGGGCCCGGGGCGGTGAGTGCCCTGGGGACCGACGAAGTGACCTTCAATGCTCGGATGCTCAGTCATGTACAGCCGTTGTCGGCGCTGAATCCCGCCTGGCAGCGCAGCCAGTTCGTGCGGGTGGGCAATCCGCATTGCGTGACCCTGGTGGACGAGGCCGATGCCTTGCCGGCCAATGAACACATGCGCCAGGCCGCTTTGTCCGAAGGGTTGACGGCGATTGCCTATGCCATGCCGACTGGAGCGGGGCGCCCGTGTCCGGCGGGGATCAACCTGCAATGGGCGATGCGTGAATCAGAGCAGCGCATTGCGGCACGGGTGTTCGAACGCGGAGAAGGGCCGACTGCGTCATCCGGCACCAGCGCCAGCGCCGTGGCGTGTGCGGCCTGGCGTGTGGGCTGGGTGACAGCGGGCGAAGTGAAGGTGGTCATGCCCGGCGGCACGGCGCCGATTCTGCTGGAGGAAGTGGAGGGGGAATTGAGCCGGGTCAGCCTGTTTGGAACGGCTCGGTTGATGGGGTGACCTCGAAGTCCCTTCGCGAGCAGGCTCGCTCCCACAGGGGGAGTGTGAGCACCACAAGTCCACTTCCACAGGGGGAGTGTGAGCACCACAAGTCCACTCCCACAGGGGGAGTGTGTGAGCACCACAAGTCCACTTCCACAGGGGGAGTGTGTGAGCACCACAAGTCCACTTCCACAGGGGAATGTGTGGTCAACACAGGTCCGGTGTGGGAGCGAGCCTGCTCGCGATGCGGCCAGCGCAAATCCCGGATCAGTCAGCCCATTGCACCGCCGGCATCTGCCGCTTCATCAACACCTTGCCGCCACGCACTGAATACAGCGGCAGCCCCTGGCTGCGGATCACCTCGTAGTCACTGTCGGCCGACAGGATCAGCAGATTCGCCGGCCGCCCGCGCTCCAGTCCGTAGCGATCGCCCAGGTTCAATGCCTTGGCGCTGTTCTCGGTGACCAGGTCCAGGGCGCCTTGCAGGTTGCGATAGCCGAGCATGTGGCAAATATGCAGGCCGGCTTCAAGCACCCGCAGGATGTTGCCGTTGCCCAGCGGATACCAGGGGTCGACGATTGAGTCCTGGCCAAAACACACGTTCATCCCCGCCTCGAGCAGTTCATTGACCCGGGTCACGCCACGGCGTTTCGGGAAGTTGTCGAAGCGGCCCTGCAGGTGAATGCTTTCGGTCGGGCAGGAGACAAAACTGATCCCCGAATGCCCGAGCAACCGGAACAGCTTGGCGCAGTAGGCGTTGTCATAGGAACCCATGGCCGTGGTGTGACTGGCCGTGACCCGTGAACCCATGTCGCGGCTGCGTGCCTCTTCGGCCAGCACTTCGAGAAAGCGCGAATGCGGGTCGTCGGTTTCGTCGCAATGCACATCCACCAGGCAGCCGGTGCGTTCGGCCAGGTCCATCAGGAACTTCACCGAGCTCACGCCCTGGTCGCGGGTGTACTCGAAATGCGGAATCCCGCCGACCACGTCGGCGCCGAGGCGGATCGCTTGCTCCATCAACGCCCGGCCGTCGCGGTACGACTCGATACCCTCCTGGGGGAACGCGACGATTTGCATGTCGACCAGGTGACGACTCTCCTCGCGCACTTCAAGCATCGCCTGCAGTGCGGTGAGCTGCGGGTCGGTGACATCGACGTGGGTGCGCACATGCTGGATGCCGTGGGCGGCGAGGGCCTGGATGGTTTGCTTGGCGCGGGTTTTGGTGTCTTGCGCAGTGATCGTCGCCTTGCGCTCGCCCCAGCATTCGATCCCCTCGAACAGCGTGCCGCTCATGTTCCAGCGAGGTTCGCCGGCGGTGAGCGTGGCGTCGAGGTGAATGTGCGGTTCGACGAAGGGTGGCACCACCAGGTTGCCCCCGGCGTCCAGGTCATCGGGGCCCAGGGTCGGCGCTTCGGTCTGGCGGGAAATGTTGCTGATCAGGCCGTTTTCCAAGTGCAATTCATGCAGGCCATCTTGGTTGCGCAGTCGGGCGTTGATGATGTGCATCGGGCGAGTCCTTGTTGTCATGCGTTCACACGGTGTCCCTACGTTAGCCCGGTGGCGGCTGTCCTCGCCAGAGGCATTCATCACGGGCAATCAAAAGGTCGGGGCGAGCCCGCTCCCACAGGGGAATGGCCTCTTCAGAAAGAAGTGGACGAGGGTAAAAACCGCATCAACGCCGCGACAACCGCTTCGGGCGCATCCTCCTGTACCAGATGCCCGGCATGGGGGACGGGCAGAAACTGCGCCCCGGGGATCATCTGCTGGAGCGCGCGGCCTCGTTCGATGGGAATCCACTGGTCGTCCTCGCCCCAGAGAATCTGCACCGGGCAGCGAATGCCTGGGTACAGCGTTTCAACTTCGTCGGTATACCGCTGATCCATCTGGGCAATTTGCCGATAGAACGCTGCCTGTCCCTGATCACCCAGCCAAGGCTGCACGTACGGCGCGAGTTCCTCATCGGCGATATCGCGCTTGATCGCCCCGCGGACATAGGCCGGCACGATCGCCCGTTGAATGTAATCGGGCACACCGCTGAACGCCGTTTCATGCTGGCGCACATGCTGCACGAACGGCGATCCCCAGGGCGACAACGCCACCGGATCGATCAGCGTCAGGCTGCGATAATCCTTGCCGTTGAGCAAATGCGTGCGCAGCACCGTGGCCCCGCCGAAATCGTGGGCCACCACGTCCGGGCACGCCAGGCCCCAATGCTCCAGCAACTGCGCCAACAACTCGTTTTGCACACCCAGGGAAACATCGGCCACCGGTTTGTCGGACAGCCCGTAACCGAGCAGGTCGAAGTAATGCACCCGATGCGAAGTGATGAAGTGCGGCGCAATCCGGTGCCAGACGAACGAAGAAAAGGGTGTGCCGTGCACGAACACCAGCGGCGGGCCGTCGCCCCGTACCGCATAGCGAACGCAATGTCCGTTGAAACGATAGGTCTGAGGCAGTGGCCAGTCAGTCATGGTCGCGTCCTTTGGCGGGTGTAAGCGCAGAAGCATAGGCCTTGGGAAAATACTGTCGCGCGAGTGATGGAGCGCTTTGAGTATGGGACCTTCGAGATGAGCGCCGGCAACCCATGCGGTCGGCTGAGAAGTTCATGGTACGCAATGCGGCTTTCAGTGCGTTGGAGTACTGATAAACCACCTCTATCGGTGGCTTATCAACTCAAGCTTCACTCCCCGCGATAAATACACCCACTCGTACACGTCTCATGAATCCGAATCGCACTCAGCTCCGGCAACAACGGCTTCAGCTCGCCCCAGATCCACTTGGCCAGCACTTCACTGGTCGGATTCTCCAACCCCGGAATGTCATTCAGATAGTTGTGATCGAGACGCTCGTACAGCGGTTTGAAGATCGCCTTGATCTCGGAAAAGTCGCGGATCCAGCCGGTGTGCGGGTCGAGGTCGCCGCTCAAATGAATCGCTACCTTGAACGAGTGACCGTGCAGGCGCCCGCACTTGTGACCGTCCGGAACGTGGGGCAGGCGGTGGGCGGATTCGAAGGTAAATTCTTTGAAGATTTCCACAGGTGTTTTCAGCTCTGTCAGGTGGCGATCGCCGCGGCGATAGGGGCAGGCGGCGAGTTTACCAGCTTGTCCTGACTAAAGGGTCAGCAAGCGTTCGCCAAGGCGACCATTGGCCGCCAGCTCGAGGAATTCGTCGCCCATGCGCCGGCTCTCGTCCATCGCCGTGCGCCAGTATTTGCGCCGGCTCGGCGCATCGCCCATGAAGCGTTTGAAGTCGTTGCGGTCCGGCAGTTTGCCGTAGGGCAGGCGGGCCAGGTATTCCCTGGACGGCGCCAGCAACAGGGCGTTTTGCAGACGCGCCGGGCAGGCGCGGCGCCAGGGCAGGGTCTTGTCGAACCAGCCGGGAATGATCCGGTCGGTGAAGTGCGGGTAAAGCACGATGTCATCACCGCTGTAGGGCAGGTCGAGGTGATAATCCAGCAGGCCGCCGTCGCGGAAGGTTCCGGCGCCGGCGCCTGGCAAGTCGCGTACGCCTTGCATCACCATCGGGATCGAGCCCGACGCCAGCAGCGCCTGGCGCAGGTTTGCGGCATTCAAGGCGATAAAGCGCGACGGGAAATCGTTCAACGCATTGACCGGCGGTGCCAGGCGTGGGTCGTGAATGATCAGCCGCTCGAAGTGCCGCGACAACCGTGCCCGGCCGCGCAGGTTGTCGGCGATCACCGAGGAGAGGCCCAGGCCAAGGCGCCCGCGGTGATCGTCGGCGAGTAGGCCGTGGCTTTTGACGACCATGATGTTCAGGCGGTAATGGGCATTGTCGAGGATCGTTGCGTCACGACCGTCCAGCAGGTCGTCGAGCATGCGCCGGGAGCTTTCGCTGATCTGCGCCATGGTCACGCCCTTGGCGAAATGCTGCTCGGTGTACAGATGCCCGAGGCGGCGCAGGCCTTCGGCGGCGTCCGGCAGGCAGGCGCTGGCGAAACGCCAGGAGCCCACCGAGGCGCCGATCAGCGAACGTTCACGGGGCACGGCGGGCAGCCATTCACCGAACAGCGCCAGGTCCAGCCCCTGAATCCCCAGCGCCTTGGGCCCACCGGCAGCGCCGGGCAGCGTGCCAACGTCGGCAGCGTTCAAACCGTTCTCGCGAATGCGCGCGAAGGCACGAGGGCCGGCCTTCAGGGTCAGGGTGGGAAACTTGATGTGGATGGCGGTCATACCGGTCTCGCTGTCGGGCAGGCGGGGATTATAAACGTGCGCGTGATCATTCGACTCGACACAGGGTGGGAGCGGTTGGCGTCGAACAATGATGGCCATTCAGTTTCAATTAAGTTCGCCTCGCTAAGGTAGCGCCTTACGCAACAGCAAAAAAAATACGGAGACACCCATGAAAACCCTGACTGCCCTGTTGACCGCCACCCTCATCGGCCTGACCGCGAGCATGGCCCAGGCCCGCGACCTTGGCCCCGACGAAGCCCTGCGACTGCGCGACGCTGGTACTATCGTGTCTTTCGAGAAGCTCAACGCCACCGCACTGACCAAACACCCCGGATCGACCATCACCGAAACCGAGCTGGAAGAAGAGTACGGCAAGTACATCTATCAGGTGGAGCTGCGCGACCCGCAAGGCATTGAATGGGACCTGGAATTAGACGCTGTCAGCGGCCAGGTGCTCAAGGATCATCAGGATACGTAATGAAGGTGTGTTCGGTTTCACGCATGGCGCTGGTGCTGCTGGCATTCTGTTCGGTGGTGCTGGCCCGCGACCTCGACCAGGACGAGGCCCTGCGCCTGCGTCAGCAGGGCGTTATCCTGCCCCTCGAGCAATTGTTGAAGCAGGCCCTGGACCGCTACCCCGGATCGAAACTGCTGGAAGCCGAGCTCGAGGAGAAGCACGACGTCTACATTTATGAAGTCGAGCTGTTGACCACCGAAGGTGTGGTCCGTGAGCTGGACGTCAACGCCAGCACGGGCCAGTTACTCAAAGACGAGGAAGATTGACCGATGCGTTTGCTTTTGGTGGAAGACCATGTGCCGCTGGCCGATGAGTTGCTGGCCGGCCTCAACCGTCAGGGTTACGCCGTGGACTGGCTGGCCGACGGTCGCGACGCGGTGTATCAGGGCAGCAGCGAACCCTATGACCTGATCATCCTCGACCTCGGCCTCCCGGGTGTGCCGGGGCTCGAGGTGCTGACGCAATGGCGCGCGGGCGGGTTGGCCACGCCAGTGTTGATCCTGACGGCACGCGGTTCCTGGGCCGAACGGATCGAAGGCCTCAAGGCCGGTGCCGACGATTACCTGAGCAAGCCCTTTCACCCCGAGGAGCTGCACCTGCGCATCCAGGCGCTGTTGCGTCGCTCCCATGGCCAGGTCAATCAACCGACGTTGCAGTCGGCGGGCCTGCATCTGGACGAAGGCCGCCAGTGCGTGACCCGCGACGGCGCCGACATTCAACTGACGGCGGCGGAATTTCGCCTTCTGCGCTATTTCATGCTGCACCCCGAGCAGATCCTTTCCAAGAGCCACCTCGCCGAACACCTGTATGACGGTGAAACCGAGCGCGACTCCAACGTGCTGGAAGTCCACGTCAACCACTTGCGGCGCAAACTCGGGCGCAGCGTGATCGAAACCCGGCGCGGCCAGGGTTATCTGTTCGGCGGCCAGGCGCAGTGAGGTCGATCCAGCGCCGCTTGAGCCTGGGGCTGATCAGCGTGATGGTGATCGTCGGCCTGGTGCTGGCGCAAACCAGCCTGTGGCTGTTCGAAATAGGCTTGCAGCGTTACCTCGAGGCCGGACTGCGCAACGACAGCGAGAACCTGCTGGTCGCCCTGGTGCGCGGGCCGCAAGGCTTGCAACTGGATGAGCGGCGGCTGTCGCCGGCCTATCAGCGACCCTTCTCCGGGCATTACTTCCGCATCGATTTTGCCGACAGCCATTGGCGCTCCCGCTCCTTGTGGGACCAGGAGCTGCCGAGGCTCGACCATCCCGGCCTGCACAGCAACCTGCAACTGGGGCCGGAAGGGCAACAACTGCTGGTGTTGCGCTCGGACTATCGCCGCCTGGGCCAGTCGATTTCCATCAGCGTCGCCCAGGACTACACCCCGGTGCGCGACAGCTTCAAGCGCGTGCAGCAGGTGGGGCTGGCGTTGGGGGTGTTCGGGTTGCTGGTGATTCTGCTGATGCAGCGGGTCACCGTGCGCCGTGCACTGCGGCCACTGGAGCGGGCCCGCGAGCAGATCGCACAGTTGCAACAGGGCCAGCGCTCACAGCTGGATGACCAGGTGCCGGTGGAGCTTGAACCGCTGGTGGCGCAGATCAACCACTTGCTCGCCCACACCGAAGACAGCCTCAAGCGTTCGCGCAATGCCCTGGGCAACCTCGGCCATGCCTTGAAGACCCCGCTGGCGGTGTTGCTGAGCGTGGCCTCCAGCGAAAAACTCGATGCCCACCCCGAGCTGCGCAAACTGCTCACGGCGCAACTGGAACAGGTGCAGCAGCGACTGGGCCGCGAGCTCAACCGTGCGCGCCTGTCCGGCGATGCACTGCCGGGGGCGCTGTTCGATTGCGATGGGGAGCTGCCGGGGCTGCTGGCCACGCTGAACATGATTCACGGCGAGCACCTCGAACTGAGTTATCGCGCTCCGGCGGGTCTGCAATTGCCGTGGGACCGTGAGGACGTGCTGGAACTGCTGGGCAATCTGTTGGACAACGCCTGCAAGTGGGCGGACGCCGAGGTGCGCTTGAGCGTGGTCGAGACGGCGACGGGATTTGCGCTGAACGTGGAAGACGACGGCCCCGGCATTCCGCTGGACCGACGGGACCAGGTGCTCAACCGCGGCACCCGCCTGGACGAACAGACCGACGGCCACGGGTTGGGCCTGGGGATCGTGCGCGACATCGTCGACACCTGGGGTGGGGTGTTGCGGCTGGAGGAGAGCGAGTGGGGCGGGTTGAAGGTGGTGATCGAACTGCCCAAGCGTTGATCCTGACGCCTTCGATAAAAACTGTGGGAGCGGGCTTGCTCGCGAAGAGGGTGTGTCAGACGGCATGAAAGTCGCCTGACATACCCTCTTCGCGAGCAAGCCCGCTCCCACACTGGTTCAATGTCGAGCCCTCCATTTGTGTTCGACAACTGAACCCAAGGGACACGGGATCCGGTTTATACCCTGAACTGGTCCATCAACCCCTGCTGCTGGTTCGCCAGGCTATTGAGCGACTGGCTCACCCGGGCCGATTCATTGGCCTGCCCCGAGAGCGACTCGGTGACATCGCGAATCGTCGCGACGTTGCTGTTGATCTCTTCCGCGACCGCGCTTTGCTGTTCCGCGGCGCTGGCAATCTGCAGGTTCATGTCGCTGATCACGGTGACCGCGTCGCCGATCTGGCGTAACGCCGTCACGGCGTGGCTGACCTGTTCGACGCTGCCCTGGGCCTGGCGATGGCTGTTGTTCATCGACCCCACGACATCCCGGGTGCCGCTTTGCAGCTGTTCGATCACCAGACGGGTTTCTTCAACCGACGCCTGGGTGCGTTGCGCCAGGTTGCGCACTTCGTCGGCGACCACGGCGAAACCGCGTCCGGCTTCACCGGCGCGGGCCGCTTCGATGGCGGCGTTGAGGGCCAGCAGGTTGGTCTGCTCGGCGATGGCACGTATCACTTCCAGCACCGACCCGATTTTCTCGCTGTTGGCCGCCAGCCCTTCGACTTGCACCATGGCGGCGCTCATGTCGGCGGCCAGGTGATCGATGCTGCTGGTGGTCTGGTCGATCACCGTCAATCCGCGACGGGTCGCCTGATCCGCCTCCCTGGCCGCCTGTGCCGCCTGCGCCGCGCTGCGGGCGACGTCCTGGGCGGTGGCGCTCATTTCGTGGGAGGCGGTCGCCACCTGGTCGACCTGGCGGTACTGCTGTTCCATGCCGGCGCTGGTTTGCGTGGCGATGGCGGAGGATTGGTCCGCCGTGTTGCGGGCGTCCTGTACCGAGCTTTTGACGTCGGCGATGATCGGTTGCAGCTTGTCGAGAAAACGGTTGAACCAGCCGGCCAACTGACCCAGTTCATCCGGCTTGTCGTAGGCCAGCCGACGGGTCAGGTCGCCTTCGCCGCTGGCGATGTCTTCGAGCATGTGCGCCACGCCCAGGATCGGTCGGGTCACGCTGCGTGCCATCAACCACACCAGCACCAGGCCGATCAGCGCCGCGAGGACGCCCAGGCCCAGTTCAATCAGGCTGCCTGTGGTGTTGTTGTCGTCCAGTTGTTTCTTCAGCGTTTCCGCCGGGCCGACCAGGACTTTTTCCGGCACATCGAGCAACACGCCCCAGGGCTTGCCATCGGGGATCGCCTGGAAGGGCGACAGCACTTTCAACTGATGTTCGCTGTGCAGGCTGGTGGTTGTGCGGCTGGCCGCCAGCAGGCGGGTCAGTTCGGTGCCATTGGTCTTGTCCACGGCCTCCAGGCGCTGGCCGAGCTTGCCGGCATCCGGGCTGTAGCCGGCGAGCAGGCCGGCCGGGCTGATGATGCTGACGCGGGTCTGGCCGTCATAGAGTTTCTTGCTCACGTCCTGACTGACCGCCTGCAGGCTGTTGAGGTTGAGGTCCACGGACAGTGAGGCGATGACCTTGCCGTTGAGCATCAACGGGAACACGATGCTGGTCATCAGCACGTCCTGGCCGTCGATCTTGTAGAAATAAGGTTCGATCACACAGGGCTTGAGCGAGGTCCGCGGGCAGGTGAACCAGGTGTTGGCGGGCTCGCCGCTGGGCCCGGTGCGGGTGTCGGCGATGTCGCTTTCCGGCAGCGCCATCGAGGTCAACTTGCCGGGTGTCGGTTGCGACCAGTACAGCGCGAAGCGGCCCTTGTCGTTACTGCCCAGTTCCGCCTGTTCGGCGAACAGGTCGTCCTTGCCGTCCAGCGCATTGGGCTCGAACACCAGGGACAGGCCCAGCAGCTCCGGGTTGGCCTGCAGCGCCGATTTGACCTGGCGGGTCAGGTCCTCACGCAGGTCGAAGGCATCGAGGAAACGCTTTTCCGCCTGATCGCGCAGGAACAGCACCTGCCGCGAAAAGCCATGGCCATACTGATAGGCATCCATGAACTGGCGGCGAATATTCAGCGCCTGGACCTCGCCCTGGGATTCGATACGGGCCTGGGCCGCTTCGGTCAGCATCTCCATGCTCGAGGCTTTCACCAGCTCGGAGCTGTGCTCCATGCGATACAGCGAAAGCCCGACCAGCAAAGTCACGATACCCGCCAGGCAAAGGCCGGCGAGGAGGGTGATTTTCCATTGGATGGAAAGTTGTCGCCGTGACATGGGGCTGTCCTTATTCGATAAATATCCAAGACTTTGCACTATAGCGGCGCACAATCGACTTTCTTGAGGGTTGCAGCCGGTGCGCGCTTGCTGCAAAGTGCCCGCCCTCTGATAAAACCCGATTCCGTATCCGCTGGCCGCTCATCGCAGACTGCCGGCCGGACGCTTTTCGCCTGCCTTGAGGTAACGATGATTAATGCTGTAATTGCCGCGGTCGGCGTCATGCTGATACTCAGCCTGTCCCGCGTGCACGTTGTGATCGCGCTGATTGTCGGCGCACTGGTCGGTGGCCTGAGCGGCGGCCTGGGCATCGACGCCACCCTCAAGGCGTTCAACAGCGGCCTGGGCGGTGGGGCGACGGTGGCGCTGTCCTACGCCTTGCTCGGCGCTTTCGCGGTGGCGATTGCCAAATCCGGCCTGGCCCATGCGCTGGCGGACAAGGCCCTGGCCATGGTCGATCGACAACACGCCACGGGCGGTCGCCAGGTCAAATGGCTGTTGATCGGTTTGCTGTGGGCGGTGGCCATCGCTTCACAGAACATTCTGCCGATACATATCGCTTTTATTCCGTTGCTGGTCCCGCCGCTGTTGTATGTGCTGACCAAGCTGCAACTCGATCGCCGGTTGATCGCCTGCGTCATGACGTTCGGCCTGATCACCCCGTACATGTTCCTGCCGGTGGGTTTCGGCAACATCTTTCTCAATGAGATCCTCCTGGCCAACGTCGCCCGCAGCGGCGTGGACATCAGCGGCATCAACGTCACCCATGCCATGGGCATTCCGGCGCTGGGCATGCTGGTGGGGTTGGCGGTCGCCTTTATCAGTTACCGCAAGAAACGCGTCTACGATCTGACCAGGATCGAGCAGGTCGAGCAGGTCGCGGTCACGTACAACCCGTTGAGCCTGATGGTGGCCGGCGTGGCCATCGCGGCGGCCTTCATCATCCAGCTGTTGCTGGACTCGATGATCATCGGTGCGCTGGTGGGGTTCCTGATCTTCTCGGTATCGGGCATCGTCAAGTGGCGCGAGACCGACGATCTGTTCACCGAAGGCATGAAGATGATGGCGATGATCGGTTTCATCATGATCGCCGCCTCGGGTTTCGCCGAGGTGATGAAAGCCACCGGCCAGGTGCAGACGCTGGTCGAAGCGTCGGCGGCGTGGATCGGCCACAGCCAGGGCGTCGGCGCGTTGTTGATGTTGCTGGTCGGCCTGCTGGTGACCATGGGCATCGGTTCGTCGTTCTCCACCGTGCCGATCCTCGCCGCGATCTTCGTGCCGCTGTGCGTGCAACTGGGGTTCAGCCCGATCGCCATCGTGTGCATCGTCGGCACCGCCGGAGCCTTGGGCGACGCCGGTTCACCCGCCTCGGACTCGACGCTGGGACCGACTTCCGGCCTGAACATCGATGGTCAGCACCACCACATCTGGGACACCGTGGTCCCGACCTTCCTGCATTACAACCTGCCGCTGCTGGCGTTCGGCTGGGTGGCCGCGATGGTCCTCTGACCAGCGCGGCACTCTTCTGTAGGAGCGAGCTTGCTCGCGAAGGACGCAAGACCACCGCTGGGTATCAGATGTCCAGCGTTATCGTTGACCACCTTCGCGAGCAAGCTCGCTCCTACGGGGGGGGGGGGGCGCTGATCTTCACAGTCATGACCTGACTCAACTTTTGACCCGGCGTGCCGTTATACCCTTTGACCACGCCAATAAATTCAAAAGAGTGATCCGTCATGCGCATGAGCCTGAAGGCTAAAGTCCTGTCCCTTGCCGTTCTCCCGGTGTTGCTCTTTGCGCTGGTCATCAGCCTGACCACGTTTTTCGTGCTGCAGGAACAGGCGCGCAAGGAAGTCGAGGAGACGCGCGAACGGTTGCTCAGTAATGCCAAGGACACGCTGAAAAGCTACGTGGCCGTGGCCATGACGGCGATCAAGCCGCTCTACGACGCCGCCGCGCCGGGCGATGACGCGGCGCGGGCGCAAGTGATCAAGCTGCTGTCGAACATCAGTTACGACAAAGAAGGCTACTTCTTCGGCTACGACTCCAACACCGTGCGCCTGTTCAAGGCCAACAGCCCCGAAGGCGTGGGCAAGAGCTTCAAGGACAACCGCGATCCGAACGGCGTCTACGTCAACCGCGACCTGGTGCAGGTCGCCAAGGACGGCACCCACTACCTGCAATACAGCTCGCCACTGCCCAGCAACAATGCGGTGCTGGTGCCCAAACTCGGCTACACCGAGTACCTGGCCAAATGGGACATGGCGGTCGGCACCTCGGTCAACCTCGATGGTATCGAGGCGCAGGTGGCGGTGGTCGAAGCCAAGGTCAAGGAACGCATGGAGGGCGTATTGCTGAGCATCATCGGCATCGCCACCGTGGTACTGCTGGTGATTGCCGCCGCCGGCATGCTGCTGGCCAACACCATCCTGCGGCCGTTGCACCTGATGAAGGCCAACCTCGATGACATCGCAGCCGGCGAGGGCGACCTGACCCGACGCCTGACCATCACCAGCCAGGATGAACTGGGTGAACTCGCCGGTTCGTTCAACCGTTTCGTCGACAAAATCCACGGCCTGGTGCGCCAGATCACCGAAATGACGTCGCAACTGACCGGGCTGGTGCATCAGGTCTCGGACCAGGCCCATCGTTCGGACCAGGCGATGGAGCGTCAGCGCCACGAGACCGATCAGGTCGCCACGGCGATCAATGAGATGTCGGCGGCTGCCCAGGAAGTGGCCAAGAGCGCGCAGAACGCCGCCGTCGCCGCCCAGCAGACCGACGAGGAAGGCCAGGCCGCCAAGCGCGTGGTGGCGGGCAGCATCGTGAAGATCCATGCGCTGGTCGACGACATCCGCAGCAGCGGGGTGTCCCTCGACAGCCTGCAGAAGGACGTGGCATCGATTGTCAGTGTGCTCGGGGTAATTCGTTCGATTGCCGAGCAGACCAATCTGCTGGCGCTCAACGCCGCCATCGAAGCGGCCCGTGCCGGTGAAGCCGGGCGTGGTTTTGCGGTGGTGGCCGATGAGGTCCGTGCGCTGGCCAGTCGCACGCAGATCAGCACCCAGGAAATCCAGGGCATGATCGACCGCTTGCAGGCCGGCACCCAGTCGGCGGTGGAGGCGATGCGCCGTTCCAGCGAGGCTGGCGACGGCACCTCGGCCCAGGCCAATGAAGCCGGAGCGTCGCTGGACACCATGGCGCAACTGATCGCCACCATCAACTCGATGAACGCGCAGATCGCCAGCGCCGCCGAAGAGCAGACCGCCGTGGCCGAAGAGATCAACCGCAGCGTGCATCAGATCGCCGAGGCCGTGGATAACGTCGCCGGTGAAACCCAGCTCGGTGCGCAGACGTCCCGCAGCCTGGCGGACCTCGGTCAGCGCCTGGGCAGCCTGGTGGGGCAGTTCCGCATCTAAGCGACCGGTGTGGGAGCGAGCAAGGCGAATCGTCGCACCGTCGCTCCCACATTGGGGTGCTTGAGCTAGGGCCTGTCCCAATAGGGCACCGGCCCGAAGCACTCGACAAAGAAATCGATCACCGTGCGCACCTTCACCGACAACCGGCGGCTCCCTGGCCAGAGCACGGCGATCTGTTGCGGCTCCAGGCTGTTGGACACCTGGTAATTGCCCAGCACAGGCACCAGCGTGCCGTTGCGCACCGCCTCGCCAATCAACCAGGACGGAAACATCACCAGCCCCAGGCCTTGTTCGGCGGCCTGGGTCAGGGTGTCGGCGTGGTTGCCGGTGATCGGCCCCCTGACCGAGTACGGCGTCCAGTCCCCCTGGCCCTGGCGGAAAAACCAGCGCTGCTGGCCGGTCACGCCCTTGTAGGCCAGGCATTGATGCGCCGCCAGGTCGGCGGGGTGTTGCGGAGTGCCATGGCGTTCGAGGTAGGCCGGGCTGGCCGCCACCTGAAAGCGATGGGGCGCGAGTATGCGCGCCTGCATGCTGGAATCGTGCAGCGGGCCAATCCGGAACAGCAGGTCGGCGCCTTCCTGTAGCGGGTCGATGTAGCTGTCGGTCTGCTGGATATCCAGTTGCAGTTTCGGATAGCGCTCGCACAAGCGACCGAGCCAGGGTGTCAGGTGGCGTTGCCCGAACACCACCGGTGCGTTGAGCCGGACCAGTCCCGTGGGTTCGCTTTGCTGTTCCTGCAAGGCTTGCTCGGCTTCCTCCAGTTGCACCAGCACCAGCCGCGCATGATGCCCGAGCATGCGCCCGGCTTCGGTGGGCGTGACTGCGCGGGTATGGCGGTAGAGCAATTGCTGGCTCAGCGCGTGCTCCATCAACTGGATCTGCCGGGAAATCGACGACGGCGCCAGGCCTTCGCGACGGGCGACTTCGGAAAAACTGCCGTGGTCGAGTACTGCGACAAACAGTCGAAGGGCCTTGAAGCCCAGTTCGTTGAGGCCGTGCATGGATTCATCCTGCTGTGCGAGTTGCGCAAAAGTGTTGTCAGGATGCTCCCATTTATCGCAAAGCGACACCACAGGATAATGGCGCACAACCTGTGGGAGCGAGCCTGCTCGCGATAGCGGTCTGTCAGGTGAATTGATATCGGCTGACCCACCGCTATCGCGAGCAGGCTCGCTCCCACAGGGTTTTCGGTGTTTCAACGGTAGGTGCCTTGCAAATGCAATCTTCTTCAATCGACGACGTCAGCGTCGTCACGACGTCCAAAACCAAACCCGGGCTGCGCCTGTTGCTGTTGCCCCTGGTCATCCTCGCCGGCATGGGCTTGTCCGTGGAGGCCGGGTTGCTCGGGCCGCTGGGCGGGCAGGTCGGTCACCTGTGGGCGACCTTGAGCATCTTCGGTGTCGGCTCGGCGATTCTGTTCCTGTTGCTGTTGTTCAGTGGCCCGCAAAAGGGGCCGGCCCTCGGCGACCTGCCGCGCTGGCAGTTGATCGGCGGTTTCCTGGGGCCGATGTACGTGGTGGTGCTGACCCTGGCCACGCCGCACATCGGCATTGCCATGACGATGATCGCGATCCTGTCCGGCCAGGTGGGCAAAAGCGTGCTGATCGACCATTTCGGCTGGTTCGGCGCCATCCGCAAGAAAGTCAACGGTGAGCGCTGGCTGGCCTTGCTGTTGATTGTCGCGGCACTTGTTCTGATCGCTCGGGGTTGATGATGAATCTGATTATGTTGTTGGTGGTGGTCGTGGCTGCCGGTGCGGTGCTGAGCGTGCAGGCAGCAATCAACGGCCGCCTGGGTGAGACCGTCGGCGTTTTGCGCAGCAGTCTGCTGACCTTCGTGGTGGGGGCGGTGAGCACCGGGTTGCTGATCCTGTTCTTCGAACCGGCCCATGCCGTGACCCTGCTCGACGTGCCGAAATGGCAACTCAGCGGCGCGTTGTTCGGGGTGGTGTACATGATGGTCATGGTCGGTGCGGTGCCGCGGGTCGGTACGGCCGTGGCGACGGTGGCGGTGATCGTCGGGCAACTGGGCATGGGCATGCTGATCGACAACTTCGGCTGGCTGGGCAACCCGTCGATCGAGCTGTCGGGCAGTCGGATTCTGGCGATGGTGTTGCTGGGACTGGCGCTGGTGTTCATGTACCGCAGCAGTACCCGCACCGCTTGAACTCCGCTTCGTGCAGCGACTCCTAAACTGAGAAGACGGATCGTATTCGCGAGACCGGACGACCACACCACGGAGTCAGACTCATGATCGATAGCGAAAGTACCTGCGACTGCCCCAAATGTTCCTGCAAACTGGGCGCGCATCCCATTGCCCGCCACGGCAAGCACTACTGCTGCGAAGCCTGCGCCAAGCATCACGAGCACGGTGAGGCGTGCTCGAGCAAAGGCTGCAAGTGCGCCCATGGCTAGCGGCCACGCATAAAAAAGTGGAGCCTGTTCAGGCTCCACTCGCCGTTTCAGGCGCGGATCACCGATCGCTCGAATCACCTTTCATCGATCAGTTCGCCGGGCGCCACTTGACGTTCTCCACGCCGAACTTTTCAGCCATCGGCTTGCTGGTCTTTTGCACCTTCTCCCGACCAAAGCGTGGAATCCGACCCACGCCGGCGTCGCAGCTCGCCCAGTGCCAGGCCTCGGCGTTATCCATCTTGTCCAGGCGGATAATGAACGACTTGGGGGCGCCATGAAGGGTGTACTCAATCACGAAAAGTTTTGCGTTGTTCATAAAACCCGTATTCCTCCCTGTAGTAATAGAAGGATCGTGCGGGTCGCGGAAAATTCAGTCGGATTGTCAGACGGTGGCTGCGAGTGGCGACGGGGCGTGCGGCTGGTTACCATGCAGGCTTCAGAAAGCCCAATGATTGCTGCCCATGGCCCTTGCCGCCCCCCCTGACCTGAGCGACACCGATGTGCCCGTGCAACCGCTGGCACGCACCTATCCGCGTGGCTTGTACATCGAGCCGCACGAGCATGCCTGGGGCCAGTTGCTGTATGCGATGAGCGGGGTGATGTGGGTCGAAACCCCGCACGAAGCCCTGGTGGTGCCGCCGCAACGGGCCGTGTGGCTGCCTCCCGGTGTGCCCCATGGGATACGTGTGGTGTCGGACCTGCAGATGCGCAATATCTACCTGCGCCCGGCATTGGCGGCAACCCTGGATGCCACGGTGCAGGTGATCGAGGTCGGCGGCCTGCTGCGCGAGCTGATTGTCGGGCTGGTGGAACAGGGGGATGACGGTGCACCGGAGTATTACGAGGCGCTGGTCGGCCTGGCGCTGCTTGAGCTGCAACGAGCCCGGCGTTCGCGGTTGAAAATCCCCTTGCCCGACGACTCCGACCGACGCCTGATGAACCTGTGCCAGGCCGTCATGGCCGCACCGTCGCTGGACATCCCCTTCGAACAGCACGCCGAAAACGCCGGCGCCAGCGTGCGCACCCTGGCGCGGCTGTTCAAGGACGGCCTGGGCATGGGCTTCGCCGAGTGGCGTCGTCAGGTGCAACTGGCCATCGCGGCAGCCGAGCTGATCCAGGGCGTGGCCGTCAGCACCATCGCCCGGGAACTGGGTTATTCGCCCAGCAGCTTCAGCGACATGTTCCGCCGCGAACTGGGCGTCGCGCCTTCGCAGTTTGCGGCGAACCAATCCTGATCGCGCCGATACCCTGATTCTCTGTCGGCGCGAGCTCGCTCGCGAGGGTCGTCAACGATGACGCTGGCAGCCTGACATCCAGCGGTGTTCTTGTGATGCTCGCGAGCAAGCTCGCTCCTGCAGTGAGCCGGCATGCGCACGGTTTGTCCGAAATTCAGAAGCACATGGCCGGTGCTCGCCGTGGCCCCTCCCTAGACTGTGCGCCTACCCCAATGGCCCACGGAGTCTGCCATGAGTTACTTCATCTCGCTGGTCATCGGTCTGGGCGTCGGCCTGCTTTACGGCGCACTGGACTTTCGTTCCCCCGCACCGCCCGCCATCGCGCTGATCGGCCTGCTTGGCATGCTCGCCGGTGAAAAACTGTGGCCGATGGGTCGGCAGCTGGTGGCTGGCTGGATCTCTTGAATTCCCTCTCCCTGTTCGATGGACACACCCATGAAAGCATTGCAGTTCGATAAAACCGGTGACCTCGCAGCCTTGCGCCTTGTCGAGGTGCCGACCCCCGTTCCCGGCGCCGATGACGTGCTGGTCGAGATCAAGGCCGCCGGTCTCAACCCCAGCGATGTGAAGAACGTGCTCGGACGTTTCCCCTACACCACGTTGCCGCGCATCCCCGGTCGTGACTTCGCCGGGGTCGTGGTCGAGGGACCACAGGCGTTGTTGGGCCGGGAGGTCTGGGGCACGGGCCGTGAGCTGGGCTTTTTCGCCGATGGTTCCCACGCGCAGTTCGTCAAGCTGCCGGCCAACGGTGTCGCCCTCAAGCCCACGCATTTGAGCTTCGCCCAGGCCGCCAGCCTCGGCGTGCCCTACACCACCGCGTGGGATGCGCTGGAGCGCAGCCTGGTGACGGCCAATACCCGCTTGCTGGTGATCGGCGGCGGGGCGGTGGCCACGGCCGCGCTGGCCTTGGCGAAGGTGCGCGGCGCCCGGGTGCTGGCGGCGGCGCGTCGGCCGGAGCAGGTCAAGGATTTGCACGCCCAAGGGTATCAGACGCTGCAACTGGAAAAACCCGAGGACCTGGGCGCCCAGGTCAATGAGGTGTTCAGCGGTGGCGCCGAGGTGATCTTCGACACCACCGGTTTCTGGCTCCCGGCCTCCGTCGCGGCGCTGGCCACCTTCGGCCGCATCGCCATCATCGCCGCCCCGGTGGATGGCCTGGTGCAGTTGCCGGCCCTGGCGCTGTACCGCAAGGGCGGTTCGGTGGTGGGGATCAACTCGTTGCTGTATGGCGTACAGGCCTGTGCAGCGATGCTCGATCAATTCGGCCGGTTCTTCGACCAGGCGCTTCTGCCGCTGCCCAAAGGCCTGGTGGAATCGCCGTTGGAACAGGGACTGGAGCGCTACGCCGAGGTCAATCAGGGTCGTGGCGACAAAGTCATCCTGATGCCTTGATCCTGTGAGGTGGGAGCGAGCCTGCTCGCGATAGCGTTGTGTCGGCCAGAACACCTTTGACTGACCGAGCGCCTTCGCGAGCAGGCTCGCTCCCACCTTTTTTTCGCCCCCCCTTTCTGGGCGAGACCCCTGCAATTGCTCGTCCCAGAGCCTTCCTGTAGGAAAGTATTAACGCTATTTCGAGTGTGTCCCGATGCGGCGCCTCTACTACCGTGTGTCAACAATGAAACAGCATTTACGGTCGTAGCAGTTCGGATCTCGCATCGGCGGTTGCCCGCCATTGCTGTACGGCCTTCATGGAAGAGTGGTTCGACCACAAGGAGTCCGCCGTGCAAGCAAGGTTCGGTATCGCCTCGGGTACAGGTTTTTCCACCCTTCGCTTCGCGGTGCGTCTGGGGCTCGCCGGGTTGTTGTTCGGGGCAGTGAGCCCCGAAGCGCTTGCCGCCTGCTCGGTGTCCGGCTCGACGGTGACCTGCACCGGTTTACCGGGCCTGCCGGGGCTGCCGCTGTTTCCCAATGACTTCAGCAGCGCCGCCAACGGCCTGACCGTGAACGTCGACAGCGCTGCACAAATGAACGCGGCACTCGGCGGCAGGGTGTTGAGCCTGACCGGGGTCAACATCAGCCTGAACAACGCCGGCATCATCGATCCGGCGATTCTGGGCGCGATCTCGCTGCTCAGCGGTGGCGTGTTCATCGGCAACGGTGGGGTCAGCCTGGTCAATGTGGTCAACAATGCCGGCGCGTACATACGCGGGACCGGCGCGCTGCTCGGGCTCAACCTGACCAGCATCGACGGCTTGGCCATCGGCGTGAACAACGCGGCGACAGGCACCACCAACATCACCAACCACGGCACCATCACTTCGACAGGCCTGTCGATTGGCGGCGTGACCCTGGCCGATACCCCGGTGGTCGGCATCTACGGCGGCTCTCAGGTCAACATGACCAACAGCAGCACCGGCGTGATCAACGGGCGGATCGCCTTCGAAAGCTCAGCGACGGGCAACACCTTCACCAACGCCGGTGCCATCACCGGCGGCGTGTCGATGGGGGCGGGCAGCACCAACACCTTCACCGCCGTCACCGGCTCGTCGGTCAATGTGGGGGACGGTGTGCAGATCAGCGTCGGTCTTGGCGGCCTGCTCAACATCAACCTGACGTTCGCCCCCACCGGGCAGGTCGACGGCGGTGCCGGCGGCAACAACCGCCTGGTCCTGCAAAATGCCGGGGGGATTGGCGGTGGTACAGGCAGCACCGGCACGGCTTCGAGCGCCACTTACGTCAACTTCAACAACCTGACCGTGAACAGCGGCACCTGGACCTTGCAGGGGCCATTGGTCAGTGGCTCCACCACGCTCAATGGCGGTGTCGCCCGATTCAATAACAACGCCACCTTTGGCAGCGGCGTGCTGACCTCCAACGGCGGGACCATCGAGGCGAGCAACGCCGGGTTGAACATCAGCAACCTGGTCTCGCTCGGCGCCGCTGGCTTGACCGTGCAGGGCACCAACGGCACGACCCTGAGTGGCGTGATCTCCGGAAGCGGGGGCCTCGTCAAGACCGGCACCGGCCAGTTGAACCTCAGTGCCGCCAACACCTACCTGGGCACTACCACGCTCAACGGCGGTACGGTGCAGTTGGGCAACAACCTGGCGCTGAGCACCGGCACGATCAACTTCACCGGGGCGACGAGCCTGTCGGCGCCGGGCACCATCACCCTGAACAACGCGATCAGCCTGGGCGGCACGATGACCGCCACCGGGACAGGGGCCCTGACCCTGGGCGGCTTGATCAGCGGCAGCAGCGGCATCACCAAGACCGGCAGCGGCAGCCTGACCCTCGCTGGCGCCAATACCGGTTACACCGGCACCACCACCTTGAGCGCCGGCAGCTTGCGGGTGAGCAATGACAACTCGCTGGGCAGCGGGGCGCTGAACACCGCCGCCGGCACCGCTCTCGACAGCACCGCCAACGTGACCCTGAACAACAATGTCGCGATGACCGGCGTCCTCAACGTGCTCGGCAGCAATGCCCTGACCCTGGCCGGCGTGCTGTCCGGCACCGGTGGCATCACCAAGTCCGGCACCGCCGCCCTGAGCCTGAGTGGCA
The DNA here is from genome assembly GCF_949767465.1 of Pseudomonas sp. IT-P12. Lineage (NCBI taxonomy): Bacteria > Pseudomonadati > Pseudomonadota > Gammaproteobacteria > Pseudomonadales > Pseudomonadaceae > Pseudomonas > Pseudomonas sp. IT-P12. The sequence continues at coordinate 668,371 of NZ_CATKPY010000022.1, read as the reverse complement.
ACAACACCTACGCCGGCAACACCCTGCTCAACGGCGGCAGCCTGTTCGTCGGCAGCAACACCGCGCTCGGCACCGGCGCACTGAGCGCCGCCGCCGGCACCACGCTGGATGCGAACACGGCGGTGACTCTGGCCAACGCCGTTGGGCTGGCGGGCGGACTGACCCTTGGCGGCACTCAGGCGCTGGGCCTGAGTGGGGTCGTCAGTGGCGTGGGGAATCTGATCAAGAACGGTAACGCGAGTCTGTCCCTCAGCGGCAACAACACGTTTTCTGGCGGCACCGCGCTGAATGCCGGGACGCTGTCGGTCGGCTCCAACACGGCGCTGGGCACCGGCGCATTGACCACGGCGGCGGGGACCACCCTCGACGCCAGCACCACGGTGGCGCTGACCAACGCGGTCAGCCTCGGCGGCAACCTGAACATCGGCGGCAGCGCCAACCTGACCCTGGGCGGCGTGGTCAGTGGCAGTGGCGGCCTGACCAAAAACGGCGCGGCCAACCTGATTCTCAACGGCGCCAACACGTTCCTCGGTGGCGTGGCGTTGAACGCCGGGACCGTCACGGCGGGGCATGCCGCCGCGCTGGGCAGCGGCAACATCACGGTGGGCGGTGTGGCGACGCTCGACAGCAATACCGCTGTCACCCTGAACAACAACATCATCCTCAACAACAGCCTGGGTATCGGTGGCAGCAGCGGCCTGACCCTCGGCGGCGTGATCAGCGGCGTCAGCCAACTGGTCAAGAATGGCGCGGCCAACCTGACGCTGGGGGGCGTCAACACCTACACCGGTGGCACGACGCTCAATGCCGGCAGCCTGACCGTCGCCAACGGCGGCGCACTGGGCAGCGGTGCCCTGTCGGTGGAAGGCGCGGGCAGCCTCAACAGTTCTGCGGCCGTGACCCTGAACAACGCCATCATCCTCAACGCCAACCTGACGGCGGGCGGCGCCAACGCGATGACCCTCGGCGGCGTGATCAGTGGCGCCAATGGCCTGATAAAGACCGGCGCATCCAGCCTGACCCTCAATGGCAGCAACACCTACACCGGCACCACCGCGCTGAACGCCGGCACGCTGATCGTCGGTTCCAGCACCGCACTCGGCACGGGCTCGGTGAATGCGTCGAACGGCACCACGCTGGACGCCAACACGGCGGCCACCCTGGCCAACAACGTCAACCTCGGCGGCACCCTGACCCTGGGCGGCAGCAATGCGCTGACCCTGGGGGGCGTGGTCGCCGGTATCGGCGGACTGATCAAGAACGGCGCCGCCGACCTGACCCTCAACGGCGCAAACAGTTACCTGGGCAATACGGCGCTCAACAGCGGAAAACTGATTGTCGGCAGCAACACCGCGCTCGGTTCCGGTACGTTGAACGCCGCAGCCAACACCACCCTGGATGCCAACACCGCCGTCAGTCTGAATAACGCGCTGAGCCTGGCCGGTGCCCTCAACGTCGGCGGCAGCGCCGACCTGGTCCTGACCGGCCCGATCGGCGGTGCCGGCAGCCTGGTGAAAAACGGCGCGGCCAACCTGATCCTCAATGCAGCCAACAACTTCCTCGGCGGCACCACCCTGAATGCCGGCACTCTGACCGTCGGCAACAGTTCGGCATTGGGTTCCGCAGCACTGACGGTCGCTGGCGCGGCGACCCTGGACAGCAACTCGCCGTTGGTCAGCCTGAGCAACGCCATCGGCCTGAACGCCGCACTGACCGTCGGCGGCACTCAGAACCTGACCCTCGGTGGCGTCACCAGCGGCACTGGCCAGTTGATCAAGAACGGCACGGCCAACCTGACCCTCAACGGCAACAACACGTTCAGCGGCGGCACCACGCTCAACGCCGGCACGCTGACCCTGGGCAATGCCAACGGCCTGGGCAGTGGCGGATTGATCGTCGGCGGCGCGGCGACGCTGGACAACAGCGCCGCGTTCGGTATCGGCAATGCCATCACCCTCAACGCCGGGCTGACCGTGGCCGGCAACAATGATCTGAGCCTGAACGGCGTGATCGACGGCGCCGGCAGCCTGACCAAGGACGGCCTGTCGGACCTGACCCTGGCCGGCAGCAATACCTTCACCGGTGCGCTGAACATCGTCTCGGGCAGTGTCACCACGCTCAACAGCGATGCGCTGGGCAACGCGTCCGGGGTGAACATCAGCGCCGGCGCCGGGCTCAACCTGGCGAGCAATGCCAGCCTCGGCGCGCTGACGGGCAGCGGCAGTGTGCTGATCGTGGGCAGCAATACCCTGACGGTCGGCGGCGTAAGCAGCACCAGCACCTTCGATGGCGACCTCAGTGGCAGCGGCGGCCTGATCAAGGTCGGCAGCGGCACCCTGAACCTGACCGGCATCAGCGGCCTCACCGGCAATACCGCGATCAACGGCGGCACCCTGGACCTCAGCGGTTCGCTGGCCAGTGCACAGGTCAACGTCAACACCGGCGGCACCCTTACCGGCACCGGCTCGGCGATCGGTACGGTCAACGTCAACAGTGGCGGGCATCTGGCGTTGTCTTCGGGCAACCAACTGTCGGCCGGCGCGTTGGTACTGGGTGCCGGCAGCAACGTCGATGTCAGCCTCGCCACGCCTTCGACCACGTCGCTGATGAACATCGGCGGCAACCTGACCCTCGACGGCAATCTCAACGTCACCGATGCCGGCGGCTTCGGTGTCGGTGTCTACCGCCTGTTTAACTACAGCGGCAGCCTGAACAACCTGGGCCTGGACGTCGCCAGCGTGCCCATCGGCTATGCCCTCGGCGACCTGGTGGTGCAGACCGGCGTTGCCAACCAGATCAATATTCAAGTGTCGGCACCGAACTCGAACATCCGCTATTGGGACGGCAGCCAGACCATCGCCAACGGCGTCGTCGACGGTGGCAGCGGCGCCTGGAGCGCGGTCGGCACCAACTGGACCGATGCCAACGGCCTGGTGAACCAACCGTGGGCCGGCGATTTCGCGGTATTCCAGGGCACCGCCGGCACGGTGACGGTGAATGGCACCCAGTTGTTCACCGGTCTGCAGTTCCTCACCGACGGCTACAACCTGGTCAACGGCGCGGCGGGGCAACTGACGGCGGTCAACGGCAGTGGCGGGACCACGGCGATTCGGGTCGACCCGGGCGTGACCGCGACCGTTGGCGTCAACATCGATGGCAGCGGCATTCTCAATAAACTCGACAGCGGCACCCTGGTGCTCAACGGCGCCAATACCTACAGCGGTGGGACGCAACTGGATGGCGGCAAGATCGTTGTCGGTAGCAATACCGCGCTGGGCAGTGGTGCGCTGACCGCCAATGCCGGCACGCAACTGGACAGCAACCAGGCGGTGACCCTCGGCAATGCCGCGACGCTCAATGGCAACCTCACGGTGCTCGGCAGCAATGCGCTGACCCTCAACGGCGTGATCGGCGGCACCGGCGGCCTGATCAAGAACGGCGCAGCGAACCTGACCCTCGGCGGCAACAACGCCTTTCTCGGCCCGGTCGCCTTGAACGCCGGCGGGTTGATTCTGGGGTCGAACTCGGCGCTGGGCTCGGGCACGCTGAACGCGGCGAACGGCACGACACTGGACAGCGCCACCGCAGTCAGCGTGAACAATGCGCTCAACCTGGCGGGCAACCTCGGCATCGTCGGCAGCAACGACCTGACGTTGACCGGTGCGATCAACGGCGCAGGCAGCCTGACCAAGAATGGCGCGGCCAACCTGACCCTGAATGGCAACAACAACTTTCTGGGCGGTACCACGCTCAACGCGGGCACCCTGACCGTCGGCAGCAATTCGGCACTGGGCCTTGGCAACCTCACCGTGGCCGGCGCTTCGACCCTGGACAGCAACAGCGCGCTGAGCCTTGGCAACAATGTTGTGCTCAACGCCAACCTCACCAACGCCGGCAGCAATGACCTGACCCTTGGCGGCGTCGTCAGTGGTACGGGCGGCCTGATCAAGAATGGCGCGTCCAACCTGACCCTCAATGGCATCAACACCTGGTCCGGCGGCACCACGTTGAATGCGGGCACCCTGACCCTCGGAACGGGCGGATCGCTGGGCAGCGGCGCCCTGACCGTCGCCGGGGCCTCGACCCTGGACAACAGCGCGCCGCTGGTGCTGGCCAACAACCTCGACGTCAATGCCAACCTGAGTCTGGCCGGTAACAACAACCTGACCCTCGGCGGTGTGATCGCCGGCGCCGGCACCCTGACCAAAAATGGTCTGGCCGACGTGACCCTGGCTGGCAACAACACCTTCAGCGGCACCTTCGACGTGCAGTCCGGCAGCCTCACCACCTTGAGCGCCGGAGCACTGGGCAATGACGCCACGGTCAATCTCGCCGCTGGCGCGGCACTCAACCTCGGCGCCTCGGGCAGTCTGGCCAGCCTCACCGGCAGCGGCACCGCGCTGGTGGGCACCGGCAATACATTGAGCCTGGGTGGCAATAACGTCAGCAGCACCTTCGCCGGCATCCTCAGCGGTGACGGCGGGCTGACCAAACTCGGCACCGGCACCCTGACCCTGAGCGGCATCAGCGACCTGACCGGTGACACCAACGTCAATGCCGGCACCCTGCAGGTCAACGGTTCGCTGGCCAGCGCCAATGTGCTGGTCAACAGCGGCGCGACCCTCGGCGGCAGCGGCACATTGGCTGGCGCGGTGACGGTGGCCGACGGCGGGCATCTGGCGGGCGTGACCGGCAGCACCTTGTCGGTGGGTTCCCTGGTGTTCAACGGCAATTCCAACTTTGACGTCGGTCTGGGCACGCCGGTGTCCGGTGGCGGCAATGCACTGGTCAACGTCGGCGGCAACCTGACCCTGGACGGCACACTCAATGTCAGTGACATCGGCGGCTTCGGCAGCGGCGTGTATCGCCTGATCAACTACACCGGTGGCCTGACCGACAACGGCATGCTGATCGGCAGCGTGCCGGGCAGCGTCACCCCCGGCGAGCTGCAACTGCAAACCGCGCTGGCCAACCAGGTCAACCTGCTGGTCAGCGCGCCCGGCGTCAACGTGCAGTTCTGGGACGGCGGGCAACTGGTGGCCAACGGCGCGATCGATGGCGGCAGCGGCACCTGGGGCAGCGGCACCAGCAACTGGACCAACATCGATGGCACGCTGAACCAGGCCTGGGCCAACAGTTTCGCAGTGTTCCAGGGCAGCGCCGGCACGGTCACGGTGAACGGCGCGCAAAGCATCACCGGTCTGCAATTCGTCAGCGATGGCTACAGCCTGCAGAACGGCACCGCCGGTTCGCTCAACCTGGTCAACGGTTCGTTGGGCAACGCCAGCGTGCGGGTCGATCCGAATGCAACGGCCACGATAGGCGTGGCACTTAATGGCAGCGGCACCCTCGGCAAATACGACACCGGGACCCTGGTGCTCAATGCCGCCAACGGCTACACCGGTGGCACTGCGCTCAACGGCGGCAAACTGGTGCTGGGCAACAACGCCGCCCTCGGCACCGGGCTGTTGACCGCGGCTGACGGTACCGCGCTGGACAGCAACACGGCGGTCAACATCGCCAACGGCGTACTGCTCAACGGCGCACTGACGATCGCCGGTTCCAATGCCATGACCCTCGGCGGTGCGGTCAGCGGCGCTGGCAGCCTGATCAAGGCCGGCGCCTCCAGCCTGACCCTCGACGGCATCAACACTTACAGTGGCGGGACCCGGCTCACGGGCGGCTCGCTCGTGCTTGGCAACAACGGCGCGCTGGGCAGCGGTGCGTTGAGTGTCCTGGGCAATGGCAGCCTCGACAGCACGTCGGCTCTGCAACTGGCCAACGCGATCAACCTCGGCGCGCAGCTGACCCTGGCCGGCACTCAGGACACAACCCTGATCGGCGCAATCACCGGCAGCGGCAGCCTGGTGAAAAACGGCAGCGGCAACCTGCTGCTCAGCGGCGCCAACACCTACAGCGGCGGCACCACCCTGAACGCGGGCACCACCCGTGGCGACACCAGCAGCCTGCAAGGGGCGATCGTCAACAACGCGGCGCTGACCTTCGAGCAGAACAGCGACGGCCGCTATACCGGCAACCTGACCGGCACTGGCACGCTCAGCAAAACCGGCACGGGCGAACTGCTGCTGACCGGCCAGAACGGCTTCACCGGCAACACCGATGTACAAGCCGGTGTGTTGCGGGTCGACGGCAGCCTGAGCAGCGCCAATGTGTCGATTGCCAGCGGTGTCAAACTGGGTGGCAGCGGGCAATTGGGTGGGGCGGTGCAACTGGCGAGCGGCGCGACGCTGCTCGGTGGCAGTGGCGCATCGCCGTTGTCGGTCGGTTCGCTGGCATTGTCCTCGGGCACCCAACTGGACTTCAGCCTGGGCGCTGCGGCCAGCTCGACCACAGTGATCGACGTCGCCGGCGACCTGATCCTCGACGGCACGCTGAACATCAGTAATGCGGGCGGCTTCGGCACCGGGGTCTATCAACTGTTCCGTTACGGCGGTAGCCTGACGGACAACGGCCTGGTCTACGGCAGCCTGCCCGTGTCGGCGGCGAACCTGACTCTGCAAACGGCGCTGGCCAACCAGGTCAATCTGCTGGTGCAGGGCGCGCCGGGCACCGTGCAGTTCTGGAATGGCGGTAACACCAACCCGAACGGCACCATCGGTGGTGGCAGCGGCGTATGGGGCCCGGGCACCGTCTGGACCGATCCGACCGGTACCCAGGCACTGGCGTCGAACGGTCAGTTCGCGATCTTCGGCGGGCAGGGCGGCACGGTGACCGTGGTGGGCAACCAGAGCTTCACCGGCCTGCAATTTCTCGACAACGGCTACAGCCTGGTGGCCGGCGCCGGTGGCAGTCTGACCCCGGTCAACGGCGTGGGCGGCAGTCTTGCCCCGGTGCGGGTCAACGCGGGCGTGACCACGGAAATCAGCGCACCGCTGGTGGGCAGTGGCGGCCTGGAAAAACTCGATGCGGGCACCCTGATCCTCAGCGGCGCCAACACCTACAGCGGGGGCACGACGGTCAGTGGCGGTACGCTGGTCGGGAACAGCACCAGCCTGCAGGGCAATTTCCTCAACAACGCACGGCTGTTGTTCCAGCAGAATTTTGCCGGTCGCTTCAACGGGGTGCTCAGCGGTGTCGGGACCCTGCTCAAGCGCGGCGCCGGGACGTTGCTGCTGACGGGCAACCACCCGTTCAGCGGTGCGGTGTCGGTGGACCAGGGCGTGCTGCAGGTCGGCAGTCTGGCCGAGAGGGCATCGCTCGCCGGCCAGGTGACCGTGGCCAATGGCGCGGGGCTCAGCGGTAACGGCAGCGTCGGTGGGGTGGTCAACCACGGCGTGGTCGCGTCCGGCGCCGAGGCCGGGACCTTGAGCGTGACCGGCAATCTGACCAATGCCGCTGACGGCCTGCTGGCGTTGACCGTCAGTTCGCCCACGGCGACACCGCTGGTGATCGGCGGCACGGCGAGCCTCGGTGGCAGCCTGCAGGTGCGCAGCCTGGCCCCGTTCAGCAGCAGCGCCGTGTATTCGCTGATCACTGCGGGCGGCGGGCTGACCGGCACCTTCAGCAGCGTCGACCTGCCGCAATACGCGTTCTTCGACACGCTGCTGGCCTACAACGCCAACGCGCTGAACCTGGCGGTCACGCGCAATGGCAGTTCGTTCGTCGATGTCGCCGCCACCGGCAACCAGAGCGGCACCGCGTTGGCGTTGATGAACAACGGCGCGGCCGGTGCCACGTTGCAGAATGAAATCCTCAACCTCAGCACCGGTGGTGCCCGTGCTGCGTTCGACAACCTGTCCGGGGAAATCCACGCCAGCACCGCCAGTGCCGTCCTCGAGGATTCGCGCTACATTCGCGACGCCGTCAACGACCGCATGCGCCAACCGTCCTGCAGTGCTGCCGACGATCCGCGCCGGGCACTGGCGCCGAGCGACAACCAACTGAGCAGCAGCGGCTGCCACGGCGAAATGGTCGGCTGGATGCGCGCGCTGGGCGCCTGGGGCGAATCGGATGGCGACAGCAACAGCGCCAGCCTCGATCGCAACCTCAGCGGCTTCATGCTTGGCACCGACAAGCAGCTCGACGATCAGTGGCGCGTCGGCATGGCCGCCGGCTACACCCGCAGCGATATCGACGCCAGTGATCGGCGTTCGGACGCCACCATCGAGAGCTATCACCTGGCGGCGTACCTGAACTCGCAGTTCGATGCGTTGGCCGTGCGCCTGGGCGCGGCCTACAGCTGGCATGACATCGAAAGCAAGCGCGATGTCAGCGTCGGCGCCTACAACGACCGCTTGAAGGCGCACTACGATGCCCGCAGCGCCCAGGTGTTCGGCGAGGTCGGCTACACCGTCGAGGCGGCGGGCGTCGCCCTGGAACCGTTTGCCGGTCTGTCCTACGTCAATTACGACAGCGACACCGCCAAGGAGAAAGGCGGGGTGGGGCGACTCAAGGGCGATGCCGATCAGGACATCACCTTCTCCACCGTGGGCCTGCGCGCCGGCAAGCGCATCACCCTGGCCAACGGTGGCCAGTTCACCCCGCGTGCAGCCATCGGCTGGCGCCACGCCTTCGGCGACACCAAGCCGGACGCCGACCTGACCTTCATCGACGGCGGCGCTTCGTTCACCACCCAGGGCGTGCCGATCGCCAGGGACAGCGCCGTGCTGGAGGCGGGCGTGGACTTCCAGGTCAGTGAGGCCGGGAAACTGGGCATTGGCTACTCGGGGCAGGTGTCGAAAGAAAGCCGGGATCATGCGATGACGATCAGTTTCAGCATGGGTTTCTGAGAACAGGTGAAGGACTTTGACCGCCCGCAAGGGCGGTTTTTTTTGACCGCTGCTCGACTGCGCGCCCGGGCGGCCGAATTTCACGGGCAACGCTCTGTTAGAATCGGCGCCATTGTTCCGACGAGGTGCCCCATGAGCGAACCGATCCGCCTGACCCAGTACAGCCATGGCGCTGGCTGTGGCTGCAAGATTTCCCCACAAGTGCTGGAAGTGATCCTGGCCGGCAGCGGGGCGCAGAACCTGGACCCCAGGCTGTGGGTCGGCAATGCCTCGCGCGATGACGCGGCGGTGTACTCGATCGATGAAGAGCGCGGCGTGGTCTCGACCACCGATTTCTTCATGCCGATCGTCGACGACCCGTTCGATTTCGGGCGCATCGCCGCCACCAATGCCATCAGCGATATCTACGCCATGGGCGGCGATCCGTTGATGGCCATTGCGATCCTCGGCTGGCCGGTGAATGTGCTGGCACCGGAAATTGCCCGGGAAGTGATTCGCGGCGGGCGTGCGGTGTGTGACGCCGCCGGTATTCCCCTGGCCGGCGGCCATTCCATCGACGCGCCGGAGCCGATCTTCGGCCTCGCCGTGACCGGCCTGGTGGAAAAGCGCCACCTGAAGCGCAATGACACGGCGACGGCCGGTTGCCTGCTCTACCTCACCAAACCCCTGGGCATCGGCATCCTCACGACCGCCGAAAAGAAGGGCAAGTTGCGCCAGGGCGACATCGGCCTGGCCCGCGACTGGATGTGCACCCTGAACAAACCCGGCAGCCGCTTCGGCAAGCTCGACGGCGTGACCGCGATGACCGACGTCACCGGTTTCGGCTTGCTCGGGCATCTGGTGGAAATGGCCGACGGCAGCCACCTGACGGCGCGTATCGAGTACGACCGCGTTCCGCGCCTGCCGGGCGTCGAGTATTACCTCGACCAGGGTTGCGTGCCGGGGGGGACGCTGCGCAATTTCGACAGCTATGCCCGTCAGCTCGGACGCCTCCAGGAACTGCACAAGCGTGTGCTGTGCGATCCGCAAACCAGCGGCGGGCTGCTGGTGGCGGTGACGCCGCAAGGCAACGAAGCATTCCTTGAAGTGGCTGCAGAACTGGGCCTGAGCCTTGCGCCGATCGGTGAACTGGTCGAGCGACAGACCCACGCGGTCGAGGTGTTCTGATGTCCGCCCAGTTCACCGATTACCGCGATCTGTTCCTCAATGACCGGCCCATGATGGATGCCCGGGCACCGATCGAATTCATCAAGGGTTCGTTTCCGGGGGTGGTCAACCTGCCGCTGATGAACGACAGCGAGCGGCAGCGCGTCGGCACCTGCTACAAGGAGCAGGGGCAGCAGGCGGCGATCGTGATGGGGCACCAATTGGTGTCCGGGGCCATCAAGGCCGAGCGTATCCAGGCCTGGGCCGATTTTGCCCGGGCGCATCCCGACGGCTATTTGTATTGTTTTCGCGGCGGCTTGCGCTCGCAGATCGTCCAGCAATGGCTGAAGGACGAGGCGGGCATCGATTACCCGCGGGTCGGTGGCGGCTACAAGGCCATGCGCACCTTCCTGCTGCAGACCCTTGACCAGGCCGTCGCCCAGTGTGATTTCGTCTTGCTCGGCGGCATGACCGGCACCGGCAAGACCGAAGTGCTGACGCAGCTGCGCAACGGCCTGGACCTGGAAGGCCACGCCAACCACCGTGGTTCCAGTTTCGGTAAGCGCGCCACGGGGCAGCCATCCAACATCGACTTTGAAAACCGCCTGGCGGTGGACGTGCTGAAAAAGCGCAGCCGCGGTATCGAGCAGTTCGTGCTGGAAGACGAGAGCCGCATGGTCGGCAGCTGCGCCTTGCCGTTGCCGCTGTTCCAGGGCATGCAGCGGTTCCCGATGGTCTGGCTGGAGGACAGCCTTGAAGGGCGGGTCGAACGGATCCTGCGCGACTACGTGGTGGACCTGTGTGCCGAGTTCGTCGACCTGCATGGCGAAGAGGGCTTCGGGCTGTTTGCCGAGCGCTTGCTGGCCAGCCTGAACAACGTGCAGAAGCGCCTGGGCGGCGAGCGTCATCGGCGGATGCTGGTGCTCATGGAAGACGCACTGGCGGAGCAGGCCCGCAGCGGGGCAGTGGCCTTGCACCGGGGCTGGATCGAGGGCTTGCTGCGCGAGTACTACGACCCGATGTACGCGTTTCAGCGGGAGAAGAAAGGCCTGCGGATCGAATTCGCCGGCGGCAGGGACGAGGTGTTCGAGTACTTGCGCGAGCGCAGTCAGCGCGCAGGGTGATGTGTCGAGTCGGCAGACTCCATCGCGAGCAGGTCGAGTCGTCGCTCCCGCATTGATCGTGTGAACGCTACGGATCAGTGTGGGAGCGATGCGGCCATGACCGTCGGCAAAACCTCAGAGCAGCGCCGCGCCGACCAACCCGCTGATCACCCCGATGCCCATGGTCATCAACGCCACGCTCACCAGCACCCGGCTGTCGAAATCCTTGCGCAGCATCAGCAGCGACGGCAGGCTGATGCTCGGCAGGGTCATCAGCAGCGCCACCGCCGGTGCGGTGCCCATGCCCAGGGTCATCATGGTTTGCACGATGGGGATTTCCGCTGCGGTCGGGATCACGAACAGCGTGCCGATGATCGCCAGCGGCACCAGCCACAACAGGCCGTTGGCCATGGCGCCGTCCAGGTGCGGAAACACCCAGACCCGCACCGCGCCCAGCACCAGCACGGCGAGGATGTAGATCGGGATGGTGCTCCAGAACAGCTGCCACAGGGTTTTGCCCCAACGCGCGAGGAACGGCTGAGGATCTTTTTCGCTGACGTTGGCCACCGCTTCGACGGCCGCTTCCGGCAATGCCTCGGGGCCGGAGATGCGCTGGGCGAGCAGTGACACCCCGAACACCAGCACAATCCCGGCCACCAGGCGGATCGCGGTGAAGCCCCAGCCCAGCACGAACCCCATGAACACCAGAGTCGCCGGGTTGAGCACCGGGTTGCCGATCCAGAACGCCAGTGCCGCGCCGACCGACACGTTCGAGCGGCGCATGCTGGCGGCCACCGGCGCCGCGCAGCACGAGCACATCATCCCCGGCAGGGCAAACAGGCCGCCGCGCACGGTGGAGGCCACACCGGCGCGGCCGAACAGGCGCAGCAGCCAGTCTCGCGGGATCAGCACTTGCAGCAGCGAGCCGAGAATCACCGCCAGCACCGCGGCTTTCCAGATCGCCAGGAAATACACCTTGGCGTAAGCCAGCGCGGCGGCCAGGGGGGCGGTCTGCGAATCGTTGAGGATCGAGGCGCCGATGCTGTGGTTGTCCGCCGCCACGAACGCTTTCACGTAGTAGGGCGACCACTTGACGTAATAGAGGCCGATGCAGGCCACCAGGATGAACAGGGCGGGTTTCCACCAGAACGACCAGCCCCGGGTGGGGGCGGCGGCGGTTGAAAGAGGCATGGTGATGTTCCGGCAAATGAGGTGGGCATGCAGGATAGCCCAGTCCCTCAAGCGCCCGCCAGCGAACGGGCCGCCGGCGCTGATCAGCTCGGGCAGGTTTCCTGGCCGTTATCCAGGCCTTGCTTGTAGCTGTGGCTCTGCAGGCTGGCCTTGCCGTTGCGCCAGGTCAGGGTCAGCACGAACAGCGAGTCGAAGTCGCTGGAGGCCCAGTCATCGGTGATGTTCTGTTTCTTGCCGACGGCTTCGCCGGCGACCTTGTTGATCAGCTCGGGCAGGTAGCCGTGGGACCAGGCGGTATAGATCACCGAGTTGTGGTACTTGTTGTTCAGCAGTTCGTCGGCCAGGTCGCTGGTGTCGTTGGCCGAATACTCGATGTTCACCGGCAGGCCGAGCTTGATCGCACTGGGGCTGATGGTCATCAGCGGGCGAATGTAGCTGTAGGAATTGTCCAGTTCGCCTTCCTCGACATTGCGCGTCGGGTTGGCAGCGAACACGTAGTTGGCCTTGCCGAATTTTTCCGGGAGCAGCGTTGCCAGGTCGATGGCGCGGTTCAGGCCCTGGCAGTTGAGCTGGCCCAGGCCGCCTTCAGGCTTTTCGGCGTGGCGCAGGAAGACCAGCGTCTGGGTGCCGTTGACCGGCTGGGCGCGGCTCTCGCTGGACTCGAGCGACAGGAACAGACCGCCGACCGCCAGCAGCGAAGGTAACAGGACCCACGCACGGGGCTTCAGGCGTCGGAGGTATTTCAAAGGGTTCATCATGGGGTTGGCGTTTCTTCAGCGCGTTCGGTTAAGGCTGACAAACCCTTGCACACCGAGCTCCCAGCGTCGGGTGTTTTCCATGTCGTGAAGCCGGTCCGTGTCCGAAAGGGCAAAACTCAGAGTCCACTGAAGCCCGTTTGGTTCGATTCCGGTGAAGAGCTCAACAAGGTACCGACATCCTCTGACGGGTTGCAGCAGAGATTATCGACGAGATGTTGCGAATTTATGGACAGGGTACACGGCGTCGGTGCCGACGCCCCCTGGATTGCGCTGATCTTGCCTATCAGCAAATTTGATACGCCAAAAGGGGCGGTTGCCACTATGATCGTGGCTTTGAATCTTCTGGTAGATCCAAACCTATGACTGATCTGTCTGCGTTTCCCATTACCCGCAAATGGCCTGCTCAATACCCTGAGTGGATTCAGCTTTACTCGTTGCCGACCCCCAATGGCGTCAAGGTCTCGATCATGCTCGAAGAGATCGGCCTGCCCTATGAGCCGCATCGGGTGGGTTTCGAAAACAATGATCAGTTGTCCGCCGAATTTCTCTCGCTGAACCCCAACAACAAGATCCCGGCGATCCTCGACCCCCACGGTCCGGGCGAGAAGCCGCTGGCGTTGTTCGAGTCCGGGGCGATCCTGATCTACCTCGCGGACAAGAGCGGGCAATTGCTGCCTCAGGACGCGGCCGCTCGCTACGAGACGATCCAGTGGCTGATGTTCCAGATGGGGGGCATCGGACCGATGTTCGGCCAGCTCGGTTTCTTCAACAAGTTTGCCGGCAAGGACTACGAGGACAAGCGCCCGCGCGACCGCTACGTCGAGGAAAGCAAACGCCTGCTGAAAGTCCTCGATGGCCGCCTGCAAGGGGGCGACTGGATCATGGGCGATCGCTACACCATCGCCGACATCGCCACGTTCCCGTGGGTGCGTAACCTGATCGGCTTCTATGAAGCGGGCGATCTGGTGGGCATCGGCAACTTCCCCAACGTGACTCGGGTGCTGGAGCGTTTCCTGGCGCGGCCGGCGGTGGTGCGCGGGTTGGAAATTCCGAAGGCGGTTTCCTGATCATCGCTGCCATGCCCTGTGGGAGCGAGCCTGCTCGCGAAGGCGATGTGTCAGTCCACGATGCCGTGACTGACCCACTGCCTTCGCGAGCCAGTCGAATCGTCGCCCCATCGCTCCCGAACAATTGTTGTTGAAGTGGTAAGGGTTTTTTGCGCGGCTGAAGTTTGTATCCGTCCCCATAGGGCATAAGCTCTCGCCCCCTACGACTTTCGTCTTATCCTCCGATTTCCAGGAATGTTCATGTCCAGCCAGTTCCCCGAAGCACGTCCACGCCGTCTGCGCCGCAATGCGAGCCTGCGCAGCCTGTTCCAGGAAACCGAGTTCAGCCTGAACGACCTGGTGCTGCCGATCTTCGTCGAGGAAGAGATCGACGATTTCGTGCCGATCAAAAGCATGCCCGGCGTGATGCGTATTCCGGAATCGAAGCTGGCCGGCGAGATCGAACGATATGCCCGGGCCGGGATCAAGTCGGTGATGACCTTCGGTGTCTCGCACCATCTGGACAGCCAGGGCAGCGACACCTGGAGCGACAATGGCCTGGTGTCGCGCATGTCGCGCATTGCCAAGGACGCGGTGCCGGAGATGATCGTCATGTCCGACACCTGCTTTTGTGAGTACACCGATCACGGGCACTGCGGTGTGCTGCACAACCATGAAGTCGACAACGACCAGACGCTGATCAACCTCGGCAAGCAGGCCGTGGCGGCCGCGCGTGCGGGGGCCGATGTGATTGCGCCGTCGGCGGCCATGGACGGGCAGGTCCAGGCGATTCGCCGGGCCCTGGACGCCGCCGGCTTCACCCAGACCGCGATCATGGCCTATTCGACCAAGTTCGCCTCGGCGCTCTACGGCCCGTTCCGTGAAGCCGGTGGCAGCGCGCTCAAGGGCGACCGCAAAAGCTACCAGATGAACCCGATGAACCGCCGCGAAGCGCTGCGTGAATCGCTGCTGGACGAACAGGAAGGTGCCGACGCGCTGATGGTCAAGCCGGCCGGTGCCTACCTGGACATCATTCGCGACATCCGCGAGGCCTCGAACCTGCCGCTGTCGGCGTACCAGGTGAGTGGCGAGTACGCGATGATCAAGTTCGGCGCCCAGGCCGGGGCGATCGACGAAGACCGTGTGGTGCGCGAGAGCCTCGGAGCGATCAAGCGGGCAGGGGCTGACCTGATCTTCACCTACTTCGCGATGGACCTGGCGCTGGCCGGGATCTGATACACACGGCCGAACCTGTGTGGGATCAGTCTGCGTGGGAGCGAGCCTGCTCGCGATGGGGCAGCCAGACTCCTCGCAGGTCTCCCCCCTTTGTCAGGTCAGTAAGCCCCCATGAACGGCCGGATTCCGTGATCACGGAAATAGCGCTCGATCACCTTCGGGTCCGAGCAGGTTTCGGCGATCGCCACGTAGGTGTCCGGACGCAGCAGGTAAAAGCCGTTGCGCCCAAGCCCGGCGGCTTCGAATGCCGGCCGCCAGTCGAACACGTGCAACGGCAGGTGGTGTTCGTTGCACCAGGCGATCATTTCGTCGCTGGTGTCGCCATACACATGCACCTGCCAGTTCGGGCATTTCAGCGCTTCAAAATTATCCCCTTCACCGTCATGCGCCCAGGGCAACCGGTCGCCACCGTGCACCTGTCCGGCGCTGCCGGTGCTTAACGGCATCCCGCGATAATTCAGGGTGATCTGCGACACCGTGCGAAACAGGAACTGGCGGGTCGTGGCGAACGACGCCATTTTCGGCAGCAGGAACGGCGCCAGGCGTGTGCGCAGCAGATCGGCCACGCCCCCTTCGGCGGTGACGAAGCTGAACACCCGGTCGGTGGTGGCGACCAGTTTGCGCGCGAAAGCGATACGTTCGGTTTCGTAGGTGTCGAGCAGTTGTGCCGTGGCGCTGCCGTTCAGCACGGCGGCCAGTTTCCAGGCCAGGTTGATGGCATCGCCAATGCCGGTGTTCATGCCCTGGCCGCCCGCCGGGCTGTGCACATGGGCGGCGTCGCCCAGCAAGAACACGCGACCGCTGCGAAAGTGCTCGGCCACCCGATGATGCACGCGGTAGGTCGAGAACCAGTTGACCCGTTCGATCTGCACTTTCAGGTGGTCGATGGCGCGGCGGCTGACGTCCTCGAACTGCAGGGTGTCGACAGCTTCGGCGCGCTCGTCGCGCACCGTGCCGATCAGGCGCGCCCGGCCTTCGCCGGCCAGCGGGAACACGGCGAGGAAATCCGCTTCATCGAGGTCCAGGTGCAGCTCGCCATTGAGGGCCGGCCCGCTGGCCTGCACGTCGGCGACGTAGAATATCTGCTGGTAGGTGCCGCCGGGAAACCCGGTGTCCAGGGTCTTGCGCACGATCGAGCGGGCACCGTCGCAGCCGCCGAGGTAACACGCCTGGCAGATTTCCTCGCGACCATCGGGCAGGCGCAACCGGGCGGTCAGGGTGTCGCCGGTTTCCTCGAACCCCTCGAGCGAGGTGTTGCGTTCGACCCGCACGCCGAAGCTTTCCAGACGTTCGATCAGCAAACGTTCGTGCTCGTCCTGGGGAAAGATTTCGAGGAAGGCGTACGGCGTCAGGCCTTCGCCGACCTTGCTCAGGGGCAGGCGCGTGACCGGTTCACCCTTGACCCAGAAGTTGGCTGCCGCCACGCGATGACCGCCCTTGAGCACGGCCTCGCTGAGGTCCAGCTGGCGATACAACTCCAGGGTTCGCGCCTGCACGGCCAGCGCCCGTGACGTGGTGCCGGGGGCCGAGGTCCTGTCGATGATGCGCACGCGAACCTTCAGTTTTCTCAGCCACAGCGCGAGCACCAGCCCGGTGGGACCGGCGCCGACGATCAACACGTCGCTACGGTTCATGTGCGTGCCTCCTGGTGTGTCCGCCCCATTATGGTCCAGTCGAGGTCAACGGGCAGGCGCAGTCCGTCGGGCGCCTCGCGTTCAGGAACGGCCGCGGCGCGTTGCAGTCATAGCATGCGCCATGCCATTGGTCGTATGGTTAACCCGGTTCAACGGATTGGAAGGAGCAGCATGCAAGTCAATCGCTTGATCACCGGTATCGCGGCGCTGCTGCTACTGGCCGGTTGCGGCACCCAGCGCACCCAGCCGGTGGCGCCCCGGCCGCCCGCCGAAGTCAAGGCCGAGATCGTGCGCCTGCTGCCGGCCAGGACCGCTGATCGCCAGGGCTGGGCCACCGACATCTACGCCGCGTTTGCCGCGCAGGGCATCGATCCTTCGACGCAAAACCTGTGTTCCGTGCTCGCGGTCACCGAACAGGAATCGACCTTTCAAGTGGATCCGCCGGTGCCGGGCCTGGGCAAGATCGCCCGGGATGAAATCGACCGTCGCGCCGCCAAGGTCCATGTGCCCGGGTTACTGGTGAGCGCTGCGTTGCAGGTGCGCTCCAGCAACGGCAAAAGCTATAGCGAGCGGCTCAATGCCGCGCGCAGCGAAAAAGAGCTGAGTGCGATTTTCGATGATTTCATCGGCATGGTGCCCATGGGGCGTACGCTGTTCGGCAGCTTCAACCCGGTGCACACCGGCGGCCCGATGCAGGTCAGCATCGAGTTCGCCGAACGGCAGGCGCGCAACTATCCCTACCCGGTCGACGGTACGATTCGCCGTGAAGTGTTCAGCCGTCGCGGCGGCATGTATTTCGGCATCGCCCACTTGCTCGGTTATCCGGTGAGCTACACCCAGCCGTTGTACCGCTTCGCCGATTTCAACGCCGGGTGGTACGCGAGCCGTAATGCGGCGTTTCAGAATGCGCTGAGCCGCGCTTCGGGCATCCCGCTGACGCTGGATGGCGATCTGGTGCGCTATGGCTCGATCATGCCCGGGAGCACCGAGCTGGCCGTGCGGGCCCTTGGCAAACGCCTGGACATGCGTCATCCGACCATTCGCGATCAACTGGAAAAGGGCAAAAGCCTTGAGTTCGAGGACACCGAACTCTATCGACGGGTGTTCGAACTGGCCGAACAGGCCGATGGTCGTGCGTTACCGCGGGCGGTATTGCCGGGGATTGTCCTGCAAAGCCCGAAAATCACCCGCAAACTCACCACGGCGTGGTTTGCCAAGCGTGTCGACGAGCGTTATCAGCGCTGCATGGCGCGGGCGGGGAAGTGAGCGAGGGCAGTTTTTTGTGGGGGCGAGCCTGCTCGCTCCCACAGGTAACCCCTTGCACACGAAAAAGCCCGGCTGATCAGGCCGGGCTTTTTGTTGGGTATTGCGCTGGAGCGAGGCTTCATACGGCGCGGCTTTCGATCAGACGGTCGGAACCACCTTCGGCAACGCGACGTTCGATCAGACGATCCGAACCACCTTCGGCAACGCGGCGTTCGATCAGACGATCCGAACCACCTTCGGCTACACGGCGTTCGATCAGACGATCCGAACCACCTTCGGCTACACGGCGTTCGATCAGACGATCCGAACCACCTTCGGCCACTCGGCGTTCGATCAGACGGTCCGAACCGCCTTCGGCGACGCGACGTTCGATCAGACGATCCGAACCACCTTCGGCAACGCGACGTTCGATCAGACGGTCCGAACCACCTTCGGCGACACGGCGTTCGATCAGGCGATCAGAGCCGCCTTCGGCGATCATGGTGCGCGGTGCTTTGGCGGCGAAGGCGTTAGCGGCGAGTACCGAGAGAACGATGCTGAGGATGATTTGGCGTTTCATGGTGGTGTGCTCCGGGGTGTTATTGGTTGGTATGGGTGTGATGTTACGCCCCGGAATTTTTAAGAGAACTTCATTGACGTGATGTTGAACATCGACGCCAGTGATGATTTGGCAGACTCCCTGCGCGTGAGGTTGATGGTTCGTCGAGGGAAGGGGTTCAGATGACCTTCACCGCGCGACCGATGAATTGAATCGGCCCGGTCGGCTTGCCGATCGGCGAGCCGGTGCGGTTTTCCAGGGTCAGTTCGAACAACTGGTCCGGCTGCAGCGGCGGCAGTTTGTCCAGCGGCACCGACAGGGTTTGTCCAGGCTTGACCAGGCCCAGGGACACCGGCCCTTGCCAGCCTTCGGCCTTGGTCCAGAACTCCAGGGCCTTGTCTTCCGGAACCTGCGCAACCCCGAGAGGAATCAGCTGGATCTCCCTGGCGTTGCTGGCCTGGATCACCCAGCCTGGCGCTTTGTCCTGCGGCGCGACGAGCACCACCAGGTAGGTCGGTTTGACCGTGGCTTGCGTCAACAGCAATGTGCCCAGCACCAGCGTCGCCGCCAGCCCGGCACCGGCAAAGCCGCGCCATAACCCCAGCCGGTTCCACCAGGAAGGCGGTGCGGTCGCGGCGGTTGCCGATCGTGGCATCGAGGCGTTGAGACTGCGCTCGATGCGGTGCCACAGAGGGGGCGACGGGGTTACGGGCTCGGCCAGGTCAGTCAGGCCGAGCAGGCGACGTTCCCAGCCATCGACCGCCGTGCGCAACGCGCTGTCGTCGCGCAGGCGCTGTTGAACCTCGGTGCGTCGTTCGGGCGAGAGCGTGCCCAGCACATACTCGCCGGCCAGTTCGTCGCGTTCCTCCGGGGTCTCATCCACAGGTCGAGTGGTCATCCCATACACTCCCGCAAGGCGGTCAGGCTGCGTTTGATCCAGGCTTTGACGGTGCCCAGTGGCGTGCCGAGCTTGTGTGAAATCTGCGCGTGGGAGTAACCGTCGACGTAGGCGTGCAGGATGCAATCGCGCCGCGCCGGTTCCAGTTGCTCCAGGCACCGATGAATGCGTGACGAGTGAGCCTGTGCATCGAAGGCTTCAGCGTCGCGGTACAGGTCGATATCGCCCTGTATCTCGCGGTTGTTGTCGCGGAGAAAATTCAGCGCCAGGTGCCGCGTCACACTGTACATCCAGCCCCGCGCCGTTCCCCGCGTCGGGTCGAAACGCGCCGCGCCGGCCCAGATTTTAATAAACGCATCGTGGACGATGTCTTCGGCCAGCGCGTTGTCACGCACCAGACGCCTGGCCACGCCGAGCAATCGAGGGCTTTCCTGCTCATACAGAGCCCGCAGGGCCTGACGCTCGCCCCGACCACAGGCGAGGAGGTGGGCTTCATAGTCGAAAAGGGTGTCAGGCAAGGGCACAACGCTCAGTCGTTCGGTGGGTATCCAATGCAATCTAGCAAACAAACCCGAATCGTGTGGGAACGCACCTGCTCGCGAAATCGACGGGCCAATGACCATTGTCCTGACCGACCCGGCGCAGTCGCGGGCAGGCTCGCTCCCACAGGGCTTAGCTGGCTGCCCAGAAAATGTAGTCCGCCTGGTATTTCACCACTTCCTGCTGGCCTTTGTTGGCCGTCGTGCATGCCGTACTCGGGGCCACGCCGCCCTTGAGCGCCACGCGCTGGATGTAACTGACGCCGTTCATCGCGCCCTTGCCCTCGGCCGGATTGGCCTTGACCAGTTGATAAGGCAGGTTGCCCGGACTCGACGGGGCGACGGCCAGTTGGGTGCCGGTGACGGTCGAGCCGTCCTTTGCTTGCCAGGTGGCGGGCGGGCCGAAGTAGGTACCGACCTGTTTGCCACTGCGATCATTGAGCACCGCCTTGGGGCCGACGAAGAACCACTCGGTCTGCCCGGCGGCGTTGGCCTTGTCGCGGCATTCGTAGGTGATTTCACCGACTCCGGTAGTTTCCATTGCCACCTTGTGCCCCTCCGGCACCTTGATACTGTCGGGCAGCCCGTTCTGGGCAAACGCCGCAGGAATAGCGGCGAACAAACCGGCAAGGCACATCAGCTGTCTGGCGTTCATGAAATTCTCTCCGTAAGTGAGTCATTCGCTGCGCAGCCAATACGGCTGCTACAGGTACTACCCGTCGGAAAGCCATTTGGATGCAGGGCTGAAAAAAGAAATTTTCCAGCAAGCCCGGAGTCAGCTGCTACAAAGAGAGCACCACAGTGGAGGTGTTTATGTATCAACTCTACGGACACCGCAATTCCGGCGCCGCCGCCATCGAAGCCGCGTTGGAACTCTGCGAGATCGCGTACCGCTTCATCGACGTCGAGCAATCCACCGAGGACGCCCACGCCCTGGAGAAACTAAACCCGCTCAAGCAGATCCCGACCCTGCAACTGCCCGATGGCAGCATCCTCACCGAGAGTGCGGCGATCCTGATCCATCTCGGGCTGAGCTTTCCCCAGTCGGGCCTGTTGCCGAGTAAACCGCTCGAGCGCGACCAGGCCATTCGTGGCCTGGCGTACATCGTCAGCAATTGTTACGCGGCCATCGGCATCATCGATTACCCCGAGCGCTGGCTGGCGGTGGCCGATCAGGCGGCCCGGGAAAACCTCGTGGCCGGCGCCCGCGAGCGGCTGCACTGGAGCTGGGAGGTGTTTGCCGATGAGTTTTCCGGCGAGTTGTACCTGGGGGACGAAACGCCCGGGGCACTGGATGTGCTGGCGGCGGTGGTTACGCGCTGGGCCGGCAGCCGCGAGCATTTGCGCAGCGCCCGACCGGGCTTTTTCGCCTGGCTGGAGCGGATCGACCGGCACCCGACCCTGGCGCCGGTGTTTGCGCGGCATTGGCCGGGTTGAGCACAGCGCAGACCAGAATGTGGGAGCGGGCTTGCTCGCGAAGGCGGCGTGTCAGGCTCAACTCTGTTGAATGTTCTGCAGCCTTCGCGAGCAAGCCCGCTCCCACAGGGAAGGCGTGGTGCTTGGGCTTATTCCCCGCGAATATACTGCTCCAGCTGCCGGATCAGTTCCGCCTGTTCCGCAATCGCTTCCTTGACCAGGTCGCCGATCGACAGCAAGCCGATCAGTTTGCCGTTCTCCACCACCGGCAAGTGGCGCAGGCGCTTGTCGGACATGATGCCCAGGCAGGTATCGACGGTCTGGTGGGTGTCCACGGTAATCACCGGCGACACCATGATGTCGCGCACTGGCGTGCCCACCGAGGAGCGCCCGTGCAGCACCAGTTTGCGCGCGTAGTCGCGTTCACTGATGATCCCCAGTACTTCTTCATTCTCCACCACCAGCAGGGCACCGACGTTCTTCTCGGCCATTTTCATCAGCGCTTCGAGCACCATGTGGTCGGGTTTGATCTGGTGCACTTCCTGATTCTTCTGATCTTTCAACTTGAGCAGTTGGGCGACGGTTTTCATGGTGGCTTCTCGGGTGTTGTCGTTGTTCCTGAAGAATCGTAGACCCTGACGTCGAGAGCAAGGCGCAAAGCGGCAGATAACGTGCAAAAAACGTCATTTCGCGGTTTTTCTTGCCTGACCCCGTGGGAGCGGCGCTTTGACGGAGGCGCTATCCCCGGCAATGACGCGTAGAATTGCGTTCCTGATCGACATTGAGGTTGCAGTGGTGGATTTACAGCGGGGCTTCGTCCTGACCCGGCATTGGCGCGACACCCCGAACGGTACGGAAGTCGAATTCTGGCTGGCGACCGACAGCGGCCCCCGGCGCATTCGCCTGCCGCCTCAACCGTCGGTGGCGTTCATTGCGGCCGAGCAGCGCGAACAGGCCGAAGCGGTGCTACTGGGCGAAAAAAACGTCGAGCTCAAGCCCCTGGCACTGAAGGATTTCGACCACCGCCCGGTGCTTGGCCTGTATTGTCGCCAGCACGGCCAGTTGATGCGCCTGGAAACCGCGCTGCGCAAAGCTGGCGTCGAGATGTTCGAAGGTGATGTTCGGCCTCCGGAACGCTACATGATGGAGCGTTTCATCACCGCGCCGGTGGTCTTCGGCGGTACGCCGGATGCCGAGAGCCTGCTGCTCGACGCGCAGATGAAAGCGGATCCCGATTATCGGCCGAGCCTCAGGCTGGTGTCCCTGGACATCGAAACCACCGCCCAGGGCGAGCTGTATTCCATTGCCCTGGAAGGCTGCGGTGAACGCCAGGTCTATATGCTCGGCCCGCCTAACGGCGACGCCAGTGCAGTGGATTTCCAGCTCGAGTACTGCGATTCGCGCACGCTGTTGCTGAAGAAACTCAACGAATGGTTCGCCCGGCACGACCCTGATGCGATCATCGGCTGGAACGTCGTGCAGTTCGACCTGCGGGTGCTGCACGAACATGCGCGACGGCTGGGGGTGCCGCTCAAGCTGGGGCGTGGCGGCGAAGAGATGCAATGGCGCGAACATGGCAGCCGCAACCACTATTTCGCCTCAGCGGCGGGGCGGTTGATCATCGATGGCATCGAGTCCCTGCGCTCGGCGACCTGGAGTTTTCCCTCCTTCAGCCTGGAAAACGTCGCGCAAACCCTGTTGGGCGAAGGCAAGGCGATCAGCACGCCGTACCAGCGCATGGATGAAATCAACCGCATGTTCGCCGAGGACAAGCCGGCCCTGGCCACCTACAACCTCAAGGACTGCGAACTGGTCACGCGGATTTTCGCCAAGACCCAGTTGCTCACGTTCCTGCTGGAGCGGGCCAGTGTCACCGGTCTGCCGGCCGACCGCAGCGGCGGCTCGGTGGCGGCGTTCACTCACCTGTACATGCCGCTGATGCACCGCCAGGGGTTCGTGGCACCGAACCTGGGCAGCAAACCGGCCCAGGCCAGTCCCGGCGGGTTTGTCATGGACTCGCAACCGGGCCTGTACGAATCGGTGCTGGTCCTCGATTACAAAAGCCTCTATCCGTCGATCATCCGCACGTTCCTCATCGACCCGGTGGGATTGATCGAGGGGCTCAGGCACCCCGAAGACAGCGAGTCGGTGCCGGGCTTTCGCGGCGCGCGTTTCTCCCGGACCCGCCATTGCCTGCCGGCCATTGTCGCGCGAGTCGCCGAGGGTCGCGAAACGGCCAAGCGCGAGCACAATGCGCCGTTGTCCCAGGCCCTGAAGATCATCATGAATGCCTTCTACGGCGTGCTCGGTTCCAGCGGCTGCCGCTTCTTCGACACGCGGCTGGCCTCGTCTATCACTTTGCGTGGGCACGAAATCATGTTGCGCACCCGGCAACTGATCGAAGCCCAGGGCCATACGGTGATCTACGGCGACACCGACTCGACGTTCGTCTGGCTGCGCCGCGCCCACGGCCAACAGGAAGCGGCGCAGATCGGCCATGCCCTGGTGGATCACGTCAACCAGTGGTGGCGCGAGCATGTGCAGCAGCAATACGGTTTGCACAGCGCCCTGGAACTGCAGTTCGAAACCCACTACAAACGCTTTCTGATGCCCACCATCCGCGGGGCGGAGGAGGGCAGCAAGAAACGTTATGCCGGGTTGGTGACGCGCGACGACGGTCGCGACGAAATGGTCTACAAGGGGCTGGAAACCGTACGCACCGACTGGTCATTGTTGGCCCGACAGTTCCAGCAGGAGCTGTACTCGCTGATCTTTCATCGCAAGCCCCACCAAGACTACGTGCGCGAGTATGTGCGCAAGACCCTGGCCGGCGAGTTCGATGATCGGCTGGTCTACCGCAAGCGTCTGCGCCGGACCCTGGATGACTATGAACGCAATGTGCCGCCGCATGTTCGCGCGGCGCGGATCGCCGACGACTTCAACGATCGCCAGGGACGGCCACGCCAATACCAGAATGGCGGCTGGATCAGCTACGTGATCACCGTTGCCGGCCCCGAGCCGCTGGAAATCCGCAACGCGCCCATCGACTACGATCACTACGTCACGCGCCAGTTGCAACCGGTGGCCGACGCGATACTGCCCTTTGTCGACGATGATTTCTCAACCCTGGTTGGGGGGCAACTGGGCCTGTTTTGAGTCCAGCAGCGTCAGCGTCCATTCGTCCGGAATGCCATGGAAGTAACGCTCCAGTGCTTGGTGGTACAGGCTGGCCTGTGGGGCAAACTGGGCGAACAGGGTCATCGATGAATGGAATTTCAGGTCGTCAGGATGACCGAACACCTCGGCAATCGAACGTTCCCGGATATCCAGCACGAGTTGCGTGCAGGTGAGCAGCCGAGGACCCAGCAGGGCATGTTCGAGGTAGGCCGTGGCTTCATCGCTGGAGCGAATGGCAAAACGTCGGGACATTTCGCTGTCGCCCAACCCGGCGAGCTGCGGAAAGATGAACCACATCCAGTGACTGCGTTTGTGGCCGGCGCCGAGTTCGTTGTGCACGCGCTGCAACACAGGATTCTGCGCCAGGACAAAGCGCTGCAGATTGAAGGCATCGAGCTGATCGGTGCTTCTCATGAGAAGCCCTCCGACAAAACCGCGATGGCTCAGACCATGGCCAGTCGCTGTTTGCGTTGTGGCGCGCGAAACGCTTGGTCCAGCGCCTCCAGATCCCCGATCTCAAGTTGCAATTGCGCGGCCTGTGCATTCAGGTGCACGTGTTCGGGCCGAACCGCCTTGGGGATGGCTATCACGCCATCCTGTCGCAGAATCCATGCCAGCGCTACCTGCGCCGGGGTCGCCGCGTGACGGGCGGCCACTTGGGCCAGCGTCGGGTGGGCCAGCAATTGCCCGCCCTGGCCTATTGGACAGTATGCCATCAATGGCTGGCGATGCCGCTGGCACGCCGGCAACAGGTCAAATTCGATGCCGCGTTCCTCCAGGTTGTACAGCACCTGGTTGGTGGCGCACGCCGGGGCGTTGAGTGCCTGCACGTCATCCACGTCGAAATTGGACACGCCCCAGGCGCCGATCCGGCCGTCTTCGCGCAGACGTTCGAAGGCCTCGATGGTTTCTTCGAGGGGATACTGGCCGCGCCAGTGCAGCAGGTACAGGTCCAGGTAATCGGTGTTCAACCGGCGCAGGCTGCGTTCGCAGGCCTGGGGCACACCCCGGCGGCTGGCATTGTGCGGGTAGACCTTGCTGACGAGGAACACCTGGTCGCGCCGCCCGGCAATCGCTTCGCCGACCACTTCCTCGGCGCCCCCTTCGGCGTACATTTCGGCGGTGTCGATCAGGGTCATACCCAGTTCGATGCCAAGGCGCAATGCAGCGACTTCTTCGGCGTGTCGGGCCGGATCTTCGCCCATGCGCCAGGTGCCCTGGCCAATCACGGGAACCTTGACGCCCGCCAATTCGAGAACCCGCATGCAAACCTCCACTGAACACCAGGACTATTCCAGTTGGCAGCAGAATAGCCCACGGGTTCCCTTTGCCGTTAGCCGCCGGCCCGGAAGGGGCTGGCGGCGGGCGGACTTATTGGGCGCTGAATTTCAGCACAGTGTTCTGGGTGTAGGTCTTGCCTGGGTCCAGGCGGGTGGACGGGAAACCCGGCTGATTGGGCGCGTCCGGATAATGTTGGGTTTCCAGGGTGAACGCGCTCCAGTGTGCGTAGGTCTTGCCCGCCTTGCCCTTGACCGAACCGTCGAGGAAATTGCTGGTGTAGAACTGCACGCCGGGCTCGGTGGTATAGAGCTGCAGGCGGCGCCCGGACTGCGGATCGCTGACGTCGGCGGCGAGCTTGCCCAGGTCGCCCTTGGCATCCAGCACCCAGTTGAAGTCGAAACCGCCTTGTTTCGGCTCGGCGAATTTCAGTTGCGGATGGTTGGCCTTGATGTTCTTGCCGATGGCGGTGGGCTTTGTGAAATCCATCGGCGTACCGGCCACCGCTGCCAGTTCACCGGTCGGGATCAACGTGCCGTTGACCGGGGTGTAACGGCTGGCGTGCAGGGTCGCGAGCTGTTGCAACACATCGCCGTTGCCCGCACCCGCCAGGTTGAAGTAGCTGTGGTTGGTCAGGTTGAGCACCGTGGGTTTGTCGGTGGAAGCCTTGTAGTCGATGCGCAATTCGTTGCGATCATTGAGGCTGTAGGTGACCTCGGTTTCCAGGTTGCCGGGGAAACCCATTTCACCGTCTGCCGAGCGGTACGTCAGGGTCACACCCACCGAGTCTTTGCCCTGGGTCGGTCTGGCTTTCCAGACATGCTTGTCAAAACCCTGCGGACCGCCGTGCAGTGCATTGGAACCATCGTTTTGCGGCACCTGATAGCGTTTGCCGTCGAGTTCGAAAGCGCCGTTGGCCAGGCGATTGCCGAAGCGTCCGATGGTCGCGCCGAAGTAGGCCTTGCCGGTCTCATAACCCTGCACATCATCAAAACCGAGCACCACGTCTTCAACCTTGCCGTGCTTGTCCGGCACCTCCAGCGCCTGCAGGGTCGCACCGTAAGTGATCACGGTGGCCTGCATGCCGTGGCTGTTGCGCAGCACGTATTGCTCGACGGGCGTGCCGTCGCGGGTTTTACCGAAGTTTTTGTGTTCGCTGGACAGGCCGGCAGCCTGGGCGGAGAGGGTGGCGATCATCAGTGACAGTCCAAGGAGGCACAACGGAGAGCGGGATTGAAGCATGGTCAACCTTCCTTTTTGTTGTTTTTGGATAAGTAGTCATACTAGTAGTCGATTGAAAATTCGACGTGTGGGGATTTATAGCGGGTTTTGATGGTTTTGCACTAATAAAGTATGACTATTGTGTTTTCAGGGTTGAGTGAGTGAATTGCCGGCACTGCACTTTTTCGTAATTCCCGGCTCTATCCTTGGCCAGCCTGCGGCGATCCCCACCGCCGGCCCATGCCCAAGTCCACGTCCCCATGGCCCGAGTTTTACCCTTCAGCGTTGTGCCCACCCGCCGCCATTGCCTGCTGCTGGCCCTGCTGTCGATGCTGTTCACTTCCGGGTGCAGCCAGCAGCAAGGGCGTGACATCGTCAGCCAGTTCCGCGAGGGCAGGCCCCAGGAATTTCTCCAGACCAGCGTCGACCGCATGGCCACCCTGGCCATGCGCGACAACCTCGAGAGCCTCTATCTGTTGATGGGCAAGCTCTACCTGCGCAACCCGCAGGAACTGAAAAAATCCGGTTTTCTCGACGCCCGTACGGCCGGGAAACAGGTGCGCCTGGCCATCGAACAGCAACAACCGTTGCCGACCCTGGGTGGCAGGAAGGACCTGGCGGCACTGAGTTATGCCATGAGTCCGGAGTTTCTCGGCGACCGGGTGGGCGCCTTCATCTACGCCATCGGCAGCATGCTGGTCACCGCGCACGGCAACCGGCTGGAGTTCTACATGACCGATGCGATCAACCCGACCTTCGTCAACAACGCCGCGCGCAACATCGAGAAAGCCACCTGGATCCTGAGCCAGCGGCAAACGGTCGATGGCCAGCCGTTGTTGTTTTCCAACGAAATCTCGGAGGAGGGCAGCAACCTGAGTTTTGCCGTGGAATTCGGCAAGATCGTCGCGCGCCTCGACCTGCTGACCCAGATGCTGGACGAACGCTACCGGCGGATCGGCCTGAACTACGCGCAAAGCCTGTTGTTCCTCAATTTCCTGCCGGTGCAGTGACCACCCCGCAGGTAAATTGTTTATGGAATAAACATAGATCGCATCGATATAAGTCGTTATAAGAAAAATCGCTATCCTGCGGGCCAGTTTTTTCCTGCTTCGTGGGCGTTTTGATGGAATTCGGTGATTTCGGCTTAATCGTGGCAGGCCTGGTGGTGGGTTTCATCGTCGGCATGACCGGGGTGGGGGGTGGTTCGCTGATGACGCCGATCCTGTTGTGGTTCGGCGTCAACCCGGCTACGGCGGTGGGCACGGATTTGTTGTACGCGGCGATTACCAAATCCAGTGGCGTGCTGGTTCATCGCAAGAACAAGAACATCGATTGGGCCATTACCGGTTGGCTGACCCTCGGCAGCGTGCCGGCCGTGGCGCTGACTCTGTGGTTCCTGAGCACCTTGCAAACCTCGCCCGAGGCGATGAACGCCGTCATCAAGCAGGCGCTGGGCTTCGTGTTGTTTGCCACGGCGCTGGCGATTTTCTTCAAGAAACGCCTGCTCGATTTCGCCCATAAACGCGCCGGCGGCCACTACAACCCCAGCGGTCGGCGCTTGAACGCACTGACCGTGATCACCGGCCTGGTCCTCGGCACCATGGTGGCGCTGACCTCGATTGGCGCCGGCGCCCTGGGCACGGTGGCGTTGTTCATCCTCTACCCGCTGTTGCCAACCCGCCGCCTGGTGGGCACTGAAATCGCACACGCCGTGCCGCTGACCCTGGTGGCAGGCCTTGGCCACGCCAGCATGGGCAACATGGACTGGCAGGTGCTGGGTTTCCTGCTGGTGGGTTCGCTGCCGGGCATCTACCTGGGCAGCCACCTGACCGGGCGCATCTCCGATGACTGGCTGCGCCCGTGCCTGGCGACCATGCTGGTGCTGATCGGGTACAAGCTGGCGTTCTAGGTTCGTTTCGTTGAGCTCGGCCTGGCGCCGCGCCAGATCAACATTGCCGCCAACACTTGGCTGCCGGCAAAAAAGCTGAACAGGCCCAGCGGGCTCCACTGAGCATCCAGCAGCAGACCGGCGACGGCCGGCGACAGGATCGCGCCGAGACGCCCCCCTGCCAGCACCAGACCGACGCCACGGCTGCGGATGGACGCGGCGAAAGCCTGCGGCGCCAATGTAAACAGCGCGGCGATGGCGCCATTGAGCAACAACCCGCTGCTGAAACCGATGGCCACCGCCAGGCTCTGCACGGCAGTGGCCGGCACCATCAACGTCATCAGCACGCTGTTGAGCAGCACAAACCCCAGCAACAGCCGATTGCCGCCGAAACGATGCGCCCCCAGGCCCATCAACAGAGCGCCGAGCATGCCGCCCAGGCTCAGCAGAATCCCGCCCGCTGCGCCTTGCTCCTGCGAAAAGCCGTTCTGCACCATCAGTGTCGGGGTCCAGCTCATCACGAAGTAGAAGCAGAACATGATGAGGAAGAAGGCCAGCGCCAGCGACGTGGTCTGGCGCCACTGGCCAGACGCAAACAACTGCCCGAATTCCTTTTCACGAATGGGGCTGGCGTCTGCCAGTCGCGCGTCGCGGCGCCCTTGCTGCAGCGCCAGGAACGCCTGCGATTCGCTCAGCCACAGCACGCCGGCGCAGGTCACGATGAACGTGATCAAACCCCCTGCGAGAAAGACGTAGCGCCAGCCGAGGCTTTCATTGAACAGGTGTGCCAGCACGCCCGCCAGGCTTACGCCGAGGGCGAAGGCCAGTGATTGCAGGGCGATTGCCAGGCCGCGTCGATGCGCACTGGCATGCTCATGGGTCAACACGTTGGCCCCCACGAGGACCGCCCCCAGGCCAATGCCCGTCAAGGTGCGCAGCAGCATCAACGCGCTCAGGCCCTGGCTCCAGAAGGACAGCAGCATGCACAGGCCGCTGAATGACAGGCCGGCCAGCAGCAAGGGGCGACGCCCGTAGCGGTCCGCCATCGGCGCGGCGAACAGCGAGCCGCCGGCCATCCCGATCAGGCTGGCACTGAGCAGCATCCCCAGTTCGACCCCGTTCAAACCCCATTGCGCCGAAACGCTGGCTGCGGTGAAGGCCATGACCATGGCGTTCATGCCATCGACCACGTTGAAGAGCATGCACAGGCCGACCACTGCCCAGCGAGTGGCCATCAGCGCCGTTTCGTTTATCCCCTCGTGCAGCGTGCCCCCACTCATTGGCCATCCATCCGGTGCTGTCCTGTACGTCGATACGTTCAACCTCGCACCCTCCCGGGCGCGTTCCGCGCTGCTGACGACACCATTCAGGGGCATGGGCTGGCAAGTGATACTTAGGTATCGACCGACACCTACGTGCAATCGTCCCGGGGGTAAGCGGGTGGTTTTATCAAGCCTGCGAGCGCTGGAGTGAGGCAATGACCGTGGCCACGGCCCGGTAGCCGCTCCAGCCATTCGCGCTGCGCCTGTAGGCCACTTACTCAAAGGAGATTGAACATGCTTGCAGTTTCGTCCGTTCTCACCTGGCACCGCTGCCTGGCTTCATCCGCCAGGTTGCATCTGCTCGGTCTTGCTCTGCTCGCCGGCAGCAGTGGCGCATGGGCCGCCAATGCGGCATCGGCACAATCGGAGGCCATTCGGCCCTACCGTATCCACGTCGATGAAGCGCAACTGACCGACCTGCGCAAGCGCATCGCCGATACCCGCTGGCCCGACAAGGAGACCGTCAGCGACGTCAGCCAGGGTGTGCAACTTGCCCAGGTGCAGGCGCTGGTGAAGTATTGGGGCAGCGACTACGACTGGCGCAAGGCCGAGGTGAAACTCAATGCCTTGCCCGAGTTCGTGACCACGATTGACGGCGTCGACATCCAGTTCATCCACGTCCGTTCGCGCAATCCCAACGCCATGCCGCTGATCCTCACTCACGGCTGGCCGGGTTCGCAATTCGAGTTCCTCAAGACCATCGGGCCGTTGACCGATCCCACCGCTTACGGCGGTCGCATCGAAGATTCCTTCGACGTGGTGATTCCGTCGATTCCCGGCCATGGGTTCTCCGGTAAACCGACCGAACTCGGGTGGGGACCGGACCGGGTGGCCAAGGCCTGGGACGTGTTGATGAAACGCCTGGGCTACAGCCATTACGTCTCCCAGGGTGGCGATCATGGTTCGGTGGTTTCCGATGCGTTGGGCCGCCTGGCACCGCCGGGATTACTGGGCATCCACCTGAACATGCCGGCCACCATACCGCCGGAGCTGGTCAAGCCGATCTTCAGCGGCGATCCGGCGCCGAGCGGACTGGGCGATCCGGAACGCACCGCCTTCAACTCGCTGAGCACCTTCTTCGGGCGCAACGCTGCCTACGGCGCGATGATGGTCACTCGACCGCAGACCATCGGTTATCTGCTGGCCGATTCTCCGGCCGGCACGGCGGCGTGGATGTACGAGAAGATCGCCGCCTGGACTGACAGCGACGGCAAGCCCGAGCGCGTCCTGACCCGCGACGAAATACTCGACGACATCAGCCTGTACTGGCTGACCAACGCCGGCGCGTCGTCCTCCCGTTTCTACTGGGAGAACAACAACAATAACTTCAGCGCTGCGGCGCAGAAGACCGCCGAGATCAAAGTCCCGGTGGCGATCACGGTGTTCCCGCACGAAATCTACCGTGCCCCGAAAAGCTGGGCACAACGCGCCTATCCCTCGCTCGCCTATTTCAACGAAGTCAGCAAGGGCGGCCATTTCGCGTCCTGGGAACAGCCGCAATTGTTCAGCGAAGAACTGCGCGCCGCGTTCCGGCCTTTGCGCACGGCAGCGAACAAAGCGGTCGCGAACACCGCCCCGTAAGCCCCTGCATGACCGATCGATCACGCGACGGCCATGGGGCCGTCGCCCGGAGAATGACCATGAGCATCCTGCTGAATCCTCAAGCTGTCCCGCGTCATCTGCGTTTTTTTGCCTGCACGGTTCTGACGGCGGCCTTCATGCAACTCGGGGCCCTGACGCTGACCTCGTCGCCCGCCAACGCCGCCGAGGTGGCCGCCGGCACCCTCGGCACCCTGACGCCGGGCGCTCACACGTCCCTCGGCCCGCTCAAGCATGTCAAGGCCGGCCTGCTGGATGTCGCCTACGCCGACCTGGGCCCGGCCGACGGGCCGGTGGTCATCCTGCTGCATGGCTGGCCCTACGATATCCACAGTTACGCTGATGTCGCGCCGGCTCTGGCAGAGCGGGGCTATCGGGTGCTGGTGCCCTACGCGCGGGGTTACGGCGACACGCAGTTCCTGTCCGCCAAAACCGTTCGCAACGGCCAGCCCGCCGCGCTGGCCACGGACGTCATCGATTTCATGGACGCGCTGCACATCAAGCAGGCCGTGTTCGGTGGCTATGACTGGGGCGCACGCACCGCCGACATCGTGGCGGCCTTGTGGCCGGAGCGGGTCAAGGCGCTGGTGGCGGTCAGTGGTTACCTGATCGGCAGCCAAGAGGCGGGCAAGGCACCGCTGCCGCCCGCTGCCGAATTGCAGTGGTGGTACCAGTTCTACTTCGCGACCGAACGCGGTCGCCTGGGGTACGAAAAAAACACCCACGATTTCGCCAAGCTGATCTGGACACTGGCTTCGCCCAAGTGGGCGTTCGATGACGCGACTTACGAGCGCAGCGCCGCCGCCTTGCAAAACCCCGATCACGTCGCCGTGTCGATCTTCAACTATCGCTGGCGTCTGGGCCTGACCAAGGGCGAGGCGCGGTACGACGCACTGGAGAAAAAACTCGCACAGGGCCCGTCCATCAGTGTGCCGACCATCACGATGGAGGGCGATGCCAACGGTGCGCCTCATCCACCGGCCGAAGCCTATGCCAAGCGATTCACGGGCAAGTACGAGCACCGGCTGATCGAAGGCGGCATTGGTCACAACTTGCCCCAGGAGGCCCCGCAAGCCTTCGCCCAGGCCGTTATCGACGCCGACCATCTCTGATTGGCAATGCGCGGGAGAACCACGATGAAACTCACCTGTCTGGCCGTGTTGTCCACGGCCCTTGCTTCGGCTGCGCTGGTCGCGACCGGTATTGCCCTGGGCGACAGCAGCGCCGCCTCGCCGATCTACGGCGTGACACTTCCCGAGGGTTATCGCCAGTGGCCATTGGTCGCTCCAGCGGTGGAAGCCGCGCCCCTGGATGAACTGCGGGCAGTGGTCGGCAACCCGCAGGCGATCAAGGCGTATCAAGCCTCGACGCTGCCGTTTCCCGACGGCACGGTGCTGGTCAAGCTGGCCTGGAAACGCGTGCAGTCCACGGAGTTCGAGCCCGCCTCGATCCCCGGTGCGGCGACCACCGTTCAGGTGATGGTCAAGGACTCGAAAAAATATGCATCAACCGGCGGCTGGGGGTTCGGCCGCTTCATCAACGGTCAGCCGGCCGATGAGGCACAGCACCAGACCTGCTTCGCCTGCCATCAGGCGCGCGTGCAGAACCACGATTACGTCTTCACCCGGTTGGCTTTCTAAACCTTCACGAAAAGGGTTCACCCATGAAAAGAGTCATGACTGCACTGGCGATCAGCGTCAGCCTGATCGCCGCCACCCACGCCGTTGCCCAGCCTGAAAAACCCACGGTCGTGCTGGTGCACGGCGCGTTCGCCGACGCCTCCAGCTGGAGCGGTGTGGTGAAGATCCTCGAGCAGGATGGCTACACCGTGGTGGCCGCCGCCAATCCGCTGCGCAGTGTGAAAAGCGATGGCGCGGCGGTTTCCGCGTTGTTGTCGAGCATCAAGTCGCCGGTGGTATTGGTCGGCCATTCCTATGGCGGCAATGTCATCAGCTCGGCAGCGAACGGCCACCCCACGGTGAAGGCGCTGGTCTATGTCAGTGCCTTCGCACCCGAGGCCGGTGAAACCGTCGCCGGCCTGGCCGGAAAATTCCCCGGCAGCACCCTCGGCCCGACCCTGGCCGCGCCGGTCACTCTGGCCGACGGCGGCAAGGACCTGTACATCCAGCAGGACAAGTTCCACGACCAGTTTGCCGCCGATGTACTCGCGCCGGAGGCGGCCTTGATGGCGGCGACCCAGCGTCCGGTCACCGACGCGGCGCTGAATGAGAAGGCCGGCCAACCGGCCTGGAAGACGGTGTCTTCCTGGTTCATCTATGGCGACCAGGACAAGAACATTCCTCCACAGGCCATGGCCTTCATGGCCAGCCGCGCCGGTGCCAAAGAGGTGGACGTGGTCAAGGGCGCCTCCCACGTGGTGATGGTGTCCAACCCCGAGCCCGTCGCCCGGCTGATCGAAAAAGCTGCGGCGGCTTCCGCCTCCCTGTAATTCGCCCGCAGGAATCGTCCCTGCCTTCCACACCAACACAGGTATTGAACATGTCCACACTCACACAGCGTTTAACCGGCAGGACGGCATTGGTCACCGGAGGCTCGCGCGGCATCGGCGCCGCCATCGTCCGCCGCCTGGCCAGGGAAGGCGCCGCCGTCGCCTTCACGTACTCGGCATCCGAAGAGAAAGCCCAGGCGCTGGTCGCCAGCATCGAAGGCGAGGGGGGCAAGGCGTTGGCCATCAGGGCCGACAGCAAATTCGCCCAGGACATCGAGCATGCCGTCAGCTTTACCGTGCAGAAGTTGGGCGCGTTGAACATTCTGGTGAACAACGCCGGCATACTCGCGCTGGGCGCGGTCGATGAATTCACCGTCGAGGCACTCGACGAGCTGTACGCTGTCAACGTGCGTGCCACGTACATCGCCGCGCGGGCCTGTTCCAAGGTCATGAACCGTGGCGACCGGATTATCACGATCGGCAGTGTCGCCGGCGAGCGTTCCGGTTTCCCCGGCACCAGCGGCTACTCCATGAGCAAGTCCGCGATGACCGGTCTGGTCCGCGGCCTGGCCCTGGACTTCGCCGCGCGGGGCATCACGGTCAACAACATTCAGCCCGGTCCTACCGCTACCGACATGAACCCGGCTGACGCTCCCTATCTGGAGCACGTCATCAGTCTGGTGCCGCTGGGACGTCTGGGCCATGCCGACGAGATCGCCGGCATGGCCGCTTACCTGGCCAGCGAGGAGGCTTCGTTCGTCACCGGTGCGAGCCTGACGGTCGATGGGGGCTACCTGGCCTGATCGTCCTCGTGTTCAGCCGCTGTGGGCCGGTTCGCTGCCTGCCCACAGCGGTGTCAGAGGTTTCAGGCCGCAGCGACCTGAGGCGTGTGCTCGACCGCCGGCTTGAGCAGCGGGGTGATGCACAGCATCAGTATCAATACGCCAAACAACAGCGTGTAGGCCGGGCCGAAGTGGCCGCTGTAGTCACGCAAGGCACCGAACAGCAGCGGGCCAAGCGCTGCGACCAGGTAGCCAACGAACAACATGAACACGGTCCACACGCCGGCCTGTTCCGCGTTGGCGGCGTTATCCAGCGGCAAGGTCATGGCGACGGTAAAGCCCATGCCCAGGCCGATGGCCGCCAGGACGATGTAAAGAATCGGCAGCCCTGTGGGGAAGAAAGCCATCCCGGCGACGCCCAGTATCGCCAGCAATGTCGAGAGCCCCAGCAGGCCCCGGCGATCATGCGCCTTGCCGGGAAGCATGCCGGCACAGACACTGGCCACGGCGAACACGGCGGTGAAAACCCCGAGCAGGATGCCAGGGGACCCTGTCGACACGGCCGCTTCTGTCGAGGCCGGTGCCATCCAGGCGAAGAGGGCGTAGACCACGAATTGACCGGCCCCGAAGTTCAACGCCACCCACCAGGCTTGCGGGTGGCGCCATGGCAGGCGGGCCGTCGGACGGGGGCGTGAGGGCGAGAGCGGCGAGGGCGTGGCGAAGGTCCTGGTCATCCACATCCAGCTGGCCACGGCGGTCAGGCACAGCACGCTCCAGACCCCGGCACTGACACGCCAGCTCTGCGCCAGCTCGGCAATCGGTGCACTGAAGACTGCGGCAAGTGTGGCGCCGACGCTGAGTCCGGCGGCATAAATGCCCATGAACAATGCGGCCCGGTGGGGGAAATGGGTCTTGATCCAGCCTCCGGTCATGGCGCCGGCGATGGCGATGCCGACGCTGGCAACGAAGGTACTGCCCAGCAGGAAAACCGCATTGGGTGACAGCGCCCGCAGCAGGGTGGCGATGCCGAGCAGCAGCAACGCGACCACCACGCAACGGTCGATGCCGAAGCGCCGGGCCAGCCCCGGCACCATCAGGGCGAAGAGCCCCATGCAGACATCGGGAATGGAGGTCAGCAGCGCAGCCTGGGTGTAGCTCAACTGGAAGTGTTGCTGGATCAGCAGCAGAATCGGTCCCACCGATATGATCGCTGGGCGCAATGCGAGGGACAGCACCAGCAGGCCGATCACCGCGGCCATGCTGTGTGTGTTGCCTGGAGAATCAGGGGAATGTGCCATGTGTGCGGCCTCGTCAGGAATAACAGGAACAAGGCTAACAACGGCAGATCAATGGTATATGCCATGTGTTGTCGCAAAAGTGACATCGGGAGGCCCCGCCAGTGAAGCGAGCAGAACGACGCGTTGTCGACGGTGAAACACGGGCACCGCGCAGCGAAAATTACCTGGATTACCAGAACGTGCCGCGCCTGATGACCGTGCTGGTGCGCGATCAGCACACTGGCGAGTACAACGAACCGCATACCCATCGGCACGGGCAGTTGTTGTATGCGTCGAGCGGGGTGATGCGGGTGGCGACGCAGACCGGGCTGTGGGTATTGCCGCCGAAACGGGCGTTGTGGATTCCGGCGCAAATCGTCCATGACCAGCTCATGCTCAGCCCGGTGAAGATGCGCTCGGTCTACATCGAACCCGAGGCCGCGCAGCGTTTCGGTGATCACTGCAAGGTGGTGGAAATCTCGCCCTTGCTGCGTGAATTGATCCTGGCCCTGGCGGATCAGTCGATCGAGTACCCGTCGGAGGGGCGCAATGCTCACGTCGTGGCCCTGATCCTCAGCGAACTCGACGTCGCACGAACCCTGCCCCTGCAGATTCCATGGCCCCGGGATCGCCGGCTGCTCACGGTCTGCAGCGCCATCCTGGAGAACCCCGAACAAGCCCACTCGGTGGACTACTGGGCGGACCGGGTCGGTGCCAGTTCACGCACGCTGATCCGGCTTTTTCAAAACGAGACCGGCTTGAATTTTCGTCATTGGGTCCAACAAGTCCGTCTGGCGACGGCGATTGACCGGCTCGACAAGGGACACGCCATCAGCCGCATCGCCCGCGACCTGGGCTATGGCAGCCAGAGCGCCTTCAGCGCCATGTTCCGGCGTCTGATGGGCGAGTCGCCCCGGGAGTTCATGGCGCGTGGCTGACGCACCCACACATTTCAAGGCGGATGCAGCGTCGTGATTGCCCCGTCAACCACTGTGGGAGCGAGCCCGCTCGCGAATGCAATCTGACAGCCGAGTTGACTGGGCCGCCCTTATCGCGAGCAGGCTCGCTCCCGCCGGTCTGGTATCAGCCCAACGCTTCAATGGCCCGCGCGACACCCGATCCATATTCCGGATCGGCCGCCGTGCAGTTGTC
Organism: Pseudomonas sp. IT-P12; assembly: GCF_949767465.1. NCBI lineage: Bacteria > Pseudomonadati > Pseudomonadota > Gammaproteobacteria > Pseudomonadales > Pseudomonadaceae > Pseudomonas > Pseudomonas sp. IT-P12. The sequence goes on along the minus strand of NZ_CATKPY010000022.1, from coordinate 630,705 downwards.
GATATGGCGCTGCTTGACCTGTGCCGAGGCGCCCTGGATCGAGCGTGCGGTGTTGTCGAACAGCACCTGTTTCTGCGCCGCGTCCATCAACCGGAACAACGCCCCCGGCTGGGAAAAATAGTCGGCGTCTTCGCGGTGATTCCAGTGATCGGCGCTGCCCTGCAAGGCCAGTGGCGGCTCACGGAAGTCCGGTTGTTCCACCCATTCCTGGTAACTGTTGGGTTCGTACCCGAGGGTACTGCCGGCATTGGCATTGATGCGCATCTGCCCGTCGCGATGGTAGCTGTGCACCGGGCAGCGGGCCGCGTTCACCGGAATCTGATGGTGGTTGACCCCGACGCGATAGCGCTGGGCATCGCCATAGGAAAACAGCCGCGCCTGCAACATCTTGTCCGGAGAGAAGCTGATGCCGGGCACCACGTTGGCCGGGTTGAACGCCGCTTGCTCGACGTCGGCGAAGTAGTTGTCGGGGTTGCGATTGAGCTCCAGCACGCCCACTTCGATCAACGGATAGTCGGCATGGGGCCAGACTTTCGTCAGGTCGAACGGGTTGATCGGGTACGTGGCGGCGTCCGTCTCTGGCATCACCTGCACGAACAGTTTCCAGCGTGGGAAATTTCCCTGCTCGATGCTTTCATACAGGTCCCGTTGGGCGCTTTCCCGGTCGGAAGCGATCACGGCGCCGGCCTCGGCGTCGGTGAGGTTGGCGATGCCCTGTTCGGTTTTCCAGGTGAACTTGACCCACGAGCGTTGGTTGTCCGGGCTGATGAAACTGAACGTATGGCTGCCGAAACCGTGCATGTGCCGATAGGACTGCGGCAGGCCACGGTCACTCATGACGATGGTGACCTGATGCAGGGCTTCGGGCAGCAAGGTCCAGAAGTCCCAGTTGTTGTTGGCGCTGCGCAGGTTGGTGCGTGGGTCGCGCTTGACCGCGTGATTGAGGTCGGGAAACTTCAGCGGGTCGCGCAGGAAGAACACCGGCGTGTTGTTGCCCACCAGGTCCCAGTTGCCTTGCTCGGTGTAGAACTTGATGGCAAACCCGCGAATGTCACGTTCGGCGTCGGCGGCGCCACGTTCGCCTGCCACGGTCGAGAACCGGACAAAGATATCGGTGGTCTTGCCGATGTGGGAAAACAGTCTGGCCTTGGTGTAGCGGGTGATGTCGTGGGTCACGGTGAAGGTGCCGTGGGCCCCCGAGCCCTTGGCATGCATGCGTCGCTCTGGAATCACTTCGCGGTCAAAATGCGCGAGCTTTTCCAGCAGCCACACGTCCTGCAATAACACCGGGCCCCGGGGGCCCGCCGTTTGTGAATTGTTGTTGTCGACCACCGGGGCACCGGCGGCGGTTGTCAGCTTGTTCATCATCAGCTCCCTACGGTTTTGGGGCGGAACCGGGCGATCGGTTCAGGCGCGGGCCGCCCGGTTCGGATGGGTTGCAGCCACTCAGGCGAGGGTGATCTGCACGGCAATGTTGTTGCGCGACAGCTTCGAATACGGGCAGGTTTCATGGGCGGCATCGACCAGGGCCTGGGCGGATTCGCGATCCACACCCGGCACGCTGACATTCAGGCGCGCCTGCAGGAAGTAACTGCCCTCGGCCGAGCACAGGTCCACTTGCGCATCGATGGCGACCGGTTGCGGCAGATTGATGCTCATGCGCCGTGCGGCCAGGCGCAGTGCGCCTTCGAAGCAGGCGGACCAACCGGCGGCGAACAGTTGCTCCGGGTTGGTGCCGGCCCCTGCAGAGCCTGGGCTGGAGAGCGAGATGTCCAGACGTCCGTCATGGCTGCGGGCGTGACCGTCGCGGCCACCGGTGGTATGGACGTTGGCGGTGTAGAGCACATTCTCGGGGGCGGTCGGAGCAGGCATGGCGATTTCCTTTTTGGAGGTTTGATGAAATTTCATGTCACCAAATCGTCCGCCGCGGTCTCAATTGCACGAAGGTGTTAGTGGGCCTTGCCCTGACGGTCCCGGCGACGTGCGCACCCGCCGCTACACTGATGCCGGCATGCGACACCAAGGTATGATAGGCGGCGTATGGCTGGCGGGGGCATCCTCGCGAAATGACGACCGCACACACAGGATCGGTATGGACAACGAGCTCGACCACGTCATCGATGTGCTGCCGGGTGTGGCGTGGACCGCACTCGCCGATGGTCGTGTCGACTACGTGAATCAGTACTGGTGCCGCTACACCGGGCGTGCCCGCGAAGAGGCCATGGACGCGGGCTGGCAGTCATTCCTCCATCCCGACGACCGTCCCCAGGTGTCAGAGCGCTGGCACGCCATCCTCGCCAGTGGCGAGCCCCGCGACATCTGCGCGCGCCTGCGCCGCGCCGATGGCGTCTATCGTCGCTTCGTCCTGCGTGTGAGCCCACTGACGGGCGCTGCGGACGGCAAGTGGTGTGGATTGTGCACCGACATCGAGGATCACTGCCTCGCTACCCCGGCCGCACCTGCGCTCGAACCCGACCTGCGCACGCTCATCGACAGCATTCCCGCACTGGTTTCGCTGATGACGCCCGACGGAGAGCTGGAGTACGTGAACAATCACAACCTCCAATACATGGGCACCACACTCGAGGAGCTGAGGGGCTGGACCACCAGTGACATCATCCACCCCGACGACAAGCCCCGGGTCATGCAAAGCTGGACGCATTCGGTGACAACCGGCGAGCCGTTTCATGAGGAACAGCGGATCCGCCGTGCGGACGGTGCCTATCACTGGTTCGCTGCCAATGGCATTCCGATGCGCGACGACAGTGGTCGCATCGCCCGCTGGTGGGTGATCACGGTCGACATCGACGAACACAAGCGCGACAAGGCATTGATCGCCCAGGCGCTGGTCGAGATCAGTGCCTCGGAAGCGCGTTTTCGTAGCCTGATCAACGCCGTTCCCGGATTTGTCTGGAGTGCCGCGCCGGATGGACAGGTCAGTTTTCTCAACCAGCGTTGGTGCGACTACACCGGCATCGCCCTGCAGGAGGCCTGCGGCGATGGCTGGATGGCCTCTATTCATCCGGATGACCACGATGTGCTGGCGTCCTATCGGCGGGTGCTGGCGTCGGGTCAGCCCGGAGAGTTCGAGGCCCGCCTGCGCCGCTTCGATGGCGTCTTCCGCTGGTTCCTGGTCCGTGCGGTACCGCAGCACGACGAGTGGGGGCGGGTGGTGCGCTGGTACGGGGAAAACACCGATATCGAAGATCGCAAGCGTGCCGAGATGCTGCTGGGGGGAGAAAAACACCTGCTGGGACTGATCGCCGGTGGCACCCCGCTCAGGCTCATACTCGAAGCCCTGTGCGGGTTGGTTGAAGCGAGCTTCGACGGCGGCGTGTGCAGCATCGTGCAGGTCGACCCCAATGGTTCTTATCGGGTGCCCAAAGCCGTGCCCCGCCTGCTGCCGGGTGCAGCGCCGAATCTGCCGCCCGACCTGATACCCGCTCCCGACGGTCACCCCGTGGACGCGGCCGGATGTCCCAACGCCCTGGTGGCGATTCGCAACGAACAGGTGATTTGCCAGGACCTGACCTGTGAGCAGCGCTGGCCGCGTTGGCGCGCCATCGCATTGGCCCATGGCCTGCGGGCCAGTTGGTCAACCCCCGTGACCTCCACCAACGGCCATGTGACCGGCGTCCTTTGCGTGCTTTTTCGCGTGCCGGGCGTGCCCAATGCCCTGCAGCAAAACCTGATTGCCCAGTTCACCCACCTCGCCAGCATCGCTATCGACCGGGCGCACGGCGAGGCGGCGCTGCGCCAGAGCGAGGCGTTCCTGGCCAAGGCCCAACGGCTGAGCTCCACCGGGACGTTCTCGTGGCGAGTGGGTTCGGACGGCATCACCTGGTCCGAGGAAGTCTATCGGATACTCGACCTGGACCCCGGCGTGAGGCCCACGTTCGACCTGCTGTACACCCGCATCCATCCGGACGATCTCTCCAGTTACAAGGAGATGATCCGCAGCCAGCGCAAGAAAGGTCGCGACTTCGAGCACGAACACCGCCTGCAACTGCCGGACGGCACGATCAAGCATGTGCACCTGGTGGCCCACGCGATACCGGATGAAGACGGCGGCCTGGAGTACATCGCCGCCTTGCAGGACGTGACCCAGCGACGTCTTTCCGAAACCGCGCTCGGCGAGGTTCGCTCGGAGCTGACGCACCTGGCGCGGGTCGCGAGCCTGGGGGCATTGACCGCTTCCATCGCCCATGAGGTCAATCAGCCCCTGGCCGGCATCATCACCAATGCCAGCACCTGCCTGCGCATGCTCGGTGCCAGCCCGCCGAACGTCGAGGGTGCCCTGGAAACGGCGCGGCGGACCATTCGCGACGGCAACCGTGCCGCCGATGTCATCAAGCGCCTGCGGGTGTTGTTCTCCAAGAACAGCATCACGCTGGAAGATGTCGACCTCAACGAAGCGGCGCGCGAGGTGATTGCGCTGTTGCTCGGCGAATTGCAGCGCGGCAGGGTGATCCTCAACCCTGTATTCGCTGATGGGCTGCCGACGGTCAGGGGCGATCGCGTGCAGTTGCAGCAGGTCATCCTCAACCTGATCCTCAATGCCAACGAGGCGATGAATACGAACACCGACCGATCACGGCACCTGCAAGTCAGTACCGGCCAACAGGGCCATCAGGTTTTTCTCGAAGTGAGGGATAACGGGGCCGGGTTCGATCCACAGGACGCCGAGCGCCTGTTCAACGCGTTCTATACGACCAAGCGCTCAGGCATGGGCATCGGGTTGTCGGTCAGCCATTCGATCATCGACAGGCATGACGGTCGCCTGTGGGCTCGTGCCAACGAGATCGGCCCCGGCGCGACCTTTCGTTTTTCGATCCCGTTTCGTCCGGGACATGAACAGGCCGTCGACATGAACGACACCCCAAGGCCGGACGCGGGAAGCGACCGTGATCACACCAGAGAGGGTTTTTGATGGACAAGCCTTTGCTCATAGCAGTGGTTGACGACGACGAGTCCGTACGCGAGGCGTTGCCCGATCTGCTCAGGGAATTCGGTTTTGCGGTGCAGGCCTTTTCGTCGGCACAGGCCTTTCTGGCGTCCGAGTATCTTGAACGGACGCGGTGCCTGATCCTGGACGTCGCCATGCCTGGCATGTCCGGTCCGGAGTTGCAAAAGGTGCTCGCCTCGCAGCGTTACACGATCCCGATCATCTTCATCACCGCGCTGGGCGATGCCGGGCAGCGCCCGTTCCTGATGAGCCAGGGCGCGGTGGACTGCCTGCTGAAGCCGTTCAGCGAGGCGGAACTGCTCAAGGCCCTCAGCGCCGCGTTGCCGGTCAGTTGAGCGCTGATCAAATCCACGAGGAGACTGCTCTGTTGAATGCCAATAACCTGTCAGCCCCGGATCAGGCCAGCACCGCGATGCAAGGCACGCCCATCGTGTTCGTGGTCGACGACGATATTTCCGTGCGCGAGTCGCTGGAACTGCTGATCGGCCACGCCCAGTGGCGAGCGCAATTGTTCGACTCCGCACAGGCTTTCCTCGCCCACCCCCGACCACCGGTGCCCAGTTGCCTGGTGCTCGATATCAACCTGCCGGATTTCAACGGGCTGGACCTGCAGAACGCGATTGCCGGTGACCGCCCGAGAATACCGATCATCTTCATCACCGGTTACGGCGATGTGCCGCGCTCGGTACGGGCCATGAAGGCCGGGGCGGTGGAGTTCCTGACCAAGCCGTTCGACGATGAAGTCCTGCTCACCGCCATCGCCGATGCCTTGCAGAGCAGTCGTGTCGCACTGGACCGGGAGGGCGACCTGCGTGTCTTGCGCGAGGCCCACGCGACCTTGACCCCCCGTGAGCAGGAGGTCCTGGGCATGGTCGTGGCAGGGTGCATGAACAAGGTCATCGCCTCGGACCTGGGCATCAGCGAAATCACGGTCAAGGCCCATCGCGGCAAGGTCATGCGCAAGATGAAGGCGCGCTCCCTGGCCGACCTGGTGAAAAAGGTCGCACAGCTTTCGCCTCAGGCCGATTGAGTCGGCGTGCCGATCACTTCGGCACGCTGTGCCAGAGTATTTCCAGCTGCCGCCTGTCGAGGCTGTCATGGCCCTCGCACATCTGCTCGCGACAGGCGCTCAGCAGTTCCCTGGCCTGCGCCGTTTTTTCCTGTTCCAGCCACAGACGAGCGAGGTCCATCGAGGTTCTCAGTTCCCAGGATCGGGCGCCCTGCTGGCGGCTCAGTGTGATCGACTCCATGAGCATGTTCTCGGTCACGACGGGGTTGGCAGGCTCCAGGGTCCTGAGAATGTTCGCCTTGATGCGCAGCAGTTCGGGGAGCGCATAAGCGTCGCCACTCTGGCGGCAATGGTGGATGGTGCGCTCGGCCTGCCCAAGCGCTTTTTCGTGCTGGCCGTTCAACACCAGGCCTTCGATCAGTGACATTTCGAAGGAGGTGGTCAGCAGTTCGTAACGCATGCCCTGGAGGCGCGCCAGGCTTTCCTCGAGCAAGGCCACCGCGTTGCCTGGCTGCCCGGCGCGGATCGCAATGGCCCCTTGCACGCCCAGGGTTGCCGCGACATAGGGCGCCAGGGCATTCGCCTCGGCAATTTTGCTGAACGTGTCGAGACTCGCCGCGGCCTTGTCCAGATCGCCGGTCCAGATGTAGATGCACAGTGTCCAGACCAGGGCGATGCAATAGGTCACCGAGTGATCCAGTGCGGCAGCCTCGGCCTCGACCTGCTCGGCCCACTGCCGGGCCTGATCGGGAAAGCCCAGCAGCCAGAGCGTGCGCGCCAGCGCCAGGCCGGTGCGGTTACGATGGTCGAAACCGTAATGAACGGTGCTGCTGCGTTCGGACGGCAAGCTGTGGCGTAGGGATTTTTCCAGCTCCTGGCGAGCGAGACGCTGATTGCCGAGCAGGTGGTGGCAAATGCCGGCCAACGAGGCGGCCACGGCGATGGCCTCCGGCTTGCCGATCTCGTTGCCCACGTCCACGGCTTTCTCGGCCCAGGCCAGCGACGAGGGGAAGTCGCCAATGCGTTCGGAAAATATCTGCAGTCGCCCCAGCACCCGCAGTTGCGACCAGTGATCGCCAAGTGCCTGGGCAATGTCCAGCGCCCTCAGCAATGCTGTTTGCGCGGCTTCGCTGTTGCCACGGGTGAACATCAGCACCAACCCCAGGGCGGCCTGCAATTCCATTTCAGTCGGCGTGCCGAAGTAGCCCAGCTCCAGCAGCTCGGTTGCCCGGGAACACCAGGCCCGGCATTCGACCATCAATGAGAAATGCAGGAACAGGGGAGCACTGGCCGCGGCCAATGGCAGCGCGAGTCCCGGATCGCCCTGGGGGCCGAAACTCCATTCCAGCGCACTCCTGATATTGCCGAGCTGGCTGGCGAGGCGCGAACAGCGCTCATAAATCTCCCTGGGCGTCGTGCCCAGATGATCGAGCAGCCCGGTGAAATAAGCGGCGTGCCGGAAGGCCAGGGCATGCGCCTCGGCCTCCCCGCGTTCGGCGAGTTTTTCCCGGGCATAGGCTCGAGTCATCTCCAGCAGGCGATAGGTCGCCATGGCGTCGCTGTGATCGACGGCGACCAAACCCTTTGCCGCCAGTTCATCCAGCGCCGCTGCTGCGCTGACCGAGTCGATGTGTCCGTCAGCGAGAATCTGTGAGGCGGCTTCAAGCGAAAACGGCCCGACGAAAATCGCCAGCCGATCAAACACGAGATGCTCGCTGCCGCTCAGCAGGGCGTAGCTCCAGTCGAGCATCGCGCGCAGTGTCTGATGGCGCGGCAACGCCGTTCGCCGCCCTGACCAGCCCAGGGAAAACCGCTCTCCAAGCAGTGCGTGGGTGGCTTGCACCCCGTGCGTGGCGACACGCATGGCCGCCAGTTCGATTGGCAGCGCCATGCCCTCGAGACGTCGACACATGTCGGCAACCCGCTGCGCATCGCCGGGCTCCAGCAGCAGTGACGCATTGCCCGACGAGGCGCGTTCGACGAACAGCTTCACCGCCGGAAACGCCAGCAACTCGTCGGCGGCCAGCGTCTGTGACTCACCGGGAAAGCCCAGCGGACTGAGCCAATGCACATGTTCGCCCAAGGCACGCAGGGGTTCGCGGCTGGTGGCCAGCAGCGCGACGTCGGGCGCCGCCTCCCGGATCCGCTCGACGAGTGCCGAAACGGCATCGATGAGGTGCTCGCAGTTGTCGATGATCAATACCCGCTTGCGTTCCCGCAGATGCGCCAGCAGCACGTGCAGCGGATCTTCGGCCTGCACGGAAATACCCAGCGCAGCGGCCAGCGACGAAGTCACCAGGGTGGCGTCTTCGACCTGGGCGAGGTCGATGAAGCGCACGCGTTCATCGTGCCCGGCGCAGATCCGGTGGCCGACCTCGATCGCCAGGCTGGTCTTGCCGACCCCGCCAGGGCCGACGACGGTGAAGAGCTTGGGTTCCTGCAGCCGATCGACGAGCATTTGCGCGTCCTCGTCGCGACCGACCAGACGGGCACGCACCGGCAGGTCACCGACGCCACTGACCGGGCGCTTGCCTGGTTCCCGGAGCGGGAGGGCCGGGCGGGTGGCCAAGTCCGGATCGGACTGCAGGCGTTCGATAGGGGCGACGAAGGCGTAGCCGACGCCTACCTGCGTGGAGATGTAGCGCGCCCCGTCTTCTCCATCGCCGAGGATCTTGCGCAAGCCGGTCATGTGAAAACGCAGGCTGCCTTCGGAAACCACGATGTTGGGCCAGACCTGTTTGATCAGCTCGTGCTTGGACAGCACTCGACCGGGGCGCTCGAGCAGCGCGATCAGCAAGTCCAGGGCCCGCCCGCCAATGTCCACCGCGCTGCCGCTTTTGGTGAGCAGGCGCTTGCCCGGTGTGACGCAGAAGGGCCCGAAGGCGAGTTGCAGGTTCAGGGATTCATGCAAATCGTCTGGGACGGACTCCACAAGGAACGCTCTCTGAAAGGGTCTGTGTTTTCGCTGCAAAAGAAGGTGCGCGCAAGTCTGCATGATAGGTGTTTTGATTCAACGTTCAAGTGCTCCAATACCGTCAGGCGGGCGTGACGGATCGGAGCATGGCGCGGGCGAGGGGCGCGGCGGGAGATCAGGCGAGGGCGAGGGCGATGTCGACGTCGATGTTGCTGCGGGTGGCTTTGGAATAAGGGCAGTTCTGGTGGGCCGCGTCGATAAGCTGTCGGGCGATATCCGGTGCTATGTCAGGCAGTGAGACGGCCAGGCGTGCTTGCAGGAAAAACCCCTGTTCACCGTGCACCAGATCAATCTGTGCATCGACGGCGGCGTTTGCCGGAAAGCCTATTTTTCGAGCGTTGCAAGCGTGACGCAAGGACCCCAGGAAACAGGCCGACCAGCCAACCGCCAACAGCTGTTCCGGATTCGTGCCCTCGCCAGGTGCCCCGGGCGCGGACAGCTTGAGGTCCAGTCGACCGTCCTGGCTGCGTCCCCTCCCTTCACGGCCCCCGGTCGTATGGGTGTGGCCGGTGTAGAGGACCTTTTCGATGCGGATCATGGACATTTCCTGGCAGGCGCGGATGGCATTCGGGGGGGCTTCAAATGGCCCGCGGGGCTGGATGACGTTCGAGTGAAGGTGGGCTGGCCAGAGGCGGGGTGGCTTGTTCGCCACGCTGGCTGCGCAAGTGCTCAAGCAGGGTGTCGCGGGCGTTTTCAATCAGCCACGCGCGAAAGGGCTTGTTCGAATCGTAGTCGGCACGGCGTCGATGCAGCGCCATGAACGCTTGTTGAACCAGGGGCTCGACACTGTCGTGCCCGACCCGGGCGGCCTGAACCTGCCCCTCGAAAAACGCCTGCAACAAGGGCGTCACCGTGGCGATCAGTTGCAGGGATGCCGGCGTGTCATTTTCGAAGACATCGGCCATCCATGCACACAGTTCGTCATTTCCCGGGCGGTGGACTCCGTCCAGGCAGCTGCCGCAATAGTGTTTGGCCATGTTCGGATCCCTCTTGAGCCATCGGTTCAACTGGTCATGGTCAACGGCAGGAAGCCGCAGTGGCCATGCGTGCAGTGGTCAGGCTCAAGAGTGATGCCTCAGTGCCGGGATCACCAGTTATGCGGTGTTAGCGCTTGTTAGCTGGCGCCGATCAGTGCAGTCGACGTTAGCGCGCAAGTTGCTCACGACTGAACGCATCCAGTTCCCGAATCAGGCTTTGTGCCGCCAGCATGACCAGTTGGCCGCCTTTTTCCGGCGTCGCCTGGGCCGGGTCCGAGCCCATCCGGCCATCGGGGAAGCGTGCGCGGAAATCGTGGGCTTCGCGGATCGGGCCGGAGTTGGCAATCTGCGGTGAGTACTGCGCCGACTTGATCGAGTCCGGGTAGGCCCACTGGGTGACGGCAATTTCGGAGGGGGTGGCATGGATGCCGTGGCCGGTCGGGAACTGTTGGTTGGCCAGTGCGGCAACGCCTTCGAGGTCCCACCAGTTACACAGCTTCAACGAGAACCCTGCCGGGCGGCGAGCGAAACTGGCTTCGGCATAAAGCTCCGAGAACGCGGCCTCGATCGAGGCGATGTTGCCGCCATGGCCGTTGAGGAAAAAGATTTTCTCGAAACCGTGGGCAACCAGCGAGCGCGTCCAGTCGCCAATGGCGGCGATGAAGGTCGAGGGGCGCAGGGTAATGGTCCCGGGGAAGCCGAGGTGGTGCTGGGCCATGCCGATATTGAAGGTCGGGGCGATGAGGATATCCGCCGATTTCTGGGCCTGGTGGGCGATGATCTCCGGGCACATCCAGTCGGTGCCCAGCAAACCGATCGGGCCGTGCTGCTCATTCGAGCCGATGGGAATGACGATGGTGCGCGAGCGTTCGAGAAATTGCTCGATCTCGGACCAGGTTGACAGAGGTAATAGCATTTTAGCCTCGCAAATCGATGGCTCCATTCGGAGCGTGGGACATTCTGGGGACGCGGCCATGTCGGGTCACAGGTCCGACTGCCCGCCCAACCATGACAGCACGGGGGGCGCAGGGAAGACATTACACGATGGTGTCGCTCCCAGTGGGAGCGAGCCTGCTCCGGGCGGCGTTCCGACGAGGGTCGTCAACGATGATGTGGGCTGTCGGATGCCCGTATCGGCCGTGCGTTTTTCGCGGGCAAGCTCGCTTCTACAGGGGCTGCCATTCCCATCCGTCGGTGCGCAGATGCAGGTAATGGGTGAGCTTCAAGCGTTCGAGGAAGTCACCATCGTGAGAGGCGATCATCAGCGTGCCCTGGAATTGCCCGAGCATGGCTTCCAGTGCGTCCAGCGAAGCCAGGTCCAGATGGTTGCCCGGCTCGTCCAGCAGCAACAATTGCGCCGGTTCGTCGGCGTACAGCATACAGGCCATGGCGGCCTTGAGGCGTTCGCCACCGCTGAGCAAGCCGCTGGGTTGTTGCAGTTTTGCAGCGTCCAGATCGAGGTGCGCCAGGCGAGTGCGCCATTCGCCTTCGCTGAGGCTGCGGTTGCTGTCGAGCACCTGTTCGAGCACCGGTCTGTGCGGGTCCAGGGTTGCGCACTGTTGATCCAGATAGGCGAAGGGCACCTGCACCGAACAGGCGCCCGACAGCGGTGGTAACAGACCGGCCAGTACTTTCAGCAAGGTGGATTTTCCAGTGCCGTTATCGCCGACCAGGCCGATACGCTGTCCGCCGCCAATCGTCAGCTTGATCGCACCAACGCCCGCGGGCCGGAAGGGCAGGCGTAGCGCATCGAGCCTGGCGACCTGACTTCGATGTACGGCGGGGTCCCGGGGCGAATGCAAACGAATGGCCGCGTCCCGCTCGACCTGTTGCGCCGCCTGGCGCACGCGCAGGTTCATCTGTTCGCGGGCGGCGGCCTCCTGGGCCCGGGATTTGCCCAGGCTGAGCTCGCTCTGCTCTTTGCGGCGGCCCAGCAGGATGGGCGCCTGATTGGCCTCGCGCGCGTTTCGGTTGCCCTGGGCCTGGCGACGCTCCAGTCGTTCGCGCTGCTGGGCAAGCTCGCGCTCGCCACGCTTGCGCTCGTGCTTGCACTGTTGCAATTGCCGCAGGGCGTTTTCACTTTCCTGCGCCTTGCACTGCCGATAAAAATCATAATTGCCGCCATAGCTCTGCAAGCCGAGTGTCGACAGTTCGACGATGCGCGACATCTTTCGCAGCAATGCCCGATCATGACTGATCACCAGCAACCCTTTGGGCCATTGGCTCAATTGCGCCATGAACGCCTGGCGACTGGCATGATCGAGGTGGTTGGTCGGTTCATCGAGAATCAGCAGGTCGGGGTCGGCGACCCACGCACCCACCAGCGCCACACGCATGGCTTCGCCGCCACTGAGATGACGGACGGGCTGTTCCAGCGAGAGATGGCCAAGGCCATGGGCCTGCAGCTCGGCTTGCAGGCGCCGGCGGATATCCCAGCGATCACCGACGATGTCGAAGTCCGCAGGCTCGACGCTGCCCGCTTCGATGCGTTGCAGTGCCTGCAGCACCGGTTCCACGCCCGTCAGGCCGGCGACGCTGAGGGCGGACGGATGATCGATTTGCTGCGCCAGGTAGTGGACAGAGCCTTCGCGCAAACATCGGCCGCTGGTGGGCTCGAGCTTACCGGCCAGCATCTGTGCCAGCAGGCTCTTGCCGACCCCGTTGCGGCCTACCAGGCCGGTGGCTTGCTGATCGAATTCAATGCAAAGGTCGGAGAAGACAGCCCGGCCATCGGGCAGGGAAAAGGCAACGCTGTCCAGCGTCAGGCAGTAATGGGGCATGGGTGTTCTCAATGGATGCCAATGATCATTTCCCCACGGTGTGGGAAAAAATGAAGACGGGACCGTCAAAAAGGACGGCGGCATCAATTGCGCATCGGACGAACACCTCAAGCGAAGCGGAAAGAACGGCGATTATGAAATCGGACAGGCCAATGGGGCAATCACCGATTGTCAGTATCGCCAGCCTGTTGCGCATTGACTGCCCTGACCTAAGCTTGGGACATGGCGAAACACAATTGCGGTGCGTCACCCGGAACGATCGCCGCGATGCGCAATCATTAGAGCGTGGATATCAAAAGGAGATGCGCATGCTCATCAGGTCACTGACCCTGACAACCCTGCTGGCCTTCACCGGTCCCCTGTTCGCCGCTGATGGTGATTCGCCATTGGATGTCTTCAAAGGCCTGGCCCGTCCGCTGATCGTCATCGCCCAAAGCACTGTGGACCCAACGTGGGTCAGCCTGAAGAAATCGCTGGAAGACCCGGCCAACAAGCAAGGGATCGCCGACCGCAATATCAAGGTGTACAGCGTGCTGAACATGTCCGGCCAGCTGGATGGCAAGGACATCGGCCAACAGGACACGATGGCCCTGATCCGTGCCCTGAAGCTGGGGGCAGGGCCGCTGCCCAAAGTGATTCTGGTGGGCAAGGACGGAGAGAAGAAACTCGAAAGCTCGGGCGAAGAATCAAGGGCGCTGGACCTGCAGAAAATCTTCGCCACCATCGACGCCATGCCCATGGCCGAGAAGGAAGCAGCGGCTGCCGCACCACCGGCACCTCCAGCCGCCGAGCCCGCCCCGGCCAAGGGCGTCAAGAATGCCAAACCCGCCAAGCCGGCGAAACCGGCCAAGCCACCCGAGCAGCCGGACGATTGAGCCGCAGCGCTACCGAGGTAGAGCCACCGACTTGTTGGTGATGGTGGCGTGACAGGCAGCGACCAGGTCGACTGTGATTGCCATCGCGAGCATTCTCACGGTGTCCGACTAGTGGCTCAACGCACCCAACACCGCATGAGCAATCCTGACGCGCTCCGCATTCGGATAATTGCGGTTGGCCAGGATCACGATGCCGATCCGTTTTCCCGGGACATACGCCACATACGCACCGAAGCCGCTGGTTGAGCCGGTCTTGTTGAACAATGCATCCGGGCGAGGCGCTTGCGCTGGCGTGAGCCATTGCACCGTGTTCGGCTCATAGGCCATCTGCGCCGAGTTGCCCGCCAGCAGGGTGTCGAGCCTGACCGGGTACGGGTAGAACTCCCAGCCCAGTCCCTGGGTCGTGTTGCCCACCTGGTAGTAACCGGTATGGGTGATGGCGATGGCTTGCTGCAAGGGTTTTTCCAGGCTCGCCGGCTGCAGGTTCGCCTGCACGTAGCGCAGCAGGTCCGACGCGCTGGTCTTCACCCCATAAGCCTCCGAATCCAGCGCTCCCGGGCCGACTCGCACCGGCTTGTCGTCCTTGTTGTAACCCTGGGCATAAAGTCCCATCTGATCCTGCGGCACCCTGAGGTAGGTGTGCTTCAACCCCAGCTTGGGCAGCAGGGTGTTTTCCATGGCGTCATCGAACGGCACACCCAGGCTTTGCGCGGCCAGGTAGCCGAACAGCCCCAGGCTCGGGTTGGAATACTGGCGATGGCTGCCGGGGGCATACAGCGGTTTCCACTGTTTGAAGTACGCCAGCATTGTCTGCGGCGAGTCGGCCTCGGCCGGGAATTGCAGCGGCAATCCACCGCCCGAGTAGGTGCCCAGTTGCAACACGCTGACAGTGTCGAATGCGCTGCCCTGCAAGGCTGGCCAGACCTGGCTGGCCTTGTCGGACAGGGACAGTTTGCCGCTGGCCTGGGCGTAGGCGGCGAGGGTGGCGGTGAAGGTCTTGCTCACAGAACCGATTTCGAACAGGGTGTCGGCAGTGACCGCCTGGCCGGTTTCCTTCGAAGCTACGCCGTAGTTAAAGTAATGTGCCTTGCCATTGACGGTGACCGCCACTGCCATGCCGGGAATGCTCTGCTGTTGCATGACGGGCAGCACGGCGCCGTTCACGACCGCTTCGATCTGTGAGTCCGCAGCCTTGCCGGCCATGCAGGAACCTGCGCCGAGGAAAAGTCCGAAAGCACTGTAGGATAAGGCCTTGCTGAGTTTGAAGTTATGCATGTGTGCGCCGCTGTCCATGTGATTGTTATCGGGTGTACCCGCCCACTCCGAGCGATTGTGGAATGGGCCTGCCGATGAGCGTGGCAAAATCTATTCACTTTGCCGAGTCGCGACAAACGACGTTATCTCGGCCTGGCCATTAGAAAAATTTGGGAGTCGGCATGATTCGCCCACAACTACCGCTTAACGCCCTGCGTGCTTTCGAGGCCTCGGCGCGACACCTGAGTTTCACCCGGGCGGCAGTGGAGTTGTGTGTCACCCAGGCGGCGGTGAGTCATCAGGTCAAGAGTCTGGAAGCCCAGCTCAAGGTGACGCTGTTCAAGCGCTTGCCACGCGGGCTGATGCTGACCAGCGAAGGCGAAACCCTGCTGCCGGTATTGCGCGATTCATTCGACCGTATCGCTCAAACCCTGGAGCGCTTCGAGGGCGGGCATTTTCGCGAAGTGTTGACGGTGGGCGCGGTGGGGACGTTCGCGGTGGGGTGGTTGCTGCCGCGACTGGCCGACTTCCAGGCGAAACATCCATTCATAGATCTGCGCCTGTCGACCAACAACAACCGGGTGGATGTTGCCGCCGAGGGCCTGGATTATGCCATCCGGTTTGGCGCGGGCGCGTGGCACGGCATTGAAGCAGTGCGCCTGATCGAAGCGCCGTTGTCGGTGTTGTGCGTGCCGCAGATTGCCCGGCAATTGCAGGCCCCCGACGATCTGTTGCAGCAGACGCTGCTGCGATCCTATCGCACGGACGAGTGGCCTGAGTGGTTTCAGGTCACTGGCCTGGCGCCCCATGTCGCATCGACGCGCAGCATCGTCTTCGACTCGTCGCTGGCGATGATGGAGGCGGCCCTGCAAGGCGCCGGCGTGGCGCTGGCGCCGCCCCTGATGTTTGCCCGACAACTGGCGTCGGGCGCCA
This sequence comes from Pseudomonas sp. IT-P12, assembly GCF_949767465.1. Classification (NCBI taxonomy): domain Bacteria; kingdom Pseudomonadati; phylum Pseudomonadota; class Gammaproteobacteria; order Pseudomonadales; family Pseudomonadaceae; genus Pseudomonas; species Pseudomonas sp. IT-P12. The sequence goes on along the minus strand of NZ_CATKPY010000022.1, from coordinate 614,937 downwards.
TCGAGCAGCCGTTCGCCATCGGCATCACCACCGGCAGCTACTGGCTGACTCGCTTGCAATCGCGTGCGGAAACGTCGGCGATGGCGGCATTCAAGGGGTGGTTGTTGCAGGCGGCCCACCCGCACTAGCGGACACCCCATGACCCTGTGGGAGCGCTGAATGCCTGTTGGATCACCGCACCAGACACGGCCGCTTGTTATCGAACGTCCAACCCGGAATCAGAAACTGCATCGCCACGCTGTCATTGCGCGCGCCCAGTCCCATGCCCTTGTACAGCTCGTGGGCCTTGGCCAGTTGGTCCATGTCCAGCTCGATACCCAGTCCCGGTTTCTTCGGCACCTGCACACAACCGTCGACGATCTGCAGCGGAGCCTTGGTCAGGCGCTGGCCGTCCTGCCAGATCCAGTGGGTGTCGATGGCGGTGATGTCACCCGGTGCCGCTGCCGCGACATGGGTGAACATCGCCAGGGAAATATCGAAGTGGTTGTTGGAGTGCGAGCCCCAGGTCAGGCCCCACTCGTGGCACATCTGCGCCACGCGCACCGAGCCCTGCATGGTCCAGAAATGCGGGTCGGCCAACGGGATGTCCACCGATTGCAACTGGATCGCATGACCCATTTCCCGCCAGTCGGTGGCGATCATGTTGGTCGCGGTTTTCAGGCCGGTGGCACGGCGGAACTCAGCCATGACTTCACGGCCCGAGTAACCGTTTTCCGCGCCGCAGGGGTCTTCGGCGTAGGCCAGGACGTGGTGTTGGTCGCGGCACAGACGAATCGCCTCCTTCAGCGACCACGCACCGTTCGGATCGAGGGTGATGCGCGCATCGGGGAAGCGTTCGGCCAGCGCGGTGACGGCCTGGATTTCCTCGTCGCCGCTGAGCACGCCACCCTTGAGCTTGAAGTCCTGGAAACCATAACGAGCGTGGGCGGCCTCGGCCAGGCGGACCACCGCCTCGGCGGTCATGGCTTTTTCATGACGCAGGCGGAACCAGTCATTGTCGGCGTCCGGTTCGCTGCGGTAGGCCAGGTCCGTCTGCTGGCGATCACCGACATAAAACAGATAACCAAGCATCTTCACCTCGTCGCGTTGCTGGCCTTCGCCGAGCAGGGCGGCAACCGGCACGTCGAGGTGCTGACCGAGCAAATCCAGGAGTGCCGCTTCCAGGCCCGTGACGGCGTGGATGGTGATGCGCAGGTCGAACGTCTGCAAGCCGCGCCCACCGGCGTCGCGGTCGGCGAAGGTCCGGCGCACTTGATTGAGAATCTTCTGCCAGGTGCCGATCGGGCTGCCGACCACCAGTGAGCGGGCATCTTCCAGGGTCTGGCGGATCTTCTCGCCGCCCGGCACTTCGCCGACCCCGGTGTGACCGGCGTTGTCCTTGAGGATCACGATGTTGCGGGTGAAAAAGGGCCCGTGGGCGCCGCTCAGGTTGAGCAGCATGCCGTCGTGGCCAGCCACTGGAACGACTTGCATGCTGGTGATGATCGGGGCTTTGGCGGTGTCATGTGCGGTCATGTTGTTATCCTTTTGAAAGCCATGTTCAGGCGTGTTGGGGCGCGGGTTTGTCCGATGCCGTCGGCGATGCGGCCTTGGGCGTGTTGCGGGCGGCGAACACGATGATCGCGGCGATGATCGAGGTTGCAGCCAGGCCGTACAGCCCGCCCTGGATCGAGCCGGTGTGTTGTTCCAGCAGACCGAAGGTGGTGGGGGCCACGAAGCCGCCGAGGTTGCCCACCGAGTTGATCAGCGCGATCACCCCCGCGGCGATACGCGCATCGAGGTAGGCCTGGGGAATCGGCCAGAACAGTGACGAGGCCGACTTGAACCCCAGCGCCGCGAAACAGATCGCCACGAACGCGAAGATCGGCCCGCCGGTGGTGGACATGAACATCCCCGCCGCCGCGATCAGCAGGGCCGCGGCCACCCAGGCTTGCTGGTGTTTCCATTTCGCCGACAGCGAAGCGAAGGCGTACATGCCGACGATCGACAACAGCCACGGGATCGAGTTGAACAACCCGACCTGAATGTCGCTGAGGTCGCCCATCTTCTTGATGATGCTCGGCAACCAGAACGTTGCGGCATAGATGGTCAGCTGAATGAAGAAATAGATCAGGCAGAACAGGATGATCTGACGATCCTTGAGCAGCGTGCCCAGGGACGGCTTGACGGGCGTCGCGGCTTCGCGGGCCAGTTGTTCGGCGTCGATGGCCTTGACCAGTGCGTCCTGTTCGGCGCGGTCGAGCCATTTGGCGTCGTGGGGTCTGGAGTCGAGCCAGAACCAGACGAATGCGCACAGGCCCACCGAGAACATGCCTTCAATGAAGTACATCCATTGCCAGCCATGCAGGCCGAGCCCGTCGATTTGCAGGAGCAACCCGGACAGTGGGCCGGAGATCAACGAGGCAATCGCCGAGCCACTGAGGAAAATCGCGATGGCCTTGCCGCGTTCGACGCCGGGCAACCAGCGGGTGAAGTAGTAGATGACCCCCGGGAAGAACCCGGCTTCAGCCACCCCGAGCAAAAATCGCAGAATATAGAAGTGGGTTTCGTTCTGGATGAACGCCATGCCGGCGGCGACCAGGCCCCAGGTCAGCATGATCCGGGTCAGCCAGACGCGGGCGCCGACTTTTTGCAGGAGGAGGTTGGAGGGGACTTCGAACAGCGCGTAACCGATGAAGAACAGGCCGGCACCCAAGCCGTAGGCGGCAGCGCCAATGCCCAGGTCGTGTTCCATGTGGGTACGGACGAAGCCGATGTTCACGCGGTCGATGTAGTTGACGATGAACATGATGACGAAGAGCGGCAGAACGTGGCGTTTCACTTTCGAGATGGCGGATTGCAGGGTCGGATCGAGACCGCCGTGCGTCCCGGTGAGGGGTGTTTTCACTTGATGTCTCCCACTGATTATTTTTATGCGGGGTGTTGCGTTGTTGAAAGACATCATACAACTGCATTTTTTTGTTTCGCAAGCGCTATTGCCCAGCATTATGGAGATTTAATCGGGATTTCGTGATTATTCGCTACCTGGTTATCCGTCGGATTTCACTGGTTTTACCGAAATTGTTGAGTGTTGTCATACAAGTTGGTGTGCGTTTGTTGAGGCTTCCGTCCATCCGCGGTGCTAGGATTCCGTCAACCGTGTTTTTGGATGATCCCCATGCAAGAAGACCTGGAAGCGCCTGCCCGCAAGCGCACCCACAACCTGGCCCATGACCTGGTCGGCAAACTGACCCAGAGCATCCTGCTCGGCCAGTTGCTGCCGGGGGACAAGTTGCCGTCGGAGAACAGCATCGTTGCCGAACATGGCGTCAGTCGCACGGTGGTGCGCGAGGCGATCTCGAAGTTGCAGGCGTCGGGGCTGGTAGAAACGCGGCACGGCATCGGCACCTTCGTTATCGAGCGCGCGCCGGAGCAGGGGTTGCGGCTCAACGTCGATACCGCGCTGGGTGTGCGCAGCATTCTGGAGTTGCGCCTGGGGCTCGAAACCCAGGCTGCCGCGCTGGCGGCGGTGCGCCGCACTGAACCGCAGCTGGCGCAGATGCGCCAGGCCCTGGACGACTATCAAAGCCTGCTCGCCAACAACGACAGTTGCGTCGAGGCCGACCGGCGCTTTCACTTGTTGATCGCCGAAGCCACCGGCAACGTCTGTTTCAGCGAAATCATGCAGCACCTGGGCAGTGCGATGATTCCCCGGACCCGAGTCAACGCTGCCGAACGCGGCGCCACGGATTTGAGCAAGCTGGGGCAGCTCGCCAACCTCGAGCACGAGGCGATTCTCAATGCCATCAAGCGCCAGGATGCGGATGCGGCACGGGCTGCCATGTGGCTGCACCTGACCAACAGTCGCGACCGGTTTCTTGCCGGTGGCGACTGAGCGGGGACCTGCCCGCTAGCGATCAGGCCATCTTGAAGCGATTGACCAGTCGTTGCTGGTACTCCGCCAGGCGTGCCAGCTCCTGGCTGGTAATGGCCGTCTGTTCGGCGCCGGCACTCACCTGGATCACCAGGTCGTTGATCTCGTTCACGTTGCGATTGATGTCTTCCGACACGGCGCTCTGCTCTTCGGCGGCGGATGCGATCTGAATGTTGCGGTCGTTGATGCGGGCGACACCGTCGGCAATCTCCACCAGCAATTCGCCCGCTCGTTCGACCTTGGTCGCCCCATCTTGGGCCTTGTCCAGGGTCTGTTGCATGGAGGTGACCGCATGGTCCGAACCGGCCTGCAGGTTGCTGATCATCTGCTGAATGCTGCCTGTGGATTCCTGGGTCTTCTGCGCCAGGGTGCGCACCTCGGAGGCGACCACCGCAAAACCACGCCCGAATTCCCCGGCCCGCGCCGCTTCGATCGCCGCGTTCAGCGCCAGCAGGTTGGTCTGTTCGGCGATGCCGCGAATCACGTCGAGTACAGAGGAGATCGCGTGGCTTTCATCCTTCAGGTTGCCGATGATCTGCGCGGTGTCCTCGGCCTGGCCTGACAACTGGCGAATCAGTCCGATGGTGCTTTCGATCTCCGCGCGTCCTTGCTCGGTACTGAGATTGACCTGTCGCGACATCTGCGCGGCATCGTTGGTGCTTTGCGCCACTTCGCGCACCGTCGCGCTCATTTCGTTGATTGCGGTGGCGACCTGTTCGGTGCCCTGGCGTTGCTGGCCAACACTTTGGCTGGTCTGGATCGTCACCGCCGACGATTCTTCCGCCGCAGTCGCCACTTGTGCCGTGGCATTGCCGATTTCCTGCACGACGCCCCTGATCTCTTCGGCCATGCGGTTGAGGTTGAGGGAGATCTGGCCGAACTCGTCCTTGCTCTCATAGGTGGCGCGCGCCGTGAGGTCGCGCTGTGCCAACCCGTCCAGTACCCGGTTGACGTCGCTGACCGCCCGGTTGATGGTGCGGATGATGATGAAGGAGAGCAGCGACACCACCAACAGCGCCACGACCACTGCGCCAAGCGTCAGCCACAGGGCGCGACTGGCCAGATCCCGTTCGTGCATCGCCAGGTTGCTGACACTTTGACCCAGGGCATCTTCGATCTGGCTCATCAAGTCAATGCGTTGGGTCGAGGTTTGAAACCACATCTCGGGTTTGATGTTCAGTGGCTGTCCCAATGGAATTTCGAAGGCCAGGCGTTGCAACTTGGCAACTTCGAGGGCAATCGGCGTTTGCATCTGTTCATCGAACTGTTTCAGCAAGGCGGGCGGAGCCTTGCGCCGGAACGCATCGGCATAAGCGGAGAACTCCCCCAGGTTACTGCTGAAACGCGACAACAGTGTTTCGTCGAAATGCCCCTGGTTGAAGACCAGACCGAGCAGTACCCGCTCGCGCCCGGCCCGTTCTTTCATTTCGATGAACTGATTGAGTGCGCTGAGTGCGTGAATGACCGTTGCGTTGTTGACGCTGGCTTCCAGGGAGTGGGTGTAACCAATCAGGGTGTTGACGATCCCGGTATAACGCGTGCCCGAGTCGACGCCGCTGATGCTCAATTGATCAACGTGTACGCGCGTGGCCGCGACCCCTTCCAATGCGCGAATGGCATCTGACAGTGGGATGTTCCCCTGGGCAGACAACCCGCGCACGGCCTCGATCGACACATCGGAGTCCTTGCGAAGTGAGGCCATCTGCTCGGCCATGGACTTACCGCCGCTGCCCAGAAACACACCGCTGGCACCCCGTTCGCGTTGCAGTGCGGTGATCAGTCGACTCAACTTCTGCGCGGTAGCGCTGGCCGTTACCGTCGTATTCATGTCGCGCAAGGTTTCATAGTTGCTTGTGACAAACAGACCGGATAACAGCAAAAAACCGAGCAGCGGAAGTGCCAGGATCAACAGCAGTTTCAAACGTAGCGGAGCATTCTTGAGCATTGCCCTTTACACCTCAGTCCATATTGAATTCATTGAGGCGCCAGGTTGTCGAACCGCTATTTTTATCTGCGCACATCCTGTGACCCATCTTACGTGAGTGGCTAAGTGCTATCACTGCAAAAGGCGTCGACTTTTGCGCCAATACACTGTCCCGGGGGGCTCATTTGCAGTTGTTTTGACCTGGGTCAACAAACGCGTTGTTTGCCAGCAAACAGTCCGGGTACGTTCGCGGTGGCCGCACGTTCAGGCATCGGTGATCACCGCTGGCTTGCGTTCCAGGTTCAGCGCCAGCACGCTGATCAGCACGACCAGCGCACCGCCGACGATCATCAGGGTCGGACGCTCGCCCAAGGCAACGGACGCCATCGCCATGGCGGTCGGGGGCACCAGGTACAGCGTCATCGTCGCCCGGCTCAGATCGACGTGTGCCAGCACGAATGCCCAGGCCAGGTAGGCGAGGGCACTGGGAAACACCCCCAATGCCAGGACGGCCAGTTGCACCTGGGGCGGGGCGTTGCTCACCTGGGTCGCCAGTCCCGGCAGATACACCAGCAGCAACACCGTCCCCGACCACACCGTGCAGCACACCAGCGTCAGCCCGTCGTAACGCCCGCCATGGTGCTTCTGCAGGGCAAAGTAAAGGCTCCAGGACAGCGCCGCCAGCAGGATCAACAGGCCGTGGCCATCGATACTGCCCAGACCTCGGTCGCCGGCCACCACCATCAATACGCCGGCCAGGCCGAGCAACACACAACCCCAGCGCCAGGCGCTGACACAGTCCTTGAAGACGAATCGCGCCAGCAGCGTGCTGAACAGGGGCGTGGATTGCGCCAGGACACTCGATGCGCCGGCACTGACACCCTGCTGGCCAACATTGATCGCCACGTGGTGCAGGCTAACGGCGAAAAATCCGAGTCCGAACAGCAGCGGCAGATCGCGAAGCCGGGGCAGGCTGATGCCCTTGATCGACGCAATCAGCGCCATGAGTGCCGACGCCACCAGAAACCGCAATAACGCCAGGTGCCCGGGGTCATAGGCTTGCAGGCCGATGTGAATGCCGCTGGGGGAGTAGCCCCAGCACGCCACGACAAACGCCATGGCCAGAATGATTTTGACGGGGTGCAGCGGGGTGGGGGGCAGCGTTTTCATGGTCGGGCACCGGCAGGCAGGTGCTGCGAGTATCGGAAGTCAGACCATTCGCCACAACTGACTTATACTGCGACGATAGTTCACTTTGGGTGATGTATGGAGCTGTCGCAGATTCGCATGTTCAAGACCGTTGCCGACGTCGGCAGCATTGCCCGTGCCGCCGAGTTGTTGCATTGCGTGCCCTCGAACATTACGGCGCGGATCAAGGCACTGGAGGCGGAGCTGGGCGTCGCGCTGTTTCTGCGCGAGGGCCGGGGGTTGCGCATCAGCCCCTCTGGGCAGACCTTCCTCGCCTACGCCTCGAAGATCCTCGCGCTCACCGCCGAGGCCAAACGCGCGGTCGATCCTGCGGCCGAACCCTCGGGTCCGCTGCGCATCGGTGCCATCGAATCGTCCGCCACCGGTCGCCTGCCTCGGCTGCTTGCCAGGTTCCACAAGCGTTACCCGGCGGTGGCGCTGGAGCTGACCACCGGCAGTTGGGGGCAATTGCTCGATGACACGGTCAGCCATCGGCTCGACGGTGCAATCGTCGCGGTGGATGTCGAGCGCTCGCACCTCAAACGCACACCCATGTACCGCGAGGAGTTGTTGTTGATCGCCTCGACCTCACTGGGGCCGGTGCGTGACATTGCCGATTTGCGCGACAAGACCGTGTTCATGTGGCCCCAGGGCTGCCCCTATCGTGCGGCGCTGGAGCACTGGCTGTTGCGACAGGGGCAGGCACTGCCCATCGTCAGCCTCGCCAGCTATGGCGCGATTGTCGGTTGCGTGAGCGCGGGGGCGGGGGTGGCCCTGGTGCCCCGGGGTGTGTTCGATCAATACGCCAGGGGCGCCGGTTGCGCGGGGTTCGAGTTCCCTGAACTGACGGCGATCGACAACCTGTTCTACTGGCACGAAAACGCCGGGGTGCACCCGGCGCGGGAAGCCTTCGTGGCCATGTTGCGGGAGGAATTCGTGTAACACCCCTGGCATGGCCACGGTGCGCCCGGACCGATCAGGCCTTGGCCAGATCGCGCATCAGCAGGCCGAAACGCAGGTCCACGGCATCCGGTATCGGCAGGTACACGGTGTGCCCGTCCCCCGGCGCGACGTCGATGGATTGGCCGTCCCTGTCCTGCAACTGATGCAAGTCGAAGTGGAAGTTGCCTTTGGGGGTCATCAGCTCCATGTGATCCCCCAGGGCAAAGCGGTTCTTGACCTTGACCTCCGCCAGCCGGTCTCGCCGCTCGCCGGTCAGTTCGCCCACGAACTGCTGACGTTCCGACACCGAACTGCCGTTCTGGTAGTTCTGGTACTCGTCATGCACATGCCGGCGCAGGAAACCTTCGGTGTAGCCGCGTTGGGCGAGGGATTCCAGATCGGTCATCAGGCTGCGGTCGAAGGCGCGGCCGGCCACGGCATCGTCGATGGCCTGCCGGTACACCTGGGTGGTGCGCGCGCAGTAGAAGTGTGATTTGGTCCGGCCTTCGATTTTCAGCGAGTGCACGCCCATCCGCGTCAGGCGTTCGACGTGCTGCACGGCGCGCAGATCCTTGGCGTTCATGATGTAGGTGCCGTGTTCGTCCTCGAACGCGGGCATCAGTTCGTCGGGGCGATTGGCTTCCTGCAACAGGAATACTTGGTCGGTCGGTGCCCCGATGCCCAGGGTCGGTTCGGGCTCGAAGGTCTGCACGATCTCGCCGAGCGTATTCTCCGTGGCCTGCTGCGCCGAGTACTTCCAGCGACAGGCGTTGGTGCAGGTACCCTGGTTGGCGTCGCGCCTGTTCATGTAGCCCGACAGCAGGCAGCGCCCGGAGTAGGCCATGCACAACGCGCCATGGACGAACACTTCGAGCTCCATGGCCGGCACTTGCTGGCGGATTTCATCGATTTCCTCCAGGGACAGCTCCCGGGACAGGATGATCCGGCTCACCCCTTGCAATTGCCAGAACTCGACGCTCGCCCAATTGACCGTGTTGGCCTGCACCGAGAGGTGAATCGGCATCTGTGGGAAGTGCCGGCGTACCAGCATGATCAGGCCAGGGTCGGACATGATCAGCGCGTCCGGCGCCATGGCGATCACCGGTTCCAGATCCTTGAGGAACGTCTTCAGCTTGGCGTTGTGCGGGGCGATGTTGACCACCACGTAGAAACGCTTGCCCTGGGCCTGCGCCTCGCGGATCCCGAGCGCGAGGTTGGCGTGATCGAATTCGTTGTTGCGTACCCGCAGGCTATAGCGCGGCTGGCCGGCGTAGACCGCATCGGCGCCATAGGCGAAGGCGTAACGCATGTTTTTCAGGGTGCCGGCGGGGGCGAGCAGTTCGGGTGTGGCCAGGGTCATGAGCGTGTCGATCGCAAAAGCCGGCGAGGGTAATCGTCTTGCCCGCGAGTTTCATTGATCTGGATCTATGCTTGATGAACAAACGGATGGCACTCGTGCGAACCGTGGCGGACTAAGCATCAGGGCGCAACAGGCGTGGCTTTGGACTGACATGGATCGAACATGAATGAACAGACGGTACACAACAAGTCGCTGGTGATTCTGCTCTGGCTGGTCACGGCGGCGTTTATCTGGATTTTGCTGCCGTTCTACGGCGCAGTATTCTGGGCGGTGATCCTCGGCATTCTCTTTGCGCCGATGCAGCGGCGGCTGCAATTGAAGCTGGGCTGGCAACGCAACCTGACGGCGGGACTGACCCTGGGCATTGCCCTGGTCATCGCCATTCTGCCGGTGATCGTTCTCAGTATCCTGCTGGTCCAAGAGGGCGCTGCGCTGTACAAGCGCATCGAAAGTGGCGAGCTGGACATCGCCGGTTATGTTTCGCATTTCAAGCACAGCCTGCCGAACTACTTCCAGCACCTGCTGGATCGTGCCGGTGTCGGTGAGCTGGAGGGGCTGCGCGAAAAGATCGTCAAGAGTGCGGTGAGTGGCAACGAGTTCATCGCCAACCAGGCCTTCAGCTTTGGCCAAGGCACGTTCGAATTCCTGGTGAGCTTTTTCATCATGCTCTACCTGCTGTTCTTCTTTTTGCGCGACGGTGCGGAGCTGGCGCGCAAAATGCGCACCGCAGTGCCGCTCGAAGAACACCAGAAACGCCGTTTGCAGCTCAAGTTCAACCGCGTGGTGCGGGCCACGGTCAAAGGCAACCTGCTGGTGGCCATCACCCAGGGCGCACTCGGCGGAATCATCTTCTGGTTTCTCGATATCCCGAGCTCGCTGCTCTGGGCCGTGCTGATGGCTTTTCTGTCGTTGCTGCCGGCGGTCGGCGCGGGAATTGTCTGGGCACCGGTCGCAGCGTTTTTCCTGCTCAGCGGGGCGATCTGGCAGGGGGTGGTGCTGGGGTTGTTCGGCGTGTTCGTGATCGGCCTGGTGGACAACGTGCTGCGACCGATACTGGTCGGCAAGGACACCAAGATGCCCGACTACCTGATTCTCATCTCGACCTTGGGCGGCCTGGCGATTTTCGGGCTCAACGGCTTTGTCATCGGGCCCTTGATCGCGGCGCTGTTCATGTCGAGCTGGGCGATCTTCATCGAAACCAAACCGCGGGTGCAGTTGCCTTAGGCGCTGAATCGCTCGGTGTCGAGGCGTTGCGACAGGGCCTTGGCGGCATTGAGCGAAGTGAGCGGACCGCTGATCGGTTCGCCGTCCTGCATCAGGTACCAGCAGGCGAGCAATCCCAGCTCTCTGAGCGATGCGGGAACCGCGCTACCGATAACGGACATGATCTGAACCTGGGACATAAGTACCTCCATCAATCTATGGAGCTACCTTAAGGGGCTGGCGCTTGAACGAGAAATCAACGCTTTCAATAGTCGTCATTGACGCAAGCATGCCCAAGTGACCGTCTGTCGGTCAGTCGACCACCAGGTCCAGCAAATGAACCACTTCCTGCTCGTTGAGCAGCCCTTTGCGCACCAGGTTTTCCGCCATCAGCGAAAGAAACTTGGCGCTGCGGTGACCCTCGAGGTGCTTGAGTTCGGTCAGGGCGCTGTACACCTTGCCGGAAGTGCACAAGCTGATATCGCGATGCGGATTTTGCGTGGGCATGAGCTCGTCCTTGTTGTAATCAAGCTGTTATTGACGGACAGGTCCCAGCGTGCGGGCCTGACATGACAAAAATATGACCGCTTCCGCAGGGAAGGGGGCGAGTCAATCTTGCCTGCTTGCGCAACCCGTGCTGTCCCGAGAGCGACCTCTAATAGAGAAATTCAGACCTTTGCGACGAATGGCTGGGGGACATGAGCCCTATGTGCGACTGGGCCCGCCGGCTCGCGAGCGTCACCCGCACAACGCAGGTATTCAGACCTTCGGCGAGACAGTCTCGCATCCACAAAAGAAAGCCCCGCCATAGGGCGGGGCGTGTTCACCAGCGGCCATAACCGTGGGGAGGTCCGTAGTAACCGCGTGGCGGCCCGTAGTAGCCGCGGGGTGGTCCGTAGTAGACCGGAGCGGGGCGGTAATAGACCGGTTGTTGAACGTACACCGGCGCCGGCTGGTAATAGACCGGTGGAGGCGGTGGCGCGTAATACACCGGTGCAGGCTGCGCGTAGACAGGCTGCGGCGCGACATAGACCGGTCGGTTGCTGTTGATGATGGCCGAACCGACGATGGCCGAGCCAACGATCGCGCCAAATACCGCCGGACCTTGCCAACCACCACCGCCATGCGCTTCTGCCTGCCCTGTGACAGCCAGAGCGCCGATCAGCAAGGCAACTGCGGGGATTTTACGGATCATGATAATTCCTCGGTTCTTCAACCCGGCGCCTGTGTCTGCAATAGACCCAGGGATCGTCGCGGGGATACTTCTAAGACAACGTTATTTGGAAAATCTGCACAGCCGTTGGGTAAATTTTGTGTAAGGTCTGTACCGGCTTCTTTACCGTGTGCGCTGCCATCGGCAGGCACACCCTTATGATCGAACGGATCGCGATGGCCTGGCTAATCCCGTCCATCTGAAAGTGCTGTCGAAGGAGATTTTTCATGCAAATGAACCCCAACAAAGACACCCAGCTGTGCATGTCCCTGTCGGGGCGTCCGGGGAATTTTGGCCTGCGCTTTCACAATCACCTGTACGAGCAATTAGGCCTGAATTTCTATTACAAGGCGTTCAGCAGCCAGGACTTGACCGGGGCCGTTGGCGGCATCCGTGCCCTGGGCATCCGCGGTTGCGGCGTTTCGATGCCGTTCAAGGAAGCCTGCATTGCCCTGGTCGACGAACTGGACGCGTCCGCCGCCGCCATTCAATCGATCAATACCATCGTCAATACCCATGGCCATCTCAAGGCCTACAACACCGATTACATTGCCGTCGCTCAATTGCTGGAGACCCATCAGGTGCCCAGGGAATCGACCTTCGCCCTGCGTGGCAGCGGTGGCATGGCCAAGGCCGTGGCCAGTGCCCTGCGCGATGGCGGGTACGGCAACGGCGTGCTCGTCGCCCGTAACGAAAACACCGGGCGAGCCCTGGCGCAATCGCTGGGGTATGAGTGGCAAGCCGAGTTGGGCGCGCGCCGCCCGCAGATGTTGATCAACGTGACCCCGATCGGCATGACCGGCGGTCCCGAGGCCGATCAGTTGGCCTTTGATGGCGAAGCGATCGCGGCTGCGCAGACGGTCTTCGACGTGGTGGCCATTCCTGTGGAGACGCCACTGATCGTGAGGGCTCGCGCCGAGGGCAAGCGGGTGATCACCGGTCTGGAAGTGATTGCGATCCAGGCGCTGGAGCAGTTCGTGCTGTACACCGGCGTGCGTCCGACGGATGAACAGTTTCGCAAGGCGGTGGCATTTGCTCGCGGTTGAGGCCTGCGCGAGCCCTGTCGCGAGCCGGCTCGCTCCCACAGGGTTTGCGACCCATTGGGGGAGCCGGCTTGCTCGCGAAGGCGGCAATGCGGGGATCTGACTACTCGAGACGCGCCAAGCGCTCCTCCAGCGCAGCAATCCGCGCCTCCAGCTCTTCGATCCGCTCGAGTGAAACACCGCCGCCGGTGCTGCGCTCGGTCGGGTTCTGACGGGCCGCGAGGATCGCTTCGATGTCCGCCGGGTCACCCAGGGCATGGGTATAGCGGTCTTCACGCTGCCCGGCCTGGCGTGGGATCAGCACGGCCAGCCCGCGAGCGATCAAGCGCTCCAGTTGGTGCACGACCTGCTCGGCATCCTCGAAGTCATGCATGCGCCCGCTGCGGGTCAGCAGTTCATTGACGGTCTGCGGACCACGCAGGAACAGCAGTCCAGTGAGAATCACCTGCGCCGGCACCAATTCCAGGGCCTTGTCGACCCGGTGCTCCCAGCGGTCTGCGCGACTGCCCATCACCAGCCGGGTGAAGCCGCGTCCCTCGAGGGCACGCAGGCTCTGGCCGACCTGACCCTGGGTGAGGTTCATGACCGGTTCGCGGCTGGTTTTCTGGTTGCAGGCGATCACCAGCGCATTGAGGGTCAGCGGATAGGTTTCCGGGCTGGTGGCCTGTTTCTCGATCAACGAGCCCAGAATGCGGATTTCCGTGCTGTTGAGCCGTGGCTCGTCGAACGTGGTTTCTTGTTCACTCATGATGCTGCGTCCTTACCCCGGTTCATATTCTTCTCCTGCTGGCATGCACTTTAGATTGGCGCACGCCAATGGCAACTGAATTCGTCGCTGGCGGGTCACCAAGGCCCCTCGGCGCTTCACTTTATTTTTTACCATCCGGCGGGCACCGCAGGGTTCGTGCATCGCTATAATCGCTCCCACGTTTCACTCCTGTCATCACACGAGACTGCCATGACCATTTCCCTGTACGACGCCTCCATCCCGGTTTTCAAGCAAATGCTCACCGCCCTGAGCGACGTTCTTCACAAGGCCGAGGCCCACGCCACCGCCCGCAACATCGATGCCAACGCGTTCCTGCAGGCGCGCCTGTACCCGGACATGTTCCCGCTGGTGCGCCAGGTGCAGATCGCCGTTGATTTCGCCAAGGGCGTTTCCTCGCGCCTGGCCGAGGTCGAAGTGCCGAAGTACGAAGACACCGAAACCACCTTCGCCGAGCTGCAGGCGCTGCTGACCAAGGTTCTGGCCTACATCGGCGAGATCAAGCCCGAACAGGTCAATGGCAAGGAAGGCATCGAGATCGTCACGCGCCCAGGCACGCCGAAAGAGAAGCGCTTCTCCGGCCAGGCCTACCTGCTGAGCTATGGCTTGCCGCAGTTCTTCTTCCACGTCACCACCGCCTATGCACTGCTGCGCCACAACGGCGTGGAAGTGGGCAAGCGTGATTACATGGGCGCGTTCTAAACCGCCGGATACAAAAAAAGCCCCCGCAGCCTTGGGTTGCGGGGGCTTTTTCATGGCTGCAAAAAGCCTACGCCTTCTGTTCTTCACCCAGGCAGGCCGCCGCCGTGAACAGTACATCGGTGGAGGAGTTCAGCGCCGTCTCCGCCGAGTCCTGCAACACACCGATGATGAAACCGACCGCCACCACCTGCATGGCAATTTCGCTGGGGATGCCGAACAGGCTGCAGGCCAGTGGAATCAGCAGCAATGAGCCGCCCGCCACACCTGACGCGCCGCACGCGCAGATGGCTGCGACGACACTCAACAGAATGGCGGTAGGAATGTCCACGGCGATGCCCAGCGTATTCACGGCTGCCAGGGTCAGCACGGTGATGGTGATCGCCGCGCCCGCCATGTTGATCGTCGCGCCCAGCGGGATCGATACGGAGTAGGTGTCTTCGTGCAGACCCAGGCGCTTGCTCAACTCCAGATTGACCGGAATGTTCGCCGCCGAGCTGCGGGTGAAGAACGCCGTGATCCCGCTTTCGCGCAGGCAAGTGATCACCAGCGGGTAGGGGTTGCGGCGCAACTTCCAGAACACGATCAGCGGGTTCATGACCAGCGCCACGAACAGCATGCAGCCGAGCAGCACCGCCAGCAGTTGCACATAGCCGACCAGCGCGCCGAAGCCGGAGGTCGCGAGGGTCGAAGCCACCAGGCCGAAGATCCCCAGCGGAGCAAAACGAATCACCAGGCGAACGATCAGGGTGACACCGTTGGACAGGTCGCCGAGCACTTCGCGCGTGGTCTCGCCGGCATGGCGAATTGCGATACCCATGCCGATGGCCCACGCCAGAATACCGATGAAGTTGGCGTTCATCAGGGCACTGACCGGGTTGTCCACCACGCTCAACAGCAGGCTTTGCAGCACTTCAGCGATGCCACCCGGTGCCGTCACGGCCACGTCGTGGGTGCTCAGCACCAGATTCGACGGGAACATCATGCTGGCCACGACCGCGACCACCGCAGCGGCAAAGGTGCCGAGCAGGTACAGGAACAGAATGGGCCGGATGTGAGTTTCCTGGCCGTGCCTGTGATTGGCGATCGACGCCATGACCAGCACGAACACCAGGATCGGCGCGACGGCCTTCAGCGCCGAGACGAACACTTTGCCGATGAACGCCGTGGACTTCGCCACTTCGGGCGCGATCAGCGCCACGGCAATGCCCGCGATCAGGCCGATGATGATTTGCGAAACCAGGCTCAAGCCTTTCAGGCGTTGCAACAGCGAAGGGGATGAAGCAGTCATAAACGACATCTCTGATGGGTCAGGTGCGAGGGTGTTGCGACATCGGGGCCAGTCACTGGCGGATGGACAGGGGTTGGAAATCGCAGGGTGCGGACTTTATCACAGCGCTGGTCGTGTTCCGCCTTCCGGTCTGTGACCAACTGTCACCCCATTGGCCCACTGGATTTGCAGGTTCGTGCAACCGTGATGGCCAGCACTCTGTTAACATCGGCCATCCTCATTTTCATCTCTGCCAGTGGGCCTTCGGGCTATCGCTGGTGTCGTCGTTTTTCTGGAGTTCTGCATGCTGTTGCCCATCCTCCTGTTGTCCGCCGCCGGTTTCACGGTGTTGACCACGGAATTCATCATTGTCGGCCTGCTGCCGGCCATCGCCCGGGACCTCGAGGTCACGATTCCCCAGGCCGGCCTGCTGGTGACCCTGTTCGCCTTCACCGTGGCGGCATTCGGTCCGTTCCTGACGGCATACTTCGCGCGTTTCGAACGGCGCAAGCTGTTCATCTCGGTGCTGATCATGTTTGGCCTGGCCAACACCCTCGCGGCATTCGCGCCGAACATCTGGGTGATGGCGTTCGCCCGTCTGGTGCCCGCGCTGGGGTTGCCGGTGTTCTGGGCCCTGGCCAGTGAGACGGCAGTGGACATCGTCGGGCCGGATTACGCGGGGCGCGCCATCGCCAAGATCGGCTTTGGCATTGTCTGCGCAACGGTGTTCGGCATCCCGGTCGGCACGCTGATTTCCGATGCATTCGGCTGGCGCAGCGCCTTTGGCATCCTGGCGGTGATCGCCTTTGCCAAGGCTCTGCTGCTGTTTATCTACCTGCCGAAAACCAGCCTGCACCAGCATCAGGTGAGTTTGCGTTCGCAGTTCAAGATCCTGCGCAGCCCCTTAATGCTGGGCCATGTCGTGCTGTCGATCGTGGTGTTCAGCGGCATGTTCACGGCTTACACCTACCTCGCGGATATTCTCGAGCGCCTGGCCGGCTTCAACGGCACGGTGGTCGGTTGGTGCCTGATGGGCTTCGGCGCGGTGGGCCTGATCGGCAACTCGCTGGGTGGGCGCGCGGTGGATCGTCACCCGCTGATCGCCTCGATGACATTTTGCGCCTTCATGATTGCCGGCATGGTGACGTTAGTGCCGAACATTCACTCGCCGCTGGGGCTGGCGGCGGCGATGGGCATCTGGGGCGTGACCCAGGCGGCGCTGTTCCTGGTCAGCCATGTGCGCTTGATGAAGGCCGCGCCCGAGGCGCCAGCCTTTGCCGCGTCGTTGAACATTGCCGGGGCCAACCTCGGTATTGGCCTGGGCGCCATGATCGGTGGTCGGGTGATCGACAGCGTCGGCCTGCAAGGCCTGGGCTTTGCGGCGGCCGGCCTGATCCTGATGTCGATTCTGCTGGCCATGGCACTGATGACCTTCAAGCCCCGGGAAGTCTGCGCCTGAGTCCTACAGGGCGGTAAACAGCTCGCGTCGGGCACCTTCGGTAATCGCAACGATACCGGGGTGCTTGACCTTGCGTTCCACTGAAATGGCGTAGAACGATTCGGTGACCGCGTCGGTCTGGCCGAGCAACTGCACGCCATACTGACGTTTCACTTCATCGGCAATCACGCTCGGGCCGATGAAGATTCCGCTTCCCGATTGCCCGAATGCCTGCATCAAGGCACTGTCGTCGAACTCGCCAACAATCCGTGGCTGGATCTGCTGCTCGGCGAACCAGCGCTGCAAACGGCTGCGCACCACGGTTTCCGGCCCCGGAATCAACAGCGGTGCACCCTGCAGGCTGTGCGGGAAGTCCTGACCGTATTGCGCCGCCAGTTCGGCGGTGGCGAAGAAACTGATCCCGCATTCGCCGAGCTTCTGGCTGTAGCCCTTGATGTCCAGGTGCGAGGGCATCGGGCTGTCGGAAATCACCAGGTCGAGGCGCTGGATCGCCAGGTCGGCGAGCAAGCGTTCGAGTTTGTCTTCGCGACAGGTGATGCGCAGCGGTTCGTGCAGTTCCATGGTGGGCGCGATCAGGCGGTAGACGATGGACTTGGGCACGACGTCGGCCACGCCGACCCGAAACAGGATCTGCTGTTCATTGGGTTGCGCCCGCAGCATCAACTCCAGTTCACCACCGAGCTGAAACATCTGTTCGGCGTACGGCAGGGTCTGGCGCCCGGCTTCGGTGAGTTCCAGCTGTCGCCCCACTCGCCGAAACAATTCGATGCCGTAGGTCTGTTCCAGCAGGGAGATCTGCCCGCTGATGGTCTGTGGCGTCAGGTTCAGTTGCTCGCAGGCCCGCACGATGCTGCCGGTCTTGGCCACCACCCAGAAGTAATGCAATTGGCGATAGTTGATCATGGCGTTCTACAGTTCGTAAAAATCGAAGTATAACCGGTAAAAATACGAATTTTCCTGAAGTGTTTGCTTGCCTAGAATGCCTCGCTATCAACGGCTGCCGATGCGGCCCGATCTGTTCAATCGAGGAAGCACCATGAACCTTAAGACCACGGCGTTACTGGCCGCGTCTCTGCTGCTACTGGCCGGTTGCGAGCAAGCCGAAAAAAGCGCCCAGCAACTGATGGGCAAGGCGGCCGAAAGCGCCAAGCAGGCGATCGACGATACGCACAAAGCCGCCGAGCAGGCGCTCAGCGACGCCACCGGCGGGCTGATCAGCAAGAAAGAATCGTCAGGCGAAGATCAGGAAAAAACCGAATCTTCGTCCCAGGAAATCTAAACCGTCATCAAGAATCAGGACTGACCCATGGAATACCTTTTGGAACTTGCTGCAAGCCCCACCGCCTGGGTCGCCTTGGCCACGCTGGTGGTGATGGAAATCGTGCTCGGCATCGACAACCTGATTTTCATCTCGATCCTGACCAATAAACTGCCTGAGCAATATCGGCAGAGAGCCCGGCGCGTGGGTATCGGCATGGCGCTGATCATGCGACTGGCGCTATTGAGCACCATCGCGTTCATCGTGCAATTGACCGCGCCGGTCATTGAAATCCTCGGCCATGCCTTCTCCTGGAAGGACATGATCCTGATCGCCGGCGGCCTGTTCCTGTTGTGGAAGGCAACGACCGAGATCCATCACAGCATGGACCCGGCTCCGCAGGATCCGAAAACGGCAACGTCGACGGTGACCTTGGGTTTTGCCGCGGCGATCGGGCAGATCCTGATGCTCGACCTGGTGTTCTCCATCGACAGCATCATTACCGCCGTCGGCATGACCGAGCACTTGCCGATCATGATCATCGCGGTGGTGGTCTCGGTGCTGGTGATGTTGCTGGCGGCTGACCCGCTGGCGAAGTTCATCAACGACAACCCGACGGTGGTGATGCTGGCGCTGGGCTTCCTGATCATGATCGGCATGACGTTGATCGCCGAAGGTTTCGGCGCCCACGTACCGAAGGGCTACGTCTACGCAGCCATGGCGTTCTCGGCCGCTATCGAAGTTCTGAACATGATGTCGCGGCGGGCCAAACAGAAGCGTGTGGCTGCCGAAGCCTGACAGGGGATGAACAAAACGGCCGCCTGCGCTCGCAAGAGCCCAGGCGGCCTTTTCATTTATTCGCAATGGGTGACGGTTGCCCGTCAGTGCGCGGTGGCGTGGCGTACAGTAGTTTTTTCGATCTTTTCCACCCGCGCCGTCGGGGCAGGGTGGTGGTGCCGGCGTGCAATTCGCAGGACCCCCCACAACATGGCGGCGGCGACCGCCAGCCAGCCGGAAATCAACATCACGATGGTCATTGTCAGGCTCATCAGTGCCTCCTCTTTGCCCTGCAACGGGCACACACTCTTTACCAGTGACAGTCTAGTCGGTGCTGTGTTTCAAGCTATTGACCAAAGGTCGCCTGTGACCAACCACTTCGCTCTATCGAAATCGTGTGACTGCCGGTAAAAGCTATACCGCCGCCGATTGGCGCCCTATGATCCAGCACTTGGATTGAATAGAGAGGGATGAGGGTGCGGGCAATGTCGCGAATTCGAATGGCAGCATTGATTGCCGGTTGCATGGTGGGCCTGGCGGGCTGTGCGGGCAGCGTGGCACCGGAGGTCAAACGCCTGCCGGAGCGGGTGGAGCTCAGTGGCACGTTCTACCGCGGAACCAGTTATCAAAGCGGTCCGCAGGTCTTGGCGAGCCTGTTGTCCCAGCAAGGAGTGGTCATCACCCCAGGTTTGCTCGAGAAGCCCCTGCATCTCCCGGGCGCTGAAGCGAAGTTGCAGCAAAGCATTCCGAACCTGGCACGTGAATACGGCATGGTCGTTTACCCCCTCGATAGCAACCTGCCTGCTTTGCTGGCCCAGGTGGCCGCCGGCTACCCGGTGATGGTGCGGTTTACCGAAGGGTCGGCGTTCTGGGCTGAGTCGCGCTACGTCATTCTTTCCGGTTACGACCGGCAGAAACAGACGGTGTTGCTGCGAGCCGGGATGAATCGCCGGGAGTCGATGAGCTTTGGCTCGTTCGAGTCTGCCTTCGAGAGCGCCGGTGGCTGGGCGGTACTGATCCAGAAGCCGAACCAGATTCCAGCCAACGTCGACCGGCAACGCTGGTTGAATGCAGCGAGCGAACTGGCCCAGGCCGGCCAGGAACAGGCCGCGGCCCGCGCGCGCAAGGCGCTTGACGCGCAATAACCTTCCGTTCGTCATCTGCATCGCACGGCCTCGTGCGATCGTCCTCTGAAGGGTAAGTGCCCGGATGTTTCCGGGCCAGATCCTGGAGGCACCCATGACCGATTCCAAGCATCCTTCCGGCCCGCATTCGTCCGAGCATTCCTCAGGCGACGAGCTGGGATTCGACCCTGATTCTCCCGACCTGGCCGATCCGCAAGTAGACCCTGCCGGACCAGCCAAGGCACCGAGGGACGTCAAGCCGGGCGAGGACGACAAAGCGCCCGCCAAACCCTACGACCCATTGGCCGACCTGAAACCCTGACGTTCGAGTGAGGTGTGTATGTCTACCGATTCGAGTTTTGACGACAAGCATCCGGACAGCGTTCCCACCACCCCGGAAGACGACGTTGACCCGGTGATGGATCCCGACAGCCCGCTGCGTGACCCCCTGGCCAGGCCTGCGGTGGTGCCGACCGAGCCTCCTCGGGGTACCAGGGATCCGAGCGCCGGAGACGGTATACCCGACGATGACCAGATGCCGTTGCCCAATGACTGAGCGTTGAAACCCTGTGGGGACGAGCCCGCTCGCGATTGCCAGCTGACAGTCACCCTGAGGTGCCTGCAGTGCATGCATCGCTGGAAGGCTCGCTCCCACAGGGTGAAGGCCGTTACTTGGAAGCCTCGGCCACGCCACCCTGGCGTTGCTTCAGGTTCTTTTCCGACTTGTACTGCAAAGCCACCGATGGAACGTCGGCGCTCTTGCCAGTCTCTACCCAGTTGCGAATGCGGCTGGCATCGGCGAAGTGTGTGTACTTGCCGAATGCATCGAGAATCACCAGCGCCACCGGGCGGTTACCCATGCGCGTCACCAACACCAGGCAGTGGCCGGCTTCATTGGTAAAGCCGGTCTTGGTCAGCGAAATATCCCAGTTCGGTTTGCCGACCAGATGGTCGGTGTTGCGAAAACCCAGGCTGTAATTGGGTTTGCGGAACGAAACGGTTTTTTCCTTGGTGGTGCTCAGTTCGGTCAGGATCGGGTACTTGTGGGCAGCGATCAGCAGTTTGCTCAAGTCGCGCGCCGTCGACACGTTACGCGGCGACAGGCCGGTCGGTTCGACATAGTGGGTGTTGGTCATTCCCAGCGCCCGAGCCTTGGCGTTCATCGCGGCAATGAATGCGGCGTAGCCACCCGGATAGTGGTGGGCCAGGCTGGCAGCGGCGCGGTTTTCCGAGGACATCAAGGCAATCAGCAGCATTTCCCGACGCGGCATTTCGCTGTTGAGCTTGACCCGGGAAAACACGCCCTTCATTTCCGGGGTGTCGCTGATGTTGATGGAAATGTACTCGTCCATGTTCTGCCTGGCTTCGACCACCACCAATGCGGTCATCAGTTTGCTGACCGAGGCGATCGGGACAACCACGTCCGGGTTGCTGGCGTAGATGACTTTGTTGGTTTGCAGGTCCATCAACAGGGCACTGCCGGAGGCGATCTTCAGTTGCTTGGCGTCTCGGGGGGCGGCGGTGGTGTCGGCTGCATTGACCGTTGGCGTGAGGAACGTCCCTGTAAAGGCGAAAAACAGGCTCAGGATGGAAAGACGAATTTTCACGCTGGCAGACTCATAAGGTATGGATTAGTCGTTTTGTAACGGGCTATTTCTTCAAGCCGACGCATTTTAGGAGTATGGCTGAAGAACTGTCGATGGTTGTTCAATCAACAGGTGAAAGTCCTCGAAATCCCCTACAAAACAGCAGGTTTCCGGCGAGTGGTCATGTTAAACCTGCGGGCAAAAAGAACCCCGCCAATGGCGGGGTTCCTGTGTTTGTCGCCTGGCTTGCCGCGTGGACTCAGCTGTGCAGGGTTTCGGCTGCATACAAGGTGTTTTCCAGCAGGCAGGCACGGGTCATCGGGCCCACGCCACCCGGGACCGGGGTGATCCAGCCGGCACGGGGCAGGGCGGTATCGTAGACGACGTCGCCGACCAGCTTGCCGTCGTCTTGGCGATTGATGCCGACGTCGATCACGATCGCGCCTTCCTTGATCCACTCACCCTTGACCAGGCCGGGCTTGCCGGCAGCCACCACCACCAGGTCGGCGCGACCGACGTGGCCTGCCAGGTCCTTGGTGAAGCGATGGGTGACGGTCACGGTGCAACCGGCAAGCAGCAATTCCATCGCCATCGGCCGACCGACGATGTTGGAGGCGCCGACGACCACGGCGTCCATGCCATACAGGTCCGCCCCGGTGCTTTCCAGCAGCGCCATGATGCCCTTGGGCGTGCACGGACGCAGCAATGGAATGCGCTGGGCCAGGCGGCCGACGTTATAAGGGTGGAAACCGTCGACGTCTTTGTCCGGGCGGATGCGCTCCAGCAGTTTGGAGGCGTCCAGGTGTTCCGGCAGAGGCAACTGAAGCAGAACGCCGTCGATTGCCGGGTCTTCGTTCAGGCGATCGATCAGGTCGGTCAGCGCTTGCTGGGTGGTTTCGGAAGGCAGGTCGTAGGCTTGGGAAATGAAGCCGACCTCTTCACAGTCTTTACGCTTGTGCGAGACATAAACCTGAGAGGCGGGATCGCTGCCGACCAGGATCACCGCAAGACCGGGTGTGCGCAGGCCTTGCTGGCGGCGCTCGGTAACGCGTTTGGCGATCTGCTGGCGCAGGCTGGCGGCGATCGATTTGCCGTCGATTAGTTGTGCAGTCATTGCGCGTGATTAACCATCGAGAGGGGAAAAAAAGAGAACGCATTCTCGCATGTCAGGCGGTGAGGGCAAAGGCGCTTGGTCTGCAAATTCCCCTAACCCCTTTAATTAAATGAATTTTTTATAAAAAGGATTTGACGACCCTTGGGGCGCTCTATACTATTCGTCGCACTTGTCGGGCACAGCCTAGCACTGGTTATGAAGGTCAAGCAGAATCAAGGTTTTGCGAAACCGGAAAGCACTTAGTTTGTAGTCCTCCAAGGGTACAGATTAATAAGGCGCCCGTAGCTCAGCTGGATAGAGCATCCGCCTTCTAAGCGGATGGTCGCAGGTTCGAGTCCTGCCGGGTGCGCCATTAGGCAGCTTTGGCACAAGTAACGCGATATGGTGGGCGTAGCTCAGTTGGTAGAGCACGGGATTGTGACTCCCGTTGTCGTGGGTTCGATCCCCATCGTCCACCCCATATTTCGAAAGGCGCCAGATTAACAGTCTGGCGCCTTTGCTTTAACCGCTTCAATCCGCGGATGTGGTGGAATTGGTAGACACACTGGATTTAGGTTCCAGCGCCGCGAGGCGTAAGAGTTCGAGTCTCTTCATCCGCACCAAATAAGCTTCATTCAAGCCGCTGGCCTGGCTGGAGTTCTGCAAAGAGGTTGTTTGGCTTCTTTGTCACGCAATATGGTGGGCGTAGCTCAGTTGGTAGAGCACGGGATTGTGACTCCCGTTGTCGTGGGTTCGATCCCCATCGTCCACCCCATATTCCGAAAGGCGCCAGATTTAACAGTCTGGCGCCTTTTTTGTTTCAGTGGTTTGAGTGGTGGCGGGTCAAGGGCCACGCGAGCAGGGCGTTTCGTCGAATTTATGTTTCTCGATGCTGCCACGCTGCTGGCCGCTTTTTCTGGCAGCGGCGACGGCCAGGGTATCGGTCGGCGGCTCCTTCTATATATAGAAGGGTTGTCGCAGAGCCCTGGCGTGAGGGGTTGTATTTGCTGTCGGGGCGGGGTGCATTGGTGCGCTCTTCCCTCTAAATTGCCTGCTGTGTTTTTACCCGTTTTCAGTAGGGTGACTTCTTGAGTTTGACCCTCTAGAATGCATGCCCTTGATTCTTGGGTCGGTAACGGCCGGCTAACGTCTGTGCAACGAGGAATATCCATGCAAGTTTCTGTTGAAAATACTTCTGCTCTTGAGCGCCGCATGAGCATCACCGTGCCGGCTGAGCGCATCGAGACTCAGGTCAACAAGCGTCTGCAACAGACTGCCCAAAAGGCCAAGATTGCCGGCTTCCGTCCAGGCAAGGTGCCAATGAGCGTGATTCGTCAGCGTTTCGGTGCTGATGCGCGTCAGGAAGCTGTGGGCGATGTGATCCAGTCCTCCTTCTATGAAGCTGTGGTCGAGCAGAAGCTGAACCCGGCGGGTTCGCCGTCGATCGAGCCGAAATCCCTGGAAGCTGGCAAGGACCTGGAATACGTTGCCGTATTCGAAGTGTTCCCTGAATTCACCGTTGCCGGTTTCGAAGGCATCAGTGTCGAGCGCCTGAGCGCCGACGTGGCGGATGCGGATCTGGACAAGATGCTGGACGTGCTGCGCAAGCAGAACACCCGTTTCGAAGTGGCCGATCGCGCTGCCCAGAACGATGATCAGCTGAACATCGATTTCGTTGGCAAGGTTGACGGTGAAGTATTCGCTGGCGGTTCCGCCAAGGGTACTCAACTGGTACTGGGTTCGGGTCGCATGATCCCTGGTTTCGAAGACGGTCTGGTTGGCGCCAAAGCCGGCGAAGAACGTGTTCTGAACCTGACTTTCCCAGAGGATTATCAGAACCTCGACCTGGCTGGCAAGACTGCCGAGTTCACCGTGACCGTGAACACTGTTTCCGCGCCAACGCTGCCAGAGCTGAACGAAGAGTTCTTCGCTCAATTCGGCATCAAGGAAACCGGCCTGGAAGGCTTCCGCGCCGAAGTTCGCAAGAACATGGAGCGTGAACTGCGTCAGGCGATCAAGTCCAAGGTCAAGAACCAGGTCATGGACGGTCTGCTGGCCTCCAACCCGATCGAAGTGCCGAAGGCCCTGCTGTCCAACGAAGTCGATCGTCTGCGCGTGCAGGCCGTTCAGCAGTTCGGCGGCAACATCAAGCCTGACCAACTGCCGGCCGAGCTGTTCGAAGAGCAAGCCAAGCGTCGCGTCGTGCTGGGTCTGATCGTGGCTGAAGTGGTCAAGCAGTACGAACTCAAGCCTGACGAAGCGCGCGTTCGCGACATGATCCAGGAAATGGCTTCGGCCTATCAGGAGCCTGAGCAGGTCGTGTCCTGGTACTACAAGAACGACCAGCAACTGAACGAAGTCCGTTCGGTTGTGCTGGAAGAGCAAGTTGTGGATACTGTTCTGCAGAAAGCTAGCGTGACCGACAAATCGGTCTCTTACGAAGAAGCGGTCAAGCCGGTAGAAGCTCCACAAGCCGATTGATTGTTCCTGCGTTAAGAC
Organism: Pseudomonas sp. IT-P12; assembly: GCF_949767465.1. Lineage (NCBI taxonomy): Bacteria > Pseudomonadati > Pseudomonadota > Gammaproteobacteria > Pseudomonadales > Pseudomonadaceae > Pseudomonas > Pseudomonas sp. IT-P12. The sequence continues at coordinate 589,620 of NZ_CATKPY010000022.1, read as the reverse complement.
GTACACACCATAAGCCAGCATTCGTGCTGGCTTATGCGTTTTCAAGACATAACTATTTTGGGAGTGACTGCAGAGCATGTTCCGTAATTCGTATATTCAGCAGAACTCTGATATCCAGGCCGCCGGCGGCCTGGTCCCGATGGTTGTCGAGCAGTCTGCTCGTGGCGAGCGCGCCTACGATATCTATTCGCGTCTTCTCAAGGAGCGAGTGATCTTCCTGGTTGGTCCGGTAGAGGACTACATGGCCAACCTGATCTGTGCGCAATTGCTGTTCCTTGAAGCGGAAAACCCGGACAAGGACATCCATCTCTATATCAACTCCCCAGGCGGTTCCGTGACGGCGGGCATGTCGATCTACGACACCATGCAGTTCATCAAGCCCAACGTGTCGACCACCTGCATCGGCCAGGCCTGCAGCATGGGCGCTTTCCTGCTGACCGCCGGTGCTCCGGGCAAGCGCTACTGCCTGCCGAACTCGCGCGTGATGATTCACCAGCCACTGGGCGGTTTTCAGGGCCAGGCCTCGGATATCGAGATCCATGCCAAGGAAATCCTGTTCATCCGCGAGCGCCTCAATAAGCTGATGGCCCAGCACAGCGGGCGTACTCTGGAAGAAATCGAGCGCGACACCAACCGCGATAACTTCATGAGTGCAGAAGCCGCCCGTGAGTACGGTCTGATCGATGAAGTGATCACTTCGCGCCCAGCGTAAAATAAGCGGCTCAAAATAGGGCTTGGTCGGCGTGTCCGATCATCGGCGGGCTTGAAAAAGCCCGCAATAGCCTTCATCTTGTGTTGCAAGCCTATCGGATTTGGATCGAACGAATGACTGACACCCGCAACGGCGAGGACAACGGCAAGCTGCTCTATTGCTCCTTCTGTGGCAAAAGCCAGCATGAAGTACGCAAGTTGATTGCCGGCCCCTCGGTCTTTATCTGCGACGAGTGCGTCGACCTGTGCAATGACATCATCCGTGAGGAGGTGCAGGAAGCACAGGCCGAGAGCAGCGCGCATAAATTGCCTTCGCCTAAAGAAATCAGCGGCATTCTTGATCAATACGTGATTGGTCAGGAACGCGCGAAAAAGATTCTGGCCGTAGCGGTGTACAACCACTACAAGCGTCTGAATCAGCGTGACAAAAAGAATGACGACGTCGAACTCGGCAAGAGCAACATCTTGCTGATCGGCCCGACAGGCTCGGGTAAGACCCTGCTTGCCGAAACACTGGCCCGCTTGCTGAACGTTCCGTTCACCATCGCCGACGCAACCACCCTCACCGAGGCGGGTTACGTGGGTGAGGATGTCGAGAACATCATTCAGAAGCTGCTGCAGAAGTGCGACTACGACGTGGAAAAGGCCCAGATGGGCATTGTCTACATCGATGAGATCGACAAGATCTCGCGCAAGTCCGACAACCCGTCCATCACCCGTGATGTGTCCGGTGAAGGTGTGCAGCAGGCCTTGCTCAAGTTGATCGAAGGTACGGTCGCTTCCGTTCCGCCCCAGGGTGGTCGCAAGCATCCGCAGCAGGAATTCCTTCAGGTCGACACCCGTAACATCCTGTTCATCTGCGGTGGTGCGTTCTCCGGTCTGGAGAAAGTCATTCAGAACCGTTCCACCAAGGGTGGCATCGGTTTCAACGCAGAAGTGCGCAGCAAGGAAGAAGGCAAGAAGGTGGGCGAGTCCCTGCGTGAAGTCGAGCCTGACGATCTGGTCAAGTTCGGTCTGATCCCGGAATTCGTCGGTCGTCTGCCAGTGCTTGCCACGCTGGACGAGCTTGATGAGGCTGCGTTGATGCAGATCCTCACCGAGCCGAAGAATGCCTTGACCAAGCAATACGCCAAGTTGTTCGAAATGGAAGGCGTGGACCTGGAGTTCCGGGCCGACGCACTGAAGTCGGTGGCCAAACGTGCCCTGGAACGCAAGACCGGTGCCCGTGGCCTGCGATCGATTCTCGAAGGTGTGCTGCTCGACACCATGTACGAAATCCCCTCGCAGTCCGAGGTGAGTAAAGTCGTGATCGATGAAAGCGTCATAGAAGGCAAGTCCAAGCCACTGTATATCTACGAAAACAGTGAGCCGGCTGCCAAGGCTGCGCCAGACGCCTAAGCGTCCCGCAGCTGGAACAGGGAAGGGGCCTTCGGGCCCCTTTGCTTTTTCCGCGTTTTAACCCTGTCTTTGCGCTTGTTTTTTTTCAAGGCAGCCCCCATCTTGGTTTCAAGCTCAATTCCATCTGTTTCCGGCCTTGTGGCCGCCGTAGAGGCGAAATCATGAAGACAACCATCGAATTGCCTCTCTTGCCATTGCGTGATGTCGTGGTTTATCCGCACATGGTTATCCCGCTGTTCGTGGGGCGCGAGAAATCCATCGAAGCCCTCGAGGCCGCGATGACGGGCGACAAGCAGATCCTTCTGCTGGCCCAGAGAAACCCTGCCGACGACGATCCCGGTGAAGATGCACTTTATCGCGTGGGCACCATTGCGACCGTCCTGCAGCTGCTGAAGCTGCCTGATGGCACGGTCAAGGTTCTGGTCGAAGGCGAGCAACGCGGTACCGTCGAGCGCTTCAGCGAAGTGGACGGTCACTGCCGTGCCGAAGTCTCGCTGATCGATGAAGTCGACGCGCCCGAGCGCGAGTCGGAAGTGTTCGTGCGCAGCCTGTTGGCCCAGTTCGAGCAATATGTGCAGTTGGGCAAGAAAGTCCCGGCTGAAGTCCTGTCGTCGCTCAACAGCATCGATGAACCGGGTCGCCTGGTCGATACCATGGCCGCACACATGGCCCTGAAGATCGAGCAGAAGCAGGAAATTCTCGAAATCATCGATTTGTCGGCCCGGGTCGAACACGTCCTGGCGCTGCTGGATGCCGAGATCGACCTGCTGCAGGTCGAAAAACGCATTCGTGGTCGCGTCAAGAAGCAGATGGAGCGCAGCCAGCGCGAGTACTACCTGAATGAGCAGATGAAGGCCATTCAGAAAGAGCTGGGCGACAGCGACGAAGGCCACAATGAAATCGAAGAGCTGAAAAAGCGCATCGATGCCGCCGGCCTGCCGAAAGATGCCCTGGCCAAGGCCCAGGGTGAGCTGAACAAGCTCAAGCAGATGTCGCCAATGTCCGCAGAGGCGACCGTGGTGCGTTCCTACATCGACTGGCTGGTCCAGGTGCCGTGGAAGGCCCAGAGCAAGGTGCGTCTGGACCTGGCGCGCGCGGAAGACATCCTCGATGCCGACCACTACGGTCTGGAAGAGGTCAAGGAACGTATTCTCGAATACCTCGCCGTGCAGAAGCGCGTGAAGAAAATTCGTGGTCCGGTGTTGTGCCTGGTGGGCCCTCCAGGTGTGGGTAAAACCTCCCTGGCCGAGTCGATCGCTCACGCCACCAACCGCAAATTCGTACGCATGGCCCTGGGTGGCGTGCGCGATGAAGCTGAAATTCGCGGCCATCGCCGGACCTACATCGGTTCGATGCCAGGAAGATTGATTCAAAAGATGACAAAAGTGGGGGTCCGCAACCCGCTGTTCCTGCTCGATGAAATCGACAAGATGGGCAGCGACATGCGTGGCGATCCGGCATCGGCGTTGCTGGAAGTGCTCGATCCGGAGCAGAACCACAACTTCAACGATCACTACCTGGAAGTCGACTACGACCTGTCGGATGTGATGTTCCTGTGCACCTCGAACTCCATGAACATTCCGCCGGCGCTGCTTGACCGGATGGAAGTCATTCGTCTGCCGGGCTACACCGAAGACGAGAAGATCAACATTGCCGTCAAATACCTCTCGCCCAAGCAGATCACGGCCAACGGCCTGAAGAAAGGCGAGCTGGAATTCGAAGAAGACGCCATTCGCGACATCATCCGCTACTACACCCGCGAAGCCGGTGTACGTGGGCTGGAGCGCCAGATTGCCAAGGTCTGCCGCAAGGCGGTCAAAGAGCATGCGCTGGAAAAACGCTTCTCGGTGAAGGTCACCGCGTCGATGCTCGAGGACTTCCTCGGCGTACGTAAATTCCGCTACGGCCTGGCCGAATCCCAGGACCAGATCGGTCAGGTGACCGGTCTGGCGTGGACTCAGGTGGGTGGCGAGTTGCTGACCATCGAAGCGGCCGTGGTGCCGGGCAAAGGCCAGTTGATCAAGACCGGTTCGCTGGGTGACGTGATGGTCGAGTCGATCACTGCGGCCCAGACTGTCGTGCGCAGCCGTGCGAAAAGCCTGGGGATTCCCCTGGACTTCCACGAGAAGCGCGACACGCACATCCACATGCCGGAAGGGGCGACGCCGAAGGATGGCCCGAGCGCGGGCGTAGGCATGTGCACGGCACTGGTATCGGCGTTGACCGGCATTCCGGTGCGTGCCGATGTCGCGATGACCGGCGAAATCACCCTGCGGGGTCAGGTATTGGCGATTGGCGGCCTGAAGGAAAAACTGCTCGCGGCTCACCGCGGTGGTATCAAGACCGTGATCATTCCTGAAGAGAACGTCCGCGATTTGAAGGAAATTCCTGACAATATCAAGCAGGATCTGCAGATTAAACCGGTTAAATGGATTGACGAGGTCCTGCAAATTGCGCTGCAATACGCGCCGGAGCCCTTGCCCGATGTAGCTCCGGAGATCGTCGCAAAGGATGAAAAACGCGAGTCTGACTCTAAGGAAAGAATTAGCACGCATTAATACGCATTTGCCTGGGGGGCTTGTTGACAGCTTTTTAGAGCCCTTGTTATAAAGCGGCTCTTAAGTGTCTGTAGGCCATTCAGCACTCGTTTTTGCTTTCACCAAAAAACTTAGAATCATACTCAAATAGATATAAGGGGACTTTAGAGTGAACAAGTCGGAACTGATTGATGCTATCGCTGCATCCGCTGATATCCCGAAAGCTGCTGCTGGCCGTGCGCTGGACGCTGTAATCGAATCCGTCACTGGCGCTCTCAAGGCTGGCGACTCCGTAGTTCTGGTTGGTTTCGGTACTTTCTCCGTGACTGATCGTCCAGCTCGCATCGGTCGTAACCCACAGACCGGTAAGACACTGGAAATCGCCGCCGCTAAAAAACCAGGTTTCAAAGCCGGTAAAGCGCTGAAAGAAGCTGTCAACTAAGTTGATTCAGGTTTTACCTGTCCGGGTCGGGCTCAAGCCTGACCTGGCAGCGGAGCGGTAGGCCAGCCGGCAGATTGCCGGTCCGAGACACCAAGGGTCGCAAATTCGAATTCTTGGTCCGCTTCGCCAGTTACGAGAAGGCGCATCCTCGGATGCGCCTTTCTTCTATCCGGATTCTACCCACGCTCCACGGTTGCCTATTTTTGAAGTTCAACCGTTTCTGGGGGACGCATGCTGCAAAATATCAGGGACAATTCACAAGGCTGGATTGCCAAGACCATTATCGGGGTCATCGTTGTACTGATGGCCTTGACCGGTTTCGACGCCATCTTTCAGGCTACGACGCACAAGAATGATGCGGCCAAGGTCAATGGCGACGAAATCAGCCAGAACGAGCTGAGCCAGGCGGTGGATATGCAACGCCGCCAGCTCATGCAACAGCTCGGTAAGGATTTCGATGCGTCCTTGCTCGACGAAAAAATGCTGCGCGAAGCGGCCCTCAAGGGTCTGATCGATCGCAAGCTGCTGCTGCAAGGCGCGGAAAAATCCAAGTTCGCTTTCTCCGAGGCGGCGCTGGACCAGGTGATTCTGCAAACGCCTGAATTCCAGGTGGACGGCAAGTTCAGTCCGGAGCGCTTCGATCAGGTCATTCGTCAGCTGGGCTACAGCCGCATGCAATTCCGCCAGATGCTGGCTCAGGAAATGCTGATCGGTCAGTTGCGCGCAGGTCTGGCCGGCAGCGGTTTCGTCACCGATGCCCAGGTTCTGGCTTTCGCCCGTCTGGAAAAACAGACCCGCGACTTCGCGTCCATCAACGTCAAGGCTGACCCGGCAGCGGTCAAGTTGACCGACGATGAGGTCAAGGCCTACTACGACGAGCATGCCAAGGAATTCATGACACCTGATCAGGTGATCATCGATTACATCGAATTGAAGAAGTCGTCCTTCTTCGATCAGGTCGCCGTCAAGGATGAAGACCTGCAAGCGGCGTATCAGAAAGAAATCGCCAACCTGTCCGAGCAACGCCGGGCTGCGCACATTCTGATCGAAGTGAACGACAAGGTGACCGAGGCGCAAGCCAAGGCCAAAATCGAGGAAATCCAGGCACGTCTGGCCAAGGGTGAGAAGTTCGAGGCCCTGGCCAAGGAACTGTCCCAGGACCCAGGCTCGGCGAACAACGGCGGTGACCTCGGTTACGCAGGCCCTGGCGTCTACGATCCTGCGTTCGAAACCGCGCTGTACGCGCTGGCCAAGGATCAAGTGTCCGCGCCGGTTCGCACCGACTTCGGTTTCCACCTGATCAAGCTGCTGGGTGTCGAAGCGCCAGAGGTTCCGACCCTCGCCAGCCTCAAGGACAAACTGACCCGCGAGCTGAAAACCCAACAGGTCGAACAGCGTTTCGTCGAGGCGACCAAGCAATTGGAAGATTCGTCGTTCGAGTCCTCCGACCTGGCCCAGCCGGCGCAGGACCTGAAGCTGACCGTTCACACCTCCAAGCCGTTTGGCCGGGAAGGTGGCGAGGGTGTTGCCGCCAACCGTGCGGTGATCGCTGCTGCGTTCAGTCCTGAAGTGCTGGATGAGGGTGCCAACAGCACCGCCATCGAACTCGATCCGGAAACCGTGATCGTGCTGCGCGCCAAGGAGCACCTGAAGCCTTCGCAACTGCCGCTGGAAAGCGTGTCTGCCGCCATCCGTGGCCAGCTGACCAAGGAGCACGCCAGTGCTGATGCCAAGACCCGGGCTGACAAGCTGATCGCCGACCTGCGCGATGGCAAGGCGCCACTGGACAAGGCCATCGACGGTCAGAACTGGAAGGTCACCGCCACTGCAACCCGCGCTCAGGAAGGGGTTGACCCGGCTGTGTTGCAGGCACTGTTCCGCATGCCGAAACCGGCTAGCAAGGACAAGCCGACCTTCAGCAGCGTGACCCTGGCCGATGGTAGCCTGGTGATCGTGCGCCTGAACGCTGTCAACGAAGCGGCCGCTCCGACCGAAGAAGAGAAGGCGCAATACCGTCGCTTCCTTGCGTCGCGCATTGGCCAGCAGGACTTCGCGGCGTACCGCAAGCAGCTGGAAACCGAAGCGGACATCCAGCGCTACTGAGGCCTGGCTGAGTTTCCCGCACCCTGAAAACCCCGGTCGAAAGACCGGGGTTTTTTTGTGGGCCCAGGAAGAACAGGCCGATGCTGTCTGTCACCTGAAGTTTTTGTCGAACGACTTTTTGCGGTAAATGTCGGTCAGTACACTGTAACTGTTTCAAGACACTAATCGATGCGACGCTAAGCAACGATCTGTTGCACAATACGCGTCGGACCGTTTTCATCAGGATGCTCAATGTTTAAATCATTTCCCGTACGGGTTGTCGGGCTGGCGTTGGTGCTGGCCGCCGCAGCCGGGTGCTCGTCGAAGAAAGCCGCCATCTATGAGCATGAGAACTTTGATGATTCCGGTACCTTTTCGCGTAACTACCCGGTCACCGACAAGCAGAGCTGCGAAGCCGCCCGTCGCGCATTGCTCAGTCAGGGTTACATCATCACCAGCAGCGATCCGAAACTGATTGCCGGTCACAAGAGCTTCCAGCAGACCGGCGAGACGCACATGGAGATCAGCTTCAGCGTGGTGTGTGCCGACGACGGCAGCGAAGGGCATCACGCGACCATGTTCGCCAACGCCCTGCAGGACAGCTACGCACTGAAGAAGACCAACAATTCCGCCAGCCTGGGCGTGGGTGTGCTGGGGTCCGTGTCGATGCCGATTGGCTCGTCGGACGATTCGATGGTCAAGGTGGCGAGCGAGACTGTCTCGTCGGCCAAGTTCTACGAGCGCTTCTTCGCCCTGGTCGAGTTGTTCCTGCCGGCGGAAGCGAAGAAAGCCGCACACATCGTCGAGAAGCCGAAAACCGATCTGGGTGTGCCTGAACCCCAGGCTGCCCCGGCCCCCTTGGCGCCAGCGCCGGCACCTGCTGCCGAACCGACGCCGACGCCGACCCCGGCCCAGGAGCCTGCTCCGGCAGCGACCCCGGAGCCCGTCTCGCAACCGGTTGCAGCGCCACCTGAGCCCGCCCCGCTGACCCCGGCGCAAAGTACCGAGCCAGCCCCGTCGTCGGAAACCGTCACGCCACCCCCTCAGTCGGACCTGCCGCCACCGAGCGAACCGATTCCCGCCCTGTGATCGGCCGGTAGAGTTGGCCCGCCGTCCCGGGATCGTCTGACGGGCCGCGATCCCGGCACGCGTTCAGGCTTGATCCTGGTCAAGCCCGGCCCATTCCCGCGCTCTGTCGTGAAAAAATCCTGTGATAAATTCCTGACTCGCTGCTACGTTTTATTCAGTAGCGACGAAGCGTCGCGTGCGTCATTTTTCTTTCACGCAGGCACTTTATGCTCAAGAGACTGGTCAGTTGATCAGGTTATTTATCAGGAGGATTCGAAATGGACGATTATCAGGAAGAGCTGCTCGAGTACCAGGCGTTCGAACTCGACCCACTGGAGCCGGCCGAAGACGCTACCGAGCTGTAAGCGTCAGGCGGACTGGCGGTGACTGCGGCGGAACTCGCCGGGTGTCTGACCGCTCCATCGTTTGAATGCGCGTTGAAACGCTTCGGCTGAGGCAAAGCCCAGCAGGTAGGCGATTTCACCGAACGCCAGTTCGGTATCGCGAATGTAGGTCATGGCCAGGTCGCGACGGGTGTCGTTGAGAATGGCGCGAAACTGCGTACCTTCCTCGGCGAGTCTGCGACGCAAGGTCCAGGTGGGCAGCTTCAGGCGTGCCGCCACTTCTTCCAGGTCGGGTTCCCGACCGCCATTGAGCAACGGGCCCAGTAACTGAGTGATGCGTTCACGCAGGCTGCGGGTGCGTGTCAGTTGCTCCAGTTCCCGTTCACACAATTGCAGCAGGTGTCGCCAGGTACTGGGGCAGTGCACCGGGTTGCGCTGGGCGAGGGCGGCCAGGCCCAGGCGCAACTGGTTCTGTTCGGCGTCGAACTGGATCGGACAATCCCCGAGTACGGCATAGGCCTCGCGGTAATCCGGTTCAGCGAATTCGATCTCGATGCGTTCGGCGCGCAGCGGCGTGGCGCTGACGCTGGACAATTGCTGCAACCAGCCGGCGATGATCGAATCCACCACGAAGCGGTTATAGGCGTTGTACGGGCTGATGGAGTAGAAGCGCAGCCAGGCCCCCTGGGCGTCTTCATGAAAGCTCGATTGGCCGCGGTAGTTTGAGCCGTACAGGGCTTCGAAACGAATCAGGCAACGTGCCGCTTCCCGGACCGTCGGCGCCTGGGCGGCGGTGACCCCGGCCAGACCCGCCTGGCTCAGGCGGCTGAGCTGGCCCATGCGCAAGCCCAGACCCGGGTTGTCGGTCAGCTGAATGGCGCTGTGACCCAGGCGCATGTAGCGGGGGATCGACAGGCGCGCGCAGGCTTCGCCCAACCGGGCCGGGTCCAGGCCGTATTGTTCGAGCAACGGCTGCGGGTCGATGCCGTGGCTGCGTACCGCATCGGCCAGGCTGTGAACAAAGCCGACCGAGAGGTCGCCCAGGCGCATCGGTGTAGGTTTCATCGATTACAGCCACAGGTTCAGCAAACGCGCACCACGCACGGGGTCGCTGGCGAAATGCTGTCCATTGCGGCTGAGGAAACTTTGCCCGGCGCTGCCCTGGTCCCAGAACTGTCCACGCAGGAACACGCTCATGCCCGCGATGGCCTGGCTGCCCGGTTGCGTGGTGAGTGTGAGGCGGTGCCAGGCCTGGCCTTCACTGACTTCGCCGGCCTTGAGGCTGACAGCGGCGGAGGTCAGGTCCTTCAAACCGCGCCAGGGTTGATCCCACGTTCCGCGCCCGTTGACGAACGCTGGCACGGCCACCAATTGTGCACCCTGAGCGTCGAGCTGGCGGTAGTTGTCGGGGTACCAGCTGTCGCGACCGATCAGCACGCCGAGGCGCCCGGCGGGGGTATCGATGACCGTCAGCGATGGCTTGCCAGGGGGCGTTGTCTCATCGTTGCGGGCGAACACCGGGTGCATCTGGCGCTGGGGTTGGCCAATCGGTACACCGTCGCTGCCAAACACGATGCTGCTGTTGTACAGCGCGCCTGGGCCGACTTTCAGGGTGCCGTCGATGACACTCGGCTCGGGCAGCACGATGGAGCCGGCGACCAGCGTCACATGAAACTCTTTCGCCAGGCCACCGAACAGCGCCTGGTAATCCTTGGCCATGCCTTTGGCTTTCATGCGCAAGTGCGCATCATCCAGGCGGTTTTCACCGCGGGCGCTGATCAGGGCGCGCAAGAACTTCACGGGGTTGCTCACCGCCAGCCAGTTCATGGCTTCCTTGATGGTATTGGCCTGGTACAGCTCGTCTTTTTCACCGCTGACCATCAACCAGGTGCCGACGTGTTCGGGCAGTACGACGATGGTTTTCTCGTTCAGCAGGCCCTGCGCCTGGGCTTTTTGCAGATAGGCCGCGAGTTTGCGGTGCAGGCGGTCGGGGCTCTGATAGTCGGTGGGAAACAGTTCCGGCTGGATGCCCAGCAGGTTGCCACGGTCGGCAGGCGTGCCCTGGTCGATGGCCAGGTCGATCCGCAGGTCCGACAGGTAATGCCCCGCCGGACGATCCGCGGCCCACATGGCGTAGGTCGTCAGGACGGCGATCAACGCCATGGAGAACGTCAGGTACAAAAGTTTGCGCATGGGAAAACAGTCTACAGCCGTGTACAGGGTGGATGATTTGGCATTCAGCGTGGGTTCGAGGCTACGGTAAAACAACGGCTTAGGGGGAGATCCAGCCCTGTTTTTTTCATTTTTTTTGTTGTGCGTGCACATTCCGTGAACGACCGGAATCCAGTGTGGGAGCGAGCCTGCTCGCGATAACGGCTGTACAGGCACTGCGATGCTGGCTGTCAGCCCGCTGTCGCGAGCAGGCTCGCTCCACCGATGGTTTCAGTCGTTCGCACACCGGTTCAGTGTGGGCGCTGCTGCGGCTTGATCGCCAATGTGCTGAATTCGTCATTGTCCCTGCCTAAAGCGATCAAGCCTCGGCGCGGCGAGTGAGCCAGTCTGGACGGTCTGTTCAAGGAGTGGATTATGATCCGACTGACCCTGGCCGAGGCTCGCGAGCTGGCCGAATCGATCTTGCTGCACAACGGTTTCAACCTTGCCCACGCCCAGGCCGTGTCCGCCACGGTGATTGCCGGCGAGCGCGATGGTTGCGCCTCCCATGGCCTGTACCGGGTGCTGGGCTGCGTGAATTCGCTCAGAGCGGGCAAGGTGGCGGCCGCTGCCGAGCCGCAGGTGATCGATCAGGCGCCGTCGATCGTGCGTGTCGATGCCGCCGGCGGGTTCTCGCAGCTGGCGTTCCAGGCCGGGCTGCCGTTGCTGATGGAGAAAACCCGGGCCAACGGGATTGCCGCGCTGGCGATCAACCGCTGTGTGCATTTTTCTGCGCTGTGGGTCGAGATCGAGCAACTGACCGCCGCCGGGCTCGTGGCCCTGGCCTGCAACCCCAGCCATGCCTGGGTCGCGCCGGCGGGTGGCCATCAACCGGTGTTTGGCACCAACCCCATTGCGTTCGGCTGGCCGCGTCCGGGCAAGGAGCCGTTTGTCTTCGACTTCGCCACCAGTGCGATTGCCCGGGGCGACATCGAACTGCATCGACGCGCGGGCAAGTCGATTCCCGAGGGCTGGGGCGTCGACGCGCAGGGGCAGCCGAGCACCGATGCCAACGTGGTGCTCGATGCCGGCGCGATGCTGACGTTCGGTGGGCACAAAGGCTCGGCGCTGGCGGCCATGGTCGAACTGATCGCCGGGCCGTTGATCGGCGACCTCACCAGTGCCGAATCACTGGCATACGACGCTGGCAGCAAGTCCTCGCCTTACCATGGCGAACTGATCATCGCTTTCGATCCACAGCGTTTTCTCGGTGAGGCCAGCGGGCATCACCTGGCACGGGCCGAAGTGTTGTTCGAGAGCATCCAGGGCCAGGGCGCACGGTTGCCGTCGCAGCGGCGGTATGAGGCGCGCGCGCGCAGCCTGGTGGAAGGCGTGCAGATCCCCGAGGCGTTGTATCACGATCTGCAGGCGATGCTGGGATAGGACGGGTCGGGAGGAGAAGAGAGCGCCACCGATTGGCAGTGGCTGGCGCTCAGGCAGACTCCTGCGATGAAGGCATGTGATATCGGCTGCGGGAGCCCGTGAACCGGCTCCCGCAGGGTCGCACGTCAGGCCAGCGAACCGTCCGGGCGGGTGGCACCCGCCGCGTTGCCGTTGACGGCGGCGACGCGCGCGGCGGACTCGCTGTCGACCAGATGCAGCGACTTGCCACGGGTTTCCCGAGTCAGGCCGACGGCGACGATGGAGATCAGCGAAGCGGCGACCAGATACAACGCGATGGGTGTCGAGCTCTGGTACTTGTTGAGCAGGGTGATGGCGATCAGCGGCGCGAGAGAGCCGGCGAAGATCGGCGCCACCTGGTAGCACAGCGACAACGCGGTGTAGCGCACGTGGGTCGGGAACATTTCGGCCATCAACGCCGAGTAGGGCGCGTAGGTCATCGACTCGATGGCCAGGCCCAGGGTGATGGCGGCCATGATCAGCCAGGCGTTGCCGGTGTCCATCATCGGGAAGCCGACGAAGCCCCAGAATGCAGTGAAAACCGCGCCGGTCAGGTACACCGGTTTGCGCCCCACCAGGTCGGACAGGTAGCCCATCAGCGGAATCATGAAGAAGTGCAGCAGGTGGGCACCGAACATCAGCAGCAGAATTTCCGTCGTGTCCTTGTGCACCACCAGTTTCAGGTAAGTGATCGAGAACGTCACGACGGTGTAGTAGAGGATGTTTTCGGCGAACCGTGCGCCGATGCCGACCAGCACCGAGCGCCAGTGGTGGCGCAGCACTTCGACGACGCCCAGTTGCTGTTGTTTGGTCTGCGCCTGACGGGCCTGGGCTTCCTTGAAAATCGGTGCGTCATCGACGCTGGTGCGAATCCAGTAGCCGATCAACACCACGACCGCCGAGAACCAGAACGCCACGCGCCAGCCCCAGGCGAGGAAGGCTTCCTCCGACAGGTTCGACGACAACAGCAGCAAGGCCACCGTCGCCACCAGGTTGCCCGCCGGTACTCCGGCTTGCGGCCAACTGGCCCAGAAGCCCCGGCGATTGTCCGGGCAGTGCTCGGACACCAGCAGGATCGCACCGCCCCATTCGCCACCGAAGGCGAAGCCCTGGATCAGTCGCAGCAACACCAGCAGCACCGGCGCGGCGTAGCCGATTTCGTTGAAGCCGGGCAGGCAACCCATCAGGAAGGTGGTGATGCCGACCACCACCAAGCTCAACTGCAGCAGGCGCTTGCGCCCGAACTTGTCACCGTAGTGACCGAACACCAGGCCGCCCAGCGGGCGGGCGAGGAAGCCCACGGCATACAGGGCAAAAGCGGCGATGATGCCGTCGATGGCGCTGCCGGTCTGGCGGAAGAACAGCTGGCCGAAGACCAGTGCCGAAGCGGTGCCATAAAGGAAGAATTCATACCATTCGGCGACGGTGCCGGCCATGGCGGCGGCCACGACACGCTTGAGTCCCGAGGGTGTGGTTGCGCTTGAGGCGTGTTGAGTGTTGGGCATGCTGACGTTTCCTGTAGCGGCGCAAAAAAACAGGCAACCGGGCCGGGTCCGCGAGGACCCGCCCGGCAATCACTCAGAGACCGACGTCCGGCAGGTGCGGACGGTTGGCCAGGGCCTTGGCCATGATCTGCTCGACGAACACGCGATCGGCTTCCGGCAGGGCCAGGCGTGGTGGGCGGGTCAGCGCGCTGCCGCGACCGGCGATGGCTTCGCACAACTTGATGCATTGCACCAGGTCGGCGCGGGCGTCCAGGTGCAGGATCGGCATCAGCCATTCGTAGATCGGCATGGCTTCTGCAAAGCGACCGGCCTTGGCCAGGCGGAAGATGGTTTCGCCTTCTTTCGGGAACACGTTGGACATGCCCGATACCCAGCCTTCGGCGCCCACGGCGATGCTTTCCAGCACCACGTCGTCGAGGCCGGCGAACAGCACGAAACGGTCACCGACTTCATTGCGCACATCGATGAAGCGGCGGGTGTCGCCCGAGGAATCCTTGAAACACACCACGTTGTCGCAGTCGGCCAGGGAAATCAGGATGTCCGGGGTCACGTCGTTTTTGTAGATCGGAGGGTTGTTGTAGACCATCAGCGGCACGTCGGCGTTTTTCGCCACGTAGCGGTAATGCTCGGCGGTTTCGAACGGCTTGGAACCGTAGACCAGCGCCGGCATCAGCATCACGCCATCGACACCGACCTTGCGCACCGAGTTGGCCACCTTGGCCGCTTGCACGCTGGTGAACTCGGCCACGCCGCAGATCACCGGCACACGACCGCGCGAGGCATCGACCGCCACTTCGGTCACAGCGATTTTTTCTTCAGCGGTCAGCGAGGTGTTTTCACCGACCGAGCCACACACCACCAGCCCCGACACGCCGTCACGAATGACGTTGGAAATCACCTCGTGGGTTTTTTCCAGGTTGATCGAGAAGTCGTCGTTGAATTGAGTGGTCACGGCAGGGAAGACGCCACTCCAGTTAATACGCTTGCTCATTGTTGCCTCCGGGTTTGTTAATTGTATTTCGTATACGATATTTAAAATGAAAAGAATCGGCTAGTGCTATTTCGGTTTTTTCAGGATTTTCGTGGGCCGTCGGCCCGGCTGAGCAGCGCGGCTGCGTTCAGGCGCCGGGCCAGGTGTCCGAGAGCCGGTAGCCTTCAGGCCATGGATCGCTCGGGTCGAGCAGCAACTGGTGAGTGCCGGTGACCCACGCCCGCCCGGAAATGCACGGGTAGATGGCGGGGCGGCCCGTCACTTCGGTCAGCGAGTCAATGCGGCAGTGGAATTCGGAACCGATGATCGAGCGACCGATGAAGCGATCACCCACCTGCATCAAGCCCTTGGCCTGCAACACCGCCATGCGTGCCGAACAACCGGTGCCAGTGGGCGAGCGGTCGATCTTGCCCGGTTGAATCACCACCGCGTTGGCGCCGGTGGCGATGCCGTTCTCGTGGACCAGGGGCGCCGCGATCTGGCAGAAAGAAATGTGCGACCACTCCGGGTTCAGCGGGTGGGTAAAGCCCAGCTGCTCATTGGCAGCACGGGTGATTTTCAGCCCGACCGCCACCAGGTCGGCGGCTTCATCGGGGCGGATGGCGAAGCCTAGGCCCTGGGCGTCGACGATGACGAAACTGTCGCCGCCATAGGCGGTGTCGACCTTGAGTGCACCGAGCCCTTCCACCTCGATCCAGGCGTCCAGGCGATCGGCGAAGGACGGCACGTTCTTGACCTCCACCCGCTCGACCTTGCCATCACGGCAATCGGCCACGGCTTCGATCAGGCCTCCCGGCGCTTCGAGCACCAGCCGGGTCTGCGGCTCGGTCATCGGCAGGATGCCGGTGTCGAGCAATACCGTGGCCACGCACAGGGAATTGGAGCCGGACATCGGCGGTGTGTCCGCCGGCTCCATGATGATCCAGGCCATCTGGGCGCGAGGGTCCTTGGCCGGCACCAGCAGGTTGACGTGGCGGAACACGCCGCCACGGGGTTCGTTGAGCACGAAGTTGCGCAGGGTTTCATCCTGCGCGATCCAGCGCGACTGTTCCCACACGGTGGCGCCGGGCGGTGGGGCGACGCCGCCGACGATCACGTCGCCGACTTCCCCTTCGGCGTGGCAACTGACTACGTGAATCACTTTCGATGAGCGCATGGTTTGCTCCTTGGGTTGTCTGTTTGGGCACTATCGCGAGCAGGCTCGCTCCCACCGGTCTTCTGTGGATCGGAAATTTCGATCCCACCGCAGATCCATTGTGGGAGCGAGCCTGCTCGCGATGGCGTCACCGCTATTTCACCGACTTGAGAAACGCCGCCGTCTCGGCGTGCACGGGGTTACCGATCACCTGGTCGGGCGCGCCGATCTCATGCACCAGACCGTTGCGAAAGAACGCCACGCGGTCGGACACGTCCCGGGCAAAACGGATCTCGTGCGTCACCAGCACCATGGTCATGCCGTCTTCGGCGAGCATGCGCATGGTGTCCAGCACTTCGCCGACCAGCTGCGGGTCGAGGGCCGAGGTGGCTTCATCGAACAGCATGTAGTCCGGCGACATGGCCAGGGCGCGGGCGATGGCCATGCGCTGTTGCTGGCCGCCCGAGAGCTTGCCGGGGAACACTTTGAGTTTGTCGCCCAGGCCGACGTGGGTCAGTTGTTGCACCGCCAGTGCCTCGGCTTCGGCCTTGCTCTTGCCGAGTACCTTGCGCGGCGCCAGCATCACGTTTTCAAGGACGGTCAGGTGCGGGAAGGCGTTCCATTGCTGGAACACGATGCCGATCTTCTGCCGCAGGCGATTGAGGTCGGTGCCACGCTGGTGCACTTCGACACCGTCCACGCGGATGCTGCCTTTCTGGATCGGCTCCAGGCCATTGATGCACATCAGCAGGGTCGATTTGCCCGAGCCGGAGCCACCGATGATGGAGACCACTTCGCCCTTGTTCACCGTCAGGCTGACACCCTTGACCACGTCGAGGTCGCCAAAGGATTTGTGTACGTTGTCGATCTCAATCATTTTCCTGCCACCTTGTTTCCAGACGAGCGCCGAGGCGTGCGACCACCAGGCTCATGACGTAGTAGATGAGGCCCGCAATGCACAGCACCAGCAGCGGTTCCTGGATGCGGGTCACGATGGTTTGCGAGGCGCGCAGCAATTCGACGATGCCGATCCACATCACCAGCGCGGTGTCTTTCATGACGCCCAGGACCAGGTTCAGCCAGCCGGGAAACGCCACCCGCGTGGCCATCGGCAGGACGATCCAGCGCAGGTCCTGGAAGAAACTCATGCCCAGTGAGCGGCTGGCCCGGCGCAGGGTCAGCGGCACCGAGAGCACGCCGCCGCGCACGATCTCGGTGAAGTACGCCGCCGCGTAGACCCCGAGCACGATGCAGCCGACGCTGAAGGCGCTGATGTTCAGGCCGGCGATGCTCTTGAGCGAGTTGAACAGCACGAACTGGATCAACAGCGGCACGCTGCGAAACACGTCCAGCACCCAGGCCAGTGGCAGCGTGGCCCGTGGCAACAGGGCACGCAGCACACCGAAAAGCAGCCCTGCGAACGTGCCAAGCAGGATGGCCCAGCAGGTCAGTTGCAACGTGACCCAGGCGCCGTTGAGCAGGAACAACAGATCGTTCCAGGTAAAGCTGGTGGAAAGCATGGTCACGTCCTCAGTAACGGAACAACCGCCAGGCCATCAGCCGGGCCGTCGCGACAATCGCCTTGGCGATCAGGTAATACAGCACCGCGGCGATGGTGAAATATTCGAAGGTGCGGAACGTCTTGACGTTGTAGTCCTGGGTCACGCCGGTAAGGTCGTTGTTGAGCCCGACGATCACGCCCAGCGAGGTCATCAGCACCGCCCAGACCATCTGGTTGCTCAGGGGGTAGAACACGATCCGCAGCAGTTGCGGGACGATGATCAACCGGTAGGCCTGGAAGGCACTCATGCCCAATGAGCGAGCCGCGCGCACTTGCGTGCCGGGCACCGCCTTGAGCCCGCCACGGAAGTTTTCCGCGAGGTAGCCTGCGTTGTTGAAGGTGATCCCGGCGAGCAGGGCGATCCAGGAACTGACGTGCAGGCCCAATGAGCCAAGGCCGAAGTACAGGATGTAGATCTGGAACAGCGACGGGGTGTTGCGGGCGATCGAGACCCAGCCGTTGCCGATACCGCGCAGCAGCGGCTGTCTGGTTTCGCGCATGACCGTCAGCGCCAGGGCGATCAGCACGCCGAAAATCATCGACAGCGCGGCGGTCTCGAACGTGACCCAGGCGCCGGCGAGCATGTCCGGCAGGGCGCGCAGGGTGGCGCGCCATTGGAAGGTGTAGTCAAACATGCGCAGGGCTCTCCATCGGCAGGGCGGGTTGCAGCCAGGTCGGCAAGCGTCCGCTGGCGGCGCCAGTGCAAGCGGCGTCGACACATTCGGCGAGGCTGGCGAAGTGCACCGCGCGCCCCACCAGACCCGGTGCGTAGTGGGCGTATTTGCCCGAGTTGGTCATCAGGGTTGTGGCGCCCGGCGGGATCACCGGCTCACCGAGCATGCACCAGCAGGTATCGGTCACCAGGGTCGCGCCGAACGCTTCGATCGCGACGAGGTGCCCGGCTGTGCGGGCCTGTTCCAGCACCGCGCGACCGCAGGTAATGGCCAGCGCCACATCGGGGTGTTTGCTGCGGCCACGACACAGGCGGGCGAGGTGGGCGAACTCGCCGAGTGAAAAGTGCGGGTTGCCCAGGGACACGATGCCCACCCGCAGGTCCTGGGCACTGTTGAGTTCGCGCCAACTGAGCAACAGGTCCTGCAACCGGATCTTTTCCACAGGCAGTGGCGTGTCCGCTTCCAACACCTGCGCCGGGTCCAGGGCTTCCGGAGTGACCCCGGCGATATGGAACAACGGTGCGGCGGACGTGGTGGCGAACGCCGCGCCGAAGGCTTTCAGGTCGTCGAGGTTCGGCGCGCGCTGCTCCAGCCCGAGCACCAGCGGGATCCGGCTGCCGGCGAGGGCACCGATGTGGTAACCGAGCAAGGGATAGAACGCATCGTCGAGTTCACTCAACGGCGGTAATTCGATCAGCAGTTGCGCCTTGCGGTGCGTGTCCAGATGACAGCCGATCAAGGGCGCGCGGCCGGTCAGGGCGATGCAGATGTCCAGGTAGTCCGGGTATTTGAGGGTCCGTGCGCCGAGCACGCTGTTGGCGTAGACCACCGCATTGGATTCGGCCCAGACGATCTGCTCGCCGGCCTGGGGCGCGCTGTCGAGCAGGTACGGGGCGCAGGTAAAACTCAGCTGCGCTCCCATCGCCATGTACGCATCACCCAGGGCACTGGCCGGCTCGCCGAGCGCCGGGTCGATGCCCAGTTCGCGCCAGCGACGCTGGTCCACGGAAATCGAATTGAGGGTGGTGGGAACGCGAACCTTCGCGCCCCACTGCACCAGTCGTTCAGCAAAGCGCAGGCTCGCAGGCCCGGTGTAGATGCAGCCGTCGATGTGCGCCTGGGTGATATCCATCAGCCGCGGCGCGCCTTGCAGTTCGGCCATGCGCAAGACGATCTGCATCGCCATCTGCGCGGCTTTGCCGTGCGCGCCGTCGAGCAGTGCACGGTCGAGCGCGCTGAGTTCGAGCACCTCGCTGGGTTCGTCGGTCGGTGGCGCAGCGGTTGCTTGCCAGGTATCGACGGGCACGTGATCGAACAGCCTCAGCGCAGTATTCTCAAGGCGGGCAAAGGCTTTGCCGCGCAAGGCGGCGAAGGCCTCCCGGCCGATGCACAGCACCGGCAGGGAACGCCCGAAAATGGTCTGCGCCACCAGCACGCCCAGGGTCAGGATTTCATCGGCTTCGGCCAGTACCAGCGCGGCCGGTGCATGGCCGTTGCTGATCAGCTCCATCAACACGCTGCTGCCGGTGCACGAACCACGTCCGCTGGGAATGGCCAGCACACGCCCGGCCAGGTGTTCGCCGCAGAGCGGGTGGTGACGGTCGATCACCTCACCGCTGCAAGGGTCGACTCCGCCCCAGAAACTCAGCCCGACATCGGCGAACAGCAAGGCGCCCTGGGCGCTGCCCGGGATCAGGCTGCGACCTTTGAGAGCATTGGACCCAGGCATGCCGGACACCTTAGTAGTAGACCTTCGGTACGGTCAGGTCGGTCGGCGGGATGTCAGTGCCGACCCATTTGGTGAACAGCTCGTTGTAGCGACCGCTGCGCACCTGCTGGTTGACGAACAGGTTGAGGTAGTTGAGCAGGCCGTACTCATTGCGCTTGGCGCCCAGGGACACGTAGTCGATGGTGTAGGGCGCATTGCCGGCGATCTTCAGGTTTTTGTATTTGCCCGACTTGATCGTTGCCGCTGCAACAGTGTTGGTCACGACGGTGGCGTCGATGTGGCCCTGGGCGACCGCCAGCAGGGTGTCGTTCTGCGACTGATAGGCGCGGAAGGTGCCGCTGCCCCATTTCTTCACGTCGGCTTCCAGGGCGATGGCTTCAAAGGTGCCGCTGGTGTTGCCCAGCGCTTTGCCCTTGATGTCGTTGAAGCTGTTGATGCCGGTGTTGTCGCGGGTCAGCACGACCATCTGGAAGGCGAAATACGGCACGGTCAGGCCAACGGTCTTGGCGCGTTCGAGGGTATCGGAAGTGGAAGCGACGATCACGTCGGCCCGCCCGGAGACCAGCGCCGGAATACGGTCCGGGAACGGCGTCTCGACCACTTCTGCCTCGACCCCGAGGATTTTCGCCAGGTCGTTGCAATAGTCCACGTCGAAACCGGCCGGGTTGTTGCTGGCGTCGCGAAAGCCCATGGGCGGGAAGTCCAGGGTGACGGCGCAGCGCAGCTTGCCCGAGCCGATGATGTCGTCGAGTTTGTCGGCCTGGGCGGTGGCGATGAAGGAGGTACTGAGAACAGCGCTGAGGGCTACGGCAAATGCGGGGTTTTTCATAGAAGCCTCGTGATCGGAAAGTGCTGTTAGATATCGTATCGAGGATTTCGTATACGATATTAACTGTTAGCAAGCAGCGTGCCGAAATGGCCGTTTCCGAGCGAAAGGCCAGCAGCCCGCGAGTCAGGGCGGTTGGCGCAAAACGAGGGGAGACTGTCGGAAGGAAGGGGAGGAGGAAGGTGTTACGGAAGGGAGCACGGCCAATGTGCAGCGCCCCTTAACGGAACATTTTAACGGCGACCTTCGCGATACTGGCTGGGAGAGAGGCTGGTCAGGGCGCGGAACTGGCGACTGAACGCACTGTGGTCGGTGTAACCGCAGCGCAGGGCGATGTCGGTGATGGGCAGGTCGGTGTCCAGCAGCAGTCGCGAGCCTTCTTCCAGGCGCGACTTGTGGATCATCTGTCGGGGCGTGAGTTGGAACACCCGTTTGCAATGGCGCTCCAGTTGCGCCACGGAGAACCCGGCGATGGCGGTCAACTCGGCGAGGCTGATCGGGCGCGCGAAATGCCGGCGGATGTGCGCGTCCACCGCAGCCAGTTTCTGGAAGGCTGGATGGTTGGACTGCGGCAGTTGCAGGTCGCGGGAGATCCCGGCGAGGCCGACGATCTGCCCTTGTTCATTGTGCAGCGCGAGTTTGTGGGTCAGGCACCAGACCGGCTGGTTGCCCAGGTACAGATGCAGTTCAAGTTGGTCGATCAGCTCGCGGCCGGTGGACAGCACCCGCCGATCCTGTGCGGTGTACAGCGGGCCATAGCGCGCCGGGAACACCTGGTCGGCGGTCAGACCGAGCAGGTCTTCGCGCTGTTTGAAGCCGCAACGCAAGGCCAGTGTCTGGTTGACGAAGACGTAGCGCGCCTCGCTGTCCTTGATGAAAAACGCCACGTCCGACAGGGTGTCGAGCAGCGTGGCGATCGGTTGCAGGCTGCTCAGCAGCGTGGGCAGGTCGCAAGGTTTGAAGGCAGTGAGTGACGGGAACATAGGGGGGAGGGGCCTGGTGGGCGACGTTGGGATCATAATGACTCGGCGTCGTGGCTGGAACCCTTGGGGTGGTCGCTTAACTCAGTGGGTTGTGTCTCCCATTGTGGGAGCGAGCCTGCTCGCGATGGCAGTGGTGCAGTTGACCTCGGTTTGTTGGTGTACACGATCCTTGTGGGAGCTGGCTTGCCAGCGATGGCGGCCTTATAGCTGACGCTGCTTTTTCGGGTGTACACAATCCCCTGTGGGAGCGAGCCTGCTCGCGATGTCGGTTTGTCTGTCGACCCTGTTCTTGCTGGTGTACATATCCATTGCTGCGGTAACGGCCGCCTATGGTTCCGCTCTTACAGCGGGTCACTTTTTTCAAACGCCAAAAAAGTAACCAAAAAGGCTCGCCCCAAGCGTCCGGCCCCTCGCTTGGGCTCGGCGTTCCTTCGCTCCGGCATCCATCCGGGGACATCGCCTCCGGTTTGCTGCGCTGCACCTCCTCTCGATGTGTGCGGCTTCGCCGCACGGCGCTGCGCGCCCGCTCCCCGGATGAATGCCTCCACTCAGCCTGCCGAAGGGGCGGGTGGATCAAAAGCAAGATCAACAGCCAAAGCAGCGTATCGCGAACCCCTGTAGGAGCGAGCTTGCTCGCGAGGGTCGCCAACGATAGCGCAGGCTGCCTGAATGTTCGCGGTGTCTGAGCCACCCTCGTCGGAATGCCGCCCGGAGCAAGCTCGCTCCTGCAGGGGTGGTTCTGTCAGACGAATCCACATTGGTCTTGCCTTGCGCCTTTGCCTACAACTTCGCCAGAATCTGCCGGCTTGTGTGCTTTGGCGTGGCTCCCTAATGTCTGCGCATCGCTGCCAATTCAGCGGTCGGGCGTGGAACCCCGATGAGTAAACGGCGCAAAAGCGCCCTTCATAACGTATGCTTGCGCGCTTTTCAGCACTTCGTTATGGCGGCTGTGCGCGGGAGACCTTCGGGTCTGCCGGGTTCCGTTTACCCCGGGTTCCAACCCGCGTGCAGCTGCCACCTTTCGCTTGGAACCGAATGGTGCAGCTAAATCTGTAAACGGAGCTTTCATCATGCCAAAACCAACACCGAATCCCCCTGAATCATCCCAACAAAACGAAACAGTGGACGACTTGGGCTTTGACCCCACGCTGTCAAATTCCGCATCCCCCCACACCCCCAGCACCCTGTTCCTCATCGCCCCGGACGTCGACACTGAAACCCTGTTGGCCAGTGCGTGCGAATCACTGGCTTCGGCCAGCGTCATGGCGGGTGATCTCTCGGTGTTCGTCGACGGCCCGCAACGGCACATGCTGTTGGGCATCCAGCAAATCATCATGCTCGCCGACCTGGCGGTGAATCGCGCGCTGGATAACCTCGATCCCGTGTAGGAGCGCGCTTGCTCGCGAGAAATGCCCAGGCGACGCGGGCCCTCAGACGGCTCGCGTCATCGTTGAAGACCCTCGTCGGAACGCCGCCCGGAGCAGGCTCGCTGCCACATTGGATCTCCAGTGTTCAACCCATCACCCCTTCACCCCGGCGGGGTCTCGTCCACACACAACAACGTTTCAATCCGCGCCGGGCTGAACGGCGGTCTGGGGGCCGAGGGTTGCCAGTCGAACAGGTACTGCAAGGCCCCGCCACATACGCGGCCCTGGCAGGCGCCCATGCCGCAGCGGCTGGCCAGTTTGGCGCTACGCCAATCCGTGTGTCCGGCAATGGCCGCGTAGGGTACGTCTTCGCAGCGGCAGACCAAGGTGTCGGCGTGTGCCAGTGCCTTGAGTTGTGGGTCAAGGCGGAAGGCCTTGTTCAGCGCCCGGGCAAAGCCCTGCCAGCGCGCCCGGCGTGGCCACAACTGTTCGGCCGCTGCGCTGTTGCCGACGGCGGCATGTCCGGCGATTGCCCCTTCGACCAGCGCCCGTTCACTGCCGCCGAAACCGGTGCATTCGCCCGCTGCGTAGTGATCGGCCAGGGTCGTGGCCTGCCAGGCATCGACGGCGAGTGCCGTGCCCGCGAGTTCGCAGCCCAGCGCCTGGCCCAACTGCGTGTTGGGAATCAGGCCAAAACCACAGGCCAGGCGATCACAGGCCAGTTCGATGATTTTGCCCTGTTGGCGCAGACGCACGCCTTCGAGCTTTTCTTCGCCCAACGCCGCCACGACGTGGGTGCCGGTGCGGTACTGGCGGTCGAACAGGGTCAGGGATTGTACGAGCTTGCCCGGCCAGCGCGGCAGTTGTACGGCGAAGCCGGCGACGGCAGCTGAGGCCGCCTGTTCGGCGATGCGCAACACCTGGGCACCGTTGTGTTTCGCGGTGGCTGCGCTGGCGAGCAGCAAGGGACCGCTGCCGGCGATCACCAGGCGTTCGCCCCGCACCGGCAGGCCACCCTTGATCAGCGCCTGCAGTCCTCCCGCCCCGGTGACCCCCGGCAATGTCCAGCCGGGGAAGGGCAGCAGCAATTCGCGGGCACCGGTACACAGAATCAGTTTGTCGTAGTCGATCAGCCATCCGCGATCGGCGTTCTCCACCAGCAACTGTCTGGGCCCGGGACAGGCGATCACGCGAGTGCCGGGATGGCGGTGGATATTGCCCCTGGCGGCCAGGCGTTCGCGCAGCTGTCGCGCCTGTTTCGGCAGGTGGGCCTGAGGCCCGTCGCGCCAGATCTGGCCGCCGGGCAGCGGGTTGTCGTCGAGCAGCACAATGCGTGCGCCACTGGACGCGGCGGCGAGGGCGGCGCTCATGCCGGCGGGGCCGGCACCGATGATCAACAGGTCGGCGTATTCGTTCATGGTCGGGTCTGCACCTGCATGTCGTCCTGGCACAGTGTCTGGCAGGCCAGCCGGCGGCGGCCGTTGATGGTCACCCGGCATTCCTGGCAGATACCCATGCCGCACAGCGGTGCGCGGCGCTGGCCGCTGACCGAGGTGCGACTGCTGCCGTCACCGGCCAGGGTCAGCGCTGCGGCGATCGTCGTGCCCTCGGCCACCCGCAGGGCGTGGCCGTCCACAATCACATCAGGCATAGACGGCCTCCCCGAGAAAGCGTTGCGGCAGATAGGGTTGCGCCGCCAGCGGCGGCGTCTCGTTGAACAATTGCGCGACCAGCAGATCGGCGGTGCCGGGCGCGGTGGTGACCCCCAATCCCTCGTGCCCGACGGCCAGCCACAGGCCTTTGCGTTGCGGGTGCTGGCCCACCAGCGGCAGCCCGTCGGGGCTGGCGGCACGAAAGCCGGTCCAGGCGCGGATGCCGTTGAGCTGCGCGAGGCCCGGCATGTACTCGGTGGCGCGTTTGAGCATTTTCGCCAGCATCCAGCCCTCGACCTGCGGGTCGGTGGTGCCGAACTGCCGTGAGGCGCCGATGAACAGTTGCCCGGTCGGACGCGGCTGGATGTTGCAGGCGGTCGAAGGTCCCTTGGCGTTGTGGGCGCTGGTCACATAACCCAGTTCCACCAGCGTGTGGGTGACATTGCCGGGGTAGCGGTCGGTGATCAGCAAGTGGCCCTTCTTCGGCTCGATCGGTAACTCCGGGCACAGTTCGCTGGCCTGGATGCCGTTGGCGAGGATGACGGCTTCGGCGTGCAGCCACTGGCCGTCGTCGAGGCGCACGCGGTTGCCATCGACCTCGCTGACCCGCGCCCGCTGCTGTTCGATATGGGCGTTGTCGAGCATCCAGTGGGCGGTCGCCGGGGCATACAGAATGCCGTCGCCGTTGATCAACAGCCCGCCCTCGAGGCCTGCGCGCAACGCCGGTTCACGCTCGCGCAAGGCGTGGCGACCGATCAATTGGCAGGCGACGCCCTGGGCTTGCAGGTTCAGGTATTTGCTCTCGGCCACGGCCATTTCTTCGGCATTGGCCGCCAGCCACAACGTGCCGTTGCTGCGGTAGGCGCAAGCGTCGGGCAGGTCCGGCGCGTGCTCGCGCCAGCGTTGCAGCGAGTATTGGCTCAGGGCCAGTTCGGCCGGGTTGTCGTCCAGCACCAGCAAGTGCCCCATGCCCGCCGCCGTTGCACCGTGCAGGCCGGCATCCAGCACCCGCACGCGCAAGCCGCGCCGGGCCAGTGCCTGGGCGCAGGCGGCGCCGACGATGCCGGCGCCGATCACGATCACATCGGCCGCCTGGCCTTGGCTCATGGGCGAATGCCCCAGGCGAACGGGTCGTCCTGTTCGATGATCAGGCTGGCTTCGGCACTGATGAAGGCACGCCCGCGAATCGTCGGGACGATGCGCTCGCCTTGCCATTCGTAGGCGCCTTCGAACTCGCTGCCGATCACGCTGGCCTGGCGCCAGATCTGCCCGGGCTGCAATTTGTCATCGGCGGCCAGGCACGCCAGTTTCGCACTGGTGCCGGTGCCGCAAGGGGAACGGTCGTAGGCCTTGCCGGGGCAAAGCACGAAGTTGCGGCTGTCGGCCCGGTCATCGTCGGCGAACAGCTCGACATGGTCGATCAAACCGCCGTCTTCGCCGCGTATTCCCTGAACGTCCAGCGCCTGCTGCACGGCGTAGGTGAAGGCGGTCAACGCATCGAGGTTGTCGCCGGCGACACGCAGGCCATGTTCGGCGACCAGGAAAAACCAGTTGCCGCCCCAGGCGATGTCACCGACCACCTCGCCGATCCCCGGGACCTGCACGGCCACGGCCTTGCGGTAACGGTAGGCCGGCACGTTGCGTACGCTGACGGAGTGGTCCGGGTGCAAGGTGGCTTGCACGGTCCCCACTGGCGTTTCGATGCTGTGCACGCCCGGGCCGATTCTGCCCAGGTGTGCCAGCGACGCCACCAGGCCAATGGTGCCGTGGCCGCACATGCCCAGGTAGCCGGTGTTGTTGAAAAAGATCACCCCGGCACAGGCGCTCAGGTCGACCGGCTCGCACAGCAGTGCGCCGACCAACACGTCGCTGCCACGCGGTTCGAGGACGCAAGCGGCACGCCAATCATCATGTTGCTCCGCCAGCCGTTGCCGACGCTCGGCCATGCTGCCGTTGCCCAGGTCGGGAAAGCCGGCGGTCACCAGGCGGGTCGGTTCGCCGCCGGTGTGGGAGTCGATCACGGTGATGCGTTTCATGAAAGGGCCACTCTTGCGTTCGGATGGATGAACGCAAGAGTGGCCCGTGCGGGGCCTGGCGGCTTGATGGTTTTATTCTGCGCCGATGACGAAATCGGCACAGGCTGTCAGTGATGGTGGGGCAGGTGCTCGAACAGGGTCTTGCACACGCCGGCGATGTGTTCGTCGAGCAAACCCACCGCCCGGTCGACGTCACCGGCGCGGCAGGCGGCGATGATCTCGCGGTGTTCGTGGTCGGCGCGCTCCTTGCCGGACGACAGGCTCATCTGCATGCGCAGGTAACGCTCCAGTTTGTCGTTGACCGAGCGGATCAGGTTCACCAGGAACGGCCGTTGCGCCGGTTCGTAGAGGCAGGCGTGCAGTTCCCAGTTGAGCTCGGCCCAGCGGCCGACGTCATCCTCGCCGACGAACTCCTGGCAGATGCGTTCGGCGCGGGCGAAGGTGGCTTCGGTCATGTTGGGAATGGCCAGGCGCAGCACCTTGTCTTCGAGCAGCATGCGCACTTCGAACATCTGCGCCAGTTCGGCATCGGACACCCGCGTGACCATCGCCCCGCGATTGCGCTGGAACATCACCAGGCCTTCGGCTTCCAGGCGCTTGAGGGCCTCGCGCACGGGGATCTTGCTGACGTTGAACTGGCGGGCGATGTCGTCCTGACGGATCGGCTCGTCCTCGGCGAAATGCCCGGCGACGATGGCGTCACGCAGGTGGCGGGTAATGATTTCCGAGGTGGAAGGCGCATTGCCCAGGTCGGGAGCGTTGAATTTGGGTAGGGTCACGGCAGCGATCGTTCGGACTGAGTTGCAGATATGGTATACGAATTTGCCTTTACTTTGATTTGACGAACGCTCGGCACCCGACGATTGCGCAACTGTTGCAGCATCTATCACGGCGCTGCACAGCGAGCAGCGGCGCAATTTTTTCGGTGGTGACGTCATTTTCGTCAGGCTTTCAGGTCCAAGTTGATCTTCAATCGAGCGAAAACCAAAAATCCCGAAAACATTGCTGTTTCCGGGATTTTTTAAGGGTTTGCAGCGGGTGATGCCAGTTGTTCCTCACTTCCCCTTAGATACCAGCAGCCAGAGGGAACAAGCCCAGTAGCAAGCAAGCGAGGAGGATCAGGAAACTAAGCGCAAACGCCCATTTCATGGTGTATTTCTGGTGGTCGCTGAATTCCACACCAGCCAGACCGCAAAGCAAGTAGGTCGAGGCCACAAGAGGACTCAGAAGGTGAACAGGTTGACCTACCAGCGAGGCCCGGCCGATTTCAGCGTGGGTAATGCCATAGACCTCGGCAGCCTTGGCGAGTACTGGAAGCACACCATAATAGAAGGCGTCATTGGACATGAAGAATGTGCCCGGAATACTCGCCAGCGCGGTGATCGGAGCCATGTACGGGCCCCAGGTCGCAGGAAGCATTGCCAGGAAGCTGGCGGACATCGCGTTGACCATACCCGTCCCGGAGAGAATGCCCGCGAGGATGCCGGCCGCCAGGAAGATCGCAATCTGGTTCAGAGCGGTTGGAGCGTGCGCGGAAATACGACGACGCTGATCGTTCATGTGTGGGTAGTTGATTACCAATGCAACGGAGAACGCGACCATGAACAAAATGGACAGTGGCAGGATTTCCACCACCAGGCCAGCCATCAAGGCAATCGTCAGGCCTGCGTTCAACCAAAACAGTTTTGGACGACGCAGTTCGGCATTTTCGTCTGACATCGAAGGCAGACCTTCGTCAGTCTCATCGTCAAAAACGGTGGCGGCAGCCCCCACTGAGAGGCGAAGTTTTCCGAGACGTTGACGCTCGCGAATACCAATGAAGTAGGCCAGCGCCAGAACGCCTAGGAAGCCCACCACCATAACGGGAATAAGCGGGATGAACAGCTCGGACGTATCGACCTGCAGGGAAGCTGCGGCGCGCGCAAGTGGGCCGCCCCATGGCAAGAGGTTTGTCACACTTGCTGCCAGGATGACCACACAGGTCAGCGACAAGGGTTCGAGCCTGAGTCGCTTGAACAGAGGCAGCATCGCGGTGACGGTGATCATGTAGGTGGTCGAGCCGTCGCCATCCAGCGACACCATGCCTGCCAGCAGGGTCGCGAAGACGACGGCCTTCATCGGGTCGCCGTTGATCAGTTTGATGAACTTGCGAATGATCGGATCGAACAGGCCTGTATCGAACATCACGCCAAAGTAGAGGATCGCGAACATCACCATGACCGCGGTCGGCGCTACCTTTTTCAGGCCATCGATCATCATGTTGCCCATGTCCGGACCGAAGCCTGCCATGAGTGCGAAAACGATCGGAACTGTTGTCATCGCTACCAACGGCGACAACCGCTTGGTCATGATCAGTGCCATGAAGGTCACGATCATGCCGTAGCCGAGTATTGAGAGCATTTGTATCACCTTGACGTAAAGTACAATTGTTTTTATGGGATCTGCGCAAAAAAGCGCATCAAGGTTCCCGCTGTATTTTTGGTTTGATCCAGCGGGTCGCCGCTGAGTCTCACACGAGTATCAACTCATGTGAAGGCCGCCATTGAGCGAGAAGTCGGCGCCGTTTGCGTAACCAGCTTCGTCGGAGGCCAGCCAGGCGCATACCGCTGCGATCTCCTCGGGTGTTCCCAGGCGACGAGTCGGAATGTCCTGAATGATGCGATCCATCGCGTCCGCCGTGGTGACTGATTTGAGCTTGGCAGTGGCAATGTATCCAGGAGAGACGGTATTGACGGTGACCCCACGGGAGCCGACTTCTCGTGCCAGTGCGCGAGTGAAGCCTCGAATTGCGGATTTGGCAGTGGAGTAGTTGACCTGACCCACCTGGCCCAGTTGAGCGTTTACCGATGAGATGTTGATCACTCGTCCCCAGCCTCGTTCGGCCATGCCATCGATAACCTGTTTGGTTACGTTGAATAGCGAATTGAGATTGGTGTCGATGACGGTAGCCCAGTCATTGGGCTGCATGTCATGGAATACAACATTACGAGCAGTACCAGCATTGTTGATCAGAACGTCAACGGGGCCGACATTTTTCTTGATTTGATCGAAAGCCTTCTGGCAGGACTCCCAATCAGCAACGCTACCTTCAGAAGCAATGAAGTTGAAACCGAGCTCCTTTTGTTGGGCGAGCCAGGTGTCCTTCAGAGGGGAGTCAGGGCCGCACCCTGCGACGACGGTGAACCCGTCACGTGCCAGTCGTTGGCACACTGCAGTCCCCAGGTTTCCCATGCCAGCAGTAACAAATGCGATCTTTTTGCTCATGCGTAAACTCCTGTTGTGTTTTTTGTTGGGAGTATTGCCTGCAACCTTCGAGGGCTACTGATGGCTAATAAACTCCACTCGAAATTGTTTTGCAAGATTACGCAGTACAATTTCTCCAAAAAGAAACGATTTCTTACCAACGGTCATCCTCGTGAGGATGCGGCTTCATGATCCTCCGGAGTTCTTCCAGCCCATCGAGAGTCGAGGAGCGAGGGCGGTACTCGCAACCCACCCAGCCCTGATAGGCGCGGTCTTCCAGCATGGAGAGCAGTTTTGGGAAATCGATGTTGCCTGTGCCTGGCTCGTTGCGGCCGGGAAAGTCGGCGACCTGGATGTGACTTACCCGTGACCACCATTGATTGAGCTTGCGCAGGCAATCCTCGCCTAGAAGCTCGGTGTGGTACGTGTCCAGGATGAGTCCGAGGCTGGGCAGTGTCTGAAGCATCTCTTCGGCGAAGTCGTATCGGCTCATCAGGTAACCTGGGACTTCGTCTGAGCTTATGACTTCAATCAAAGGCTCGATGCCTTCTCCAGACAAGAACTCTACGGCGTACTTCAAATTGCGTCGGTAAGTGCTGCTATCGGCAATGACCCCAAGTGCAGCCTGCGACACGCCTGACATCAGGTGAACCATTCGGCAGTCGAGTGCATTTGCATAGTCGACGGCTTTTATCAGATCCGATCGAAATACTTCTTTTGAACTGCAAATGCCGGTAGTGCCTTTGGTTGGTCCTGATGGCGCGGCGAATTGCACCATCTGCAGTTCATGTTCGCAGAGAAGCTCGGCTATTTGCGCTGCTTCGTATTCGTAGGGCGAGGGAAACTCGACCGCTCGAAAACCCGCGTTGGCCGCTGCCGAGAACCGCTCCAGGAAAGGCAACTCCGTAAACTGGAAGCCGATGTGTGCGTTCAACCTGGTCATGGGGACTCCTTGAATATTCAATCTGTATCAGGCTTTGAGAAGGTCACGCAGCTTCAACACGGCGCTGTCGGGTGTTGTCAGTACGGGCAAGCCACTCGCTTGGCTCACTTGTTGTGCTGCGCTGGTCATGGAGAACTGGGCAAAGCACAACAATTCGCTATTGGTTGGGGAGCGTGCTGAATCGACGATCAGCGCGTCATGGCGTTCAGCATTTCCCTTGCGCAGTTCGGCGAGTGCTTCTGGACAAACAAGGGTATCGAGCTCGATATCGACGCCCGTTTGTCCCGCGTGGGCTAAAAACTCTTCGGTCATCGATGCAATGGCCGGCTGGAATGTCGCAAGGATGGTGATTCTTGCTGTGCGTTGAAGGGCCGCCTCGATCATGGCTTCGTTCGGTTTAAGCACCGGAATGCTCAGCGAGCGCTTGCACAAATCGATCGCCTCACCAAATGCCGAACACGTAAACAGTATCGCATCAGCACCGGACTCTGCGGCGTAGGTCGCGAGTTTCAAGAACCGCTGGCTCAAGTCCGGGGTCAGTTCACCGGCCTCGGTCAAATCGCTAGAGAGTGAATCCTCCAATAAATTGGCCAGCCTGGCTTCAGGCCATAGTCGTGTGAACGCCTCAGTGATGGGATCTATGGCTACTGGCGTTGCATGGATCAAATAGATGCGTGGTGCGGTCATGACGGTTTCCTGGTTGCTGTAGGTCAAGTGGTCGTACGGTGAAGCCCTGAATGGTCACTGGCGTGTTGATGTGCATCAGGTGTGTTATTTTTCTTTAAAGCTTGGACTCGGGTGTAATCACTCCATACCAGGTTATGCACGTCATCCTCCTTTGATTACCGGTTTCCATGAATTCAGCAGAATCGACTCTTCAACAATCTTTGGTGGGCGAACCAGCCAAAATGAAGCCCAAGATAAAGAAAGACCTTGCGGAGCAGTTGGCACCCAAGATCATCGACATGGCCAGAGCCCGGTCGATGCGCGCTGGTGATCCTTTGCGCGAGGAGTCTTTTGCCAAGGAGTTGGGAGTGTCCCGGTCTCCGATTCGACGCGGTTTTGCGTTGTTGGCCGAATTGGGTCTGGCGACCAAGGAGCCGAACCGGGGTTATTTCCTGACGGCTGACGCGCGAGGAATCGACAGTCGCAAGCTCCCTCTGGAAGTCGATCCCTTTGAAGACTTCTACCTGCGCGTTGTTGACGACGTCTTGCGTGGTGACATTCCCACGACTTTTTTTGAAGCCGAATTGATGCGCAAATATGAGGTGCCCAGAGGGCAGCTCATGAAGGTTCTGACCCGACTGGCCAATGAGGCAATGATTGAGCGCAAGCCAGGGCAGGGGTGGGAGATCAACAGTTTTCTGCATGACTCCAAAGCCCATATTCAGAGCTACCGTTTTCGCATGGCAATCGAACCGGCCGCCGTTTTGGAACCTGGTTACGAGGTGGATAAGCCAGCGTTTGCCAAAGCGCGGGAAATCCAGCAGCAATTGCTCGATGGCGACATTTTCACCTTGTCGCGATCGCAGCTGTTTCAGATCGGTTCGCAGCTTCATGAGCTGGTGGTGCGCTGCTCGGGCAACGCTTTTTTTCTTGAGGCAATCCGCCGCCAGAACCAATTGCGTCGTTTCATGGCCTACAAGGCCAACGTGGATCGGCCTCGCCTGATCAACCAATGTAAAGAACACATCCATCTTCTTGATCTCATCGAAAGTGGACAGCGAGAGGCGGCGGCGGAATTTCTACGCAACCACCTTGATGTGGTCGGGCGGCAAAAAACAGATAAAGAGGCCAAGGATGAGCTGGAATACCAGCGCAGCCTTGAGATATCGGTCGTCAGCTAGCGCTCAGCTCGTTTAACAACACCACACCATCATCATCGCCGAACAGCTGGTCGCCATCGGCGATGGTGTGCCCGGCGAATTCCACCGATATGCCAATCTGCCCTTCGTTTCGTTTGACGGTCTTTCGCGGTGATGTGCCCAGTGCCTTGATGGCGATCGGCATGTCACGTAATGCCGCTTTGTCGCGGATGTAACCGTAAATCATCACACCGGCCCAGCCGTTCTTGACCAGATCTTCAGCGATCACATCGCCGAACAGCGCGTAGCGGTCACTGCCGCCTCCGTCCACCACCAACACCCGGCCATGCCCCGGCAGACTGCTTATTTCCTTGATTCGGGAATTGTCCTCGAAACATTTGAGGGTGAAGGCGCGTCCCTCGAAATCATTTTTGCCGCCAAAGTCCTGAAAAATCGGGGCCAGTACGCGAATTGAGTCTGGGTATTGATCGCAAAGATCGGAGGTTTTAACTGTCATGCGGAATCTCCTGGGAAGGTGAATTGGGTGACCGTTGAGCGTAAAGGTTGCACAAACTGAATATTCATGCAATAAAATGCAATCTGTCGAGGTCGATAGCGCAACTGCTCCTCATAACGTCTCAGGACGAACGGGAGCAAAAGGTTAAGGACTTCGCCTCGTCAATATTGTACTTTGTATTTACGATGTACAGAAATGGGGCCGGTTCATCACGCACAGGCTTCGAAAAAATTCAGCTCAAACAATAAGTAAGGGGTATGCGATGCGTATTTTGGTTCTTCCTGGTGACGGTATTGGTCCAGAAATCGTTGAATCTTCGATGTCGGTGCTCAAGGCTGCCAACACAAAATTCGATCTGGGCTTGAGCTTCGATTACGACGATGTCGGTTTCACAAGCCTGGATAAATACGGCACCACCTTGCGTGATGAAGTGCTGGAAAAGGCCAAAGGCTACGACGGCATCATTCTCGGCACCCAGTCGCACGCCGATTATCCAGTGCCTGAAAAAGGCGGTCGCAACGTTTCTGCCGGTTTCCGTATCGGCTTGGATCTCTACGCCAACGTACGTCCTGCCCGTACCCGTCCATTCCTGACTTCCAACATGAAGGAAGGCAAGACCATGGACCTGGTGATCATGCGTGAAGCGACTGAAGGCTTTTATCCAGATCGCAACATGAGCCGCGGTTGGGGCGAAGTGATGCCGACTCCGGATATGGCTTTATCCACTCGTAAAATCACTCGTCATTGCAGCGAGCGTATCGCCCGCCGTGCATTCGAGCTGGCGATGAAGCGTGGCAAGAAGGTCACCGCCATTCACAAGGCCAACAGCTTCCACATGACCGACGGGCTGTTCCTGGAATGCGTTCGTGATGTAGCGAAGGACTTCCCGGAGGTCGCGCTGGACGATCTGCTGGTCGATGCCTCCACTGCCCACCTGGTACGTAGCCCTGAGCGCTTCGACGTTCTGGTTGCGACCAACTTCTACGGCGACATCATCAGCGACCTTGCCAGTGAACTGTCGGGCAGCCTGGGTCTGGCCGGTTCCATGATGGCCAGCGACACTCATTGCTGCGCTCAGGCCCAGCATGGCTCTGCGCCGGATATCGCCGGGCAGGACAAGGCCAACCCGGTTTCGATGATTCTGTCCGTTGGCATGCTGCTGCAGTGGATGGGCGAGCACCACAACAAGGAAGCGCTGATCAAGGCCGGCCTGGAAATGGAAAAGGCAGTGGATGTTGTGCTGCAGGATCCTAAGCAGCGCACGCCTGATCTGGGCGGCTCCAGCGGTACCAAAGCGTTCGGCGAAGCGGTAGCCAAAGTCATTCTGGGCTGATTGAAACGGGTGGCATGCCAGGCATGTCGCCCGTTATCTGGAGCGTTGCGGATCTATAACAAGAAAACGCCTGTTCTCCTTTTAGGTATCCAAAGGAGGAGGGCACGAGGAGACCACAGTGAGTCAATTACTACTCGGTTGCATCGCTGATGACTTCACCGGCGGTACGGATTTGGCCAGTACGCTGGTACGTGGCGGCATGCGCACGCTACAAGTGATCGGTGTGCCGCAAGGGCCACTGCCTGACGACATCGATGCTGTCGTCATTGCCCTGAAAAGCCGTACTGTCAGCCCGGAAGAAGCCGTTACCCAATCGTTCGAAGCGCTGGAATGGTTGCGTGCGGCAGGCTGCCAACAGTTTTTTTTCAAATATTGCTCGACGTTTGACTCGACCTCTCGCGGAAACATCGGCCCTGTCGCCGATGCACTTGCTGAAGCTTTGAACGTCTCGTTCGCTGTGGCTTGTCCTGCATTCCCGGAGAACAAACGGACGATTTTTAACGGTCATTTGTTCGTCGGCGATGTGCTGTTGAGCGAATCCGGCATGCGTAATCATCCATTGACGCCAATGACCGATTCCAATCTGGTTCGGGTATTGCAACAGCAGACGCTCAAACCGGTAGGTCTTGTTGCACATTCGGTCGTAAACAAGGGCGCGCAAGCCATTTCCGCGGCTTTCAACAGCCTCACTGCCCAAGGTCGAGGTTATGCCATTGTCGATGCGATCGATGATGAAGATTTGTATGCCATAGGCACTGCCGTAGCGGACCATAAACTGGTTACCGGCGGTTCTGGCGTTGCGCTGGGTCTACCTGAAAACTTCCGTCGTGCGGGCAAGCTCGGTCAGTCCGAAACGGCATCGGTACTGCCTGTCATCGAGGGCTTGGGCGCCGTTGTTTCCGGCAGTTGTTCGGTAGCGACGAATGGTCAGGTCGAGCACTGGCAGAAAACCCGCCCGAGCTTTTCCATTGATCCGCTGCGTCTTGCCAATGGTCATGATCAGGTTGCTGAAGCACTTGAATGGGCAAAGGATCTGATTCAAAAGGGTCCCGTCCTGATCTACGGAAGCGCGCATCCAGAGACGGTCAAGCTTGCTCAGCAAAAGCTAGGCGTTGAGGCTGCTGGGCAGATCGTTGAAGACGCATTGTCCGCCGTCGCTGTCGGCCTCTACGGCATGGGTGTTCGCAAGCTGGTGGTTGCCGGCGGCGAGACATCGGGTGCGGTAGTCAAGGCACTGCAAGTCAAGGCTCTGCGAATTGGTGCGACCATCGATCCT
This sequence comes from Pseudomonas sp. IT-P12, assembly GCF_949767465.1. Classification (NCBI taxonomy): domain Bacteria; kingdom Pseudomonadati; phylum Pseudomonadota; class Gammaproteobacteria; order Pseudomonadales; family Pseudomonadaceae; genus Pseudomonas; species Pseudomonas sp. IT-P12. The sequence goes on along the minus strand of NZ_CATKPY010000022.1, from coordinate 553,850 downwards.
GGTGTGCCTTGGACACTCGGCTTGCGCGACGACCCGGTTGCCTTGGCGCTGAAATCCGGCAATTTCGGCACGGTAGACTTCTTCGAGAAGGCATTGGCCAATGCGCCATGATCTGCTCAGCCTGGAAATCTTCATGGCTGTGGCGGAGCAGCGAAACCTGACCAAGGCATCGCAGCTCTGCCACCTGGCGACCTCCGCAGTCAGTAAGCGGATCAGCGAGCTTGAAGAGAAGGTGGGTTCTCCCTTGTTCATTCGCTATCCGCGCGGAATGGAGCTGACCCCTGCGGGGCAGTCGCTGCGCCATTACGCGTTGCAGGTGAACGAAACTCTTTTGAAGATGGACCAGGAGTTGAGTGAGTATGGTGCTGGAATCAAGGGCCATGTTCGATTGCACGCCATCACATCGGCGTTGGCCCAACAGCTGAGTCTGGATATCGGCACATTTATGGAAACCTACCCCGATATCAAGTTCGATATCGAGGAGCGCGTCGGTGCGGCAATCGTACGAGCGGTGTCGGACGGTCGTGCGGATGTCGGCATCATTGCCGAACAGACGCCTTCACAAGGGTTGGAATCCGTTCCTTATCGCGTGGATGAGTTGGTGATTGCGGTTCCAGAACGGCATCCATTGGCGGCGCAGACGCAAGCCAGTTTCGAGCAGGCGCTGATCTTCGAGTTCATTGGTCCTCATGTGGAAAGCTCGGTGCATTTGCTGCTGACTGAACAAGCCGAATTGTTAGGTAAGCCAATCAGGCAGCGGGTTCGGGTTTCCAGCTTTGAATGCATGTGCCGGATGGTTTCGACCAATCTGGGCATTTGCATTTTGCCTCGCGATGTTCTGCGTCCCTATCTGCGTTCCTTCCATTTGCAGGCTGTCACGTTGGCCGAGCCATGGGCCAAGCGTCAGTTGAATATTGTTGCTCGACGATTCGAAGCGCTCCCTCCTACCGCTCGCGCGTTCGTCGCACACTTGACCGCGTGACAGGTGCCATCCATGCACCTGCTCGCCTTTTGAGATGACTTCATGTTCATTTACGTAGGCTGTCGCACCACTCGTGAAAGGAATGCCCGTGGCAACGGGATCAACGTCTACAGCGTCGACTCAAAGACTGGGCGCCTGTCTCATGTGCAGTTGGTTGATGGATTGGTAAACCCTTCATTTCTTGCGATCAGTAAACAGGAGGATTTCCTGTACTGCGTCCATGGTGATACGGATCAGGCCAGCGCATTCAGCATCGGCGCCAATGGCACGCTGCGCTACCTCAATAGCCAAAGCACCCATGGCCACAATCCCGCACATTTGGCGATTTCACCGGACGGCGACTTCCTGGTGGTGAGCAACCATTACAGTGGTTCTGTTGTTGTTTTACCGATTCTCGATTCGGGGGAACTCGGCGAACTCTGCGATCAAGTGATGACGCAAGGGCCGATCGGACCCCATCGAATTGAACAAAAAGGCCCGAAACCGCATTTCAATCCATTCGACCCCAGTGGAAAGCTAGTCGTCGTACCGGATAAAGGTCTCGACCGGATCTTCACTTACCGATTCGACTCACTGTCGGGCAAGCTGCTCCCGACAGCCTGTCCATCTGTTGCCACCCGCAAAGGGGCCGGGCCGCGGCATGTGGCTTTTCATCCGGGACTACCCGTTGTCTACTCGGTCAATGAGCTCGACTCGACCGTCGCAACCTATCGCTTCAACAGCGAAAGTGGTGAGCTGCAGCCGCAGCAGGTGCTCTCTACGCTGCCGGATTCTTTCACCGGCGACAGCACGGCCGCAGAGATCGAAGTCGATAAGGCAGGGCGCTTCGTCTACGCCTCCAACCGGGGAAGCGACAGCATTGCGTGCTTCAGCATCGATCCTCAATCGGGCTGGCTGACATTCGAATCAGCTACGCCAACGCAAGGCCTCACTCCTCGATTTTTCGCGTTGTCGCCCGACGGCGGATGCATGTATGTGGCCAATGAGGACAGCGACACCATCGTGGTTTTCAGTATTGACCCAACGACTGGCAGCTTGACCCCGACGGGTGAGGTGATTGAGACAGGAAGTCCAGTGTGTATGGTCTTTGGTGGCACCAACCTATGAGAGCGTTTTTCACCTCAATGGGATTGTGGTGGGCGACACCGCTGGTTGGAGTGGCCGGCGCACTGATTGCCAGTTACCTGAACTGGCCTTTGCCCTGGATCATTGGATCGATGTTGGCGGTTATTCTGGTGCGATGTCTCGGCTGGCGGGTGGGGGAGATCCCCAATGGTCGATTGACCGGGCAATGGATGATTGCGACATCCATAGGCCTGCATTTCACACCCGCGGTGCTGGAGCAGATCCTGGGTCATTTCGCGATGATGCTGTTCGCGGCATTTCTCACCTTGTTACTTGCCTTGCTCGGCATCGAGTTCATGCGGCGTCGAGGCATGGATCTGACGACTGCCTTTTTCGCCTTCATGCCTGCGAACTTTGCAGAGATGATTCAATCGGGGATCAGGCATAAGGCCAACGTCAGTCAGATCGCTGCAGCTCACAGTGTTCGGCTTGTGCTGATTGTGCTTTGTGTTCCGCCCGCGATGTTTTTCAGCTCGAAAATCTCTCCATCTGTGGTTCATGCCCGATTGCCCAGTGATTGGTATTGGCTGCTGCCATTGTTGCTCGGCGGGGCGCTGACGGCGATTATCTGGAAACGGTACAAGTTGCCGAACCCTTGGATGTTCGGCCCGATGGCGCTGTGCGCGCTATTCACTGCCAGCTTCAATCTGCAGACGGCATTACCCGTTGAGCTGAGCCATTACGGTCAGCTCATGATCGGTTGCGCGCTGGGAGGCTATTTTGATCGCCAGTTCTTCAAGGCCTCACCGACATTCCTGATCAAGGTTTCGGTGTTCACCTTGAGCATGATTGTTTGCACCTTGTTGCTGGCACTTGGAATCGGTTATCTGCTGGGCTTTCCTTTGATGACGCTGGCACTGGGCATGATGCCGGGCAGCAGTACGGAAATGTACCTGACGGCCGAAGCCTTGAACCTGGGCGTTGGCATCGTTACGGCAATGCAGATCATGCGCTTGATAGTGGTGATGCTCTGCGCTGAGCCGGTGCATAAAATCTGGTTGAAACGCCTTCGCCGCTGAGCAGGCAAGTGCGTTTCATCCCCTTATCGCAGCGGTCTCAATTGACTTGAAGCGGGGCAACCGTGACGTCACTTTGGCCGCTTGCGGCAAGTGCCTTGGTAACGAAACCGTTGGCTTTCTGTTCTTCCAGGAATGCTCTGACATACGCCGCACCCGCGGCGCATCGCACGGGTACGCCCATTGCCTGGCGAATTGACGTGAAGTAACCGTCCAGGACGCGCAATTCCTTGTTGGCTTCGGCGACCTTGAGCAACGGTTGACGCACGCCCGCCGCCGCATCCAGGTTCTCATCGAGAAACAGGTCCACCGCTCCGGCAGAGGTTGACGCGCGAACCAGGGTTGCGTGCTGTTGAGTCCGGCTCAGGTACAGGTCATAAGCTGCACCCTTGCCCACGGCGATCCGCACCTTGGGTTGATCCAGATCTTCCATCTTGCGGAATGGGGAGCTGTCCTTGACCAGATAGGTACCTTCGATAATCACGTAAGGTTCACTGAAGGCGACTTGAGCTTCACGCACAGGTTCGATGGCCAGGAATGCGATGTTCCATTGATTTTGTGCCAACGCCTCGAACACTTTTCCCGCAGCGTCGTAGGTGATGAACTCGACAGGAACGCCCAGGTGCTTGCCCAATTCCACCGCCAGGCTGACAGATACACCTTGAGGTTGGCCCGTTTCGGCATTGCGCTGTGCAAGCACCGGATTGCCGAAGTTGATGGCAGCTTTGAGCACACCAGTCGGGGCAAGCTCTGCAAGGACTTTTGCGGTAGGGGCGAGCATAAATGGTCTCCATGGAAATTGTCGTCGCCCCTGAGAGTAGGGAAGTGAGCAAGACCTGACAATTTCAGACTCATCAAGGCTGCGTTCTCCGTTGGCGAACGATGACTTGCTCATTGTTCAATTTTCCCCGGCTCGGCCTTTCGTTACGCTGGGTTCAACTGAACGACCGAATAGACTCGTTTGCGTACGCACTCAACCGGTGAACGGTAAGCCCATGATTTCCACCATCGACGCACGTCATCAAAGTCATCTTCAAGTGGGCGACACCCGTTACGCCTACGTGGATCTGCACAAGATACTCACCCCGGCCGAGCTCATTGGCTTGCCTTATTCAATCCGTATTCTGCTGGAGAATGTGGCGCGGTGCTCACGGGCGTCGCTGGACAACTTCATCGCATGCATACGCCAAGGGGCGCCGGCCTGCGAAGTGCCTTTTTACCCCAACCGGCTGATGTTCCACGACACGACCTGCCTGCCGGCGCTTGCTGACTTTGCCGGTATGCGCGACATGGTGGCGGAGATGGGTGGCGCACCGGAAACCATGAACCCGATGATTCCTGCGGTGCTGGTCATTGACCATTCGGTGATTGTCGAGCGCTACGCCGAAGCGGACGCGGTGGAGAAGAACCTGGACATCGACTACCGCCGCAACTCCGAACGCTACGAATTCATCAAGTGGGCACAGAAGAGTCTGACCAATTTCAAGGTGGTTCCGCCCGGTACCGGGATCATTCACCAGGTCAACATGGAGTCGCTGGCGACCGTGGTTTGGGAAAGCCAGACCGCCGATGGCCAGCCACTGCTGCATCCTGACGATATCGTAGCAACCGACAGCCACACGCCGATGATCAACGCCATCGGCGTTCTGGGCTGGGGTGTGGGTGGGCTGGAGGGACAGGCTGCCATGCTCGGCGAGCCGGTGCCGATCAGCTTTCCTGAAGTCGTCGGCATTCGTTTGAGCAATGAACTGCGGCCCGGGGTGACGGCCACCGATCTGGCATTGCGCATCACGCAAATATTGCGTGCGAAGGGCGTGGTGGGCAAGTTCGTTGAGTTCTGCGGCCCTGGCCTGTCGAAGCTCAGTTGGGCGGCGCGAGGCACGCTGTCGAACATGGCCCCTGAGTATGGCGCCACCGTAGTATTCTTCCCGTTCGACGACAGCACGATGGAGTACATGCACCTGACCGGTCGCAGCGAAGACACCATTGCGCGTATTGAAACTTACCTCCAAGCGCAAGGCCTGTGGCGCCACGACTCACTGCCCGAACCGCATTTCGATGACTTGATCGAGCTGGATCTCGCGGCCATCGAGCCAAGTGTTGCTGGACCTCATCAACCGCATCAGTGGCGCAAACTGGCTGACGCCGCGCCATCCTTTCGTCAGGAAATTCTGGGTGAGCGGGAGGGCGTGATAGCGCGTTCTTCGGATGCTGAAGCCGAATACTTCGAGCCTTCGTTTGGCCAGGCCCTGACCCATGGCGCCATCTCCCTGGCGGCAATCACCAGTTGCACCAACACTGCAAACCCGAGCCAGATGATCCAGGCGGGATTGCTGGCCCGCAACGCTCAGCGTCGCGGTTTGCGCAGTAAGCCCTGGGTCAAGACATCTCTGTCGCCCGGCTCACGCGTAGTCGCGGACTACCTGGAAAAGGCCGATCTGCTGAGCGACTTCTCGGCCTTGGGGTTCGATCTCGCCGGGTTTGGCTGCATGACCTGCATCGGTAACTCCGGCAGCCTCGAGGAACACATGGAGCGCTTCTCGGACCAGGGCCTCAAAACCGTGGTGGTGCTGTCGGGCAATCGCAACTTCGAGGGGCGGGTCAATCCTCGCGTACAGGTCGGCTACCTGGCTTCGCCGGCGCTGGTCGTGGCTTATGCCTTGGCAGGCACCATCAATATGGATATCCAGACTGAGCCGTTAGGACAGGATGCGGCAGGCAACGATGTGTACTTGCATGAACTGATGCCCAGTGAAGAGCAGATTCAGGCACTGGTCAGCCAGACCGTTCGCCCGGATTTGTTCCGCCAGCGTAACGCGATGCTGTGGGATGGCACTCATCACTGGCAGGCACTGTCAGCGAGTGGCAGCGTGCAGTTTCCTTGGGCGTCGAATTCGACTTACCTGCGCCGCCCCATTTACCTGCAAAACGTCAAAGCCGAAGCTTCACCCGAGTTGTCGATTCATAGTGCAAGAACTTTGATGGTGCTGGGCGACAACGTCACCACTGACCACATCTCACCGGCCAGTGCGATTCCACTCGAAAGCCAGGCTGGACAGTGGCTGATCGAGCGCGGCGAAAACCCGAACGATCTCAATCAATACTCGACCCGCCGCAGCAACCACGAAGTGATGATGCGCGGTGCATTCGTGAATCGAGCAGTGAAGAATCGGCTATTGGAGCAACAGCCGGGGGAGGGTGGTTTTGCAACGGCTTTTGACGGTTCGATCCAGCGCGTTTACGACGCAGCTCTGAGCTACGTTGCCAAGGACGTGCCGCTGGTGATCTTCGCCGGATTCAACTATGGAGCGGGCTCCAGTCGTGACTGGGCAGCCAAGGCGCAAGCCACCTTGGGCGTCAAGGCTGTCGTCGCGCAGAGTTTTGAGCGTATCCATCGTAGCAATCTGATCGGCATGGGCATCTTGCCCATTACGTTTGCGGCAGGCGTCGACGCGACGAACTTGCAGTTAAAAGGGGATGAGACACTGGACTTCAACGGTCTGGAGACAATGCAGGTGGGGGCAAACCCGCTTTGCCTGGTGATCAATCGCGCGGACGGAAGTCAGACCTCGCTGCCGTTGATTCTACAGTTGGATTCGCAACAGGAAATTCTCTACTTGAAGGAGGGCGGTATCCTGCCGTATGTCGTGCGCAAGGTCGTTTCGCAGGTGAGCAACTGATAGGGAGGCGGGAAGTGCATCGCGGGATGCCGCCTTCAAAGTGGCTAAAAACCAAGCGCGCAGACTGTCAGAGGGCCATGAGGGCTGTAAAACCACGGCAGATATTTTCTTGCCGCCGTGCATAGCCATCGGAACAAATTTCCAGGTCGAAACAGCGAAATATTGAGCTGCCTTCGGCCTGAAGCTTTCATCGGCTCACCATCGGTTAACTCTGTATCTGGGCTAGGTACTTTCCACTCGTCGAGACCCATGACGGGAGATTGATAAGATGGCTATATGCCGCTAAAACAAAAGAATTAGGAATAAAAAACTATAGGTGAGGAGATGGTATTGAGATTTGTTGTCGTACCAGCAACACCTAAAGAGACAGAATCTGCAAGGTGTGGTGTGCGCTTTTATTCGCGAACGGAGTCGTCTGGATTCGACATTTATGACAACAAGGAAAAGTCCCGTCTACCCCTTCATTTTCCAACGCGAGCGGAGGCAGAAGCGGCGTGTGAATTGAAGAACTCTGAGCAGCTGTTTAGCTCTATGTATTGAACGCGATCAATCGTAGCGGCGGATCGTTCTGTCTTTTCCACTGGTAGCAACGGGTCAGTTTCATCTAGTTGTGATAGGCAGCAAACGGCCAAAAGCAGGCCTTCGGGGCAGGCGGATCCAAAGCAAGCACTGCCTGCCATTGGATTAGGTTCGCTTGAGTTGGAACGCAATCTTAATCGCGGCCTCAGCTTGACCAGCGAGCAAAGCTATTTTCGCGGGAATTATAACCTCGCCCCAAGACAAATTTGTCGCGACGGACACTATCACATACAGCTCGTCATGGTGTCCGTTCACCTCGGCTTTGATCCAAGCAAGGGTGCTATCCAGAGTGCCAACCGTTACTGGGATAGAGATATACCTGCTTTGGTCTGTCGGTCGCACTCCGCCGCGACGACATTCAAAGTGAACAGCCATCCGTTCGTAGGTTTGAGCGTCAATGCCATGCACGACGACGAAATAGTCTAAGCGATCATCCTGGTTCACTGTAGTAATCATACATTTGCAGTCCATTGCAGAGACCAATTTGCCGTAGAGGTTTAGCAACTGAAGTTTTCTTGGGCCGGTTTTTGCCATTATCCATTATTGATCGACTGCTTTGGGGCGTTTTCTACCCCTAATGACAGGCAGAAATCGGCCAATTGCTGACGGTCGCGAAGGAGCGGTGTCGGCCAATAGCACTCGCCTCTGTCCTCCTGACAACGCGACTGGAAGCAGCGCTACCCTCGCTGCGCTTAGGTTTCCTGCGGATCATCAAATTAAGTAGTTAGGAACTACCATGGTTGCCGGCCATGGCTTCCAAAGAAGCCACCAGTAGGACCGTCGGATTCGAGCAATGCCATCTTGATCGCGATAGCCGCACCCTCTTCAGGGGTGAGCACACCCGAGTTGCCATTAAGGTCGGTCCTTACATGACCTGGCTCGACCGCGTTCACCTTGATGCCCAACGGCGCCAGCTCCTTGGCGAAGGAGACGGTGACCGCGTTGAGCGCGACTTTCGACGAGGTGTAATCAAGCAGGTTGACGGTCGAATAGAGCGAGGTGGGGTCGGTGATCAATGTGAGCGAGCCAACGCCGCTACCCATCATGACAATCCGCGCCTGATCGGCGGCCCTGAGCAACGGCAAAAACACTTGGGTGACGCGCACTGGGCCAAACAGGTTGACCTCATAAACAGCCTTCATGTCCTGCATGCGCACCTGGCTGGGCGCCCGCGTCATGTCGACTGCAATGCCCGCATTGTTGACCAGCACATCAAGCGCTTCAATGTGCGCAGCCAGAGTCGTGGCAGCGTCTTGCACGCTGGCGTCGTCTGCAACATCCAATTCAAGAAAGCCGGCGTCGAGCCCTGTTTTACGCAGCTCAGCAACGGCGTGCTCGCCACGTGCAACGTCGCGTGCGCCGATCCAGACAAAAAAACCGGCCTCGGCAAGACCTTTGGCAATCGCGAGCCCAATGCCTTTGTTGGCACCGGTGATCAGCGCCTGTCGTTTGTTATTCAAATTTGAATTCCTCGGGATAAAAAACGCCTTGGCGAGACAGGCATTTATGCGAAATGAGCGAGAAGCCAAGCCGCCCCCCACCATTCAGGAACGGCGCGGGACGTGCTTTTCCCATCAGGCGCTCTAAGCAACTAGATGGCGCTGCGCGCCTTGCACGTGGTGCTGAAGGTCACCGGCGAAGCGCAACGTCACCTCGCGACGACTGAATCGCCATTCGTCATCGTGCAATTCAAATTCGTCGAGGTACTTGCCGGTGCAGATAGGCTGCAAGGGAAACCCATCAAGCTGTTGATGCACGGTGTAATAGCTGGCCGAACTCGCCTTGTCGCCCGAGGGTGCGACATCAATCAGCACGTTGGTGATCGAGTGCCAGGTGCGTGGCGTGCCGTCTTCATGCATTTGCAGGCCGGCTTCGAAGAACGCCAGCAAGCCCTCCCGAGTGGACGCTTCGGTGCCAAGAACATGAAGCACGGCATGCTGAAGCACGTCTGCCACACCGGTAAAATCGCCACTGTCCAGACGATGAATATAGATAGCGTGGAGGCGGTGGATGGCGCTCTCGGCGGCGAGACGTGCAAGCAGTTGTGGGGTATCACTCATGTTTTTCTCCAGGGATTAAGGGCGAGCCGGGGTGACAGCGATGGGGTCACACCTGAGAGGCGCCGCCGTCGGCGAATAGCTCCACGCCATTGATGTAGCTCGCGGCATCACTGGCCAGAAAGGCCACGGCCTTACCGATTTCGTGGGCCTGGCCTATACGGCCGATGGTGCTTTTTTCACTCAATGCCTTGATGACTTCATCGGCCTGCTCGGCCAGCATCTTGCGCAACGAATCGGTGTCGACGGGGCCCGGACTGACCATATTGATCCGCACCCCACTGCCGCGAATGTCGAGCACCCAGCTTCTTACCAGCGCTCGCAGTGCGGCCTTGGTCGCGCCATAGACGCTCAGGCCTGGGCCCGGATCGATAGAGGCCGTTGAGCCAATAATGACGATGCTGCTGCCTTTTCCCATAAGGGCGAGCGCCCCCTGAACGGTGAAGGTCACGCCTTTCACATTGGTGTTGAACACCCGGTCGAAATACGCTTCGGTGATGCTGCCCAGAGGCTCTACTTCGCCCATACCGGCGTTTGCCACGAGTACGTCAATGCGGCCGTGGCGCGACTTGACCTTGCCGAACAACACCGCCAAATCTGCCGCGATTGAAACATCCGCCACGATTGCGGTGGCACGATCACCCAGGATGGCCACGGCATCATTGAGCTGCGCCTCCCGGCGACCGGTGATGACTACATGAGCCCCCTGCTCCACCAGCTCCTGGGCAATGGCGAGCCCAAGGCCCGACGACCCACCGGTGACCAGAACGACTTTGTCTTGAAATTGCATTGCGATGTCCTCTACAGGCGATTTGGAAGATTGAATTTATGTAGCGAACACTACATAAGCACGATCAGCCACGCAACACATTTAGTAATCGCTACATAAATTGAGCGATCCGCATCGGACAATTGATGTTGAATTTAGTGATCGCTACACTGGACGCTTATCCACGAGGTCACCATGAACGAGAAAACTCGCCAACGTCGCCCGGCCTTCGACAGAGAAGCGGGAGTCGCCATCGCTCAGGCCATGTTCCATGAACACGGTTTCGACGCGGTGAGCCTTACCGACCTGGTCGACGCCATGGATATCAAGCCGCCAAGCTTCTACGCGGCATACGGCAGCAAAGCCGAGTTGTTTGAGCGGGCGATGCAGCTCTACGCCCGCGAAAACGCCCTCCCGCTGGACAAGATCCTCGCGCCGGAGCACCCGCCCGGCGAGGCGCTTTGCGCGCTGTTGGTCGCCGCTGCAAAGCAATATGGAAAAGACACCACATTGCGTGGCTGCATGATTACCGAGGGCCTGCGTGCCGATGACGAAGTGGCCCGCACGATGGCTGAAACCCTGGCTAACGGCGGCCTTAAGGTCATACGGGCGTACCTGGACGACGTGCAGCCGGGTAACGCGCAAACCCTCGCGGATTACATTACGGTTACGTTGCGCGGGCTTTCAGCCTCCGCGTGCAATGGCATGTCGCGCAAACGACTGATCGACGTGGCGCAGATCGCAGGCAGGTTCATCAGCCATGAACTGTCAGGCCCGCAGGATTGAGCGCTATTCGCGTAAGAATGATCAGCGGCCCATCTACCGGTCAGTCACCCACGTACCAGGAATGCTTTGAGCAAAGCCGACGCCAAACACCTGTGCCGGCGTTGCAAAGCCCTGCCTGACTTCACCTCCCAATACCCTGCGCGCTGCCTCTACTGCGGCCAGAGGCGTATAGGAATAACCGTTCACCGTCCCGATCACCGAGCGCGCCACGGTTCCGTCAGCGCCGGTCACTTCAGCGACCGCGTGAGCGGGTTGAGCCAGCCGCTGCTCGGCGCTCGGGCCATCAGGGAGTTGTGCCAGATCACCTGTGGGAAATGCATTACCGGTGACGTGAACGTACATTGCGATATTGGGGATAGCCGTCGAATGCCATGCGGTAATCAGGTCACCAAAAGACAGCGGTGCGCAGAGGACCGGGCCGTTACCAAAGTCGAACAACTGTGGCTGGGCGTCGGGGGTGGCAACCAATCGCCCATCGATCCGCGCCATCAAGCCTGCGCCGATGATTTCGCTGGCGCTGATTGCCGAACCTCTCGACATGGACCCCGCCACCTGAAGTGCAACACGCAGTGATTGAGGGCTACGCACACGCTCCGCTACGTGCATGGCCAGACAGTCGGTTGGCACCACGTCCCAGCCAACACCGGGCAGCAGCATCACCCCCGCTTTGGCAGCCTGCACGCTGAGCCGTTCAGCCAACCGGTAAACGTTGATTTCGGCGGTAATGTCCAGGTAGCTGACGCCGGCCTCAATGCAGGCGTTCATCAAGGGTTGCGCGGTGAGTGCAAACGGTCCCGCGCAGTTCAGGAGTACATTCACTCCTTCCAAGGCCCTAGACAGCGGCTCATCGAGCGAAAGTACCCGGTAGGGCACGTCCAGGCGCTCGGCCAGTATTCGCAGCTTGGCGGCATCGCGACCGGCAATTTCAACGTTCAGACCAGCGGCCTTGGCTTGTTCTGCAACCATGGCGCCGGTGTAACCCGCAGCGCCGTATATCAATAGTTTTTTCATGCGCTGTGCTGCCATTTTTTGTAGACGAATTCGAGGCTATAGCCGTCCGGGTCCAACACATTGGCGGCGTAGTACTCGGGGTCGTAGTGCAAACGGGCGCCAGGCGGACCGTTGTCTGTGCCGCCGGCCTGAATAGCGGCGGCGTAGGCGGCATTTACCTGCGCGCGGCTATTGGCGACAAAGCCGATATGCGCCGCGCGCCCTTGAACAACGCCTTCGCGCAGCCAGAAAAATACGCGCCCGTGAGCCCCAAACCCCTTGAGGTCGGGATGGCCGGGCGGGCCATCCTTGCCGTCGTAGTCAAGACGGCTGGTGATGCCCAGCGGTGGCAGCGCGGCGCTGTAGAACGCGATGGAGCGCTCCAGGTCTGCGACAGAAATAAAGATATGGTCAAGCATGGTGTTTTCCTCGCTTAAAGGGGTGTGTGGAGTGTTCTAAACCATATAACCGCCAGCAACCTCAATGGTCTGGGCATTGATCCAGGCACTCTCCACCGAGAGCAACGTGGCGATAACAAGACCCACATCTTCTGGCTCGCCTACCCGGCCCAACGCGGTTTGCCCGGCGAGCAACGCTTCGAACTCATCGTTCAGGCCGCCACCTAACTCGGTACGAATGGCCCCTGGCGAGACGGCGTTGGCGCGAATACGGCGCTCGCCAAACTCCTTGGCCATGTAACGGGTCAGCACTTCCAGCCCGCCTTTCAACGCGGCGTACGGCGCAACGCCCGCCGTGGCCACGCGGGTCGTGGCGCTGGTGAGGTTGACGATGCTGGCACCATCGGCCAGCAACGGCAGCAGCGTCTGGGTCAGAAAAAACGGGCCCTTGAGGTGGACGTTGAACAACCCATCGAATTGCGCTTCGCTGACCGTCGCGATTGGATTGAACAGCCCGTAGCCGGCGTTGTTGACGACACCGTCGAGGTGCGCCACATCCCATACCTGCTGCAAGACATGCTGAACTGTTTCAGCAAAAGCGCCAAAGGTGCTCACGTCGGCCACATCCAGTTTCAGCGCAACGGCTTTGCCACCACCTGCCTGAATCTGCTCGACCACTGCCTGCGCCGCTTTCGGGTTGTTGTTATAGGTCAGGACTACGCCCATACCTCGTTCGGCGCAGAGGGTGGCTGTACTAGCGCCGATGCCACGGCTGCCCCCGGTGATCAGAATGACGCTCATGGTGTGCTCCGGTGTGGATTAGTTGAGATGCCACAGTAGCTATCACCGTGCGCAGCCACGCAGCCATTCCTACTTGAAACCTGCCTGTTTCTGCTTTTTGCTTGCGCGGCGTACCCGCTTTGGCGTCAGATGCTCAGCATGAATAATCAACTGAACGAACTCCGGGCGCTGGCCGCCCATGCCGAGAACCGGCGTACCGAAACCGGCATTCCACGTGTCGCCATGGTGCAAGGCGAGGTACCGGAACATCTGTTGGCCGCTGTGTACGACCCGATGATCAACCTGATTTTGCAGGGCAGTAAGTCGATGACTGTTGGCAACCGCACCTTGCGCTACGACCCGGCGACCTACTTTGTAATGTCCATCGAGTTGCCGGCCGTGGGCAAGGTGCACCCCGCCGCCACGGGCGAGCCGTACTTAGCCGTGAGCCTGACGTTGGACCCGACGATTCTCGCCACGCTGTTGGCGGATCTGCCCAAACCTGCCGAGCGGGCAGCACAGGAAAACGGCTTTTCCGTAGCCGCTGTCACGCCCGAACTGATGGACGCGTGGGTGCGTATGTTACGACTGATGGAGCGTCCGCAAGACATCACCGCTCTGGCGCCGGCGTATGAGCGGGAAATTCTCTACCGCGTCTTGCAGGGGCCTCAAGGCTGGATGCTGCGTGAAATCGCAGCCCCGGACACCGCCATGGCCCGAGTAAGCCTGGCCATCCAGTGGATTCGTCGCGACTTCGCCGAGCCCATTCGTGTCGACGACTTGGCTGAGAAAGCAGCGATGAGTGTCTCGGCCTTCCACCGCCATTTCAAAGCAGTGACCAACTTGAGCCCATTGCAGTATCAGAAGCGCGTTCGGCTGCTCCAGGCCCGCACGCTGTTGGTGGCCAGCGCCAAGAGCGTCACCACGGCGGCCTTTGAAGTGGGCTATGAAAGCCCCACCCAGTTCAGCCGCGACTACGCCCGTGTTTTTGGCTTGCCGCCGGCGCGAGATGCCGCGCGAATTTTGGCGGACACAAGGGCTTAAGCCGTTTAGCTGTTCTGACCACCATCTACATTCAAGGTGGCGCCTGTGATATATCCAGCGTCAGGCCCCACCAAGAACGCCACGGCGCCCGCCACTTCTTCTGGCTGGCCGTAGCGACCCAATGCCGTCATCTGTTTAACCATGGCAGCCACATCACTTGTTTCTGGGTTCATCTGGGTGTTGATCGGGCCCGGCTGCACGGTATTGACAGTGATATGACGCCCGCCTAAATCGCGCGCCCAACCACGGCTATAAGCAGCGACTGCCGCCTTGCTCGCAGCGTAGTCAGCGATACCTGGGAAAGGCGCACGGCTGGCAAACATGGTGCCGATGGAAACAATTCGTCCACCGTCAGCCAACAGCGGCACCGCCGCACGAACAGCCGCGACAACGCCACCCACATTGATGGCCTGCTGGCGCTCCAGCTCGGCAATATCGGCCTGCGGATCGCCGATTACGCCGGTGACAAACACCCCAGCGCTGTTCACCAGAATGTCCAGGCGACCGAAGTGCGCGTGTACCTGGTTGACCATCGCAGCGACGGCATTAGCGTCCGCCTGATCGGCAACCAGGGCCAACGCCTGCACACCCAGTGATTCGATGTGGTGCGCCATCGTACGGGCATGCTCCGCTGATGTGGCGTAGCTGAACGCCACATCAGCACCTTCGGCGGCCAAACGTTTGGCTATAGCGGCACCAATGCCACGTGAGCCACCGGTAACCAATGCAACTTTACCTGCCAAGGACTTGCTCATGATTTTCTTCCTGTGTAGTGAGGGGCCAGTCGCGAATGACAAACCGTGCCGTCACACTAACCACCACCCAAGCGGGGATAAACTGGTCTAATCGGTATGCTCTATCACTGCTTTGGTGATAAACGTACTTCTCCAGATTCCTCAAACGGTGCCCGCGTGGACTACTTTCTTGCCGTACAAGCGTTCAACCGCATTGTCGAAACCGGCAGCTTCGTCAAAGCAGCCACGCAAATGGACCTGCACCCCAATGCCGTGACCAAGCTGGTACAAGCGCTGGAAGCACACCTGCGGGTAAAGCTGCTTAACCGCACCACGCGGCGGGTCACGCTGACCAATGAAGGCGGCGTCTATTACGAACAGATGAGTAGGGTGCTTGATCGCTGGCTGGAGGTGGAGGCGGAAATTGCGCTCACCCAGTCGGCCCCGAAAGGCAAGGTCAGAATTGATATGGGCACCACCATTGCCACCCTACTGGTGATACCGGCGCTGCCTGACTTTCACGCCCGCTATCCGCAGGTGCAAATTGATATTGGTGCGAGTGATCGCACAGCAGACCTGGCCAGCGAAAACATTGACTGCGTGATTCGCGGCGGCGTCCTCCAAGACTCCTCGCTGATTGCGCGACGGCTGGGAAGCCTGCCGTTTGTTACCTGCGCAACGCCGGCTTACTTGGCTAAGCACGGTGTGCCCAGCCACCCAGGTAAACTGGAAGATGGCCATGCGCTCGTACGTTACTTTTTCCCGGGCTCCGGAAGGCAGAACAACCTTGAGTTCATCAAGGGCGATGAACACTTCGCCGTGCAAGGCCATTACGTGGTGGCCGTCAACGACAGCAACGCCTACCTCGCCGCAGGCCTTGCAGGATTAGGGGTGATCCATACGTTACGGTTTATGGCGCAGCCGTATATCGACGCCGGCACCTTTGTGCCGGTGTTGCAAGATTGGCAGGCCGAGCCCAACCCGCTGTCGGTGGTGTACATGCCCAACCGACACTTGAGCGTTCGCGTGCGCGCATTTGTCGATTGGCTGGTGGACCATTTCGCTGCCCACCCACACGTGTTGCCCTAAGGGGCTACCTGGGGAAGCTCGCGACAATCCACAATGTGGCGCCCAACGTACCCGCCACTCCCACCCCCATAGCCATTTGAACGCCGAAGTGATCAACCACTACACCGCCGATCAGTGCGCCGAGCCCCATCGCCAACTGCCCGGCAGCAACGAATAGCGCTGCTACAACCTCAAGTTGATCGGGCGCGGCGTTGAATATCCAACTCTGGATGGCGATAGGCAGCATGCCAAAACCAACACCCCAGGCGACGACCGCTGCTGCCGCCCACCCTGAGCTCGCGCCACAGATACCCAGCGCCAACATGGCACCACCCAAGAATATCGATGTGGCCAGCACCGATCTGCGTACATCGCGCTCGACAAACCAACCGCAAAAAAGGTTGCCGAAAACTCCCGCCACGCCATAGGCGAGTAGCAACGCACTCAGGCGGCCCGACTCGATACCGCTAATTTGCGTTAGAAACGGTGCGATATAGGTGTAGGCGGCGAACTGCCCGATAAAAATGAGCACAACCGCCACGAGCCCTGCCCGAACGGTGTTCATCCTCATCACCACCGGTACTTGAGCGACGCCCAGGGATCTTTCAGGTGGAATACGCGGCAGCAGCACCACTAACGCCACCACCACCAGCACAACCAGCGCCGCGAAGGCTGCAAACGCTAATCGCCATCCCAGTAGCCCGCCAAGGAATGTCCCTGCTGGTACGCCGACTACGGTGCCCACTGTCACGCCGGAAAAGATGACGGACGTTGCCCGGCCAATGGCGTCGGGCCTTAGTCTGGGGCCCAGTGAAACCCCAATGGTCCAGAAACCGCCCACCGCGACGCCGAGAAGCATCCGAGCCACGAGAAGAACGCCAAGGCTATTGGCGCAGGCGACCAGTGCATTGGAAATGACCAACAGACTGAGCAACACCAATAATGCGTGCTGACGTTGAATACGCTTGCCCACGCTGATGGTTAACAGCGCCGCACCGGCGGCCACGATGCCGGGTACCGTGACCATAAGGCCGGCCTGCCCCTCACTGACCGCAAGGTTCTGGGCAATTTGCGGCAACAGCCCCATGGGTAAAAATTCTGCGGTCACCAGCGTGAACGCGCCTACGCCGATGGCAACAACTGCGCTCCAAGAGGCCGGTGGGGACTGGGTGCTTGGAGTAGTTGATAACGCCAAAGGAGATGCGGCTTTTAAACTATCCGTCATTGTCGAAACCTGAAGGCATACAGGCGCACGTTGCCGAACGCCCGTGAGTTGTTCGGCAGACGTTAGTAGCCCACGCCGCGCACACCACCGGATGCCCGGATGGATTCACCTGTCACCCAGTGGGCATCTTCGGACGCTAAGAACACGGCAAGCGGCGCAATGTCCTCAGGCTCGCCAAAGCGACGCAACGGCGTACCGGCGATAAGTTGCTCGCCAAAATCACCGGCGAAATTGCCGTCTGTGGCAGGTGTGTTGGTATGGCCTGGGAGGATGGAGTTAACCCTAATACCCCGCGGCCCCAACTCTCTAGCCAACGCGAAGGTCAACGTATCGACTGCGCCTTTGGTAGCCGAGTAAACGCTCGAAGCAAGGTAGGGGTCGGTGCTGAGGATTGAGCTGATATTGATGATGCTGCCGGATGTGCCCAGCAGTTTCACAGCCTCGCGCGCCGCCAGTAGATATCCCAGCACATTGAGGTTGAACTGCTTATGGAAGGCCTCTTCGGTGAGGTCTTCAATCATTTGAAACACGGCAACACCCGCGTTGTTCACCAGAATATCCAGCTTTCCGAAGTCAGCTGCGACGGTTGCAAACAGGCGAGTCACGTCAGCGCCGTTGCCCATGTCCGCTTGTATGGCAACGGCATTCGCGCCTTGTGCTTGAATATGTGCGACCACCGAATCCGCGTCGTCTTTGCTGGATGAATAATTGACAATGACGGTTGCACCGGCTGCACCCATTGCTTTGGCAATCCCAGCACCGATGCCTTTGGAAGCACCCGTTACTACCGCGATTTTTCCTTCAAGTTTCATAGGAGACCTTTCTAAAGTGGCAAGTGACGCAGCGTCCGTTATTGACCTCCGATCAGTTCCGAAGGCCTAACGCTGCTTGCCATCAGTATTGGGTCCGCGCCGCGTAAAGCCGTTGCCGGTTCTTCTCGCACTCTTGCCTATTCTTCTCATCTGCATTGCTTTATACATCGGTCTACGCCATCGTCGCTCACATGAACGACACCATGAATGAATTGCGCAGTATCGTGATGCGCGCTCAAAGCCAGTGGACGGAAACCGGGTTGCCACGTGTGGCGATGGTGAATGCGGAGGCTTGTGCCAGCCAGGTTTACCAGCCGATGCTGCACCTCGTACTGCAAGGCTCGAAAGCCTTGTCCATTGGCGACCAGGTGCTGAGTTACGGAGCGGCCACGTATTTTGTGGTGCCCATTGATGTACCGGCTACCGGGGAGATTTACCCAGGCGGGCCGGACGAGCCCTATCTCGCCATCAGCTTGACCCTGGAACCCAGCATCATCGCGTCGTTGCTGGCGGACAGACCAAAAACGGAAAGTCAGCCTCCCCCCAGTTGCTTCGCGCCTGTTGCGGCGCCAACTGAAATGCTTGATGCCTGGTTGCGCATGCTGCGCCTGATTGACCATCCCGATGAGGCGCCGGTGCTTGCCCCGATGATCGAGCGCGAGATTTTGTTTCGCGCGCTTCAAGGGCCCTTTGGGGAGATGTTGCGCGAGATTGCTCGCCCGGATGGCCGAGTTTCACAGGTCCGCCGAGCTACCCAATGGATACGCGAGCACTACACCGAGCCCTTTCGTGTAGAACCTTTAGCGGCCATGGCCGACATGAGCGTCGCGGCGTTCTATCGGCACTTCAAAGCCATTACCGCAATGACACCGATCCAATACCAAAAGCGCCTGCGTCTACTCAGAGCGCGATGGCTCCTGCTATTCGAAACACACAACGCGGCCGCCATCGCATTCACTGTTGGCTACGAAAGCGCCTCGCAATTTAGCCGTGAGTACGCACGCTTGTTCGGGTTGCCGCCTGCCAGAGACGCCGCAAGGTTTAAAACGCCGGCGGATGCCAGCGACCCAAACAAGATGAATGTGACGGCATTAGGGGGTTAACGGAGCATTCGAAGGTTGTCAGTCCGAGTCGCCAGATGAAAAGCGCGGCCAAGGTCTGGCCGAGCGGATAGTCCGCTATTGGCCGATTTCTGCCTATCACCAAGGACAGTAATCGACCCTTTGCAGCCGTTCGAGATGTCTACGAAACCAGAGGCGATTCATTTAGCCAATCTGTTGCATCGACCGATTGAATACACACTCGTTTTCTGCATTTCATGAAGCGCAGAAATCGATTGCTGCCTGGCGCATGGACTGAAAATAACTCGCAGCCGGCCGTCACTCTCCATCGGCGCACCTTACGGATCTACCCCGAATTCGAAGAACGAGCGTAATAGCGCGGAAATTCAGTTAGATAGTGCCCGGTCAGGCTGCATGACCCAGGTTGAGGGTCAAATAGTGTCAAATATGCAAGCGGGCATTCGCCTTGCTAGTCACCTCTGTAGCGAGATGAATGGAGATCATGATTAACAAGGCGAGTATCAACGCATTATTCAATTCAACAACTTGTGTTGCTTCTTGGAGGCATCACCACTTGACTGAGAACACCCGACGCAAGTCTTCGATTGCCTCTTCACCTAGCGGTGCAGGCTTCGGATTGCTCATCATCCAGAGCTTTGCCGTTTCCTCAAGCTCCTCCAACGCAAAGCTGGCTTTTGATACTGAGGTTTCCCAAACCACTGGACCTAGCCGTTCCAGCATGACGCCGCGCACATCGTTGGCCAATTGCGCAACTTGTGCCGCTACGTCAGGAGAACCGGGGCGCTGATAGGCGATCAATGGGATGTGGCCGACTTTCATGATTTGGTAAGGCGTCAGTGGAGGGAGGATGTCGTCGTTTTTCCAGACGCCAGCGAGCGTCAGAGCCACGAGCGACGTCGAATGCGTGTGCACGACACCATTCACTTCCGGGTTGCGGTCGTATACCTGACGATGCAGCTCCAAAGTTTTCGAAGGCTTGTTGCCGGATACCCAGGTGCCGTCTTTGCTGACTTTCGCGATTTCTTCCGGCTTCAATCTTCCCAGGCAGGCGTCGGTGGGGGTGATCAACCAGCCATCTTCCAAGCGTGCACTGATATTGCCTGCGCTACCCACGGTATAACCGCGTTCGTACAGGCTTTTGCCGACGGTGCAGATTTCTTCGCGCAATTGTTCTTCGGTGCTCAACTTGTACTCTCCTCGAGAAGTGATGTGAGGCCAGTGCCGATGCCTGAAAGTGAGAGGCTGGCCTCGGCGGATTCGGGCCTTAATTTCAGAATTGGCGATTTGTGAGCGAAGGATCCACTCAGGTGCTGTTTCATGAGATGCGCGGCTTCAAGGTTGTTGCCTTGTTCCACCAGTTCGATCATCCGGATGTGTTCGGCGCACTGTTTGAAAAGGCGCTTGCGGTCGATCATCGAGCGATATTCGATCAACCGCCGCATGTTGTTCATCTGGACCAGGATCATGTGATAAAGCGGGTTGCCGGAGAGCTTGATTAGCTCTTCGTGGAAGCGAATACCATTTTTGAGCAGCACATCAGCCGGCAGGTTATCAATGCCGCCGTTGAGCATGTCCTGCTGCTCTTTTTTCAAGCGCTGGAGCTTGCTCAGGTCGTGATGGTAAGTCGGCTCCAGCAGCGCTGCCGGTTCGATCAACGAGCGCACCTTGTAGATCTGTTCGAGAGTTTCCGGTGTCTTCGCCACGTCCAGGAACCGCCAGCCATAACCCGGTTTCGGCTCGGCCCAACCGACTTTTGCCGCCCGGTTGAGAATGTCTATGACCTGGGCCTTTGTCAGGTTGTAGCGAGTGCGCAGAAACTGCTCTGTCACTTCGTTGGGGATTGCATTGTTCAGCCAGTCTTCCGAGAGTCGGTAGTATTCGTCCGGCTCTTCAAGCGGAAGTACCTCATCGTGGATTTGCGACGGATCGTGCACGAGCTCCAGCACAAAGAACCCACGATTTGGCAGTTGTTCGAGAATGTTTTGCTCGGAGAGCAGCACCAGCGCTTCGCGTGCAGGGGAGCGGGAGACGTTGAACTCGTCGGCGACTTTTTGTGCGCTCAGATGAGCACCCAGGGGTAGCTTACCTGTCTGGATGTTCTGCCGGATTTCAGCGGCGATGCGTAGTACGAGGGCACTTGAGGCCATATTTTTTGATCACTTACGAATAGAGTGGCGACGATCACTTTCCGCATTAGTGGCGAGTGAGAGCGAATGAAGCATGGCTTGATTCGAACAGGTTTCGTCGCCGTTGACTACTTTTTAACGTGGCATTATGCAAAAAATTGCACTGATTAAATCTTGAAGTGTCCCACCATGCTGTTGAGTTCGACAGCCAAATGGCCGAGGGATATCGAAGCGTCAGTGGTTTGTTGTGAGCCCGTAGCCGACTGAACGGACAGATCGCGGATATTGAGCAAGTTGCGGTCAACGGAACGTGCAACGTGCGCTTGTTCTTCCGTGGCTGTCGTTATCATTAGATTGCGTTGATTGATGTCGTCGTTGGCGGCGACAATTTCTGCCAGCGCGCTTTGAGTGGATTGGGCCAAAGACAACGTGAGACGGGTGTTCTCACTGCTGCTGAGCATGGTTGAAACGGCAGTATCCGTTCCGCTTTGGATGCCACTTATCATCTCTTCGATTTCCCGCGTCGACTGTGCAGTGCGGTGGGCGAGGGCGCGCACCTCATCTGCAACGACGGCAAAACCTCTACCCGCATCGCCTGCTCGAGCCGCTTCAATGGCGGCGTTGAGTGCCAACAGGTTGGTTTGTTCGGCAATCGTGCGAATGACGTCCAGTACCTTGCCAATACGCTGCGACTGTTCGGCCAGGCTTTCAATCTGCTCCGAACTGAGTTGCACATCTCGGGTGAGCGTCTCTATGGCGTCCAATGTTTCGACCATGCGTTGTTGCCCTTTCAGGGCAATGTCCCGTGACGCCACGGACAGCTCGGACGTGGATAGCGCATTACGGGCGACTTCTTCAATGGCTGCGGTCATTTCGGTCACCGCGGTGGCTGCCTGCTCAATCTCGGCGTGTTGCTGTTGAATATCCTGACTGGAGGCTTCCGTGACCGTGTTTAGTTGGGCAGTGGCGCTGGTCAATTGGCGGGATGAGCCTGAAATCTGTCCCAAGGTCTTTATCAGATTGCTTTGCATGGTCGCCAAGGACTCGAGCAGACGAGTAGCTTCATCGTTGCCCGTTGGTTGAATGGGCTGGCTCAGATCACCTTCGGCAATTGTTTTCGCGGCTTTAACGGCCACATTCAAGGGAGCAGTGATGCTGCGAGTCAGTAGCCATGCCACCAGAACTGTCCCGATACCAACCAGGATGATGACCAATCCCACGCCTTGGACGGCGCGTTGATAGGCATCAATCGACTCGTTACCTGCCATCTCTGCGCCTTGGTTTGAACGGTCGATGAGGTCTTCGAAGTTTTGCGTCATCTGATCGTAGGAATCCCTGATCGTCATCAGAAATTCCCTGGCGCCCGTCTTGTCACCCTTGCGAGAAAGCGTGAGCAATTCGAGGTGATTTTTTGCGTACACGTCAAGGCTGGCATTGAACGCGCTCAACCGTCCCTGATCGTCCTCGTTCGTGAGCAACTGGGCATAGATCTGCATTTGCTCGCGAACCTGACGCAACCGCCCGGCGGTTTTGTCCTCGTAAGACTGCATGTCTTTCTCGCTGACCGAAAGAATGTGCTGCATCGATCCCATCCGATAGCGGTTCAGTGCGGCATTCGCCGCCCCCAGAGCACGTACCCGTTGAAGCCAATTGTCTTTTATCTGGGTCGATTGGACCTGCACTTCATCGATCTGACGTAAGGCGAAAACCCCTAGCGCAATGCTCAGCGCGGCAATGATGACGAACCCGAGAACCATTCGACTGGCGATGGAGAGGCGTCTTGGCAGCATGATCAATATCCCTTCGGCAGAGTAGTGCGATCCGGGTCGTGGCCGGATGCGTGTATTTGTGCTGACTAAAATAGCATTGCATTTTGGTGTGTCAATGTGCCAAGATTTTTTAGGCGTTTTTTCGATGACGCTTAGCGGGTGCTGGGCGTTTAGCATGAAAAGACTGAGGTAAAAAGCTATTTGTCGGTCCCTTGCAGTTTTAGCAGTCAATTGGATTGCTTCGCGCTGATTGATTATTTGCACGCAAATAATCACAAGCGCCTCCAGATTTCCTTTGCGTTCAATAATAAAACCCTGTTTGAGGAAGCATCTGTCATGCAGCGCAGAACCAAGATCGTGGCCACGTTGGGGCCAGCAACAGAATCATTCGAAGCCCTCGAGGGATTGGTGAAAGCGGGCGTTGATGTCGTGCGCCTGAACTTTTCCCATGGGAAGGCTGAAGATCACATTGCTCGTGCCCGGCTGGTGCGTGAGCTGGCTGCCAAACATGGTCGTTTCGTGGCAGTACTGGCCGATCTGCAAGGTCCTAAAATTCGCATCGCACGGTTTGCGCAAGGAAAAGTCGTTCTCGAGAAGGGGCAGCAATTCGTTCTCGACGCTGCGCTGGACAAAAATGCCGGGGACAATCAGCGGGTCGGAATCGACTACGAGGCCTTGATCACAGACAGCCGCCCAGACGACATTCTGTTACTCGATGACGGACGAATCGAGTTGAAGGTTCTGAACGTCGAAGCGACGCAATTGATCTGCGAAGTCCTGATAAGCGGACCGCTGTCCAACAACAAGGGGATCAATCGCAAAGGCGGTGGACTGTCGGCATCGGCGCTGACCGAAAAAGATTTCGCCGATATCAAAACGGCTGCACACATGCAGGTGGATTACCTGGCTGTCTCGTTTCCACGCGACGCCTCGGATATGCACCTGGCTCGTCGCCTGATGCAGGAGGCAGGAGGGCAGGCCGGCCTGATTGCCAAGATTGAACGCGCAGAAACCGTCAATGACCTGCGAATTCTCGATGAGATCATCGAAGCATCTGAAGGCGTGATGGTGGCCCGGGGTGACCTGGGGGTGGAAATTGGTGACGCGGAACTGGTCGCCGTTCAAAAGCTGATTATCGAACGTGCCCGCACGCTTAATCGTGTGGTGATCACCGCCACTCAGATGATGGAGTCGATGATCACGCAGTCAATGCCGACTCGTGCAGAAGTGTTCGACGTTGCCAACGCAGTGCTTGATGGCACCGACGCGGTGATGCTCTCCGCCGAAACCGCGGCGGGTGCTTATCCCATCGAAACGGTCGAGGCCACGCACCGGATCATCATCGGCGCAGAAAAGCATCCTCAATCCCATCGTTCCAAACATCGCGTCGACCAGGTGTTCCACAAGATCGACGAGTCCATTGCTATGTCCGCCATGTACGCGGCCAACCACCTGCACGGTGTCAAAGCCATCATCTGCATGACGGAAAGCGGCGATACACCTCGCTTGATGTCGCGCATTCGCTCGCACCTTCCGATCTTTGCGTTTTCTCGCAATCTGGCCACCCAAAATCGGGTCACGTTGTTTCGTGGTGTCACGACCATTCCGTTCGACAGCGATGATTTCGCCCCTGAATTGGTCAACGAGAAAGCTGTGAATGAGTTGACCCGCCGTGGTGTGGTGAAGGCAGGCGATCACGTTCTGATTACCAAAGGCGACTACGCCAACGCCCAAGGCGGGACCAATTCACTTCGTGTTGTGCGCGTAGGCGAAGCGATCCGCTGATTGAGGATGCTCTGATGAGTGAGACGAATTCTACTGATCACAAAGTCGTTGAAGAACACGACTTTGCATCATGGCCACGGGATTTCGATTTTCGGGCGCAGTATGCCGAGCAGCAGGAATTGCTCGGTACGCAAGGCCAAGAGGCAACGGCAGTGAATCATACGAAGGGGACAAATCATGTTTAACAAGAACAGCCGTATCCAGCACATCCTTGCCCGTGAAATTCTGGACTCGCGAGGCAACCCCACCGTCGAAGCGGTTGTGACCCTCGCGTGTGGCGTCAGTGCAACGGCCAGCGTTCCCTCAGGTGCGTCCACGGGCTCCCGTGAAGCGCTCGAGCTAAGAGACAATGCATCGCGTTACATGGGCAAAGGCGTGATGCGCGCGGTCGAGAATGTGAACAACCCGATTCGTGAATGCCTGATCGGACTGGATGCCCTGAATCAGCGTGAAATCGACAATGCGATGATTGCCCTGGATGGTACCGAGAGTAAAAGCATTCTGGGGGCCAATGCGATCCTCGCGGTATCCCTGGCCAGCGCCAAGGCTGCGGCTGCGGTTAAGGCGGTTCCGCTGTACGAACACTTGGCTGCGCTGTATGGCTCACCTGGCAAATTCAGCATGCCCGTTCCGATGATGAACATCATCAACGGTGGCGAGCACGCCGATAACAACATCGATATTCAAGAATTCATGATCCAGCCAGTCGGAGCCTCGTCGTTCCGCGAAGGCCTGCGCATGGGCGCCGAGGTGTTCCACTCCTTGAAGAAGGTTTTGACGGAGCGCGGCCTGAGCACTGCAGTGGGGGATGAGGGTGGGTTTGCTCCTTCACTGGCTTCCAATGAAGAAGCATTGGTTGTTATCAAGGAGGCTGTAAGTCGAGCGGGTTACGAGCTGGGCAAGGACATTACGCTGGCGCTGGATTGTGCTGCCTCAGAATTTTACGAGGACGGCAACTATGTACTCGCCGGCGAAGACCAGTCCTTCAATTCGGCAGGTTTTGCCGATTACCTGGCGATGCTATGCGACAAGTACCCGATCATTTCCATCGAAGATGGGATGCATGAAAGCGATTGGGATGGCTGGGCGGGGCTGACTCAGAAGCTCGGCCACGTGCAACTGGTGGGTGACGACTTGTTTGTGACCAACACCAAAATTCTGCGTGAGGGCATTCAGAAAGGGATTGGTAATTCGATTCTGATCAAGTTCAACCAGATCGGCACTCTCAGTGAAACGCTGGACGCCATTCGTATGGCGCAAGACGCAGGCTACACCGCGGTCATTTCTCACCGTTCGGGAGAAACCGAGGACACCACCATTGCCGACCTTGCCGTCGCAACCTGTGCCGGACAGATCAAGACCGGCTCTCTGAGTCGTTCGGATCGGGTGGGCAAATACAACCGTTTGCTGCGTATTGAAGAGGCCTTGCAAGGGCGTGCGCCCTATGACGCTGCCGCACTTTTGAACAGGAAAGCCTGAATCATGCAGAGCTCTTCTCACAAAAAGAAACTGGTTATCGGCAATTGGAAAATGAACGGCAGCAGCGCGGCCAATGCTTCGTTGCTGCGTAGCCTGCTTCCGGTGGTTTCACGCTTTGAAAGTGTCGAGACGGCAATTTGCCCACCGTTTCCCTACCTGGCGACCGTAGCTGATCTGCTGGACGATTCTGATGTTTCGCTGGGAGCCCAGAATCTGAGCGCTCATCTGTCAGGTGCACATACCGGAGAAGTCAGTGCTTCCATGCTCCGGGATATCGGCTGCCGCTACGTACTTGTCGGGCATTCGGAGCGCCGTGCGCTTTATGCAGAAGACGATGAACGTGTGGCAAAGAAATTCGCTACCGCGCTTCGCGCCGGACTTATCCCGGTGTTGTGTGTGGGTGAAACACTTGCTCAGCGACAGGGCGGTGAAACTGAGGCAATCGTCACCCAACAATTGAGTGCAGTTCTGAAGGCAGTGGGCATTCAGGACCTGGTCAAGGGGGTGATTGCCTATGAGCCCGTATGGGCCATTGGTACAGGCGAAACCGCGACGCCAGAGCAGGCGCAAGCTGTTCATCGGCACATCCGCAAGTGGCTGGCTGAGCATGATCGCGCAGCCGCCGTCGATTGCCGGATTCTGTACGGCGGGAGCGTGAAGGCCGATAACGCCAAGCAATTGTTTGATCAAGTGGACATCGATGGTGGCCTGATCGGCGGAGCTTCGCTGGATGCGATGTCCTTTGCTGCCATCTGCTGGGCGGCGCAAACGGCGCCGGCTGCCGAATTCGTTGTGATCTGAATTCTATTTGAACGTGCAAAGCACAGCGTGCCCGGTTCTTTCTCTCCCGGCACTGAACAGTGCGCACAGAGGTATGAAAAATGACGTTGAACAACCGACTTGAAACTCTCTTCCCCAGCGCAGACGAAATCCCTGCTGCGTTTCGTCCAGGACCTTCCATTGAACAGCGCGAGTATCTGGTCAATGGCGAGCTGCGGTTGTGGGACGGCGCGCTCGCTCCCGTCCGCAGTCCTGTATGCCTGAAAAAAGAATCGGGTCACGAGTCCGTGATTTTGGGCAGTACCCCACTTCTGGACGCGCAAACGGCCATGACCGCACTGGAAGCAGCGGTACAAGCCTATGACCGTGGCCAGGGCATCTGGCCAACCCTGCGCGTGGTCGAGCGTATTCGACACGTGGAGTCCTTCCTCAGCCGCATGCGTGAACAACGCGAAGCGGTCGTGAAGTTGTTGATGTGGGAAATCGGCAAGAATCTCAAAGACTCGGAGAAAGAGTTCGACCGCACCTGTGATTACATCGTCGACACCATCAACGCCCTCAAGGAACTGGATCGTCGTTCCAGCCGTTTCGAGCTTGAACAAGACACCCTGGGACAGATTCGTCGCGTTCCTTTGGGCGTGACGCTGTGCATGGGACCGTACAACTACCCGTTGAACGAGACGTTCACGACCCTGATTCCAGCGTTGATCATGGGCAACACCGTTGTATTCAAACCCGCAAAATTCGGGGTGTTGCTGATTCGACCTTTGCTCGAGGCATTCCGTGACAGCTTCCCGGCCGGAGTTATCAACATCATTTACGGCAGCGGCCGGGAAACCGTCAGCGCTTTAATGGCCAGCGGCAAGATCGATGTTTTTGCGTTCATCGGAACCAACAAGGCTGCCAGCGACCTGAAAAAGCTGCACCCAAAGCCACACCGTCTGCGTGCCGCGCTGGGTCTGGACGCGAAAAATCCTGGCATCATCCTGCCCGATGTCGATTTGGATAACGCCGTTTCCGAGGCTGTTACCGGCTCGTTGTCGTTTAACGGGCAACGCTGTACTGCGCTGAAAATCCTGTTCGTTCATGAGAACGTCGTTGACGCTTTCCTCGACAAGTTTCAGGCGAAGCTGGCCCAGCTGAAACCGGGTATGCCGTGGGAGACGGGGGTCGCTTTAACGCCGCTACCAGAACCGGGCAAGACTGATTTTCTGACCGGACTTGTGGCCGATGCTGTCAGCAAAGGTGCCAAAGTCGTCAACGCCGGCGGGGGAGAAGTCTGTGAGACGTTTTTCTACCCCGCGGTGCTGTACCCGGTGACTTCTGACATGCGTGTGTACCACGAAGAACAGTTCGGTCCGGTTGTACCTGTGGTGGTTTACCGTGATCTGGAAACAGTCATCGAATACGTCCTCGATTCCGATTTCGGCCAGCAGCTCAGTATCTTCGGCAAGGATTCCGCGCAAGTGGGTCGTTTGGTCGATGCCTTCGCCAATCAGGTGGGGCGTATCAACATCAACGCGCAATGCCAGCGCGGCCCAGACAGCTTTCCATTCAACGGCCGCAAAAACTCTGCCGAAGGGACGCTTTCCGTTCATGACGCCTTGCGCGTGTTCTCCATCCGCACGCTCGTCGCCACCAAGTTCCAGGAAAGTAACAAGGAACTGGTCAGCGACATCATTCGCAATCGCGAGTCGAGCTTCTTGACCACTGATTACATCTTCTAGGGGGCACGATGACGACGCGCTCTTTGATTATTCTTGATGGTGTCGGTATTCGGCAGGCTACTGAATCGAATGCTTTCGCCGCAGCGAGGAAGCCGACGTTTGATGCGCTGCTCAAACGTTTCGCCCACAGCGAGATCGCGACGTCAGGTCTTGCTGTTGGACTGCCCGAGGGGCAGATGGGGAACTCCGAGGTTGGTCACATGAACCTCGGCGCGGGGCGGGTGGTGTACCAGAGCCTGACCCGAATTGATAAAGCACTCTCGGACGGAGAGTTCTCACACAACCCGGCACTACAGTTGTTGCTCCAAGGGGTAAAGAGTCGCGATGGTGCCGTGCACGTGATGGGGCTCCTTTCTCCGGGCGGCGTGCATAGTCATATCGATCAGATTATCGCGGCTTGTGGTTGCCTGGTTGAGCAAGGTGTCGGGAAAGTTTATGTGCATGGCTTTCTCGATGGTCGAGACACGCCGCCCAAGAGCGCTTTAGCCTCGCTTGAGGCTTTGGAAAACGCGTTTGTGAAACTGGGCGCCGGGCGCATTGTT
Source organism: Pseudomonas sp. IT-P12 (assembly GCF_949767465.1). Taxonomy (NCBI): domain Bacteria; kingdom Pseudomonadati; phylum Pseudomonadota; class Gammaproteobacteria; order Pseudomonadales; family Pseudomonadaceae; genus Pseudomonas; species Pseudomonas sp. IT-P12. The sequence goes on along the minus strand of NZ_CATKPY010000022.1, from coordinate 524,515 downwards.
TCGCTGGTCGGTCGCTACTATGCAATGGATCGCGACAACCGCTGGGGGCGTGTGGAATCGGCCTACCGATTGATTGTCGGCGGCGAAGCCGAACATCAGGCTGAAACGGCGTCGGTAGCTTTGTCTGCCGCTTACGAACGTGGGGAGTCGGACGAATTCGTCAAGCCAACCACGATTGGACAACCCGTCAGAGTCGGTGTCGATGACGCCATGATCTTCATGAACTTTCGCCCCGATCGGGCGCGAGAGTTGACCCAGGCGTTGATCCAACCGGATTTCACGGCGTTCGAGCGGCCGTTAGTGGTGGACAAGGATCGCTTGCTGACATTGACGCAGTATTCCGAAGAGCTGAGTTGCCTGTGTGCATTCCCTCCTGAAGCTATTCACAACAGCTTGGGGGAACACTTGGCCAGACTTGGGAAAACGCAATTGCGCATTGCCGAAACCGAGAAGTACGCCCACGTGACGTTCTTTTTCAACGGCGGTCGAGAGCAGCCTTTTGAGGGTGAAGAGCGAATCCTGATTCCGTCGCCTGACGTTGCTTCCTACGATTTGCAGCCTGAGATGAGCGCCCCACTGTTGACTGACAAACTGGTCAACGCTATCGCCGGCGGCACATTCGATCTGATCGTTTGCAACTATGCCAACGGCGATATGGTGGGTCATACGGGCTCCTTCGATGCTGCCGTCAAGGCAGTCGAGGTGCTCGATGAATGCCTGCGTCGCGTGGTTGAAGCAACCCTCGCAGTTGGTGGTGAATGTTTGATTACCGCCGACCATGGCAACGTTGAGCAAATGCTCGATGCGACGTCTGGCCAGGCCCACACGGCGCATACCTTGAATCCGGTACCGCTGATTCTGGTCAGTGAGCAACCTGGGCGACACGGGCTGAAGCATGGCCGGTTGTGCGATATCGCTCCAACCCTGTTGCAGATGCTGGGTTTGCCGATTCCGTCTGAGATGGATGGCAACTCGCTTCTCACCGTCTGATTGGCTGACAGGTGCCATCAGTGCATCGCCGCACCGACGATTGGTTTGGTCGCCCCCGTCGAGGCGATGTGGCTTACCACGACTCGCTCATTTGAGCATGCGGGCATCACCGAATTTGGTGATGCCTTTTTTTCTGGGCAATCGAGAGTTTTGACGTTATGGAATGGTTTCTCAATCCGGAAATCTGGATCGCGTTTTTTACCCTGACAGTGTTGGAAATTGTTTTGGGTATCGACAACATCATCATGATTTCGATTTTGGTCAGCCGCATGCCCAAAGCCATGCAGCCCAAAACCCGCTTCTTCGGTTTGGCACTGGCCATGGTCACGCGCATTCTTCTGCTGCTGTCCATCACGTGGATCATGCAACTGACTACCGATCTGTTTCATGTCTTCGATCAAGGGATTTCGGGGCGTGACCTGATTCTGTTCTTCGGTGGATTGTTCTTGCTATGGAAAAGCAGCAGCGAAATCTTCCAGGAACTGGAAGGTGGCGAAGAGGGGGAGGCTGAGTTTGGTAAAAAGGGGGCGGGCTTTCTGAGCACCATCATTCAGATTGCGATCATCGATATCGTCTTCTCGCTGGACTCGGTGATCACAGCTGTCGGAATGGTTTCTCATGTACCGGTGATGGTTGCCGCTATCGTCGTCGCTGTGTTGATCATGATGCTTGCGGCCGGGGCGATCAGTGCGTTCATCGACAAGCATCCGAGCCTGAAAATGCTGGCCCTGGCGTTCCTGATTGTTGTGGGCGTCGTGCTGATTGCCGATGCGATGGGGATGCACGTACCGAAGGGTTACGTCTATTTTGCAATGGCGTTCTCACTTGCGGTCGAGGCATTGAACATTCGCTTCAGGACGCTTAAGGCTGCGTGAGTCCGTCGCAGACGGGGCAAGGACGCCCCGCTACGGCAATTTTTTTCAGATACAGACAGGACAGTCGCCAACGCGTGGCCATCACCTCGACGAAGAGGCAGCACCGTTGGTGGGGTCGCCTTCAGAAAGCATCTGTTTCATGCGTTCTCGTTCATCGACGCCGGGCAGTACCCCCGTGGTCGTGGCCTCCAGCACGATGACACCTTGTGCATTGGAAACACTGACTTCAGCTTTTGCGTGACCGCGTTCATCGATGTTCACAATAAGCCAGTGACAGATGATCTGTTCTCCTGGGTAAACCGGTCGTTTGAACTCAAAACTCATTCCTTTGGCCAGCCAACCGATTTGTCCGCCGATTTCGGTAATGAGGCTGGCTGTCAGTAGGCCATGGGCTACAGGTGTCTTGAATCCGCGAATCGATGCATAACGCGCGTCGCAGTGAACAGGGTTGTAATCCCGAGAGATCTGCGCGAATCGGCGGATATCCTCATCTGAAAAACAACGATCGATGGTGAAGCGGTCTCCGACCTGAAGACCTTCGGCAGCGCGTTCTCTGAGGCTTTTCATAGCAGATCCTTGGGCTAGAAAGTGTGCTCGGGGCCGGGAAAAGTTCCAGCACCTACATCCATTGCAAAATCCTTCGCCGCGTTGTGAAGAGCCGAGCGAAGATCGGCGTATTGCTTGACGAAACGCGGCATGCGACCGGTGCGCAGTCCGGCCATATCCTGCCAGACGAGGACTTGGGCATCGCATTGATTTCCCGCGCCGATACCAACCGTTGGAATTGAAACCGCTTCGGTAATCGCTCGACCCACATCGCCTGGCACCATCTCGATCAAAATCGCGAACGCGCCTGCGGCTTCAAAAGCTTTGGCACTGTCGAGCAAACGCTGTGCATCCTCGCCCCGGCCCTGGACACGAAAGCCGCCCAATTGATGTTCGAACTGTGGCGTGAAACCGATGTGGGCCATGACCGGTATGCCTGAACTCGTCAGCTTCTCGACTTGAGGCAGCATCTCGATGCCACCTTCCAGTTTGACCGCGTGGGCACCGGCTTCTTTCATGAAGCGCACGGCGGTATGGAAACATTGCTCGGCCGAGGCCTGATAAGAACCGAAAGGCAGATCGGCAATCACCAGGGCTCGCTGAGTGGAGCGACTGACCGCCCGAACCAGCGGAATCAGTTCATCAACGGTTACCGATAGCGTGGACTCATTGCCGTAGACGTTGTTGGAGGCAGAGTCGCCCACCAGAAGAACCGGTATACCCGCGTCGTCGAAAATGGCAGCGCTATACATATCGTATGCAGTGAGCATCGCCCATTTCCGGCCTTCCACTTTCATTTGTTTCAGATGCGGTATGCGCACCCGGGTCGCCGCCTGCGCGTGAGTTGCGTTGCCGTAAGGTGCGGGCTGATCGCTCATGAACACTGCCTCGATAAAAAAGGATTAATCCAGTATCTGCTCGGCGAGCAGAATGACTGCGATGATGATCATTGCCGCGCCAGAGAACCGGCTGACGAACCGAGCCGCCGTGGGTCGTGCATGCAGAACGGCCTGAGAACCGAAGCCGACCAAAAGATAGATCACCCCGCAACTGATCGTGTGGACCAAACCAAGTGCAATCATCTGTAGCGGCACGGGCCAAGGGGCGGAGGCGTGGGCAAATTGCGGTAGTAACGCCAGGAACAACAGAAACACTTTCGGGTTGAGCCCGCTCACGCACAGGCCCTTGATCGCCCAGCGTGTCCAGGAGTTCGAAACCTGAACATCATCGGCATGGGGTGTCGAAGGGCGGGCAAGCATGTTGATTCCCAGCCAAAGCAGATAGGCCGCTCCGGCAATCGTTAGCACGGTCAAGGCCAAAGGGTGGTTGGCTACCAGCGTGCCGACGCCTGCGGCAACCACCATGGTTGCAATCAGGTGGCCGGACAGAAGTCCGCCCACGGCAGGTATGACGACCCTTCCTTTCAAACCGGCGGATATGGCGTAGGCCCAGTCTGCGCCCGGGGTTATGACGAATAGAATCGACACCGCCCAGAAGGCAATAAACACACTGAGACTCATGGCGCCACCCACGTGTCTTGCTGATAACTCATCGTCCTGCTCCGGAAGAATTGGATGCGAGGAAGAATAGTGAAATGTTGTTAGAATTTACTTTCAAAGATGTTCGGTGTATCGCGTGAATGAGGGAGATTCTTCCAAATGGACCGAATTGATCGAAAGATTCTTTCTGAATTGCAAAAAGACGGCCGACTTTCAGTGACTGAACTCGCCGAGCGTGTCGGATTGAGCCTTTCACCTTGCCATCGTCGAGTCCGAGCGCTGGAGGAGTCGGGAGTACTGCTCGGTTACAGAGCCCAACTGGACCCTGGCGCCTTGGGCCTCAACTTTTCCGCCATGGTGTTCGCTACCCTTCGCGAAGGTGACAGACAAGCTGTTGAGGCTTTCGAAACGGCGCTCCTCGGAATTCCCCAGATAGTCGATGCTCAACGGCTTTTTGGTGAACCGGATTACCTGCTTCACGTCATTACTCAAGATTTGCCAGCCTTTCAGCGACTCTACGATGAGAGTCTTTCGACGTTGCCGAATGTGCAGAGGCTGACGTCGACGCTCGTTATGAAGCGGGTCGTGCAGGATCGACCCTTGCCTCTGTGATACGAAAATAACCTTCGACACGCAGAGGGGTGTCGGCTGCGCAATTAGATCATCAAGTTGTCAGTTTCGGTCATTGAGCGCCCGGTCGAGTGCCCATAATCTGTTGTGCATGACAGAGGGGCGCCCAAGAGCGCCCTCACTTTTTCCGTGATCGCTCGACGTGGAGTTTTCGATGACCGCCGCTCACTATCCGCACCTGTTGGCCCCGCTGGACCTGGGTTTCACCACGTTGCGCAACCGCACCCTGATGGGTTCGATGCACACCGGGCTCGAGGAAAAACCCGGCGGTTTCGAACGCATGGCGGCCTACTTCGCCGAGCGTGCCCGTGGTGGCGTCGGCCTGATGGTGACGGGCGGTATCGGCCCTAACGACGAAGGTGGCGTGTATTCCGGCGCGGCCAAGCTGACCACCGAGGAAGAAGCGCTCAAACACCAGATCGTCACCCGCGCGGTGCACGAGGCGGGCGGCAAGATCTGCATGCAGATCCTCCATGCCGGTCGTTATGCCTACAGCCCGAAACAGGTTGCACCGAGCGCCATCCAGGCGCCGATCAACCCGTTCAAGCCCCGGGAGCTGGACGAGGAAGGCATCGAGAAGCAGATCAGCGATTTCGTCACCTGTTCGATGCTGGCGCAAAAAGCCGAGTACGACGGTGTCGAGATCATGGGCTCGGAAGGGTATTTCATTAACCAGTTCCTCGCCGCGCACACCAACCACCGCACCGACCGTTGGGGCGGCAGCTACGAAAACCGCATGCGCCTGCCGGTGGAAATCGTCCGCCGTGTGCGCGAAGCGGTCGGCCCGAACTTCATCATCATCTTCCGCCTGTCGATGCTCGACCTGGTCGAAGGCGGCAGCAGCTGGGAAGAGATCGTGACCCTGGCCAAGGCCATCGAACAGGCCGGCGCGACGATCATCAACACCGGCATCGGCTGGCACGAGGCGCGCATCCCGACCATCGCCACCAAGGTGCCGCGTGCGGCGTTCAGCAAGGTCACGGCGAAATTGCGCGGTTCGGTGGGCATCCCGCTGATCACCACCAACCGCATCAACACCCCGGAAGTGGCCGAGCAGATCCTGGCCGAAGGCGATGCCGACATGGTGTCGATGGCGCGCCCGTTCCTGGCCGACCCGGATTTCGTGAACAAGGCCGCCGCGGGCCGTGCCGATGAAATCAACACCTGCATCGGCTGCAACCAGGCGTGTCTGGATCATACCTTTGGCGGCAAGTTGACCAGTTGCCTGGTCAACCCGCGGGCTTGCCACGAAACCGAGCTCAACTACCTGCCGGTGCAGTCGATCAAGAAAATCGCGGTGGTCGGCGCCGGTCCCGCCGGGCTGTCGGCGGCCACCGTGGCCGCCGAGCGCGGGCATCAGGTGACGCTGTTCGATTCGGCCAGCGAAATCGGCGGCCAGTTCAACGTCGCCAAGCGTGTGCCGGGCAAGGAAGAGTTCTACGAAACCCTGCGTTATTTCAATCGCAAACTGCAGACCAGCCACGTCGAGGTGTGCCTGAACACCCGCGTCGACGTGGCGCAACTGGTTGAAGGCGGTTATGACGAGATCATCCTGGCCACCGGTATCGCGCCGCGTACGCCGGCCATCCCGGGCGTCGACAACGCCAAGGTCCTGAGCTACCTGGACGTGATTCTCGAGCGCAAGCCGGTGGGCAAGCGTGTGGCCGTGATCGGCGCCGGTGGGATCGGTTTCGATGTGTCGGAGTTCCTGGTGCATGAGGGGGTGGCGACCAGCCTGGACCGTGCAGCGTTCTGGAAAGAATGGGGCATCGACACCCAGCTCCAGGCGCGCGGCGGCGTGGCCGGGATCAAGGCTGAACCCCATGCCCCGGCACGCGAAGTGTTCCTGCTGCAACGCAAGAAAACCAAGGTCGGTGACGGCCTGGGCAAGACCACCGGCTGGATCCACCGCACCGGTCTGAAGAACAAGCACGTGCAGATGCTCAACAGCGTCGAGTACCTGAAGATCGACGACCAGGGGCTGCACATTCGCATCGGCGAAACCGGAGAGCCGCAGGTGCTGGCGGTGGACAACATCGTGATCTGCGCCGGCCAGGACCCGCTGCGCGAACTGCACGACGGCCTGGTCGCGGCGGGGCAGACGGTGCACTTGATTGGCGGCGCGGACGTGGCGGCGGAGCTGGATGCCAAGCGGGCGATCAACCAGGGGTCGCGCCTGGCGGCCGAGCTGTAACACGCCGGTTGATCCTGCCGGTGGCTTTCGCGGGCAGGCTCGCTCCCACAAGGGCTTGCAAACACTGGAGATCCAAGCCGGGCTTGCCCGCGATAGCGTCCTCAAGGCTGTTAAGATGCCGGCTCTTTACCCAGAGCCGGCCTCCATGCTTCTCCCTCCCCGCGACTGGCAGCCCCAGGCCCCGCTCGAACCCCTCCACCTCGACTGGCTCAGCGCCGCCAGCCTCGAACTCGCGATCCTGCGCCTCGACCTGATCGACCCGTTCATCAGCGGCAACAAGTGGTTCAAGCTCATCGAGCACCTCAGGGCCGCCGACCGTGCGGGGGCAGCAGGCATCATCAGCCTGGGCGGTGCCCATTCCAATCACTTGCACGCGCTGGCCGCTGCTGGCCAGCGCTTTGGTTTCCGCACCGTGGGGCTGCTGCGTGGGCATGCGCAGCAGACGCCAACGGTCAACGATCTGCAGGCGTTCGGCATGCAATTGCACTGGCTCGGTTACGGCGGTTATCGCGCGCGGCACGAGGCCGGTTTCTGGACGCCCTGGCAGGCGCAATACCCGGAGCTGTGGCCGGTGCCCGAAGGGGGTGGTGGATGGCCGGGGGCCAAGGGCTGCCTGTCGTTGAAGGCGATGGTCGGGCCGCAACTGAGCAGGTTGGGCTGGAGCGGTTACGACGGCTGGTGGCTGGCGTGCGGGACCGGCACCACGCTGGCGGGGCTGATGCTGGCCGAAGCGGGCGAACATCCTGTCTACGGTGCGTTGGCGGTGCCCGGCGACCATGGCGTGGCGCAGCAGGTCGAGGCGATTGCACAGGAGGCGGGCTCGCCCGGGCTGCGCTGTGAATTGTTCGACGCCAGCCGTGGCGGGTTCGGCAAGGTCGATCCGTTGCTGCTGGACTTCATCGCCCGGACCGAACACGCCACTGGCATTCCCCTCGAACCGCTGTACACCGGCAAGGCGTTGCTGGCGCTCAGGCAGCACGTCGAAGCAGGACGATTCGAAAGGGGCACGCGTTTGATCTTCATCCACACCGGCGGCTTGCAGGGCCGTCGCGGTTTTCAATGATCGCGGTTCAGTCGCGCTTGGGCATCATCCGCAGCAGTGTGTTATCGCGCACCACATAGTGGTGATAGATCCCCGCCAGGGCATGCAGCCCGATCAGCCAGTAGCCAATCGTGCCACCCAGTTCATGCCAGTCCTGGATGCGTTTGGCGAACGCCTTGTCTTCCGCGACCAGCAGCGGCAGGTCAAAGCCGTAGAACATCACCTGATGGCCCTTGGCACTGGTGACCAGCCAACCGAGGATCGGCATCGCGATCATGAAAACGTACAGCGCCCCGTGCATCAGGCGCGCAAGCGTGGTTTGCCACTTCGGCGAGGCGGGGAAAATCTGAGGCGCCGGGCCGAGGCTGCGGGCGAACAGCCTGAACCAGACCAGCACGAACACCGTCAGCCCGAGCATGAAGTGCGACTCGGTGATCAGCGTTCGGCCACCGCTGCCCTTGGGGAAGATCCCGCGAAACTCGATGCAGGCGTAAACCAGCGCCAGCAGGACCAGCATCAACCAGTGCAGCGTGATCGAGACGGTGCTGTACCGGGATTCGGAGTTCTTCCAGGGCATACGGCGTTCCTCACAGGTCGGTTCAAGCCACCGTTCTTGGCCGACGGTGTGCGTTAACTGTAATCCTGTTTGGTCGGCTTTGCCCGCCCCTGTCGGAGCGAGCCTGCTGGCGATGGCGTTCAGCGCACCGCTGGGTGTCAGGCGCCCGGCGTTGTCGTTGACACCTTCGCGAGCAGGCTCGCTCCTTCTGGGGTTCACGACCACTGGATCAGTTGCTTTGCGGCATCTCACCCTGGGCCAGGCGCCGGTTGATGTCGGCGATCACGGGCGGCAGATCGACGATGCTGTCGATCATGTAGTGCGGGCGCGAACCTTCGAACAGCGCCTGGATACGCTTGCGCTCGCTGGCCAGTCGCTCGCTGTCGAGGGCCAGGTAACCGTCGTAGTCCAGACCCAGCGCATTGCCCGAGCAGAGCAGGGCGACGGTCCACATGCCGGCGCGGCGGCCTTCGAGAATGCCCGGCACGGTGTCGTCGATCTTCACGCACGCCGCGACATCGTCGATGCCCAGCGCGATGACGTTGGCCAATGCCTGGGCCGGCCATGGGCGGCCGTTGGGCACTTCGTCGGTGGCGACCACATGATCGGCGATGTAGCCATTGGTGGCGGCCAGCTCGACCACCTTGTCCATGACCTGCTTCGGGTAGCCGGAACAGGAACCGATTTTGATCCCCTGGGCACGCAACTGCGCGATGCTGTCCAGCGCGCCGGGTATCAGCGCCGAGTGCTCGGCGATCTTCTCGATCTGCAGCGGCATGAAGCGATTGTAAATGGCAGTGACGTCAGCGTCGGTCGGCGTGCGGCCGAAGGCCTTGCGATAGCGTTCGGCAACGGCCGGCTGGTCGCACAGGGTGCGGATGTGATCCCACTTGCCCATGCCCATCGGGCCACGGGCTTCTTCAATGGAGACCTGAACGTCGAACTCGGCGAACGCTTCGACAAAGATCTGCGTGGGCGCGAACGAGCCGAAGTCGACCACGGTGCCGGCCCAGTCGAGGATGGCAGCCTGGAGTTTGGTGGGTTGGGTGTAATTCATGATGATCGTTTCCTGTGGCAAAGGTCGGTTCTTCGTGGGAGCGAGCAAAAAGGGTGTGGGTCAGATTTCCAGCACTTCCATCTCCCGCAGTACCTCGCCGATGGCGGCCACGGCGAGGCGCATGTCGGCCGGCTGGACATGACCGATGCAGCCGACGCGGAAGGTCTCGACCTGGGTCAGTTTGCCGGGGTAGAGGATGTAACCCTTGGCCTTGACCCGCTCGTAGAATTCCTTGAACTGATAACGCGGGTCCGTCGGGGCGTGGAAGGTGGCGATGATGGGCGCCTGGATCGCCGCCGGCAGGAAGCTGCGCAGCCCCAGATTGCTCATTGCTTCCATCAGTGCCTGGCAGTTGGCGGCGTAACGCTCATGCCGCGCCGGCAGGCCACCTTCTTCGTTGTATTGCAGCAGGGCTTCATGCAGGGCGGCGACCACGTGGGTCGGCGGGGTGAAGCGCCACTGGCCGGTCTTGGCCATGTAGCTGTGCTGGTCGAACAGGTCCATCGCCAGCGAATGCGAGTGACCGGCCGACTGGGCCAGCGAATCCTTGCGAGCGAAAACGAAGCCCATGCCCGGCACACCCTCCAGGCATTTGCCGGAGGCGGCAATCAGGGCGTCGAAAGGCACCTGCTGCGCATCCACCGGCAACGCACCGAAGGAGCTCATGGCGTCGATGATCAGGCGTTTGCCGTGCCGTGCTACGACCTGGGCGATGTCCGGCAGCGGGTTGAGAATGCCGGTGCTGGTTTCGCAGTGGATCAGCGCGACATGGGTGATCCCGGCATCGGCGTGCAGCAGGCGGTCAACGTCGGCGGCGGTGGTGGGCTCGTCTTCGGCTGTTTCAAACGTGCTGAAGGGACGCCCGAGCACTTCGCAGATCTTCGCCAGGCGTTTGCCGTAAGCGCCGTTGATCAGCACCAGGATCTTGCCGTCACGGGGCACCAGCGTGCCGATCGCCGCTTCGACCGCGAAGGTGCCGCTGCCCTGCAACGGGATGCAGTGGTGGCTGTCAGCGCCGTTGATGATTGCCAGCAGTTGTTCGCAAAGGCTGGCGGTCAGTTGGTTGAAGCGATCATCCCATGAACCCCAGTCGACCATCATCGCCTGACGGGTGCGGGCCGAAGTGGTCAGTGGGCCGGGGGTGAGCAGGATGGGTTCGGCAATACTCATTCTCGTGTCCTCGCAAACGGTGGGATGAAGCTACGGGGCTTAAATTGCAATTTGCCGTCTCATCAATCAAATTGTTTGTTGTTATGCCAGTCATCAGTGGGACTTATCCATGAACCTGTTTCAGCTCCGAGCCTTCGATGCGGTCGCCCGCGAAGGCAGCTTCACCCGCGCCGCCGAGCGATTGTTCATCAGCCAGCCCGCCGTCACGGGGCACATCAAGGCCCTGGAAGAGCACTATCAGATCACCCTGCTGCGGCGCACGGCGCGTCGGGTCGAACTGACGGAGGAGGGCACAAAGCTGGCCGCCATCACCCGGGCAATGTTTAGCCTGGCGGAGGAGGCCCAGGTGATGCTCGAGGCCAATCGGCAGTTGCTCACCGGACGCCTGGAGGTGGCCGCCGACGGGCCGCACATGGTCATGCCGATGTTGGCCAGTTTGCGTGCGCGCTACCCGGGCATCACTGTGAACCTGCGCCTGGGCAACGCCCAGGAGACCCTTGCTGCGTTGTTGTCCGAACATACCGACATCGCGGTATTGACCGAGGTCGAACCGCGCAAGGGGTTGCATTTGCAAGCGTTGAGCGAATCGCGGATGTGTGCGTTGGTGCCTCAGGGGCATCCGTGGACGCACAAACCCAAAGGTGTGCCGCTCAAGGCGCTGGACCAGGTGATCATGGTGTTGCGCGAGCCGGGGTCGATCACCCGCCGCACGTTTGACCAGGCGTGCGCGCAGGCGATGGTCAACCCGAGGGTGTTGCTGGAGCTGGACAGCCGCGAGGCGGTGACCGAAGCGGTCGCCGCAGAGTTGGGCGTGGGGGTGGTGTCGTCGGTCGAGGTCAGCCATGACCCGCGGGTGGTGGCGGTGCCGATTATCGGTGAGGGCCTGGTGAACCGGCACATGATGGGGTGCATGGAACGCCGACGGGACTTGCGCTTGATCCAGGCGTTTTTCGAGCTGGCGCCCACTCCGTAGAGCGAGTCCATTCAGGTAGAACACCGTCAAACGCGGCAGCCGGTTTGCTCGCGAAGCGGCCGGACCTGCCTACACCAGACTCTCGCGCACCATCTCCAGAAACGTCGCCACCACCCGCCGTGAACTCTGCTCGCGCAAGCACACCAGCGTCTCCGTCAGGCGCCGGGTGCAATCGATGATCGGCAAGGCGCACACCCGCGAATCGGCACCGAACTCGGCGGCCGACACCACACCGACGCCGATCCCGACGACCACCGCCTCACGCGCCGCTTCCCGACCTTCAACCTGGATCGCCGGGCGAATGCGAAAGCCCGCCCGGGCCATTTCGTCTTCCAGGGTCTGGCGCGTGACCGAGCCGATCTCCCGCAACACCAGCGGCGTGTCGTCGAGGTCCTTCAGGCAGATCGATTCGCGATTCGCCCATGCGTGATTGCGCGAAACAAATGCCACCATCGGGTCATTGCGCAGGGGCAGGGAGAGGAGGCGCTCGTCGCTGACATCGCGCCCCAGCAACGCCAGATCGGCCTGATAGTTGAACAGGCGGTATAGCGATTCATCGGTGTTGCCGGTTTCGATTTTCACGCTGATGCCGGGGTAGCGTTCGCAGAACCGCGCGATCTGCGGCAGCACGTGTACCGGCGCGTCCACCGCGAGGATCAGGCTGCCGGTTTGCAAGGCCCGGGAGTCGTGGAGCAGTTCCTGGGCTTCGGCCTCGATCACGAACAGCCGCTGCGTGATGCTGAGCAAGCGCTCACCCAGGTCGGTCAGGCGCACCGAACGTTTATTGCGGTGGAACAGCAGCACGCCGAAGCGCTCTTCGAGTTTTCGCACCTGATCGGAAATGGCGGGCTGGGTGAGAAAAAGCCGCTCGGCGGCGCAGGTGAAGCTTCCGTGGACGGCCACGGCGTGGAAGGCTTTGAGCTGGGCATGGGAAACCGACATCGAAACCTCCAGTAACAAGCTGGGCTTATATTTGAAATACGATAAATCGATTTCACTTATTTATCAGTAGTTGTTTTTATCAGCCTCAGTCGCGGTGACTGTTCAGTCGAACAGCGCGGTGACCATGAGCCTGTGCGTGCAACTGCAGGACTCATCTGACCGGTATCGCCTAGGGAAGCAGCGATATCGCAGTGCTCAACAATAAAAAGACAGGCGTTATTTCTCAATTTCTGCCGGCACACTCACACCCTGAGGTCAGAACCACAATGAACAAGCACATCGGCACCATCAAGCGTTGGCGCGTGCAGATCTTCGCGATCACCTGGCTCGCCTACGCCGCTTTCTACTTCACCCGCAAAGCATTTTCCGTGGCCAAACTGGGGATCGCCGAAGACCCCACGTTCACGCTCGACAAAATGGCCATGGCCAACCTCGACGCCATTTACCTCGGCGCCTACGCCATCGGGCAATTCACCTGGGGCATCCTTGCCGATCGCTTTGGCCCGCGAGTCGTGGTGCTCGGCGGGTTGGTGATTTCCGCTGCGGCGGCGCTGGTGATGGGCAACTTCGCAACGGTGCCGATTTTCGCCACCTGCATGCTGATTCAAGGTCTGGCCCAGTCCACGGGATGGTCGGGGTTGTGCAAGAACATCGGCAGTTTCTTCCCCGCCGAACAGCGCGGTCGGGTGCTCGGTTTATGGAGTTCCTGCTATGCCTTTGGCGGGCTCGTGGCTTCGCCGTTTGCCGGTTGGTGGGCCTATACGCTCGTCGGCACCTGGCACGCGGCGTTCGTTTCCAGTGCGGCGGTCGTCGGGCTGGTCGCCGTGCTGTTTTTTATTTTTCAACGCAACAAGCCGGAGGACGTGGGCTTGCCGGCCGTGGAGCCGGAACCCGAGCTGACCGCTGAACAGGCGTATGTTCAAAGCCGGCTCAGCGTACTGGAACCCTTGAAGGAAATCCTGCGCAACCGCACGGTGCTGATTCTCGGCCTCGCGTATTTCCTGCTGAAACCGGCGCGCTACGCCATTCTGCTGTGGGGGCCGGTGATTGTGTTCGAGCAGATGCCGGCGGTGGGCAAGGTCGGTGCAGCGATCATTCCGACAGCCTTTGAACTGGCCGGGTTGCTCGGGCCTATCCTGCTCGGGCTGGCGTCGGACAAACTGTTCGGCGCCCGCCGCATGCCGGCCTGCGTGATCAGCCTGCTGGCGCTGACCGTATCGCTCGCCTTGTTCATGGGCGCCCTGCACACCGGCAGTGTGATCCTGGTGGTGGCGCTGTTGTTCGTGATGGGGCTGACCCTCTACGGACCGGATTCGATGATCAGCGGTGCGGCCGCCATCGATTTCGGCACCGCCAAGGCCGGTGCGACGGCGGCCGGGTTCGTCAACGGCTGCGGCTCGGTCGGGGCGATTCTGGGAGGTCTGCTGCCAGGCTACTTCGACTCCGTGACCGTGTTCATCATCTTTGCCGGCTGCGCGATGTTTTCCGCGCTGGTGCTGATCCCGCACTGGAATAGCCGTCCGGCTGGCCTGCGTGCCGATACCGCCTTCGTGCCGAACCGGCCGATGAGTGTCAAAACCCTGCGAACATAAGGAATGACCGATGAGACCTTTCTGGCTGGAACAGGCGCTGGAGGCTGAGTCCTGCGCGCCGTGCGAACCCTTGTCCGCAGACACCTGCGCTGACGTCTGCATCGTTGGCGGTGGCTACACCGGGTTATGGACCGCAATCATGCTCAAGGAGCAGGACCCGGAGCTGGATGTCGTGCTGATCGAGGCCGACATTTGCGGGGCTGGCGCCAGCGGCCGCAACGGCGGATGTGCGCTGTCGTGGTCGGCGAAGTATTTCACCCTGGAGAGGTTGTTCGGCGTCGAAGAGGCGGTGCGGCTGGTCAAGGAGTCCGAGCGCAGCATCCAGGCGATCGGCGCCTTCTGCGAACAGTACGGCGTGGACGCCGATTACCGCCTCGACGGCACGCTCTACACCGCGACCAACCGCGCGCAATGCGGTTCGACCGACGCGGTGATCGCCGCACTGGAGCGCAACGGCATCAATTCGTTTACACAGCGACCGGTCGCGGACGTGCAACGGATGGCGGGTTCCAGCAAACACCTGGAAGGCTGGTTTTCGCCAGCCGCGGCCAGCGTGCAGCCAGGAAAACTGGTGCGCGGCTTGCGCCGGGTGGCCTTGCAGCTTGGGGTGAGGATTCATGAAAACACGGCAATGACCGGTCTGGAGGAAGGCCGATCGGCGGGCATCCAGACCCCGAAGGGTCGGGTTCGCGCCGACCGGGTCGTGCTGGCGATGAACGCCTGGATGGCCCGTGCGTTCCCGCAGTTCGAGCGCAGCGTGGCGATCGTTTCCAGTGACATGCTGATCACCGAACCACGACCGGACCTGCTCACCGAGATCGGCTTGACCAGCGGTGTCACGGTGCTCGATTCGCGGATTTTCGTGCACTACTACCACAACACCCCGGACGGCCGAATCATGCTCGGCAAGGGTGGCAACACGTTCGCCTACGGCGGGCGAATGCTGCCCGTGTTCGATCAGCCGTCGCCGTATGCCGACCATTTGCAACACAGCCTGACGGATTTTTTCCCTTCGTTTGCCGGGGTCAGGGTGGACGCGACCTGGAACGGTCCCTCGGATCGCTCGGTCACCGGATTTCCCTTCTTCGGACAAATGAGTCCCCACGGCAACGTGTTCTACGGATTTGGCTATTCCGGCAGCGGGGTGGGGCCTTGTCACATGGGCGGTCAGATTCTCGCCTCGATGGTCCGGGGCCTCGACAATGCCTGGACCCGCTCCGCGCTGGTCAACGGCCCGTTGGGTTTTTTTCCGCCGGAGCCGATTCGTTACCTGGGCTCGCTGATGGTGCGCAACGCCATCCGCCGCAAGGAGCGCGCCGAAGACCATGGACGCCGGCCACGGCACCTGGATGTGCGTCTGGCGAAGTTCGCGGCAGCCGCAGGAAAGGCCGACAAAGGCTGATCAATGACCCGCGTGTGGTGGCGGTGCAGATTAGCGGTGAAAGCCTGGTGAACCGGCACAGGATGGGGTGCATGGAACGGCGACGGGATTTGCGCTTGATCCAGGCGTTTTTCGAGCTGGCGCCGTGACATTCGACGCAAAGGCTGACAGAAAAATCGCTTTCAGCCGGTCAGTTCCCACGCAACATGCCGAACGGATGATCGGGTAGAACACAACTTTTCAAGACCTTTCCCACAACGTATCTTATTGCCGCGTTTCGGCATCGGCGCCATAGTCTGGGCTCGCGGAATCATCCGCGAACGACCTTGGCCGGTCGGTGCAGGAAACGTTACAGCGCATCAACACCACCTCAGGCACTTTGTGCCTGACGTGTTGTTTTATGGCAGCTGTGCGTGGGACACCTTCGGGTGTGCCGGATCCTGTACCCGGTCGGCCAACCCGCGTGCAGCTGCCACCTACCTCGTTTGGCCGCGAAGGGTGGCAGCTCCAACTACAGGAGTTGCACAATGTTTGAAGTCATGCCGCGGTACCTTCCGATCGACACCTACGACGCCGAATCTCCGGTGCTCTTCGTCAACACCCACAAAGAACTCAGCCAGCTCACCGCCTGCGCCATGCACCGCTTCACGGTGGTGCGCGATCTGATGGACACGCTGTCCAGTCTGAACCTGAAAAACACCTCCGATTGTGATCTGGAACGGGTCATCCGCGCCGTGCACCTGCTCACCAGGGAAGGCTGCGAGGTGCTGAATGTGGTTCAGACGCGGGCGTTGCAGCGCGAGTATGAATACAACGCCACCACCTGATTTGCACGAGCGACCTCGTTCCGGGCGGCGTGCCGACGAGGGGCGTTTAACATTACGCGGGGGCCTGACATCCAGCGGCGCTTTCAAGTCCATCGCGAGCCGGCTCGCTCCCACAAAGGCATGTGCGGAACCTGTGGGAGCGAGCCGGATCAAGCCTTGCGGTTCAGCAGCCAGTCGAACAACAGGCGATCATCGCCCTTGGGCTGCCGGCCAGGACGAGGCCGCGGCGGGTTGCTGGCGGCGGCATACAGCACCGGGCGATCCGGATCACTGTCGAGAAAACTGACGAGCACGTCGCTGCCAGCCATCGGCAGGCTCTGTGGATCGACCCGGCTATGGGGCGTGGCGACGACCATGGGTATCCAGAATCCGTCGGCTTCATTGTCAGCGCTCTGCGTGGTTGGCCATAGCCGAACCTTGACCCGTCCCTGCTCGTCCAGCGGTGCCGGTTCGCCGACCGGGCCCAGCACCCGCGCCGCCTGGAAACCCGGGATGGCGGGCCTGGCGTGGGTGAGCGCGGGTCGGAACACCGTCGACCAGACAAGGGCGGTGAACTGGTTGCTGTAATGCCGAGCCCTGTCGGTGGCTCGGCGCTCGAGAATCGAAGGCTGCTGGCCCTGGTGGCGGATTTCAATCAGTAGCCACTGATCGTTGAAATGGGGCAGCGGATGTTCCGACACCTGGAGGAGTGCGCCGCTGCGCAACGCGCTCTGGTTGCTGCGCCCCTGCAACTGCCCCTGCCGACAGCGCAGGCGCTCGAGGATTCGTCGGCTTAGCCGCTCGTGGTCGAGCGGTGGCGGGGCGGGGGGCACGCAATGGGGCGGCGAGGTGTGGCGCTGGAACAGCTCGCTGATCACCGGACCCTGTTCGCCGGCAGACGTGTCGCCCTGGAAACGCATCAACAGCGGTTCCTCGGGGAAACTCTGGCTGTCGTCCGCCAGCACCAGCACATGACCGTCACGTCGATGTTCGAAGTGGTAGTGGATGCCTTCCTCTTCGCACAGCCGTTGCAGGAAGGTCAGGTCGCTCTCGTCGAACTGGATGCAGAACGGTCTGGCGGGATACCGCCCGTCCGGCAGTTCAAGGCGGTAGCTGTCTTCAGGCAAGCCGTTTTCTTCGAGCAACTGGCGCAGGATGGCGGGGACATTGAGTTGATGAAAGACCCGGCGCGAGCGCTGGCGGTCAAGGTTTTGCAGCCAGGGCACCAGCACCAGCCGGTAGTCGATCCGCTGCGTGCCGCGATGTTCACGGCTGGCGCTGTGAATGATGCCGTGCACGCCCTGCTCATCGGCGAAGCTGAAGAACACCGGTTGTTGCAGCAGCCGATCCAGATTGATGGCCGGGGCCAGGCCGATCACTTCGATTTCGAACCGGTACGGCTGGTTGAGTGCTTCATGGCCATTGAACTGCAAGACCTGCAAGCTCAAGTCTCCGTTGAGCAGGGTCAGGGTGTAGGGTCTTTCCTTGTTGTTATGCATCGAACGCGCCTCGGCCAGGGGGGGACAGGCGCAGAGGGTACGAAACCACGACACTTTAGGGTCATCACGATCGAGGTTTCCGAATCGCCCTACAACTTTCGGTGAAAATGTCGATTCGTCGGGATCGAATTTTTGGTCGATTGCCAACTTTAGGCCGTATAAACTTGCGCAAAGCGTCGGCCAATAGATGTCTCGGCGCCACAGACCAAGAGAGTGAGTAATGGGCGCACAGTGGAAGGTTAAACACAAAGAAGCGGCAGCCAATGCCAAGGGCAAGATCTTCGGCAAACTGGTAAAGGAAATCACCATTGCTGCGCGCAACGGTGCTGATGTCGCCACCAACGCACACCTGCGACTGGTGGTTGAACAGGCCAAGAAAGCTTCGATGCCCCGCGAAACCCTGGAACGTGCGATCAAGAAAGGCTCCGGCCAGCTCGGCGAAACCGTGCAATACCATCGCGTGACGTACGAAGGGTTCGCGCCGCACCAGGTGCCGCTGATCGTCGAATGCGTGACCGATAACATCAACCGCACCGTCGCCGAAATCCGCGTGGCCTTCCGCAAGGGCCAACTGGGGGCTTCCGGCTCCGTGGCCTGGGACTTCGACCATGTGGGCATGATCGAGGCGTCCCCGGACAGCCCGGACGCCGATCCGGAGCTCGCCGCCATCGAAGCCGGCGCACAGGATTTCGAACCGGCCGATGACGGCGCGACCCTGTTCATCACCGAGGCCAGCGACCTGGATTCGGTACAGAAGGCCCTGCCTGAACAGGGTTTCACGGTGTTGTCGGCGAAGCTGGGCTATAAGCCGAAGAACCCGGTCAGCGGCTTGAGCGACGAGCAAATGGCGGAAGTCGAAGCATTCCTGGAAGGCCTCGATAACCACGATGACGTGCAGGAGATGTTTGTCGGCCTGGCCGGTTAACGGGCTGATTGGGTGATGGCGTCATCGCCCGAATGCCTCCCGGAGCAGGCCCGCTGACACAGGTTCTGTACGATCCCTGTGGCAGCGGGCCTGCTCGCGAATGACCGCTCGGCGGTCACAAACCCTCCAGCGCCTGCACAATCTCAGCAAACCCCGGCCGTTCCAGTACCCGGGGCTGACAGCAGCGCTGCTGCAAGTCTTCAAGCCGCGCCCGATCCAAATCGCTCAACCCTGAGTCGATCCGCTCCAGCAATTCCCCGAGCAGCACGCCGAATGCGCGCACTTCGATCCGTTGCAACGCACGGCTTTCGAGGCTGTCCTGCGTGGCATGGAACGACGCCGCGCCAAAGTCTCCCAGCAAGCAATCACCCTGTTCGTTCCACAGGATATTGTGGCCGTAGAGGTCGCCGTGGGTGATGCCCTGGCGATGCAGGTGCTCGCCCACCGACGCGATGCCGCGGGCAATCCGCAACGCCACCGTTGCGCTGAACCGAGTGTCGTCGGCGTATACATCACGGCTGCAGGATTCCAGGCTCGGCAGCCCGGCGAGGTTGCGATAGCTTGGACCGACCAGCGCCATGACCAACCCGGCCTGTGCCTGCGGATGTTCGACAATCCGCCCTTCGACCCGGATCAGGTTGGGGTGAAGGCCGGCGGTGATGCAGGCGTTCATTTCATGCAGGGGTGACCCGTCACTGGTCATTTCGCCCTTGTAGAGTTTCACCGCAACGGCTTGGCTGTGCTTCCACAGGGCCTGATGGATGATGCCGGACGCGCCTTCGCCGAGCTTTTTCCCCAGATTCAGTTGCGACCAGGCAATGGTCGGTGTGGCCTCCAGCGCGGCGGCATCGGCTTCGGTTTCCAGCGGATTGCCGGCGTAAGCCAGCCAGGTCAGGCTTGGCAGCGTCAGCAGCCAGTCGGGTAACTCGGTCAACTGGTTGGCGGCGATGCGGGTCAGTTCCAGGCGATGGCAGTTGCGCAGGCTCTGGGGCAACTGTGTCAGGCGATTGCCGGCGAGCATCAGTTTTTGCAGGTACGGCCGTTCACCCAGTTCGCTCGGCAGTTCAGCGATGCGGTTGTCGGTCAGGATCAACCAGCGCAACAACGGCGGCAGCGCCTTGCCCGGCACGCTTTCGATGCGGTTGCCCTTGAAACCGACCATGGTCAGCGCCGCGCACTGTCCCAGGCACGTGGGAAGCTCGGTAAACCGGTTGCGGTCGCAGAACAACACACGCAGGCGGTGCAGACGGTGAAAGTCGTCCGGCAGGCTGCTCAAGGCATTGCCACTGAGATTGAGGACCTCCAGCGTGTCTGCCAGATCGAGGATTTCCCGGGGGAATTGCGTCAGGTCGGCGGCCAGGTCCAGGCGAGTCGCACCGGCCAGCAGACCGGCGCGCAGTTGGGCAAGGGTGTCCATGTAAAGGTTCGCTATTGATCGAGGGGAAGGGGCCGGGGCCTGAAAAAAGGCGACATGATAGCGGCAAATGTGCGGTGACGGTCGGTGTGCCGTCAGTCCGATTCTCCAATGACCACCAATTGCCCCAACCGGCTGCGCGTGCGCGCCAGGTCGATGGCCTCGCCGCCCAGGCTTTCGCACAGCGAGCGCTGGCCAATCAGGGTCAGGTGCTTGTCCTGGTCATACAGAACGTCCACCAGGTTGATGAAACGCTGCTGTGCGGCAATCGAACAGTCGGCGAGGTTGGGCAACTGGTCAATGAACCAGTGATCGAAGCGCCGGCACAGTTCCAGGTAATCCATGACGGCGGTCGGGTGGTCGCACAGATCGGCGAAAGTGAAAGCGATGGTACGGCCTGCGCAATGGCGAGCCGGAAGCTGACGGCTGCCGACGGCCAGCGCGATGGCCGGGGCGTCGGCTTCGGGCAGATTCAGCGCCTGGCGCTGTGCCACGCTGGCCGGCCAGACATACCGGCCCTGGGTAAACACCTGCTGGGCGTGGGTTCTGGCCTGGCTGCGATAGTCGTGCGGGCCACCGACTTCCATGACCTGCATGCGTGCGTTGATCAGGTCGATCACCGGTTTGAATCGCGCATGGTACAGCGGGTTGGGCAGCAGACCTTCGGGCGGGTAGTTCGACGTCACCAGCAGCAGGATGCCCCGGCGGAACAGGGCCTTGAACAGGCGCGCGATGAGCATCGCGTCGCCGATGTCATGCACGTGGAACTCGTCGAAACACAGCACCCGGCAATCGTTCAGCAGTTCATCGAGCGTGGTCGCCAGCGGGTCGTGATGATCGCGATGGCTGAACATGCCCTGATGCAACCGGGCGAAAAACTCATGGAAATGCAGGCGCTGTTTTTCCTCGATCGGCAACGCCTGGAAGAACCCGTCGAGCAACCAGCTTTTGCCGCGCCCCACGGCGCCGTACAGGTACAGGCCGGGCAGGGTTTTCCCCGGCGTGCCGAGCAGTGTCGTGGCGTACTGCGCCATGCAGTCGATCACTCGCTGCTGGCTGTGGCTGAGGGTGTAACCCTGGGTGTGGGCCTTGTGGCGGAAATAGTCATGCACCACGCGTGCGGTTGCACCCTCGCCGGCGGACGTGCTCGATACCTTGCCGAAGAGACGGCGCAACGCGGGCCAGCGTGCTGTAAAGCGCGAGCGGTTGTGTGGTCGAACGGCCACTGAAGTCACCCCGAAATCGTCAGGCAGGCAGTGTAACCAATCGGGGAAAAGTGCTTCCAGTCGTGTCGACGGATGAACCCGCAGTTAGACGGAAAAATGTGGGCTGTACAGTTTTCTATCGGGTGATGCACCGATGTTTTTTAGCAGCCCGGTACAAAATGGCCGCGCTTTCGCTGGATCCAATTTTCCCGTGTGGCTGGAAATTTCCCGTCCCGTTGCTAACCTGATGTTCAGGAGCCACCCCTCAAGGATCGGGTCGTGAATGGAATCGTCGTCGTGGCAGTCGCCAGCGTGATGCTCAGTGCACAGGTGCTGGCCGCCGAACTTCAGGTGCAAGTGCGGGTGGACGTGCAGCGCGGCTGTCAGCTGGTCGGCCAACAACGCAGCGCCGGCATCGAACAACTGGGTGTGCTCGACTTCGGTCAGACCGCGCGCCTGGACGATCCCGCCGGGCCTTTAGCGGCGGCGCTGACGAACCAGCGCCTGCCGCGCCTGGAGTGCAACCCCGATACCCCCTATCAACTGCGCATCGATGGCGGCCAGCACGGCGGCGTCGGTGACGTGCGCTACATGGCGGGTGCCGCCGGCAGCAAACCCATCCCTTATCGACTCTATCAGGACCCCGCGCGGTTGATCCCGCTGGCGGTGGATGTGCCGGTCAGTGGGCGTGTGCCGGACACCGGCAGTGTGGACCTGCCGCTGTATGCGCGCATAGAACGGCTGGCGGAGGTTGTACCTGTCGGTCGCTACACGGACCTGGTGAAGGTCACCGTCACCTGGTAGCGCCAATCGGGTCAGGGCCACCGCCGGGGCAGGTGGCGCAAGGAAGCGAGCGTTGCGTGAACGCTCGGAATCGGAAGGAGTCGGGACAGGCGTGATGACAGTCAGGCAGTGGTTCTTGATCGGCATCGTGGCAGTGACATGGCCGGGTGCAGGCACGCAGGCAGCCGTCAGCGGGCAGATTCACGCGCGGCTGACCATCATCGCCGGTTGCGAAGTCTCCAATGGCGGCGCCGGCGGCCCTGCCAACGGTTTCGGCACTCTGGATTTCGGTCAGCAGGGCCCGACTTGGGACAGCCCGATCAGCGCCAGCCTGGGGGAAGACGGCAGCGGCAGATTGAATGTCGCCTGCGATCCCTCGGTCAACGGTTTCACCGTCACCATCGATGGCGGTGCCCACGGCGACGGCACCACCCGACGCCTGAGCAACGGGCGCCAGACCCTTCCTTATCAACTGTTCCTCGATGCCTCTGGACAGCAGAGCTACAGCATCGGCCAACAACACAATTTCGCCGTCACCAGCGGCACCCAGATACCGATTCCGGTGTTTGGCTCGGTGGTGGCGAACGCCCGCGCGATACCGGCCGGTGTCTATACCGACACCTTGACCGTAACGCTCGATTGGTAACCCCGTAGAGGACGGACTCCATGCGCACATTCGCTACAAGGATTGGTTTATCGCTGCTGGGCCTGACGCTGGTGTCCAGTGCCCAGGCGGCCACCACTGTCACCGGCCAGATCACGTCCAGCCTGACCCTGATCAGCAGCTGTCAGGTCAACGGGGCGGGTGGTTCCAGCGGGCTGAATTTCGGTGCCTTGAACTTCGGCACCGCCGACAGCCTGTTCACCACCGCCACCGGGCAAGTCCTGGGGGGCGGCGGCGGGGCGCTGTCGATCCTGTGCTCCAGCGGCACCACGCCCACGCTCACGGTGCGTGGCGGCGCCCACGATGGCCAGTCGTCGGGTGGCACACGGGCGTTGTATGACGGTGTCGCCAACTACGTGCCCTACGATTTGTACACCGACGCCGGGCACTCACAGATCATCGGCATCAACGGTGTGATCAACCTGGCCGCCAGCACGGGCGTGGCGCAGACCGTGAACATCTATGGTCAGGCCGTGGGTAAGCCCGGGCTGCCGGCGGGCACATACACCGACACGATTTCCGTCGAACTGACGTTCTAGAACGATGAACCGCCAGGGATGGGCCGCACTGTTATTGATATGGACGGGCAGCCTGCCGGTGCCGTTGCCTGCGGCGACCAGCCAGAGCTTCCAGGTCAGCGCCACGGTGGTGCCAGGTTGCCTGGTGGTCGGCGGGGTCTCCAGCTATGGCAGCCTGAACTTCGGCAGCCAGTCGGCGCTGGCCAGCAATACCGTGCGGGTGGCGCTGACGGCGGGCGTGCAGTTGCAATGCACCCCCGGTGTGACCCTGAACATGACCGTCGATGGCGGCCAGTACAACAACAGTGGACGGCACATGCAGCTCAGCACGGGCAGCAACCGCGTGGCGTATCAGCTGTTTCGCGATGCGGGGTACAGCCAGAGCCTGGGCATCGGCCAAACCGTGGCGGTGGCCTATGCCGACGCCAACAACATCCGCCTGCCGATCTACGGCCAGGTGCAATTGCCGGGCAATCAGCCTGGGGGGACCTACAACGATGTGCTGCAAGTGCAGCTCTCGTGGTAAGGCGGCGTTTTTGAATGAACCTGGGCACAAGGAGTGGACACATGGGTTTACCTTCACGGCGGCATCGGGTCGCGCGTCATGCCCTGTTGGCGCTGTTGCTGTTGGCGACTGTCAGGGCCCAGGCGGCCAGTTCGGTGCTGATCTGGCCCATCGATCCGGTGCTGGAAGCCGATCAGCAGGCCAGCGCGCTATGGCTGGAAAACCGTGGCGACGAGACGGCCAACCTGCAGATCCGCGTGTTTGCCTGGAGCCAGAGCGGTTTCAGCGACCAGTACCAGAACCAGCGCGACGTGATCGGCAGCCCGCCCGTGGCGAAGATCGAGCCGGGCCAGAAACAACTGGTCCGTCTGACCCGCACCCGCGAGATACCGCCGGGGCAGGAGCTGGCCTATCGCATCATCATTGACGAAATCCCCTCGGCGAAACCGTCCGCTGCCGAAGACGGCAAGACTGCGGCGGCGATTCGTTTCCAGATGCGTTACTCGGTGCCGCTGTTTGCCTATGGCGCGGGCCTGTGGAGCAAGGAGGACGCCAGTCGCCAACGTGACCCGAAAGGCGCGGGCCTGCCGGATTTGAGCTGGCGCACGGTGGCCGTGGATGGCCGGCCCTATGTGGAAGTGCGCAATCGGGGGGCGGTGCATGCGCGGTTGACGGATGTCGCGCTCAAGCAGGGCGGCCAGGCCAGACCGCTGGTGGAAGGCCTGCTCGGCTACGTGCTGCCGGGCGCGATCATGCGCTGGCCGGCGCCCGCTCCGATGGCCGGCGATCCCGCCTTGCAGGTCCGGGTCAACGGCGCGCCACAGGTTCAGAGCATTCCGCCGGCACGCTGAGTCGTTGGGTGACGGGCAGGGAGGACAAGGTCCATTGACGGACGTACCACGGTAATGAGCCAGCGCCTGGCTCGCAGTTTACAGCGTCCGTTGCGGGCTATCGGTTGTTGGGGTTGCCTGATGTTCGCTCATTCATCCGCAGCCGGTGATTTGCCGCCTCCACCCAGCGGCATGGAGGCCGTGGCCGATGCACAGTTGTTCCTGGAGTTGGTGGTCAATCAGATGAATACCGGGCGTGTCGTCGCGGTGGAGCAACGTAACGGTCGGTTCTTCCTGCCGGCCAGCGCCTTGCGTGAAACCGGCATGAAACTGCCGGACACACTCGGCGCCGAAGTCGATCTCGACCGTTTGCCGGGCCTGCATAGCCAATACGACAGCGCGGGTCAGCGGCTGCTGCTCGACGTGCCGCCCAACTGGCTGCCGGAGCAGTTCATCGGCCACCGTGACGCCTATCCGCGCACCCAGGCCCTGAGCAGTTTCGGCGCCTTGTTCAACTACGACCTGTACCTCAATGACACCGATGATGCCGGTACCTATCTCGCGGCCTGGAACGAAGTGCGGCTGTTCGACAGCTGGGGCACGTTGTCCAGCACCGGGCAATACCGGCGCACGCTCTTGGGGCAGTCGGCCAGCACGCTGAGCAATGGCTACCTGCGCTATGACACCACCTGGCGCTACTCCGACGATGAGCGCCTGCTGACCTTCGAGGGCGGTGACCTGGTCAGTGGCGCCTTGCCCTGGAGCAGCTCGGTGCGCCTGGGCGGGGTCCAGGTGTCCCGGGACTTCGGTGTGCGCCCTGACCTGGTGACGTATCCCTTGCCGCAGTTTGCCGGGGAAGCAGCGGTGCCCTCGTCGGTCGATCTGTTCATCAACGGTTACAAGTCCAGCAGTGCCGAGCTGCAGCCCGGCCCCTATACGCTGACCAATGTGCCTTTCATCAACGGTGCCGGCGAAGCGGTGGTGGTCACCACCGATGCGCTGGGCCGGCAGGTCTCGACCACCGTGCCGTTCTACGTCACCAGCAGCCTGCTGCAGAAGGGCCTGAGTGACTTCTCCGTGGCCGCCGGCACCTTGCGTCGCGACTACGGTCTGCGAGATTTTTCCTATGGGCCGGGCGCGACCTCGGGCAGTTTGCGATACGGCCTGAGTGACAATTTCACCCTGGAAAGCCACGCCGAAGCGTCGGACACTCTCACCCTCGGCGGGATGGGCGGCAACCTGCGCCTGGGCAACTTCGGCGTGTTGAACACCGCGCTCAGCCAGAGCCGTTTCGACGGCGACAGTGGCCAGCAAATCAGCGTCGGTTATCAATACAGCAACCAGCGCTACAGTTTTTCCTACCAGCGCCTGCAACGCCGCGACCGGTATGCCGACCTGACAGTGGTCGACAGTCCGTTCACCACCCTCAGCCAGCGCAGCGAGCAGGCGACCCTGAGCGTGAATCTCGACCGCTGGGGCAGCCTCGGTGCCGGTTATTTCGACGTGCGCGCCACCGATGATTCGCGCACCCGCCTGCTCAACCTGACGTGGAGCAAGCCCCTGTGGCGCAACAGCAGTTTCTACCTGTCGGCCAACCGCGAGGTCGGCGACAGCAACTGGGCGGTGCAGGCGCAACTGGTGATCCCGTTCGACTTGCGCGGCAGCCTTTCGATCAGCAGCGAGCGCAGCAACACCGGCCAGACCCAGCAACGGGTCAATTACAGCCGCGCCGTGCCGACCGCAGGCGGGGTCGGTTTCAGCCTCGGTTATGCCCAGGGCGACGGGCCGACCTATCGTCAGGCCGACCTGACCTGGCGCCTGCAGTCGGTACAGTTGCAAGCCGGTGTCTACGGCACCAGCGAGGCCGAAACCCGTTGGGCCGATGCCAGCGGTTCGCTGGTGTGGATGGACAGCCAGGTGTTCGCCGCCAACCGCATCGACGATGCCTTTGTGGTGGTCAGCACCGATGGCTACGCCGACATTCCGGTGCGCTACGAAAACCAGCAGGTCGGCCAGACCGATCGCAACGGTCACCTGCTGGTGCCGTGGAGCAGCGCCTATTACCGGGGCAAGTATGAAATCGACCCGCTGAACCTGCCGGCCAACGTGCGCAGCCCGAATGTCGAGCAGCGGATCGCCGTGCGCCGTGGCAGCGGCTACCTGCTGGAGTTTCCATTGAACCGGGTGGTCGCCGCGAGCATCGTGCTGGTGGATGGGCAGCAGCAGGAACTGCCCCTGGGCAGTGGCGTGGTGCACGAGCAGAGTGGCACGCAGACGGTGGTCGGGTGGGACGGGCTGGTGTACCTGGAAGACCTCCAGGCGCAGAACAGCCTGAGGGTGAGCCTGGCGGACGGGAGCACCTGCCAGGTGCAGTTCGCTGTCGATGTGCAACAGGATCAGATTCCGCTGATCGGGCCATTGGTGTGCCGATGATCGGCGTGCGTTGGGCCTTCTGCCTGGGCTTGTGGTTGCCGGGGGCGGCCCACGCCCTGTGCTCGGTGGTCAGCACGACGCCAGCTTCCTTCGGTACGGTGAGTTCGATTGCCGTGCGCACCACCTCGCAGCCCAGTTCCACGCTCAATGGCGGCTTGAGCTGCACGGGTTCGTTGCTGAGCCTGTTGACCAGCAGTGATAACTTCTGGGCCACCGTCACTTCGACGCAGGGCGGTCTGGTCGCCCCCAAGGGTGACGTCATCGGCTACACCCTCTACGCCAACAACAGCACCAGTTACCCGCTGACCCGCGGCACCCCCTACGATTTCGCACGCAACGGCATCATCGATGCCTTGGGGCTGCTGGGCGGCACGGTACCCAGAACCGTGCCCTTGTACCTGGGCACCACCATCGGCAGTAACGTCGCGGCCGGGGTCTACACCGAGACGCTGAGCATTTTCTGGAACTGGAACTACTGCTCCGGGATCGGTATCGGTGCCGTTTGCCTGGGGCGTGACGTCAACAACGGCACCACGACCTTGACCGTCAACCTGACGGTCTCCAACGACTGCACGATCACCGCGCCGAACATAACCTTCGGCAGTGCGCCGGTGGTCAGCGCGTTTGCGCCGGTGACCGGCCAGACCATCAACCTGGCCTGCACCAAGGGCAGCGCTTATACCGTGGGCTTGAGTGACGGACAGAACGCAATCAGTGTGGGCGGGCGGCGGCGGATGATCTCCGGCAGCAATTATCTGGCGTATGACATCTTCAAAGGGGCGGGCACCACCCGATGGGGCAGTGTGGGCGCGGCACGTCGAGCCGGTACCGATGCAGAGGTCAACCCCGGCAACGGGCTGGGCATCGGCGCCCAGATCTTCAACTACAACGCGAAAATCTATACCGACCAGACCACACCGCCCGCGGGGACCTATCTGGACAATGTGGTGCTGGATGTGGGGTTTTGAGGCATTGTCCAACTGACAGAGAACCCTGTGGGAGCGGGCTTGCTCGCGAAGGCGGTGGGTCAGTTACACATATCCGACTGATACACCGCCTTCGCGAGCAAGCCCGCTCCCACAAGAGGCCTTGTTTTAGCTAAGAGAACTACCGCTCGATACTGCGGTTCCACCGTGCGTTCCACGCCGGACGCTGTTCGTTGACCTGGTCCCAGTCGATCGCAATCGCCGTTTCCAGGTACTGCTTCATCGCCTCCACCTGACCACGGGTCTTGTCGGTGGTCGGGGTATTGGGGTTGGACGGGATCTGATCGCCGTCTTCCAGGGCGACGGCTTGCGCCTCGGGGGTCAGCAGGAACGCGGCGAGTTTCTGCGCCAGTTCCGGCTGGGTGTTGTTGGCAATGGCGCACTCGGCGACGTTGAGCACCACCGAGCCTTCTTTCGGTTGGGCGTATTCGACCTGCATGCCCTTGAGTTTCAGTGCCGTCACTTGGGTGGGCGTCAGCGGGAACAGGGCCGCTTCGTCGGTCTGGAGCATCTCGGAAATCTTCGCCGAGCTGGGGATGTATTCCAGCACGTTACGCCCGACGGTGTTCGGCCAGGCCTTGAACCCCGGGTCGACGTTGGTTTCGCTGCCGCCCTGGATCCGGTTGAACATGAGGAATCCATGCAGGCCGAAGGTCGACGAGGCCATCGACTGGAACACCAGTTTGTCCTTGAAGCGCGGGTCGGCCATGTCCATCCACGAGGTGGGTGGCGCCCAGCCTTTCTCCTTGAACAACCGCGTGTTGTACGCCAACCCGGTGACCCCGAGGCTGACCGCCACCGCCTGGTCCTTGATGCGACCCTTGGCCGGAATCTGCGCCAGGGTCGGGTTGTCCTCCAGCTTGTCGCACAGGCCCATGGCGATGGCCCGGTACATGATGCCGTCGTCGAGGAACATCACGTGCATCTGCGGGTTGCCTTTGCTCGCCTGGACCTTGGCCAGGATATCGGCGGAGGTGCCCGGCACGATCACTACCTTGACGTTGTTGGCTTTTTCGAACGCCGGCAGCACCTTGTCGGCGTAGAGCCGTTCCATGGTGCCGCCGTTCATGCCCAGGTACAGCGTCGGTTCGGCCTGGGCCTGGGCGACGGTGAGCAGGGCGCTCAGGCATGAAAGTCCGAGCAGTGCAGTGCGTTTGACGTTATTCATAAGCGCGACCTTCCTCTATCAAGCTGCGGAGATGGAGTGAAACCGGGTGATGGAAAACGCATCCAGCGACGTGGTTGAAGCGCCGCTGCAGATGATTTCGGTGAGCGCCTGGCCCACCGCAGGACCGATCTGGAAGCCGGCGCCGGCAAAGCCGAACGCATGCAACAGGCCGGATTGGGTGCCACTGTGGCCGATCACGGGCTGGCGATCGGGCAGGTAACCTTCGGTGCCGCTCCAGGTGCGAATGGCCTGGGCGCCTTGCAGAAACGGATACAGCTCGACGGCCTGGCGCAGGATCTCGATCACCGCGTGTTGACCGGGGCGGGCGCGGGCAGGGTCGAGGGCAAAGCCCTGGCCGCCGCCCAACACGCAATTGCCACGCGCCACCTGGCGCGCATAGATCCCGCCGCCTTCGACGCCGGTGCTGGCGTCCATTACCAGCGGCAAGGGTTCGGTGACCAGCATCGCCGGGTGCCCGGCGTGCATGGGCACTGCTTCACCAAATTGTTCGGCCAGGGCTCCCGCCCAGGCGCCGGCGCAGTTCAGCAGCCAGGGCGCGCGCAGTTCGAGGCCGCTTTGCGTGCTCACGCGAAAGCGCTGGCCGTCGTGCTCCACCGCGCTCACCGCGCATTGTTCATGGACCTGCGCGCCGTGCTGGCGTGCTGCCCGGGCGAAGGCGGGGGAGACCAGGCGCGGGTTGGCGTGCCCGTCATCCGGGCAAAACGAGGCACCGACCGCGACCTCGCCGACCCATGGAAAACGCGCTCGCAACTGCGCCCGATCGAGCAATTGCAAATCGAGGCCAAAGCCCTGGCTGCTGGCGGCGTAGTCGTGCAAGGCGCGCAGATCCTCGAGGCTGCGCGCCAGTTTCAGATGCCCGCTGCGCTGGTACTCGCCGTCGATGCCGAGCAGCTGCGGCAAGCGGCCCCAGATCTCGTGCGCCCGCTGCGACAGGGGCAACTGCGACAGTGGCCGGCCCTGACGGCGCACGCCGCCATAGTTCACGCCGCTGGAATGCGAGCCGCAGAAATCCCGCTCCAGCAAGGCCACGCGCCGTCCCGCCTGGCTCAGGAACAGCGCGGCGGATGAACCGACAATGCCGCCGCCAATGATCACTGCATCGACTTCGATCATGGCTCGAGCTCCAGGCCGAACGGCAACGGTTTGATCGGCGCCTGCGCCCGCAGCCGGCCGATCCCGGACACCGTGCGCTGGCTTTCGCAGGCGATGATTTCCGCCGCAGCGGCACCGCACATCCGCCCTTGGCAGCGTCCCATGCCGACTCGGCAATGGGCTTTGACCCGATTGATTTCCCAGTGCCCTTCGCGCACGACCTCGCGGATGTCACCGGCGCGCACTTCTTCGCAACGGCAGATCATCACGTTGTCGGCGGTCTCGGCTGCCCAGTCCTCGGGGAACACGAAGGCGCGTTCCAGACCGTGGCGGAAGCGGTCGATGCGACCCAGGGCCTGTTCCAGTTGCACGCCGCGCTGCGGCTGGATGAGAAAACCGCTGTCTTCGAGCAGGGCCAGAGCTGCCCGTTCCCCCGCCATTTCCGCCGCATCGGCGCCCATGATGCCGGCGCCGTCACCGGCCAGGTAAACCTCGTTGACACTGCTGCGTCCGGCACTGTCGCGTTGCGGCAGCCAGGCACGGTTGAGCGGGTTCCAGGCGAAGGCGCAACCGAGCAGATCGGCGAGTTGAGTTTCGCTGCGCAGGCCGTGGGCAAACGCCACGGCGTCGCACTCCAGGTGATGTTCGCTGCGGGCATCGGACCAGTTCAGCGACTGCACCCGGTGTTCGCCTTCGATCTGTTTCAGGGTCGCACCCTGGTGGACCGGGATGCCATGTGCCGTCAACCAACTGCGGTAATAAATGCCTTTGGCCAGGGTGGCCGGTTGCGCCAGCAGGCCGGGCAGGGCACGGGCCTGAGCGCTGAACGGGGCGCTGTCGAGTACCGCGACGACCTTCGCCCCGGCCTTGGCGTATTGATAGGCCACCAGGTACAGCAGGGGGCCGCTGCCGGCGAACGCCACGCGTTCACCAATGGCGCAACCCTGGAATTTCAGGGCGATTTGCGCAGCGCCGAGGCTGTACACGCCCGGCAGGGTCCAGCCCGGCACCGGCAATACCCGGTCGGTGGCACCGGTGGCGACGATCACCCGGGAGAACGCCAGGCGTGCGGCACGGCCCTCGTGCAGGGTATCGAGGGCGCTGTCCTCGGCGTTCCACACCAGGGTGTCGGGGCGATAGTCGAGCTGTTCGCGCAAGGCATCGAGGGTCTGGTGCAGCGCAGTGGCCTTGCGTGCTTCAAAGCCGTAGAGCTTGACGGCCGAACGCTTGAAGTTAACCGGCTGACGCCGATAGATCTGCCCGCCGCCGCGCGCTGCTTCATCGAGCAACACCGGGCGCACACCATGGGCCACCAGCGTCTGCGCGGCACGAATGCCGGCAGGGCCGGCACCAACGATCACGACAGGACTCATACCCATCTCCCTGTGGGGGCGAGCTTGCTCGCGATGACGTCGGGGCGGTCGATTGAGGTGTTCATAGGGAGCGCCCCGGTTCGCGGCTGATGTGTTCGCCCGCTTCCAGCAAGGTCGAGCAGGCGCGCACGCGGCGGCCGTCGCCCAGGCGGACCCAGCAGTCCTGGCACGCGCCCATCAGGCAGAACCCGGCGCGGGGTTCGGCGCTGAAGTCGCTGCCGCGCAGGTGTTCGCTGCAGGTCAGCACCGCGGTCAGCACGGTGTCGCCGAGCAGGCCGCTGGCCGGTTGGCCGTCGAGGGTAAAGTTCACGGCCGGGCGGTCGCCCTCGGCCAGTCGTTTCAGCAGAGCCATGGCGCCCTCATTGTTTACCCACCAGAACCCGATCCAGGCCATAGACCCGATCAAGCAGAATCATGGTCAGCGCGGTCAGCGCGATCACCAGGGCCGACACCGCCGCCATCATCGGATCGATGGATTCGGTGGCGTACACGTACATCCGCACCGGCAGGGTTTGAGTGGCGGGGGAGGTGACGAAGATCGACAGCGTGACCTCGTCGAAGCTGTTGATGAACGCCAACAGCCAACCGCCGGCAACCCCCGGCAAAATCATCGGCAGGGTGATCTGGCGGAACAGCGTGAAGCGTCCGGCCCCCAGCGATTGCGCGGCGTGCTCGGCGCTGCGGTCCAGGCCGATGGCCGAGGCCAATACCAGGCGCAACACATAGGGGGTGATCACCAGCACGTGGGCAAAGATCAGCCAGGCGAAGCTGCCGTTGACGCCCATCAGTGCGAACAGACGGAGCAGGGCAACCCCCAGCACCAGGTGCGGAATGATGATCGGCGAGAGGAACAGCCCGTTGAAAAAGTCCCGGCCGGGGAACTCGAAACGGGTGATCGCCAGGGCTGCCGGCACCGCGACCAACGTCGCCAGGCTGGCGGCGCTGAATGCCAGGATCAGGCTGTTGTAGAACGCGTCGATGAAGTCGGCGCGCTCGAACACGGCGCGGAACCAGCGCAGGGAAAATTCCGTGGTCGGCAGGCTCAGGGTGTTTTCCGGGGTGAAGGCCACCAGGCACACCACCACCAGTGGCGCGAGCATGAACAGCACCACCAGGGCATGGAACAGCAGGGCGAAAGGACCGTTCTTGGACATGACGAGTTATCCCAATGACTTCTTGTAGCGGCCTTCGATCATCCGGTTCCACGACAGCATGATCAGCAGGTTGAGCAGCAGCAGCGCGACGGCGATCGCAGCGCCCATCGGCCAGTTGAGCTCCGACAGGTACTGGTCGTAGATCAGCGTGGCGACCATCTTGATCCGGCGCCCGCCGAGCAAACCGGGAATCGCGAACGAGCTGGCGGCCAGGCCGAAGACGATCAGGGTGCCGGAGAGCACGCCGGGCATGATCTGCGGCAGCACCACTTTGCGAATCACCGTGAAGTGGCTGGCCCCCAGCGACAGCGCGGCCTGTTCGGCGGCGGGGTCGAGCTTTTGCAGGGACGTCCAGACCGGAATGATCATGAACGGCAGCATCACGTGAACCAGCGCGATCACCACCGCGAATGGGGTGTAGAGCAGTTTCACCGGCGAGCCGCCCAGGGCTTGCAGGGTCTGGTTGACCAGGCCGTCGGCGCCGAGCAGCAGGCTCCAGCCGAAGGCGCGCACCACCACCGAAATCAGCAACGGGGTGAGGATCAACACCAGAAAAATGGAGCGCCAGGGCGCGCCCATGCGGCTGAGGATGTACGCCTCGGGCACGCCGATCAGCACGCACAGCAGGGTGGTCAGGGCACTGATCCAGAATGTGCGCAGGAAGATCTCGTAGAAATACGGATCGCCCAGCAGGCTGCTGTAATGGTCGAGGGTGTAGGCGTCGCTGTTGATCCCCGTGCCGTAGTCGAACACATTGAACGACAGCACCAGGGTCAGCAGCAGCGGGATGACCAGCAGGCAGACGTACAACGTCAGCGCCGGAGCCGACAACAGGTAGCCTTGGCGTCCCTGGCGTAGCGCGGCGAGGGTGCTCATGCCGACACCTCGTCGACGCTCAGCACCCGCAACAGCGCGCTGTCCCAGTCCAGGCCGACCGCCGTGCCTTCGCTCATCGGCGCCGAGCCGTCGTTGCGGCGCACCACGCAGAGTTCGCCCAGGTCGGTGGAGACACCGTATAGCCATTGGCTGCCAAGGAAGAAGCGGCTGACGAGGCGACCCTGGACACGGCCAAGCCCTGCTTCGCGCAGGTCGATTTTTTCCGGGCGCAGGCTGAGGGTCAGTTCGCCGCCCGCGCGCACCTGCACCACGCCCGCGCTGTCACGCTCGCCGGGCAGCAGGTTGGCCTTGCCGACGAAGCCGGAAATGAACTCGGTGCGCGGGTGTTCGTAGAGGGTGTAGGGCGCATCGATCTGGGTGATGCGCCCCGCCTGCATCACCACCACGCGGTCGCTGATGGACAGCGCCTCGGACTGGTCGTGAGTGACCATCAGGGTGGTGATCCCGACTTCGCGCTGGATGCGGCGGATTTCGAATTGCATCTCTTCGCGCAGGTTGGCATCGAGGTTGGACAGCGGTTCGTCGAGCAGCAGCACCGGCGGTTCGATGACCAGCGCCCGAGCCAGTGCCACGCGCTGGCGTTGCCCGCCGGACAATTCCCGTGGGTAGCGCTCGGCATGCCGATCCAGGCGCACCAGCTTGAGCACCCGTTCCACGCGCTGCTGCAATTCGCCATTGGCCACCTTGCGCATGCGCAGGCCGAAGGCGACGTTGTCCTTGACGGTCATGTGCGGGAACAGCGCGTAACTCTGGAACACCACGCCCAGGCCACGGCTGGCGGGTTTGGCGTGGGTGATGTCGCGTCCGTCGAGCAGAATGCGCCCGCTGGTGACTTCGACGAAGCCGGCGATCATTTGCAGGGTGGTGGTCTTGCCGCAGCCGGAGGGGCCGAGCAGGGAGACGAATTCGCCTTTTTCGACCGAGAGATCGGTGGCGACCACGGCGTCGATCTCGCCATAGCGTTTGCCAAGTCCTTCAAGTTGCACGAAAGCCATAACTGCGCTCCACCTGAGATTGTTATGCGCGGCCGGGGGACGCGCTTTTTTGTATGGGCAGATACGAAAGGTCTTGCGGGGTGCGTTGGCGCTCGACTTGAGTCGGCTGCCGCTGTTGTTCGAATCGCCCCTGTATGGACGCAGAGTAGGACGAAGAATAGGATGGGCTCAATGGCCAATTTCACTGAAGTGATGACTATTTTTAGTTTCATTCAATGAATAAATTAATAATCGAGAAATGACATGACGGATTCCACTGATCGGAATGAAAACAAAAATGAAGTCGGTGTCGGTGCTGTCTCAAGGCTGTTCGCGGTGTTGCGCACGCTCGGCGACGCCGTCGAGGGTGGGGAGCGGGTAACGCAACTGGCCCAGCGCATCGGTTTGTCGCAACCGACCACGCATCGCTTGCTGCGCAGCCTGCTGGACGAGGGCATGGTCGAGCAGGACGCGCGCAGCAAGCGTTATCGCCTGAGCCTGGAGTTCTTTGCGTTGGCAGCCCGGGCGGGCAATACCGGCAACCTGCGCGAACTGGTGCGTCCATCGCTGCTGCGGCTTTCCGCTTCGCTGGGGGATTCGTTGTTCCTGCTGGCGCGCAGTGGTTTCGATGCGATCTGCCTGGACCGCAGCGAGGGGCCGTTTCCGATTCGAACGTTTACCGGCGACATCGGCGGGCGAGTGGCGTTGGGGGTGGGCCAGGGCAGCCTGGCGATCCTGGCGTTCCTGCCGGAGGAGGAGCGGGACACGGTGATCCGCTACAACCTGCCGCGGCTCAAGGACTTTCACCTGTACGACGAAGTGTTCCTGCGCTCGGAAGTCGAGAACGTACGTGCCCTGGGCTATGCCGGACGCAACACCGGTGTGCTGCAGGGCATGGCCGGGTTGGCCGTGCCGATCCTGGATCGCGAAGGTCGGGCGGTGGCGGCGCTGAGTGTCGCCACGATCAGTGACCGGCTGGGCCCGGATCGTTTGCCGACAGTGGTCGACATGCTCAAGCGCGAGGCGGCGCTGATCGGGCCACGGATCAACCCGTTCGATCCGCTGCTGCGCCGGCCCTCCCAAGTGTTCGGGCAGGGATGATGACCTCTTCCAAATGATCAACGAACCCTGTGGGAGCGGGCCAGGGGTGGATTCAGAACTTCACCGTCTGCCTGAGCATCTGCGCCGCCGGGGTATCGTTCGGGCTGACCATTGCATAGTTGTAGCCACCCCCGGACCAGTACTCGGCCTGCAACTCGCCATCACTGCGGCTGCCTCGAGGCAACAGGAAGTTCCTCGGCCCCGGCGGGCGCACGTAGAAACTGATTTTATTCGCGCTGCCATCTTCGTAAACCACCATCGCCGCCGGCCCCTGTTCGGTGCTGAGCAGGCGTCCGCTGACTGGCGTGAAGCCTGCTCGGGACAGGTCGGGCAGGCGATTGGCCTGGGTGAAGTAGCGGTCGAGCCAGCCCTGCATATCGCCGTTGTCGCTGACCTTGTAGTCGGCCGGCAACATGCCTTGCTGGGCAAACAGTCGATAGGCCTGCATCGCATCGGCCATCGGCTGCGCAGCGCTGAGCAGGGTCATTTCCCGGGCTTTCCAGCCGCTGAAACCGCCCATGCCCACGGCGATCAGCAGCACGGCCGCGCTGGCCAGGTGACGGCGCGATTGGCGCTTGAGGCGCTGGCGAATCAGCGCCGGGTCGAGTGCCGGGTTGGCCGCTTGCTGCAAGGCGCCGCCCAGGCCGGCACGCAGTTGTTGGGCGTCCTGTTGCCAGGCGCGCACCTGGGCCGACAGCGACGGGTTGCCGGCCAGAAAAGTCTCCACCCGGCGACGGTCGTCTGCATCGAGTTGGTGGTCGACATACGCGTGGAGGTCGCGCTCGCTTGGGGGCATGCTGATCATTTGAGTCTCCGCAGGGAAGGGCGGGTGATTTCGCCGTCGCTGAGCTGGCGCAGCGCCTGGCGGGCACGGGACAGGCGCGACATGACGGTGCCGGTGGGAACGTCGAGGATCGCGGCGACCTCCTTGTAGCTCATGCCCTCCACCGACACCCAGAGCAGCAGGGCACGCTGTTCGGTACTGAGCTGGTCGAACGCCTGCAGGGTCGATTGGGCGAGCACCGTGCGCTCCGCCGACGGTTGGCTGTCGTCGCGCCCGGTAAAGAATTCGAGCATCCGCGCATAACGCCGCGAGCGCCGGTGCGCGTCGAGAAACTGCCGATACAGGATCGCAAACAGCCAGGCGCGCAAATCGCCTTCGGCACGTTTGTCGCCCCAACTCGACAAGGCGCGCTCCAGGCACGACTGCACCAGGTCGTCGGCGCTGCTGGCATTGCGCGTCAACGACAGGGCAAACCTTCGCAATCTGGGAATGATTTCTCGCAGTTGTTCGTCGATATCGTTCATCAAGTTCTGGCTAGTCACTACGCTGTGGACTAGGGAGACGCCCGGCAGTCGAGGTTATTCCACGCCCGAAGAAATAAACACCGGGCGATGGAATAAATCGCTGTGCGGTGCGTCTGGCTGTTTCTTTCCACTCATGGCCGCTGGCCCTGGAGTCTTTCATGGTAGATCGCTCATCACCGCCCACCCGGCCGCCCTTGAGTGCCGCCAGCCTGACGCTGCGCCTGGCGGCTATCGCCGTGGTCGTCGGCGCTGTGGCCGGGGCGTTTGCCTACGTCAACGGCACCTTCGATCCACAGCGCCTGACGCCGAAGAAACTGATCAACGTGCTGGAAACCAACAACGGCGTGCACCCCGGGTTTCGCCGCAATCACGCCAAGGGCGTGTGTGTGATCGGGCATTTCGAGAGCAGCGGCGAAGCGCGCAGTTATTCCACCGCGCAGGTCTTCAACGAGGCGCGTACCCCGGTGGTCGGGCGTTTCGCCTTGCCGGCCGGCAGCCCTTATGCGCCGGACGGCGCGGTGCCGATCCGCAGCCTGGCGTTGCGTTTTACCCAGGCCAACGGCCAGCAATGGCGAACGGGGATGAACAGCATGCCGGTGTTCCCGGTGGGCACGCCCGAGGCGTTCTATCAATTTCAGCAGGCCCTGTCGCCACTGCCCGCCACGGGCAAGCCCGACCCTGGCGCCGTGCCCGCGTTCTTCGGATCGCACCCCGAGGCCGCTCCGTTTCTGGCCTGGGTCAAGACCGCGAAGCCTTCGGCCAGTTACGTGACGGAAACCTACAACAGCGTCAACGCGTTTTACCTAGTCAATGCGACCGGGCAAAAGCAGGCCGTGCGCTGGAACATGGTGCCGCAGGCCAAGGACGCGCCGGGAGCGACCGCGCCCGAGGGCAGCGATTTCCTCGAGAAGGACCTGGTTCAGCGCATCACCGCAGGCCCCTTGCGCTGGCAGTTGATGATCACCCTGGCCGACCCCGGCGATCCGGTCAACGATGCCAGCAAACCCTGGCCCGAAGGGCGCAAGGTGGTGAATGCCGGCACCCTGGTACTGGAAAGTACCCAACCGCAACTCGATGGCGAATGCCGGGACATCAACTATGACCCA
Organism: Pseudomonas sp. IT-P12; assembly: GCF_949767465.1. Lineage (NCBI taxonomy): Bacteria > Pseudomonadati > Pseudomonadota > Gammaproteobacteria > Pseudomonadales > Pseudomonadaceae > Pseudomonas > Pseudomonas sp. IT-P12. The sequence goes on along the minus strand of NZ_CATKPY010000022.1, from coordinate 486,306 downwards.
CTGGTGCTGCCTGCCGGCATCGAAGGTTCCGACGACCCGTTGTTGGCCGCTCGATCAGCCGGTTACGCCAATTCCTACCTGCGCCGCACCAGTGAAGTCAGCCAATTACCTGCCGCTAAACAGGAGGCTCAACAATGAGCACCCAACCGAACCACTTCGCCCCGCTGGCGCGGTTGCTGCACTGGCTGATGGCGCTGATGATCATCGCCATGCTGTTCATCGGCGCCGGCATGGTTGCCTCGGTATCGCAGCGCCACGAGTGGCTGATCCACCTGCACAAGCCGCTGGGCGTCGCCATCCTGCTGCTGGCGATCGTGCGTCTGGGGGTGCGTTTTTCCACCCGGCAACCGCCACTGCCGGCGGACTTGCCCGTTTGGCAGGCGTTGGCGGCCAAGGCTTCACATGTCTTGCTGTACGCCTTGATGCTGGTGTTGCCGTTGCTGGGCTGGGCAATGATTTCGGCATCGGGCGAGCCGGTGATGCTTGGCAGCGCGTTACAGCTACCCTCGATCGTACCGGCCGATGCCCGGGTGTTCGCGTTCCTGCGCAAGGCCCACGGGTACCTGGCGTATCTGATGTTCCTGACGGTGCTGCTGCACCTGGCGGCAGCGTTGTTCCATGGCTGGGTGCGACGTGATGACGTGCTGGACAGCATGTTGCGGGGGAAAGATCGCGGGTAGTGGTGCTTGAAAAAAGATCGCCGCCTTCGGACGGAGGCGGCGATCTGCTGTATCAGGAAACGATCAACGCAGGCTATCGACCATATCCGCCACCGTGGTCAACACATCCTTGCCCAACTGCTTCGAGCGCTTGCCCGACCAACCTGTCACGGGGTTGGGGTGGTCGTCGTGATCCTTGAAGGGCATTTCCAGGGTCAGGGACAGGCAGTCGTATTTCTGGCCAACGGCGTTACAGGCCAGGGTCATGTTGGCTTTGCCCGGTTCGTCGCGCACGTAGCCGTACTTGGTCTGAAAGTCCTTGGTGGTGTGCTTGAGGTGGTTGCGGAAATGCTCCTCGAGTTTTTCGATGCGCGGTGTGTAACCCGGATTGCCTTCGCAAGCGGCGGTGAACACGTGGGGGATTTCCTCGTCACCGTGAACGTCGATAAACAGGTCGACGCCGTACTTTTCCATCTGCTGCTGGACGAAAAACACTTCCGGGCTGATCTCCTGGCTCGCATTCTGCCAGGCACGGTTGAGGTCCTGGCCCATGGCGTTGGTGCGCAGGTGACCGTGGAAGGCGCCGTCCGGGTTCATGTTCGGCACCAGGTAAAGGTCGGCGCTGGCCAGCAGTGTGTTCAACACTGGATCATCATGCTGTTCCAGGCGTTCGATCACACCTTCCATGAACCACTCGGCCATGTGTTCGCCGGGGTGTTGCTGGGCAATGATCCACACCTTGCGCCGACCTTCGGCACCCGTGCCTTTGCGCAGAAGCTGAATGTCGCGCCCTTCGACACTCTTGCCGGTGGCCAGCAGTTCGGTGCCGGCCTTGGTCAGCGCCTGCTCGATCAGCCAGTCATGGCGGCCACGGCTGTAGGGTTCGAAGTAGGCAAACCAGGCATGCGTGGCCGTGGCCTCGAGGCTGAAGCGCAGGGCGTCGCCTTCGAAAATGGTCGGTACCCGGAACCAGTTGACGTGATCGTAGGAGGCCACCGCCTGATAACCGGTCCAGGCCTTGTTGTAGGAAGATTTGCTGGCGTTGCTCAAGCGAAACCAGTGCTCCTGGCCGACGTGCAGGCCGCTGGCCTTGAAGTGAAACCATTGGAAGTGCGGGCTACGGGTGTCAGGCTTGATGGCCAGCAGCGCCTGGAGCGGATAGCTGATGTCCAGTACTTCAATGTTGCCGCTGTCGAAGTTCGAGGTGATAGTGAAAGAGGATTTGGCCACGGTCATATCGGTTCCTGAATATGATTTTTATGGCTGATACTTTACACGCTGGGGAGGGAAACACCGGTGGAAATTGCAGGGGAGGAGCGGGGGGCGTCTTCCTTGACGCGCAAGCAGCTTAGAGATTATGAGATTGATTCTCAAGTGCTATTTGCCGTTAGTTTTGCCCAATGCTGCCGGGCTTCTCTTGCCAACAGATATTCTTTTGATATTATCCGCGCCATCGAATTTGCAGCACCCAAAGACTTCATTAGCCTGAAGGTCAAGCCAGAATAACTGGCAAAAAAAAGACCCGGCAAAAAGCCGGGTCAAAAACCGTGATTAGCCTGATGAGGAGATAGTCCAGGAGACCGACCTAAGGTCACTTGGACAATCGACTGATCTCGCGACCAGCTGAGTGCAATAATAATCATTCTCGTTTGCAAGTCAAACGATTTTATCTGCGCGATTGAAAATTTCTTTTCCGCGCCTTCCAGAACGCCCTCCTGCCTTATCCCTGCTCAATCCCGTCCAGTGATCGGTCCAGCAACGCCTTGGCCATGTCGATCATGTGCACCGTGGAAAACGCCAGATCCCGGTGAGACCCCAGCAGATGGCTTGCCGACTCGTTCGCGGTGGCGGCGGCGCAGCGCAGCAGGTCCGACGCCCGTACCAGGGCTTCCTCGCTGCTGACATTGCGGTTCACATCAAAGAAACGTTCTTCAAGCACTTCTTCGGACACAGTTGGTTTCAAGTAGTAGTCCAGCGCCCGCTGTGCGGCGGCCGAGCCTTGGGGAGAAGTGAGGGAAGTGTCGATGGGCAGATCGGGCAGTTCTTTATTGGGGATGTTCATGGTGATGGCGAGCTCCGTGGTTGACTCAAATCCGTCATCCGATATTAGTACAATCTGTATTTGTCACTAGAATTTAAATACTACAACTTGTGTTTTGACGGATTCAGGCCCCGACGTATCTTGCCGCACATGGATAAATGGATTGAGTTGGTCAAGGCCAAGATGAGTGAACTCAACGTCACTCAAGAAATACTCGCCGAGCGCCTCGGGATGTCCCAGGGCGGCATCGGTCATTGGCTGAACAAACGTCGCCAGCCCGGGATTGATGACATGAACCGCGTGTTGAAGGCACTCGGCATGGATTTTCTCGAAGTGGCGCTGGTCATTCGCGAGCCCGACGCGTCGACGCTGGAAAGCCACGACCTGGTGCGAAAATACAACCCGTATTTCCGTTACCCGGTCAGCGACTGGCGCAAAACCTGCGAGGTGCGCGAAAGCGCGCCGACGGCTTATGACAAGGGGCGATTCGAGCTCACCGACTATCACGCGCAGGGCGCGGCGTTCTGGTTGCCGGTGGTAGGTGATGCGATGACCGCACCCTCCGGCGTCAGTGTCGCCGAGGGCATGATGATCCTGGTGGACCCGGCCATTGTCCCGGAACCCGGTAAACTGGTGATCGCGCAATGGTCGGACAGCGCCGAGGCGACCTTTCGCAAGTTGATCGAAGAGGGCGGGCAGCGTTACCTGGTCCCGCTCAATCCGACGTATCCCAAGGCCCTGTACACCGACGCGTGCCAAATCATCGGCGTGGTGGTTCAGGCCACGGCCAAATTCTGACGGTCCGCGCAGGGCGCAGGACCGTGCTTCATCTCAGGCTTGTTCGAGCTCCACCAGTGCGCTGCCTTCGCCGACCATCTCGCCTTCCTGGCAATACAGCGCCTTGATGACCCCGGCGTGTGGCGCACGAATGCTGTGCTCCATCTTCATCGCTTCCAGCACCACCAGTTGTGCGCCGGCTTCGACCGTTTGCCCGGCCTCCACCAGCACCCGCACGATGCTGCCGTTCATCGGTGCCGTCAGGCCGCCTTGATGGCTGTGACTGGCTTCGACCGCGCTGATCGGGTCGTAGGCCTCGATGCGGCGCAGCTCGCCTTCCCACTGCAAATACACCACATCGTCCTGGCGGATCGCCCGGTGCTGGCGGCGTACGCCGTTATGTTCGATCGCCAGTTGTTCGCCCTGGAGTTGCATCGAGCCGCAATCGGCCAATGTCAGGGCCCGGTCCTGGCCTTCGCAACTCAGGTGCAGGGTGATCTCGGCCGGCAGGCCGGAGCGCAAACCGTTACCGATGCTCCACGGGGAGTTCAGGTCATCTGCGCGGGTGGTGCCAGGCTGACTTTGTGCAAACGCCTGCGCCGCCGTTCGCCAGAATGCGTCGCTGAGACTCGATGGGGCAGGCAACAGTTGTTCCTGGTAACGCGGGATAAACCCGGTATCCAGCTCGGCCGCCGCAAACGCGGGATGGCCGATGATGCGGCGCAGGAAGCTGATGTTGGTCTTGAGCCCGCCAATCGCGAACTCATCGAGCATGCTCAGCAGGCGCAACCGCGCTTGTTCACGATCTTCGCCCCAGGCAATCAGCTTGCCGAGCATGGGGTCGTAGAAGGGCGAAACCTCGTCACCTTCTTCGACGCCACTGTCGACACGTCGCCCAGGACCCTCGGCGGATTCGCGATACAGCGCCAAGCGCCCGGTGGCCGGCAGGAAATCATTGCCCGGATCTTCAGCGTACAGGCGCACCTCGATGGCGTGTCCGTTCAACGGCACCTGATCCTGGGTGATCGGCAGCGCTTCGCCACGGGCGACCCGGATCTGCCAGGCCACCAGGTCGAGGCCGGTGATGGCTTCGGTGACTGGGTGTTCGACTTGCAGGCGCGTGTTCATCTCCATGAAGAAAAACTCGCCGCGCGCATCCAGCAGAAACTCCACGGTGCCGGCACCGACATAGCCGATGGCCTGCGCCGAACGCACGGCCGCTTCGCCCATGGCTCGCCGCAGCTGCGGGTTGAGACCCGGGGCGGGGGCCTCTTCGACGACTTTCTGGTGCCGGCGCTGAATCGAACAGTCGCGTTCATTCAGGTACAGGCAGTGGCCGTGCTGGTCGGCGAAGATCTGGATTTCCACGTGGCGCGGTTTGAGCAGGTATTTCTCGACCAGCATCCGCGAATCGCCAAACGAGGATTGCGCCTCACGCTGGGCCGAGGCCAGGGCTTCGGCCAGTTGGCTGACGTCCTCGACCACTTTCATGCCTTTGCCACCGCCGCCCGCCGTGGCCTTGAGCAGCACCGGGTAGCCGATGCGTTCGCACGCCTCGCGGAAGGTGTCGAGGTCCTGGGCTTCACCGTGATACCCGGGCACCAGTGGCACGCCGGCGGTTTCCATCAGGGCTTTGGCCGCCGACTTGCTGCCCATCGCATCGATGGCCGAGGCGGGCGGGCCGAGGAAGGTCAGGCCGGCGGCCTCGATCGCACGGGCGAAGCCGGCGTTCTCGGACAGAAAGCCATAGCCGGGGTGGATGGCCTGGGCGCCGCTGGCCTTGGCGGCGGCGATCAGTTTATCGATTTGCAGGTAGCTGTCGGCGGCCTTGCTGCCGCCCAGATCGACCCGGATATCCGCTTCGCGGCTGTGCCGGGCGTCACGGTCGGTGGCGCTGTGCACGGCTACGGTCGTCAGGCCCAGGGCCTTGGCGGTGCGCATCACCCGGCAGGCGATTTCGCCACGGTTGGCCACCAGCAGAGAGGTAATGACAGGTGCGCTCATCAACGCGGCTCCTTGGGAGTGGTTTCGGCCTGCCAGTTCGGCGGGCGTTTTTGCAGAAAGGCGCGCAAGCCTTCCTGGCCTTCTGGGCTGACGCGGATGCGGGCGATGGCATTTTCGGTATAGCGGCGCAGCGCCGGGGTCAGTGCACCGTTGCCGACTTCACGCAGCAAGTCCTTGCTGGCGCGCATGGCGGCCGGGCTGTTGAGCAGCAGGTTGTCGATCCACTGTTCGACATTCTGTTCCAGCTCCACGATGGGATAGCTCTCGGACAACAGGCCGATTTCCCGCGCCCGCTGCCCGCCGAAGCGCTCGGCGGTCAAGGCGTAACGCCGTGCAGCGCGCTCGCCGATGGCTTGCACCACGAACGGGCTGATCACCGCCGGTGCCAGGCCGATGCGCACTTCCGACAGGCAGAACTGCGCGTCGTCGGCGCCGATGGCCATGTCGCAGCAACTGATCAGGCCCAGCGCACCGCCGAACGCCGCGCCTTGCACCACGGCCAGGGTCGGGATTTTCAGTTTGGCCAGGTTGTACATCAACTCCGCCAGTTCCCGGGCGTCGTCGAGATTGGTGTGGTAATCGAGTTCGGCAGACTGCTGCATCCAGGCCAGGTCCGCACCGGCGCTGAAATGCCTGCCGCGCCCGCGCACCAGCAGAAAGCGCAGGTTGGGATCGGCCGACACCTTGTCCAGCGCCAGGATCAGTTCACGGATCATCTCGGCGTTGAACGCATTGTTCTTGTCTTCGCGGCTGAGCCACAGCGTGGCAAAACCACGCGGATCGGTCTGCAGCTCGAGGGTGTTGAAGTCGCTCATATTCTTCCGTTCTCCACGGTCTTCGTGGGAGCGGGCTCGCTCGCGAAGGCTTCACTGCGGTTTTTCCGATACACCGCGTTACCGTTCTTCGCGAGCAAGCCCGCTTCCACAAAAAGGATCACATCCGGAACACGCCGAAGCGGCTCGGTTCGATTGGCGCGTTCAGTGATGCGGACAGGGCCAGGGCCAGCACATCGCGGGTCTGCGCCGGGTCTATGACACCGTCGTCCCACAAGCGAGCGCTGGAGTAGTAGGGGTGACCCTGCTCTTCGTACTGGTCGAGGATCGGTTGTTTGATCTCGGCTTCCTGCTCGGCGCTGAAGCCCTGGCCACTGCGTTCGGCCTGCTCGCGCTTGACCTGCACCAGCACGCCGGCGGCCTGTTCGGCACCCATCACGCCGATACGGGCATTCGGCCACATCCACAGGAAACGCGGGTCGTAAGCCCGCCCGCACATGCCGTAGTTGCCCGCACCGAAACTGCCACCGATGATCACGGTGAATTTCGGCACCTTGGCGCACGCCACGGCTGTCACCAGTTTGGCGCCGTGTTTGGCGATGCCGCCGGCCTCGTACTTCTGGCCGACCATGAAACCGGTGATGTTTTGCAGGAACAGCAGCGGGATGCCGCGCTGACAGGCCAGTTCGATGAAGTGCGCACCTTTCTGCGCGGCCTCGGCGAAGAGGATGCCGTTGTTGGCGAGGATCGCGATCGGATAACCGTGCAGGTGGGCAAAGCCACAGACCAGGGTGGTCCCGAACAGGGCCTTGAACTCGTCGAATACCGAGCCGTCCACCAGCCGCGCGATCACTTCGCGCACGTCGAACGGTTGCTTGGCGTCGGCCGATACCACGCCGTACAGTTCGTCGCTGCTGTAGAGCGGGGCGATCGGCGTGCGTTGCTGCACTTCACCGAGCTTGCGCCAGTTGAGATTGGCGATGCTGCGTCGGGCGATGGCCAATGCGTGTTCGTCGCTCTCGGCGTAATGGTCGGCGACCCCGGAAATCTTGCAATGCACATCGGCGCCACCCAGGTCCTCGGCGCTGACCACTTCACCGGTCGCGGCTTTCACCAGCGGCGGGCCGGCGAGGAAAATGGTCGCCTGCTCGCGGACCATGATCGCTTCGTCGGCCATCGCGGGAACATAGGCGCCGCCGGCGGTGCACGAGCCCATCACCACCGCGATTTGCGGAATGCCCAGGGCGCTCATGTTGGCCTGGTTGAAGAAGATTCGCCCGAAATGCTCACGGTCCGGAAACACTTCATCCTGACGCGGCAGGTTGGCGCCGCCAGAATCCACCAGGTAGATGCACGGCAGACGATTCTGTTGGGCAATGGTCTGGGCGCGCAGGTGCTTTTTCACGGTCAGCGGGTAATACGAGCCGCCTTTCACGGTGGCATCGTTGGCGACGATCATGCATTCGACGCCTTCCACGCGGCCGATCCCGGCAATCACGCCGGCGGCCGGTACGTCTTCGCCATACACTTCGTAGGCTGCCAGCTGGCTGATCTCGAGAAATGGAGAGCCCGGGTCCAGGAGCCGATTGATGCGCTCGCGGGGCAGCAGTTTGCCCCGGGAGGTGTGGCGTTCTTGCGCCTTCGGGCCGCCACCTTGCTGCACCTGTGCGAGCAGGGTATGCAGGGCGTCGACCTGTTTGAGCATGGCCGCGCTGTTGGTGGCGAACTCCGCCGAGCGAGGGTTGAGCTGGGTGTGCAGGATAGCCATGGGCAGCTCCGTCTCAGCGGGTTTCGTTGAACAGTTCGCGACCGATCAGCATGCGGCGGATCTCGCTGGTGCCCGCACCGATTTCATACAGCTTGGCGTCACGCAACAGACGTCCGGCCGGGAATTCGTTGATGTAGCCGTTACCACCGAGAATCTGGATCGCGTCGAGGGCCATTTGCGTGGCGCGTTCGGCGCTGTAGAGGATCACCCCCGCAGCGTCCTTGCGCGTGGTTTCGCCGCGCTCGCAGGCTTGCGCGACGGCGTACAGATAGGCACGGCTGGCGTTGAGCTGGGTGTACATGTCGGCGACCTTGCCCTGGATCAGCTGGAATTCGCCGATGCTCTGGCCGAACTGCTTGCGGTCGTGGATGTACGGCACGATCAGGTCCATGCAAGCCTGCATGATCCCGGTCGGGCCGCCGGAGAGCACCACACGCTCATAGTCGAGGCCGCTCATCAGCACTTTCACGCCGCCATTGAGCACGCCGAGGATGTTTTCTTCCGGGACTTCGACGTCATCGAAAAACAGTTCGCAAGTGTTCGAACCGCGCATGCCGAGCTTGTCGAATTTGTTGCTGCGGCTGAAGCCTTTCCAGTCGCGCTCGACGATGAAGGCGGTGATGCCGTGAGGGCCCTTTTCCAGGTCGGTCTTGGCGTAGATCACGTAGGTGTTGGCGTCGGGGCCGTTGGTGATCCAGGTCTTGCTGCCGTTCAGGACATAGTGATCGCCGCGCTTATCGGCGCGCAATTTCATCGACACCACGTCGGAACCGGCGTTGGGTTCGCTCATGGCCAGGGCGCCGATGTGCTCGCCGCTGATCAGCTTCGGCAGGTATTTGCTCTTCTGTTCGTGATTGCCGTTGCGGTTGATCTGGTTGACGCAGAGGTTGGAGTGGGCGCCGTAGGACAGGGCGACCGAGGCAGAGCCGCGGCTGATTTCTTCCATGGCCACCACGTGCGCCAGGTAACCCAGGCCAGCACCGCCGTACTCTTCCGCAACGGTGATGCCCAGCAGGCCCATGTCGCCGAATTTGCGCCACAGATCGGCGGGGAACAGGTTATCGATGTCGATCTGAGCAGCGCGTGGGGCGATCTCATCCCCGACAAAGGCTTGAACCTGGTCGCGCAGCATGTCGATGGTTTCGCCGAGGGCAAAGTTCAGGGATGGATAGCGCATGGGTCACCTTTGGGCTTTTTTGTAGGATGGGGAGGGCAGTGATAGGGCTCTCACCTTTACGTTAACGTAAGCCTGTGACGAATGGCTGTCAATCACCCTTTACGTTAACGTCAACTTGAGCGACAGTAGGGCCAGTTCAAGATAGATAACAACCCACCAATAAAGACAATAGGGGTCGTCATGGATCAACCCAGTGCAGGTCCGCAGCGCAGTTACACCCGTGGTTCCCAGGACAAAGCCTTGCTGGCGATGACCATCGGGCAGGCGTTCGACAACACCGTGGCGCGGTACCCGGACGGGGAGGCGCTGGTGGTGCGCCATCAGCAGCTGCGATATTCCTGGCGGCAACTGTCCGATACCGTGGACCTGCATGCCCGGGCACTCCTGGCGTTAGGCCTGCAGCCCGGTGACCGCCTGGGTATCTGGGCGCCCAACTGTTCACAGTGGTGCATCATTCAGTTCGCCAGTGCGAAGATCGGCGTGATTCTTGTCAACATCAACCCGGCTTATCGCAGCTCGGAACTCGAATACGTGTTGAAGCAGTCAGGCTGCCAATGGCTGGTCTGCGCAGGCGCCTTCAAGACGTCCAACTATCACGGCATGCTCCAGGGCCTGGCGCCGGAGCTGGCGGAGCAATCCATCGGCCAGTTGCAGAGCGAACGCCTGCCGGATCTGCGCGGCGTGATCAGCCTCGATTCGCAGGCGCCATCGGGTTTCCTGCCCTGGTCGCAGCTGACTGACCTGGCCGCCGGTGTCTCCGCCGAACACCTGCGCGAGCGTCAGGACAGCCTGCATTTCGATCAGCCTGTGAACATCCAGTACACCTCCGGCACCACCGGCTTTCCCAAGGGCGCGACCCTCAGTCATTACAACATTCTCAACAACGGCTATATGGTCGGTGAGAGCCTCGGCCTGACCGCTCAAGATCGGCTGGTGATCCCGGTGCCGCTGTATCACTGTTTCGGCATGGTCATGGGTAACCTCGGCTGCATCACCCATGGCAGCACCATGATTTACCCCAACGATGCCTTCGACCCGTTATTGACCCTGACGACCGTTGCCGAAGAGAAAGCCACGGCGCTGTACGGCGTGCCGACCATGTTCATCGCGATGCTCGATCAGCCCCGGCGCGCCGAGTTCGACCTCTCGACCTTGCGCACCGGGATCATGGCCGGCGCCACCTGCCCGATCGAAGTCATGCGCCGGGTCATCGGTGAAATGCACATGAGCGAAGTGCAGATCGCCTATGGCATGACCGAAACCAGTCCGGTGTCGATGCAGACCGGTCCATCCGACGATCTGGAGCTGCGGGTGACCACGGTCGGCCGCACTCAGCCGCAACTGGAGAGCAAGATCATCGACGAAGCGGGCAACCTGGTGCCCCGTGGCACCATTGGCGAGCTCTGCACGCGGGGCTACAGCGTGATGCTTGGCTACTGGAACAATCCCGAAGGCACCGCACAGGCGATCGACCAGGCGGGCTGGATGCACACCGGTGACCTGGCGAGCATGAACGACGAAGGGTATGTGTGCATTGCCGGACGCAACAAGGACATGATCATCCGTGGCGGTGAAAACATTTACCCACGGGAGCTGGAGGAGTTTTTCTTCACCCACCCGGCGGTGGCCGACGTGCAAGTGATCGGCATCCCGTGCTCGCGCTACGGCGAGGAGATCGTCGCCTGGATCAAGTTCCACCCCGGGCACAGCGCCACCGAGCAGGAACTGCAGGTCTGGTGCAAGGAGCGCATTGCGCACTTCAAGACGCCGCGCTACTTCAAGTTCGTCGAGGAGTTCCCGATGACCGTGACCGGCAAGATCCAGAAGTTCCGGATGCGCGAGATCAGTATCGAGGAGCTGCGCATCAACCAGGCCTGACAATCCTCCGGTGGGAGCGAGCCTGCCCGCGAAGACGGTGTATCGGTTGGCAATGAAAGTTGACCGGTCTATCGCTTTCGCGAGCAGGCTCGCTCCCACTGACTGATCGAGAAAAAGCTGGATCGCAGACAGCACAAAGGGGAGCCGAGGCTCCCCTTTAATTTTCGTTGCGCGTGCTCTTTTTTTATTATTGAGGGGCGGTCTGTTCTTGTTTTTGGTAACCGTGACCCTTTACCGCTGTTTTGGCGATCCCCATCCGGGATCAAGAGCAAACGTATTTTTTTGAGCGCTGATCTGCTTTTTCGCTGAGCGATCCAACCAGTTCGGGAGCTACCTGAAGGTAGTTTTATTGTTCTCTGCCCGGTTGCGGGTGACTCCGAGAAGCACCCTGAAAAGCACACTTTCTCCAAAAAAATCTGTTAGCTGCGTCTCTGCCGTGTTGTTCTTGTTATGTCAGAGTCGTTTCGTCTTATTTTTATTGGTTTGCTGCTTTTTATTCTTGTTATGCCATAGAGATAGCAGAAGCCATGCCAACTTTTCAAAATCCTTTAAAATCAATAACTTAATATTTTGTGGGATTTTTCTCTCAGGCAAACCCTGACAATTTGTTTCCGTGTTACTCGCTTTTCCCCACAGGGCGGTAACACCTTCGCGCACTCACTGCGCGCTTCGGGCCTTGGCCACGCGCGAACCGCTCGCACGCCCCAGGACTGTGCTGATTTGCTGGCCCGCGCGGATCAGGGCGTCCAGATCGATACCGGTTTCGATACCAAGGCCGTTGAGCAGGTAGACCACGTCCTCGGTCGCAACGTTACCGCTGGCGCCCTTGGCATACGGGCAGCCGCCGAGGCCGGCAATCGAGCTGTCGAACACCGAGATGCCTTCCAGCAGGCTGGCGTAGATGTTGGCCATGGCCTGGCCGTAGGTGTCGTGGAAATGCCCGGCCAGTTTGTCGCGCGGTACATTGGCCGAGACCACGTCGAACATCCTGCGCGTAGCCCCTGCGGTGCCGGTGCCGATGGTGTCGCCCAGGGAAACCTCATAGCAGCCCATGGCGTAGAGTTCGCGGGCGACGTGGGCCACTTGCTCCGGGGCGACATGGCCTTCATAAGGGCAGCCCAGCACACAGGACACGTAACCGCGAACGGTAACGCCGTGCTGCCTGGCGGCGTCCATGATCGGCACGAAACGCTCCAGGCTTTCGCTGATCGAGCAATTGATGTTGCGCTGGGAAAACGCTTCGGACGCGGCGGCAAATACCGCGACTTCCTTGACCCCGCTGGCGAGGGCGTCTTCAAAACCGCGCAGGTTGGGGGCGAGCGCGCCGTAGGTCACGCCAGGCTTGCGCTGGATCTGCGCGAAGACGTCGGCCGAGCCCGCCATCTGCGGTACCCATTTGGGCGAAACGAAACTGCCGACTTCTATATAGCCCAGGCCGGCGGCCGTCAGTGCATCGACCAGTTGCACCTTGTCGGCGACGCTGATCGGTTGGGCTTCGTTTTGCAGACCGTCGCGGGGGCCGACTTCGACCAGGCGCACATGGGAGGGTAGGGACATGGGATTGGACCTGTAGTTGAGGCCGCCTGTGGGAGCCCGCTTGCTCGCGATGATCGTGAACGATGGCACGGGCTGTCTGAAGGCCCGCGCCGTCCGGACGTTTCGCGAGCAGGCTCGCTCCCACACGCGGGGGCGTTGATTATTGAACAGCCTGCTGGCTCTTGAGGGTTTGCTCGAGCGCCTGCACACAGCGTTCTTCGGCGGTATCAAGCTCCAGCTTCATCTGTTCGATGTCCAGTAGCTGTTGTTCCAGCTGTTCGCGACGCTCGCTGATTTTTGCCAGCATGCTGTGCAGTTGCTTGGTATTGCCGCTCGACGGGTCATAGAGTTCGATCAACTCGCGGCATTCGGCCAGCGAAAAACCGATGCGCTTGCCCCGCAGGATCAACTTCAGGCTGACCTTGTCACGGGGCGAGTAGATGCGTTCCTGGCCACGTCGCTCCGGGCTGAGCAGGCCTTGCTCTTCGTAAAATCGAATGGCCCGCGTGGTGATGTCGAGCTCGCGAGCGAGGTCGGAGATGCTATAGGTCTGGCTGCTCATGGAAGCGCTCGAAAAAGGTCATGGCGCTAAACTAAAGGCAGGTTGACGTTTACGTCAAGGGGCGTAGTCGTGGGGGCTGACGATCGCAGCACCCCGTCCAGGCCTTACACCTTGTCCAGCTTCTTCTCTTGCGCGGTAACCTGCTGGCACAACTCGATCATCTGCTCGCGCATCCAGCGGTTGGCCGGGTCCTGGTCGGTGCTTTCGTGCCAGTAGAGATGGGTTTCCACGGGCGGCACGTCGTTGACCGGTACGCTGAAGGCGAGCAGGTCGTTGCGACGGGCGAAGCGTTCCGGCACGGTCATGACCATGTCGGTCTGTTGCAACACCTGTGAGGCCATCTGGTAATGCTGGGACCGCAGGGCAATCTTGCGCTGGATCCCCATCTTGCCCAGGGCCAGGTCGACATGACCCAGGCCGCTGCGGCGGCTGGAAATATGGACATGGGTCATGCCCAGGTAATCGTCGAGGGTGAGTTTGTCCTTGCCCGCCAGTGGATGGCCCTTGCGCATCGCACAGACGTAGCGGTCCTCCATCAACTTGACGTGGCGCACCTGCGGGTCGGTGTTGAGTGGCGCATCCACGGCAAAGTCCAGGCGCCCCGCAGCCAGTTCCTTGGTGGTCTCGCGGCGTTTGGCCAGGAAACTTTCGATGATCACCGTCGGCGCCAGGCGACGCAGGCGCTGGAACAGCGGCGGCAGGATCACTGTTTCGGTGAGGTCGGTCATGCTGATGCGATACGTCTTGACCGCCTGCAGCGGGTTGAAGATACGGCTTTCCTGCACCGACACGCGCAGCAGGGAGAGGGCGTTGCGCACCGGGCCGATGATGTTCTGGGCCATCGGTGTCGGCACCATGCCCTGGGCCGTGCGCACGAACAGGGGATCGTTGAAGGTCTCGCGCAGCCGCGCCAGCGCATTGGACACCGCCGGTTGGGTAATGCCGACAATCTGCCCGGCGCGGGTCAGGTTGGCTTCGGTGTAGATCGCGTCGAAGACGATGAAAAGGTTGAGGTCGACCTTGCTCAGATTCATTGCGCTGCACTCTTATTGTAGGGGCGGTTTTCATCAGGCCAGGGGCCTTGGCAATCAGCCGATCATATATCGGTGATGAATGTTAATACACGCCGAGAATAGGCTAGGTAAATTTTCGTAGCTGTTCTAGCATCGATTGCATGACCTAAACAACCTCCCCCAAGAAGGTAGCCGCCCCATGGATTTCGCTTATTCGCCCAAGGTTCAGGAACTGCGTGAGCGCGTGACCGCGTTCATGGATGACTACGTTTATCCCGCCGAAGCCGTGTTCGAGCGCCAGGTTGCCGAGGGCGACCGCTGGCAGCCGACAGCGATCATGGAAGAACTCAAACTCAAGGCCAAGGCTGAAGGCCTGTGGAATTTGTTTCTACCTGAGTCCGAACTCGGTGCGGGCCTGACCAACCTCGAATACGCGCCATTGGCGGAAATCATGGGGCGTTCGCTGCTGGGTCCCGAGCCGTTCAACTGCTCGGCGCCCGACACGGGCAACATGGAAGTGCTGGTGCGCTACGCCAACGAAGAACAGAAGCAGCGCTGGCTTGAACCGTTGCTGCGTGGCGATATCCGTTCGGCGTTCGCCATGACCGAACCCGACGTGGCGTCCTCCGACGCCACCAACATGGCAGCCCGTGCCGTGCGGGACGGGGATGAGTGGGTGATCAACGGCAAGAAGTGGTGGACCTCGGGTGCCTGCGATCCGCGCTGCAAAATCCTTATCTTCATGGGCTTGAGTAACCCGGATGCGCCGCGTCACGCGCAGCATTCAATGATTCTGGTGCCGGTGGATACGCCCGGGGTGAAGATCGTCCGCCCGCTGCCGGTGTTCGGTTATGACGACGCGCCACACGGCCACGCCGAGGTGTTGTTCGAAGACGTCCGGGTGCCGTATGAAAACGTACTGTTGGGTGAAGGCCGCGGCTTCGAAATCGCTCAAGGGCGCCTCGGCCCGGGTCGTATTCACCACTGCATGCGTTCGATCGGCATGGCCGAGCGCGCACTGGAACTGATGTGCAAGCGCTCGGTAAACCGCACAGCGTTCGGCAAGCCGCTGGCGCGCCTGGGTGGCAACATCGACAAGATTGCCGACTCGCGGATGGACATCGACATGGCCCGTCTGCTGACCCTTAAAGCGGCCTACATGATGGATACCGTCGGCAACAAAGTGGCGAAGAGCGAAATCGCGCAGATCAAGGTGGTCGCGCCGAACGTGGCGCTGCGGGTCATCGACCGGGCCATCCAGATGCATGGCGGGGCGGGGGTGTCCAACGATTTCCCGCTGGCCTACATGTACGCGATGCAACGCACCCTGCGCCTGGCCGATGGCCCGGACGAGGTGCACCGCGCGGCGATCGGCAAGTTCGAGATCGGCAAGTACGTACCGAAAGACATGCTGCGCAATAGTCACTAACCGTGTCCCGCCTGTGGGAGCGAGCAGACTCGCTCCCACACTCAGTCGATCACTGGCAACCCGAAAAACGCCCGCGCACACGCGGTGCTGTGGGCTGCCAGGGCCTGCTCGCTTTCCCCTCTATGCAAGGCCACTTCGCGCAAGACTTCCGTCAGGTAGGCCGGTTCGTTGCGACCATTTTTCGGTTTGGGCCGCAGGCTGCGCGGCAGCAGATAGGGCGCGTCGCTCTCCAGCATTAGCCGCCCGCAGGGGATCTCTTTCACCAGCGGATGCAAATGCGTGCCACGACGCTCATCGCAGATCCAGCCCGTGATGCCGATGTGCAGGTCAAGGTCGAGGTAGCTGAACAACGCTGGCTTTTCGCCGGTGAAGCAATGGACTACGGCGGCCGGCAACTGATCGCGGTAGTCGCGCAGTATTTCCAGCAAACGCTGACTGGCGTCACGCTCATGGAGAAACACCGGCCGTTGCAGTTCGACCGCCAGCGCCAGGTGCTCTTCGAGGACTTTTTCCTGCTGGGCGCGCGGCGAGAAGTCGCGATTGAAGTCCAGACCGCATTCGCCCACCGCCACCACGTTCGGCTCCCTGAGCAAACTGCGCAGGCGCTGAGCGCTGTCGGCGTTCCAATCACTGGCCGAATGCGGGTGAATACCGGCTGTGGCGAACAGCCGTTGAGCGCTGTCATCCAGCTGTCGACACAATGCCAGCGCCTGTTCGCTGCCCTCGACACTGGTGCCGGTCAACACCAGTTGACAGACGCCCGCGGCATGGGCGCGCTCGAGTACTGCCTGGTGTTTGTCGGCGAAACTGGGGTTGGTCAGGTTGACGCCGATATCGATGAGTTGCATGGTGCTACCTCGGACCAAAGGCTCGAAAGCATATCAGAGCTGTAGATTTATAAGAAAAGCCAAGAACTACAACGAGTTAAAGCTGTCATTTGATGCCGTTGGAAGCGCTGGGGGTGGTCACCGTGCCATCACTGTGCCAGTCTTTCGCACTTTGCCAGCGCTCGGCGCGCTCTGTTTCTGTCGTCCGATTTCATGAATTCATCGACGTCGGCCCCTTATTCTCCCGGAGAGTGGATGACCCGTCCCTCGATTTTGCTACTGCTGTGTGCTTCGTTGCTGCTGCCGATGCCGGCGGTTGCGCGCTTGGCCGGTCCGTTGCAGGCGGTGCCCGCTGCGAAGGTGCGCGACTTGCAGGAAATTCGCAGCAGCCGGGTACTCAGGGTGCTGGTCAATCAGAGCCGCAACAGCTCCGGCGAAGTCCAGGGCCAGCCGATTGGTGTCGAATACCATCGATTGCGTGCCTTCGAGCAATACCTCAATGGCCATGCCCGTGATGGTCAGGAAGTGACGCTCAAGATCATTCCCAAAGCCAAGGATCAGTTGCTCGGCGCCTTGCAGCGCGGGGAGGGCGATCTGGTTGCGCCGGGTGAATTGCTGGACCTGCAACCCGGTTATGCCGTCAGCACCAGCGAGCCGATTGCCAGCGATATCCCGCTGTTGCTGGTCGGCATCAAAGGCGAAAAACGCTACACCCACCTTGAACAGCTGTCGGGCAAGACCCTGGCATTGCCGACCGGCAGTGCTGCCGGAGACGCGATCAGCCAGATCAACCAGAAACTGGCCCTGCACAAACTGCCACCGGTGAAGGTCGAGTGGGTCGACCCGAGCCTGGCGGTCGAGGATGTGCTGGAGATGGTGCAGGGTGGAATCTTTCACCTGACGATCGTCGAGCAACCGATTGCCGAACGCTGGGGCAAGATCCTGCCCAAGTTGCGTTTTGATCGGCAGGTGCTCATCAGTGAGCCGGGAGAGGAATTCTGGTTCGTGCGTCGCGATGCCACGATGCTGCGAGCGAGCATCGACCGCTTCCTCAGCGGTTACAAAAAACCATCGGATCAGGATGCCGCATTCCTGCGCATCTATCGTCGCCTGTACCAGGTGCATTATCCGTTGGCCAAGGCAGATCGCCAGCGTCTGGAGAAGCTTCGCCCCGTGCTGCAAAAACACGCCGACGCGCAAGGCATGGACTGGCTGAACCTGGCGGCGCTGGCGTTCAAGGAGTCCGGCCTGCAACCCCGGGCGCGCAGTGGTGGTGCGCCAACCGGCCTGATGCAGATCACCCCGTCGGCGGCCCAGCGGGTGGGCGTCAGCAATATCCAAGAGGTCGACGGTAATGTTCAGGCCGGCGCCAAGTACCTGGCCATGATCCGTCGCAAGTTTTTCGCCAGCCCCAAACTCAACGAGCGCGAGCGCATGGCGTTCACGCTGGCGGCCTATAACATCGGGCCGGAAAGGGTGCAGGGCATGCGCGCCGAAGCGCGGCGCCGTGGCTTGAACCCTAATCAGTGGTTCTTCCAGGTCGAACGCATTGCCATGGAGCAGGTGGGAATGGGCCCTGTCAGCTATGTTAATAGCGTGAACAAGTATTACCTGGCGTTCGATCGGGAGCGGGTGTCACTGGAGCCCCGGGAGCAAAAAGTTGTCTCACGTAAGTGATCGAAGAAACTGATTGTTATTGCGAAAAATTTGCGCTTTTAACATTTAATTTACCGATTAATATGGCGACCAACCCACTACTCCAAAATGGATGAGACAACATGAGCACACTGATCAACAAGGTACTGTTTACCCGCGCTGGCTACGGCCTGACTGTCCTGCGAATCTTCGTCGGCATCATCTTCGCGGCACACGGTTCGCAAAAGCTCTTCGGCGCCTTCGGTGGCTATGGCCTGGCAGGCACCGCCCAGTACATGGAGAGCATTGGCCTGACACCCGGCTATGTGATGGCGACCCTGGCAGGCGGTACCGAGTTTTTCGCCGGCCTGGCCCTGATCATCGGCCTGCTGGTGCGTCCGGCAGCGCTGGGCCTGACGTTCCTGTCGCTGGTCGCGATCTTCAGTGTGCACATCAGCAACGGTCTGTTCATGGCCAACAACGGTTATGAGTTCGCACTGGCCCTGCTCGGTGGCAGCATCGCGGTACTGATCGAAGGCGCCGGCAAGCTCTCGGTGGACCGCGCCATCGCCGGCTAACCGCTCTGGCTCAAGGAAAAGGCCCGCATCGCGCGGGCCTTTTTTGTTGCTCGATATTCTTGACACTGTTGTGCCGGCTTCTCTACGATGCTGCCCATGCGCCGATTTAAACAGCTACTTGCGGGGCGCCAGGTGACTGATCCAGTTGCCGATAGAAGCTTGAGACAGGCTTCGAAATACCGCTAAAGCGCTGGTTCGGTGTTGCCTCTCACCTGCCATGCAGACTTTTGAGGCAGAGACACGACACGATGAATGCACTAAACCCCGTTGTACGCCCCGCGCCGATCACGGCACATCTCACCCAGCGCAATCCAAAAATCCTGCTTGGCGGCAAGCATCAGCCGACGCTCCTGCGTTACCTCGATGGCTGGCCTCGTCGTACCGGTGGGCCTGCCGCCTTCCTGATCCAGTTTGTCGAAGACGGCGAGTCGCTGGTTCGCTTTGCCAGCGACAGTTTCGACCTGGCGGTGATCCAATCGCCCAGCGCGCAAGACGCACCCGAAGTGATCAGGCAATTGACCCGCGTCGCCCGACAAGGGTTGATCACCCGTCGTTGAGTGTCAGGGGTAGTCGATCGCCACGATGTACACGCACTGCTCGCCGGTCGGCGTCTGTACCCGCACTTCGGCGTCCAGCGCCTTGCCGATCAGGGCGCGAGCCAGCGGGGAGTCGATACTGATCAGGCCGAGTTTCAAGTCCAGTTCGTCCGGGCCGACGATGCGATAGCGTGATTCCTTGCCATCCTCGTCTTCGATCGTGACCCAGGCGCCGAAGTAGACTTTATTCGGGTCGCTGGGCTTTTCACTGACGACTTTGAGTGCTTCCAGCCGCTTGGTCAGAAAGCGCACGCGACTGTCGATTTCGCGCAACATCTTTTTCCCGTACGTGTACTCCGCGTTTTCGGAGCGATCGCCCTGGGCCGCCGCTTCGCTGACCGATTGCGTCACTTGCGGGCGACGCACATGCCAGAGTTCATGGAACTCGGCGCGCATCCGCGCTTCACCTTCAGGGGTGATCAGCGCGGTGCCAGCGGTGCGGGGAGGGCGGTAACGGCTCATGGCAACTTCTTGTGGTGAATTCAGTCGAGTGCGTGAGTCTATCAACCCTCGCGCAGGACTGTCAGTGGGCTGGCGTTCAGGGCCCGACGGGTGCCGAACACGCCGGCCCCGCCGATCAGTGCAGCGCCGATCAGGGGCAGCACCAGCAGCCAGGGGTGCGGGTGCCACGGCAGGTCGAACGCGTAACGGTACAGCACCAGGCTCACCACTTCCGAGCCGAGGGCGGCGAGCAAACCGCTGACCGCGCCGAGCAAACCGAACTCGATACGCCGGGCCTTGACCAGCAACCGCCGTTCGGCCCCGAGTGCTCGCAGCAGCGCGCCCTGGCGGATACGTTCATCCAGTGTCGCCTGCAGCCCGGAAAACAGCACCGCCATTCCCGCCGCCAACACAAACAACAGCACGTACTCCACCGCCAGGGTCACCTGGGCGAGGATGCTGCGCAGTTGTTCCAGCAGCGCTTCGACTTGCAGGATGGTCACCGCCGGAAAGGCCCGCGACAGATCGACGATCTGCTGGTCGTGACCGGCGGCCAGGTAGAAGCTGGTCAGGTAGGTCGCCGGCAGATCCTTGAGTGTCCCCGGCTGGAAGATCATGAAGAAGTTCGGCTGGAAGTTGTCCCAGTTGATCTCCCGCAGGCTGGTGACCTTCGCTTCGCGATTGACGCCGCCGACACTGAACACCATGTGATCGCCCAGTTTCAGCTTCAGGCTCTCGGCGACCTTGCCTTCCACCGATACGCCGGGAATGTCCTCCGGCGCCTGTTCGCTCCACCAGTTGCCGGCGGTGAGTCGATTGCCGGCCGGCAGGTCCGCCGCCCAGGTCAGACTCAGGTCGCGCTGGATCGCCCGATCCCCGGCGGAATCCTTGCTGACAATTTGCTGTACCGGTTCGCCATTGATGCTGATCAGCCGACCCGGGACCACCGGGTACAGCGGTGCCGCCTGTGCCGACAGTTCGATCAGGCGATCGGTGAAGGCCTGTTTTTCAGCCGGCAGGATGTTCAGCGCAAAATAATTCGGTGCATTTTTCGGCAGCTGATTTTGCCAGGTGTCCAGCAACTCGCCACGCAACAGGGCGATCAGGGCCATGGACAACAGGATCAAGCCGAACGCCAGCGACTGCCCCGCTGCAGCCAGTGGATGGCGCAGCAGTTGACCGAGGCCGAGGCGCCACGGCAACGAGGCGCGCGCGAGCATCCGGCGCAGGCTTTTGAGCAGCAGCAACAGCAGGCCGCCCAGTACCAGTGCGGCAATCACGCCACCGCCGAGCAGGGCGAATGTCAGCAGCAGGTCCAGGCTCAGGCGCCACATGATCAAGCCGAGCGCGCCCAAGGCCGCGCCATAGACCATCCAGGTGCTGGACGGAATCGGCAACATGTCGCGGCGCAGTACGCGCAGTGGCGGCACGCGACCCAGCGCCGCCAAGGGTGGCAGGGCAAAGCCGGCCAGCGCCACCAGCCCGGTGCCGATCCCGGCGATGGCCGGAAACAGGCCGCCGGGGGGCACGTCGCTGGGCAGCAGGTCATGCAGCAGCGCGAACAGCCCCAGTTGCGCTAGCCAGCCGATCAAGGCGCCAGCGATGCTGGCCAACAATCCAAGCACCGTCAGTTGCAGGCTGAACAGCACCAGCGTTTCACGGCGCGACAGCCCCAGGCAGCGCAACAATGCGCTGGCGTCGAAGCGACGGGTGGCGAAGCGTGTCGCCGAAAGCGCCACCGCGACACCGGCCAGCAATACGGCGACCAGGCTGGCCATGTTCAGGTAGCGTTCGGCCTTGCCCAGGGCGCCACCGATCTGCTTGTTGCCGTCGCGGGCATCCTGGATGCGCTGGTTGGCAGCGAGGCCGGGTTTGATCAATTGACGATAGGTTTCCAGCGCCTCGGCCTTGCCCCGCCAGAGTTCGCGATAGCTGACGCGGCTGCCGGGTTGCACCACACCGGTGGCCGCGAGGTCGCTGAGGTTGATCAACACTCGGGGTGTCAGGCTGTAGAAATTGCCGGCGCGGTCCGGTTCGTAGGTCAGCACCCTTGCGAGTTTCAGGGTACGCATGCCGACATCGATGCTGTCACCGATTTTCAGGTCCAGCGCCGTCAGCAGCCGCGCTTCTACCCACGCCTCTCCAGGTTTGGGCCCGCCGCCGGGCTCCTCCGGTGCAAAGGGGGCCGCCGCGCTTTTCAGTTCGCCGCGCAGCGGATAGACGTCGTCGGCGGCCTTGATACTGGACAGTTGAATGCCGTTGTCAGTGGCGATGACACTGGAGAACTCCACCACTTGCGCGTGTTCAAGCCCCAGCTCCGTGCCGCTGCGGATCTGCTCCGCGCGCGCCGGCGAACTGCCTTCGAGCAGCAGGTCGGCGCCGAGAAACTCGGTCGCGCGCAGCATCATGGCGCCGTTCAGGCGAGCGCCGAAATAACCGATGGCGGTACTGGCGGCCACCGCCACCAATAAAGCGAAGAACAACACCCGCAGTTCGCCGGCGCGGGCGTCGCGCAGCAGTTGGCGGATGGCGAGACTGAACAGGCGCAACAGCGGCAGGCGTGCCATCAAGGCTCCAGAGGGGCGACCAACAGGCCCGCTTCAAGACGGATCAGGCGCCGGCAGCGATGTGCCAGGCGTTCGTCGTGCGTCACCAACACCAGCGTCGTGCCGCTTTCCTTGTTCAATTCGAACAACAGGTCGCTGATGCGCTCGCCGGTGTGGCTGTCGAGGTTGCCGGTGGGCTCGTCGGCAAACAGCACATCCGGCTCGGCGGCAAACGCGCGGGCAATCGCCACGCGCTGTTGTTCGCCACCGGAGAGCTGGCGTGGCGAATGAGTCAGGCGCTGGCCCAGTCCAACGCGCTGCAGTAGCTCGGTGGCGCGTTCGCGGGCGTCTTTGCGGCCATCGAGTTCCAGCGGCAGCATGACGTTTTCCAGGGCGTTGAGGCTGTCGAGCAACTGGAAGGACTGGAACACGAAACCGACGTGTTCGGCCCGGATGCGTGCCCGTTGGTCTTCGTCCAGAGTGCTCAGGCCCTGGCCGGCGAGGGTGACTTCACCGCTGCTCGGCAGGTCGAGGCCGGCGAGCAGGCCCAGAAGGGTGGATTTGCCTGAACCGGAGGCGCCGACGATGGCCAGGCTGTCGCCCTTGTTCAGTTCCAGGCTGAGTTCGTGCAGGATAGTCAGTTCACCTTCCGCGCTGGGAACCACTTTGCTGAGGTTCTTCGCGGTGAGAATGCTTGCGCCCATGGAGAATCCGATGCGTGTTTGGTTTTTGAGTGCTGGCCTGGCCTTGATGTGCATGGCCCAGAACGCAGCGGCGGGTACAGTCCTGATCGTTGGCGATAGTATCAGCGCCGGTTTCGGGCTGGATACCCGCGTTGGGTGGGTGTCGCTGCTTGAGCAACGGCTCAAGCGCGAAGGTTTCGACGATAAGGTGGTCAACGCGTCCATCAGCGGTGACACCAGTGCCGGGGGCCAGGCGCGCCTGCCGGCGCTGCTTGCAGAGCATAAGCCGGAGCTGGTGATCCTCGAGTTGGGCGGCAATGACGGCCTGCGCGGAATGCTGCCAACGCAATTGCAACAAAACCTTGCAGCGATGATCGACAGCTCACGTGCCAGTGGGGCCAAGGTGTTGTTGCTCGGCATGCAATTGCCACCCAACTACGGTGCGCGCTACACCAAGGCATTCGCCGAGGTGTACAGCAACGTCGCCGACGAGAAGAAAATCCCCCTGGTGCCGTTTTTTCTCGACGGTGTCGGCGGGCATCCGGACATGATGCAAGCCGATGGCCTGCACCCGGCGGCGGGGGCTCAGGACAAGTTGCTGGAAAATGTCTGGCCGACACTGAAACCGCTGCTTTGACGCTTTTCTAGCGGCGACGTTTCGGCTAATGTGGCGCCCCCGATCTGGAGCCCCCGATGCCGCGTCCCGCCTGGTCACTTTTTGCCTATCAACTGATCGAGCCTGACGAACAGCTGGATCTGTTCGCCTGCCAGGAAGTGCGGGTGCATCTGGTGACCCGTCAACTGGAGCTGGGCGGCTCGGCCGATCGAACCTTGTGCGGCAGCCTGCTGCCGGCGCAGCCGCGCTGGTCGAACGTCGACCGTCGGGTGTTCCAGGACCAGCGCCTGTGTTCGCTGTGCCGGGCGATCCTGGAATCGCAGAAACGCGGTACCTCGCCGATCTGGCCTGAGCTGCGCTTCGAGCTCTGACGCACCCAGGATGGCGTGCTATCGGCCAACTCCCCGAATTTACGGGCGTCGGTGTACAATCGCGTTTTTTACCCTTGTCGATCATGCGAAGGATTTTCCGGATGTTGCCGCGCTTTCCTGCCGTCACCCGCTGCCTGACACTTGCCGCCATGTGTGCCGCAGGTCCCGTAGCGGCATTGGAGTTGCCCCTGCCACCGCCTGGCGAAGACATCATCGGCCAGGTTCAGGTGATCAAGGCCAAGTACGAAGACACCTTCGCCGACCTCGGCACGACCTACGACCTGGGTTACCTGGAAATGGTCGCGGCCAACCCTGGCGTCGACCCGTGGTTGCCAGGCGCTGGCACCGAGATCGTGCTGCCGACGCGTTTCATCCTGCCACCGGGCCCGCGTGAAGGCATCGTCATCAACCTGGCTGAATACCGCCTCTACTATTATCCGAAGGGACGGAACGTGGTGTACACCTTCCCACTGGGTATCGGTCGTGAAGGCTGGGGCTCACCGATTGCCCACACCAGCATCATCGCCAAGACCCCGAACCCGACCTGGACCCCTCCGGCGTCGATCAAGGCCGAACACGCCGCTGATGGAGATCCGTTGCCGAACGTGGTGCCGGCGGGGCCGGACAACCCGCTGGGCCCCTTCAAGTTCACCCTGGGCACGCCGGGCTACCTGATCCATGGCTCCAACAAGAAGTTCGGCATCGGCATGCGCACCAGCCACGGCTGCTTCCGCATGTTCAACAACAACGTGCTGGAAATGGCCAGCATGGTGCCGGTGGGTACCTCGGTGCGCATCATCAATGATTCGTACAAGTTCGGCGTCAGTGGTGGCAAGGTCTACCTAGAGGCGCACACGCCGCTGGACGACAAGGGCAACCCGTCGGTGGTCGACAAGCACACGGCCGTGATCAACGCGATGCTCAAGCGTGAAGACATCACCAACAACCTGCGCATGAACTGGGATGTGGTGCGTGATGTCGTGGCGGCCGAAGATGGCCTGCCGGTGGAAATTGCCGTGCCCAATACGTCGGCGCCGATGGTCTCGAGTGCACCGCTCGACCCACTGCAGTAAGGCTTGAATAGAACCCGCCGAGGCAGGCTGCGTCGGCGGGTTTTTTATGGCCTGCACAAAACTGCGGGCGATAAAAAAGCCGACCCAAAAATGGGTCGGCTTGATAACAATCCCGAAGGACTATTACTTGCGGCTAGCTTTTTCCAGCATGCGCAGAGCACGCTCGTTAGCTTCGTCAGCAGTCTGTTGTGCTTTTTGAGCAGCAGCCAGAGCTTCATCAGCTTTACGGTACGCTTCGTCTGCACGAGCTTGGGCGCGAGCTGCTGCGTCTTCAGTTGCAGTCAGACGTGCTTCGGTTTCTTTCGATACGCTGCTGCAACCGGTAGCCAGAACTGCGGCCAGAGCCAGAGCAGAGAATTTCAGAACGTTGTTCATCGTGTTCCCCTTCAAGGACTTTCCATTAAGTAGCTGTCTCCTCACGGTGAGGAAAGAGCCGGCGTACATACTACCCATTACTTGTCGTAAGTAAACTGACGTAAAGCAAGAAGCCAAAAAAATTGTAGGCGTTGATTCTTTTTCGAGCAACTTTTACTTGCAATTGCTTAAAAAATACCCAGCCGCAAGGCCCGCGCAGAGCGAGTTGGCACGAAAAAGTTCCCGGCTTGCCCGACTCTTTACTGCGCGTTGGGTAAAGTCTTGCTACATAGATTCGTCTACACTTTCGTTGGGGGTTTGCGCGACACCTCTCATATCTTTCTCCTAGTTGAGGTGACTTAATAGAGAGACGTTCGTCTTAAGTCTCAACATCCGGCAATGTTCAGGCGATCGACCTCGAGAGATTTTCAGTCGCCGCCCCTGCGTAACCTGTGGTCAAACCCGGCATGAAGACGAGCGTACCTTGAGCATTTCTGCCATTGGTGCCTACTATTTGATACGTGCTCGGTGCGGCTTTTCTCGGTGTCCAACCAGGCACAGGGTGGCGTAGATGTTCCTTCGCCGGAAAAACATCGGTAAGGTAGGGGTCAGAATCAAAGACCCACGAGGAGTAGTGATGAGTGAGGCGTTGTCCATCCACCATGACCAGGCTGGTCATCAGTTCGAGACCAATGTGGACGGTCATCGTGCCTACCTGACCTATATGGACCTGGGGAAACAGACTCTGGATATCTATCGCACTTTCGTGCCCAACGCGTTGCGCGGTCGAGGGATTGCGGCGGCCTTGACCGAAAAGGCCCTGGAGTACGCCGAGGAAATGGGCTACACCGTCATTCCTTCGTGCTCCTACGTGGAGCGCTACATGGAGCGCCATCAGCGCCATGCGGCCAAGCTGAGTCAGTAAAACGAATGCAAATAAAAACGCCGGGTTCAGCCCGGCGTTTTTGTGTGCGCAGCAAACGTAATCAGGTGCGCTCGCGTTTCGGCAGTACATCCTTGAGCTTGGCGTGCATGCTGCGCAAGGTGTTTTCGGTCGCCGACCAGTCAATGCAGGCATCGGTGATCGACACGCCGTACTGCAGGTCGGCGAGGTCTTTCGGAATGGCCTGGCAGCCCCAGTTCAGGTGACTTTCGACCATCAGGCCGATGATCGACTGGTTGCCTTCGAGGATCTGGTTGGCGACGTTTTCCATCACCAGCGGTTGCAGTGCCGGGTCCTTGTTGGAGTTGGCGTGGCTGCAGTCGACCATGATGTTCGGTTTGATCTTCGCCTTGTTCAGCGCCTGTTCGCACAGGGCGACGCTGACCGAGTCGTAGTTGGGCTTGCCGTTGCCGCCGCGCAGTACCACGTGACCATAGGCGTTGCCCTTGGTCGTGACGATCGACACGCCGCCTTCCTGGTTGATACCCAGGAACCGGTGGGGGCTGGACACTGACTGCAGGGCGTTGATCGCCACGGTCAGGCCGCCGTCGGTGCCGTTCTTGAAACCGACGGCCGAGGACAGGCCGGACGCCATTTCACGGTGAGTCTGGGATTCGGTGGTGCGCGCACCGATGGCCGACCAGCTGATCAGGTCCTGCAGATACTGCGGGGAGATCGGGTCGAGGGCTTCGGTGGCGGTCGGCAGGCCCATTTCGGCCAGGTCCAGCAGCAACTGGCGACCGATGTGCAGGCCGTCCT
Organism: Pseudomonas sp. IT-P12; assembly: GCF_949767465.1. Classification (NCBI taxonomy): domain Bacteria; kingdom Pseudomonadati; phylum Pseudomonadota; class Gammaproteobacteria; order Pseudomonadales; family Pseudomonadaceae; genus Pseudomonas; species Pseudomonas sp. IT-P12. Next base: position 459,267 of record NZ_CATKPY010000022.1, on the reverse strand, counting down.
GAATCTTGAAGGAGTCGTCCAGGTACGGGTCGTTGATCAAGCCTTTCCAGCCGACGGTGGTGCGTGGCTTCTCGAAATACACGCGCATGACCAGATACAGGGTATCGGAGACTTCCGCCGCCAGTACCTTCAGGCGCTCGGCGTATTCGTGGGCAGCCTTGATGTCATGGATCGAGCAAGGCCCGATGACCACGAACAGGCGGTGGTCGGTGCCATCCAGAATGTTGCGAATGACTTCGCGGCCCTTGGTGACGGTGCGCAGGGCAGCGTCGCTCAGAGGAATGTCACGCTTGAGCTGATCAGGTGTGATCAGCGTCTCGTTGGAGGAGACGTTCAGGTCGTTGATCGGTAAATCAGCCATCGTTTACTCGTCAGGTCACGGGTGCCGGCCGCCAGCGAACCCGCGCGGCGGAGCACAGCAAATTAAGCGCGTCGGGGAGCGGAACCTTAGCGCGTTACACCGTGGCTAGACAATGGGCAGACGCCGGTTTAACGGGCATTCTCAACCAATTGATGACCCTTCAATCCAACACTGCCTGCGCAAATGCCTTGCGAACCGAGTCGTGGGAGAACTCGTCGGCGTGCTGCTGCACCCACTCCAGCGCCAGCGCCTGGGTTTCCTGCAAGTCGTCATGGGCATCGTGCAGGCGACAGTAGCGTTCGATCTGGCACACCTGCTCACCCATTCGGGCGGTGAACATCATCTGCTCGTCGACAAAGGCGATACCCACCAGGTAACCGCGCTTGCGGCGCAGACACCAGGCGACATAGCCCAGGTAGCGCAGGTCCGGGTTCAAGGTTGGCATGCGCACTTCCAGCGCCGTGCCGTGGCGCCAGGCGCGGTGATAATTGCAAGCCATGCCGCCGAGGCTGATAGTGTGCAACTGCTGCCGCGAAATACATTCGGGTTTGAGCAGCGTCAATTCCACGGGTACATCGTCAGGATGAGGAATGAAGCGTCCCATGAGCACGGACTCCATGTGTCGGCCATCTGACATTATTTTCCCCAGTATAGTGGCCGAATTAGACTTGACCGATTTCGACGCCGACCAGCGGTTGCTGGCAATGAGCGGGGTGTCGCTGGTGGTCTTTACCAGCGTTGGCTGCGCCAGCTGCCGGTTTGCCCGAGAACAATTGCCCAGGCTCGACCTGCAGGTCGATCGCCTGTGCTGGATCGATGCGGGGGACAATGGCGGGCTCGTCGAGCGTTATCAGGTCTTTCATTTGCCGGCACTGTTCGTGGTGCGTGACGGCGAATTTTTCGGGGCATTGAAGTCGCGCCTGACCGCTGGCGAGCTGAACCGGGCCGTGGCTCAGGCGTTGCGCAAAACAGCAGAGGAATTGCCATGACAGGAACAGTCGCAAAACCGATCATCGGTATTATCGGCACCGGCGCAATCGGTGGTTTCTACGGAATGATGCTGGCCCGGGCCGGCTTCGATGTGCATTTCCTGTTGCGCAGCGAGTTTTGCGCGGTGGCCGAACGCGGATTGCAGCTGGACAGCGCCGTGCACGGTGCATTGACATTGAATCCGGTGCAGGCTTATTCGGCTGCCAAAGACATGCCGCCCTGCGACTGGTTGCTGGTCGGCGCAAAAACCACCAGCAACGCCGACCTGGCGCCGGCCATTGTTCAAGCCGCCGCACCAGGCGCCAGGGTGCTGCTGTTGCAGAATGGCCTGGACGTCGAGGACAGTCTGCGCGAGCTGTTGCCCGATTCACTGCATATCCTGGGCGGGCTCTGCTACATCTGTGTCCACCGCGCGGGGCCTGGGGTGATCACCCACCAGGCGCTGGGCAAGGTGCAGGTGGGCTATCACAGTGGCCCGGCAGTTGGGGAGCAAGCCCGTGTCTCGATTGCCGATGAGGGCACGCGCCTGTTCCAGGCTGCCGGGATCGATGCCAACAGCATGCCCGACGTGCAGGAAGCCCGCTGGCAAAAACTGGTCTGGAACATTCCCTACAACGGCCTGTCGGTGCTGCTCGGGGCGAGCACCGCGCCGTTGATGGCCGATACCGACAGCCGTGAACTGATCAAGGCATTGATGGCCGAAGTGGTTGAGGGCGCAATTGCCTGCGGTCACCAGGTTCCACCCGGTTATGCCGAATCGCTGTTCGCGATGACCGAGAAAATGCCGGACTACTGGCCGAGCATGTACCACGATTTTCTGGGCAAGCGACCGCTGGAACTGGCGGCGATCTACGCCCGGCCCCTGGCGGCGGCGAAGGCGGCAGGGTGCCAAATGCCGAGGATCGAAGCGCTGTACCGCAGCTTGAGTTTTATCGATCGACGCAACGCTTGAGTCGATTACCTGAGGGGGGAAGGGCATGGCCAAGACTATTGACGACAAGCTGGTGCTGGCGATTTCCTCGCGTGCGCTGTTCGACCTGAGCGAGAGCCACAAGGTTTATCTGTCGAGTGGCGTCGAAGCCTACCGGCAATATCAGATCGAACACGAAGATGAAATGCTCGAACCCGGGGATGCCTTCCCGCTGGTGCAGAAACTGCTCAATCTCAATACCAGCCTCGGCCGCGCCCGGGTCGAGGTGGTCCTGGTGTCGCGCAACAGTGCCGACACCGGGCTGCGGGTGTTCAACTCGATCCATCATTACGGGCTGGCGATCTCCCGGGCGGCGTTCGTCGGTGGGCGTAGTCCCTACCCTTATCTCAAGGCCTTCGGTTGCGACCTGTTCCTGTCGACCCATGCCGAAGATGTGCGCAGCGCGCTGGATGCGGGGTTCGCGGCGGCGACCATTCTGTCGGGTGGTGCCAGTCGTGCCGCCAGCGATGAACTGCGAATCGCGTTCGATGGTGATGCCGTGCTGTTTTCCGACGAATCGGAGCGCATCTATCAGGCGGGCGGCCTGGAAGCGTTTCAGGCCAGTGAGCGCGAAAGCGCCCGCGAACCGTTGCGCGGTGGGCCGTTCAAGGGCTTTCTCGCCGCGCTCAACCTGTTGCAGCGCGAGTTCGCCGACGATGCCTGTCCGATTCGCACCGCGCTGGTGACGGCGCGATCCGCGCCGGCCCATGAACGGGTGATCCGCACCTTGCGCGAATGGGACATTCGCCTCGACGAGTCGCTGTTCCTGGGTGGCCTGACCAAGTCGGCGTTCCTCGAAGCCTTCGCCGCCGATGTTTTTTTCGACGACCAGGCCGGCCATTGCGAATTGGCCCGCGAGGTCGTCGCCACCGGTCATGTGCCGCATGGCATAAGCAACGAGCAAAAAGTTTAAGCCTGTGGTTCAACACGTTACGCAGGGCGTCGTACTCGCCAAGGCGCTGCTAAGCTGAATCAATCTCCGCCATATTGGCATTGCGAGGAGATCCTATGATTCGTTCGATGCTGTATGCCACTGACCTCGGCCTGTATGCACCTTTGGTGATGCAGCACGCCCTGGCACTGGCTCGAACCTTCAATGCGGACTTGTATGTGGTACACGCCGTTGAGCCCATGGGGCTGTTCGCCGAGTCGGTGCTGCAGAGTTATCTCGACGAGCGGGCATTGAACGAGTTTCACAGTCAGGGATTGAACACGGTGATCGCCAATATCGAGCAGCGCGTGCTCGACAGTTTTCGCGAGGAGCTGGGAGGTGAAGGGGAGCAGGATCTGGAGAGAATTCAGGCGGTACGGGTGCTCCAGGGCGATCCGTCGCAGGTCATTCTCGATCAGGCACAGAAACTCTCCGTGGATTTGTTGATCGTAGGCAGTCATAGCCATGGTGCTGGCGCGGAAACGCCCTTGGGCAGGACCGCAGCGCGGGTATTGCAGTTGGCTCGGGTCCCGGTCTATCTGGTGCCGCTGGTGGAGCGTCGGCGCCAAGGGGATCGCTAGAACACGAATAACGTCGATTCGATAAAAAAGTTCTAGATTTATTCTTCAAACCATTAATATAGTTATATACCGTCGCTGATGCCCGTGGCGTCTACCTGCTTTGAGGGATTCATATGAAGCTTCAACAACTGCGCTACATCTGGGAAGTGGCGCACCACGACCTCAACGTTTCTGCTACAGCCCAAAGCCTCTACACCTCGCAACCGGGTATCAGCAAACAGATCCGCCTGCTGGAAGACGAATTGGGCGTCGAGGTTTTCGCTCGCAGCGGCAAGCACCTGACGCGCGTCACACCCGCTGGCGAACGCATCATCACCACGGCCGGCGAAATCCTGCGCAAGGTCGAAAGCATCAAGCAGATCGCCCAGGAATTCTCCAACGAGAAGAAGGGCACCCTGTCGATCGCCACCACGCATACCCAGGCTCGTTATGCGTTGCCGCCGGTGATCAGCAATTTCATCAAGCAATACCCGGAAGTTGCCCTGCACATGCACCAGGGGTCGCCGATGCAAATTGCCGAAATGGCCGCTGACGGCACTGTCGATTTCGCCATCGCCACCGAGGCTCTTGAGCTGTTCGGTGACCTGGTGATGATGCCGTGCTACCGCTGGAACCGTTGCGTGGTCGTGCCCCAGGGCCACCCGTTGACCAAGTTGCCGAAGCTGACCCTGGAAGCCCTCGCCGAATACCCGATCGTGACCTACGTGTTCGGTTTCACTGGCCGTTCAAAACTCGACGAAGCGTTCAGCCATCGTGGCCTGACGCCGAAAGTGGTGTTTACCGCCGCCGACGCCGACGTGATCAAGACTTACGTGCGCCTGGGCCTGGGGGTCGGCATCGTGGCGAAAATGGCCGTCGATACCAAGCTCGATAACGATCTGGTCGTGCTCGACGCCAGCGAGTTGTTCGAGTCCAGCATTACCAAGATCGGTTTCCGTCGCGGCACTTTCCTGCGTGGTTTCATGTGCGACTTCATCGAGAAGTTCGCCCCGCACCTGACCCGGGAAGTGATGGCCAAGGCCATTCAGTGCCACAACAAACAGGAACTGGAAGAGCTGTTCGACGGCGTCGAACTGCCGGTTCACTGATCCCTCTACAAGACCTCGGTGACAGAGAACTGTTGCCGAGTGCCCGCTACCACAATCTCCACGTCGTCCCCTTCGAACTTGCCCAGCAGGCTTTTGCCCAGCGGCGAGCGGGGGGTGATGACGGTGATCGACTGCCCCACCAGGTCGACCTTCAGGCCCGCCGCGTCGGGGGCCAGGAACAGCCATTGTTCTCGACCGTTTTCGTCTTCCAGGCCAAGCAGGGCACTGATCTCGATGCCTCGTTGGTCGTCGTAGGGGCGAAGCGCCAGGTTCTGGCACAGGGTCAGTGACTGCCTGATTTCCTCCATGCGCCGGGCTTGTCCGGTCGCCAGGTAAGAAGCCTCCAGCCCCAGGGTGTCGTATTTGTTTTCGGCGATGTTTTCTTCGTGGGTGGCGGTTTCGTAGGCGGTCTGCGCAGCACGCTCGGCGACGTCGAGGTCGATTCGCAGTTTGTCGATAATCAGTTGGTGGACGGTCTTCTTGTTCATGATCAGTCGCAGAATTGCAGCACGTTGGCGCGGCTTTTTTCGCTGGGCGCCGTCCGGTCCTGTTGCAGCCAGAACTGGCATTTCGGATTCGACAGATTGCGGTTGCTGCTGCGCGCCTGATCGAGTCGTTGCGCCTGTTCGTTCTTGCGCAGGTTTTCCTCGTATTGTTCGAATTGCGGGCTCGGCGGCGGCAAGTCGGGCACTTGCTGCACCACCGGCGGGTTGGCCAATTGCTGCACGGCCTGGGCCACCGGGGCCAGTTGCTCGCTGAACAGCAAGCGCGAGGCGAGCCAGCAGGTCAGTGCAATTGCAACGAATCCCAGCCACACGCCGAGGGCGATGCTGCCGGTCAGTTGCAGGGCGTTGAGCTGAATCGGCAAGGTCCGGCGCGGGGTGGGGCGATAGGGCATGACTGCCTCCTGGCGGGTGGTCGCGGGCGAGTGGCGATTGTCGCATGAAGATTAATCGCCGTCGGCTCTTCTGCACGGGGTAATTTATGCGGACAATCGGCGCCTTTGCCAACGGGAACCTGGAATGCCTGAAATGAAAACCCGCTGGGATATTTTTTGCACTGTGGTCGACAACTTTGGCGACATCGGTGTGACCTGGCGCCTGGCCCGTCAGCTGGTGGCCGAGCATTCGCTGACGGTGCGACTGTGGGTCGACGACCTGCGCGCGTTCGAACGCCTGTGTCCGGATATCGACGTTGCTGCCGCGCAGCAATGGCAGGAAGGTGTCGACGTGCGCCATTGGCCGGCCGACTGGCTGCCCACCGACGCCGCAGATGTCGTGATTGCCGCCTTTGCCTGCCAGCTGCCGAGCGCCTACATGGATGCCATGGCCGCGCGGGACCCGCGGCCATTGTGGATGAACCTCGACTACCTGAGTGCCGAAGACTGGGTCATCGGCTGCCACGGCCTGCCGTCGGTGAAATACCAGAGCGTGCAGAAATACTTTTTTTTCCCGGGGTTCCAGGAGGGCACCGGCGGTTTGCTGCGTGAAGGCGGACTGCTTGAGCGGCGTCGGCAATTTCAGCAAAGCGCCGAGGCTCAGCGAGAATTCCTGCAGAGCCTAGGTGTTGATCCTGCGCCCGGGGCGCTGTTGATCTCACTGTTTGCCTATGAAAATACCGGCCTCGCCAGTTGGCTGGATGTATTGGCAAGGGATTCGCGGCCCACGCATCTGCTGGTGCCGGAGGGGCGGATTCTCGGCGATGTCGAGCGCTGGCTGGGCGTCGAGGGCTTGGCAGCAGGTGCCGTGCATGTGCGCGATGCCCTGACCGTGCAGGTCTTGCCGTTCGTCCACCAGGATCAATACGACCGGCTGCTGTGGAGTTGCGCGTTCAATGCCGTGCGTGGCGAGGATTCGTTCGTGCGTGCGCAATGGGCCGGGCGACCGCTGCTGTGGCACATCTATCGGCAGGACGAAGACATTCATCTGGACAAGCTCGAAGCCTTCCTGACGCTGTACACCGAAGGTCTTTCGGCGCCGGCTCGCGAGGCGATCAGCGGACTTTGGCGGGCCTGGAATGGCGCGGATCCGGTCGCCGATCAATGGCTGGCGACCCGTAAACACTGGCCCGAACTGCAAAAACATGCCGAAGCGTGGTGTCTGGAACAGGCCTCGCGGGCGGATCTTGCCACGGCGCTGGTACAGTTTTACCGAAATTGGCTATGATACGCGGCCTAGATTTTAGTAACTCCCATCCAAATTCGGATATTCGCAATGAAAACTGGTAAAGAACTCAAACCCGGTACCGTGATCCGTATCGACAACGACCCTTGGCTGGTTCAGAAAGCTGAATTCACCAAGTCGGGCCGTAACAGCGCGATCATGAAGACCAAGCTGAAAAACCTGCTGACCGGTTACAAGACCGAAACCGTTTACGGTGCGGACGACAAACTGGACGACGTGATCCTCGACCGCAAAGAAGCGACCCTGTCCTTCATCAGCGGCGACACCTACACGTTCATGGACACCACCGACTACACCATGTACGAGCTGAACGCTGAAGACATCGAAAGCGTTCTGCCATTCGTGGAAGAAGGCATGACCGACGTTTGCGAAGCCGTGTTCTTCGAAGAGCGGCTGGTTTCCGTAGAGCTGCCGACCACTATCGTGCGTCAGGTTGACTACACCGAAGGTTCCGCCCGTGGCGACACCTCCGGCAAGGTGATGAAGCCTGCCAAACTGAAGAACGGTACCGAGCTGTCGGTTGCTGACTTCATCGAAATCGGCGACATGATCGAGATCGACACCCGCGAAGGTGGTTCCTACAAGGGCCGTGCCAAATAAGCACTGCTTCAGGAACGAAAAAGCCCGACCATCGAGTCGGGCTTTTTTGTGTCTGCTGTTTCGGTTTGAGCCCTGTGGGAGCGAGCAGGCTCGTTCCCACAATGAAACCGCTTCACTTCTTCAGGTGTTGTTTCAGCTCTTCGGAAGCTTGCAACATTGCCGAACGCACTGCCGGTACCTGGCTGACCACGTTGAGCAAACCGTAGTCATGGATCAGGCCGTTGTAGCGAACCGAAGTCACCGGCACGCCGGCTTCGTCGAGTTTGCGGGCATAGGCCTCGCCTTCGTCGCGCAACACATCGGCACCGGCTGTCTGCACCAGGGCTGGTGGCAGGCCCTTGAGCTGCGCGGTAGTGGCCCGCAGCGGCGAGGCGTAGATCTCGTTACGTTGCTTGGCGTCGGTGGTGTAGTTGTCCCAGAACCACTTCATCATGTTTTTGGTGAGAAAGTGTCCCTCGGCAAACTGGTTATAGGACGCGGTTTCGAAACTGGCGTCGGTCACCGGCCACAGCAGCACCTGGAACTTGATCGCTGGCGTGCCCTTGTCTTTGGCCATCAGGGCAACCACGGCCGCCATGTTGCCGCCGACACTGTTGCCGGCCACGGCCAGACGCTTGCCGTCGACGTTGATTTCCTTGCCGTGCTCGGCCACCCATCGGGTTGCAGCGTAAGCCTGGTTGATGGCGACCGGGTAATGCGCTTCCGGTGACGGGGTGTAGTTGACGAACACCGCCGCCGCACCCGAGCCCGCGACCAGGTCACGAACCAGTCGTTCGTGAGTCGGGAAATCCCCCAGTACCCAACCGCCGCCGTGAAAGAACATGAACACCGGCAGCTCGCCTTTGACACCGGCCGGCCGGACGATGGTCAGGCTGATCGGTTGGCCGTCGACCTGAATGGTTTTCTGGCTGACATCGGCTTTTGGCAGCGTCAGCTTCACCCCCGACTGCGCACCCACGAGTACGGCGCGGGCTTCCTGAGGCGTCATCTGTTCCATCGGTTTGCCGGTGCCGGCGTTCAACACATCGAGAAATGCCTGGGTGTTGTGTTCAACGTCGCCGGCGAATGCGCTGTGGACGGACAGAGCGAGAAGGGTACCGGTCAAGACTTTGCTGAAAGTGTTCATGTTCGTTTCCTGTTCGGGCCTGGGTGGTCGGAGTTAGACAGTCACGTGCAGACGTACATCGACGTTGCCACGGGTGGCGTTGGAGTACGGGCAGACCTGGTGAGCGGCGTCGACCAGCGATTGCGCATCGGCTTGTTCCAGGCCCGGCAGGCTGATGTGCAGGTCGATGTCCAGACCGAAACCGCCAGGGATCTGACCGATACCGACATGAGCGGTGATCGAGGCGTCGGCAGGGATGCTGCGTTTGGTCTGGCTGGCGACGAATTTCAGGGCGCCGATGAAGCAGGCCGAGTAACCCGCTGCGAACAGTTGCTCAGGGTTGGTGGCCGCACCACCAGCACCGCCGAGTTCTTTTGGAGTGGCGAGTTTGACGTCGAGGATGTTGTCGCTGGAAACCGCACGACCGTCACGGCCGCCAGTGGAGGTTGCGATTGCGGTGTAGAGAGTTTGCATGATGTGAGCCTCGTTCTGATTTTGAGTTCGTCGCGCTAAATGTTTGCGCGTTAAGTAAGTGCGAGGTGAATGTAGCGCGCCAATAGTTAGCGCGCAAGATAAATTTTCGAATATTTTGAGGTTAACTGCGTGAAGCTTGGGTGAGCGGCCTAAAACGGCTGAGATAGAGAGGTGTAGCGGAAGAGAGCAGGTCACCGTACCTGTGGGAGCGAGCCTGCTCCGGGCGGCGTTCCGACGATAGCGGTTTGGCATTCACCCTTGAGTGACTGACCCACCGCTATCGCGAGCAGGCTCGCTCCCACAGTGGAGAGGGTGGGGAGAGGGTTAGAGGCTGTCCTGCAAATTGCCGCGCAACACTTGCAGCTCCGCTTGCAGATGCTTGAGGCGCTCCAGGGTCATGCCGCTGGCGCCGAGGATGCATTGGGGAATGTTGCGTGCCTTGTCCCGCAGGGCGCGTCCCTGTTCGGTCAGTTCGACAATCACCACGCGCTCATCCTCGCGGCTGCGGGTGCGGCTGAGCAGGCCTTCGGCTTCCAGGCGCTTGAGCAGCGGCGTCAGCGAGCCGGGGTCAGTCAGCAATCGCGTGCTGATTTCGCCGACGGTAAGACCGTCCTGTTCCCACAACACCATCATGGCCAGGTATTGCGGATAGGTCAGGTCCAGTGCCTTGAGCAGCGGCTTGTAGACCTTGGTCATCAGCAGCGAGGTGGAATGCAGGGCGAAGCAGGCTTGGTTGTCCAGCAGCAAGTCGTCGCAGGAGGTGTCGCGTTCGGTGGTCATGTCGAAGCCTTGGTCGGTGGTCTTATGAATCTAGCGGGCAAATGTTTAATGCGCCAGATAATTCCGACCTAATGTCGGTCGAGGTTGCGCTGCAATGCCAGATCCCAGGGCGGAACAGGGCTGAAGCGACTCTTCAGATATTCCAGCAACAGTCGGCTGCGTGTATTGGATTGCTGTTCCAGGCGCAACGCATAAATCCCGGTGGTTTCCGCCGCAGGCAAGCCGTTTTCGCAAAACAGTGGCCGCAACTCTCCGCGCAACAGGTATTCACTGGCCAGCCAGGTGGGCAGGTGCGCGATGCCCAGCCCGGCCAGTGCGCCGCACACCAGCGCCTCGGCATTGTTGGCGCTCATGCGGATGCGCGCCGGGCGGTACAAATGCAGTTGCCCGTCCCGCTCGAATCGCCAGGCGAATGGCGGAGCCAGGCCGTCCCAGTCGAGTCCGTCATGCTCGACCAACTGCGCCGGGTCGCTCGGCACGCCCCGGCGCTTGAGGTAGTCAGGGCTGGCGCAGGCAATGCGCACCATGCTCGCCAATGGCGTGGCAACCAGCCGGGTGTCGGCCAGTTGTCCGGCCCGCAGCACCAGATCGACTTTGCCCAGGTTCAGCCCCTGCATGTCGACAAAGCTGTCGATCAGGTGCAGTTGCACGTCGAGGCCGGGGTAGAGCATCAGGAAGTCCGCAATCACCGGTGCCAGGTGGCGACGGCCGAACGCAGCGGGGGCATCGATGCGGATCAGGCCTTCAGGCGCGCTGCTCAGGGACACGGCCTCGGCGCGGGCCAGTTGCAGTTCGGCAACGATGCGCCGCGCCCGTTCGGCAAATGCCAGGCCGGCCGGCGTCGCCCGTACGGCGTGGGTGCTGCGAATGAACAGCTGGCTGCCGACGGCGAGCTCCAGGTTGTCGATGCGCCGCGCCACGGCTGAAGGGGTCAACGGATGGCGGCGGGACGCGGCGGAAAAACTGCCGGTTTCCAGGACATCGAGAAACAGGCCCAGTTGCCCGGTCAGCTGATTGGGGTTCATGAGTGGATCTGCGCTTATGCGAAATTGGCACAGCCATTGTGCGTTGCTGTGCGTTTCCGCGCCAGCGCTGACTGCGTAGGATGACAGGCTTGAAACAAAGGGAAACGGATCGTGATCGAGTTTTTGCTGTATGTCGTGTTTGGTGCAGCCATGGGCACCCTGGGTGGCTTGTTCGGCATAGGCGGCGGGTTGATCGCCATTCCGTTGCTGGGGGTGTGGTGCGGCCTGGATCAACAGATGGCCCAGGGCACCGCCTTGGTCATGGTCGTCCCGAACGTTTTGCTGGCGCTGTGGCGTTATCACCAGCGCAATCGCATCGAGTTGCGTCACGCGCTGCCCCTGGCCTCCATGGGCTTCTGTTTTGCCTGGATCGGTTCGATCTGGGCGGTGGGGCTGGATGCGCAGACCATGCGCCTCGGGTTTGTCGCGTTCCTGGTCGCGCTGTCGGCCTACAACCTGATGCGCATGTTCCACGCCAGCGCACCGGCCCAATCACAGATGAATCACGCCTGGCCATGGCTGGGTGTGCTCGGCGCGGCTTCGGGCACCATGGGGGGGCTGTTCGGTGTCGGCGGGGCGGTGGTGGCGACGCCGGTATTGACCAGCCTGTTCGGCACCACGCAAGTGGTGGCCCAAGGCTTGTCGCTGGCCCTGGCACTGCCGAGCACCGGGGTCACGCTGGTGACGTATGCGGTGCATCATGAAGTGGACTGGATGATCGGCGTGCCATTGGCCATTGGTGGCCTGCTGAGCATCAGCTGGGGCGTGAAGGTCGCCCACGCCTTGCCGGAGCGGCTGCTGCGCGGTTTGTTCTGTGGTTTCCTGGTGCTGTGCGCAGTGTTGCTCGCCCTTAAAGCTTGAAGCCTTCGACGATGTGTTCGGCCAGGCACTCGGTGATCGGCGATGGATTGTGCAGGTTGCGCAGGAGCATGATGCTCGCTTCAGGCAATTCGGGCAGGTCTTCGGCCTCACCGAGAATGCGCAGGTCGGGCGTGATCAGGCTTTCCAGTTGCGCGGTGACGGCCAGGCCGGCGCTGACCACTGCCATGATCGCCGACAGGCTGGAGCTGTTATAGGCCACCCGATAATCGCGTCCCATGGCGTCCAGGGCGTTGCAGGCCCACAGGCGGCAGAAACAATCGCTGTTGAACATCGCCAGCGGCAACGGCGTCTGCTCGTGCACGCTGAAACACTGCGCCTCGGCCCAGACGAAACGCTCCTTGCGCAACAACTGGCCGATCTCGTTGCCCGGTTCGCGAGTGACGATGGACAGGTCGAGGTCCTGGCGCAGCAGCAGTTGTTTTGATGATTCGCAATGCACTTCGATCTGGATCAACGGGTATGACTGGGCAAAGCGCCGCAGAATCCCCGGCAGAAAACGCATCACGTAATCGTCCGGCGTGCCGATGCGCACCGTGCCGACCATGTGCGGCTCGCGCAACGTATTGAACACCTCGCTGTGCAGCTTGAGGATGCGCCGGGCATACCCCAGCAGCACCTGGCCTTCGGCGGTCAGCCGCACCTGGCGGCCATCGCGCTGGAACAGTTGACGCTGGAGCACATCCTCTTCCAGCCGCTTCATCTGCATGCTCACAGCGGACTGTGTGCGGTTGACCAGTTCCCCGGCGCGGGTGAAACCGCCCTGATCGGCGATGGCGACAAAGGTGCGCAGCACTTCCGTGTCGATACTCGGGTAGGCGGACATTCATCAATCTCCGAGATGTGTTGCATAAGAAACATTCGTTGGATTGATCTTAGCCCTGGCGCGACACTTGAGCCATCCCAAACGGAGGGCAACAAGATGAAAGGTCAAAGAGGTTATGCAGACGTTGGAAAACACTCCATCCATGTGGTGTCGGACCTGCTGCACAAGATCAGCCGCTGGTACGAATTGCACCGTGAACGCGAGTTGCTGGCGAGCATGAGCGATGAGGCGCTGAAGGATATCGGCATCAGTCGTGCGGATGTCGAGCATGAAGCCATCCGCCCGTTCTGGGATGACCCGATGCACAAATGAGCCACCCACAACTACACAAACCCTCTCCCGGTGAGGTAGGTTGCGAGCAGACAAGGAGATGCCCATGCCCGCAACGCTGTCCTTTTCCATCAAACAGGCTCGCCGCCTGGCGTTGGCCGCCCAGGGATTCAACGGGCGCCAGTCGCCGGCGGTGGTCAAGGCGGTTCAGCTCAATCGCCTGATCGAACGCCTGGGTCTCCTGCAGATCGATTCGGTCAATGCGCTGGTGCGTTCGCACTACCTCCCGTTGTTTTCCCGTCTTGGCCAGTATTCATCCGATATGCTCGATCAGGCAGCCTGGAGTTCAGGCCGGCGTCGCACGTTGTTCGAGTATTGGGGGCACGAAGCGTCGCTGCTGCCACTGTCGATGTACCCGCTGATGCGCTGGCGCATGGCGCGCGCGCGACGCGGCGAAGACATCTATCAGCAACTGGCGCGTTTCGGGCGTGAGCAGCAGGCCACCATTCGCCGAGTCATGGCGTCGGTCGAAGCACTCGGTGCGTTGGGGGCCGGCAGCCTGTCGACGCGCCAGGAGCGGGCGGGACCGTGGTGGGACTGGAGTGCGGAAAAGCATGCACTGGAATGGTTGTTCGCGGCCGGCGAAGTGACCGTGGCCGGGCGACGCGGTTTCGAGCGACTCTACGATTTGCCGGAACGGGTGATTCCCACGGCGATTCTGCAACAACCGTTGCTGACCGAAGACGAGGCGCAACGCGGTCTGTTACTGCATGCCGCCCATGCCTTGGGGGTGGCGACGGAGAAGGATTTGCGCGATTACTTTCGCCTGAACCCGGGCGACGCGCGTCCGCGCCTGGCGGAGTTGGTGGAGGCGGGCGAGTTGCAGGCTTGCGAGGTTCAGGGGTGGCGCCAGGCGGCTTATTGCCTGCCCGAGCCGAAGGTGCCACGCAAGGTCGAGGCCAGTGCCTTGCTGTCACCGTTTGATTCATTGGTCTGGGAGCGTAGCCGCACCGAGCGGTTGTTTGATTTCCGTTATCGACTGGAGATCTACACACCGCAGGATAAGCGGGTCTATGGCTATTACGTGCTGCCGTTCCTGCACAACGAGCGGATCGCCGCACGGGTGGATCTGCGCGCGGAGCGGGCCAACGGGCAATTGGCGGTGCACGCGGTGCATGAAGAAGAGCCGGGGCTGGATGAGCAGGGGATGCTGGCGCTGGCGGTCAATTTGCGGCAGATGGCCGATTGGCTGGGGCTGGCGCGGGTGCAACTCAATTGCAGGCGGGCGAGTGCGGACAGGTTGCGCGTGGCATTTATCGGCATGGGTGGCGCCTGAATGGGCGTTGATCGCGAGCAGGCCCGCTCCCACGTGACCGCACGGGTGGGAGCGAGCCTGCTCGCGAAGGGCGTCACGCGATTTACCGCCGAACCTGTTTCAGCGTCTCGGCAATCAAAAACGCCAGTTCCAGCGACTGGTCGGCATTCATCCGCGGGTCGCAGTGGGTGTGGTAGCGATCCGACAACCCGTCCTCGGTAATCGGCCGCGCGCCGCCGATGCACTCGGTGACGTTCTGCCCGGTCATCTCGATGTGAATACCGCCGGCATAGCTGCCTTCCGCCTGGTGCACCTGGAAGAACTGCTTCACCTCGCCGAGGATTTGCGCGAAGTCGCGGGTCTTGTAGCCACTGCTGGCCTTGATGGTGTTGCCGTGCATCGGATCGCTGCTCCAGAGCACCTGCTTGCCTTCACGCTGCACCGCGCGGATCAGCGCCGGCAGATGATCGCCGACCTTGTTCGCGCCCATTCGGGCGATCAGGTTCAGGCGTCCCGGGTCGTTGTCCGGGTTGAGCACGTCGATCAGGCGGATCAGGTCATCGGGGTCCATGCTCGGGCCGACCTTGACCCCGATCGGGTTGTTCACCCCGCGCAGGAATTCGACGTGGGCACCGTCGAGTTGGCGGGTGCGGTCACCGATCCACAGCATGTGCGCCGAGCAATCGTAGTAATCGTTGGTCAGGCTGTCGCGGCGCACGAAGGCTTCTTCATAGTTCAGCAGCAGCGCCTCGTGGGCGGTGAAGAAGCTGGTCTCGCGCAGTTGCGGCGAGCTGTCCATGCCGCAGGCACGCATGAAGGCCAGGGTTTCATCGATGCGGTCGGCAAGGTGGCTGTACTTCTCGGCCAGCGCGGAGTTGGCAATGAAGTCCAGGTTCCACTTGTGCACCTGGTGCAGGTCGGCAAAGCCACCCTGGGCAAAGGCGCGCAGCAGGTTCAGGGTCGCGGTGGACTGGTGATAGGACTGCAGCAGGCGCTCCGGGTCCGGCACGCGGCTTTTCTCGTCGAAGCCGATCCCGTTGACGATGTCGCCACGGTAGGCCGGCAGGGTCACGCCGTCGATGGTTTCGTCGTTGGCCGAGCGCGGCTTGGCGAACTGGCCGGCCATGCGCCCGACCTTGACCACCGGGCAGCCGGCGGCGAAGGTCATGACGATCGCCATTTGCAACAGCACCTTGAAGGTGTCGCGGATTTTCGCGGCGGAGAACTCGGCGAAGCTTTCGGCGCAGTCGCCGCCCTGCAACAGAAACGCGCGACCCTGGGTGACTTCGGCGAACTGACGGCGCAATTCCCGGGCTTCCCCGGCAAACACCAGCGGCGGGTAGCTGGCCAGGGTTTGCTCGACCTGGCGCAAATGCGCTGCGTCGGGGTAATGGGGTTGTTGCTGGATCGGCAGGGCGCGCCAGCTGTCAGGGCTCCAGGGTTGGCTCATCACGGTCTCGGTTGTTTTACGCTCGGGCGCTCATGTTATCAGCAAATTAGTGCGTGACCTGTTCCTGTCGCTTCGCGGACAATTGCGCCTTTGCCGCGTCATCGTGCGGTTTATCGTGTTGCCGCAGCGGGTGACGATCAGGAGACGAAATGACTGAGGAGCGCGTCGAGCATCTGCTCGCCGAGGTACGGGATGAGTTTGGCGTGATTCGCGTGCTGGAAGTGGCCGATTACCGCTTCCTCGAGTTTGGTGATGCCATCGAGCAGAGTTGCGTGTTCACGGCCGACCCGAGCTGGCTCGAATACGATTACACCCGGGCGATGCTGATCGGCGCGCTGTGCCATGAACAGCCGGAGAGTGCGCTGTTTCTCGGTCTGGGGGCTGGCACCCTGACCCAGGCCTGCCTGAAGTTCCTGCCACTGGAAGATGTCGAAGCCATCGAGCTGCGCCCGGACGTGCCGCGCCTGGCCATCGAGTACCTTGGGCTGGATGATGACCCGCGTCTTTACATCCGGGTCGGCGATGCCCTGGAGTTGCTGGAAACTGCCGAGCCGGCCGACCTGATTTTCGTCGACCTGTATACCGACGTCGGGCCGGGTGTCGGGCATCTGGCCTGGCGTTTCCTGGAAAACTGCCAGAAGCGCCTCACCCCGGGAGGCTGGCTGGTGATCAACCAGTGGGCCACCGATGACGGCAAGCCGTTGGGCGCGGCGTTGTTGCGCGGGCTTTATCACCGGCATTACTGGGAATTGCCGGTGAAGGAGGGCAATGTGATTCTGATCGTGCCTTCGGAGCTGGACCAGGAACTGGACATGGACGGCCTGGTCGCCCGGGCCGAAGCGCTGGCGCCGCGCCTGGGGTATTCGTTGCAGCCATTGATCAAGGCGATTCGCCCGGCTACATGAAGTGTGCCCGTGAGGGCCTCTTCGTCGGAATGCCGCCCAGACCAAGCCCGCTCCCACAAGTTCTGTATGTGTCTGCAAATCTTGTGAACACCCCCAGATCACTGTGGGAGCGGGCTTGCTCGCGAAGGCTGACTACCGGTCAACACATTCCTCACGCTCCTTTGAAGATACCGGGCCGCCGCTCCACCATCGACCGCACCCCCTCCCGAGCGTCCTCGGTGGCCAACAGCTTCTTCGCCAGCGCGGGCAATCCCTGCGCCGCGACCGTCTCACCTTCGTAACGCGCCTGGCGCGCCGACATCAGTGTCGCCTGCACCCCCAGGGGCGCCTGGCGGGCGATCCGCTGCGCCAACTCTATGGCGCGTGGCAACAGGTCCTCGCTGGCCATGACCTCCTGAACCAGGCCCAGGTGCAGCGCGTCGTGGGCATCGAACTCGTCGCCGGTCAGCAGCCAGCGCATGGCATTGCCCCAGCCGGCCACCTGGTGCAGGCGCAGCGTCGCGCCACCGAACGGGAAGATCCCGCGTTGCACTTCTTTCTGGGCGAAGCGGGTGTTGCTCGCGCAAAGGTTGATGTCAGCGGCCAGCATCAGCTCGATGCCGATGGTCAGGCAGTAACCTTGCGCGGCGACGATCACCGGTTTGCTGACCCTGGGCCCGGCGAACACCCCCCACGGATCGCAGCCTCCGGGTGGTGCTTGCCAGCCTTTGGCCAACTCCGCGCTGGCGCTGAGCAGGTCGAGCCCGGCGGTGAAATGCTCGCCATGGCCAAACACCACCGCGACACGCGCCTCGCTGGCGGCCTCGAATTCGCCATAGGCCAGGCTCAGTTCGTTCAGCAGATCGAGGTCGAATGCGTTGCGCTTGGCCACCCGATCGAGGCCGATCAACAGCACATGACCTTGTCGCTCCCGGGTGACGCGACTGCGGGCGGGCTGATTCATGGCGCTTTCCTCGCTGGGGGGATCTCGGGACACGGGACGGCATTGTCGAAGTGAAACGTTTTAGCATCAGCGCCAGCAGGGCCGGGCCTTTGAAAAGTAGACGCTTGCCCGATTATCCGCAAAGGTCGGCGGCGCAACGGTATATCCGTCAGTTTTCCGACAAATAAAGCTCCCATTCCGAGCGAATTCCGGTATAGTGCGCGCCGGCCTTTAACCGGGCCGCGTTTAGGTAGCGCAATTCGAAGTCACCTTCAGCTGCACGTCCGCACACCGGACTCTTCCTTGACGAATCTTTTCATTCATTCGTTTTCGCAAATCCCCGCCGACAAAGCTGCCAGGGCGACTCTTGAGTCTCAACACGGCATGCGCAGCTTTGGAGCATGGGTCTTTGCGGATGCACTTAGAGGCAGACCCATGACCCAGGAAATCGGCGGCTTCGCCGCTCTTGAACTTCATCCCAATATTGTCGCTGCAGTAGTCGCTACCGGCTATGAAGAGCCTTCGGCCATTCAGCAGCAGTCGATCCCGATCATCCTCGCCGGTCACGATATGATTGGCCAGGCGCAAACCGGTACCGGTAAAACCGCCGCCTTTGCCCTGCCTATCCTGCACCGCATCGATCCGTCCAAGCGCGAGCCGCAAGCTCTGATCCTGGCCCCAACCCGTGAGTTGGCGCTACAAGTTGCAACCGCTTTCGAAACCTACGCCAAGCAAATGCCGGGCGTCACTGTTGTGGCTGTCTACGGCGGCGCGCCGATGGGCCCACAATTGAAAGCAATCCGTAATGGCGCACAGATCGTTGTCGCCACACCGGGCCGTCTGTGCGACCACCTGCGTCGCGACGAAAAAGTGCTGCAGACCGTGAACCACCTGGTTCTCGACGAAGCAGACGAAATGCTCAAACTGGGCTTCATGGACGACCTGGAAGTCATCTTCAAGGCCATGCCGGAAACCCGTCAGACCGTATTGTTCTCGGCCACCCTGCCGCAGTCGATCCGTGCCATCGCCGAGCGTCACCTGCGCGATCCAAAGCACGTGAAGATCCAGAGCAAGACCCAGACCGTTACCGCGATCGAACAGGCTCACCTGTTGGTTCACGCTGACCAGAAGACGTCTGCCGTTCTCAGCTTGCTGGAAGTGGAAGATTTCGACGCGCTGATCATGTTCGTGCGGACCAAGCAAGCGACCCTGGACCTGGCCAGCGCCCTGGAAGCCAAAGGCTACAAAGCCGCTGCGCTGAACGGTGACATTGCCCAGAACCAGCGCGAGCGTGTGATCGACTCCCTCAAGGATGGCCGTCTGGACATCGTTGTGGCGACCGACGTTGCGGCTCGTGGCCTGGACGTTCCGCGCATCACTCACGTGTTCAACGTTGACATGCCGTACGACCCGGAATCCTACGTTCACCGTATCGGCCGTACCGGCCGTGCCGGTCGCGAAGGCCGTGCGCTGCTGCTGGTCACTCCGCGTGAGCGTCGCATGCTGCAGGTGATCGAGCGTGTAACCGGTCAGAAGGTTGCGGAAGTTCGCCTGCCGGACGCTCAAGCCGTTCTGGATGCGCGCATCAAGAAACTGACCAACAGCCTGTCGCCGCTGGTGGCTGAAGCCGAATCGACCCACGGTGATCTGCTCGATCGCCTGACCGCCGACATCGGTTGCAGCCCACGTGCCCTGGCCGCAGCCCTGCTGCGCAAGGCTACCAACGGTCAAGCGCTGAACCTGGCCGCTATCGAGAAAGAACGTCCGCTGGTGCCGAACAGCGCCCCGCGTGGCGATCGTCCGGAGCGTTCCGGTGATCGTCCGGAGCGTAGTGACCGCGAGCGTCGTGCTCCGATGCCGCTGGGTGAAGGCCGTGCTCGCTGCCGTACCGCGCTGGGTGCGCGTGATGGCATCGCTGCCAAGAACCTGCTGGGCGCCATCCTCAACGAAGGTGGTCTGGCCCGTGAAGCCATCGGTCGCATCCAGGTGCGTGACAGCTTCAGCCTCGTCGAGCTGCCGGAAGATGGTCTGGAGAAGTTGCTGACCAAACTGAAGGACACTCGTGTGGCTGGCAAGCAGTTGAAGCTGCGTCGCTATCGCGAAGATTGATCGGCCTGTTGGCTGATTGATCGAAAAAAATCCCCGACTGGTTCGGGGATTTTTTTTGCCTGGGTTTTGGGGTGGCTGCCAATCCTGTGGGAGCAGCCTGCTCGCGATGAGTCCGACTGCGCCGCAGTATGTCAGGTTTACTCCGTGGCCTGGCCGCCTCCGGCGGTGACCACCTGCACGGTCATGCGCGGCATCGCCAGGTCGAGCCCGGCTTCGTCCAGATGCCGCTTCAGCGACAGGTTGAAGGCCCGGGAAACCTCCCACTGCTTGATGGGCGCGGTCTTGAAGCGGGCCCGCAGGATCGCGTTGCCGGACTCGAAACTCTCGACCCCCTGAATCTCCAGGGGCGACCAGATGTTGCGCCGCTGCAGCGGATCGGTGCGCATCTTCTGGCCGACGTCGCGCATCAGTTTGATTGCGTTGTCGATGTCCATGTTGGCGGGGATCGCCACGCGGAAGATCGCGTAGCCGAACTCCCGCGAGTAGTTCTTGATGCTCTTGATTTCGCTGAACGGAATCGTGTGGACGATGCCGTCGATGTCCCGCAGGCGTACGGTGCGGATGGTCAGGCCTTCGACGGTGCCGAGATGACCACCGACATCCACGTAGTCGTCGATGGCCAGGGAGTCTTCGATGATGATGAACAGTCCGGTGATCAGGTCGGCGACCAGCGACTGCGCACCGAAGCCGATGGCCAGGCCGATCACGCCGGCGCCTGCCAGCAGCGGCGTGACGTTCATGCCCATGTTCGCCAGGGCGACAATCAGCGCCACGATGAAAATCGCCACGAACAGCACGTTGCGGATCAGCGGCATCATCGTCTGCGCGCGCGCATTGGCCAGGCCTTTGCGCGAACGGGTGAGCGCGTGGTGCACCGCCGTGTCGCTGAGAATCCAGATCAGCCAGGCAAACAGCAGCGTGCCACCGAGGCCGAACAGTTTGACGCTGACTTCATGGCCGTCGCCTTCGGTAAACGCAATCAGCGACAGGCCCCAGACTCGCAGGCCGAGTTCGATGAACGCCAGCCACACCAGCAGATGGGCAAGGGTGTAGAAGAAGCTTTTCAGGCGTTCGGAATACAGCGCATGGCGCTTGAGTCCGCGTTGCGGTTTCTGTGCGTGGCGGCGCACCAGCCCGTTGATGACCATGCACAACACCAGCAGCACGGTGCAGATCAGTGACTGGCGCAGCGCCGTGCTGGTATCGCCGGCCGAGAGGAACGTGGCGAACAGCGAGATCGCCACCAGCACCAGGGCCGGTACGTACCAGAAAGTCCCGAGGATATCGATGGTGTCACTGAGTGCGCGCCGGGTCAGGCGCCGGGACAGAGGCTGGTTGCGGATCAGGTGGGCGATGGGGCGGCGAAAACGCAGGATGAACAATCCGGTGGACAGCGCGGCCATTACGTTGGCGAACGTGGCGGCGGTGTGCGCCAGATGGCTGCCGAGACTGCTGACCAGTCGCGGATCGTTCAGGGCTTCGCCGAACGCGGCGAAGCTGCCGATCAGCCACAGCGGTCGAAAAGCCTGGTGCCGCAGGATGTACAGGGCGCGGTGGCGATGGGGGCCGTCCAGCAGGGAGAAGGCAATGACGCAGATCGCCGAGAAGCAGGTGCCGACCACCAGTGCGTAGGCCAGCACCATGGCCAGGCTTTTACCCAGTGAAGAGGGCAGGGCGTAACTCATGTACACGGTGATCACCAGGGCAATCAGCCAGGGTCCGAGTTTGCGCAAGGCAAAGCGCAGCATGTCGAGGGCCCTGGGATGTTGCGGCAGTTCCTCGGTCAGGCCGAAGCGCATCCGCACCCGATGGCTGAGCCAGATCAGCGCTGCGGCCAGCAGGCTCCAGAGCGCCAGGACGACAGCGAAGCCGAAGATGATCGGCAGCCATTCATTGGCCGGCAGGATCAGGGCCTCCAGTTCGTCCTGGGCCAGGGAGAACTCCCGGGTCCAGCGAGTGACCGGACTGTCGGCACCGGAGAACTGTTGTTCGAAACGATTCAGCGTGCCGCCGATCAGGCCGAGTACGCCTTCTTCGGCGGCCGGCTGGGCTTTTTTGGTGGCGTCGCGCAGTTTCTTCAGGTCGGCCAGCAGCTTGCTGCGCTGCTGATCGTTTTCCAGCGATTTGATGACTTCGTCCAGGGATTGGCCAAGCGGTTCCTGCGCCTCGGGCTGGGGGGTGGACGAGCTGCCGAGCAGGCTCGGCAGGCCGACGGCCTGGGCAGGCTGGATCGGCAGCACCGCCAGCAGGCAGATGAAGAATAGGCAGGGCAGGGCAGATAAACGAGCGAACACTAGGCGGTCAACCTTGAAAGAAGCAGATTGACCGAGTGTACGAGCCCGCCAAAGTCAATGCGAGTCGGGGGCGAGGATTTATTCGTTGAGTTTGGCGAGGATCTTGAAGACCACGGTGGCGAGGATGGTCAGCATGCCGATCCACATCGCCAGTACGCCGGCATTCTTGTCGCGGAAGTTGAAGCCAATCGCCAGCAGGATCATCCCGGCGAGAATCGGGATCAGCATGGCGTGGAATGAAGACATCGAGATCATGTGCGACGGCCTTGTCGAAAGGGGTATCTGAAGTTTAGGTGGCTTTTGCGTGGCAGGAAGTGATGTGTATCAGAAATGAATCGCTGAGCGGATGAAATTTGCGTTGTCAGGGCCACCGCCTTGGCGTGCCGCCTTGGCGGGCGAGCCCGCTCCCACAGGCTTTTGGGGTGTTCACTGTGGGAGTGGGCATGCTGTTCAGGCTTACGGCAATTCCCGGCTGGCGTAGAACGCGCTCAGTACCTTGACCAGGTGCGCCAGGTCGTGGCTGCCGCACAGTTCGCGGATCGAGTGCATGGCGAACGTCGGCAGGCCGATGTCCACGGTGCGCACACCCAGGTGGCTGGCGGTGATCGGGCCGATGGTCGAGCCGCAGCCCATGTCGCTGCGGACCACGAAGCTTTGCACCGGCACTTCTTCGGCCATGCACAGGTGGCGGAAGAAACCGGCGGTTTCGCTGTTGGTGGCGTAGCGCTGGTTGCTGTTGACCTTGATCACCGGGCCGGCGTTGAGTTTCGGGCCGTGGTTGGCGTCATGCTTGTCGGCGTAGTTGGGGTGGACGCCGTGGGCGTTGTCGGCCGAAACCAGCAGCGACTTCTGAATGGTGCGCACGAACTCGTCACCGTCGGGCAGCAGCCGACGCAGGGTCTGCTCGAGCATCGGGCCGTCAGCGCCGCAGGCGGAGCACGACCCGACCTCCTCGTGGTCGTTGCACACCAGCACACAGGTTTCATCGGTGTCGGCCGTCAGCAGGGCCTGCAGGCCGGCGTAGCACGACAGCAGGTTGTCCAGGCGCGCGCCGGCGATGAAGTCGCCATGCAGGCCGATGACCGCAGCGCTTTGGGTGTCGTAGAAGCTCAGCTCGTAGTCGAGTACCACGTCGGCGTTCAGGCCGTGTTCCAGTGCCAGCTGGTTGGTGAGGACGGCACGGAAGTCCACGCGCTCGTCACCGGCAAATTGCGCAAGGACCGGCGGCAGCTCGGTCTGGGCGTTGATGGCCCAGCCCATGTTGGCTTCACGGTTGAGGTGAATGGCCAGGTTCGGAATGATCGCGATCGGCGCCTTGAAGTCGATCAGTTGGCTTTCGACCTTGCCATCGCGGCGGAAGGTCACGCGGCCGGCCAGGGACAGGTCGCGGTCGAACCAGGGCGCGAGCAGCGCGCCGCCGTAGACTTCGACGCCCAGTTGCCAGAACCCCTGGCGTTGCAGTTCCGGTTGGGGCTTGACCCGCAGGCAGGGGCTGTCGGTATGGGCACCGACCATGCGAATGCCGCCGTGCAGCGCCGAATGACGGCCCATTTTGATGGCGACGATCGAAGAGTCATTGCGGGTGACGTAGTAGCGGCCGTTGGCTTCGGTGTTCCAGGGCTCGCGTTCATCGAGGCGTTGATAGCCCGCCGTTTCCAAACGTTGAACAAGGCTGGCAGTGGCATGGAACGGGGTGGGGGAGGCCTTGAGGAAATCGATCAGGCCTTGGTTCAACTCTTCGCGCATAAATAGCTCCAGACAGCAATGGCGCCAGTTTAACGTATTGGCCTGAGGCTTTGGGCGCGACGTTCGCCCAAAGCCTCAGGCTCCGGTTGAGATCCGATTTTTCAGGCAAGCCGCAATGTACGAGTGTTCGTTCGAGGCTGTGTTCGTCGCCGCTGCCATCCACTCAAGCGAACAATGGCCCATCGAGGTTGTGCCTAAAACGGTGCCGGACACTCGAAACGCAGGCGCTCGCCGGTCTGTGGATGGGTGAAGCTGAGCATGCTCGCATGCAGGCACAGCCGTGGCCAGGCTGCCAGCGCCTGCTCATGAGCGTACAGACCGTCGCCCAGCAGCGGGTGGCCGATGGAGAGCATGTGCACGCGCAATTGATGGGAGCGGCCGGTGATGGGCGTCAGCTCCACCCGGCACCAGTCACCGCAGCGTTCGAGTACGCGCCAGAACGTCAGGGCGTTTTTGCCGAACTCGTGGTCCACCACGTGGCGCGGCTTGGTCGGTGGGTCGTAGCGCAAGGGCAAGTCGATGCTGCCGCTGTCCAGTGCCGGCTGGCCCCAGCAGAGCGCAGTGTAGGCTTTCTCGGTTTCGCGATCGTGAAACTGGCGTGACAGTTCGCGATGGGTGTCCGGGTCACGGGCGAGCAGAATGATGCCGGAGGTTTCCCAATCCAGGCGATGGACGATACGGGCTTCGGGGTAGCCGTTTTCCTGCAGGCGGGTGATCAGGCAGTCCTTGTTGTCATCAGCCCGGCCGGGTACGGAAAGCAACAGGGTCGGTTTGTCCACCACCAATACGGCGGCGTCCTGATGGATGATGCGGATGTTGGACAGCGGCATTGAAACAGTCTCGTAACAAACGCCAACGGCGGCTCAGGCCTTTCACCCCGTGCAGGGGCGAAAAACCTGAGCCGCCGTGGCTCCAGCCGGATCGACTCAGCGATCTGGCAGGGTGATATTGAGTTCCAGAATCGAGCAGCTACCCTGGTTTTCCAGGGCGACGTGCACGTCATCGGACCCGATATTGACGTACTTGCGGATCACCTCGACCAATTCCTTCTGCAAGGCGGGCAGGTAGTCCGGGGTACTGCGTTGGCCGCGTTCGTGCGCCACGATGATCTGTAGACGCTCTTTCGCTACCGAGGCGGTACTGGGCTTCTTGTTAGCACGAAAGAAGTCAAAAATATTCATTACCGGCCTCCAAACAGACGCTCAAAGAATCCTTTCTTCGTCACATCGAGAAACCGATGCTCCACGGTTTTGCCCAGCAGGCGTTCGACCGCATCGCTGTACGCCTGGCCGGCGTCGCTCTGGTCGTCGAGGATCACCGGAACGCCGGAGTTGGATGCCTTGAGCACCGCCTGGGACTCGGGAATCACGCCCAGCAGGGTCACGGCAAGGATTTCCTTGACGTCTTCGACACCCAGCATCTCGCCGTCATGGACGCGTTGCGGGTTGTAGCGGGTCAGCAGCAGGTGCTCCTTGATCGGGTCTTCGCCTTTTTCAGCGCGACGCGATTTGCTGGCCAGCAGGCCGAGCATGCGGTCCGAGTCACGTACGGAGGAGACTTCCGGGTTGGTCACGACAATCGCTTCATCGGCGAAGTACATGGCCAGGTGCGCACCTTTCTCGATGCCGGCCGGGGAGTCGCAGACCACGAAGTCAAATTGTTCCTTGAGCTCCATCAGGACTTTTTCCACGCCTTCGAGGGTCAGCGCGTCTTTGTCGCGGGTCTGACTGGCGGCCAGTACGTAGAGGTTTTCCAGGCGCTTGTCTTTGATCAGGGCTTGTTGCAGGTTGGCTTCGCCGTTGACCACGTTGACGAAGTCATACACCACGCGACGCTCGCAACCCATGATCAGGTCGAGGTTACGCAAACCCACGTCGAAGTCGACGATCACTGTCTTGTGCCCGCGCAGAGCGAGGCCGGTACCGATAGCAGCACTGGTGGTGGTCTTACCCACACCACCCTTGCCGGATGTAACCACTAGAATCTTGGCCAAGGTGTTTCACCCCTAAGGAAAAAGGACTTCTGGTCCCTGAAAAACATCTCTTGAAAAAAACGACTACAGTCGGACAGCCTTGGCTGGAATCCGGTCCTGAACCGCGCCTACCTCTGGTAAACACCGCTTTTGACCATTTTCCTACTTCGTTTGAGCCGTTTTCGCTACGTTTTAGAGATGCTTGGAAAATGCGGCAGTATCCGTTAAAGCCGAATGATGTTCAACACGTCGCCCGACAGGCTGACCTGAACGCCGGCACCCCATAACGGGTCGCGGCGCAAGTCTTCCGACACCTTGTAGTGGCCGGCGATAGACACCAGTTCAGCGGTCATCTGCTGACAGAAAATCCTGGCTTTCGTATCGCCCTTGACGCCGGCCAGTACGCGTCCACGCATCGCGCCGTATACATGGATGTTGCCATCGGCGAGAAGTTCCGCCCCCGGGCTGACCGAGGAGATCACCACCAGGTCGCTGCCCTGGGCGTACACCTGTTGGCCGCCGCGTACGGGCGAAGTGATGATCCGGGTCGGCTTGATCGTCGGTTCCGGCGGTTTTTCCGGTTTCTTCGCGACGGCGGCTTCCAGCGGCTCCAGCGCACGCTCACGGGCACCGGAGGGTGGCAGCACCGGCAAGTCGACCGCGATCGCCGCGGCAATGTCCTCGATGCGGCTGGCACGGATGGCCAGGGTGCGCAGGCCGTGCTGGCGGCAGATGCGCATCAGGCCTGGCAGGTCGACGGTCCCTTCGCTGGCCGGGAGCTTGTCCAGCGCCAGGACCAGCGGCGCGTTGCTGAAGAAACCAGGCGCCTGGGCGACTTTGGCGGCCAGTTGCCGATCGAGGCTGTCGAGGTCGTTGCGGGCCAGCTCCAGCACGGTGATGGCGAGCATGCTGCCCTTCAACTGGAACACGGGATCCTGGTCTTGCGATTCGGTTTGGCTCATGGTCGGCATACAACGGCTTGTCACTAAAAGTGCCCAGACTTATAACGAGAACGCTCGCCAGCCGCAAGCCGGGTCGAACGATGTAGAATGCGCGGCCACTGTCTTTGCGGAACATTTAATGGATCGCCCGAGTTTCAATAAAACATTTCTGATGCCGCGTTTCTGGCCGTTGTGGTGTGGGCTGGGGCTGTTGTGGCTGATCGTTCAATTGCCGTACCCGGCGTTGCTGTTCATCGGTCGCGCCCTCGGGGCCCTGATGTACCGTCTGGCGGGTGACCGGCGCAGCATCGCCCGGCGCAATCTCGAGCTGTGTTTCCCGGAAAAGTCCGCCGCCGAGCGCAAGCGCCTGCTCAAGGAAAACTTCGCGTCCACGGGCATCGCGTTCTTTGAAATGGCCATGAGCTGGTGGTGGTCGCGTGAACGCCTGGCGAAACTGGCCCATGTCGAAGGCCTGGAGCACCTGCAGAAAGCCCAGCGCGAAGGCAAGGGCGTGATCCTCATGGCCGTGCATTTCACCACGCTGGAAATCGGCGCGGCGCTGTTGGGGCAACAGCACACCATCGACGGCATGTACCGCGAGCACAAGAACCCGCTGTTCGACTACATCCAGCGCAACGGTCGCGAACGCCACAACCTCGACTCGCTGGCCGTGGAGCGCGAGGACGTGCGCGGCATGCTCAAGCTGCTGCGTGCCGGTCGGGCGATCTGGTACGCACCGGATCAGGATTACGGCGCCAAGCAAAGCATCTTCGTGCCGCTGTTCGGCATTCAGGCGGCAACCGTTACCGCCACCAGCAAGTTCGCGCGGCTGGGCAAGGCGCTGGTGGTGCCGTTCACCCAGGAGCGCCTGGCAGACGGCAGCGGCTATCGGCTGGTGATCCATGCGCCGCTCGAAGGGTTTCCCGGTGAAACCGAGGAAGAAGACTGCCTGCGAATCAACCAGTGGATCGAGGGTGTGTTGCGCGAGTGCCCGGAGCAATACCTCTGGGCCCATCGTCGCTTCAAGAGCCGCCCGCCGGGCGAGCCCCGGTTGTATGCCAAACGCGGTTGAATCACCGATAGCCTGCAGGGGCGAGCAGGCCCGCTCCCACAGGTGCAGTATCAGACAGGGTGGGAGCGATGATATCCGACCCGGCACCATGGAGCGTTGCGATGAATCCTGCTGAACCGGTTACAGGATTGATTCTTTCCGGCGGTGGGTCTCGGGCGGCCTATCAGGTCGGGGTGTTGGCAGCGATAGCCGAGCTCCTGCCGTTGGGCGCGGACAATCCGTTTCCGGTGATCGTCGGCACGTCGGCCGGGGCGATCAATGCGGTCAGCCTGGCCAGCGGCGCGACTGATTTTCGCAGCGCCATCGAGCGCCTGACCGCTTTCTGGCAGGGCTTTCGCAGCCATCTGGTGCTGCGCAGCGATTGGCCCGGGGTGATCCGCCAGGCCAGTCGCTTCGTCGGCCACAGCCTGCTCGGCCTGGGCAGCCAGGTCCCGGTGGCATTGCTCGACAGCTCACCGCTGCGGGATCTGCTCAACGACAAGCTGCACATGGGCGGCATCGCCGACGCCATCGCACAACAGCAGTTGAAGGCCGTGGCGGTCACAGCGTTCGGCTACGAGTCCGGCCAGGCCGTGACCTTTTACCAGGGCGGCGGCACCATCGAGGCCTGGTTGCGCCATCGGCGGATTGGCGTGCCTGCGCAACTGTCGGTAGAGCACCTGCTGGCCAGTTCGGCAATCCCCTTGTTGTTTGCGCCGGTGAAAATCGGCGAAGAGTATTTCGGCGACGGGGCGGTGCGTCAGTCGGCACCGATCAGCCCGGCCCTGCACCTGGGGGCCAGCCGCGTGCTGGTGGTGGGGGTGAGCGGCAACCCGCGTGGCGTCGACCCCGAACAGCCGCTGCAACGCGCCTACACCGGGCAGCAGCCGACCCTGGCGCAAATCGGCGGGCACATGCTCAACAGCACCTTCATTGACAGCCTCGAAAGCGATATCGAGCTGTTGCAGCGTTTGAATCAGTTCAGCCACCTCATGCCCGATGGCACGCCGGTGCGTACGCTGGGCGTGGCGCCGGTGGAGGTGCTGGTGATTTCGCCAAGCCAGCCGATCGACGAGATTGCCGCGCGGCATCGCCAGGAAATGCCGGCGGCGCTGCGCCTGTTCCTGCGCGGCCCGGGGGCGACCAAAACGAGTGGGGCGGGGGTGTTGAGTTACCTGCTGTTCGAGGCGGGGTATTGCAGCGAGTTGATTGACCTGGGGCGACGCGATGCGCTGGCCAAACGCGAGGAGTTGAGTCGGTTTCTGGGGTTGCCTGAGCCGGTGGTCACGGCCTGATAGCGGTGGAGTGGCCTTCGCGGGCAAGCGAGGGGCTTGCCCGCGAAGCCGTTCAAATCAGAAGTGAACCTTGACCAGGAAGCTGGTGGTGCTCTGATCGGTCTTGAAGCCCGAGCTGTCTTCGATCCCGTACTTGTTCTTCCAGTAGTCGTACTCGACACCCACGTACAACTGCTTCTCGCCCAGGTTCAGCGCCTTGCCCAGGTCGTATTTGATCTGCGGCACGATGTGCAGGTTGGCGTGGTATTCGCCTCGGCGGTTGACGTCGTTGTCGACCACCCAGTCGATGAAGCCGTCGATCAGGATGTTCGAGTCGCCGACCGGGATGGTGTAGGCCCAGGCCGGGGTGATCTGCCAGATATCGTCACCCGGGCGGCTGCCTTCGGTGTTGCGGTTGTAGAAGTTGAGCTGGAAGTAATCGAAGCCCGGGATGTCCAGGTCGAAGCCCGGACCGATCAGGTAGGCCTCGGTGTCGTTTTCGCCGAACTCGTAGGTCATGGCCAGCAGCACATCCTTGACCGGGCCGAACGCCAGCTTCTGATCGAAGATCTTGCCGAACGACAGGCGCGGGCTGAACTCGCCGTAGTGGGTGTTCTTGCCCGCGAAATCATCCTCCTTGCCGTTGTAGAAGATCTTGTCGATGAAGAAGAAGTTGTCGCCGTATTTCCAGGCGTCGGCGTGTTCGAACGTCACGGTCTGCTGGATGCGCGGGTTGACCTGGAAGTCCTTGCCATACAGGTAGGTCAGGCTGTTGTTCTGCCATTGAAACAAGTCGCCAGCCACCGCCTGGCCCCCGGCCAGCATGGATCCCGCCAGCATCAGGCTAGTGCACGTACGTTTCATTCGGTTGCTCCCAAAAAAGTAGGTGTTTCACGTTGTTGTTCACGTTGGCGCTCTGGTGCGGCGCCTTTTTTTCGTCGAGGTAAAAACTCATCGATCCGGTCAGCTTCTGTGCGGCTGGTATTCGGGAGGGCGCGGAGAATACTGGCTCCTCGACCAGGCCTCAAGTGCCTTGCGGTCGCAGACTGACAACGGGGTTTTTCGTGCCTGGATCATCGGTTGCTTCCTGTCGTTGTGTTTTTGCAGGGCGCAGGCATCCTCCTCCGGCAGGGGCGAACCGCTGCCACAGGTGAGGTCGCCAGGACCGTTCAGTCAGTGGGCGTGGCAGTCGTTGACACTGGCCCGTTCGCGACCGCCAAGGATGTTGAACAGCAGGTTCAGCACCAGGGCGCTGATCGTGGCCATCGCGATGCCGCTGTGGGTGATCGGGTTCATCCACAGCGGCAGATGGGCGAAAAACTCCGGACGCACCACCGGGATCAGGCCCATGCCGATGCTGACGGCGACCAGCAACTGATTGCGGCGGTCGGCGATATCGGCCTCCTGGAGAATCCTGATCCCAGTGGCGGCGACCATGCCGAACATCGCGATCGCCGCGCCGCCCAGCACTGCCGGCGGAATCGAGGCCACCAGGAAGGCGGCCTTGGGCAGCAGGCTGAGGATGATCAGCAGGCCACCGGCGACGATGGTCACCGACCGGCAACGCACGCCGGTCATCTGCACCAGGCCGATGTTCTGGGCGAACGAGGAGTGGGTGAAGGTGTTGAAGAAACCGGCGAAGAACGAGGCGCCGGCATCGCACAGCAAACCGCGCCGCAACATGCGTGGGCAGACTTCCTGGCCGGTGATCTTGCCCAGCGCCAGGAACATCCCGGTGGACTCGACGAAGATGATCACCACCACCAGGCACATCGAGAGAATGGGCGCGAGTTCGAACGTGGGCAGGCCGAAATGCAGTGGAGTGACGACCTGCAACCAGGGTGCCTGGTCCATGCCGCCGAGGTCGACCAGGCCGATAAGCCCACAAACGACGTAGCCCAGGCACATGCCGATCAGCACGGAAATATTGACCCAGAAACCGCGCATGAAGCGATGAACCAGCAGGATGGTCGCCAGCACCAGCCCGGCGATGGCGAGGTAGATCGGGGAACCGAATTGCACCGCGCCTGCACCGCCACCGGCCCAGTTGACCGCGACAGGGAACAGCGACAAGCCGATCGAAGTGATCACCGTGCCGGTCACCAGCGGCGGGAAGAAACGTACGACTTTCGACATGAACGGCGCGATGAGGAGGCCGAAGAAACCGGCGGCGATGGTGGCGCCGAAGATCCCTTGCAGGCCGATACCGGGCATGCCCGCCATGGCGACCATGCTGCCGACCGCGGCAAAACTGGCGCCCATCATCACCGGCATGCGAATGCCCATGGGGCCGATACCGAGGGATTGCACGACCGTGGCGATGCCGGCCACCAGCAGGTCGGCATTGATCAGGAAGGCGATTTCCTCACGGCTCAGGCCAGCGGCCTGTCCGATGATCAGCGGCACCGCAATGGCGCCGCCGTACATCAGCAAGACATGTTGCAGACCCACGAGGATGAGTTGCAAAAGGGGCAAACGCTGAATGGCGGGTGCGTCGGGGATGCGTGCTTTGGAGAGCTCGGACATGCAACACCTCGGATCTTTTTTATTCTTGTGATTGTGTGCAGCAAGGGCGGCCGCGCGCGGCCAATCGCGAGCCAGGCTCGCTCCCACAGGTGATGCGTCGTCTGTGTAGGAGCGAGCCTGCTCGCGATGGTTTCTATCTAGTTGGTCTGTGCACCCTGAACGATCCAGGCACCAATGAGCTCACGCTCCTGCTGGGTCATCTGGGTGATGTTGCCCAGCGGCATGATCTGGCTGGCGACGGCCTGGGCCTGGATCCGTGCCGCGTTCTGGCGGATCTGTTCGGGGGTGTCGAACATCACGCCGGCCGGGGCCGCACTGAACAGCGGGCTGGTCGGCTTGGCAGAGTGACAGACGGTGCAACGTTCCTGGATCACACTGTGCACCTTGTCGAAACCGGGACCCGCGTTGGACGCTTGCGCCGGGGCGGCGGGCGCTTCTGCGGGCTTGGCTTCGGCCGGCTTCAAGCCGCCGCCCAACGCCGTTTCCGGCAGCGGCTGGTACTCGATGGCCGCCGGCGCCTTGGCCACTTCCGGCGCGCTGGACATCGGCTTCGGACCGGAAACGTAGGCCAGGCAGATCATGCCCACCGCTGCCACGGGCAGGGTCCAGGCGAATTTGTGACTGTCGTGACGGGTGTTGAAGTAGTGACGCACCAACACCGCCAGTACCGCGATCCCGGCCAGGATCAGCCAGTTGTACTGGCTGCCGTAGGTGCTCGGAAAGTGGTTGCTGATCATGATGAACAGCACGGGCAGGGTGAAGTAATTGTTGTGACGCGAGCGCAGCAGGCCCTTGGCCGGCAGCGCCGGGTCCGGCGTGCGGTTCTCGGCAATGGCCGCCACCAGTGCGCGTTGCGCCGGCATGATGATGCGGAACACGTTGCCGACCATGATGGTGCCGATGATCGCGCCGACGTGCAGGTAGGCGCCGCGCCCGCTGAACACTTTGCTGAAGCCGTAGGCGGCGCCGATGATCAGCACGAACAGGATGAAGCCGAGCAGGGCGGGACGTTTGCCCAGGGCCGAATCGCAGAGGAAGGAGTAGATGAACCAGCCGACGAACAGCGAGCCGATACCGATGGCCACGCCTTCGGGGCCGCTCAGGGTGCTGCCCGGTGCCAGCAGGTAGAGCGTCGGGTTGGAGTAGAACACCACGCACAGCAGCGCGATCCCCGACATCCAGGTGAAGTAGGCTTCCCATTTGAACCAGTGCAGGTTGTCCGGCATGGTGGGCGGGGCCAGTTTGTATTTTTCCAGGTGGTAGATGCCGCCGCCGTGGATCGCCCACAAATCGCCGGCCAGCCCGCTCTTGGGGTTGACCCGGTTGAGGTTGTTTTCCAGCCAGACGAAATAGAACGACGCGCCGATCCAGGCCACACCGGTAATCATATGAACCCAGCGAATGCTCAGGTTCAGCCATTCCAACAGATGTGCTTCCACAGTCTTTACCTCTCGCCTGTCACCCTTGTTGTCGGGTGATCAGACCTTCTCTTATTGGTGGGGGGCGAGGATCAAACGCTCATCCTCTTTGAAGAAATGCTCATCGCAGTTATTGCCTGTGCCACTGCGATCAACCACCAGGAAGTCATCCCGCTTTTCGATCGTCAGCACCGGGTGGTGCCAGACGCCGCGATGGTAATTGATGCCCTGCCTGCCGTTGGTGACGAAGGCGCGGACCAAGCCTGATACAGGTACATCGCCAAGTGGCGCGACCACGATCAGAAAGGGGTTGCCGAGCAGCGGAATGAACGCCTGGCTGCCCAGCGGATGACGCTCCAGCATGCTGACGGTCAGCGGCATGTCCTGCGCGTCGGCGCGGAAGATGCTGATGATCGCGTTGTCCTCCGGCGTGGCGGTTTGCACCGTCGCCAGTTTGTGGAAGCGCATGGTCGAACCGTTGTTGATCATG
Organism: Pseudomonas sp. IT-P12; assembly: GCF_949767465.1. Taxonomy (NCBI): domain Bacteria; kingdom Pseudomonadati; phylum Pseudomonadota; class Gammaproteobacteria; order Pseudomonadales; family Pseudomonadaceae; genus Pseudomonas; species Pseudomonas sp. IT-P12. The sequence goes on along the minus strand of NZ_CATKPY010000022.1, from coordinate 425,791 downwards.
AAGTGATCGCTGCCGTCGGTTTCGATCACGTCACCGAAAGGGGCGAAGGCTTCTTTGGTCAGCGGTTCAATCGTCAGTGTGCGCATGCTGTTCTTCTTTTCCGAATTCTGTGTTGTTGGTTCTGACGCCTTCGCGAGCAAGCCCGCTCCCACAGGGGAATGCATTTCAATTGTGGGAGCGGGCTTGCTCGCGAATGGCCTCACCTCTTACTTGGCAACCTTGCCGAGAACGCGCAGGCGGCTCACGCCACCATCCGGGAACACGTTCAGGCGGATATGGGTGATCGGGCCCAGCGCCTTGATCTGTTCGGCGAAGGTATGTTCGGCGTGCATTTCCAGCTTCTGGCTCGGCAGCAGTTCGCGCCAGAACAGCGATTGGGTTTCGATTTGGCTGTCGGTGCCGCCCTTGACGAAGGCGCCCTGGATCGAGCAGCTGTCCGGGTAGTTACCCTTGAAGTGCAGCGTGTCGACGATGACTTTCTCGACTTCACCGGCATGGCCCAGGGCGACGATCACCCAGTCATTGCCCGGCGTGCGACGACGCGCGGTTTCCCAGCCGTCACCCATATTGATGCCACGGCCCGGGTTGAGGATGTTGCTCATGCGGCCAAAGTGTTCGTCGGAGCAGGCGAGGGCGCGGCCACCGTTCAGGGCCGCCGCCAGGTCGACCTGTTCGTTGTCACCCACCGCCGACCAGTCGCGGAACGGCACCCCGTACACGCGCAGGCGAGCGACGCCGCCATCCGGGTAGATGTTGAAGCGCAAGTGGCTGAAGGCCTGCTCGTTGTTGATCTCGTGGTAGTGATGGCTGTTGCCTTGCAGCTCGACGGCCGACAGCACTTCGGTCCACTGGGTGTTCTCGTCCGGCTCGCCCTCGGCCAGGAAGCAGGCTTCCAGGGACGCCGAGGGCGGGTAGTTGCCGGTGAAGAATGAAGTGTCGATGTCCACGCCTTTGATCGAGCCCGGTACACCCAGGCGGATCACCGCACTGTCGTAGCCTTCGAAGCGCTTGCGGCGCGACTCCCAGCCGTCCATCCACTTGCCGTTGTCATCGAACACGCCCTCCTTCCACACGGCCGGGGTCGGCTGGAACAGCCGGTTGGCGTCGGCGAACCAGTCATCGGTGACCGAGATGATCCGGGTGCCCAGGCGGGCGTCGGCCAGGTTGACGAACTTCTCGAAAGGTACGGCGTAAGCTTTCATTCTTCTAGTCTGCCTTTAATAAGTTGGCTTGGGATGCTCTCAAGGCCCTGGGCGCTTTTGCGCGTTCATTGACGCTCGGGCCAGGATTGCTAAAGAGTCAGTAATCGGAACAGGGCAATCTTGTTGATCTCCGCCAGCGCGCACGTGAACTCGGTGTCGACCGGGTTGTGGATGCGCGTTTCGAACGCCGCGAGTATCTGATGCCGGTTGCTGCCTTTTACCGCCATGATGAAGGGAAACTTGAACTTGGCCTTGTAGGCGTCGTTCAGCTCGGTGAAGCGCTGGAACTCTTCGGCCGTGCATTGGTGAATCCCCGCGCCAGACTGTTCTTCAGTACTTGCCGCGGTCAGCTGGCCCTGGACGGCGGCTTTGCCGGCCAGGTCCGGGTGAGCGTTGATCAGCGCCAGCTGGCGGGCGTGATCGGCGCTCAACAGGATATCGCTCATGCGCTGGTGCAAGGTTTCGATCTGGTCGATCGAGCTGTCCTGGCCCAGGTCGAAGGCCTTTTCGGCCACCCATGGCGAATGTTCGTAGATGTCGGCGAAAGCGGCGACAAAGGCGTCGCGGCTCAGGGTCGAGGGTTTCAGGGTTTGAAAGGTGCTCATTGGGCAGGCCCTTGGTACGGGTGGGTTTGTTGCCAGTGGCGTGCGATATCGACACGACGGCTGAACCACACCTGTTCATGACTTTTAGCGTATTCGATAAAGCGCTTGAGCGACGCCAGGCGCGCCGGACGGCCGATCAGGCGGCAGTGCAGGCCGATCGACAGCATCTTCGGTGCTTCGGCACCTTCGGCGTACAGCACGTCGAAGGCATCCTTGAGGTATTCGAAGAAATCGTCGCCCTTGTTGAAACCCTGGACCTGGGTGAAGCGCATGTCGTTGGTGTCCAGGGTGTACGGGATCACCAGGTGCGGCTTGCCGGTCGGGGTGTTCGGTTCCCAGTAGGGCAGGTCGTCGTCGTAGGTGTCGCTGTCGTAGAGAAAACCGCCTTCTTCCATCACCAGCCGGCGGGTGTTCGGCCCGGTGCGACCGGTGTACCAGCCCAGCGGACGCTCGCCGGTGATCTCGGTGAGGATGCGGATGGCCTCGAGCATGTGCTCGCGTTCCTGCGCCTCGTCCATGTACTGGTAGTCGATCCAGCGATAACCGTGGCTGCAGATCTCGTGGCCGGCCTCGACCATCGCGCGGATCACGTCCGGGTGGCGCTGGGCGGCCATGGCCACGGCAAAGACGGTCAGCGGAATGTCGAATTGCCTGAACAGTTTCAGAATCCGCCAGACTCCCGTGCGGCTGCCATACTCATAAAGCGATTCCATGCTCATGTTGCGTGCGCCCTGTAAGGGTTGCGCCGCGACCATTTCCGAGAGGAAGGCTTCGGATTCCTTGTCACCGTGCAGGATGTTGCGCTCGCCGCCTTCCTCGTAGTTGAGCACGAACGACAGGGCGATGCGGGCATTGCCGGGCCAGTGTGGGTGCGGAGGGTTACTGCCGTAACCGATCAGGTCGCGAGGGTAGTCAGCGCTCACTGCAGTCTTCCTTCTTGTTCGGGGTTGGCGTGGCGCGCCTGTGAGAGAGGTCAGGCTGGCGTCACTGCGATGGGCTGATTGTATACAACTTTATATTCAATTTGTAAGCCCACATTTTCGCCTTTTTCATCCGGTGGTCGTCTCCAGGGCTCCTGCAAGAAATCTGCCCGATAGGTCAGTTTAGGGATAAAAGGGCCGCCGTTCATAAGGTTCGGTGGCGTATTCGGCGCCAATACCCGGATGGCGGCGCTGGTTGGAAAAATGTCGTTTTTATTGTGTACAATTTTTTTGAGAAGTGTCTTAATCAATCACTCGCCGCAGCTTTTCGTGCTCCGAAACGGTGCGGGCTTCTTTCAACTGACTTCGGGAGGCGCGAGGCCTGACTGCTCCGGGCAGGCAGGTGCGCAGAATCAATGGGACGTTTGACCACACATGTTTTGGACGCTGCACACGGTTGCCCCGGCAGCTCGATCAAGGTCGAGCTGTACCGCGTTGAAGGATCGCAGCTGGAGCTGGTCGCCAGCGCGATCACCAACAGCGATGGCCGTGTCGATGCGCCGCTGCTGCAAGGCGACGACTACCGCACCGGGGTTTACCAGGTGCAGTTCCATGCGGGCGACTACTACCGCGCCCGTGGCGTGCAACTGCCGGAGCCAGCGTTCCTGGACGTGGTGGTGCTGCGTTTCGGTATCAGCGCGCAACAGGATCATTACCATGTGCCGTTGCTGATTTCGCCCTACAGCTATTCCACCTATCGAGGAAGCTGATCCCCCAAGCTGCTTCCTCCACCTTGAAGCGACTGCGCATAGAGCTTCTTTGGTTTTTGGCCCGCTCACACTGCGGGCTTTTTTTTACCTTGCTTCGCAGGCCCGAGCACGCTCGCGATGACCTCGAGTACGCAGCAGGCTGTCGGGTCTGCCGTGTTATCGCTCATGACCATCGCGAGTGTGCTCGCGCCTGCAGGGAGTCGAAGAGGGTCAGTTCAAGCGTCTTGGGTCATCGGTGCGCACGATAAAGACCGAGTTACCGTAGTCCGCTGAAACGTGACTGCCTCCCTTGAGCCAGATCACCTTTTCGGCCGCCTCCGCAGCCCGCAGGGCTTGCGTGGCCGGCTCGCCGATCAGGTCCGGCAGGCGCGCAGGGTTCAACCCGTCGCTGGCGTTGTCGTGAATGTGCAGCCTGCGACCATGCACGCGGTGTACGGTCATGTGGTACAGAAAATCATGCCCGGTCCGCTTGAACACCAGGGTGGCAAAGGTTTGCGCGGGGGTCAGTTCGAATACCGTGTAGCCATGGCGAATCAACAGGTTCCTCATGAAACGCTTGAGATCACCGGCGTACTGGGTGGTGGTGAAGTAGCGCCAATCCTCGCGGAATTTGTCCGGATCAAACGCCAACCGGCGCAGGGGGCCCAGCTCGCCGGGGTGTGACAGCTCCACGATGCGCGATGAACCATTGCCCGGGCTCGTTGGCGTGATCGGCAGCATCAGCAGCGGATCGGCCAGCTCCGGACGGGGCGTTCGGGCCTGGGTCTTCCATTCGTTGAACACCTGCCGCAACGCAGTCATCCCGGCCTCGGTCGCGGTGTCCGAACCGTTGGCAAGGATGAACTGGGTTCTGGCGATGTTCTCGATGGACGCGTCTGCGAGCCCCGGAAAGTAGTGTTCAACATAGTCGGTCAGCGTGCGGTCGAAAGGCCGTGTCGGGTCGATCTCCCATTGTCGCGTCGGCGGAATCTGGATGGCGCCGCGGGGTTGCTGGTCCGGGAAGTGCCGAAGGACGTTGTGCAACCGGTCGAAATCGTAGACCCGATGATCAGGGTTTCTGATGTAGGCAATGGGGTGGTCAGGCACGTTGCCGCGCGGCAGCGTTCTGTAGCACGTGCCGTCGATGACGATGTCCTGGGGAGACGCCTGTTGCAGGGAGATCCCCCAGTGTTTCCAGGGAACGGAGGTGGCCGACAGCTGCCGCCATACGTGCGTACCTGGCACGCGCTCGAGTCGTGGCCCCGATGGCACCCGTTCCGAGGGGTGCCCGGCGCGCGGATGACCTTGCGCATCCGTGCCCAGCAGCACCGTCCCGCCGTCGGCGAGATCGACGTACTGGCGGCCGGACAGGATCGACCTGAGCCCGGTCTGCGGGTTCGGCGCAGGCAGCCGCTCGACCAGCCTGGGTGGCAGGTAGTAGTTGCTGATGGGGGGCTCGAGGGTGATTCGGGTGACCTGGGTTTCGGCGGGAAGATTGCTGATTGCAATCGCTGCGTCCTGCGGCCCCGGAAATTGAACAGGGTCGGGCAATCGAGCCCCCGGTATCGGCTCGGCCCCCTGGCCGGGCAGGTGGCCGGGGCGCGTGGGCAGGTAATCCGGGACCAGGTCCCGGGTGGTGGGGGCGCCTTCGATCGAAGGACCGGGGATTTTGGGGCGAATGGGGTTTTTGGGTCTCATGGACATCCGTGCTCTTTGAAATCCTGTGAATGTCGAACGGATCGACTGCAGTGCCTGGGCGTTGCGGCGCCCAGGCGGTTCTCGCCGACAAAGCCGGCGAGAGGGCGAAGCGAAAATCAGCTTTCCCTGATCAGGAAGACCGATTCGAAACCGGCCGCCGTGATCTGGGTACCACCCAGCAGCCAGACCAATTTGTTCTGGTCGTAGGCGGAGTGCAGCCTGGCCTGGACAGCGTCGCCGACGCGACGGGCCAGATGCGGGTCGGAAAGCTCGGCGCCGGACGGGGTGATCTGACGGATGGCCTCGCCATTGACGCGCCCCAGCTTGAGGAAAAATACCGAGTCGTGGTTGGGGCGGGTAAACACCAGCGTCGGCCCCTGGTGTTCGTCGGTCAGTGGGAACACCTCATAGCCATTGCGTATCAACACTGCCCTGACCAATTGCTTGAGGTTCAAGTTGGAAGGGTCGTTGACGAACGTGCTCCAGAGTTCCGGGAAGTGGACGGGATCGAAATCCAGCCGTCGCAACGCTCCGCCGGATTCGGCGGGCAGCAGGGTTGTCCAGCCGTTGTTGAATCCCCGGGGGATGGTGGGCAGCATCAGCAGCGGGTCGGCGAGCTCCATTCGAGGTAGCAGCGCATGGGTGGCGTTGGCCCAGTGGCGATAGGTCTGTTTCATCGTGGACAGACCCCTGGCGTCGATCACCTCGGAATGATTGGCGCGGTCGAAGACCGCCCTGGCGACAGCGGTCAACGAGGCATCCGACAAGTCCCTGAACGAATCGGCGACATACGCCTTCAGGCTTTTTTCGAAGGGCAGGTGGCTTTCCAGGACTTCCCAGCGACCGTCCCGCTTGATTGCCCAAAGCGGTTGCTGCGCAGGGTTTTCACGCAGCATCTGTTCGAATTCGTCATAGCGTGCCGGCGAAAACCGGGGGTGCTTCAGATACGCGATGTGGGTGCGCTCCGGCGCGCCATGGGGCACGATCGGATAGTGAAGCCCATCGATTTCCACGGATTCCCCGGTCAAGGGTTTCGTCGAACTTCCCCAGTTGCGCCACACCGCTGGCGATAGGTCCAGGGGGAAAGGATTGCCCACCCGCAGATCGGCGGCCAGCGCGTCGGCGTCGGACGAGTCGCTGTCCAGGCGTGGTCGCTTGCGGCGGCTCGGGCCCGCTTGTTCAGGGGCGGCTTTCCTGCGCCAGAAGGCGGTTCCAGCTAACCGTTCGAGCTGTGGGCCGGAAGCGTTCAATTCGTTGATCGAGGCCGCCCGGTATTCACCGTCCGCACCCAGCCGGACCAGGGTAATGCCTTCATCCTTGATCTCTGCGTAGACCGTGCGCCGGTTGCCGTGGCGTAATCCATCGGCCAGGGGGGCGGATAAGCCGTTGACCAGGAAGGGCGGCAGGAAACTGATGTCGGACGATGGGCCCGTCGAGCTGCTGACGGCGTTGTCGGCCGCAGAAACATCCGCCACCTCGACGTGCGGTTGTCGTGGTGTGTGGTCGGACTCGCCTTCGGGACGCCGGATCCCTGGCGTGCCGTCCGTGGCGGGGCTGTCGGGAAAACGCCCGGGCAGGCTGGTATCCGGCAGGTCGCGACGGGGCGTTGTGCCGTCATCCGGGGTTGGGGTCTTGATGATTTTCTTGGGCAACTTCATGTAGTGATTCCATTCATAAGTAGCGAACACGCAAACGGGTGTGCCTGGCCCGTGCATAACACTCGGCCAGAACGTTTTTCAATATCCCTTGGGTTCAAATGCGCCGCGCGGTAACTATGTATCGCGCGGTTTTTTTAGTTGCCGGTAAATGTTACGAAGCCTGGCCTTGCAACTAGCCGTATCGATAGACCTGTTCGAAAATAAGGTCCACGGCATAGGTCGTACCCGAGGGTGTGATGACGTATATCTGTTCAACCGGTATATCGTCGCTCTCATAGTCCGGAAGATGGACAATCGTGCGGCCAATCAGCAGTTTGTTCCCTTTCAACCTGATCTCGGCCGGGTCCAGGGTGTTGCCATGGAAGCGCCAGGTGGACGCGTCGGAAGTCTTTGTCAGTGCGTCCGGCGTGGAAATCCGCAGAATGGCGTCGGCGTGCAGATGGACCTCGTAGAACGATCCCTTTCCTTCGAGCGAGGTCACGGTGTTTTGCGCCTGGACAGGAAGCTCCACCCGCTGGCGACGTGCTTGCAGCACGATGGCCCGACTGTCTTCGGGCTTGAGCGGCAGGTAGTGGCCGGTGCGCTTTTCCAGCATCAGTTGACCGTCGAAGTGTTTGACGCCAGGGTTCTGGACATCATTGCCATAGCTGGGCGGCGGCAGTTTGATCCGACAGGACACCCCGTCGCGCAACGTCAGGTTGATGGCTTGATTCAAGGCCAGGCCCCTGATCTGGTACGCCGTGTCGCGCACGTTCGTATAAGCGCGGGATACCGTGCTCACCAGGTTGATGAGTTCGACGGTTTTATCAGGGAAGTGCAGGGTCAGTTGGAAGTCGCTGTAGTTTAAATAGTGGTAACCGTTACGGGTCTCGACGGTAACGGTGTAAGTAGCCTGGGCGCTGGTCATCTCTGCGTGATCACAATCGATATGCAAGGTACTGAGTGCCTTGTTATCGGTTTTCGTCAGGTTGAAGACGGTCCGGCTGATGTCGCGATCAATGAAGTAGTGCGACGCGTTCCCTGACCCGATGGTCTGTTCAGCGGCGGTAACGATGGTCGGCGACGGTCGCGTGCCTTTTGCCAGAATCAATACGTTTACGCTCGGGTTGTCGCTGCCGCTGAGCTCAGCGGGAAAGTCCGGCGTCAGTTGAAAACCGTCCACGGTCACGAAGCGCAGTTTCTGTTCCTGGAACAGGCGCTTGTCCGCCACGGTCTTGTAGACGTCCTTGATGATCAGCGTCTGCTCGGGCCACTCGCCATCCTTGCCGCAGAGTGACGAGACCACCAGCGAGGTGTCGTTGATCGACCACTGCTGAATGTTCTCGAACGCCCAGTCCATGATGATCACGCTGTCTTCCTGCGGGTCTTCCTTGATGATGACGGTGCCGCTTTTGTGGGCAATGTAATACTGATCCTTGCCGGCACCGCCGTTGGCCTGGCCGTAACCGCCCATCAGGTAGATCGTGTCATCGCCGGCTTCGGCCTCGATGCGGTCATGGCCCCTGGCGACGATGCGGTTGGCGCTGGCCGAGCCTTTGACCACGCTCTTCGCCCCGGCCAGCGTTTCGACGTTTTCGATGCTTTCCAGGGTGGTGTGGGGGGTGGAGGAGGGCGCGCCACTCTGGTCCAGCAGGTCGATCCGGCCGTTCTCCAGATCGATCTCGAAGCCTGTGTGGGTCGTGGGATCACGGCTGCCCAGAAGGCCTTGGAGCACCAGGGTGTCGTTACCCTGTTCGCCCACCAGAAAGTTCCGTATTTGCGTGGGCGCAGCGTCCTTGAGGGCCTGCGCAGCGCCTTCAAACAGGAAACGGTCGTCCTTTTCCCCGCCGGTCAGGTGTTTGGAGCCGCTGCCGAAATTGAAATGGTTGGGTTTCTTTTCGACGCCGATGATGGTGTCCTTGCCGCCCCCCAGCAGCCACAACGTGGCCTTCGAATCGCCCCCGGTGCCTTTCACCACTCCGGCAAGATCCGGCGGCACACCTGCACGGGCATCAATCGTATCGTTCGCGTCCACCACCGCCGGTAACGGGATGTCCTTGGACGGTGTCGACTCGCGTCCCTGGGCATCGTGCTCGAACCAGAACACCTGCGTGGCTTTCAGGCCCACCTCGAATTTGCCGTTGACGATGGCCTCGATGCTGTCTTTCAAGTCACCCTTGAGCCACTTGCGGGCCCGGCTGGTCAGCGCCTTCGAGTGCTGGTCGGTGGTGACGGCGAGGGTGTAGCGGTCATTGATGCGCTGTGGGGGTTTTTGGTTGATGAACGCGAGAAAGCCGGTGACCAGGCGTTCATCCAGGCTCAGCTCGATGTAGTCGTCGATGTCGTCCACCTGGCGAACGGCGCTGTAGATCTGCGAGCCGACGATCAGAATCGCCGCTGCGGCAATGCCCACCGGCCCGGCGTGGGCGAAACCGGCCAGGGCGGCAGTGCCGAGAATCAGGGTCAACGCGGCGCTGGTCAGATTCATGCCGGCGGCGACGTAATGATCCAGCGCCTGTTTGCCGGTGGTGCGGGAAGCGTCGTTCAGCGCCTTGACCGCGAAGTAGACATCGAAGGGCAGGGTCAGCGCGCCTGCGATCAAGCCGGCTGAGCGCGACAGGTACAGGCCATACTGGGTCCTGGCGAAGCCCTGATAGATATGCGCGCTCTGTTCAATCAGCGACTGCGCGGTTTTAACCAGGCCGCGCTCGATGATCAGCGAACCGACCTCCGTCACGATCGCGCCGGCATTGATCGCCGCCTCGGTGCTGTCGCCGCGCTTGATGGCATCGTTGATCCCCATCAAGCCGCTGTAGATGCCGAACGCCTGGAGTCCGACGCCCATGCTGTTCACCACTTTGCTCTTTTGCCTGTCGACCCAGCCAGGGACATTTTCGGGCAGACGGGTGTCATGGATTTCCAGCTTCTGCGCCGCTCGTACGAAGCGGTCGATCTTGACCCCATGGGGGCTCATTGCTTCGCTGAGCAGTGGCGGGGCGCTGACCGAACGGTGTGTGGCAATCTCGAACAGCAGCGTGGGGATAGTGGAGTCGCCTGCCTGGCCGGTGGCCCACATCCGCTGTTCGACATCGAGCGGATTGAGCTGCAGGCCATCGATGAAGTCCTGGGCGGTGTGGCGGAAATTGCTGTTGCCGATGTCCAGCGGCGCGCCGTGGACCGTGGCATTCAACAGGTGCAGCTCCAGGCGGTTGACCGTGAAGTGGCCAAGGGCGAGGGGACCGTAGTAGCGATCCAGGGCCCGCAGTACCCGCTCGCGTTTTTTCGCCGATCGAGGGGGCGGATCTTGCGCCGCGCTGGCGCCATTGCTGCGGATGAAGTCGGCGATTTCCTTGTCGAGCGTCGTCAGGTTCGGCGGCTCGACGTCCGAGATTTTCACGGTGTCGTCGGGCGCATCGGGAGAGGGAAAAGCTTGGGCCATAGGGGCTTCCTTGTTGGGTTTGGGTGCAACATGCGGCCCGAACTGTAGGGAAGCGTGGAGAGAGTCAAGCGATAACTATGTAGTGCTTCTGTTTCGGCGGATGACGGTATGGGCAGGCACCCACCACGGCGCGCCGCAGCGGCCGGGGCGGGGCCGGTATGTCTCAGTGTCCGCTCAGCAGGGAGGCGGCGCCGGCGCCGCCGAACAGACCGGCGCTGATGCGATTGAACCAGCTCTGACCCTTGCCCGAGCGCAAGTACCGCGCCGCGCCGTGGGCGCCGAGTCCATAGGCCAGCTTGCACAGCAGGTCCAGGACCGTCCACGTGGCGATCATCACCAGCAGTTGCGGCAGGAACGGCTGTTCGGCGCTGAGGAATTGCGGCAGGAAGGCGGCGAAAAACAGGATGTCCTTGGGATTGCTGGCGCCGAGCATGAAGGCTCGCCCGAACAGCGCGCGAAAGCGCGGTACCGCAACCGCCAGGGGCACTTCGGCGCCGTGGGAGGGCTGGCGCGATTGCTGCCAGCTCTGCCAGGCCAGGTAGAACAGGTAGAGCGCGCCGATGATTTTCAAGGCACTGAACAGCTGTTCCGACGCCAACAGCAACGCCCCCAGACCCAGGGCCGAAGCACTGAGCAGGCAGATCGAAGCACTGACGCCACCGAGAAAGGCCGGCCAGGAACGGCGCAAGCCGTAGTTCAGGCTGTTGCTGATCATCAGCAGGGACAGCGGCCCCGGGATCAGGATCACGATCAGCGCAGCACCGCTGAACAGCAGCCAGGTTTCCAGACTCATTACGTTGCTCCTCATGCACAAAAGCCTCACCCGACGGGGTGAGGCTGTTTTGAATCGTGTACGGCTTACAGGAAGATGAACTTGGCGATGAAGATCGCGCAGAGCACCCACAGGCTGACGGAAATCTCCTTGTATTTGCCAGTGCCGGCCTTCAGCGCCACGTAGGTGATGAAGCCCAGCGCGATGCCGTCGGCGACCGAAAAGGTCAGCGGCATCATGATCGCCGTGACGATCGCCGGAATGCTATCGGTCGCTTCATCCCATTCGATGTGCGCCATGCCACCCATCATCAACATCGCCACATAAATCAATGCACCGGCAGTGGCATAGGCGGGGATCATGCCGGCCAGCGGCGCGAAAAACATGGCGGCAATGAACAGCACGCCCACGGTCACCGCCGTCAGCCCGGTGCGGCCACCGGCCGCCACACCCGCGGCGCTTTCCACGTAGCTGGTGACGGGCGGAACACCGACCACGGCGCCGAACACGCTGGATGCGCTGTCGGCCTTCATCGCCCGGGACAGGTTTTCGATGCGTCCGTCCGGGTTGACCAGGTTGGCGCGCTGGGCGACCCCCATCAGGGTACCCGCCGTGTCGAACATGTGCACGAAGAGGAAGGCCAGCACCACGCTGATCATGCTGACGTTGAACACGCCGGCGACGTTCATCGCCATCCAGGTCGGGGCCAGGCTGGGCGGGGCCGACATGATCCCTTCGTAATGCACCACGCCCAGGCCCCAGCCGGCCAGCGTCACGGTGATGATGCTGATGAGGATGGCGCCGAACACTTTGTGATAGCTGAGCACGGCAATCATCAGGAAGCAGATGGCGGCCAGCAGCGGGCCGGGTTCGCGCAGGGAGCCCAGCTTGATCAGGGTCGCCGGGCTATCGACGACGATGCCGGCGGTTTTCAGGCCGATCAACCCCAGAAACAGGCCCACGCCGGCGCCCATGGCGAAACGCAGGCTCACAGGGATGCTGTTGAGCAGCCACTCGCGAATCTTCGAAAACGTCAGGATCATGAACAACACACCGGAAACGAACACCGCGCCGAGGGCGGTTTCCCAGTTGTAGCCCATGGTGCCGACCACGGTGTAGGTGAAGAAGGCGTTCAGGCCCATGCCCGGGGCCAGGCCCACCGGCCAGTTGGCGTACAGGCCCATCAACAGGCAGCCGAGTGCGGCGGCGATGCAGGTGGCGACGAACGCCGCGCCATGATCGATCCCGGCGTCAGCCATGATGTTGGGGTTGACGAAGATGATGTAGGCCATGGTGATGAAGGTGGTCAGGCCGGCGATCAGCTCGGTCTTCACCGTGGTGCCGTGCAAGGTGAGTTTGAAGATGCGTTCCAGCCAGCCATTGCGTAACGGCGGCGAGAGTTCCAGTGTCGGGGCTTCGGATTTGCGGCTTTCCACAGCGAGTACTCCTCAAGGGTTTTATTGTTATTTCCAGGGCCGGACCGATGAGGGTGGCAGCGGCCCTTTGAGGCATTCGCGAATTTGTTGACTGCTTGGTCAGGAACTCGCACGCAGTGGATTATGCTTTTGTATACAAATAAAGCAAATAATGTTTTTGATTTTGTAGACGAAATGTCTGGCAATCGGGATATATCGCCTGGAAGGGGACTTCTCGTCGAAATGCCTAATCGACTGGCACCTGACTCTTGCCGAGTGCCAGGTTCACCGCCAACCACCCATTCACCGCCGACTCCCCGGCCTCGGCAAACACTCGCTCCAGCAACTTCACTTGCTCACGCCGCAGCGATTGCTCGAAGCGCGCCCCGTCCACGGTCAGCTCCAGCAGGCGTTTACGCTTGTCGGTCTCGGACGCAACGCTGTTCACCAGGTGCATCTCCTGCAACTGGCGCAACGGAATGTTCAGCGCTTGCTTGCTCACACCCAGCAGGGTCAGCAGCTCCTTGACGCTCAGGTTCGGGTAGCGGGCGATGAAGAACACGATGCGCTGATGCACCCGGCTCAAGCCGCGGCGCTCGAGCATTTCGTCGGCCTTGGCGGTGAACGCCTGGTAGCCGAAGAAAAACGCTTCCATGGCCTGTTGCTGGGAGGCAGGATTTTTAAGGTCAAGCATGTTGACGTATCCATTCGGGTTGTCGTAATTTCGGTCAACCAGTTTGACTCATTTACCTCAGGCCTCGCTACCGGTGACTCCCATGGCATTTTCCGAACGTGTCTCACGCCTCAAAAGTTCTCTCATCCGTGAAATCCTCGCGGCGGCCCAGCGCCCGGAAGTCATGTCGTTTGCTGGCGGCCTGCCGGCCGAGGTAATGCTGCCGAACGTCGAATGGGATGACATGCCCTTGAGTCTCGGCCAGTACGGCATGAGCGAGGGCGAGCCTGCCTTGCGCGAAGCCCTGGCGGCGCAGGCGCGATCTCTGGGCGTAGCGTGCGAGGCAAGTCAGGTGCTGGTGGTCAGCGGTTCGCAACAGACGCTGGACCTGGCGGCCAAGCTGTACATCGACAAAGGCACCGAGATTCTGCTCGAGGCGCCGACTTACCTGGCTGCGTTGCAGATCTTCCAGTTGTTCGGTGCCGACTGCATCACCGTGCCGCAGGAGGCGGATGGTCCGGACCTGGTGGCGCTTCGCAGCCGCCTGGAACAGCACAAGCCAGCGTTCATCTACCTGATCCCGACGTTCCAGAACCCTTCGGCGGTGCGCTACAGCGAGGCCAAGCGTGATGCGGTCGCCGCGTTGCTGGACGAGTTCGCTGTCACCCTGATCGAGGACGAACCCTATCGCGAGTTGACATTCGATGGCGGCAGCGCCACGCCGATTGTCAGCCGCTTGAACAAGGCCAGTTGGATCTACACCGGCACGGTCTCGAAAACCCTGCTGCCGGGGCTGCGCGTGGGCTACCTGATCGCCAGCCCGGATCTGTTCCCGCACTTGCTCAAGCTCAAGCAGTCGGCCGACCTGCACACCAACCGCATCGGCCAGTGGCAGGCCTTGCAGTGGATCGGCTCAGAGAAGTATCAGCAGCACCTGGGAGACTTGCGCGACTTTTACCGGGCGCGTCGGGATGCGTTCCAGGCAGCGCTGCAAACGCATTTCTCCGACCTGGCTGACTGGAACGTGCCCCAGGGCGGGCTGTTTTTCTGGCTGACGCTCAAGCAACCGCTGGACACGCGAACCTTGCTCAAGGACGCACTGGCGGCAGACGTCGCGTTCATGCCGGGCGAGCCGTTTTTCCCCGAACCGGACCAGCACCACGGGCATCTGCGGCTGAACTTCAGCCACATCGACCCGGCGCGATTGGGGGAGGGGCTCAAGCGCCTGGCGGCGGTGGTGCGTCAGGCGCAGGTGGTGGAGGCGGCCTGAAGGCTGAAATAAAAAAACCGGCCACTGGGCCGGTTTTTTCTGGTGTTGGCGTTGTTCGGGCCGGCCCCTTTATGAGCAGGCGCTCCCACCATTGATCGCACTCCAAGGTGGGAGCGAGCCTGCTCGCGAAGGCGTCAGTCAGCCCACCACGAAAACCTCAAACAGCCGCAAACCGCTTGTCCAGATAATCAATGATCACCTTGGACTCATACATCCACGTCGTCTGCCCATTCTCTTCGATGCGCAGGCACGGCACCTTGATCTTTCCACCCTGCTCCAGCAGCGTCTGGCGATCCTGTTCGTTGTTCTTCGCGTCACGCAACGCCACCGGCACATTCAGGCGGCGCAAGGTGCGGCGGGTTTTCACGCAGAACGGGCAGGCGTGGAACTGGTACAGGGTCAGGTCCCTGGCGGCGGCTTCAACCTGGGCCTGGGCGGCGGCGGGGCGCTGCTTTTTGCCAGGTCGGGTGATGAAGTCGATGAAGATGATCAGTTGGCCGAGGCCGACACGAAGTGCTTTGACGAACACGCTACAAGCCTCACGGGGCGAAGGAAGAAAGGCGCGCAGCTTACCTGATTTTTCACGGGCGAAAAAAAACCGGCGATAAACGCCGGTTTTCTTCGAGCGCGAATTACTTGATCAGGCTGAGGAATTCGCTGCGGGTGGCCGCGTTTTCGCGGAACTCACCGAGCATCACCGAGGTAATCATCGACGAATTCTGCTTCTCGACACCGCGCATCATCATGCACATGTGCTTGGCCTCGATCACCACGGCGACGCCCAGAGCGCCGGTGACCTGCTGGACCGCGTCGGCGATCTGGCGGCTGAGGTTTTCCTGGATCTGCAGGCGACGGGCGTACATATCGACGATCCGCGCGACTTTCGACAGGCCCAACACCTTGCCGCTCGGGATATAGGCGACATGGGCCTTGCCGATGAAGGGCAGCAGGTGGTGTTCGCACAACGAGTAGAGCTCGATGTCCTTGACCAGCACCATTTCGCTGTTGTCGGAGCTGAACAAGGCACCGTTGGTGACTTCTTCGAGGGTCTGCTCGTAACCGCGGCAGAGGTACTTCATGGCTTTGGCGGCACGTTTGGGCGTGTCGAGCAGGCCTTCGCGGGAGACGTCTTCGCCCAATTGGCCGAGGATCTCGGTGTAATTCTGTTCCAGTGTCACAGGGGCTGATTCCATAAGGGTTTCAGAGGGGTACCGTTTCTGTCCGTACCCATTTTGGACCAATCAAGTGATGGTAAACGCAGGGTTCATCCCCGACATGGGGCACATGGTAGCGTATGTCCGAGGGCAGTTGTATGGCCGACCGAAGCGAATCCCCAAAATCAGTCAGCGCTGTGCCTCGCCCAAGCGGGCCACTGGCGAAGCGCCACACTTCAATATATAAGGGAGCGAACTGCGGGATACACCGCAGAACAGGGGCAGAAAAGACACTGCGACCAACAATTTTCGCTGGGGCACAGCTAATGTCGCGAGAGTGGTCTATCACGGCGGTTTTGGTGTTAATGGGGGCTTTACAATCGCCGGTCGTCATGGCGGACAGTGCTTCCGATCAACTCGATGATCTTGATCGCGAGGAATTCAACAACAGCCTTGGTAAAGCTGAAAAGTGCAGCAGCGAACGAGATTTCGAGTGCGTCAGTAAAAACCTGAAACGCGCGAAGGGTTATGTCGTCGACGCCAGCGATCGGGAGAAGCTGAAGCGGGCCTGGGCTCAACTGGAGCTGGATAAGCAGAATGTCTTCAGCGACGACGCGAAGTCCAAGTATGAAAGCCAGAAACGCTCTCTTGAAGCGAACAGTCAGCGTCTTCAGGAAGAAAATGCCGAGTTGGCACGTTCCAACCGGCTTCAGGCGGCCGATAATTCCCGTCGCATCGCTCAGCAAAAACGTGAAGAACCCCGAGCGCTTTCAATCACTGAAAGTGTTCAACTGGGCATGGCGCAGTCGCAGCGCGATCAGGCCCGAATCAATCAGATCCACAATAATTCGATGCAACAGCTTCATGAACAACAGCGCGCCAATGCAGCGGCTCGACAGCCGGTAGCGAGCAAAGAAGCGCCCCGCTCGGAACGACCTGCCAGGTCGGAACGAACGCCTGATGAAGTGTCCGCGCCACCTGTTGCCAGGTCTTCCTCGAATGAAACCGTCGTCGCATCGACAACCGCTACGCGAAAAGTTGCCGAAACCAAAAAGCCGCAGGCGCAGGGTCTGGATGCGCTCGCTTTCTGCTGGCAGAACAAAAAGAGCAACTGGTTTTGCGATGGCAGGGTCGACGAAACGACGATTGGAGAAAAGAACCTCGAGGCTCAACTGTCCAGCGTTGGCTGTAAATCACCCTCTCGCCTGACCAGTTCGCCAATCACCCTGGTCAGTGTACGCGTGTCCAAGCGCGAGCCGCAGACTGGCTGGCTCTATCGTTGCGGCGACAAACTGCAGGCAGGTGATACAGGTCCTGCGACCTGGAACAGAGACATTCGTCGGTTCTGGAGCGGGATCAATTTCTGATTGATCGTCATCACACTACGGGTTCAAGGAGCGTTCTTTTGTCATACCTTTCAATGCGCGTTACCGACACACAGTCTCGGGCAGTCCTGAGCGTCCGTTCGATCACCCTGTGGCTGGGTGGCGTTACGTCCATGGTGTTATCCACTGCGTTATTTGCAGAGACTTCGACATTGCGGGTTGCCTGCGACGAAGATGCTGACGGCGCGTCCATTTCCGTGAATGGAAAGTTCAAAGGCGAATGCCCAATCGATATCAAGGCCAATGCGGGCGTTCTCAAAGTGAAAGCCGTCAAGGAGATCGACGGCAAAACAAAATCCAAGACCCTGGATGTGCGCATTGGTGATGGTGTGACCAAGCGTATCGAAATGAGTTTTGGCAGTTCCGGTTCATCTTCGGGCAGTTCCTCCGCCAGTGCTCAGCCTGATCCACGTGCGGTTGCCCAATTGCGCTATGAGGCTGAAGTCGCCGAATACAACAGGAGCATCGATGAGTGCCGGCCGCGTTTCGACGATGCCCTCAGAAATGCGAGGCTGGAAGCCAAAGAAGCCTTTGAGGAGCACAAGGCCGCCTGCATCGAGGCGAAAGGCGAGTGGGACCCGATCTGCGGTGTCTGGGACAGCCACTCCCAAGTGTTGCTGGACCGTAGGAAGAAGGCCGAGAAAAAGTACGAGTACATGAATTCGGGTGACGATCCTGCGGGCAAATGGTGCGCAGGCCAGTTCACTGCACCGCAGCGTCCCCTTTGATTGCAACCCGCACGCCAGCACCGTTGGCGTGTGGGTAGATGTCTGGCAGTGAACGAGCGTTTTGATAACGCGTAAGGAGCGCCGATCAGCGAACGCTGATCCTCGCGCCTTCAATCTGTTCTGCGGTAAGGCCTGGTGAACAGGCGTTACTCGTCCCGACCTTCCATCATGGTGCGTTTGAGCATCACGTAAACCGCTCCGGCGCCGCCATGTCTGGCCTGGCAGGAAGTGAAGCCCAGCACCTTGGGGTGCTGGCGCAGCCAGGTGTTGACGTGACTTTTGATCATCGGCCGCTTGCCGTCCAGGCGCACGGCCTTGCCATGGGTGACGCGCACGCAGCGCACTTCCAGCTGGGTCGCTTCGGCCAGGAACGCCCAGAGGGTTTCCCGGGCTTTCTCCACGCTCATGCCGTGCAGGTCGAGGCTGCCCTCGAACGGAATCTGCCCGACCTTGAGCTTGCGCATCTGGCTTTCCTGCACGCCATCGCGCGCCCACATCAATTCGTCTTCCGGGCCGACATCGATCACGAACTGATCGGACAGGCCATCGACGGTGGTGGCATTGGTGCGCACGGTGGCGGCCTGGCGCAGCTTGGCGATCTGGGCTCGATCAGCCTTGGGTTTACCGGTTTCGGCGCGGTCGTGCTTGATCGGCTTGACGCCTTGGATGGCGCTTTTGAACAGGGAAAAATCGTCGTCTTGCATGTCAGCCTCCGCGAAGGTCGGCCAGTTTACCCAAGTCGAGACATGTTCGATAACAATTGCGGCGCTCCGACCTTCAATTCAGTCGTGTTTTTTCATCAGGTGCGGGGACATGTTCAGCTCACGCGACTGGCGCGCACGGCGACGGCAACGGCGCCAGAACCACACGCCCAGGTAGAGCAGGAACAAACCAACCGCCAGGATAATCGCCGAGCCCAACGGGCTGGCGTTCAGTTCGCCGAGTGCCGGCGGGCGGCCGAACAGGCTGGCGGCGCCGGCCATCGCCAGCAAAACGCCGCAGGTGGCCAGCAGGGCGGCGAATGCTGCGCCAAATCTGAATCGCCAGTTGCGTTGGCCCTTGGGCCGCAAGCGGCGTGCGTCAAAACCATCGGATAACTTCATTCCGACCTTCCTCAATGGGTATCGGCCCTTCGACCGGAAGTTGACCGGGTTGTTCCTGAGGCTATGACAAATACGGCAAACGAGCGGCTTTTGCGGATGAGCGGCGGCAAAAACCGCTCATCTTGCGTCGATCAGATCAGATCGCGGGTCAGGGCGAGGGTGGCGAAGTTATCCGCCATGATCGCCATTTCGGTCTGTTGAACGTGCTCGGCGCTCAACACCCCGTCCTTGTAGGGCAAATCGCGGGTGGCGCAGGCGTCTTCCACGAGGGTGCAGCGAAAGCCCAGGTTTTTCGCGGCGCGTACCGTGGTGCTGACGCTGGAGTGGCTCATGAACCCACACACGATCAGGTCCAGTGAACCGAGATTCTGCAGGCGCTCGAGCAGTTCGGTGCCGTGGAACGCACTCGGCAGCAACTTGCCGATGATGGTTTCGTCGCTCAGCGGCTCCAGGCCCGGGATGAACTCCCCGCGCTCGCCTTGCGGGTCGAACAACCCGCCGACGGTGCCAAGGTGGCGTACATGCACGACGGGGCGGCCGGCGGCACGGGCAGCGGCCACCAGTTGCTTGATGTTCGCAACGGCAGCATCCATGCCGCTCAGGGCCAGGGGACCGCTGAGGTATTCTTTCTGGGCATCGATGATCACAAGCGTTGCATGACTCAGATTGGCTGCTGCATAACCGCGGCCGCTGAGTTGAAACATCGTTTTTGGAACGGACATTCTGGGGCTCCTTCGGGTGGGGCTTTTGCGACATTGTCCTCTGGCTGAGCGCTTCTGTGAATCGCTACCAACGCAGGGGCCGTCGTTGCTGGCTTACAGCGTTGTCAAGATCCTCATTTTGTTCAATAGCCAACGCAAAAAATGGAGGAGTCCTACGTCGGCACCCAAGTTTTTCCTGCATCGTCGTCCCGCGTTTTGGCTGTTAGAATCGCCTGTCGTTTTTTCTGGAGTTTGCCGCTGTGATCACTTCCCGCCTTCGTACCCTGCGTGACCATATCCGTTGGGCCGTCAGCCGCTTCCATGGGGAGGATCTGTTTTTCGGCCATGGGACCGACAATGCCTGGGACGAAGCCCGTCAATTGGTGTTGGGTGCCTTGCACCTGCCGTGGGAAATCGCCGACAGCTACCTCGACTGCAACCTGGAAGACGATGAGCTGGTGCGCCTGCAACGCCTGCTCAAGCGTCGCATCGAAGAGCGCATCCCCACCGCCTACCTGCTGGGTGAGGCCTGGTTCTGCGGCCTGCCGTTCATTGTCGACGAGCGCGTGCTGATTCCGCGTTCACCGATTGGCGAGTTGATCGAAAAGCAGTTCAGCCCTTGGCTTGGTGCCGAACCGGCACGGATTCTCGACCTGTGCACCGGCTCCGGTTGTATCGGTATCGCCTGTGCCTACGAGTTTCGCAATGCCGAGGTAGTGCTGGCCGACCTGTCGTTCGAAGCGCTGGAAGTGGCTAACCGGAACATCGAGCGTCACGGCGTCGATGAGCGCGTGTACACGGTTCAGGGCGATGGGTTCGACGGTTTGCCGGGGCAGCGTTTCGACCTGATCGTGTCGAACCCGCCCTACGTCGATGCGGAAGATTTCGCCGACATGCCCCAGGAGTATCACCACGAGCCCGAGTTGGGCCTGGCCTGTGGTGACGATGGCTTGAACCTGGTGCGGCGCATGCTCGCCGAAGCGGGCGAGCACCTGACCGAGAAGGGGTTGTTGATCGTCGAGGTGGGCAACAGCCAGGTGCACGTCGAGGCGTTGTACCCTGAAGTCGACTTCGCCTGGCTCGATTTCGAGCGCGGCGGACACGGCGTGTTCATGTTGACGGCGCAGCAGTGCCGGGAGCATCAGGCGTTGTTCGCGTCTCGCGTCTGACTTCAGGACGCCTTCGCGAGCAGGCTCGCTCCCACAGGCTGGACTGAGCCTTGTGGGAGCCGGCTTGCCAGCGAAGGTCGCGACACGCTCTCAAGCCCTCAACGGTGCGTGGCGATCCAGATCAGCAAGCCGGCCTGGAATACCGCAAAGGCCACCAGGCAGGTAATGGTGAAACGCAGCCCCGCGTCTTCACGCTTGTACTTGCTGACCTTTTCCTCATGCTTCTTGAGCTTCACTTCCTGCTCGGCCAGGTTCTGTTCGGCCTGCTGGAGCATTTGCGCCGCCTCGAGAATTTCCACCTGTTGCAGCTTTTCCGTGTTCCAGTCGGACAGCAGGTCGCCGACCCGCACTTCCTTGACGCTGCCTTTGAGGTGCTGGGCGTCGGCGTAGACCACATCGAAACCGTGGACGCGCAGGAAATGATCGCGGCGCAGGCGCGTGTCTTCGTTCAGCGCGTCCTTGTTGTTCAGGTCGGTGCCGTCGACGGTGTAGGCGGGCCAGCGCTTTTTCGCCCAACTGATGCCCTGGGCCGCCAGGTAGCGCCCGATGCCGCGATTCATCGGCTCGATCTGCAATCCGCTGTCCGGTGCGAAACGCACCCGTTTTTCGGTGTGGTCGACCCACACGTCGAGGTGATTCTGTTCCTTGCGCACGCGTTGGCCGGGCAGGGAGATGGTCATGCGCAACAGGCTGTGTTTCTTGTCATTGCGCTCGGCGTAGCCGAACTCGACAAAGCGCAGGGGGCGCCCGCCGGTGTTGCGATCGGTGGTCAGCGGCGCCAGGCGGAGCATCTTGTGGTGCTCGACGTGGACGTCCGCCCATGGCAGCTCGACCGCTGGCGGTGCGTCTTTTTCAGCGGTGGTGTCGGGTGAAGTCTGGGTATCGGTCATAACGGCGAGATCCTGTCCAAGCTCAGCTTGTCGTCAGCACGTGCGCTGACGACAAAGGCTTATCGGCCGTTTTTTCCAGGACTGGAGGGTCAATAGGCGTTTAACGGGTGCGAAGTCCGTCAATAAACCCGAGAATGCGCGTGCCCAGTTCGGCAGCCAGGGGCAATTGCGGGTCCTTGTAGGACGCCAGTTGCCGTTTGACGTCGTTGGGCACGATGCGCAAGACGTGGTTCATGCCGTCGATCAGCGCCAGCTCGGCGTCCGGCTTGGCTGCCTTCAGTTGCCGCGCATCATCGACCCCGACTTGAATGTCGTGGCTGCCCTGAATGATCAGCGCCGGCATTTTCAGCCGGGCAAACGCCGCCGCCGGGTCCTGGCGGAACAACGAGATCAGGTAGGGCTGCACGCTCGGGCGGAAAATCACCTGGAGTGGTGACGGCACGTTGTCGTCGGTTTTCCCGGCCTTGAGGCTGTCGATCAGTTCATTGCTGCGCAGCATCAGCGGCGGTGGCAGGCTGCGGGCCAGTTGCTCGCGCAACACCTGGTCGATGGGACGGGCGCTGCCGGACATGGAAATCACCGCTGCGGCATCGACGCTCGGCGCGGCGAGGCTGGCGATCAGCGCGCCTTCGCTGTGCCCCAGCAGGATCAACGGGCCGAAGCGCGGATCGCTCTTGAGTTTGCGACTCCAGGCCTGGGCGTCGGCCACATAGGCCTCCACCGACAGGTTGCGTTCATCCGGGGTGGCCGCCAGGCTCGCCGCCACGCCGCGCTTGTCATAGCGCACGCTGGCGACGTTGTGCTTGGCCAGCACCCAGGCCAGGCGCTTGAGGCTGTCGTTGCGCCCGCCGTCGGGGTTGTTGCCGTCGCGATCCGTGGGCCCTGAGCCGGAAATGATCAGGACCACCGGCACCGGCTGGTCGGATTTGGGCAGCAGCAGGGAGCCGAACAGCTCTCCGGTGCCGGTATCCAGCGAGATCGGCCGTTGCAGCACGGTGGCCTGCACAAAGCCGGTAAACAGGGTCAGACTCAAGGCTAAAACTCGCAGCATCATCACGCCATCATTCACAAGGGTGCCGGTTGGACTCACAGGCCTCCATAAGGTTCGAGGATGAACTACTTGGGGAGCCTGCGTATACTGGCGCGCATTACGTATTTGGGTTCGATTTCACGGAGCGTCCTGCATGTCCGGCAATACCTACGGCAAGCTGTTCACTGTCACCACCGCAGGCGAGAGCCATGGTCCGGCGTTGGTCGCCATTGTCGACGGCTGCCCGCCGGGGCTGGAGATTTCCCTCGAGGATCTGCAGCGCGACCTGGACCGCCGCAAACCCGGCACCAGCCGTCACACCACCCAGCGCCAGGAAGCCGACGAAGTCGAGATCCTGTCGGGCGTGTTCGAGGGTCGCACCACCGGTTGCGCCATCGGCCTGTTGATCCGCAATACCGACCAGAAGTCCAAGGACTACTCGGCGATCAAGGATCTGTTCCGCCCGGCCCACGCCGACTACACCTACCACCACAAGTACGGCGAGCGCGATTACCGCGGCGGCGGTCGCAGTTCGGCGCGGGAAACCGCGATGCGCGTGGCGGCGGGCGCGATTGCCAAGAAGTACCTGGCCTCCCAGGGCATCGTCATTCGTGGCTACATGAGCCAGCTCGGCCCGATCGAAATCCCGTTCAAGACCTGGGACTCGGTGGAGCAGAACGCGTTCTTCAGCCCCGATCCGGACAAGGTGCCGGAGCTGGAAGCCTACATGGACCAGCTGCGTCGC
Organism: Pseudomonas sp. IT-P12; assembly: GCF_949767465.1. Taxonomy (NCBI): domain Bacteria; kingdom Pseudomonadati; phylum Pseudomonadota; class Gammaproteobacteria; order Pseudomonadales; family Pseudomonadaceae; genus Pseudomonas; species Pseudomonas sp. IT-P12. The sequence continues at coordinate 402,506 of NZ_CATKPY010000022.1, read as the reverse complement.
GATCAGGACTCGGTCGGCGCGAAAATCACCGTCGTCGCCGAAGGCGTGATGCCAGGCCTCGGCGAGCCGATTTTCGACCGTCTCGATGCCGAACTGGCTCACGCGCTGATGAGCATCAACGCGGTCAAGGGCGTGGAAATCGGCGCCGGTTTCGCCAGCGTCGCCCAGCGTGGCACCGAGCACCGCGACGAACTGACGCCGCAGGGCTTCCTCAGCAATAACGCCGGCGGCATCCTGGGCGGCATCTCGTCCGGCCAGCCCATCGTTGCGCACCTGGCGTTGAAGCCGACGTCGAGCATCACCACACCGGGGCGTTCGATCGACATCCATGGCAACCCGGTGGATGTGATCACCAAGGGCCGTCACGACCCTTGTGTCGGTATTCGCGCCACGCCCATCGCCGAAGCGATGATGGCCATCGTGTTGATGGATCACCTGCTGCGACACCGCGGGCAGAACGCCGATGTGCGCGTGAGCACGCCGGTGCTGGGGCAGCTTTAATGGCTGACCTGTCGGTCGCTGCGGTCTGATGACCGTGGCGGCGCTCCCGTACTGGCGGCTTTCCAGTTTCTATCTGTTCTATTTCGCCTTGCTCGGTTCGACAGCGCCGTTTCTGGCGTTGTACTTCGATCACCTGGGGTTCAGCGCCGCGCGCATTGGCGAACTGGTGGCGATCCCGATGCTGATGCGTTGCGTGGCCCCGAACATCTGGGGCTGGCTCGGTGACTACACCGGGCGGCGCCTGGCCATTGTGCGTTTTGGCGCGGTGTGCACGCTGCTGACCTTCTCGCTGATCTTCGTCAGCAAGACCTACGCCTGGCTGGCGATGGTCATGGCGTTGCATGCGTTTTTCTGGCACGCGGTGCTGCCGCAGTTCGAAGTCATCACCCTGGCGCACTTGAATGGCCAGACCCAGCGTTACAGCCAGATCCGCTTGTGGGGCTCCATCGGGTTCATCATCACCGTGGTGGCGCTGGGACGGTTGTTCGAATGGCTGAGCCTGGACATTTACCCGGCGGCGCTGGTGCTGATCATGGCCGGCATCGTGGTCAGCAGCCTGTGGGTGCCCAACGCCCAGCCGGTCCAGGGCGAACGCCTGGCCGGGGATGGCTTTCTCAAGCAGTTGCGCAGCCCCGGCGTACTGGCGTTCTACGGGTGCGTGGCGCTGATGCAGATGAGCCACGGTCCCTATTACACCTTTCTGACCTTGCACCTGGAGCGCCTGGGTTACAGCCGTGGCCTGATCGGCATGCTCTGGGCACTGGGCGTGGTGGCCGAGGTCCTGATGTTCCTGGCCATGAGCAAGATCCTGACCCGGTTCTCGGTCCGCCGGGTGTTGCTGGCGAGTTTCCTGCTGGCGGCGCTGCGCTGGTTGTTGCTGGGGTCGTTCGCCGAATTCGTCGGGGTGCTGTTGTTTGCCCAGGTGCTGCACGCGGCGACGTTCGGCAGCTTTCACGCCGCTGCCATCCAGTTCGTGCAACGTAGTTTCGGAGCGCGCCAGCAAGGGCAGGGCCAGGCGTTGTATGCCGCGCTGGCCGGCACGGGCGGCGCCTTGGGCGCGCTGTATTCCGGCTACAGCTGGAATACCCTCGGCCCCGCATGGACCTTTAGTATCGCCAGTCTCGCAGCCTTCGCCGCTGCCATTATCATTGCCACACGTATGCAAGAGGACAGGCCATGAGCCTTACCCGTGAACACCTCGCCCAGGAAATCATCGACGCCGGGCGTTTTCTCTATGGACGCGGCTGGTCGCCGGCCACCAGCAGCAATTATTCGACGCGTCTGTCGCCCACCGAAGCCTTATTGACCGTTTCCGGCAAGCACAAGGGCCAGTTGGGGCCTGACGATGTGCTGGCCACGGATCTCTCGGGCAACAGCCTGGAACCGGGCAAGAAACCGTCCGCCGAAACCTTGCTGCACACCCAGCTCTACCGTTGGCGCCCGGAGATCGGCGCGGTGCTGCACACCCATTCGGTCAACGCCACGGTGCTGTCGCGCCTGACGCCGGGGGATTTCATCGAGTTCGAGGACTATGAGCTGCAAAAGGCCTTCAGTGGCGTCACGACCCACGAATCCCGGGTGTGCGTGCCGATTTTCGACAACGATCAGGATATTGCGCGCCTGGCGGCCAAGGTGCAGCCTTGGCTCCAGGCCCATCCCGATTGCGTGGGTTACCTGATCCGCGGCCATGGCCTCTACACCTGGGGCGCACGCATGAGCGATGCGTTGCGGCAGATCGAGGCCTTTGAATTTTTGTTCGAGTGCGAGTTGAAAACCCGCTCTTTGAATCGCCAAGCATGAACCGTTAAGGAGTTGCCCTGATGAGCAGCCTGTCCGTCTACCACGTCTCAAGCCCTGACATTCCGAACAAGGTGCTGACCCATTTCGAAGACATCGCCGCCACCCTGGCGGAGCAGGGTGTGCGCTTCGATCGCTGGCAAGCGGCGGCGAAGATCCAGCCGGGCGCCAGCCAGGAAGAGGTGATCGCGGCCTATCAGGCGCAGATTGACCAACTGATGACCGAGCGCGGCTACATCACGGTCGATGTGATCAGCCTCAACAGCGATCACCCGCAAAAAGCCGAACTGCGCGCCAAGTTCCTCGACGAACACCGCCATGGCGAAGATGAAGTGCGCTTTTTCGTGGCCGGGCGCGGTCTATTCACTCTGCACCTGGGCGATTATGTGTACGCCGTGTTGTGCGAAAAGAACGATCTGATCTCCGTGCCGGCCGGCACCCCGCACTGGTTTGACATGGGCGAGCATCCGCATTTCGTGGCAATCCGCCTGTTCAACAACCCAGAAGGCTGGGTGGCCAATTTCACCGGCGATGACATCGCCAGCCGCTTCCCGCGTCTGGAGGACTGAGTCGATGCCGATCAAAGCGATTCTCACCGACATCGAAGGCACCACCAGCGCGGTGAGTTTCGTCTTCGATGTGCTGTTTCCCTACGCTGCCCGGCATTTGCCGGACTTCGTGCGCCAGCACGCCACCCGCGCCGATGTCGCCGAACAACTGGACGCCGTGCGCCGGGACAGCGATGAGCCGGGCGCGGAGGTCGAGCGGGTGATCGAGATCCTCCTGGGGTGGATTGCCGAAGACCGCAAGGCCACGCCGCTCAAGGCGTTGCAAGGCATGGTCTGGGAGCAGGGCTACCAGGCCGGGCAGTTGAAGGGCCACGTGTACCCGGATGCCGTAGAAGCGCTGCAGCGCTGGCATCGGCAGGGTTTCCAGCTGTTCGTCTATTCTTCGGGCTCGATCCAGGCGCAGAAGTTGATCTTCGGCTGCTCGGAGGCGGGGGACCTGTCGCCGTTGTTCAAGGGGTATTTCGACACCACGTCCGGACCCAAGCGTGAGGCGCAGTCCTATCGGCGCATCACCCAGGCCATCGGCCTGGAGGCGTCACAGATCCTGTTTTTGTCGGACATCGTCGAAGAGCTGGACGCGGCGCGCGAAGCGGGTATGGCGACGTGCGGGCTGGCGCGGCAAGGCGGGGCGCTGGCGGGGCATGTGACGCTCGACAGCTTTGCGCGGATCGATCCTTCCACGTTCTGAATGCCAACGAAAACGCGGGCTGGCAGGCCCGCGTCTTCTGGTCGTTCATCGCGAGAGACTCGCGTCCACCCAGGATCTATCAGGCGGAATGGTACGTCGGCAACGCAAACCGTTGCTGACTCTGCAGCATGGAAATCTGTGGCAGTTCGCTGGCCTGCTCGGCCAGGTCACGGCGGATCGCGCTGATCACCCAGGACAGTTGATCACCGGCATGCAACTGCTGGTAGGAGATCGAGCGTTTGAATACCCGGCCCTCGCTGCTGCGCAGCGTCAGCAGGATGCCGCCGTCCGGGCGTGGCAGGGTGGTGACTTCGAAGTTGGAGAACAGGGACGAAAATTTTTCCTGGATCAGGCTCATGTCTATCAGCTCCGTTGGCTTTGAATGGCAAGCATGTCCAGAGAGTTGCAGCGTTTGTGCCAGTATTCAGAATCTTGAAAATCACTTAAAAAACAACAACATAAAATAAAGTCGAATTTTCATCGTCGTGCAATCTGCATGAACGGCCATCGTGCATCCTGCATTTTGCGAGATGGACGTCACTGGCACGGAACCAATCGCTTCCCGGGTGTTCGCGCCGTTGGCCCTCGCTTTGGCGGATACAAAACATTTCAAAAACCGCGTGTACAGCTCAAGAACCGTTGACGTATTTTCGGGTTCAATCACCGTTGCCCGACAATAAAAAGATCGAACGGGAGCCTGCATGCGCCGCATCACGAACGACACGATCACCTGGAGCATGATGCTGCGCAAGCTGCCGTCGATTGCCAGGGCCATCCCGCGGGTGGTGAAGGGCATGAAGGTTGCGAATGTCACGGACCCGACCCAGGCGTGTGGCCTGGGCTGGAGTTTCGAGCAGGCGACCGTGCGCAACCCTGATGGGCCGGCCTTGCTGCAGGGCGACGCGGTGTTCAGTTACAGGCAGGTCAATCAGTGGGCCAATCGCATCGCCCACTACCTGATTGCCCAAGGCATCCGCAAGGGCGACGTGGTGGCCGTGTTCATCGACAACCGCCCGGAACTGCTGGTGAGCATCCTGGCGGTGGCCAAGGTTGGCGCGGTCAGCGCCTTGCTCAATACCGCGCAAACCCGCGACACCCTGGTCCACAGCCTGAACCTGGTGGCCCCCGTGGCGATCATTCTCGGCGAAGAGCTGGTGCCGGCGTTTTCAGCGGTGCGCGAGCGGGTCTCGATAGACGCCCGGCGCAGCTGGTTTGTCGCCGATCAGGACACGTACAACCAGCCAGGCATCGCCCCCGACGGCTTCATCAACCTGATGACCGCGGCCGTCGACGGGCCGGACGACAACCCTGCCAGCAGCCAGCAGGTTTTCTTCGACGACCCCTGCTTTTACATCTACACCTCAGGCACCACCGGTCTGCCCAAGGCCGGCGTGTTCAAGCACGGCCGCTGGATGCGCAGTTCCGCGAGTTTCGGCCTGATTGCTCTGGATATGCGACCTGAAGACGTCGTCTATTGCACCTTGCCGCTGTATCACGCCACCGGGCTGTGTGTGTGCTGGGGCTCGGCCGTCAGTGGGTCGTCCGGGTTCGCCATCCGCCGCAAGTTCAGTGCCAGTCAGTTCTGGAGCGATGTGCGTGCCTACCGTGCGACCACCATTGGTTACGTCGGCGAGTTGTGTCGCTACCTGGTCGATCAGTCGCCGAGTCCCGACGACAACCGGCATGGCGTGACCAAGATGATCGGCAACGGCCTGCGCCCCGGTGCGTGGCACGCGTTCAAAACGCGCTTCGCGGTTCAGCACATCTGTGAGCTGTACGCGGCCAGCGACGGCAACATCGGTTTCACCAACGCGCTCAACTTCGATAACACCGTGGGATTTTCGCTGATGTCCTGGGAACTGGCGGCCTATGACCACGACAGCGGCGCGCCGGTACGCGACGCCACGGGTTTCATGCGCAAGGTGGCCAGGGGCGAACAGGGGCTGTTGCTGGCGAAGATCGACGACAAGGCGCCACTGGACGGTTACACCGATCCGCAGAAGACCGAGAACGTCGTGTTGCACGACGTGTTCGAGAAGGGCGACCGGTACTTCAATACCGGCGATCTGTTGCGCAACATCGGTTTTGGTCACGCGCAGTTCGTCGATCGCCTGGGCGACACTTACCGCTGGAAAGGCGAAAACGTGTCGACCACCGAGGTCGAAAACATCCTTTTGCAGCACCCGAATATTTCCGAAGCCGTGGCGTACGGGGTGGAGGTGCGCAACACCAACGGGCGCGCGGGCATGGCGGCGATCACGCCTGCCGAGTCGCTGGCGACCCTGGATTTCAGTGAGCTGCTGACCTTTGTCCGCGAGCGCATGCCGGCGTATGCGGTGCCGCTGTTCCTGCGGGTGAAGGTGAAAATGGAAACCACCGGCACCTTCAAATACCAGAAGACCCGACTCAAGGATGAAGCCTTCGACCCTGGCCGGACCGGCGACGATCCGATCTATGCCTGGCTGCCGGGAACCGACACCTATGTGCAGGTCACCGAACAGCTGCTGGCGCAGATTCATGGCGGGCAGTTCCGCTATTGAGTGTGGCTATGGGGCTGCATGAGAAAAAACAAGTGACAGGTTCGGAGCCGCTCGGGAAACTGTCGGCTTTGCGAATAACTGTGAGTGGAGTTTCCAATGTCCGACCAAGGCCGCCAGATGACCCCCGAGGAAGCCGCCGAATTTGCCGAACAGGTCTTCAACAAGGCGCGTGAGGGCGATGCGGCGATGATGGCTGCGCTGCTGAGCAAGGGCCTGCCGCCCAACCTGCGCAATCACAAGGGCGATACCCTGCTGATGCTGGCCGCCTACCACGGCCATGTCGATACCGTGAAGGTGTTGCTCGAACACAAGGCTGACCCGGAAATCCGCAACGACAACGGCCAGAGCCCGATTGCCGGCGCAGCGTTCAAGGGCGACCTGGCGGTGGTCCAGGCCCTGGTGGACGGTGGTGCGCAAGTGGAAGGCTCGTCGTTCGACGGCCGCACGGCGCTGATGATGGCGGCGATGTTCAACCGCGTTGAAATCGTCGACTACCTGATCAGCAAAGGCGCCGACCCCCAGGCCAAGGACGCCAACGGCGTCTCGGCACTGGATGCAGCGAAAACCATGGGCGCGACCGATACCACGGCGCAGTTGCAGAAGCTGCTCGGCTGATATCAACGCATAAACCTGTGGGAGCGAGCCCGCTCGCGAGGGTCGTCAACGATGACCCTGTCTGCCTGACACCCCGTGGTGTTGCGGCTTCAATCGCGAGCAGGCTCGCTCCCACAATGGATCGGCGCCGAAAACAAATTCCGGGTTCACTGATGTCTCAGTGCAAGCCCTAGTAAACCCACACCTCAACCCGCCGGTTCTTGATCCGCCCCTCATCCGCGCTGTTGGCCGCCACCGGCATTTCGGCGCCAAAGCCGCGGATCTCGCGAAACACCACGCCGCTTTTCACCAGTTCCCGGCGTACCGCCATGGCTCGCAATTTCGACAACAGGTCGGCGCGTGCCGGGTCGCTCTTGGCATCGCCGAACCCCACCAGCGTCACCTGCCGGTCGGTCTTGCCGGTCTGGCGCAGGTAGTCGAGTACCCGGGTCAGGTCCTGCCGGGCCTTGTTGTCCAGGCTCGCGCTGCCTTCCTCGAAACGGAAATTCACGCTCAGGCGCTGGGCGTGACGGCTCAGCGCCTGGTAGCCCTCGGGCATCAGGGCGTTGGGCGCGACGGTCATGGCTTGCACGGTCTGGGCAATGAAGCCGTTGGCGGCGACGATGGCCTGGCCCTTGGCGCTTTGGGCGAAGGCGACCAGAGCTTCGGCCCAAGGGTTTTTGCCGTTGGGCGGCAGGTAAAGGAACAGCCGGCGTGACAACGGATAGTCTTCGGTGGCAATCAGGCTGTTGAGCGGCAACATGGCCTGGGACTGGCCGTCGACGATGGCCACGGCCTTGGCCTGGCGTACATAGGGCAGGCCGATGAAGCCGATGCCTTGCGGATCGAGGCTGACCGCGTCGGACAATTGCTCGCTGGACTCGAAGCGTTTCGCCGCGTTGCTCAGGGTTTTGCCGCGACGGCCGAGGACCAGTTCCTTGAAGGTGTCGTAGGTGCCCGATTGGTCATCGCGTGCGTACAGGTGGATCGTCCCGCCGTGGCCGCCGAGTTCTTCCCAGGTTTTCGCTTCGCCGCTGAAGATGCGCGCCAGTTGCTCGGTGTTGAGTTGTGTCAGCGGGTTGTGCGGGTGGAGGATGATGGCCAGACCGTCGATGGCGATGACCTGCTCGGCACCGGGGCTCTTCAGGTCGCCACGGGACGAAAGGGCCAGTACCTCGCTGTCCCTGATCGGGCGCGAGGACGCGGCCAGGTCGGCGGCGGCATTTTTCAGTGCCGTGAATCCGGTGCTCGAGCCATGGGCGGCGAGTTGCACTTCGACCCGCTGCCCTTGTGCGGTTTCGCCGACCACGCGCAACTCGTTGGCGGTATCGGGTGCTTCGCTGTGCACCTTGAGCAGGCCCTGTTCGCGCATCAGGCCCTCGACCAGCGCCGGGCCCAACGCCGCGCCGATGGTATTGGAACCCTGGATGCGCAGCACCGGGCCTTGCCCGGGCATCGGCAGGTCAGCGGCCAAGGTGGTGACCGGCAGGGCGACGCACAACATGGACAGGAAAAAAACGCGCAGCGACATGCCGGCACCTTGATAAAGGAAAGTGCCGGGAGATTAAGTCAGTATTGTTTCCATCGGATGACAGATATTTTTACGGTTCAACTCGGTTCAGCTGAGTTCAAGCCAGATCGGCGCATGGTCCGAGGGCTTTTCCATCCCCCGCAGTTCGTAGTCCACGCCGGCATCCTTCACCCGCGGCAACAGCCCGTGGGAGGCCATGATCAGGTCGATGCGCAGACCACGCTTGGGCTCGTCCTCGAACCCGCGGCTGCGGTAGTCGAACCAGCTGAAGCGGTCGGCCACGTCCGGGTTCAGGTGACGGAAGCTGTCGACCAACCCCCAGTTCTTCAGGCGCGCCATCCACTCGCGTTCTTCCGGCAGGAAGCTGCACTTGCCGGTTTTCAGCCAGCGCTTCATGTTATCCGGGCCGATACCGATGTCGCAGTCTTCCGGGGAAATGTTCACATCGCCCATCACCACCAGCGGCTGCTCGTTGCTGAACTGGCTTTCCAGCAGGTGCTGCAGGTCGCTGTAGAAACGTTGTTTGGCGGGAAACTTGGTGGGATGGTCGCGGCTTTCGCCCTGGGGGAAATAGCCATTCATGATGGTGACCGGCACGCCATTGGCGTCGGCGAAGGTGCCCCAGATAAAGCGGCGCTGAGCGTCTTCTTCATCGGTGACGAAACCCTTGTGCAGCGCCAGCGGTGCCTGGCGTGAAAGCAGCGCGACGCCGTAGTGACCCTTTTGCCCGTGGAAATGCACGTGATAACCCAGCGCCTGGACCTCGTCCAGCGGGAACTGGTCGTCATGGACCTTGGTTTCCTGCAGGCCGATCACGTCGGGTTGATGCTTTTCAATCAGCGCCGCCAACTGATGGGGGCGAGCGCGCAGCCCGTTGATGTTGAAGGAGACGATCTTCATGGTCGGCAGGTCCTGGCAAAAGGGCGATGCTAGCTGACCTGTGGGATTGGGGCCAGTGCGGGGTGAGCGTTCTGCCTGATCTGCGTAGGCCTGGTTTTATCGCGAGCAGGCTCGCCCCCACAAAATCACCCGTGTGGTCTATACCTTTGTGGGAGCGAGCCTGCTCGCGATAAGGCGGTACAGCCGACACTGATTTCATTCAGTAAGGAACTGTGCCTGTGCCTGGAGGCTCGTAACAACAAGAGCAGCCCTTTGAGCTGTCCCCGGGGAGATCTACCGCTATGCCCGAAACCTCAACCGCGATTGCCGCGATCCACATGCTCGACAGCGGCTACTCCCGCGAAGCCCGTTCTCTGCTGTACCAGGCCTACCGCCACGAACCGACCTTCGGTTACCTGTTCGAAGCCGAGCGTCCCGGTTATGAGCAGCGGGTACGCGCCACAGTGCGTGAGCTGGTCAAGCAGCATTTCCTGCAAGACCTGCCGGCCATCGGCCTGCTGGTCAACGACCGGTTGATCGGCATTGCCCTGATTGCGCCGCCGCAACGGCGTTTGGGCATCACCGAAAGCTGGGCCTGGCGTTTGCGCATGGTGCTCAGCACCGGCTTTCGCTGCACGCGCCGCTACCTCGAGTACCACGATGCGGTGATGGCCTGCGTGCCGTCGGATTCGGTGCACCTGCTGCCGTTGCTGGGCATTCACCCGCAGTTCCAGGGCAAGCACTTCGGCGAGCAGTTGCTGCAAGCGGTACACAACTGGTGCGCGGAGGATGAGCACTCCCAGGGGGTGGTGCTCGATACCGGCAATCCGCGGTACCTGGAGTTCTATAAGCGCCAGGGTTACGAGGAAGTCGGTGAAGTGGCGGTCGGACCGATCCGCGAGCATGTGTTTTTCCACGCCAATCCGCAGGTACTGCAAACCGCCTCGGCATAAACGGTAGAACTTTCGCGCCACGCGAGGTTCTATCACGCTCCCAAGCTCGTGTTAGCATCCGCGCCTATGAAGTTTCCAGGAAGATTTACCAGCGGCGTGCTGATGCTGTTCACCAGCTGCGCGGCGCTGGCGCAAAGTGAATTGGATGTGCGGATCAAACCGTCCAACGACGAACTGAAAGCCAATATAGAGGGCTATATCGGCAGCCTCGGTGATCGTGACGAGGAAGCCCTGTTGCGCTTCAGTCGTGGAGCCGAGGAACAGGCGCGCAAGGCCGCTCAGGCCCTGGGGTATTACCAGCCGCAGATCGAAAGCGATGTGAAAGGCGGCAAGACGCCGCGCCTGGTGCTCACCATCGAACCTGGCGAGCCGATTCATCTGCGCACCGTCACGATCCGCATTGACGGCCCGGCGGCCTCGCTCAAATCCTTCCGGGTGCCGAAAAGCACGGCGCTGAAAACCGGTGCGGTGCTCAATCATGGCCATTATGAAGACGCCAAGCGGTTGATCCAGAACCAGGCGTCGCGCTACGGCTTCTTCAGCGGCCGTTTCACTCGACAAAAACTTGCCATCGACCCGCGAGCGGGCGTTGCCGATATTGAACTGGTGTACGACAGCGGCCCGCGTTATGCCCTGGGCAACGTCAGTTTCGAAGGCGACACGCCGTTCGACGAAGACCTGCTGCAACGCATGGTGCCGTTCAAGGCGGGCACGCCTTACGATTCCGAACTGATCGCCGAACTGAACCGCAACCTGCAATCGAGCGGCTATTTCGAAGGCGTGCGCGTCGATGCTGCGCCGACGGCGTCCAAAGAGGACGTGATCCCGGTGGACGTCAAGCTCGAAACCCGAAAACCGCGCACCCTGGGGCTCGGCCTGGGGTACTCCACCGATGTCGGCCCCCGGCTCAAGGCCAACTGGACGCGGCATTGGGTCAACCCCCAGGGCCACAGTTATGGTTGGGAAACCGAAATCTCGGCGCCACGGCAGAACGTCGGGGTGTTCTACGACATACCCCTGGACCCGCCACTGACCGACAAACTGCGCTTCGCCGGTGGCTACCAGAACGAAGAAATCGCCGACAAGGACAGCCTGAGCAAATTGCTGACCCTGGGTCCCGAGTGGCACAGCAAGCTGCCCAGCGGCTGGCAACGGGTGGTGTCGCTGAAATGGCAACGCGAAGAATATCGGCTCGGTGACGATTCCGGCCTCAGTACCCTGCTGATGCCCGGGGTCAGCTATTCGTACCTCAAAAGTGACAACCGCATCGATCCGCACAACGGCTATCGCCTGGAATTCGATACCAAGGTGGCCAAGGAAGGCCTGGGCTCCGACAATAACCTGCTGTACGGCACCGCCCTGGTGAAAGGCCTGACCACGGTCTTCGACAAACACCGCTTCCTCGGTCGGATCCAGGTCGGCGGCAGCGCCACCAACGGCTATAAATCGGTGCCGCCGTCCCTGCGCTTTTTCGCCGGTGGCGATCAAAGCGTGCGCGGCTACGACTATCAGAGCCTGTCCCCGGAAAACTCCGATGGCGACCGCATCGGTGGCCGCTACATGGTCGCCGCCAGTGCCGAGTATCAATACTCCATTGCCGAAAAGTGGCGGGTCGCGACCTTCATCGACCAGGGCAACTCCTTCAACAAACTCGAACTGCCGAACCTCAAGACCGGGGTCGGTATCGGCGTGCGCTGGGTGTCGCCGGTGGGGCCGATTCGCCTCGACCTGGCCCACGCGATGGACGACGACGGCGGCATTCGACTGCACTTTTCCATGGGGCCCGAGCTGTGAAGCGTGGTTTGAAAATAACGCTGCTGGCAATTCCGGCATTGCTGGTGCTGGTGCTGCTGGCGCTCACCGCCGTGCTGGGCACGGCGACGGGCAGCCGCTGGGCGCTGGGGTTTGTGCCGGGGTTGGCGGTCGAGAATTTCCAGGGGCGGCTGGGTGGGCAGTGGAGCGCCGACCATGTGCTCTTGCAACAGGACACCCGCCGAATTGAGCTGGACCGGGTGATTTTTGCCTGGTCGCCCGGGTGCCTGGCGCGCATGACGCTGTGCATCGAGCAGTTGAAAGCCGATCAGGTCAGCCTGCAACTCCCGCCGGGGACGGACGAAGGCGATAGCAACCCGATCAGCCTGCCGGACCTGAAATTGCCGCTGTCCCTGGAACTGGGCGACGTGCAGGTCGGCCGCCTGTTGTTCAACGGCAGTGAAGAACTCAAGGGCTTGCAATTGGCGGCGCACTGGACTGTACAGGGGCTGCAGATCGATGCCGTGCGGTTGCAGCGCGACGACATGAGCCTGAACCTTTCCGGCCTGCTGCAACCCTCCGGCAACTGGCCGCTGACGGCTTCCGGCCAACTGCAGCTGGCGACCCCGGCCCCCTGGACGCTGGACCTGAACATCAACGGTGATCTGCTCAAGACCCTGAAACTGCACGCCGACAGCCACGGTTACCTCGACGGTCAACTGAGCGGCGAGTTGCAGCCGCTGGTGGAAAACCTGCCGGCCAGGGTGCAGATCACGGCGGATGGCTTCAAACCCGACGCCGATCTGCCAGACACCCTGCAACTCAATCAACTGCAACTGAGCGGCGAGGGCGACCTCAAAAGCGGCTATCAACTGCGCGGCAACGCCACGCTGCCGGCCGAGCAGGGGCCGGTCGCGCTGGTGCTGCAAGGCAAGGTCGACGCCAACGGTGCGCAAATCGCCGGGCTGGACCTGACGGCCAGCGACAGGCAGACCCTCAAACTCACCGGCGTGGTCGACTGGAGCAAAGGCCTGAGCGCCACGGCCAACATCGATTGGCTGGACTTCCCCTGGCACCGTCTCTATCCGCTGATCGATGAACCGGAGGTGGCCCTGCGCAGCTTCAAGGGTGAAGTCTCCTACACCGATGGCCACTACCTGGGCAACTTCAAGGCCGCGCTGGATGGCCCGGCCGGGGCGTTCAGCCTGAGCAGCCCGTTCGCCGGCGACCTGAGCAGCCTCTACCTGCAACAGATCCAGCTCGAAGCGGGGCAGGGCAAGGCCGAAGGGCACCTGAACCTGCAATTCGCCGAGGGCCTTGCCTGGGACACCGCACTCGACCTGTCCGCCCTCAATCCGGCGTACTGGGTCGCGGAATTGCCCGGCGTCCTCGCGGGGCCGCTGCGCAGCAAGGGCGAGTTGAAGAATGAAAAACTCAGCCTCGACGCCGATCTCGATCTCAAGGGCAAGCTGCGCGGTCAACCAGCGGTGATCCAGGCCAAGGCCGAAGGCGGCGGTCAGCAATGGAACCTCAGCGCCCTGCAAATCCGCCTTGGCGACAACAGCATCAGCGGCAAGGGCAGCCTGCACGAGAAGCTGGCCGGCCAGATCGACCTCAAGCTGCCGCGCCTGGCCCAGCTCTGGCCGCAACTGCGCGGGCAACTCAACGGCCGGATCGACGTCGCCGGCACGCTCAAGGCGCCGCAGGGCAAGCTCGGGCTGCAAGGCACGCAGTTGGCGTTCCAGGACAATCGTCTGCAAAGCCTCAACCTCGACGCCACCCTCGACAGCGCGCAACGGGCCAAAGTCGACCTCAAGGGCAGCGGCATCCAGGTCGGCGACACTGCCCTGGGCACGTTAACGGCCAGCGGCCAGGGCGATATCAAAAAGCAGCAGCTGGCGCTCGATCTGCAAGGCCCGCAGTTGAAGCTGGCCCTTGGCTTCGATGGCACGCTGGACAAGGGCAACTGGCGCGGTCGCCTGGCCAGCGGCGATCTCCGAACGGGCGGCCAGGACTGGAAGCTGCAAGGCCCGGCCAGACTCGAACGGCTGGCGGACGGCAAAATCAACTTCGGCGCCCATTGCTGGATGTCCGGTGCGGCCAGCCTGTGCGGCGAGGACCAGCGCCTGATGCCGGAGCCGAAGCTGCGTTACCACCTCAAGCAGTTCCCGATCGAGAGCCTGGCGCAGTGGTTGCCGAAGGATTTCGCCTGGAAGGGCGTGCTCAATGCCGATGTGCAACTGGACCTGCCGGCCAGCGGCCCGAACGGTCTGGTCAGCCTCGATGCCGGTGGCGGCACCTTGCGTGTGAAGGAAAAGGACCAGTGGCTGGACTTCCCCTACCAGACCCTGAAACTCACCAGCAAACTCACGCCCAGGCGCATCGACAGCGAACTGGTGTTCGTCGGCAACAAGCTCGGCGAATTGAACGTGCAGGCGCAGATCAATCCGCTGGCGAAAAACAAACCGTTGACCGGCGCGTTTCGCCTCAATGGCCTCGACCTGTCGGTGGCGCGCCCCTTCGTGCCGATGGTCGAGAAACTCGGCGGACGCCTGAACGGCAGCGGCACGATCGCAGGCACGCTGATGGCGCCGCTGATCAACGGCAACCTGCTGCTCAGTGAGGGCGAAGTCTCCGGGCCGGAACTGCCGATGGAACTGCAGGCCTTGCAAGTACAAGCGCTCATCGCCGGTGAAAGCGTGCAATTGAAGGGCGGCTGGAAAAGCGGCCAGAACGGGCAGGGCAGCCTGAGCGGCGACATCGCCTGGGGCCAGGCGCTGGTGGTGGACCTGGCGCTCAAGGGCACGCAGTTGCCGGTGACGGTCGAGCCTTACGCCAAGCTGGAAGTCGAGCCGGACCTGCGCATTTCGATGAAGGGCGATGAGCTGGCGGTGGCCGGCAAGGTGCGGGTGCCCCGGGGCGCGATCACCGTGCGCGAGCTGCCGCCGTCGACGGTCAAGCTCTCGGACGATGCGGTGATCATCGGCCAGCAGACCGAAGAGGGCAAACCGCCGGTGGCCATGAAGATGGACATCGACGTGCAGGTCGGCGAGGACAAACTCAGCTTTGCCGGGTTTGGTCTGACCGCCAACCTGCAAGGGCACGTGCACATCGGCGACAACCTGGACACCCGTGGCGAGCTGTGGCTCAACGACGGACGTTACCGCGCCTACGGCCAGCGGTTGACGGTGCGCCGGGCGCGCCTGTTGTTTGCCGGACCGATCGATCAGCCTTACCTGGACATCGAAGCCATTCGCCAGACCGACGACGTCATTGCCGGTATTCGCCTCAGCGGCAGTGCCGAGCAGCCGACCACGCAGATCTTTTCCGAGCCGGCGATGAGCCAGGAGCAGGCCTTGTCCTACCTGGTGCTGGGGCGTCCGCTGAGCACCAGCGGCGAAGACAACAACATGCTGGCGCAAGCCGCGCTGGGCCTGGGCCTGATGGGCAGTGCCGGGGTCACCGGCAAGCTGGCCAGCGGCCTGGGGATCGAGGATTTCCAGCTCGACACCGAAGGCAGCGGCAACACCACCAGCGTGGTCGCCAGCGGCAACCTCTCGGAAAAACTCAGCCTGCGTTACGGCGTCGGCGTGTTCGAGCCGGCCAACACCATCGCCCTGCGTTACAAGCTGAGCAAGAAGGTGTACCTGGAGGCGGCGGGCGGCGTGGCCAGCTCGCTGGACATCTTCTACAAACGGGACTTCTAGGCCCCGCCGGACGGCGGCGCCCCGAGGCGGCAAAGCCGATTCGGACAGCCCAACGTCGCCGTTGACCCGTATCGCGAGCAGGGGTTGCACGCGATGGGGGACCACCACCTGTCAATTAAATAAAAAGCTAACTAACTAATGCTTGGACATTTGCTGCCTAGGCAGTAACATCTCGTCATACATTCACTGCCTAGGCAGCTAATTGGTGATCAGATGAATCATTTCACCCCGGACAATTTCCACAACTGCCATCTCGGCCTGTTGCTTGGGCGCGCAGCGTTGCTCAAGGACCGGATCATCGACACACACATGGAACCCCATGGCATCACCGCCGCGCAGTTCAAGGTGCTGATCATCATGGCCCAGTTCGGTGTCGACACCCCCGCCGAGTTGTGCCGGCACCTGTCGCTCGACAGTGGCTCGATGACACGCATGCTCGATCGCCTGGAGCAGAAGGGTTTCCTCGCCCGCCAACGCAGCGAAGCCGATCGCCGTCAGGTGCAACTGGTGCTGACGACGGAAGGGCAGACGCTCGCCGATCGCCTGCCGCACATCGGCGCCGAGGCGATGAATGAGTTGGCCGGTGCGATCACCCCGCAAGAGTTGATCACCCTGGAACAGATCCTGAAGAAAATCCTGGTGGCCGCCGGTGACTCGATCACCTTGCTGCGGGTAGGTGACAAATGAACGGCAAGACTTTTCGTACCGGCCTGAGCGGGTTGCTGGCGGCCATGATGCTGGCCGGTTGCGCCAGTTACAGTGGCCTGGCCACCGAAGGCAAAAGCCTCGACGCGAAAAACCTGCAGGCCGGACAATCCTTGAGCGGCGTGACCCTGTCGCCGGCGGCCTGGCCCAAGAACGATTGGTGGAAAAGCCTCGGCGACCCACAGCTCGATGGCCTGATCCGCGAAGCGCTGCAAGACAGCCCCGACCTGCAGATTGCCGATGCCCGTGCCCATCAGGCCAGCGCTGCAGCGTCTGCTGCCGATGCCGCGCGCATGCCGACCCTCGATGCCAGCGCCGGCGTCAGCCGATCGCGCCTGGCCCGTGATCAGGACCCTCGGGGCGAGGGCGATGCGTACTCCACCGTGCGTAACGTTGGCGTCAGTTTCAACTACGACTTCGACCTCTGGGGCGGCCAGCGCGCTGCCTGGGAAGCCGCGCTGGGTCAGGCCCGTGCCGCCGAAGTCGATCGACAGGCCGCGCAACTGACCCTGGCAGCCGATGTCGCCCGCGCCTACAGCGATCTGGGCCAGGCGCACATCATTCATGACCTGGCCAGCGAGGACCTCAAGCGCACCCGGCAAATGCTCGACCTGAGCCAGCGTCGCCTGAGCGCCGGCATTGACAGTCAGTACCAGTTCCAGCAGACCGAAAGCCTGGAGGCCTCGTCCCAGGCCAGTCTGATCGACGCCGAAAAACGCCTGCAAAGCGCAAAGATCGCCCTGGCGGTCCTGCTTGGCAAGGGCCCGGATCGTGGCAATGAAGTCGCCCGGCCGAAGGTTCTCCAGCCCAGTGCCGTCGCCTTGCCGTCGGTGTTGCCGGCTGAACTGCTTGGCCGCCGTCCAGACCTGGTGGCCGCGCGCTGGCGGGTGGAGGCGGCGAGCAAGGACATCGACGCCAGCAAGACCCGCTTCTACCCGAACTTGAACCTCAGCGCCGCTGCCGGTGCCGAATCCCTGTTGGGCGACGCGATGTTCGGTTCTGCCAGTCGTTTCTTCAACATCGCCCCCACGGTCTCGGTGCCGATTTTCGACGGCGGTCGCCTGCGTGCCGACCTCGATGCCCGCGATGCCGATTACGACCTCGCGGTGGCGCAGTACAACAAAAGCCTGGTGAAAGCACTGGGGGATGTCAGCGACACCCTCAACCAGTTACGCGATATCGGTCGGCAGATCGGCGCCCAGCAGCATGCGACCGACATCGCCCAGGAGTCCTACGACACCGTGGTCCAACGCTACGGTTCCGGTATCGGGAACTACCTGGACGTGCTCAGCATCGAGCAGCAACTGCTCCAGGCCCAGCGCCAGCTGGCCAACCTGAATGCCGAGCAGATCGACCTGTCGATTCAGTTGATGCAGGCGCTGGGCGGCGGTTTTCAGGGCGACACCCTGGCCGCAGCCAACGCAACCCCAGCCACGCAGACCCACTAATTCAAGGTAATTGTCATGGCCACCGCCCACACTCAAACCCCTGACGCTCCAGACAACGGCAACCCGCGCAAACGCAAGCTCATGTTGTTCGTGCTGGCGGTCGTAGTGATCCTCGCCGGTGTCGGCGTCTGGGGTTATCACGAATTCTACGGCCGCTGGAACGAAAGCACTGACGACGCCTATGTGAATGGCAACGTGGTGGAAATCACGCCGTTGGTCACCGGCACCGTGGTCAGCATTGGCGCCGATGATGGCGACCTGGTCCACGAAGGCCAGGTGCTGGTCAACTTCGACCCGAACGATGCCGAGGTCGGTCTGCAAAGCGCCCAGGCCAACCTGGCCCGCACCGTGCGCCAGGTGCGCGGCCTGTACAGCAACGTCGACGGCATGAAAGCCCAGGTCAACGCCCAGCAGGCCGAAGTGCAGAAGGCCCAGGACAACTTCACCCGGCGCAAGAACCTGGCCGCAGGCGGGGCGATTTCCCAGGAAGAGTTGTCCCACGCTCGCGACGACCTGACCTCGGCACAAAACGCCCTGGCCAACGCCCGGCAGCAATTGAAAACCACCAGCGCGCTGGTCGATGACACCGTGGTGTCGTCACACCCGGACGTCATGGCGGCGGCCGCGCAAGTGCGCCAGGCCTACCTGAACAAGGCGCGCAGCACCCTGATCGCGCCGGTCACCGGCTATGTGGCCAAGCGTTCCGTGCAGCTCGGTCAACGGGTACAGCCGGGAACCGCGCTGATGGCGGTGATTCCCCTGGACCAGCTGTGGATCGACGCCAACTTCAAGGAAACCCAGCTGCGTGACATGCGCATCGGCCAGCCGGTGGACATCGAGGCCGACCTCTACGGCAGCGATGTGAAATTCAGCGGCACCGTCGACAGCCTCGGCGCCGGCACCGGCAGCGCATTTGCTCTGTTGCCGGCGCAGAACGCCACCGGTAACTGGATCAAGATCGTGCAGCGGGTTCCGGTCCGTATCCACATCAACGCCGAAGAGCTGGCCCGGCACCCGCTGCGCGTGGGCCTGTCGACCCAGGTCGAGGTGAACCTGCGCGACCAGAGCGGTCCGGTGCTGGCGCAACAGCCGCCGCAAAAGGCTTCGTTCAGCACCAGCGTCTACGACCGTCAGTTGGCCGAAGCCGATGCGATGATCACGCAGTTGATCCACGACAACAGCGCTGCCGTCAGCAAGACCGCGCAGCGCTGACCCCACACAAATCCTGTGGGAGCGGGCTTGCTCGCGAATGCGTTTTTTCAGCCGACATCTGTGTCATCTGACACTACGCATTCGCGGGCAAGCCCGCTCCCACAGGAAGGGGCGGCTGCGCCCGTCCTCATGTTTGCATAGGATCCGCGATGAGCAATAACGCGTCTTTCACACCCCCCAGCCTGCTGCTCAGTACCATCGGGCTGTCGTTGGCGACCTTCATGCAAGTGCTGGACACCACCATCGCCAACGTGGCGTTGCCGACCATTTCCGGCAACCTCGGCGTGAGTTCGGAGCAGGGCACCTGGGTGATCACTTCTTTCGCCGTGAGCAACGCGATCGCGCTGCCGCTGACCGGCTGGCTCAGCCGGCGCTTCGGCGAAGTGAAACTGTTCCTGTGGGCGACGATCCTGTTTGTGCTGGCCTCGTTTCTCTGCGGCATTTCCACCTCGATGCCGGAACTGATCGGCTTCCGGGTCCTGCAAGGGCTGGTGGCCGGGCCGTTGTACCCGATGACCCAGACGCTGCTGATCGCGGTCTATCCTCCGGCACGACGCGGCATGGCCCTGGCGTTGCTGGCGATGGTCACGGTGGTGGCGCCGATTGCCGGGCCGATTCTGGGCGGCTGGATCACCGACAGCTACAGCTGGCCGTGGATCTTCTTCATCAACGTGCCCATCGGGATTTTCGCGGTGATGGTGGTGCGCCAGCAGCTCAAGGCGCGTCCGGTGGAAACCAGTCGCCAGCCGATGGATTACATCGGGCTGATCTCGCTGATCATCGGGGTCGGGGCGTTGCAGGTGATCCTCGACAAGGGCAACGACCTGGACTGGTTCGAATCGAACTTCATCCTGATCGGCGCCGCCATTTCGGTGATTGCCCTGGCGGTGTTCGTGATCTGGGAAATGACCGACGAGCACCCGGTGGTCAACCTGCGGCTGTTCGCCTACCGCAACTTCCGCATCGGCACCCTGGTGCTGGTGCTGGGTTATGCCGGCTTCTTCGGGATCAACCTGATCCTGCCGCAGTGGCTGCAAACCCAGATGGGGTACACGGCGACCTGGGCCGGGTTGGCGGTGGCGCCGATCGGGATCCTGCCGGTGTTGATGTCGCCGTTTGTCGGCAAGTACGCGCACAAGTTCGATCTGCGCCTGTTGGCGGGCCTGGCGTTCCTGGCGATTGGCCTGAGTTGCTTCATGCGCGCCGGCTTCACCAACGAAGTGGACTTCCAGCACATCGCCCTGGTGCAGCTGTTCATGGGCATTGGCGTGGCGCTGTTCTTCATGCCGACCCTGAGCATCCTGATGTCGGACCTGCCACCGAGCCAGATCGCTGACGGCGCAGGCCTTGCGACCTTCCTGCGGACTTTGGGCGGCAGCTTTGCAGCGTCGTTGACCACCTGGATCTGGATTCGTCGGGCCGACCAGCACCATGCGTACCTGAGCGAAAGCATCACCCCCTACGACCCGGCCACCCGTGATGCCCTGCAGCATCTGGGTGGGGCCGGCTCCCCGGCGTATGCGCAACTCGATCAGGTGCTCAACAGCCAGGCCTACATGCTGTCCACCGTGGATTACTTCACGCTGCTGGGCTGGGCGTTCATGGGGCTGGTCGTGATCGTCTGGCTGGCGAAGCCGCCGTTCGCGGCGAAGGCGGGGCCTGCGGCGTCGGGGCACTAAGCCGGACACGGTTAACTGTGGGAGCGGGCTTGCTCGCGAAGGCGGTGTGTCAGCTGATACAGATGTCGACTGACACACCGCCTTCGCGAGCAAGCCCGCTCCCACAAGGGGATTTGTGCGTGCCGTCAGATTGCAGGCGCAGCCAACGTCGGCGGCGGGGCAAAGTCGAACGGCGCCAGGGCAAAGCCGTTTTCGTCCACCTGCAATGCCCAGCCCTGGCGATCCCAATCCCCCAGCACGATGCGGCGGGCAGCGTGTTCGCCCAATTGCAACTTGTGGATGGCGGGGCGGTGGGTGTGGCCGTGGATCAAGGTCTTCACGCCGTATTGCTGCATGATCCGCGGAATCTCTGCGGGGGTTACGTCGACGATGTCGTTGGCCTTCATCCGCGTTTGCGCACGGCTTTCGCTGCGCAGCTTGCGCGCCAGTTTGTGCCGGGTGTGCAACGGCAGGTGGCGCAGGATGAACAGGGTGAGCGGGTTGCGCAGGTAACGACGCAGCTTCATGTAGGCTTCGTCGCGGGTGCACAGGCTGTCGCCGTGCATCAACAGCACCGGCTCGCCGTAGAACTGCACGACACTCGGGTCCTTCAGCAGGGTGCAGCCGGCCTCTTTGCAGAAGGCCTGACCGAGCATGAAGTCGCGATTGCCGTGCATCAGGAAAATGGCCGTGCCGCTGTCGCTGAGATTGCGCAGGGCCTGGCAGATGGAGCGCTGGAAGGGTGTCATGGCATCGTCGCCGATCCACGCTTCAAAAAAGTCACCGAGGATGTACAGCGCACTCGCGGTGCGGGCGCGTCCGGCGAGCAAATCCAGAAACGCCCGGGTGATGTCCGGGCGCTCCTCTTCCAGATGCAAGTCTGAAATCAGCAGTATCACTCAATGATCTCGGCTTTCTCGATGATCACGTCGTCTGCTGGCACGTCCTGGTGGCCGCTCTTCATGGTGGTGGGCACGCCTTTGATCTTGTCGACGACGTCCTGGCCTTCGGTCACTTCACCGAACACTGCGTAGCCCCAGCCCTGGGTGTTCTTGGCGCTGTGGTTGAGGAAGCTGTTGTCGGTCACGTTGATGAAGAACTGTGCCGAAGCCGAATGCGGCTCCATGGTACGGGCCATGGCGATGGTGTACTTGTTGTTGGAAAGACCGTTGTCCGCTTCGTTCTGGATGCTTGGACGCTTGTCTTTCTTTTCTTTCATGCCTGGCTCGAAACCGCCACCCTGGATCATGAAGTTACCGATGACACGGTGGAAAATGGTGTTTTGGTAGTGACCGGCTTTGACGTATTCAACGAAGTTGGCCACGGTGATCGGGGCTTTTTCGGCGTTCAGTTTCAGAACGATGTCGCCAAAGTTGGTAGTCAGTTTGACTTGGGTCATGATCGGTACTCTTTCTGGGGAATGCTTGGGTATTGGAACATTTCGCTCCGCTACCGGTTCAGCCTGATCGGCCAAGGTGCGCAGTTTAGCGTGACAGGCGCGAATTTCGAGGCTGTTTTTTCTTTTCTGCCCGATTAAATGCGACCGTTTGCAGGGCACGCTCTGTCAGGTGCTTGACAGCATCGGCTATGATAGCGGCTTTGTTTTGTCTGGCTGTCTTCCGGCCGCGCACTTGTCTGTTCAAGGATCCTATGAGCAAGCCCACTGTCGACCCTACCTCGAATTCCAAGACCGGCCCTGCCGTGCCGGTCAATTTCCTGCGCCCGATCATCCAGGCGGACCTGGACTCGGGTAAGCACACGCAGATCGTCACCCGTTTCCCGCCTGAGCCCAACGGCTACCTGCACATCGGTCACGCCAAGTCGATCTGTGTGAACTTCGGCCTGGCCCAGGAGTTCGGCGGTGTCACGCACCTGCGTTTCGACGACACCAACCCGGCCAAGGAAGACCAGGAATACATCGACGCGATCGAGAGCGACGTCAAATGGCTGGGCTTCGAATGGTCCGGCGAAGTGCGCTATGCCTCGCAGTATTTCGACCAGTTGCATGACTGGGCTGTCGAGCTGATCAAGGCCGGCAAGGCCTATGTCGACGACCTGACCCCGGAGCAGGCCAAGGAATACCGTGGCAGCCTGACCGAGCCGGGTCGCAACAGCCCGTTCCGCGATCGCTCCGTGGAAGAGAACCTCGACTGGTTCGCCCGCATGCGCGCCGGCGAGTTCCCCGACGGCGCACGGGTGCTGCGCGCGAAGATCGACATGGCTTCGCCGAACATGAACCTGCGCGACCCGATCATGTACCGCATCCGTCACGCCCATCACCACCAGACCGGTGACAAGTGGTGCATCTACCCCAACTATGACTTCACCCACGGTCAGTCGGACGCCATCGAAGGCATCACCCACTCGATCTGCACCCTGGAATTCGAAAGCCACCGTCCGCTGTACGAGTGGTTCCTCGAGAACCTGCCGGTGCCGGCGAACCCGCGCCAGTACGAGTTCAGCCGCCTGAACCTGAACTACACCATCACCAGCAAGCGCAAGCTCAAGCAGCTGGTGGACGAGAAGCACGTCAATGGCTGGGACGATCCGCGCATGTCCACGCTGTCGGGCTTCCGTCGCCGTGGCTACACGCCGAAATCGATCCGCAACTTCTGCGAAATGGTCGGCACCAACCGCTCCGACGGCGTGGTCGACTTCGGCATGCTCGAGTTCAGCATCCGCGACGATCTCGATCACAGCGCCCCGCGTGCCATGTGCGTGCTGCGACCGCTGAAAGTCGTGATCACCAACTACCCGCAAGGCCAGGTCGAGAACCTCGAACTGCCGTGCCACCCGAAAGAAGACATGGGCGTACGCGTCCTGCCGTTCGCCCGTGAGATCTACATCGACCGTGAAGATTTCATGGAAGAGCCGCCAAAGGGCTACAAACGCCTGGAGCCTGCGGGCGAAGTGCGCCTGCGCGGCAGCTACGTGATCCGTGCCGACGAAGCGATCAAGGACGCCGATGGCAACATCGTCGAACTGCGTTGCTCCTACGATCCGGACACCCTGGGCAAGAACCCCGAAGGCCGCAAGGTCAAGGGCGTGATCCACTGGGTGCCGGCCGCGGCCAGCGTCGAGTGCGAAGTGCGCCTGTACGATCGCCTGTTCCGCTCCCCGAACCCGGAGAAGGCCGAAGACAGCGCAAGTTTCCTGGACAACATCAACCCTGATTCGCTGCAAGTGCTGACCGGTTGTCGTGCTGAACCCTCGCTGGGCCAGGCACAGCCGGAAGACCGTTTCCAGTTCGAGCGCGAAGGTTACTTCGTCGCGGATATCAAGGACTCGAAACCGGGCGCGCCGGTATTCAACCGTACCGTGACCCTGCGTGATTCGTGGGGCCAGTGATCAAGTCTTAAGGAAGCATCGTGCTTACGATCTACAACACGCTCACCAAGAGCAAAGAAGTCTTCAAGCCGCTGGATGGCAACAAGGTGCGCATGTATGTCTGCGGGATGACCGTGTACGACTACTGCCACCTGGGCCATGGCCGAAGCATGGTCGCGTTCGACCTGGTGACCCGCTGGTTGCGGTTCAGCGGCTACGACCTGACGTATGTGCGCAACATCACCGACATTGACGACAAGATCATCAATCGGGCCAACGAGAACGGCGAGTCGTTCGAAGCCCTGACCGAGCGCATGATCGCGGCGATGCACGAAGACGAAGCGCGCCTGAACATCCAGAAACCGGACATGGAACCGCGCGCCACCGGGCACATTCCCGGCATGCACGCGATGATCCAGACCCTGATCGACAAGGGTTACGCCTACGCCCCGGGCAACGGCGACGTCTACTACCGCGTCGCCAAGTTCATGGGTTACGGCAAGCTGTCGCGCAAGAAGATCGAAGACCTGCGCATCGGCGCCCGCATCGAAGTCGACGAGTCCAAGCAGGACCCGCTGGACTTCGTGTTGTGGAAAGGCGCCAAGCCGGGCGAACCGAGCTGGCCATCGCCCTGGGGCGACGGGCGTCCGGGCTGGCACATCGAATGCTCGGTGATGTCAACCTGCTGCCTGGGCGAGACCTTCGACATTCACGGCGGCGGCAGCGACCTGGAGTTCCCGCACCACGAGAACGAAATCGCCCAGAGCGAAGCGGCCACCGGCAAGACCTACGCCAACGCGTGGATGCATTGCGGCATGATTCGCATCAATGGCGAGAAGATGTCCAAGTCCTTGAACAACTTCTTCACCATTCGCGACGTGCTGGAAAAGTACCACCCGGAAGTCGTGCGTTACCTGCTGGTGTCGAGCCATTACCGCAGCGCGATCAACTACTCGGAAGACAACCTCAAGGACGCCAAGGGCGCACTCGAGCGTTTCTACCATGCCTTGAAGGGCTTGCCGAGCGTGGCCCCGGCCGGTGGCGAGGCGTTCGTCGAGCGCTTCACCCAGGTGATGAACGACGACTTCGGTACGCCGGAAGCCTGTGCGGTGCTGTTCGAGATGGTGCGTGAGATCAACCGCCTGCGCGAGAGCGATCTCGCGGCGGCGGCCGGTCTGGCGGCGCGCCTGAAGGAACTGGCCGGCGTGCTGGGGGTGTTGCAGCTCGAAGCCGAGGATTTCCTGCAGGCCGGTGCCGAAGGGCGCGTGGACGCCGCACAGGTCGATGCGCTGATCGCAGCGCGCCTGGCCGCCCGCGCGGCCAAGGACTGGGCCGAGTCCGACCGCATCCGCGACCAGCTCACCGCCATGGGCGTAGTACTGGAAGACGGCAAGGGCGGCACGACCTGGCGCCTGGCTGACTGATCGCTGCCATTGCTACAAACAAACCCGCCTTGTGCGGGTTTTGTTTTTTGGGCAGGGCACAAGTGAATTGGCGCCCAGGCTGACGTCTTCGCGAGCAAGCCCGCTCCCACAGGGATCACTGTCACCTGTGGGAGCGGGCTTGCTCGCGAAAGCGTCCTTTCGGCCAACCTGTCATTCCGTCTGGCGCAACCGCTTGTACAAGGTGTTCCTGCTGACCCCTAATCGCCGGGCCAAATGGGAGATATTCCCCCCCACCGCCTGCAACTGCCGATTCAAATCCTCGGCATCCTCCAGATCCACCGTCAGGGGCTCTGGCGTCTCCACTGGCTCCATCTCCAGATCGACAAAAAAATCATCCGGCAAGTGTTCCGGTCGCACCGGTTGTTCCTCGGCCATGGCCAGCGCCACCTGCATCACACTGCTGACCTGGCGCAGATTGCCCGGCCACGGATGACGGCTGAACAGCTCCATCACCTCACGGCTCAAACCGGCCCATTGAGTCGGTTCGCGATGCTGTTCCCACAGGCGTTTGAACAGCGCCTGCTTGTCGCTGCGTTCGCGCAGCGGGGGCAGTTCCAGTGTCAGGCCGCCGATGCGGTAATACAGGTCCTCGCGAAAACGGCCCAATTGCACCTGTTCGCGCAGCGAGCGGTTGGTCGCCGAGATGATCCGGATGTCCACCGGGAACAACTCGCTGCTGCCCACCGGTTGGACGCAGCGCTCCTGCAACACCCGCAGCAGCCGCGCCTGGGTCGGCAGCGGCATGTCGCCGATCTCATCGAGGAACAGCGTACCTTTGTCGGCCTTGCGGATCAGCCCGATGCTGCCTTTCTGGTTGGCCCCGGTGAACGCGCCTTTTTCATAGCCGAACAGCTCGGATTCCACCAGTTCGGCGGGGATCGCCGCACAGTTGACGGCAATGAACGATTGTCGATTGCGCGAGCTGGCCTGATGCAGGGCCTTGACGAAGACTTCCTTGCCGACGCCGGTTTCGCCGTGGATCAGCAACGGAATGTCCTTCTCCAGCAGGCGTTCGGCCTGGCGCACGGCCTTTTCCACGCGGCTGTCGCCGAAGTGCAGGGTGGTCAGGCTGATTGCGGTGGCAGAGGCGTCAGCGGATTCGGCGCGCTTGGGCTCGGCAAACAGCCGTGGCTGAATCGGTGCCTGCTTCGGCCGCCGCAACACGCACTGAAAGCGGTTGCGTCCACAGGTTTGCAGGGCGAAGGGCAGGCCCTCCGGCTGATTCAGCAGTTCCAGCAATGACACCTTGAACAGGCTTTCCACACTGACCCGCGACAGGCTGATGCCTAACAGATTGTCGGCCCGGCGATTGGCCGAGAGCACCTGGCCCGTTTCATCGAAGATCAACAGCCCGGCCCATTGGCTGTCCAGGTTGTTCAAACCGGTGTTGAACGTCAGTTGAAAATGCTGGCCATGGAACAGATTGAGGATCAGCCGGTTTTCCACGGTCTGGCTCATCATCTTGACCATGCCGAGGGTGTGCGACGGTGGCAGGTAGCTGTCGCTGGACACATCCAGTACCGCGATCACCTTGCGCTCGGCATCGAAGATCGGCGCGGCGGAACCGGTCATGAACCGGTTGGCCTTGAGAAAATGTTCATCGTGCTCGATGTGCACCGCCTGCTCGCAGGCCAGCGCGGTGCCGATGGCGTTGGTGCCGCTGCAGCGTTCCATCCAGCTGGCGCCGGCACTGAACCCGCGGCTCAGGCCGGGCTCGATGAAGCGCTGGGTGCCCCACGACGTCAGCACCTGGCCCTGGTTGTCGGCGAGCATGATCAGGCAGTTGGAGTTGCTGAGGATGTTCTCGTAGTAGGGCAGGACTTCCTGGTGGGTGGTTTGCACCAGTGAGTGCTGGCTCTCCAGTAACTGGGCAATGCCTTCTGCCGGCAACTGGTCAAACGCGGGCGGGCTTTGGTGATCGAGGCCGAAGGCACGGCAACGTGACCATGAGTCCTGGATGAGGGCGTCGTGGGAGAGCGGCGAGGCGGGTACGGCCATGGCAGTCGATCTCTGGGCAAGCAATTATTGTTTTTATTGGGGACTTCTTTCACCCACGACACCCTGCAGGAGCGAGCAAGCTCGCTCCTGCAGCGGATGTGAGCAGTCCGTAGAGTGTTGTTCAGTATTGTTCATTGTCAACGACCGGAGTGTTCAATTGTTCAATCGAAGTTGTTCATTTCTGTTCAGCAACGAAAGCGGCGTTTCCGGTATTTCGCTGATTTTCAAGGCAGATCAATTACTTGTATTTTTTGGCACGAAAGTCGCTCCATCGCTCCGGTCGCTTGACTCCAATAATAAAAAGGCCGAGCCATGTCACTCACCCTGGAGCACGTCAGCCGCACCGTCGAGGGCCAGACCTGGATCGATGATGCGTGCCTGAGTTTCGAACCTGGATCCTTCAATGTTTTGCTCGGTCGCACGCTGTCCGGCAAAACCAGCCTCATGCGCCTGATGGCCGGTCTGGACAAGCCGGACAGTGGGCGCATCCTGATGAACGGCGTCGACGTCACCCAGCGTCCGGTGCGCTTGCGCAACGTGTCGATGGTTTACCAGCAGTTCATCAACTACCCGACCATGACCGTGTTCGAGAACATTGCCTCGCCCTTGCGCCAGGCCGGCGTGGGCAGCGAACAGATCCAGAGCAAGGTACTGGAGACCGCGAAGATGCTGCGCATCGAGAAGTTCCTGCAGCGCTATCCGCTGGAACTCTCCGGTGGCCAGCAACAGCGCACGGCGATGGCCCGGGCACTGGTCAAGGACGCCGAGCTGATCCTGTTCGATGAACCGCTGGTCAACCTCGATTACAAATTGCGCGAAGAGCTGCGCCAGGAAATGCGCGAGTTGTTCAAGGCGCGGCACACCATTGCGGTCTATGCCACCACCGAGCCCAATGAAGCGCTGGCCCTGGGCGGCACCACCACCATTCTTCACGAGGGGCGGATCATCCAGAGCGGCAAGGCCTCCGAGGTGTATCACCAGCCGCAAACCGTGCTCGCCGCCGAACTGTTCTCCGAGCCGCCGATCAACCTGATGCCAGGGCGAATCGCCGGCAACGAAGTCAGCTTCGCCAATTTCGTGCACTTCCCGTTGAACGTGGACCTGCGTCCGGTGGGCGAGGGCGAATTCCGATTCGGCGTGCGCCCCAGCCACATCTCGCTGGTGCCCAGCAACGACGACGACCTCGAACTGGCGGTGACCGTCGAAGTGGCCGAGATCAGCGGTTCGGAAACTTTCCTGCACGTGCGCAACGAACATTTTCTCTTGGTGCTGCACCTGCCGGGGGTTCACGAATACGACGTCGATGCACCGATCCGCATCTACATCCCGACCCATAAACTGTTTGTGTTCGATGCGCAGGGACGGCTGGTCCAGGCGCCCGGTCGCCGTATCGCGAGGGTTGCCTGATGGCCGAAATCCGTTTGCAGAACCTCGCCCACAGCTACACCCGCACGCCGGGCGGTCCCGAGGATTACGCGATCCGCGAGATGAACCACATCTGGGAGCAGGGCGGTGCCTATGCCTTGCTCGGGCCGTCGGGCTGTGGCAAATCCACCTTGCTCAACATCATTTCCGGGTTGCTCAGCCCGTCCCAGGGCCATGTGTTGTTCGATGGCAAAGCGGTCAACGACCTGACGCCGGAGAAACGCAACATCGCCCAGGTTTTCCAGTTTCCGGTGGTCTACGACACCATGACGGTGTTCGACAACCTGGCGTTCCCCCTGCGCAACCAGGGCATGGCCGAAGCGAAAATCCACAGCAAGGTGCAGGAAATCGCCGAAGTCCTCGACCTGCAGAACCTGCTGGGCAAAAAGGCGCGCAATCTGACCGCCGACGAAAAACAGAAGGTTTCCATGGGCCGCGGGCTGGTGCGCGATGATGTGTCGGCGATCCTCTTCGACGAGCCGCTGACGGTGATCGACCCGCACCTGAAGTGGAAGCTGCGGCGCAAGCTCAAACAGATCCATGAGCAGTTCAACATCACCATGGTCTATGTCACCCACGATCAGCTGGAGGCCTCGACCTTCGCCGACAAGATTGCGGTGATGTATGGCGGGCAGATCGTGCAGTTCGGTACGCCCCGGGAATTGTTCGAGCGCCCGAGCCACACGTTTGTCGGCTATTTCATTGGCAGTCCCGGGATGAACCTGATCGAAGTGCAGAGGCAACCGGGGGGCGTCGGGTTCGCCTCGACCCATCTGCCCCTGTCCGATGCCATGCAGAAACGCATCGACGAGTCCACCTGGCAAACCCTCAAGATCGGCATTCGACCGGAGTTCGTCCACGTATGGGATGAACCGTTCGATGACGCCTTGCAGGCAACCGTCGTGCATGTCGAAGACCTCGGCACCTACAAGATCATGACCCTGAACCTCGACGGCGCGCCGCTGAAAGTGCGCCTGGCCGAAGACAAACCGGTGCCTGAGGGCACGGCCTGCATCAGTTTCCCGGCGCAATGGCTGATGGTCTACGCCGACGAATTCCTGCTGGAGCCACACGCGATCGGGGAGGTTCAGCCATGAACAAAGTGCAGAACAACAAGGCCTGGTGGCTGGTGCTGCCGGTGTTCCTGCTGGTGGCGTTCAGTGCGGTGATCCCGATGATGACCGTGGTCAACTACTCGGTGCAGGACATCTTCGACCAGTCCAGTCGCTATTTTGTCGGCGCGGACTGGTACAGGCAGGTGCTGCTCGACCCGCGCCTGCATGATTCATTGCTGCGCCAGTTCATCTACTCGGCCTGCGTGCTGCTGATCGAAATCCCCCTGGGGATCGGGATCGCCCTGACCATGCCGACCAAGGGGCGCTGGTCGTCGGTGGTGTTGATCGTCCTGGCCATCCCGCTGCTGATCCCGTGGAACGTGGTCGGCACGATCTGGCAGATCTTTGGCCGGGCGGACATCGGCCTGTTGGGCTCGACCCTGAACGCGATGGGCATCAGCTACAACTATGCGGCAAACACCATGGATGCCTGGGTCACGGTGCTGGTGATGGACGTGTGGCACTGGACATCGCTGGTGGCGCTGTTGTGTTTCTCCGGTTTGCGAGCCATTCCGGACGTCTATTACCAGGCGGCGCGGATTGACCGGGCCTCGGCCTGGGCAGTGTTCCGGCACATCCAGTTGCCCAAGCTCAAGAGCGTGTTGCTGATCGCGGTGATGCTGCGCTTCATGGACAGCTTCATGATCTACACCGAACCCTTCGTGCTCACGGGCGGCGGGCCGGGCAATGCCACGACCTTCCTCAGTCAGACCCTGACGCAAATGGCGGTCGGGCAATTTGACCTGGGGCCGGCGGCGGCCTTCTCGCTGGTGTATTTCCTGATCATCCTGTTGGTGTCCTGGCTGTTCTACACCGCCATGACTCACTCTGACGCCAACCGTTGAGGCCCGCGCCATGAGCAAAAGAAAGCTGATTCCGCTGCTGCTGTACATCCTGTTCGTGCTGGTGCCGATCTACTGGCTGTTGAACATGTCGTTCAAGAGCAACACTGAAATCCTCGGTGGCCTGACGCTGTTCCCACAGGATTTCACCCTGGCCAACTACAAGGTGATCTTCACCGATCCGAGCTGGTACACCGGCTACCTCAACTCGGCCTACTACGTGACCCTGAACACGATCATTTCCCTGACCGTGGCGTTGCCGGCGGCCTATGCGTTCTCGCGCTACCGCTTCCTGGGTGACAAGCACCTGTTCTTCTGGCTGTTGACCAATCGCATGGCACCACCGGCGGTGTTCCTGTTGCCGTTCTTCCAGCTGTATTCCTCGATTGGCCTGTTCGACACCCATATCGCCGTGGCATTGGCGCACTGCCTGTTCAACGTGCCCCTGGCGGTGTGGATTCTCGAGGGCTTCATGTCCGGTGTGCCGAAGGAAATCGACGAAACCGCCTACATCGATGGCTATAGCTTTCCCAAGTTCTTCGTGAAGATTTTCATCCCCCTGATCGGTTCCGGCATCGGCGTGACGGCGTTTTTCTGCTTCATGTTCTCCTGGGTCGAATTGTTGCTGGCGCGCACCCTGACGTCGGTGAATGCCAAGCCGATCGCAGCGGTCATGACCCGCACGGTGTCTGCGTCCGGCATTGATTGGGGGGTGCTGGCGGCGGCGGGGGTGTTGACCATCCTGCCCGGCATGCTGGTGATCTGGTTTGTCCGTAACCATGTGGCCAAGGGCTTTGCCCTGGGCCGGGTATGAGGAGCTGATGATGGAATGGATGAGCTGGACCGTCCCGACGGCGGCATTCTTCAGTGTGATCGCGGTGATCCTGGTGGTCATGACGACCTGGGAGTTGCGTTCGCCAAGCGTCCTTCGTCGTGGTTTTTTGCCGATTGCCACCACCCGTGGCGATCGTTTGTTTATCGGTCTTCTCGGCAGCGCCTACCTGCATTTGCTGGTCATCGGCGTAACCGACTGGAGCATCTGGGTGGCGTTCGCGTTGTCCCTGGTGTGGCTGTTGGCTGTGATGCGTTGGGGCTAGTCGAATCGCTCGGCAATGTTGCTCCGAAATCTAAACAGGAGGTCTCTATGTTCGACAAAAACAATAAGCTGCGACATAGCATTTCATTGGCAGCCATGCTGGCACTCAGCGGTTTGAGCGCTTCGGCGTGGGCCGATGCCTACGAGGATGCGGCGAAGAAATGGATTGGAAGCGAATTCAAGCCGTCCACCCTGACGGCCGAGCAGCAGTTGGAGGAGCTGAAGTGGTTCATCAAGGCGGCCGAGCCGTTTCGCGGGATGAACATCAAGGTGGTCTCGGAAACCATCGCCACCCACGAATACGAGTCCAAGGTGCTGGCCAAGGCCTTCAGCGAGATCACCGGGATCAAGCTGACCCACGACCTGTTGCAGGAAGGCGACGTGGTGGAGAAGCTGCAGACCGTGATGCAGTCCGACAAGAGC
This sequence comes from Pseudomonas sp. IT-P12, assembly GCF_949767465.1. Lineage (NCBI taxonomy): Bacteria > Pseudomonadati > Pseudomonadota > Gammaproteobacteria > Pseudomonadales > Pseudomonadaceae > Pseudomonas > Pseudomonas sp. IT-P12. Next base: position 370,301 of record NZ_CATKPY010000022.1, on the reverse strand, counting down.
ATCTATGACGGCTGGGTCAACGACTCGGACCTGATCGGTACGCACTTTCGCTACGGCAAGACCGAGTCGATCACCGACCTGATGGCCAACGAGGGCAAGAACTTCACCTCGCCGACCCTGGACCTCAAGGACTTCATCGGCATTTCGTTCACCACCGCGCCCGACGGCAAGATCTATCAACTGCCCGACCAGCAGTTCGCCAACCTGTACTGGTTCCGCGCCGACTGGTTCGAGCGCGCGGACCTCAAGGCCAAGTTCAAGGAAAAGTACGGCTATGAACTGGGTGTACCGGTGAACTGGTCGGCCTATGAAGACATCGCCAAGTTCTTCAGCGAGGACGTCAAGGAAATCGACGGCAAGCGGGTTTACGGGCACATGGACTATGGCAAGAAAGACCCGTCCCTGGGCTGGCGCTTCACCGATGCCTGGTTCTCCATGGCCGGTGGCGGCGACAAGGGCCTTCCCAACGGTCTGCCGGTGGACGAGTGGGGCATCCGCGTCGAGGACTGCCACCCGGTGGGTTCCAGCGTGACGCGGGGGGGCGATACCAACGGTCCGGCGGCGGTGTTCGCCACCACCAAATACGTGGACTGGATGAAGAAATATGCGCCGCCGGAAGCGGCGGGCATGACCTTCTCCGAATCGGGCCCGGTGCCTTCCCAGGGCAACATCGCCCAGCAGATCTTCTGGTACACCGCGTTCACCGCCGACATGACCAAGCCGGGCCTGGCGGTGATGAACGCCGATGGCACGCCGAAGTGGCGCATGGCGCCTTCGCCCAAGGGGCCTTACTGGGAAGAGGGCATGAAGCTGGGGTATCAGGATGTGGGTTCCTGGACTTTCATGAAGTCCACGCCCGAGAAGCAGAAACTGGCGGCCTGGCTGTATGCGCAGTTCGTGACCTCGAAAACCGTGTCGCTGAAGAAAACCATCGTCGGCCTGACCCCGATCCGCGAGTCGGACATCAACTCGCAGGCGATGACCGACCTGGCGCCGAAACTCGGTGGCCTGGTGGAGTTCTACCGCAGCCCGGCCCGCGTGCAATGGTCGCCGACCGGGACCAACGTGCCGGACTATCCGCGTCTGGCGCAACTGTGGTGGAGCCACATCGCCGAAGCGGCCAGCGGCGAGAAAACCCCGCAGCAGGCGCTGGATGGCCTGGCCAAGGATCAGGATGCGATTATGACCCGTCTGGAGCGCTCGAAGGCACAAGCCACCTGCGCGCCGAAGATGAACCCCGAGCGTGATGCGCAGTACTGGTTCGACCAACCGGGTGCACCGAAACCGAAATTGGCGAACGAAAAGCCCCAGGGCGAAACCGTGAGCTACAGCGAACTGCTGAAATCGTGGGCGGACGCGCGTAAGTAATCACCGGGCCAACGCTGTTCGACGGCACCTTCGGGTGCCGTTTTTTTCAATTCAGGGTTTGACGTTTCAACGCGTGGCGCACAGCCTTCAGGATGGATGGCTCGAACGCGTTGTGGCCGGCGTGAAACAGCTGGAACTGCAATGGCTGGCGTCGCCGAAGCCAGCGAATGCTGGACATCCCGAGCAGATCCTTGGTGCCCTGGATCACTTGCGTGTTGGCATCCAGAGACAACACTTCATCCGCGCGCGTGAAAAAGTAGCGGTTGACGTGGTAATGCAACTCCAGGCGGATGGCGCGTACGGCTTGCTCGTCGACGAAGCTGGACAGCGCACTGGGGGGCATCGATTCTCCGTTCATGTACAGGCAAGCGCGTATCCAGTGCAAGGCCGCGTGGCGCTGTTGCAAGGTGCAGCCTTTGTTGAGGATCTGGTAGATCGCTCCGGTATTGGCGGCGCACGTGCCCTGATGGATGGCTCCCAAGCCGTGATTCAGGCTTTCATCGTAGGCGCTGACATTTTGCGCGAAGGGTACGAAGACCGAGGCCAGGGTGGTCTTCAGCACGGCTTGCGGGTAGCGTTGCTGGTATTGAATGGCCAGCCAGCTTCCCCATGAAACGCCCAGCAGGCTGATTTTTTCGAAGCCCAGGTACCGCCGCAGGCCATCGATGTCTTCGACACAATGCCCGGTGTCGTTGTGCTCGCGCTCGCCGTGGGGAAGCGAGCGACCGCAGCCGCGCTGGTCGAGCAGAATGATGTCGAAACGGCCCTCATCGAAGAACTCCAGGTGCTGGCGATGGCAGTAGCCCGCCGGTCCGCCGTGCAGGAAAAAAATCGGTTCGCCGCCCGGTGTGCCGCACCGTTCCCAATAGAGCTGATGACCGTCCTCGGTCGGGTAGTAGCCGTGAGTCAGCATGGCACGGGCACCCTCAGTCGGTAGAACTCGAACAGTTCCGCGTGGCCAGGTCGGGCCGCAACGCTGGAGACCAGTTCGAGCCCCAGGGAATGGGCCATGTGCGGCACTGCGAGCAGGACAGGCGTATGGCCGAACAGCAAGATCGTGCCGCCGGGATTGACACAGGCCAGCATGTCCTGGAACGCGCGCTGCGCATCCTTGCGTGTCATGACCTCGGCATTGAGGAACCGCAGGATCAGGACATCGCATCGAACATCGGACTTCGCTATGTGGCGGGCATCGGCCAGGAAAAAGCGCACGGCCGAGGTGCCGTGCCGTTCCAGCGCATGTTCGATCATCGAGGCCGAGCGATCGGATCCCAGGCAATGGCGATCCGGCAGTTGTGCGGCCAGGTGCGTGATCAACTCCCCGGTGGAACAGGCGGGGTCGAGTATCACCGACCCCGGATTCGACAAGGTCTTGAGCAGGGCGCTGCAGTATTGACGGAAATGCGCCTCGTCGGCATCCAGCAAGGCCGCGAGTGCGGGGTTGTACTGCCAGAAATCCGGGGGGCAGACAAATTCCCGGCCACCGTCGTCCAGGGCGGGAAACGGGAAACTGAGCGCACTGTTCGATTGCGTCAGGGCGTTGGCAAACGCGGCTTCCTTATCCTGCGCGGACACCGTGCGAAAACAGATCACGGCGCCTTGATTGCCCCACTGCCATTGCACCAGCGGGCCGAGCAGCATCCAGGGCTTGAGCACGCTGCTGACATACCAGCCCCGGGGATCGCTGTGCTGCAGGATCTTGCGGCCCACCCAGGCGTTGCCGTTCACCCGCAGGACGAACAGATGATGCAGGCCCGGACCCCGGGGTTCGATGTAGCAGTCGAACTCGGCCGATTCGGCCTGGCAGTGAATGAAGGATCGAGCGAGTTGGTGTTCGCGATGCAGGGCAGGGTTCATGCCGGCACCTCGTCACAGGGTTGCAGGCGCCGACCTCGTGCCTGGGGAATGACCACATTGCCGCTCGATACCACGAAAAACCGTTCCAGCCCTGGAATGACCACGTTGACCAACGTGGTGCCCAGCCGGCTCTGATGCAGTCGGGAGACCCCCAGCGTGCGCCCGTGGCGGTGCAGGTCCATGGCCAGCAGATTGATTTGTTCGGACAGAGGGCGCTCGGGGCAAGCATCGGGCAGCTCGACGGTGATCTGCCCGCACAGGTCCAGCAGCGGCTGCAGGTCCAATTGCAGGCAGCGGAGCAGGCGCGGGAACGGCTTCAAGTGGCGTTGTGCGTTGTTCAGGTCATGGCGCAATTCCGGCTCCGAGGCCGTGTGATGCATCTGGACCAGTTCGGTCAATGCCCGCCAGGCGCCATGGCGCGGGCTGAGCGAGCAGCCGCTGCCGAACACGCGCGGATGATCGCTGGGTCCCGTCGAGAAGGCCAGGAAGGTTCTGGGCAAAAATTCGCTGCTGATGTCGATCAGGACGATTTGCTCGCCGATCTCCGCTTCGGCGTCCCGCCATAACCGGCCCAGTTCATCGTCTGCCGCCATTCGGGCGACCCGGCGCAGGGCAGGGCGCTGTTCGTAGTAGAAATGCTTCAGCAGAAACAACGAGACGGCATCGCGCTCGATGCATTCATTGGCCGCGTGCAATACCGCTTCGTTGTAACTGGCACCAATCGCCGTTCCACTGTTGGACGCGTAACGCCTTAATGTGCCGTAGTCGGTGGTGTCGTGTTGCAATGTTTTGTTCGCGTAGTCAGGCGAACACAAGGCGACCGGATAATAAAACGAGATTTTTTTCAGTAGATCCGTATAAGTACGGCAGGCAATCAGGGCTTCGGGTTGTTCGATCAGGGGCGTCAGCACGGTGTCGTCGTTAAAGAGTGGCAGGTTGGAAAAATAACGTGAAGGAATGCAGCGAATATCGTCCGTGCTGATGTGATCGCTCAGATGATGTTCCAGGGCCTCGTAGAGCGCCCCCACACGAGCCTGCGGCAAGTAACCTTTGCCGGCCCCCCGTGCGATGCCGCATTGACTGGTGCAATTGAACGACACCTGTACTGCGACCACGCGCTGGCCCAGTTGGCGAGATTCGGCATGCAGTTCCAGGTCATGCAGTTCGGCGTTGATTCGCTGTTCAGCCTGACCCAGGGTGAGTTCTCGCTCCGCACAGATGAAGCTGTCCATTGTTCATTCCCTCGAAAACAGCGACTTGCTCCGCCTTCTTCAGGAGCGAGCTTGCTGGCAATGCCCCGCTGGGTATCAGCTATCCAGCGTTGTCGTTGCCGTCCATCGCGAGCCAGCTCGCTCCTGCTGTAATGGCAGGTTGTGTTTATTCGGCGTCCAGTTCGGCCTGTTCAGTTTCGGTCAATTGCAGCTCTTCGATTTGTTCTTCCGTAGGCGCGTCCTGTTGTTCAAGTTCAACAACTTTGTTGGCATTCAGTTTTCCGATGTAACCCATATCTAAAATCCCTTTTTGTTTGAGGTGGGGTGTGCTGAAACGAGCACGGAATGACTGTATGAGCTGGACATTGGCCGGTCAAAAGTTGCAGGAAGTGTCATTGCGCGGGTTTGGATAGGCGGAAAAACGTACACACCAATCGGCGATTGACGAGGGCGATTCGTGAATCAGGGCATTTGTCGAGTTGATGTCCGATGGAGGCTGCGATTTCGTAGAGTTGAGTGTGGGAGGTTTCAGCCAATGGCGTGGCCCATTAGCAATGACTGGGCTGTTTGCGATTTTTCGCTGGGTAAGTGTTGAGATTTTTCCTTCGATATTTGAAGGCCCCTCATGCATGCGCGCCGGATTTAAGCGCTACACGGATTGCCATTCGGGCGCTACGAAAAAAGGCAGTGGCTGCGCTGCCACAAATGCAAACGGCACCCGAAGGTGCCGTTTTCCTGTTGCGCAATGCCTGAACAAATGCGCTGCATAACCTTTGTCGCAGGTGCTAAATCAAAATGGCCAAGGATGTGTACCTCGCCATGATCGGATCTGCAGTCATGAGCTTCATCGGTTCGGACATGGCGGTTGCGACGATGATTCGATCAAAAGGATCGCGATGATGAGGTTCAAGGTCTTTCACGGCGATGGCATGTTCCGCTGAAACGGGTAACTCAATGAACCCGCTTTCGATGCAGTACTGTCGGATTTCCTCCAGATCAACGTTGAGCTTTCCCAGACCGACCTTTATCGCCATTTCCCAGAACGTCGCGGCACTGACATAAATTTCTGCGGCGTTGTCGATGAGTGTCCGGGCTTTGCCAGATAGCTTCGGATCATCGGCGAGTGCCCACAAAAGAACATGAGTGTCGAGCAGCACCCTCACGGTTGCCGTCCTTCGAACGCATCCAGCAGGTCGTCAGGTAGAGGCGCATCGAGATCTTCGCTCAGGATGAGCTTGCCTTTCATCGCTCCGATTCGTCGTCCGCGTGGTCGCTCGACGGGAACCAGGCGAGCGAGTGGTCGACCGTGTTTAGCGATCGTGATGACCTGCCCGGCCGCTGCGTCGTCGACGAGTTTGGATAAATTGTTTTTGGCTTCAGCCAGCGGAACGATGATCATGTGATGCCTCCCAGATTCTGGACAAATATAGCCAGAATTTTTTGAGGCTGCAAAGCTGCAGACGTTCTCGGCACACTGGAATGACAAGCGGTTGTTTTCGTCGTTGTAGCGTTGTGGCGCTGTCGGCTTCCGACGCACAGTGGCCATGGCATCAAGGCCATCCATCAATTTATGCAAGGTGTCGCGTTTCATCGTTTTCTTTCGCCTCGACTGCTGCATCAAGTGAGCAATCAAGCTAAATCCCGCGACTGAATTTTACCCGTCGGACGCAACGGATAATTGCGCATGATTTTTCGGAGGCAGAGCGGAAGGGGATCGCATCAGTAACAAATCCCACAAACGCAAAAACGGCACCCGAAGGTGCCGTTTGCGTTTGCTACCGGGTGTCGTCAGGCGATCAACCCGCCAGTACCGCCTGCTGAACCAGTGTCAGCAATGGCTGTGGGTACAAGCCGAGGAAGAAGGCCAGGACGGCGATGGCCAGCAGCATGACGCCACCTGCCTTCTGTTCCCAGTGCAGTTGGGCGTCGTGGCGACGCAGGTTCGGTTCGATCAGGTACAGGGTGACCATCACGCGCAGGTAGTAGAACACGCCGATGGCGCTGCCCATCACCAGGGAACCGACCAGCCACCATTGGTGCGACTCGACACCGGTGGCGATGATGTAGAACTTGCCGATGAAGCCTGCGGTCAGCGGAATGCCGGCCAGGGACAGCATCATCACGGTGAGTACGGCGGTCAGGTACGGACGGCGCCAGAACAGGCCGCGGTATTCGTACAGGGCATCCGCATCGCGGCCGTTGTACGGTGACGACATCAGGGTAATCACACCGAAAGCGCCCAGGCTGGTGATCACGTAGGTGACCAGGTACACGCCGATGGCTTCCACTGCCAGCCCCTTGCTCGCCACCAGGGCGATCAGCAGGTAACCGAAGTGGGCGATGGACGAGTAACCGAGCAGACGCTTGAGGTTGCTCTGGGTCAGGGCCAGCAGGTTACCGAAGAGGATCGAGGCAATGGCGATGACCGTCAGTACGTCGCTCAGGACACCGCTGCTGGCAGCAGGCGAGAGCTGGAACAGACGCACCATCACCGCGAACACGGCGACTTTCGAGGCGGTTGCCAGGAACGCGGCGACCGGTGCCGGAGCACCTTCGTACACGTCCGGCGTCCACAGGTGGAACGGTACCAGCGACAGCTTGAATGCCAGGCCGATCAGCATCATGCCCAGGCCCAGTTGCGCCAGTGCACTTGGCAGCCCGGTGGCCGCCAGGGCCTGGCCGATACCGACGAAGCTCAGGGAGCCGGCGTCAGCGTAGAGCAGGGCCATACCGAACAACAGGAACGCGGAACCGGCAGCCGACAGCACCATGTACTTGATGCCAGCTTCCAGAGAACGCTTGTTGAAGAAGGCATAGGCCACCAGACCGTAGACCGGCACCGACAGCAGTTCCAGGCCAATGAACAACCCGGCCAGGTGCTGCGCGCTGACCAGGACCAGGCCACCGGCGGCGGCCATCAGGATCAGCAGGTACAGTTCTTCGCGGTTGCCCGGGTAACCCGAACCGCCATCGCCGAGGTAGGCGTGGGCGAGGGTGACGCAGGCGAGGGTGGCGACCAGGATCAACGCCATGTACAGGCAGGCAAAGGTGTCGATCTGCAGCAAGGGGGTCACGGCCAGGGGCGCGACTTTCAGTGCCGGCAGGATCGACAGCAACGCCAGGTTCAGACCCGCCACGGAAATCAGGAAGGTCTGCGAGTGGTTGCGACGCCAGGCGATCGCCAGCATCACCACGATAATGGTGAGGCTGGTGATCAACAGTGGCGCTAGCGCAATAAAGTGTTGAATCGTGAATTCCATAGCGCTCTTACCGGGCCGAAGCGAGTTGAGTGAAGGCGGTGCCGAGCCATTGCTGCACGCCATGCATCGTCGCAGCAGAGGTGTCGAGGAACGGTTGCGGGTAGACGCCGATGTAGATCAGCAAGACCGCCAGACCGACCACCATGATCAGTTCGCGAGCATCCATGCCGTGCATCACCGCGTCCGATTTCGACGGGCCGAAGTAGGCACGGTGGATCATGATCAGCGAGTACACCGAGCCGAACACCAGACCGGACGTCGCGATCGCGGTGATCCACGGCGAGGCGGCGAAGGTGCCGATCAGGATCAGGAACTCACCGACGAAGTTACCGGTGCCCGGCAAGCCCAGGGACGCAGCGGCGAAGAACAGGCTGATGGCCGGCAGGTAGGCGATCTTCGACCACAGGCCACCCATTTCACGCATGTCGCGGGTGTGGGTGCGTTCGTACAGCTGACCACTGAGGATAAACAGTGCCGCGGCGGATACACCGTGCGCCAGCATCTGGATCACGGCGCCCTGCAGGGCCAGTTGGCTGCCGGAGTAGATGCCGATCAGTACGAAGCCCATGTGGGAAACGGACGAGAAGGCGATCAGGCGCTTGATGTCGGTTTGTGCGAATGCCAGGAACGCGCCGTAGAAAATCCCGATCAGACCGAGGGTCATGGCAATCGGCGCGAATTCGGCCGAGGCATTCGGGAACAGTGGCAGGGCGAAACGCAGCAGACCGTAGGCCGCGGTTTTCAGCAGGATACCGGCGAGATCGACGGAACCTGCAGTCGGCGCCTGGGCGTGAGCGTCAGGCAGCCAGGAGTGGAACGGCACGACCGGCAGCTTCACCGCGAAGGCGATGAAGAAACCGAGCATCAGGATGTACTCGGTGGTCGTCGACATCTTGGTCTTCAACAGGTCGGCGTAGTTGAAGGTAATCACGCCGGTGTCGTTGAAGTTGACCAGCACCAGACCGAGGATCGCCACCAGCATGATCAGGCCGGAAGCCTGGGTGAAGATGAAGAACTTGGTCGCGGCGTAGATCCGGGTTTTCTTGCCGTCCGAAGAACTGTGACCCCAGAGCGCGATGAGGAAGTACATCGGCACCAGCATCATTTCCCAGAAGAAGAAGAACATGAACAGGTCGAGGGCGAGGAACACGCCGACGACACCGCCCAGGATCCACATCAGGTTCAGGTGGAAGAAACCGACGTGACGCTGGATCTCTTTCCACGAGCAGAGTACCGAGAGGATACCCAGCAGGCCGGTCAGCAGGATCATCAACAGCGACAGGCCGTCGAGGGCCAGGTGCACGTTGATGCCGAAGCGCTGGATCCAGACGTGTTTGAACTCAATCACCCAGGTCGGATCGGCACCCGGTGCCGGTGCAAATGAATAATCACCGTGGGCCCACAGCCAGAGGCCGAGGGCGAGTTCCAGGGTCATGGTCAACAGCGCAATCCAGCGGGGGAGGGTGGCGCCGAAGCGTTCACCCATCCAGCACAGCAGGCCGCCGATGAAGGGGATCAGGATTAGCCAAGGCAGAATCATGACGGGCTCAATTCCTTTCGCAAGTTCGCAAGGTTCATATTCAGACCGCTACCAGCACAATGGCGCCGATGACCAGCACGGAGCCGGCTGCCATCGAGGCCGCGTACCAACGCAGTTGACCGGTTTCGGTACGGCTCAGGGCGGTGTGGCCGCCTTTGGCCATGCGCGGGATCAGACCGATGGTCTGGTCGAGCGGGTCTTTGCGCAGGATGTGGCTGATCGCCAGGTATGGCTTGACGAACAGTTTGTCGTAGATCCAGTCGAAGCCCCAGGCAGCGAACCACCAGGCCGACAGGAAACGGCCGATGCCGCTGTTGGCGATGGCCGTGACAAAGCGACGCTTGCCGAGGAACAGCAGCGCAGCCAGCAGGATACCGGCCAGGGCGATGGCGCCCGAGGCGATTTCCAGGCTGTGCTTGGCTTCGCCGCCGGCATGGCCGACGCTTTGCGGCAGCACACCGTGCAGCGGCGGAACGATCATGGCGCCGACGAAGGTCGACAGCACGATCAGCACCGACAGCGGCAACCAGTGGGCAATGCCGTGGCCGGCATGGGCTTCGGTCTTGGCTTCACCGTGGAACGCGATGAAGATCAGGCGGAAGGTGTACAGCGAGGTCATGAATGCGCCGACCAGACCTGCATAGAGCAGACCCTGATTGCCGCTGGCAAACGCTTCCCAAAGGATTTCGTCCTTGGAGTAGAAGCCTGCGGTGACCAGTGGCAGGGCCGCGAGGGCCGCGCCGCCGACGATGAAGCTGGCGTAGGCCAGTGGCAGTTTCTTCCACAGGCCGCCCATCTTGAAGATGTTCTGCTCGTGGTGGCAGGCAACGATCACCGCACCGGACGCAAGGAACAGCAGGGCCTTGAAGAAGGCGTGGGTCATCAGGTGGAAAATCGCGCCATCCCATGCACCGACGCCCAACGCCAGGAACATGTAGCCGATCTGGCTCATGGTCGAGTAGGCGAGGATCCGCTTGATGTCGGTCTGCACCAGCGCGGCAAAGCCGGCCAGGACCAGGGTCACGCCACCGACGATGCCCACCAGGTGCAGGATGTCCGGTGCGAGGCTGAACAGGCCGTGAGTACGGGCGATCAGGTAGACGCCGGCGGTCACCATGGTCGCGGCGTGGATCAGTGCCGAAACCGGGGTAGGACCGGCCATCGCATCCGCCAGCCAGGTCTGCAGCGGCAGTTGTGCGGACTTACCGACAGCGCCACCCAGCAGCATCAGGGTCGCCAGGACCATCCAGAAGTCACCGGCCTGGAATTTCTGCGGCGCCAGGACCAGCAGCTCCTGGACGTTGAGCGTACCCAGCTGCACGAACAGGATGAACAGGCCGATGGCCATGAACACGTCGCCGATGCGGGTGACGATGAAGGCCTTGAGTGCCGCGTTACCGTTGTTGCGGTTGCTGTAGTAGAAACCGATCAACAGGTACGAGCACAGGCCCACGCCTTCCCAGCCGAAGTACAGGAACAACAGGTTATCGCCGAGGATCAGGAACAGCATGCTGGCGATGAACAGGTTGGTGTAGGCGAAGAAACGCGAGTAACCGTCTTCACCGCGCATGTACCAGGACGCGAACAGGTGGATCAGGAAGCCGACGCCCACGACCACACCGAGCATGGTCACGGACAGGCCATCCAGGTACAGCGCGAAGTTGGGCGTGAAGCCTTCCACCGCCATCCACTGCCACAACACCTGGGTGTAGTGGCCGCCTTCAGGCGGGGCGACGTTGAATTGCCAGATCACGTAGGCGGCGACAATGGCCGACAGGCCGACCGAGCCGACGCCGATCAGGGCGGCCAGGTTTTCCGAGAGGCGTCCACGGGAGAACGACAGCAGCAGGAAACCAATGAGAGGGAATACGAAAGTCAGAAAGAGTAGGTTCATCCGCGCATCTCACTGGCAGCGTCGATATCGAGCGTGTGGAAGCGGCGATACAGTTGCAACAGGATCGCCAGGCCGATACTGGCCTCGGCGGCTGCCAGGCTGATCACCAGGATGAACATGATCTGTCCATCCGGCTGAGCCCAGCGGCTACCGGCAACGATGAACGCCAGGGCGGAGGCATTCATCATGACCTCCAGGCTCATCAGCACGAAAAGAATGTTGCGGCGGACCATCAGGCCGACCAGACCGAGGCAGAACAGGATGCCGGCGACCGCCAGACCATGCTCCAAAGGGATAGCAGGCATCGTCATTGCTCCTTGGCTTCGTTGCGGCCCAGGTGGAACGCCGTGACGGCTGCAGCGAGCAGCAGCATCGAGGCGAGTTCGACCACCAGCAGGTAAGGGCCGAACAGGCTGATGCCCACGGCCTTGGCGTCTACGGTGGTGTGGCCGATGGCCTGGCCACTCTGGTGGGAGAACAGCACGTACAGCAGTTCCACCAGCAGCAGCGTGGCGAGCACGACCGGCCCGCCCCAGATACCGGGCTTGAGCCAGACGCGCTCTTGCTGAACCGAGGCCGGGCCGAGGTTCAGCATCATCACCACGAACACGAACAGCACCATGATGGCGCCAGCGTAGGCGATCACTTCCAGGACACCGGCAAACGGTGCGCCGAGGGCGAAGAACGTCATGGCCACGGCGATCAGCGAAATGATCAGGTAGAGCAGGGCGTGCACGGGGTTGGTGTGGGTGATCACGCGAAGCGTGGACACCACAGCGATACCCGATGCGAAATAGAAAGCGAATTCCATCTTTCTTCCTTAAGGCAGCAAGCTCTTCACGTTGATCGGTTCGGCTTCATTCTGCGCGGCGCCTTTTGGCTTGCCGGCAATGGCCATACCTGCAACACGATAGAAGTTGTAATCAGGGTTTTTGCCGGGGCCGGAGATCAGCAGATCTTCTTTCTCGTAAACCAGGTCCTGACGTTTGAACTCGGCCATCTCGAAATCCGGTGTCAGCTGGATCGCGGTGGTCGGGCAGGCTTCCTCGCAGAGGCCGCAGAAAATGCAGCGCGAGAAGTTGATGCGGAAGAAGTCCGGGTACCAGCGACCGTCTTCGGTTTCAGCTTTCTGCAGCGAGATGCACCCGACCGGACAGGCCACGGCGCACAGGTTGCAGGCTACGCAACGCTCCTCGCCATCGGGGTCACGGGTCAGGACGATACGGCCACGGTAGCGCGGCGGCAGGTAGACCGGTTCTTCCGGGTACTGCAACGTGTCGCGCTTGCGGAAGGCGTGGCCGAAGATCATCACCAGGCTGCGAAGCTGGGTGTAGAGGCCATGCACGATGTCAAAAATGTACTTCATGATTCTCTATCCTCACTGAGCCGCGACGGCGGGCGTGTTGAGCAACACGATCGCAGCGGTCACCAGCATGTTGACGAGGGTCAGCGGCAGGCAGAACTTCCAGCTGAAATCCATCACTTGGTCATACCGTGGGCGCGGAATCGAAGCGCGCAACAGGATGAAGATCATGATGAAAAACGCGGTTTTCAGTGCGAACCAGATGAACGGGATCTGCGGCAGAATGTTGAACGGACCGTGCCAGCCACCGAAGAACAGAGTCACCAGCAGCGCCGAGATCAGCACGATGCCGATGTACTCGCCGACGAAGAACATGCCCCATTTCATGCCGGCGTATTCAATGTGGTAACCGTCGGCCAGTTCCTGCTCCGCTTCCGGCTGGTCGAACGGGTGACGGTGAGTCACGGCGACGCCAGCGATGAAGAAGGTCAGGAAACCGAAGATCTGCGGGATGATGAACCACAGGTTCTGCGCTTGATAGTCAACGATGTCGCGCATGTTGAACGAGCCGACCTGGATCACGATGCCCATCAGCGACAGGCCCATGAACACCTCGTACGACACGGTCTGCGCCGAGGCCCGCAAGCTGCCCAGCAGGGCGAACTTGTTGTTGCTCGACCAGCCGGCGAACAACACCGCGTACACCGACAGGCCCGCCATCGCGAAGAAGAACAGGATGCCGATGTTCAGGTCCGCCACACCCCAGGTCGGGGTGACCGGAATGATCGCGAAGGCAATCAGCAGGGCGCTCATGGCCACGACCGGTGCCAGGGTGAAGATCATCTTGTCGGCGAACGGTGGCGTCCAGTCTTCCTTGAAGAACATCTTGATCATGTCGGCCGCGATCTGGAACGCGCCGAACGGGCCGACGCGGTTCGGACCGTAACGGTCCTGCCAGAGGGCGAGCAGACGACGCTCGACCCAGCTGAGCAGCGCGCCGCAAATCACCACGGCGAGCAGAATCACGATGGCCTTGAGGACCGCGATGATCACGTCAATCACTTCAGGCGTGAACCAGGTCATTGAGCTGCCTCCTGCAGACCGTCAACGGAAAGGCCGAAAATCGCTGGCGGAATGCCTGCGATACCGGCCGGCAGTGCCACCAGGCCAGCACCCAGCTCTTCGTTGATGCGCAGCGGCAGACGCAGGGTCTGGCCGGCCACGTTCAAGCTCAGCAGGGCACCGTCGTTGACACCCAGGCGATCGGCTTCGGACTTGGCCAGTGCGACGTAGGCGCTTGGAATGCGTTCCTGGACCGGCGCGGCTTTCGAAGAGTTCTCTTCGCTGCCGAACAGGTGGAAGAACGGCACGGCCTGCCAGGTGCCCTGGGCCGGGTTGAAGGCGCGCGGCACGCTTGAGAACCAGTTCAGCGAGTCACCGCTGGTTTCGATCAGGCGGGTGCCCGGGTCGCCAGCGCGGAGGTGACCACCGACTTCGTCCTGGAACTTGTTCCAGGCTTGCGGCGAGTTCCAGCCCGGCGACCAGGCGAACGGCACTTGCTGACGCGGTTCGGCCGAACCCGAGTAACCTTCCATCGAGAAGGAGAACGCGGTGTCGTTGTCTTGCGGGGTACGCGGTTCGTGCACGCTGATATCGGCGCGCATGGCGGTGCGACCGGAATAACGCAGTGGTTCACGCGCCAGTTTCAGACCCTTGATGCGGAACGCGGCGGACGGTGCGGCGTCGACGATGCGCGCCAGTTGCGGCGTGCTGTCAGCGACGGCAGCGGTGACGTGGTCCAGTTGGGTCCAGTCGATCGGCTGGTTCAACAGGGTTGCGCGCAGCGCATGCAGCCAGCGCCAGCCTTCGTGAACCAGGATGCTCGCGTCCATGTATTGCGGGTCGAAAACCTGGAAGAAGCGCTGGGCGCGTCCTTCCTGGCTGACCAGCGTACCGTCGCCTTCGGCGAAGCTGGCGGCTGGCAGGACCAGGTGCGCGCGATCGCCGGTGGCGGTTTTCTGATGGTCGGCGACGATCACGACTTTTGCCGCGGTCAGGGCGGCATCGACCTTGGCCTTGTCGGTACGGGTGTACAGATCGTTTTCCAGCACGACGATGGCGTCGGCCTGGCCGTCGATCACCGCTTGCAGGGCGGCATCCACCGATTCGCCACCGAGCATGGCCAGGCCGAGGCTGTTGGCCTCCGGCACGATCAGGCTGATGGAACCGTTTTTCTCGCGCAGCTTGAGCGCCTTGGCGATGTTGGCCGCCGCTTCGATCAGTGCCCTGGAACCCAGCGAGGTGCCGGCGATGATCAATGGACGCTTGGCTGCCAGCAGGGCATCGGCGATGCGCTTGACCAGGTCGAGGGCTTCGCTGTCCAGGCCTTCGACCGCTGGAGCGCTGGCGTCGAGGGCATGGGCCACAGCGAAACCAATGCGTGCCAGGTCGTCGGGAGCAGCGTGAACGCACTCTTCGGCGATGTCGTCGAGCTTGGTTTCAGCCAGGCTGGCGATGAACAGCGGGTTCAGCTCGTGCTGACCGATGTTCTTCACGGCGGCGTCGAGCCACGGCTGGACGCGCATGGCGTCGGCCATGTCCTCGGCCTTGCCCTTGACCGACTGGCGCAGGGCCAGGGCCATGCGGGCGGCGGTCTGGGTCAGGTCTTCACCGAGGACGAACACGGCATCGTGGTCTTCGATGTCGCGCATGTTCGGCACAGGCAGCGGGCTGTCCTTGAGGACCTGCAGCACCAGGCGGATGCGTTCCAGTTCCCCGGCTTCGATACCCGAATAGAAGTGCTCGGCGCCGACCAGCTCGCGCAACGCGTAGTTGCTTTCCAGGCTGGCGCGCGGCGAACCGATGCCGACGATGTTGCGACCGCGCAGCAGGTCGGCGGCTTTATCCAGTGCTTCGTCCAGGCCCAGCTTGGCGCCGTTGGCCAGCAACGGTTGACGTGGACGGTCGGTGCGGTTGACGTAGCCGTAGCCGAAGCGGCCACGGTCGCACAGGAAGTACTGGTTGACCGAACCGTTAAAGCGGTTTTCGATGCGACGCAGTTCACCGTAACGCTCGCCCGGGGAGATGTTGCAACCGCTGGAGCAGCCATGGCAGATGCTCGGGGCGAACTGCATGTCCCATTTACGGTTGTAGCGCTCGGAGTGAGTCTTGTCGGTGAACACACCGGTCGGGCAGACCTCGGTGAGGTTGCCGGAGAACTCGCTTTCCAGGGTGCCGTCTTCAACGCGACCGAAGTACACGTTGTCGTGGGCGCCGAATACACCCAGGTCGGTGCCGCCGGCGTAGTCCTTGTAGAAACGCACGCAGCGGTAGCAGGCGATGCAGCGGTTCATCTCGTGGGAGATGAACGGGCCCAGTTGCTGGTTCTGGTGGGTGCGCTTCTTGAAGCGATAACGGCGCTCGTTGTGGCCGGTCATCACGGTCATGTCTTGCAGGTGGCAGTGACCGCCTTCCTCACAGACCGGGCAGTCGTGAGGGTGGTTGGTCATCAGCCATTCAACGACACTGGCGCGGAAGGCCTTGGACTCCTCATCGTCGATGGAGATCCAGGTGTTGTCGGTGGCAGGGGTCATGCAGGACATGACGATACGACCGCGGGTGTCGTTTTCGTCGGTGTACTGCTTGACCGCGCACTGGCGGCAAGCGCCAACGCTGCCCAGGGCAGGGTGCCAGCAGAAATAAGGAATATCGAGGCCTAGCGACAGACATGCCTGTAACAGGTTGTCTGCCCCGTCGACTTCGAGCGCTTTGCCGTCTACGTGGATAGTGGCCATGGTTCAAAGTTCTTCGTTGGCCCGGTGTCAGCGGGCGTGGCTAATGGAATCTTGTTTTGCGCGCGAATCAACACAGCCTTTAAAGGCGTCATCGCACGAAAAGCGAAGGGCACGGACCCTTCGCTCTTTAAGCGTTTACGCGCCGACTACGATCGGCTTTGCCAGAGGCGGGACGGCGGCGCTGGAAGGCGCGATACCGGCCTCGAACTCGTGGCGGAAGTATTTGATAGCGCTGCCCAACGGTTCCACGGCACCCGGTGCGTGAGCACAGAAGGTCTTGCCTGGGCCGAGGAAGTTCACCAGACCCAGCAGGGTCTCGATGTCACCGGCTTGCCCTTGACCGTTCTCGATCGCCATCAGCAGCTTGACGCTCCATGGCAAGCCATCGCGGCACGGGGTGCAGAAACCGCAGGATTCGCGAGCGAAGAACTGCTCCATGTTGCGCAGCAGGGACACCATGTTGACGCTGTCGTCCACCGCCATCGCCAGGCCGGTACCCATCCGGGTGCCCACTTTGGCGATGCCGCCGGCATACATTTGTGCATCCAGGTGTTCCGGCAACAGGAAACCGGTACCGGCACCGCCGGGTTGCCAGGCCTTGAGCTTGTAACCGTCGCGCATGCCGCCGGCGTAGTCTTCGAACAGCTCGCGACCGGTGACGCCGAATGGCAGTTCCCACAGGCCCGGGTTTTTGACCTTGCCGGAGAAGCCCATGAGCTTGGTGCCCATATCCTCACTGCCTTCGCGGGCCAACGATTTGTACCAGTCCACGCCGTCGGCAATGATCGCCGGCACGTTGCACAGGGTTTCGACGTTGTTCACGCAGGTCGGCTTGCCCCAGACGCCAACGGCGGCAGGGAAGGGCGGCTTGGAGCGCGGGTTGGCGCGGCGACCTTCGAGGGAGTTGATCAGTGCGGTTTCTTCACCGCAGATGTAACGCCCGGCGCCGGTGTGGACGAACAGCTCGAAATCGAAGCCGCTGCCCAGAATGTTCTTGCCCAGCAGGCCCGCAGCCTTGGCTTCTTCCACCGCACGGTTCAGGTGCCTGGCAGCGGTGGTGTACTCGCCGCGCAGGAAGATGTAGCCCCGGTAGGTTTTCAGTGCGCGGGCACTGATCAGCATGCCTTCGATCAGCAGATGGGGCAGTTGCTCCATCAGCATGCGGTCTTTCCAGGTGTTGGGCTCCATTTCATCCGCGTTGCACAGCAGGTAGCGGATGTCGATGGATTCGTCCTTGGGCATCAGGCCCCACTTCACGCCAGTGGGGAAGCCTGCACCGCCACGACCCTTGAGACCGGCGTCCTTCACGGTCTGGACGATGTCGTCCTGACCCATGTCGGCGAAAGCCTTGCGCGCAGCGGCGTAACCGTTCTTGGCCTGGTACTCGTCAAGCCAGACCGCTTCACCGTCGTCACGCAGACGCCAGGTGAGCGGGTGTGTCTCGGCCGAACGCTTGATGCGGTTGGCGGGACCGAAGGATGTCAGGGTCATACGTAGCCCTCGAGCAATTTGGCAACGCCGGCAGGTTGCACATCACCGAACGTATCGTCGTCGATCATCAGCGCCGGCGCCTTGTCGCAGTTGCCGAGGCAGCAGACGGGCAGCAGGGTGAAGCGACCGTCGGTGGTGGTCTGGCCCAGGCCGATGCCCAGCTCGCTCTGGATCTGGCTGACCACGGACTCGTGACCGCCGATGTAGCAGACCATGCTGTCGCAGACGCGGATGATGTGGCGGCCGACCGGTTGACGGAAGATCTGACTATAGAACGTTGCCACGCCTTCAACGTCGCTGGCCGGGATGCCGAGGATTTCGCCGATGGCGTACAAGGCGCCGTCCGGCACCCAGCCACGTTCCTTCTGGACGATCTTCAGGGCTTCGATCGACGCCGCGCGCGGGTCTTCGTAGTGATGCAGCTCGTGCTCGATGGCCGAGCGCTCGGTTTCACTCAAGGTGAAACGGTCTGTCTGGATAAGCGTGCTGTTCATGCTTAGCGGTCCACGTCGGCCATAACGAAATCGATACTACCCAGGTACGCGATCAAGTCCGCGACCATGCTGCCTTTGATCACCGAAGGGATCTGCTGCAGGTGAGGGAAGCTTGGGGTGCGAATCCGGGTGCGGTAGCTCATGGTGCCGCCATCGCTCGTCAGGTAATAACTGTTGATGCCCTTGGTCGCTTCGATCATCTGGAAGGATTCGTTGGCCGGCATCACCGGGCCCCACGAAACTTGCAGGAAGTGCGTGATCAAGGTTTCGATGTGCTGCAGCGTGCGCTCCTTGGGTGGCGGCGTGGTCAGCGGGTGATCCGCCTTGTACGGGCCTTCCGGCATGTTGCGCAGGCACTGGTCGATGATCCGGATGCTCTGGCGCATTTCTTCGACGCGCACGATGCAACGGTCATAGGCATCGCCATTGGCGGCCAGCGGCACTTCGAATTCGAAGTTCTCGTAGCCCGAGTACGGACGTGCCTTGCGCAGGTCGAAGTCGCAACCGGTGGAACGCAGACCGGCGCCGGTGACGCCCCATTCCAGGGCTTGCTTGGTGTTGTAGTCGGCGACGCCGATGGTGCGGCCGCGCAGGATGCTGTTGTCCAGAGCGGCTTTCTGGTATTCGTCCAGACGCTTTGGCATCCACTCGACGAAGTCTTTCACCAGTTTTTCCCAGCCGCGTGGCAGGTCGTGGGCGACGCCACCGATGCGGTACCAGGCCGGGTGCAGGCGGAAACCGGTGATGGCTTCGATCACCGTGTATGCGCGCTGGCGGTCGGTGAAGGTGAAGAACACCGGGGTCATGGCGCCGACGTCCTGGATGTATGTCCCCAGGAACAGCAGGTGGCTGGTGATCCGGAAGAACTCGGCCATCATGATGCGGATGACGTCGACCTTCTCGGGCACCTTGATGCCGGCCAGCTTCTCGACCGAGAGCACGTACGGCAGGTTGTTCATCACGCCGCCGAGGTAGTCGATGCGGTCGGTGTACGGAATGAAGCTGTGCCAGGACTGGCGCTCGGCCATCTTCTCGGCACCACGGTGGTGGTAGCCGATGTCCGGAACGCAGTCGACGATCTCTTCGCCGTCCAGCTGCAGGATGATGCGGAACGCACCGTGCGCCGAAGGGTGGTTGGGACCCAGGTTGAGGAACATGTAGTCCTCGTTCGGGCCGGAACGTTTCATGCCCCAGTCTTCGGGCTTGAAGCGTGCGGACTCTTCCTCGAGCTGCTGCTTGGCCAGGTTCAGGGTGAACGGATCGAACTCGGTGGCACGAGCCGGGAAGTCCTTGCGCAGCGGGTGACCTTCCCAGGTCGGCGGCATCATGATGCGCGAAAGGTGCGGGTGGCCTTTGAAGTCGATGCCGTACATGTCCCAGACTTCACGCTCGTACCAGTTGGCGTTCGGCCAGATGCTGGTGACGCTCGGCATGCTGAGATCGCTTTCGGACAACGCGACCTTGATCATCACGTCGCTGTTACGTTCGATCGACATCAGGTGATAGAACACGGTGAAGTCGGCGCCGGCGGGCAGCCCCTGACGCTTGGTGCGCAGACGCTCGTCCACGCCGTGCAGGTCATAGAGCATGACGTACGGCTTGGGCAGGTTGCGCAGGAAGGTCAGGACTTCGACGAGTTTGGCACGGGCAACCCAAAGCACCGGCATGCCGGTGCGGGTGGGCTGGGCGGTGAACGCCTCGGGGCCAAAACGGTTGTTCAGTTCGACGACCACATCCTGGTCGTCTGCCTTGTAAGGCGGGATGTACAGAGCACTGCCTGTAGTCATGGTTATTTATCGCTTTCGGTCAACGTAAAGAATGAAGCCAGTTTTTCGTTTCTTTGAAACAGCAGAACTGGATCAGACTTCGTCGGGGCTGCGCAGGTTGGTGACCTGAATACGCTGTTCGCGGCGCTTTTCCTTTTCCGATGGCATCTCGGCGCGATACACGCCTTGATCGCCAACGACCCAGGAAAGGGGGCGACGCTCCTGGCCAATCGACTCCTGCAAGAGCATCAAGCCTTGCAGAAAAGCTTCAGGGCGGGGCGGGCAGCCAGGCACGTAGACATCCACGGGCAGGAACTTGTCCACCCCCTGGACCACGGAGTAGATGTCGTACATGCCACCCGAGTTGGCGCACGAACCCATGGAGATCACCCATTTCGGTTCGAGCATCTGCTCGTACAGACGCTGGATGATCGGCGCCATCTTGATGAAGCAGGTGCCGGCGATAACCATGAAATCTGCCTGGCGCGGTGATGCCCGGATCACTTCGGCGCCAAAGCGCGCGATGTCGTGGGGCGCCGTGAAGGCGGTGGTCATTTCCACGTAGCAGCACGAAAGACCGAAGTTGTACGGCCACAGGGAGTTCTTGCGCCCCCAGTTGATCGTGCCGTTAAGCACGTCTTCGAGCTTGCCCATGAAAATGTTTTTGTGGACTTGATCCTCTAACGGATCGGAAACGGTTTCCCGTTCGCCGATCGGGTACTGCTCGTTAGGAGCATCGGGGTCGATCCTGGTGAGATTGTATTGCATTGCCAAAGCCTCATTGTTTCAGCTTCGCCTGCCGCTTGCGACGAGCTTCCGGAGCCCAGTCAAGGGCGCCCACTCGGAACAGGTAGACAAGACCTGCCAACAGAATTGCTATGAAAACGAGAGCTTCGACGAATCCGGTCCAGCCGCTTTCGCGGACGGACACAGACCATGCAAAGAGAAAGAGGGCTTCGATATCGAAGATCACGAAGAGCATCGCGACCAGATAGAATTTGGCTGAGAGCCGCAAGCGGGCGCCACCTGTAGGTAGCATGCCGGACTCGAACGGTTCGTTTTTGCTGCGGCCCCAGGCTTTTGACCCGAGGAGGCTGGAAACGCCCAGCATGAAGGCACAGAGGCCGATGACGCCTAGAAGGAAAATGGCAAAGCCCCAGTTGTGGGCCATGAGTCCTGTCGCTTCGGGCATGCTGGTAATCCTTAACAGAGAGCAAAGGTCTCTGAGCTTGAAAGAACAAAGCAGTGACGATATGTCGCAGCAATCAATCCTGCTGATTTTATGGCTAAACACCGTGCAAGTAAAATTCCTATAGCGAAATTATTTATAGGAATAAGGACATAGCGCACCTCCAGAGCCCCGCAGCCCAGTGGTTGCGGGCATTAGCCAGCTTTTCATCAATTATGTTTTGTGCGGAATGTAACGAACATAGTTGCCGCTAAATGATAATCAATATTGTTTGCGGCAATTTTCAAACTGATTGTCAGGATTGGGTGTCGGTGGCGATCTTAAATGCACGTTACGCAGGTGAAGTGTGGCCACGTTTTACCCGGTTTTTCTGCGGCTGGCGCTGACCTGGATCAAGGAGCGCTTCGGTTGGTTGTGGTGAGTATGAGGGGTAGGAGAGGGCACCTCGAGCTCAGATGAGAGGGGGTTCTCAGCTTGTCGGTTTTTCATTCGGTTCACCAAGGCCGTGACTCAGGTCGATGATGAACCAGTAAAGGTGATTGCCTCATCCAGATTGTCGGCGCTATTGCTCAGGATTAGTGGTCTCGAATCGGTAGATATGTAGCCGAAGCGGGGGGGTAATTTCCTGCGGGTTAGTCAAAATGAGTCTTTTCAGGTGGCAGCGAATACTGACCTTGTTACCTGAGCGTGTCTTCGCATGGAATCATAGTCTTCGTTAAATACACGGTTTCCCCAAGGGGATGGAAGTCCGAGTCATCCTCTCTACTGATGCATCACTCCATGTGTAGTACAGCATGCATTAAAGCGTCATTCGATAATCGCTGTCATCGTCAATAGCATTCTGAAGATGTATCCATAATATTTGCCAGCAATGATTATCCAATAGTAATTAGCGTGTTGCGCGGGACTGGCAATGGGGCTCTGTAATGCCAAATTATTTATTGAGTTTTCGAGCGTGATTGTATTTTTAGTTTTCGGTTGGTTGTTTTTTGTGTCGGAAAATTCTTTCAGGCAAATATTTTCCAATCGTGAGACATGTCCCTGTCGCTATATGAGTAGAAGTTATTTAGTGGACGTTGCCTTGGGGTGGAGTACATTTGTGGCTAGAGATGCTTTTTAGTGGACTATTAAAAGGATGCCAGGATGGTGAGATTTAATGAAGTTGCAATAACACGAATTTCCATCGGCCGCAGAACAATAGGCTGGTCAAGTCATCTGCAAGCGCTTGCTGATCGAGTATCTTAAATCGATCAGCTATGCACACGATATTTCGTTGAAGTGGGAGTTAAAGGTTGTGGTGGGCTATGCCACTAATTTGAGTGGCACAACAATAAGTTAGATTTTCGACGTAAATTTTAGTTTTTAAGTATCGCCTTTCAGCGAGCTTGACTGTTTTGCGAAGGGTGCTGGGTTGGCGGCAAATTCGTTTAATTTAGTTGTATTGATGTTCTGAATTAACAGTTATCTGTTTTTCTGAAGTTTCAAGTGTTGACTAATTTGTCAGATAAGGAGCATGGAAGATGATCTATGACGTTGTTGTGGTGGGTAATGGCGCCATTGGTGGCTCTATTGCCTTTGAGTTGGCGAGTCGCGGGTTGAAAGTCTGCAGGGTTGGTGACGCGGACAGGGCTAATGCGGCATCCCAGGCTGCGGGTGCAATGAATGGATGCTTTGGGGAAGTCACCAACAGTTTGCTTGCTAGTGAGCATGGGCGTTTGAAGCTCGCCATGGATATTGAAGCTAAGGGGTTATGGACAAATTGGTCTGATCGGCTTGCTCTGGCGTCGGGCAACCGGCAAAAACTGTTCACAGCACATGGTACCCATGTGCTGCTAAATTCTGCGGGTATGGCTGAAATTGATAGCGTGAACTATACAGCTATCGAACAAACCCTGCGCGATCATCAAGAGCCTTTCACAGATGTTGTCCCGGCTGAGTTGGAGTGGGTCAAGGCGAATGATCTTGTGCGCCCGCTGCGAGCATTGTTGATTCCGAATGAAAACGCAGTGGATGCTCACCTATTGCTAGAAAAGCTAGATGCAGCATTTTTGGCGAGCGGAGGCGAAATCGTTAATTGTCATGTTCGCACCATACTGACAGAGGGGCGATTGGCAGCTGGTGTGGAGCTGGAAACTGGCCAGCGCATTGCGGGTCAACATGTCGTGATAGCGGCGGGTGTGCAGTCGTCGTCGCTATTCAACAGTCTGGATGACATCAAAGATCGAATACCTCCGATGTTCGCCGGTTACGGCGTGTCCATTCTCGCCAAGCTAAAGCCTGGACAGTCAACTCCGTTGACGGTGATCCGTACTCCTAATCGCGCCTTTGCCTGCGGTTTGCATTGCGTACCACGCACTTCAGAGCTGTTGTATCTAGGCGCAACCAACATCCTGGCTGAAGAACCGCGAACGCACGCTTTGATTTCGGATGTGCAGTTTCTTCTCGATTGTGCCGTCGACCAGCTCAATCTGGATCTGTACGACGCCGAAGTAGTGAGCATTCAGGTCGGTAATCGGCCCATCCCGGCGGATGGTTTTCCACTGATAGGGCAATGTGGGTACGAGGGGCTCTGGCTAGCCACTGGTACATATCGTGATGGCCTGCATCAATCGCCGCTGCTGGCTGCTTGGCTGGCTGATCAGATTCAGGGGGTCCCTAACCCTCTGGATTTGTCATGTTTCACGCCGGTACGCAAACCACTGCAAGGAATGGAGCGGGGAAACACGGTGGCCGAGACGGTCAAGCAGATGTTCGCAACGGGCTACGAGTACCGCTGGAATATAAAACCGTACTGGATGCCTCTGCTAGACAAGGGTATGACCGAAAACTACATGGCACTTATCGAGTCGCTACACCCGGAGTTTACTCCCCCGCCCGAACTGGTCGCTTTCTCGTACTTGTACCCATCGATGTATGACCGCCTGGCGCGTTATTACGAGGCTTGGTCATGACCAATTCACAATTCGAATATGACCGTGCAAAGGCAAGGGCGGCTTTGGAAGGCGCTGGCGTCTGGGACCCAGTCCAGGATCTCCAAGCAATTGTGGACAAGCATTTCAATACTGGCGGGCTGCCAGATCCGAAAAGGATGGCAGGTTTTCGCCAGGATATTGCCGAGCGATGTGCGCGCATACCTCTTGGTCACATCCTGGGTTACACAGACTTTGCCGACCTTCGTTTCGTAGTGGGCAGTGGCGTCTTCGTGCCCCGAATTCAGAGTATGGCCATCGTGCGTTGGATCGAGCAGAACTTGATACTTGATTCCCGTTCAATCGTGTACGACCTCTGCGCGGGCGTGGGAGCGATTGGCTTGGCGATATGGTCGAGGACAGCTGCCAAAGTGGTGTGCGTTGAAATGGAAGCAATCGCGCAGACCTACCTCGAGCGCAACATCGTTCGAATGGGCGTTGGCGATCAGGAAGTGACCTTGTGCAGGGCAAATATCAATCGAACAGACGCCTTTGAGTCTGCGACGGGCTGCGTTGATGTCGTAGTCGCCAACCCACCCTATGTGCCCCGGGGCACGGAGCTTCTTCCCGAATGGGGCATTAATCATCCTGCCGCCGCCATCTTTGCCCCGGACGAAGGTGTTGCACTGATCCAGGCAACGGCACGACTTGCAAGCTTGGTGCTCAAGCCCAAAGGCACGTTGCTGATCGAACACGGTGAATCCCAGGAGCAGCAGGTTGGATTCATCCTGAAAAATCATGGTTTCTCCTCAATTTGTACCTCTATTAACGAGAGGTTTTCCGATGCGACGGGCCCTTCCGTCATCACTGTAGCGATAAAAGGATGAATATTATGGAAGCGGGTGCGAATTGGATGACTATCCGCCAGCAGCGCACTAGCACGGCGTTGAACAGTGCATCGAATAACGGCTTAACCGGTTTCGAAGTCGTTTCTCGCAAAGGAAAGGAGTTAACTCTAGATGATGGCACAACTTGCACCGAGTTCATTTCATGTTCTTACTTGGGCTTGGAAAGTCATCCCCAATTAATTCACGCTGCTGGAACTGCGCTGGAGCGAATTGGCATACACCTTTCAGCTAGTCGTAGCGCCATGAGTCCGGTTTATCTACGCCAACTTGAGCAGTTGTTGGGTGATATTTACGCCGGAGCCAGCGTGACTGTATTTACCTCAACTAGTAATGCACACCTCGGTGTGCTGCCCCTTTTAGGTAGCGGTGCCATGGACGGTTACCCAACCAAGGGTTCGATCATGTGGCTTGTGGATCGTACTGCGCACGCCTCAATGCAGGTACTTCGCGGGTTGTTGTCTCAGTTCGGGCGAGTCAAGCGGGTCGATACGCAGGACATCGATAGCCTAAAGCAGGTGCTTAAACGTTGCGCTCAAACACAGATTACGCCTGTACTCTTGATCGACGGCGTTGGGTCAATGTCAGGGTTATTGCCGGTCAGTGAGTTAAGCGAACTACTGCAAGCTTGGGGCGGTTATCTCTACATTGACGACGCACATGGTATTTCGATCACGGGCAAGTATGGAGCAGGATATGCTTTTGAAAACCTGGGGTATCGGCTTCCGGACAATACGATTATTGCAGGTTCGTTGAGTAAAGCATTTGGCGGCGCGGGTGGATTCATCGTCCTGAAACCTGCTTATAAAGCGTCGCAACTACGCGAGCTTGCGAACCCGCTGGTATTTGGGCACACAGTCTCTGTGCCGTTGCAGGCAGCTAACGTTGCCTCAGCACAGCTCCATCTTTCCTCCGATATTGATTTTCTCCAGAGCGCGCTGTGGCAGAACGTACGCCGTTTGGATGGAAAAGTTAAGCAGCAAATGATGAACGCTTCGCTGCGTGCACCTATTCGCGGTGCTTTGTTTCAAACCGAACTGCAGGGAGCGGCTGCAGCCACTGCATTACGAGCCAATGGCATCGTCGTATTTCCGGTGTTTTACCCAATTGTTGAAACCGGAAAAGCAATGTTGCGTTGTGCTCTGTCGGCGCTTCACACGCCGCAGCAGATCGATAACTTAGCGCGTCAACTAAACGTCCAACTAAGTCAGGCGTCTGCTTGAGTCTCTATTAAGGAATGGTTATGTCACCGAATGCTGAAGGGATGACTGCGCCGGGTGGAGAGCTACAGACCTATCGCCAGCAACTGGACGAGATAAATCATGCGCTGATGAACTTGCTAGGCAAGAGAATGGAAATCTGTCGGGTGATTGCTCGCGTCAAATCTGCGAATGGGATCCCGATGATGCAGCCGCATCGGGTGATTTCTACATTGGAAATGGCTAGGTCTTTGGCGCCTTCGTATCAGTTGCGCCCGGAGTATCTTGGGGACCTTTTCGATTTAATTATCAAGGAAACATGCGAAGAGGAGCAACGCCTGATGGATGCTCTCGACCAGTCACAAGCGGAGGAATGAGGCATGCGTATCTTGATTGTCGATAACTTCGACTCCTTTACGAACAATATTGCCCAGTATGTCTATGAGTCATCCGGTGTCCAGCCGACGATCTTACCCAATACCACAACCTACGATCGGCTCGACTTGGCGAAGTATGATGCGGTAATACTGTCACCAGGGCCGGGGCATCCTGCTCGTAGTGCTGATTTTGGCGTGTGTCGTGACGTACTTGAGCATGCGACGATTCCTATCCTGGGCGTGTGTCTGGGACATCAGGGTATTAACTTTTTCTATGGCGGAGCAGTCGAACATGCGCCTAGGCCGGTGCACGGGTATCGTACTCGCATAAGCCATACTGGGGGGGATCTCTTTGAGGGGATCCCTCAGGATTTTGAGGTCGTGCGTTACCATTCTTTGGTGTGCACCGAGGTACCTTCTTGCCTTGAGGTCACAGCGCGCTCGGACTGCGGCCTAATCATGGGATTGGCGCACCGTGAGCGTGCAATTTGGGGGGTGCAGTTTCATCCGGAGTCCATTGACTCGGAGTTTGGTCTACAGATCATCCACAATTTTGTTCGGCTGGTAATCCAGGCGAAGAATCGCCGAAGTCGTATTCCGAATAGTCCGATGCTTCAAGCACTGGAGTCTGCAGGTGGGCCGGTGCGGTTGTCGTTTGATTTCGAGTGCCTGGAGCGACCGCCCCCAGCGGCCCAACTCTTCGATGCGAATTTTGCTGATACACCAGCCGCTTTTTGGCTTGACAGCGAGCTTTCTGAGCGCGAGCGGGCAAGGTATTCGTTGATGGGATCCTGTGATCGTCAGTCGGCGCTGGTGTTCGCCTATGATGTAAATCGTCGACTGCTGTCGATTGACGGGCCTGCGGGTCGCTCAATTATAGAAGGGGATTTTTTCAGTTTGATGGAGGAGGTCGTCGACCTGTTGGGCGTTGGGCAACAACGGCAGGCTCCATTTCCCTTCAAAAGTGGTTTGGTCGGCTACTTGGGCTACGAGTTGAAAGCTCTGGTAGGTGTCAGTAACGCTCACACGTCAGATTTGCCTGATGCCCTGTTTTACCTGCCACAAAATATGCTGGTTTTCGATCACGCAACGGACAGCACCTATCTATGTCATCTCTGGGGCGAACGCTTGGTTTTGCGTCCTGCGAAAGAAACCGAACAAGTCGAGGATTCTGCCTTTATCCCAGGTCCGGTGACTGAGTCGTCATTAGGTTTAGCCGATTGTTCAAGTACTTACATGGCAAAAGTGGATGCGTGTCTGCAGCAGATTGCCAATGGTGAGTCTTATGAAATCTGCCTTACCAACCGGGCTGGCCTTCGCTGTGCGGACGACCCTTTTACGATCTATATGCGGATGCGCCGTATTAGCCCCGTACCTTATGGTGTTTACATAAATACTGGAACCTTTTCAATACTTGGAGCTTCACCCGAGACTTTTCTCAAGATTGACTCGACCGGCGTTATCACTTCCAAGCCAATAAAGGGCACCCGACCCAGGGGGCTGAACCCCGAGGTTGACCGAGGGCTTAAGCGGGACCTAGCGTGCTCTTCAAAAGATCGTGCAGAAAACTTGATGATTGTCGATCTTGTACGCCATGACCTTAACGGCATCTGTGTGCCAGGATCGGTAACGGTGCCGAAGGCTTTTGATATTGAAAGCTACTCGTCGGTACATCAACTGGTTTCGACGGTACAAGGACAGCTACGGAGGGAAGTTAAATCATTCGCTGCGATCCAAGCCTGTTTTCCCGGTGGGTCAATGACCGGCGCACCGAAAATACGCACTATGAAAATTATCGACCAACTTGAGTCTTCGGCACGTGGAATTTACTCGGGGGCTTTGGGTTGGGTGGGATTTGATGGCTACACCGATCTAAGTATCGTGATCCGGACCGCAGTGATAAAGGATGGTATCGCCCGATTTGGTATCGGGGGCGCAATTGTCGCCGCTTCTGATCCTGCAGAGGAAATGCACGAGACACTGGTGAAGGCTAGTGTCCCTTTTCACAGCATTAGAGGGAGGGAGTAGCGATTGGATAACATATTAATCCTGGGTGGCGCGGGAATGGTCGGCAGTTTCATCGCCAAGATATTTGAGAAGAGCGGAAACGCACTTACCGTGATTGACTTGGTTCCGCCCCGAACATCGATTAATCACCATGTAATGAATGTGCTAAGCATTCCCGACAAGGAACCTGAGTTACTTGAAACTGCTACCATTATTGTCTTTGCACTTCCTGAGGACGTCGCCATTAGTGGGCTGGAGCGCCTAGTCGGGAAGGCCCCTTCTGTTAGAACCATAGTCAATACATGCTCTGTTCAAACGACGTTTCAGTGTAGGACTGAGAAGTTGTTTCCCGAAGTAGCCTCGGTGGGGATTAATCCAATGTTCGCTCCGACGTTGGATTGTACTGATCGTCCAGTGGTGCTCTGCGAGCGTACTGAAAGTGAAGTTGGTAATCACTTTGCAGCCCTTTTACAGGAGCATGCGATGCGAGTGATGCGGCTCCTTCCTAATGAACATGATCGCGTGATGGCTGTGTGCCAAGCGTTACCACACGCGGCGATCTTGGCGTTTTCGTTCGCGCTAGAAAGATCAGGATGCAACATGGACACGGTTCAGGCATTGGCACCGCCGCCGATGAAAACGATGCTTAGCTTGGCCGCCAGAGTCCTGCAGAACGCTCCAGCCATCTACTGGGATATCCAGAAATATAACAACGCGGCGCAACATCAGCGTGATGAATTGTCTGCCGGCCTAGGTCTGCTGAATCAACTCTGTGGGGGTGATATGTCTGAGGCTTTTGCCGAAAAGCTGAATGGTGTGCAACGAAAAATGGGTGGGTACGCCGACACCTATGGCAAAGCCTGCGAGGCGCTCTTCAACTTACTCAGTCCAACAAGAGAAAGTGACTGATGCATAGAATCGGGACTTCACTTCTATCCATGATCCAAGACCGCTCCAAGGGCGCAGCATTACTGGTGATTATGCTGCCTGTTTTGTTGGTGACCATCGACAATACAATTCTGAATTTCGCGTTGCCTCGAATTACCGCCGCGTTGACCCCTTCTGCTGCGGAGCAATTGTGGATAATTGATGCCTACTCTCTGGTGCTGGCTGGCCTGCTGGTGACGATGGGCGGCTCCGGAGATCGCTTCGGGCATCGACGCATGCTCTGTTTGGGCTGCTTAGGGTTCTCAGTGGTGTCGGCGGGAGTGGTGTTTTCCCAGCAAGCCTGGCATCTGATTGCGGGGCGTGCATTGTTGGGATGTTTTGGCGCAATGATATTGCCTGCAACGTTGGCTTTAATCCGCACTGCGTTTGAGGATAGAGAAGAGAGACGCTTGGCGGTGGCGGTTTGGGCAACTTGCTTGACTATTGGGTCGGCGTTGGGGCCGTTGCTGGGCGGGGTACTGTTGGAGTATTTCGATTGGCAGGCAGTTTTCCTGATTGCGTTGCCGTTCCTGCTACCTGTGTTGCTGCTGGCGCCGATCATCACCGAATCACCAAGGCAAATAACCGTATCAATTGACTACCTGAGCATTGTGCTGAGCTTGGGAGCTATGACGGCGCTGGTGCTAAGCCTTAAGCACCTGGCAACGGTTGGCTTGAACTGGGAGGTAATAGTTTGGTTGTTGTCCGGCGTGTTGCTTGGTGCGGCTTTTGTCCGACGGCAGCTAGTATTGGAGCAGCCGCTGTTGGACTTTAGATTGTTTGCCTCTTCTGTTTTCAGCGTTTCCATTGCAACGAATCTTGTGAGTCTGGGCTTGCTGATCGGTTTCCTTTTCTTCGCCGGCCAGATGTTGCAGCTGGTCTTTGGATTGTCACCGTTACTGGCCAGCGTGATACTGGTCCCCGGTCAGGTGTTGGCGATTGTTGCCGGCCTTGCCATCGTACCGGTGGCGCAAAAAAAATCACCAAATACGGTAATTGCCGTTTGTCTGCTGGCAGTTGCTGCGGCCTTCGCGGTGACTGCACTGTTTGCAGCTACAGCACTGACTATTGGTGTGGCTTTTGTGTTGTTAAACGCTAGTGTTGCCGCGATCACCACTGTGACCAACGATCTTGTATTGGGCTCGGTGCCTGCCCAAAGCGCCGGGAGTGCCTCTTCTGTCAGTGAAACCGCTTACGAAGTTGGCGTGGTACTTGGTACCACGTTGATCGGAGGGGCAGTATCTGCTCTGTATCGACTATCTTTTTCAATTCCCGACGGTGTGACTGAGAGCGTGGTTACCGCAGTCGCGACGTTGGGAGGAGCGCACGCCGTGAGCCAGACCCAGCCTGAGGAAGTGGCGACGCTGATTCTGAAAGAAGCTAACGCTGCATTCACTGCAGGCGTAATGATGACCAGCGCCATTGTGGCGGGCTTCACCGTCCTGTTTGCGCTGGTTGCATACCGCTACTTGCGGGTGAGAAATCCTGTAGGGCTGTCCGATAATTCCTGAGGCGCACATTCTATAGGCATAAGACACACGACAAAAAAACGCCCCGAACCAGTCGGGGCGTCAGCGGTACGGCGTTGCGGTCAGGGTGTGGCTTGGTGCGCAACGGCCGTTTGTTCAGGTGAAGTCGATCAGTGGAACTGTTCTTCTTCAGTCGAGCCGGTCAGCGCGGTCACCGAAGACGAGCCACCCTGGATCACGGTGGTCATGTCGTCGAAGTAACCGGTGCCCACTTCCTGCTGGTGAGCCACGAAGGTGTAGCCTTTGGCAGCGTCGGCGAACTCCTGTTCCTGCAGCTTCACGTAGGCGGTCATGTCGTTGCGGGCGTAGTCGTGCGCCAGGTTGAACATGCTGTGCCACATGTTGTGAATGCCGGCCAGGGTGATGAACTGGTGCTTGTAGCCCATGGCGGACAGTTCGCGCTGGAACTTGGCGATGGTCGCGTCGTCCAGGTTTTTCTTCCAGTTGAAGGAAGGCGAGCAGTTGTACGACAGCAGTTGGTCCGGGTATTCCTTCTTGATCGCTTCGGCGAAGCGACGGGCTTCTTCCAGGTCCGGCTTGGCGGTTTCGCACCAGATCAGGTCGGCGTAAGGCGCGTAGGCCAGGCCGCGAGCGATGGCCTGGTCGAGACCGGCACGTACTTTGTAGAAGCCTTCCTGGGTGCGTTCGCCGGTGACGAACGGCTGGTCGTACGGGTCGCAGTCGGAAGTCAGCAGGTCAGCCGCGTTGGCATCGGTACGTGCCAGGATGATGGTTGGCGTGCCGGCAACGTCAGCGGCCAGGCGGGCAGCGGTCAGCTTCTGTACGGCTTCCTGGGTTGGAACCAGTACCTTGCCGCCCATGTGGCCGCATTTTTTCACGGAAGCCAGTTGATCTTCGAAGTGAACGCCGGCGGCGCCTGCCTCGATCATGCTCTTCATCAGTTCGTAGGCGTTCAGTACGCCGCCGAAACCGGCTTCAGCGTCAGCCACGATCGGTGCGAAGTAGTCGATGTAGCCTTCGTCGCCTGGGTTCTTGCCGGCTTTCCATTGAATCTGGTCGGCACGACGGAACGAGTTGTTGATGCGCTTGACCACGGTTGGCACCGAGTCCACCGGGTACAGCGACTGGTCCGGGTACATCGATTCGGCGGAGTTGTTGTCCGCAGCAACCTGCCAGCCGGACAGGTAGATCGCCTGGATGCCGGCCTTGACTTGCTGTACGGCCTGGCCGCCGGTCAGGGCGCCCATGCAGTTGACGAAATCTTTCTCGGGACGGAAGGCTGGCTTGGCACCCTGGGTGACCAGGTTCCACAGCTTCTCGGCGCCCATTTTTGCAAAGGTGTGCTCCGGTTGAACCGAGCCACGCAGGCGGACGACGTCAGCAGCGGAGTAAGTGCGTGTCACGCCTTTCCAGCGCGGGTTTTCAGCCCAGTCTTTTTCAAGGGCTGCAATTTGCTGTTCGCGTGTCAGTGCCATGGAGATAAACCTCGTCGCGTCTTTATGAAAAGTTGTTCTGCGGTGGAATATTCATGCGCTCGCTGACCAGAAGCTGGGTCAGGTCGGGTTCGGCGGGGTTGAAGACGGATGAACGATGGGCTCGAGGGGAAGTGAGCAGGTAAGGGCGAACTGGCGGGCGCATTGGGGCGTCGTGGGCCTTCAGGCGAGCTTTCAGTGTGGTGCCGGGTTACCTAAATACGCTTCCGTCCCTCGGGACAACTTCGTTCCAGTCGACAACCTCGTCAAACACACCTTGTGGGCGGTACAGACACGAAGCGGTTCGCGGGGTAGGTGCGAACTGCGCCTCGAAGGCCCTTGCCAGGGCCCCTGATTAGCGGGAGCGAGGCCATCATGCCTTCGCTTTTTGGGCCCGTCAAACGTTTTGTAGTGCTTTTTTTCAAGCACTACATCTTTGGTCTAATACGACTAATCAGTCAGTTTTCGGTGCTTTAGTCCAAAGTATCGATTTTCACCCGCAGGGTCATGTCATCCCGGCCTTGAGTCGAGTAGCTGCGGGTCAGGCCCTGTTTGTCGGCCTGCGTCTGGCGATTCACGCCGGCCAGGGTGATCCATTCGCCAAGGCGGCCGGTGACGGTTGTGTCGGTGCTTTGCACGTTCACTACATCGGGACGTTCCTGGCTCATGCGGTCACGATTGGTGCTGATCGACAGGTGGACGATATCGCCGGTGACGCTGGCGGTGACATAGAAACCCTGCGTGACGTTGCGGTATTCGGTCTGGCTGCGCAGGTCACCGTAGGAGTCGCTCTGGGTGCTGGTCAGCGGAACGCTCTGGCCGACCTGAATCAGCGCCGGGGCGCCTTCGCTGGCCTGGATTTGCTGGATGCCGCCGTCACGACTGTCAGTGCTGCGGTTGATGATCCGGGCCTGGCTCGGCTTGGCGCCGTTCACCGAAAAACCCTGATCGCCCTGGAGGTTGTTTTCGTTGGTGTCGACGGTGATCAGCAAACGCTTGGGTTGCGTGTCCAGCTGGGCGATTAGTGCTTTAAGTTCGTCGATCTTGCGCTGATCGGCATTGACGATCAATTGATTGCCGTATGCGCTGACCTTGCCGTCCTGGCCGATGAAGTCCTGTGCCATGGGCAGCATGTCGGCGCTGGTGTGGTAGTTGAGCGGCACGATCTCGGTCGCGGCACTGACTGAAAAACTGATCGCCAGCAGCAGCGGGGTGAGCAGGGTGCGTAGGGACATTTGCGTTATCTCCGACTTCTGTTATCTGAACTGTAGGAGCGAGCTTGCTCGCGATGGTTGTTGACGAAGACGTTGGCTGCCTGGGTGTGCGAGGTGCCTGTGGGTTCTTCGCGAGCGTGCTCGCTCCTACAGTAGTTGAGCGGGTCGATACGTGATTGGGTAATGAGCATTGTGTTGATATTGCCAGTTTGTCGGCTCGCCGTGGTGCAAGTTGAATCCTGGACAGCAAAACGCCCCGGCATCGATGGATGGCGGGGCGTTTTGTGGCGTTCATCACAATGCCATTGCGGTGCGATATCAGCTCGAATGACGAACCATATCGACATGCGGAATCCCGGCCTCGAGGAATTCCTCGCTGACCATGCAAAAGCCCAGGCGCTCATAGAACGCGGTGGCCTGCACTTGCGCGCTGAGCATCTGCTGCTTCAGCCCGCGCTTCTCGGCTTCACCAATCAGCGCCTGCATCAGCGCATCGCCGACTTTCAGGCCGCGCCAGTCCTTGAGGACCGACACCCGACCGATGTGCCCATCGGGCAGCAGGCGGGCGGTACCAATCGGGAAGTCGCCTTCGAAGGCCAGGAAATGCACCGCTGTCGCATCGTCGGCATCCCATTCCAGTTCAGGCGGAACGGATTGCTCGGCGATGAACACCGTCTCACGAATGCGCCGGATCTCGGCGTTGTCCTTTTGCCAGTCTGCGACACGAACGTGAATTTTATTCATCGGCAAATCCCAGGCTTCCTTGCTTGATCAGTTCGCACAGCAGGCCGCGACCGTCTTCGTCGTTCAGCCACTTGCCGAGGTTGTCGACGTGCAGTGCGTCGGCGGCGCAAATCATTTTCAGCAGTTCGCGCAGCTTGCCTGGCAGGTAACGGCTCTGGCCGCTGGCGAACAGCAGCAGGTCGTCATCGACTTCGGACCAGGCCAGGCGCGCGCTCGGGTTGCGAATCAGCACGGCACCGTCCTGGAGGCTGGCGAGCACGTCGTCTTCCTCGATTTCTTCCAGGCCTGTGACCAGTTCCGGGTAGCGCGGCTCGGTCATGAACTGGCCGAACCAGGTCAGCAGCAGGCGCTCGTCGCTCATGTGCTCGGCCAGCAGGCTCTTCAGGCGATCCAGGGCGTCGTGCTGAATCTGGTGCGGGTCGGCCGCCGGCTGGGCGTCGGCGTCGGTGTAGCGCTCTTCGTCCGACAGGAACTGGCTGAGGAAGTCGGTGAAGTGGGTCAGCACCTCAGCGGCGCTCGGGGCGCGGAAGCCCACGGAATAGGTCAGGCAGTTGTCGACGGCCACGCCCCAGTGGGCCAGGCGCGGCGGCAGGTACAGCATGTCGCCCGGCTCCAGGACCCACTCGTCGGTGCCTTCGAAGTCGGCGAGGATGCGCAGGTCGGTGTGCGGCATCAGGGGGCTGTCGGTGTTGCACATCTGGCCGATTTTCCAGTTGCGCTTGCCGTGGCCCTGCAGCAGGAACACATCGTAGTTATCGAAGTGCGGGCCGACGCTGCCACCCGGCGCGGCGAAGCTCATCATCACGTCGTCGATGCGCCAGCTCGGCAGGAAGCGGAAGTGTTCCAGCAACTCGGCGACTTCCGGCACGAACTGGTCGACGGCCTGGACCAGCAAGGTCCACTCGCGCTCCGGCAGTTTGCTGAATTCGTCCTCGGCAAACGGGCCGCGGCGCATTTCCCATGGGGTTTCGCCGTGCTCGATCACCAGGCGCGATTCAACTTCTTCTTCCAGCGCCAGGCCGGCCAGTTCGTCGGCGTCGATCGGGCTTTCGAAGTCAGGAATCGCCTGACGGATCAGCAGCGGTTTTTTCTGCCAGTAGTCGCGCAGGAATTCGCGTGCCGTAATGCCGCCCAGAAGTTGAAGAGGAGTGTCAGAGTTCATGTGTAACCTATTGAAAAAAAGCACTTTTCAGGCGGGAATAAAAACGCCCGGCGCTGCCGGGCGTCTCAAACGGGGACAGCGGTCGATCAGATGCGTTTGGCTTGTGCCACGGCATTGCCGATGTAGTTCGCCGGGGTGAGCAGTTTCAGCTCGGCCTTGGCGGCGGCAGGCATATCCAGTGCGTCGATGAAAGTTTGCAGCGCTTCAGGGCTGATGCCCTTGCCACGGGTCAACTCTTTCAGCTTCTCGTAAGGGTTTTCGATGTTGTAGCGGCGCATGACCGTCTGGATCGGCTCGGCCAGAACTTCCCAGCAAGCGTCGAGGTCGGCGGCGATTTTCTGCGCGTTGAGCTCGAGTTTGCTGATGCCCTTGAGGCTGGCTTCGTACGCGATCACGCTGTGGGCGATGCCGACACCGAGGTTGCGCAGAACGGTGGAGTCGGTCAGGTCGCGCTGCCAGCGGGAAATCGGCAGTTTGCTCGCCAGGTGCTGGAACAGGGCGTTGGCGATACCCAGGTTGCCTTCGGAGTTTTCGAAGTCGATCGGGTTGACCTTGTGCGGCATGGTCGAAGAGCCGATTTCGCCAGCGATGGTGCGCTGTTTGAAATAACCCAGGGAGATGTAGCCCCAGATGTCGCGGTCGAAGTCGATCAGGATGGTGTTGAAGCGCGCGATCGCGTCGAACAGCTCGGCGATGTAGTCGTGCGGTTCGATCTGCGTGGTGTACGGGTTGAAGCCCAGGCCCAGCTCGTCTTCGATGAAGGCGCGGGCGTTGGCTTCCCAGTCGATCTCCGGGTAGGCCGACAGGTGAGCGTTGTAGTTGCCGACAGCGCCGTTGATCTTGCCGAGCAGCGGAACGGCCGCTACCTGGGCGATCTGGCGCTCCAGGCGGTAAACCACGTTCGCCAGTTCCTTGCCCAGGGTGGTCGGCGAAGCCGCCTGACCGTGGGTGCGCGACAGCATCGGCACGTCGGCGAAGCGGATGGCCAGTTCGCGAATGGCTTCGGCGGTCTGGCGCATCAGCGGCAGCATCACATCATCACGACCTTCGCGCAGCATCAGGGCGTGGGACAGGTTGTTGATGTCCTCGCTGGTGCAGGCAAAGTGGATGAATTCGCTGACGGCAGCCAGTTCCGGCAGCTTGGCCGCTTGCTCTTTGAGCAGGTATTCGATGGCTTTGACGTCGTGGTTGGTGGTGCGCTCGATCTCTTTGACACGCTCGGCGTGTTCCAGGGAGAAGTTTTCCGCCAGGGCATTCAGCACGGCGTTGGCTTCGGCGGAGAATGCCGGCACTTCGCCGATGGCAGGGTGAGCGGCCAGGCGCTGGAGCCAGCGCACTTCAACCAGAACGCGGGCACGGATCAGGCCGTACTCGCTGAAAATGGGGCGCAGGGCCTGGGTTTTGCCGGCGTAGCGGCCGTCAACAGGGGAAACCGCAGTGAGCGAAGAGAGCTGCATGGGGTGTTCTCGGACAGTCGGGCAACGAAATGGGGCGCGTATCATACATGAAAAAATCCGTCGGTCCGTTGCCAACTGACCAGCGTCTTACGCGTTTCACATCAAACAGGGTCCTGCGGGTGCGATTCAGTGGCTGCGCATCAGCGGGTAAAGCTCTTTGAGCAACTTTCGGCGGCTGATCACCAACTGCCAACGGTGCCCGCCCAGTTGCCGCCACAGGCGCGCCGAACGGATCCCCGCCAGCAACAGCGCGCGGATCTTCGAGGCGTTGCTCGGCTGCTGCAGGTTGCGCATGTCGCCGTGGACCTGAATTCGTTGGCGCAGGGTGCTCAGGGTGTCCTGGTACAGTGCGCCGCATGCCGCGATCACGTTTTCGTGAGCCGGTCCGAAGTGCTCGACCTGAGACTGGATCTGCGGCAGGCGCTTGCCGATCACCTCCAGCATATCGTCGCGCTTGGCCAGTTGCCGCTCCAGCCCGAGCATCGCCAGGGCGTAACGCAGCGGTTCGCGCTGCAACGAACTCGGGTCGCGTTCCAGGGCGCCAATCAGGGCGCGATACCCTTCGTGCAGGTTGAGGTCGTCGCCGCCGTAGACTTCCAGCGTGTCCTTGGGATCGCGGATCAACAAGCTGCCGAGCATGCACGTCAGGCCGGCCTCGCTGGTCTGGCCGGTCTTGGCAATCCTGTCCACCAGCACGGCGGCGAGAAACACGCCGCCCAGCGCTGTCAACTGCTCCTGCATCGGGGTCATGAGGCGTTGCTCTTGCTGGTCCATGGTTCGGCCACTTCGATGACGCCGCCGCCCAGGCAGATTTCACCGTCGTAGAACACCACCGATTGGCCCGGGGTCACCGCGCGTTGCGGATCATCGAACGTTGCGCGGTAGCCGCTGGCCGTCTTTTCCAGCGTGCACGACTGGTCGCCCTGGCGATAACGGACCTTGGCGGTCAGCTTGCGCGGCTGGCTCAGGTCGATCGGGTTGACCCAGTAGATGTCCGAGGCGAGCAGGGCGCGGGAGAACAGGTACGGGTGGTCATTGCCCTGTCCCACGATCAGTTCGTTGTGCTCCAAGTCCTTGATCAGCACGTACCATGGCTCGTCGCCGGCGTCTTTCAGGCCGCCGATGCCCAGGCCCTGGCGCTGGCCGATGGTGTGGTACATCAGGCCGTGATGGCGGCCGATGACTTCGCCTTCGGTGGTCTTGATTTCGCCCGGTTGCGCGGGCAGGTATTGCTTGAGGAAGTC
The DNA here is from genome assembly GCF_949767465.1 of Pseudomonas sp. IT-P12. Classification (NCBI taxonomy): domain Bacteria; kingdom Pseudomonadati; phylum Pseudomonadota; class Gammaproteobacteria; order Pseudomonadales; family Pseudomonadaceae; genus Pseudomonas; species Pseudomonas sp. IT-P12. The sequence goes on along the minus strand of NZ_CATKPY010000022.1, from coordinate 332,027 downwards.
GCTGAAGCGGCGCTCGCCGATGAAGCAGATCCCGGTGGAATCCTTTTTCTTGGCGGTGGCCAGCTCGTACTTTTCAGCAATGGCACGCACTTGCGGTTTTTCCAGCTCGCCGACCGGGAACAGGGTCTTGGCGATCTGTTCGCCGCCGACGGCGTGCAGGAAGTAGCTCTGGTCCTTGTTCGGGTCCAGGCCCTTGAGCAATTCGGTGCGCCCGTCGATGTCGCGGCGGCGCACATAGTGGCCGGTGGCGATCAGGTCGGCCCCGAGCATCATGGCGTAGTCGAGGAACGCCTTGAACTTGATCTCGCGGTTGCACAGGATGTCCGGGTTCGGTGTGCGCCCGGCCTTGTATTCGGCCAGGAAGTGCTCGAACACGTTGTCCCAGTACTCGGCGGCGAAGTTGGCGGTGTGCAGCTTGATGCCAATTTTGTCGCACACGGCCTGGGCATCCGCCAGGTCATCCATGGCGGTGCAGTATTCCGTTCCATCGTCTTCTTCCCAGTTCTTCATGAACAGGCCTTCCACCTCATAACCCTGCTCGATCAGCAGGAGGGCGGAAACGGAAGAGTCCACGCCGCCGGACATGCCGACAATGACGCGCTTCTTTTGTGTGTCAGAAGGGGCTGGATCACGCATAGGGATTCAATGAGTGTCTTGAAAAAGGACGCGATTCTAGCAGGCTGCGGCCCACAAGGCTAAAGAGAAGGGCGGATCAGTTCGAGGCCGAAGCGTTTGCCGTCCAGATAGTCGTCGATGCAGCGCATGATCAGCTCGCTGCGCCAGTGCTCGCGCTGCGCGATCAATTCCTCGCGGGTCAACCACTTGGCGCCGACGATGCCCTCGTCCAGTTGATAATCGGCGTGGTGCCTGAGCGCTGTGGCGATGAAGCACACCCGTTGATAGGTCACGCCGTTACTGGGGGCGGTGTACAGGTAAATGCCCAGCACGCCGGTCGGCTCGACGTCCCAGCCGGTTTCCTCGAGGGTTTCGCGTACGGCGGCTTCGATCAGGGTCTCGTTCGGGTCCAGGTGGCCGGCGGGCTGGTTGAGCACGTGACGGCCGCCCTTGGACTCTTCGACCATCAGGAAGCGGCCTTTGTCCTCGACTATCGTGGCGACGGTGATGTGGGGTTGCCAGTCCATGGGGTTCCTCGATGACGAAATGGGGAAATTACTGTGGGAGCGAGCAGCTCGCTCCCACAGTGGGTTGGGCATCTACCGATCACTTTCTGCGATACCCACAAACAGAAACCCCGGCACTGGGCCGGGGCTTCCTTGCTTCCCTACAACCTTACACCAGCGCGGCAATCGCCGCGTTGAGCGTGGCGCTCGGGCGCATGGCCTTGCTGATCAGCTCGGCATTGGCGTGGTAGTAACCGCCGATGTCCACTGGCTTGCCCTGAACGGCATTGAGCTCGGCAACGATGGTTGCCTCGTTCTCGGTCAGGGTCTTGGCCAGGGTCGCGAACTGCGCTTGCAGTGCAGTGTCTTCGGTCTGGGCAGCCAGGGCCTGAGCCCAGTACAGCGCCAGGTAGAAGTGGCTGCCGCGGTTGTCGATGTTGCCGACTTTACGCGATGGCGACTTGTTGTTGTCCAGGAACTGGCCGGTGGCCTGGTCCAGGGTCTTGGCCAGAACCAGCGCCTTGGGGTTGTCGTAGTTGACGCCCAGGTGCTCGAGGGACGCGGCCAGGGCCAGGAATTCGCCCAGGGAATCCCAGCGCAGGAAGTTCTCTTCCAGCAGTTGCTGGACGTGCTTGGGCGCCGAACCGCCGGCGCCGGTTTCGAACAGGCCGCCACCGTTCATCAGCGGCACGATCGACAGCATCTTGGCGCTGGTGCCCAGTTCCATGATCGGGAACAGGTCGGTCAGGTAGTCGCGCAGTACGTTGCCGGTCACCGAGATGGTGTCCTTGCCGTCGCGGGTGCGTTGCAGGGTGTATTTCATGGCGTCGACAGGCGCCATGATCTGGATGTCCAGGCCGGCGGTGTCGTGGTCCTTCAGGTAGGTCTGGACTTTCTCGATCACCACGCCGTCATGGGCGCGCATCGGGTCCAGCCAGAAGATCGCCGGGGTGCTGCTGGCGCGGGCACGGTTGACGGCCAGCTTGACCCAGTCCTGGATCGGTGCGTCCTTGGTCTGGCACATGCGGAAGATGTCGCCGGCTTCAACCGGTTGTTCCAGCAGCAGGGTGCCGTTGCTGTCCGTCACGCGGACAACGCCGTTGCTCTTGATCTGGAAGGTCTTGTCGTGCGAGCCGTACTCTTCGGCTTTTTTCGCCATCAGGCCAACGTTTGGCACGCTGCCCATGGTGGTCGGATCGAAGGCGCCGTTTGCCTTGCAGTCTTCGATGACGGCTTGGTAAATGGTGGCGTAGCAACGGTCCGGGATCACGGCCTTGGTGTCGTGCAGCTGGCCGTCGGTGCCCCACATCTTGCCGGAGTCACGGATCATGGCCGGCATCGAGGCGTCGACGATGACGTCGCTCGGCACGTGCAGGTTGGTGATGCCCTTGTCGGAGTTGACCATGGCCAGCGACGGACGAGCGGCGTAGACCGCCTGGATGTCGGCTTCGATCGCCGCTTGCTGCTCGGCAGGCAGGGCCTTGATGCGAGCGTACAGGTCGCCGATGCCGTTGTTCAGGTTGAAGCCGATCTGCGCCAGCACGTCAGCGTGCTTGGCCAGGGCGTCCTTGTAGAACTCGGCAACGATCTGGCCGAACATGATCGGGTCGGAAACCTTCATCATGGTGGCTTTGAGGTGAACGGACAGCAGCACGCCCTGTTGCTTGGCGCTTTCGATTTCGGCGGCGATGAAGCTGCGCAGGGCGTTCTTGCTCATGACGGCGCAATCGAGGATCTCACCGGCTTGAACGGTGGTCTTTTCCTTCAGGACGGTGGCGGTGCCGTCTTGAGCGATCAGTTCGATTTTAACCGCGCCAGCGGCGTCGATCAGGGCGGCTTTTTCGCTGCCGTAGAAATCGCCGGTGCTCATGTGCGCGACGTGGGACTTGGAGTCCTTGGCCCAGGCGCCCATTTTGTGCGGGTGCTTGCGCGCATAGTTCTTGACCGACAGCGGAGCGCGACGATCGGAGTTGCCTTCGCGCAGAACCGGGTTCACGGCGCTGCCCTTGACCTTGTCGTAACGTGCCTTGGCTTCTTTTTCGGCATCGTTGGTCACGGTTTCCGGGTAGTCCGGCAGTGCGTAGCCCTGGGCTTGCAGTTCCTTGATCGCGGCTTGCAGTTGCGGAACCGAAGCGCTGATGTTCGGCAGCTTGATGATGTTGGCTTCAGGCGTAACGGCCAGGGCGCCCAGTTCGGCGAGGTGGTCGGCTACGGCTTTGTCACCCAATTGCTCGGGGAAGCTGGCCAGGATGCGCCCTGCAAGAGAGATATCGCGGGTTTCCACGGCGATATCAGCCGAGGCGGTAAACGCCTCTACGATAGGCAACAGTGAATAGGTGGCGAGGGCTGGAGCTTCGTCGGTGAAGGTATAGATGATCTTCGAGCGGGTGGGCATATTCGGATTAACTCTCTCTTCTATGCTAAAGCGTGCGCAGAAACTCGAGGGGCGCCGGGTAAGCGCGTTCGTTCAAAGTCATCCATGAGCCGAATGTCGAGATTTGTGCGCGGTGATGTTGGGTGCATCAGTCGAGCGGTAAGCGGGTGGACTGCGATAACGGTCCTGCTTTTTCAGGCGTGATATCCCGGCTGCTTATACAGTGCAGGAGAGGTCGGCCGTCGTGACTCTGTGGTCAGCGGGCGGCATTATACATAGGTAGCTGGCAATCTGCCGATGGTTCATAAGCAACGATTGTCGTCCATTGGTCTAAAGGTCGCAGGCGCCCCTGGAGGGTAGAGTCGTCGGGAGTGCTTGAATTTGGCGGTTTTCCCTTGATTTTCAGGCTTGTAGAGCAGGAACTGCGCGGCTTTGCGGCAGATGGGCGGAACATAGGGTTTGCGCGCCGATTCAACTGGGTTACGCTCGAACCAAGCCAGATGTTCAATCCAAACAATGGAGTTCAGCATGGGTTACAAGAAGATTCAGGTTCCAGCCGTCGGTGCCAAAATCACCGTCAATGCAGACCATTCTCTCAATGTTCCTGACAATCCGATCATTCCGTTCATCGAAGGCGACGGTATTGGCGTCGATGTCAGCCCCGTAATGATCAAAGTGGTTGATGCTGCCGTGGAAAAGGCCTATGGGGGCAAGCGCAAGATTTCCTGGATGGAAGTCTACGCCGGCGAGAAAGCCACCCAGGTCTATGACCAGGACACCTGGCTGCCCCAGGAAACCCTGGATGCCGTGAAAGATTACGTCGTCTCCATCAAGGGGCCGCTGACCACGCCAGTGGGCGGTGGTATCCGTTCGCTCAACGTCGCCCTGCGCCAGCAACTGGACCTGTACGTCTGCCTGCGGCCGGTGGTGTGGTTCGAAGGCGTGCCGAGCCCGGTGAAAAAGCCTGGCGACGTCGACATGGTGATTTTCCGCGAGAACTCCGAAGACATCTATGCCGGCATCGAGTGGAAGGCCGGCTCGCCCGAGGCCAACAAGGTCATCAAGTTCCTCAAGGAGGAAATGGGCGTTACCAAGATCCGTTTCGACCAGGACTGCGGCATCGGCATCAAGCCGGTCTCGAAGGAAGGGACCCAGCGTCTGGTGCGCAAGGCGCTGCAGTACGTGGTGGACAACGACCGCAAGTCGCTGACCATCGTGCACAAGGGCAACATCATGAAATTCACCGAAGGTGCCTTCAAGGACTGGGGCTACGAGGTGGCGAAGAACGAATTCGGCGCCGAGCTGCTCGATGGCGGCCCATGGATGAAGTTCAAGAACCCGAAAACCGGTCGCGAGGTCATCGTCAAGGATGCCATCGCCGACGCCATGCTCCAGCAGATCCTGCTGCGCCCGGCCGAATACGACGTGATCGCCACCCTGAACCTCAACGGTGACTACCTCTCCGATGCCCTGGCGGCGGAAGTGGGCGGCATCGGCATCGCGCCGGGCGCCAACCTGTCCGACACCGTGGCCATGTTCGAGGCCACCCATGGCACCGCGCCGAAGTATGCCGGCAAGGACCAGGTCAACCCGGGGTCGGTGATCCTGTCGGCCGAGATGATGCTGCGCCACCTGGGCTGGACCGAGGCGGCAGACCTGATCATCAAGGGCACCAATGGTGCGATCAAGGCCAAGACCGTGACCTATGACTTCGAGCGCCTGATGGACGGCGCCACGCTGGTTTCGTCCTCCGGTTTCGGGGACGCACTGATCAAGCACATGTAAACGCTCAGGCATGAAAAAAACCGCCTTCGGGCGGTTTTTTTCATGACGCGATGACCGGTGGTGTCAACTCGATACGGTGCTTGCCTGAGGCGCGGCGACAGCCGGCTGGTTTTCCCCCGGTGCCGCCTTGATGTCGATCGCATGCAGCCCCTTGGGGCCCTGGACGATCTCGAAGCTCACGGCTTGCCCGGCCTTGAGGGTCTTGTACCCGTCCATGTTGATGTGAGAGTAGTGGACAAAAAAGTCGATGGACTTGCCTTTCTCGTCACGACCCACTGGGGAGTCGGTGTTGATGAAGCCGAATCCCTTTGCATTGTTGAACCACTTCACCTTGCCGACTGCCATGCTCATATCCCTCTGCAACGCACTCCATCACTGGAGTATCATCCAGTACATCCGCACCCAAATCCTTTAAATGTGATTGACTCGGCGGACCTTTTTTACCCACTGTGGGCTCTATTGGTTGTAACACCGTTTTGCCGATAGTCAAGGTGACCCGGCAGCCGGTGTTGAAATCATCAAAAACCGCCCCCAATACTGTATTTGCACAACTGACGAACCTTTCTTTCCATGCATGCAATCAGCCAGATTCGACTAACATTCAATCAGGATCGCCCGACTCTCCAGAATGATCGCCCGGAGGAACACGACGACGATTCCGCAGGCATTGCTGTTCAGGAGGCCAAGCCTGCTTTACAGGCGCCGCCGATGTACAAGGTGGTTTTGTTCAATGATGACTACACACCGATGGATTTCGTCGTCGAAGTGCTCGAGGTGTTTTTTAACCTGAATCGCGAGCTGGCGACCAAGGTCATGCTGGCCGTCCATACAGAAGGACGGGCAGTATGTGGAGTGTTTACCCGCGACATTGCCGAGACGAAGGCCATGCAGGTCAACCAGTACGCCAGGGAAAGCCAGCATCCGCTACTCTGTGAAATCGAGAAGGACGGTTAATCGCCGACCACTTGGGTATGAGGTGAAGCTATGTTAAACCGCGAGCTCGAAGTCACCCTCAATCTAGCCTTCAAGGAGGCCCGTTCGAAGCGTCATGAATTCATGACCGTCGAGCATCTCCTGCTGGCCCTATTGGATAATGAGGCTGCCGCCACCGTTTTGCGTGCCTGCGGCGCAAACCTCGACAAACTCAAGCATGACCTGCAGGAGTTCATCGACTCCACCACGCCATTGATCCCCGTTCATGACGAGGACCGCGAGACCCAGCCAACCCTGGGCTTCCAGCGTGTTCTGCAGCGTGCTGTCTTTCATGTGCAGAGCTCGGGCAAGCGTGAAGTGACCGGCGCCAACGTGCTGGTCGCGATCTTCAGTGAACAGGAAAGTCAGGCAGTGTTCCTGCTGAAACAGCAGAGCGTTGCCCGTATCGATGTCGTCAACTACATCGCCCATGGCATTTCCAAGGTGCCGGGGCACGGCGATCACTCTGAAGGTGAGCAAGATATGCAGGACGATGAGGGCGGTGAGTCTTCTTCTTCAGGCAATCCTCTGGATGCTTATGCCAGCAACCTCAACGAACTCGCGCGCCAGGGTCGTATCGATCCGCTGGTGGGGCGCGAGCTCGAAGTCGAGCGCGTTGCGCAGATCCTGGCGCGTCGTCGCAAGAACAACCCGTTGCTGGTGGGCGAGGCGGGCGTGGGTAAAACCGCGATCGCCGAAGGCCTGGCCAAGCGCATCGTCGACAATCAGGTACCGGACCTGCTGGCCAACAGCGTGGTGTACTCCCTCGACCTGGGGGCCTTGCTGGCCGGGACCAAATACCGCGGCGATTTCGAGAAACGCTTCAAGGCGTTGCTCGGCGAGCTGAAAAAACGTCCGCAGGCGATCCTGTTCATCGACGAAATCCACACCATCATTGGTGCGGGCGCAGCGTCCGGTGGAGTGATGGATGCCTCGAACCTGCTCAAACCGCTGCTGTCGTCCGGTGATATCCGGTGCATCGGCTCGACCACCTTCCAGGAATTCCGCGGGATCTTCGAGAAGGACCGTGCGCTGGCACGACGCTTCCAGAAGGTCGATGTTTCGGAGCCTTCGGTGGAAGATACCGTGGGCATTCTGCGCGGCCTGAAAGGGCGTTTCGAGCTTCATCACAACATCGAATACAGTGACGAGGCCCTGCGCGCCGCAGCCGAACTGGCTTCGCGCTACATCAATGACCGGCACATGCCGGACAAGGCGATCGACGTCATCGACGAAGCGGGCGCCTACCAGCGACTGCAGCCAGCCGACAAACGCGTGAAGCGCATCGAAGTGCCTCAGGTCGAGGACATCGTTGCGAAAATCGCGCGGATTCCGCCGAAACACGTCACCAGCTCCGACAAGGAACTGCTGCGTAACCTCGAGCGGGACCTGAAGCTGACGGTGTTTGGCCAGGATGCCGCGATCGACTCGCTGTCGACCGCCATCAAACTGTCCCGTGCCGGCCTCAAGTCGCCTGACAAGCCCGTCGGTTCGTTCCTGTTCGCCGGGCCGACCGGTGTCGGTAAGACCGAGGCTGCGCGTCAGTTGGCCAAGGCGCTGGGCATCGAGCTGGTTCGCTTCGACATGTCCGAGTACATGGAGCGCCACACCGTATCGCGTCTGATCGGTGCGCCCCCTGGCTATGTCGGGTTCGACCAGGGTGGTCTGCTGACCGAGGCCATCACCAAGCAGCCGCACTGCGTGCTGTTGCTCGATGAGATCGAAAAGGCGCATCCGGAAGTCTTCAACCTGCTGTTGCAGGTCATGGACCACGGTACGTTGACCGACAACAACGGGCGCAAGGCGGATTTCCGCAACGTGATCGTCATCATGACCACCAACGCCGGTGCCGAGACGGCTGCGCGCGCTTCGATCGGTTTCACCCATCAGGACCATTCGTCCGATGCGATGGAAGTGATCAAGAAGAGCTTCACGCCGGAGTTCCGCAACCGTCTGGACACCATTATCCAGTTTGGTCGCCTCAGCCATGAGGTCATCAAGAGCGTGGTGGACAAGTTCCTTACCGAGCTTCAGGCGCAGCTGGAAGACAAGCGTGTGCAGCTGGAAGTGACCGATGCGGCACGCAGCTGGCTGGCAGCGGGTGGTTACGACACGGCAATGGGCGCGCGGCCGATGGCGCGTTTGATCCAGGACAAGATCAAGCGTCCGCTGGCAGAGGAGATCCTGTTTGGCGAACTGGCCGACCATGGCGGTGTGGTGCACATCGACATCAAGGACGGCGAGCTGACCTTCGACTTCGAAACCACTGCCGAAATGGCCTGACGTTTCCCGCGACACGCAAAAAGGCGCCGAAAGGCGCCTTTTTGCTGTCTGCCTGATGCACGCAAGTCTACTGTGGGAGCGGGCTTGCTCGCGAAGACGGCGGCACATTCACCTCGGATGCAAGCTGGTCCTCCGTATTCGCGAGCAAGCCCGCTCCCACATTCGGCCGGTGTTGGTCTATCAAATGCCGGGCAAACAAAAACGCCCGGCAATGCCGGGCGTCCTGTATTGACCTGATTAGCGAGCGCGGTAAGTGATACGCCCTTTGCTCAAGTCATAGGGCGTCAGCTCGACGCGCACTTTGTCGCCGGTAAGAATACGAATGTAGTTCTTGCGCATCTTGCCGGAGATGTGCGCGGTTACGACGTGCCCATTTTCCAACTCCACGCGAAACATGGTGTTGGGCAGGGTGTCGACGACAGTGCCTTCCATTTCGAAGCTGTCTTCTTTCGACATGCAGTAAAGCCCTCGGTGTCCAATGAATGGCCCGGTGCAACTGCGCCAGGCAAAAGCGGCGTGCATTGTGCCCGAAAAATGGGGTTTACGCCAAGGGGTTCTAGTTCAGGATGACCCAGCGCTGATTAATCAGCAGTTCGATAGGGCGATATTGGGTCTTGTAGCTCATCTTTTTGCAGTTTTTGATCCAGTAGCCCAGGTAAACCGCTTCCAGCTGCAACCGCTGGGTTTCGGCGATTTGCCAGAGAATGGCGAAGCGCCCCAGGCTGCGACGCTCTTCGGCGGGTTCGTAGAAGGTGTAGACCGCCGACAGGCCGTTGGGCAGCAAGTCGGTCACGGCAACTGCCAGAAGCTGGCCGTCGAGGCGGAATTCGTAGAAGCGTGAAAACGGCAGGTCGCGTACCAGGAAGGTCGAGAACTGATCGCGACTGGGCGGGTACATGTCGCCATCGGCATGCCGCTGTTCGATGTAGCGCTGGTACAACTCGAAGTATTCTTCGCTGAACTTGGGCTTGACGGGGCGTACCTGCAGGTCGGCGTTGCGCTTGAGGATGCGTTTCTGCTGGCGGTTGGGCGCAAATTGCGCCACGGGAATGCGTGCGGGGACGCACGCATTGCAATTCTGGCAATGAGGCCGGTAGAGATGATCGCCGCTGCGACGAAAACCCATTTCCGACAGGTCTGCGTAGACATGCACATCCATGGGCTGACTGGGGTCGAGGAACAGCGTCGTGGCCTGCTCCTCGGGCAGATAACTGCAAGAGTGGGGCTGAGTGGCATAAAACTTCAAACGCGCCAACTCGGTCATGATCAACCCTCGGGATGAGCTTTTGAATAAGTGTAAGCCAAGCGCGCCAAAGTCGCTCAGCAAACCCAGGTCGCGCGATTGCGCTGATCGAGATACTGCGCCAGGTAGCCGGCAAACTCGCGGCGAGGGATGGCACGGGCGCCGAGACTGTGTAAATGATCGGTGGGCATCTGGCAGTCGATCAGCACGAAACCCGAGTCTTTCAGATGTTCGACCAGCTTGGCAAAGCCGAATTTGGAGGCGTTGTCGGCGCGGCTGAACATGGACTCGCCGAAAAACAGTTGACCCATTGCCAGGCCGTAGAGGCCGCCGACCAGCAGGCCATCGTCCCAGACTTCCACCGAATGGGCGTAGCCGCGCCGGTGCAGTTCGAGGTAGGCGTTCTGCATGGCTTCGGTGATCCAGGTGCCATCAGCGTACTGCCGGGGTGCGGCGCACGCGCGGATGACCGCCGGAAAATCCTGATCGAAGGTCACCTGGTAGCGTTGCTGGCGCAGCAACTTGTTCAGGCTGCGCGAGACATGCAGTTCGTCGGGAAATAGCACGGTGCGAGGGTCTGGCGACCACCACAGGATCGGTTGGCCTTCGGAAAACCAGGGGAAGCAGCCATGGCGATAGGCCTGGACCAGGCGATCGGCGGACAGGTCGCCGCCTGCCGCCAGCAGCCCGTTGGGTTCGCGCATGGCTTTTTCCAGCGGCGGGAATGTCAGGGAGTTGCGTTGTAACCAAGTCAGCATGGCGTCCGGGCTTACAGAAGGGGAGGGCAGGGGTGGGCGAGGGCCCACCGTGGAGTTTGCCGTCAAACGGTCGGAATGTCGTCGAGGTATTTTTCAGCGTCCAGGGCCGCCATGCAACCGGCGCCGGCAGAGGTCACGGCCTGGCGATAGACGTGGTCAGCGACGTCACCGGCAGCGAACACGCCGGCAATCGCGGTGGCAGTGGCATCGCCCTCGCTGCCGCCCCGGACCTTCAGGTAGCCGTCGTGCATGTCCAGTTGGCCGATGAACAGGTCGGTGTTGGGCTTGTGGCCGATGGCGATGAACACGCCGGCCAGCGGCAGCTCACGGGTGTCGCCGGTGTGGCTGTCGCGCAGGCGGGCACCGGTCACGCCGCTGGCGTCGCCGAGGACTTCATCGAGATGCTGGTTCCAGTGCAGGCGGATATTGCCGTTGGCGGCCTTTTCGAACAGTTTGTCCTGGAGGATTTTTTCCGCGCGCAATTTATCGCGACGATGAATCAGGTGCACTTCCCTGGCAATGTTCGACAAGTACAGCGCTTCTTCGACGGCGGTATTGCCGCCGCCCACCACGGCCACCACCTGGTTGCGATAAAAGAACCCGTCGCAGGTGGCGCAGGCCGAAACACCTTTGCCGGCGAACGTCTCTTCCGAGGGCAGGCCCAGGTATTGCGCCGACGCGCCCGTGGCAATAATCAGCGCATCGCAGGTATAAGTTCCGCTGTCGCCGGTAAGTTCGAGCGGCCGCTGTTGCAACTTGGCCGTATGGATGTGGTCGTAAACAATCTCTGTGTCAAAGCGTTCGGCGTGTTTTTGCATGCGTTCCATCAAGGCCGGTCCGGTCAGGCCTTCCACATCACCGGGCCAGTTATCGACTTCGACCGTGGTGGTGAGCTGGCCACCTGCCTGTATGCCGGTAATGACCACGGGTTTGAGGTTGGCGCGAGCGGCATACACCGCCGCACTGTAACCGGCAGGGCCGGAACCCAGAATGATCAGGCGGCAATGCTTGGACTCGCTCATAAAAACACCTCATAAGCCTTTGTCACAAAAGAGAATGCGTGCTCAAATTGAATCGCATGAAATGCGCGGTTGGCTATGCTGGATGCAAGCATCTCAAACATGGCATCGGCCGAACAAACCCGTACAATGCCGGTTGTCACAGTGTTTGTAACAAAATAAGCCGGGCGCGCCGTGTTTATAAAAACCCCGGTGCAATGTTAAAAGTGCAGTGTTAAGCGTAGTCCGGTTGCGCACGTTAACTTTTCTACCTGCCTGGATTGGGCAGTTTTTATAGTCATTCAACAGATGGACGCGCCGTAGGCGCAGGAAAAGAAGCGTTTTGAAGAAATCCACCGCAGCACCCAAACCAGCCGTCGTTCCGCTCTGGCGCCAGCACTTGCACTACCGACTCAAGGAAGGTGCATTGATCGCCATCGGTGCCTTGTGCCTGTTCCTGATGATGGCCTTGCTGACCTATGGCAAGGACGATCCGGGCTGGAGCCACAACAGCAAGATCGATGACGTGCAGAACTTTGGCGGTCCGGCCGGCTCCTACAGCGCCGACATCCTGTTCATGGTGCTGGGTTATTTCGCCTACATCTTCCCGCTGCTGCTGGCGATCAAGGCGTATCAGATTTTCCGCCAGCGCCACGAACCGTGGCAGTGGAGTGGCTGGCTGTTCTCCTGGCGCCTGATCGGCCTGGTGTTCCTGGTGCTGTCGGGCGCTGCGCTGGCGCACATCCATTTCCATACCCCGACCGGCCTGCCGGCGGGCGCGGGCGGCGCACTGGGCGAGAGCCTGGGCGACCTGGCCCGCAACGCGTTGAACATCCAGGGCAGCACCTTGCTGTTCATCGCCCTGTTCCTGTTTGGCCTGACCGTGTTCACCGATCTGTCGTGGTTCAAGGTGATGGACGTCACCGGCAAGATCACCCTCGACCTGTTCGAGCTGGTCCAGGGCGCGGCCAATCGCTGGTGGGCGTCTCGCGTGGAGCGCAAGCAGCTGGTTGCGCAGTTGCGTGAAGTCGACGATCGCGTGCATGACGTGGTGGCCCCCACCGTGACCGACAAGCGTGAACAGGCCAAGGTCAAGGAACGCCTGATCGAGCGCGAGCAAGCCCTGAGCAAGCACATGTCGGAGCGCGAGAAGCAGGTGCCGCCGGTCATCGCCCCGGCGCCGATGAAACCCGCCGCGCCGAGCAAACGCGTGGAAAAGGAAAAGCAGGTGCCGTTGTTCGTCGACAGCGCCGTCGAAGGCACCTTGCCGCCGATCTCGATTCTCGATCCGGCCGAGAAGAAACAACTCAATTACTCGCCTGAATCCCTGGCAGCGGTCGGCCATTTGCTGGAGATCAAGCTCAAGGAATTCGGTGTCGAAGTGGCGGTGGACTCGATCCATCCGGGCCCGGTGATCACCCGTTACGAAATCCAGCCGGCTGCCGGGGTCAAGGTCAGCCGCATCGCCAACCTGGCAAAAGACCTTGCGCGTTCGCTGGCCGTGACCAGCGTGCGGGTGGTGGAAGTGATTCCAGGCAAGACCACCGTCGGTATCGAGATTCCCAACGAAGACCGGCAGATCGTGCGCTTCTCCGAAGTGCTGTCGACCCCGGAATACGACAATTTCAAATCCCCGGTCACCCTGGCCCTGGGCCACGACATCGGTGGCAAGCCGGTCATTACCGACCTGGCGAAGATGCCGCACCTGCTGGTGGCCGGTACGACCGGTTCCGGTAAGTCGGTCGGCGTGAACGCGATGATCCTGTCGATCCTGTTCAAGTCAGGTCCGGACGACGCCAAGCTGATCATGATCGACCCGAAAATGCTCGAGCTGTCGATCTACGAAGGCATTCCGCACCTGCTGTGCCCGGTCGTGACCGACATGAAGGACGCGGCCAACGCCCTGCGCTGGAGCGTGGCGGAGATGGAGCGCCGCTACAAGCTGATGGCGAAGATGGGCGTGCGCAACCTGTCCGGCTTCAACGCCAAGGTCAAGGAAGCCCAGGACGCCGGCACGCCGCTGAGCGATCCGCTGTACAAGCGCGAAAGCATTCACGACGAGGCACCGCTGTTGCAGAAGCTGCCGACCATTGTCGTGGTCGTCGACGAGTTCGCCGACATGATGATGATCGTCGGCAAGAAAGTTGAAGAGCTGATCGCCCGTATCGCCCAGAAGGCGCGGGCGGCAGGCATCCACCTGATTCTCGCGACCCAGCGTCCGTCGGTGGACGTGATCACCGGCCTGATCAAGGCCAACATCCCGACCCGTATGGCGTTCCAGGTGTCGAGCAAGATCGACTCGCGGACCATCATCGACCAGGGCGGTGCCGAGCAACTGCTGGGCCACGGTGACATGCTCTACATGCCGCCCGGGACCAGCCTGCCGATCCGTGTTCACGGCGCATTCGTGTCCGACGACGAGGTGCACCGGGTCGTCGAGGCGTGGAAACTGCGCGGCGCGCCGGAGTATAACGACGACATCCTCAACGGTGTCGAAGAGGCGGGCAGTGGCTTTGAAGGCAGCAGTGGCGGTGGCGACGGCGACGATCCCGAAGCTGACGCGCTGTACGACGAAGCGGTGCAATTCGTACTGGAAAGCCGTCGGGCTTCCATTTCTGCGGTTCAGCGCAAGCTGAAAATCGGCTACAACCGCGCCGCGCGCATGATCGAGGCCATGGAAATGGCCGGGGTCGTGACGGCCATGAATACCAACGGCTCGCGTGAAGTCCTGGCCCCTGGCCCGGTACGCGACTGACCGGATATTGAAAGGGCGGCGCCCCCTTGGGCGCCACCCACATTCCCACGACTGTTATGAGGACTCCCATGCGTCTGATTCGCATGCTATTGCTGCCGGTACTGGCCTTGACCACGCTTTCGGCCCACGCCGACGACAAGGACGTGGCACGCCTGACCCAACTGCTGGAAAAATCCCAGACCCTGACCGCGCGTTTTTCCCAGCTGACCCTCGATGGCAGCGGCACCCAGTTGCAGGAAACCGCCGGTGAGATGTCGGTGCAGCGCCCGGGCCTGTTCTACTGGCACACCGATGCGCCGGCCGAGCAGGTCGTGGTCTCCGACGGCAAGAAGGTGACCCTGTGGGACCCGGACCTGGAGCAGGCCACCATCAAGACGCTCGACCTGCGCCTGAGCCAGACCCCGGCATTGCTGTTGTCCGGCGATGTGTCCAAGATCAGCCAGAGCTTCGACATCAGTGCCAAGGAAGCCGGTGGCGTGATCGACTTCACCCTGAAGCCGAAAACCCGGGACACCCTGTTCGACAGCCTGCGCCTGTCGTTCCGCAATGGCCTGGTCAATGACATGCAGCTGATCGACAGCGTCGGTCAGCGCACCAACATCCTGTTCACCGGCGTGAAGGCCAACGAGCCGATCCCGGCCTCCAGGTTCAGGTTCGATGTGCCGAAAGGTGCAGACGTGATTCAGGAGTAAACCGCCAGATCCCTGTGGAAACGGGTTTGCTCGCGAGCGCGGTGTGTCAGGTTGCATCCCTGTTGAATGTGCCGACGTCTTCGCGAGCAAGCCCGCGCCCACCGAGGGGAAAGGTGTTACACCTGTCGGCATCAGGACTCCAATAAGGTTTCAGAGGTAGTGATGGACCTGTTTCGCAGCGCCCCGATAGCTCAGCCCCTGGCCGCGCGCTTGCGTGCGACCAATCTGGACGAGTACGTCGGCCAGGAACACGTGCTCGCTCGTGGCAAGCCATTGCGCGAGGCGCTGGAGCAGGGGGCGCTGCACTCGATGATTTTCTGGGGGCCGCCTGGCGTGGGCAAGACCACCTTGGCGCGCTTGCTCGCCGAAGTCTCCGATGCGCACTTCGAAACGGTCTCGGCGGTCCTGGCCGGGGTCAAGGAGATTCGCCAGGCGGTGGAAATCGCCAAGCAGCAGGCCGGGCAGTACGGCAAGCGCACCATCCTGTTCGTCGATGAAGTGCACCGCTTCAACAAATCCCAGCAGGATGCGTTTCTCCCCTACGTTGAAGACGGCACGCTGATTTTCATCGGTGCCACCACCGAAAACCCCTCGTTCGAACTCAATAACGCCTTGCTGTCCCGGGCGCGGGTCTATGTGCTCAAGAGCCTCGACGAGGCGGCGCTGCGCAAACTGGTGCAGCGTGCGTTGACCGAAGAGCGCGGCCTGGGCAAGCGCGACCTGACCCTCAGCGATGAAGGCTTCCAGATGCTGTTGTCCGCCGCCGACGGCGATGGCCGGCGTCTGCTCAACCTGCTGGAAAATGCCTCGGACCTGGCGGAAGACCACAGCGAAATCGGTGTCGACCTGTTGCAGAGCCTGCTCGGCGATACCCGCCGGCGCTTCGACAAGGGCGGCGAGGCGTTCTACGACCAGATTTCCGCACTGCACAAGTCGGTCCGCGGCTCCAATCCCGACGGCGCCCTGTACTGGTTCGCGCGGATGATCGACGGCGGCTGCGATCCGCTGTACCTGGCCCGGCGCGTGGTGCGCATGGCCAGTGAAGACATCGGCAACGCCGATCCCCGCGCGCTGAGCCTGTGTCTGGCGGCGTGGGACGTGCAGGAGCGCCTGGGCAGCCCCGAAGGCGAGCTGGCGGTGGCCCAGGCCATTACGTATCTGGCCTGCGCACCGAAGAGCAACGCGGTGTACATGGGCTTCAAGGCCGCGATGCGCAGTGCCGCCGAGCACGGTTCGCTGGAAGTGCCGTTGCACCTGCGCAATGCGCCCACCAAGCTGATGAAGCAATTGGGCTATGGCGACGAATACCGTTACGCCCACGATGAGCCCGATGCCTACGCGGCGGGCGAAGATTACTTCCCTGAGGAGCTTGCGCCTCAACCGTTCTACCAGCCGGTGCCCCGTGGCCTGGAGTTGAAGATCGGCGAGAAGCTCAACCACCTCGCCCAACTGGACCGCCTGAGCCCAAGGCAGCGGAGAAAATAGTGCTTCCATTGATCGTTGCAGTTTCCGTCGGCGGGATCGCCGGCACGCTATTGCGCTTTGCCACCGGCAACTGGGTCAACGCGAATTGGCCACGGCACTTCTATACCGCGACGCTCGCCGTTAATATCGTCGGCTGTTTGCTGATCGGCGTTCTATACGGTCTGTTTTTGATACGCCCGGAAGTACCGATCGAGGTGCGTGCCGGGCTGATGGTCGGCTTCCTCGGGGGGCTGACGACTTTTTCATCCTTTTCACTGGATACGGTGCGCCTGCTGGAAAGCGGGCAAGTGCCGCTGGCCCTGGGCTATGCTGCCATCAGCGTATTCGGCGGGCTGCTCGCCACCTGGGCCGGCCTGTCCTTGACCAAACTTTGATAACGAGAGACCGACATGCTCGATTCCAAACTGTTACGTAGCGATCTTCAGAACGTAGCGGACCGCCTGACATCCCGTGGCTACACGCTGGATGTTGCGCGCATCGAAGCGCTGGAAGAACAGCGCAAGACTGTCCAGACCCGCACCGAAGCACTGCAGGCTGAACGTAATGCGCGCTCCAAATCCATCGGTCAGGCCAAGCAGCGCGGCGAAGACATCGCGCCGCTGATGGCGGACGTCGAACGCATGGCGAACGAATTGAGCGCCGGCAAGGTCGAGTTGGACGCGATCCAGACCGAGCTGGATGCGATCCTGCTGGGCATTCCCAACCTGCCGCACGAATCCGTGCCGGTCGGTGCCGACGAAGAAGGCAACGTCGAAGTGCGCCGCTGGGGCACGCCGACTGCATTCGACTTCCCGGTCCAGGACCACGTGGCGCTGGGTGAGAAATTCGGCTGGCTCGACTTCGAAACCGCCGCCAAGCTGTCCGGCGCGCGGTTTGCCCTGTTGCGTGGCCCGATTGCACGCCTGCATCGCGCCCTGGCGCAATTCATGATCAACCTGCACGTCACCGAGCATGGCTACGAGGAGGCCTACACGCCTTATCTGGTCCAGGCGCCGGCGCTGCAAGGCACCGGTCAACTGCCGAAGTTCGAAGAGGACCTGTTCAAGATCGGGCGCGAAGGCGAAGCCGACCTGTACCTGATCCCGACTGCCGAAGTGTCGCTGACCAACATTGTCGCGGGCGAAATCGTCGATGCGAAACTGCTGCCGATCAAGTTCGTCGCCCACACCCCGTGCTTCCGCAGTGAAGCCGGTGCGTCGGGTCGCGATACCCGCGGCATGATCCGCCAGCACCAGTTCGACAAGGTCGAGATGGTGCAGATCGTCGAGCCGTCGAAATCGATGGAAGCGCTGGAAGGCCTGACCGCCAACGCCGAGAAAGTCCTGCAATTGCTGGAGCTGCCTTACCGCACCCTGGCGCTGTGCACCGGCGACATGGGCTTCAGCGCGGTCAAGACCTACGACCTGGAAGTATGGATCCCCAGCCAGGACAAATACCGTGAGATCTCGTCGTGCTCCAACTGCGGCGACTTCCAGGCCCGACGCATGCAGGCGCGTTTCCGCAACCCGGAAACCGGCAAGCCGGAACTGGTGCACACCCTGAACGGCTCCGGCCTGGCGGTCGGTCGTACCCTGGTGGCGGTGCTGGAAAACTACCAGCAGGCCGACGGTTCGATCCGCGTGCCGGACGTGCTGAAGCCGTACATGGGTGGCCTTGAGGTCATCGGCTAAATGGACTATCTGCCGCTGTTTCACAACCTGCGCGGCAGTCGTGTGTTGGTCGTCGGTGGGGGGGAGATTGCGTTGCGCAAATCCCGCCTGCTGGCCGATGCCGGTGCGCAGCTGCGGGTGGTTGCACCCGACATCGAACAACAACTGCGTGAACTGGTGGTCGCCAGCGCGGGTGAGTGCCTGTTGCGGGGCTACCTCGAATCGGACCTGGACGGGTGCGCGCTGATCATTGCCGCCACTGACGACGAACCGCTCAACGCGCAGGTGTCCGCTGACGCCCACCGGCGCTGCGTGCCCGTCAACGTGGTGGATGCGCCTGCGCTGTGCAGTGTGATTTTTCCGGCGATCGTCGACCGTTCGCCATTGATCATCGCCGTGTCCAGCGGCGGGGATGCACCGGTGCTGGCGCGGTTGATCCGGGCCAAGCTGGAAACCTGGATTCCTTCCACCTACGGCCAACTGGCCGGTCTGGCGGCGCGCTTCCGTCATCAGGTCAAGGGCCTGTTCCCAGATGTCCAGCAGCGCCGGGCATTCTGGGAGGATGTGTTCCAGGGGCCGATTGCCGACCGCCAACTGGCCGGGCAGGGCGCCGAAGCCGAGCGCCTGCTGCAAGCGAAAATTGCTGGCCAAGCGCCTGTGGCCACGGGCGAGGTGTATCTGGTGGGCGCCGGGCCGGGCGATCCCGACCTGCTGACCTTCCGCGCATTGCGCTTGATGCAGCAAGCCGACGTGGTGCTCTACGACCGTCTGGTGGCGCCGGCGATTCTTGACCTGTGCCGTCGTGATGCCGAGCGGGTCTATGTCGGCAAGCGTCGCGCCGATCACGCCGTGCCCCAGGATCAGATCAACCAGCAATTGGTGGAACTGGCCCGGCAGGGCAAGCGGGTGGTGCGGTTGAAGGGCGGTGACCCGTTCATCTTCGGCCGTGGTGGCGAGGAGATCGAAGAGCTGGCCGCCCAGGGCATCCCGTTCCAGGTCGTGCCGGGCATTACTGCCGCGAGCGGTTGTGCGGCGTATGCCGGGATTCCGTTGACCCACCGCGATTACGCGCAGTCGGTACGGTTCGTCACCGGTCACCTGAAAGACGGCTCCACCGACCTGCCCTGGGCCGACCTGGTGTCCCCGGCGCAAACCCTGGTGTTTTACATGGGGTTGGTGGGCTTGCCGATCATCTGCGAGCAGTTGATCCAGCATGGTCGAGCTGCTGACACGCCGGCGGCGTTGATTCAGCAGGGTACGACGGCCAATCAGCGCGTGTTCACCGGCACCCTGGCGAACCTCTCGGAACTGGTGGCTGAGCACGAGGTGCATGCGCCGACACTGGTGATCGTCGGGGAAGTGGTGCAACTGCGCGAGAAACTGGCGTGGTTCGAGGGGGCTCAGGCGCAGGTCTGAAGTCCGCGTCGCCCCCATCGCGAGCAGGCTCGCTGCCACACTGACTTGTGTCATTCACAAATCCCTGTGGGAGCGAGCCTGCTCGCGATGCTTCAAGCTGTCAAACCCTGCGCCAAACCCCTTTGCCACTCAACCGCGCCCGATCATGGGCTACGGTGAAGTCCTGTTCCGGCCCCTTGGGCACGACCCCCGTCGGGTTGATGGTCTTGTGGCTGCCGTAGTAGTGATGCTTGATGTGGGTGAAGTCCACCGTCTCGGCAATCCCCGGCCACTGATAGAGTTCCCGCAGCCAGTTCGACAGGTTCGGGTAATCGGCAATGCGCCGCAGGTTGCATTTGAAGTGCCCGTGGTACACCGCATCAAAGCGAATCAGCGTGGTGAACAGCCGAATATCGGCTTCGGTCAGGTATTCGCCGACCAGATAGCGATTGGCGTCGAGTAACCCTTCCAGGTGATCCAGTTCCGCAAACACGTCATCGAAGGCTTCTTCGTAGGCCTGCTGCGACGTTGCAAAGCCGGCGCGGTACACGCCATTGTTCACGGCGGGATAAATCCGTTCGTTGAGCGCATCGATTTCGCCGCGCAACGGGGCGGGGTAGAAGTCCAGGTCATTGCCGGTTAGGTCGTCGAAGGCGCTGTTGAACATGCGGATGATCTCCGCCGATTCGTTGCTGACGATGCGCTTCTGTTGCTTGTCCCACAGCACCGGCACCGTGACGCGCCCCGTGTAGTCGGCCGTGTCGGCGGTGTAGCGTTGGTGCATGAACTCGAAGTGATCGAGCCGGTCGCCGGTCGAGCCCAGCTGTTGATCGAAGGTCCAGCCGTTTTCCAGCATCAGCCAACTGACCACCGAGACGTCGATCAGGTTTTCCAGGCCCTTGAGTTTGCGCAGGATCAGCGTGCGGTGCGCCCACGGACAGGCCAGCGAGACGTAGAGGTGGTAGCGACCGGCCTCGGCGGCAAAGCCACCGACCCCGCTCGGGCCGGGCTGGCCGTCCGCCGTGACCCAATGGCGCCGCTGCGCCTGTTCACGCTGGAATGCGCCATCCTTGCTGCTTTCGTACCACGTGTCCTGCCAACGACCTTCGACGAGCAAACCCATGTTCAGACTCCTCAACCTTTAACGATTGGAGAGGAGTCTATTCCGATAGGTTCGATAAAAAAGCGCAAAGATTAAACAGCTATTATCGATTAAATCGATTTGTCTCGCGCGTCCCAATACTGTTGGGCCGTTTCGAAAGCCTGCTCGCGTGGCTGGCCAAGGCCGCGCAACGCCAGGGCCATGGTGGCGATCAAGGCCATTTGCGGGTAGCTGTCGACCACGTCGCCGCGCCACACGGCTTTCAGATGTTCCGGATCGAGCGCGGCCGGCTTGACGTGGCGCTGCGCGGATAACTGCGGCCATTCCTCGTCCCAGCTTTGGCCGCCCGTGGTGCCGTACAGGTGGCTGTCGGCATCCGGGTTGATTTCGATCTCGCCACCGTCGCCTTTGACCACGATGGCGGTGTCGCCGAGCAAGCCGCTGGCATCGCGGTGCACGGCCTGATACCCGGGGTGGAAAATGCTCTGCAGGCCACAGCGCGCGCCCAGCGGATTGAGGATGCGCGCCAGGGAATGGATGGGGGAGCGCAGGCCCAGGGTGTTGCGCAGGTCGATCATGCGTTGCAGTTGTGGCGCCCAGTCCACCAGGGGCATGAACGCCAGGCCGCCGTTGTCCAGGGCGTCGCCGACTTGTTGCCAGTTGCGGCACAACGGGATCTTCAGGGTGTCCAGCAGTTGCTCGCTGTACAGCCGCCCGGCGGTGTGCGCGCCGCCGCCGTGCATGAACACGCGCAGGCCATTTTGCGCCAGGCACTTGGCCGTCAGCAGGTACCACGGCAGGTGGCGTTTCTTGCCCGCATAGGTTGGCCAGTCCAGATCCACCTGCAGTGCCGGTGCCTGCAAGCGTTCGCGCAGGGCTTCGGTGAACCCGGCCATTTCCTCGGCGCTTTCTTCCTTGTGCCGCAACAGCATCAGGAAGGCGCCGAGCTGGGTCTCCTCGACCTGCTCGTCGAGCACCATGCCCATGGCCTCACGGGCTTCGGCCCGGGTCAGGTCGCGGGCACCACGCTTGCCTTTGCCAAGGATGCGCACGAACTGGGCGAACGGGTGCTCGGCGGGCGTCTCTAGGGTCAACGCTGGGTAGTCGGTCATAGGCAATTCGTCGGTTTGGGCAGGCCCGCCAGTTTTGCGGCGAGTTTGGCAGGGGTGCCTTTGAACAGTCGGTTCAGGTGCAGGCTGTTGCCTTTTTCCGGACCGAGTTTCAACGCGGTGTATTTGATCAACGGGCGCGTGGCCGGTGACAGCTGGTATTCGGCATAGAACCCGCGCAACAGTTCGAGGACTTCCCAGTGTTCTGGGCTCAGCTCGATGCCTTCGGCGGCCGCCAGGGCACTGGCGACCTCGGCGGACCAGTCGCTCAGCTCGACCAGGAAGCCGTCCTTGTCCAACTCGATGGCGCGGGCGCCGACCGTCAATGCGTTCATAGCCAACTGTTGACCTTGTCATAGTGCAGCGACAGCTCGACGAAGGCCGGGTAGTCGATGCCCTTGGCCGTACCGGGAATGTCCAGGGCGCGGGCCTGGGCGTCTTCGGTGAGCACGAACAGCGTCGGCGCGCGCGCGTTCAGGGCATTGAACGGTGCGGTGCCGGGCTGCAACGCATACACCGCGTCGCCGGTCAGCAGCAGCGCATCGTTCGCGCCGATCAGGCGCAGGCAACTGTTCAGGCGATCGTCGCCGAACGGGGAATGAGACAACACATGCAAAGTCGACATCAGAGGGTGACCACCTGGTCGTAACGGTCAATAAGGGCAGTGATTTCCTCGGCGCTCAAGACCCGCGCTTCCTCAAGTGCCAGGCCGGTCGGGTCCAGGCCGCGTTCGGCGGCGCTGTCGGCGCAGACGAACAGGTCATCGACCCCGAACATCGGCAGGGCCTGCAGATTGGCGCTCAGGTCTTTCTGTTGCAGGGCCCTGGCGTCTTGTTTCGCGGCGAGCTGAAACACCCCGTCATCGAGAAACAGCAGGCCGATGGGCAGGTCGAATGCGCCGCCGGCCAGCACGATGTCCAGCGCTTCGCGTGCGCTCGGCCCGGACCATGGCGCCTGGCGGCTGATCACCAGCAAGGATGTGGGCATGTCATGCGCCTCCGAAACAGATCAAACGGTCGGCGTCCTGCACCGCGTCATGTAACTGGCCGAGGCCGGACAGTTCCCATGGCGCGTCCACCGCCACGGCTTCACGCTGATAGCGCGCGGCTTCTTCGGCGTTCAGTACGCCACGGCGCAGGGCGGCGGCGATGCAGACCACGCCATCGAGTCGATGCTCGGTGATGAAGCTGCGCCATTGCCGGGGCAAATCCTCTTCATCCTGGGGCGTGACCACGCTGCCGGACGCGTTGTAGACGCCATCCTGATAGAAAAACAGCCGGACAATCTCGTGCCCGCCGGCCAGCGCGGCCCGGGCGAACAGCAGGGCGCGGCGCGAGGAGGGCGCGTGAGCGGCGGAAAACAGCGTGATGGCGAACTTCATGGTGGACTCGATCAGCGAAACTGCGGCCATGATAAAGCTTTATCGGTGGGGCGGCTAAGTGTTCGCTTGAGACCTTGTCGCGGCCATCGTCGGAACGCCGCCCGGAGCAAGCCCGCTCCGACAGGTTCTGTGAACGCCAGGATCCCGGTGGCAGCGAGCCTGCTCGCGATGCGGCCAGTCATGTCAACGCAGGGCTCAGCGCGGCATATACCCCAACTGCCAGCGCCGCGGAATCTTCAGCGACACCACCCCCAGAATCCCGGCCAGCAACCCGCTGACAAACAGCGCCTGAAGCCCGAGGTGATGTTCCAGCACGGCCCCCAGCACCGCCCCGGCGAACATCCCGGTCCAGGGGATCAATTGCACCCGCCAGCCATTGCGCCGTTCGCCCAGCATCCAGCGCCCCAGCCCCCGGCCGAAACGCGACAGTGCGCCCGTGACGTAGGTCAGGCCCACCGGCAAACCGTTCACTTCTTCGACGGCGGCATTGAGCATGCCCATGGCGATGATCGCCGCCAGCAGTGCCGGCAGTTGTTCGTCATAGGGCCAGGCTGCCGCCGCGCACAGCAGCATGGCGATGCACAGCAGCAACGGCAGTGCGCGGCGTCCGCCGATTCGGCTGATGACAATGCCCAGCGCATTGCCGACGACGAACGTGGCCACCACCAGCAGCAGGCGCAGGGTCAGGCCGAGGTCGCCGTCGCTGATCGCCACGGCGAGGCGGGTGGTGTTGCCACTCATGAAGGAAACGAAGTCGCCGCTGGCCATGAAGCCAATGGCATCGGTCATGCCGGCGAGCACCGAGAGCGCGGCCACCAGGGTCAGGCCGACACGCCCGCGCCATTTCTGTGTATGCAGGTGCCCCGGACTGGCGTGGGCAGTGGTGGACGAAGGCAGCATCGTCGACAGGCTCCTTGGGCGGCGAGGGTTAAGGATTCAATCCATATAACTCGCAATACTCCCGCCAGTCCATCCCCGCCATCTCGGCCACTTCGCGGTGCACCTCCAGGCGCTGGGACTCGTAGTCCTGGGCTGTTGCGGCGGTCAGTTGCAGGGTCAGCTCCCAGGCAAACAAGCCCAGGCGCTCGGCCTCGGCCTCGAACGCCTCATGCAAACGTTCCTCGCGAAACTGCGCTGCGGTTTCGCCTTTGGCCTGGGCCAGCAGCGGATTGAGGTTGTCCAGTTCGACGCGCAACTCGGGGCGCTCATCGAGAAACCGCTTCAGCGCCTGCTCGTGTTGCTGTTCGGGTGTCGCCATGGAGGCTCCTTGGGTGTGGATGACGGAGGGGACTTTTGCAGTAAAGCAGAACGATACACCGGCCCACGGTGATACAGTCGGCTTTTTCCTGATGAGCACACGCAATGCGAATACTGATGGTGGCCTTGGCGGTAACCTTGCTGGCGGGCTGCGCCGGTTCGGTCATGGACGATGCCCGTACCGGCGCCCCGAACAAAGTCCTGACCTCGGACAAACCGGAAAAAGTCGTTGCCCAGTGCGTGCAGTTCGCCTGGCAGGATGAAGCGGTGTTCGGCGTCGATGCGGGGGCGTACCTGCAGCCGGGCAAGAAGGGCGGGTCGACCGTCTACACGCGTTCGGCGGAGTCCTTTGTCGACATCAGCGAGGACGCGTCCGGAACGGCATTGAATTACTACGCGCAGCACGACGATTTTGTCGCCAAGCGCCGGCTGGCAGCGTTGGCCACTTGCCTGTGACCTTCTGATCACGGTGGGAGCGAGCAGGCTCGCTTCCACCGGTTTTTATTGCCTGATCAATCGATCAGGCGCTTCTGGAAAAAGTGCCGCCGATGCCCTGGCGGGTAGTCGACGATCTGGCCCAGTTCGCTGTATCCCATTTTCTGGTAGAACGCAGGCGCCTGAAAGCTGAAGGTGTCCAGCCAGATCCCCACGCATTCCTTTTCCCGCGCCAGGTCTTCGGCCATGCGCATCAGTTGCGACCCCATGCCGTCGCCACGGGCCTGTTCCGGCACCGAGAGCAATTCGATGAACAACCATCGGTAGAAAAAACGCCCGTACAAGCCGCCGAGGATCTCGCCCTGGTCATCGCGCACCAGCAGGGCAAGCGGTTCGGCTTTGCCGTCACCCGCTTGCGCCACGTTGTAGGCCCGCAACGGTGCGAGTATTGCTTCGCGGTCTTCCGGGGTCGGGTTTTGCGACCGTTCGATTGTCAGTGTCATCGGCGACTTCCTTATGGCGGTGAGGCAGGAGGGTATCCGGGTCTCGGCGATTGTTCCATCCCCAGGAGGAACCGTTGTCAGTGCGCAGCTGTCTAGCCTCAAGAGCGTCATTTCAGAGCGCGGCCAATGAGGATTGCCCATGAATATTTTTGAAGCCCTGCGCGAAAGCCACGAGCGCCAGCGCACCTACGCCAAGGCACTGGTCGAGACCAGTGGCGACACCCCGGAACGGGTCGAGGCGTACAAGCAGTTGAAGTCCGAGCTGCAGGCACATGAAACCGCTGAAGAGCGGCATTTCTACATCCCGTTGATGGCGTTCGACAATGGCGTCGACCTCAGTCGCCACGCGATTGCCGAGCATCATGAGATGGACGAAATGATGGAAGAACTCGACGAGACCGAGATGTCCAGCCCGGCCTGGCTGGCCACTGCGAAGAAGCTCAGTGAAAAAGTCCATCACCACCTGAAGGAAGAAGAGCAGAAATTCTTCCAGATGGCCGGCAAACTGCTCGACGACAAGCAGAAAGAGACGCTGGCCGGGCAATACGAGAAGGAGTACAAGGCGCAGCTTTCCTGAAGCGCTCTTGCCGTCTAGGATGAGCTTTTTTCTGCCGCTGACAAGGATGCACAGTCATGTCGAACACCGCTGAGCGGGTCAGGATCATCGAGTCCCGGGTGCTGTCCCACGATTGGTATCTGCTGAAGAAAGTCACCTTCGATTACCAGCGCAACCAGGGCGACTGGCAGCGCCAGACCCGCGAGGTCTATGACCGTGGCAATGGGGCGGCGATCCTGCTGTTCAATCGCGATAAGCGCAGCGTGGTGCTGACGCGGCAGTTCCGCCTGCCGGTGTTCGTCAACGGTCACGACGGTTTGCTGATCGAAGTGGCGGCGGGCTTGCTCGAAGGCGCCGCGCCGGAGACGCGCATTCGCGAGGAAGCGGAGGAAGAGACCGGCTATCGCGTGCACCATGTGCAAAAGGTGTTCGAGGCCTACATGAGTCCCGGGTCGGTGACCGAAAAACTGCATTTCTTCATCGCCGAATACGATGCCGATTCGAAAGTCGGCGAGGGCGGCGGCCTGGAGGAAGAGACCGAGGAGCTGGAGGTGCTCGAGTGGTCGTTCGACGAGGCGCTGCAAGCGTTCCATCGCGGTGAGATCTGCGACGCGAAGACCATCATGCTGCTGCAGTATGCGGCGATGAAAACCCTTTTCGATTGATCGCTGTGCCGCTTCTCACAGCAATCAAAAACCTTCGAGGCGGGCCGTGCTGCCCCGTTGCCCGCCTTCAAGCGTCAGCAGCAACTGTTTTGCCTCGAGCCCGCCGGCAAACCCGGTGAGTTTCCCTGACGCGCCGATGACCCGATGGCACGGTGCAATGATCGAGATCGGGTTCCTGCCATTGGCCGCCCCCACTGCCCGCACCGCGCTCGGGTGGCCGATCTGTTCGGCGATCTGGCTGTAGCTGCGGGTTTCGCCGAACGGAATGGTCAGCAACGCCTGCCACACCTTTTTCTGAAAATCGGTTCCGGTGAACTCCAGTTCCAGGTCGAAACGATGGCGGCTGCCGGCAAAATATTCAGTCAATTGTTGTCGGGCGTTCACGAGGATCGGATGGTCCGCCGCTTCGTTCATCACACCGAGCCGGACCCGGTTGGGTTTGTCGTTTTCCCAGAGGATGGCCGCGAGTCTCGAGCCGTTCGCGACCAGGGTCAATTCGCCCACCGGGGAGGCCATGGTGGTGCTGGTGTAAGTCATGCCGGCGGACTCCGCAGAAGGGCTGGACGAGAGGCAAGCATACTGCCTGATCGGGGAGGCGCAAAACCCAATCCCGACCATACTTGCCTTTGCTTTTGAAGCGTTGTCCTCTGCCTGGTGCAGAGCCTGAAAACAAAAAGAGACAGACCCATGAAGTTCGAATCTTTTGCCAAATCGCTCATTGCGACCTCCCTGGCGTTCTCCTGCCTTACGTCCTACGCAGCCTCCGTGGCTCCCGTCGCCGCCGAAAACGGCATGGTCGTCACTGCCCAGCACCTGGCCAGTCACGTTGGTGTGGACGTGCTCAAGAACGGTGGCAACGCCGTCGATGCCGCCGTCGCGGTCGGCTATGCGCTGGCGGTGGTGTACCCCGCGGCCGGTAACCTGGGCGGTGGCGGTTTCATGACCATTCAACTGGCGGACGGGCGCAAGACTTTCCTCGATTTCCGCGAAAAAGCGCCGTTGGCCGCAACCGCCGACATGTACCTGGACAAGGCGGGCAATGTCGTTCCCGAACTCAGCACCCGCGGCCACCTGGCGGTCGGCGTACCGGGCACCGTGTCCGGCATGGAGCTGGCGTTGAGCAAGTACGGCACCAAGCCCCGCAAGGAAGTGATTGCCCCGGCGATCAAGCTGGCCGAAGACGGCTTCGTGCTGGAGCAGGGCGATGTCGATTTGCTGGAAACCGCCACCGACGTGTTCAAGAAGGACATAAAGGATTCCGGCGCGATCTTCCTCAGCAACGGCGAGCCGATGCAGGTCGGGCAAAAGCTGGTGCAAAAGGACCTGGGCAAGACCCTGCGGGAAATCTCCGAGAAGGGCGCCGACGGTTTCTACAAGGGCTGGGTGGCCGACGCCATCGTCACCTCCAGCCAGGCCGGCAAGGGCATCATCACCCAGGCTGACCTGGACAAATACAAGACCCGCGAACTGGCCCCGGTGGAGTGCGACTACCGTGGCTACCATGTGGTCTCGGCGCCACCGCCCAGCTCCGGAGGCGTGGTGATCTGCGAGATCATGAACATCCTCGACGGCTACCCGATGAAGGACCTGGGCTACCACTCGGCGCAGGGCATGCACTACCAGATCGAAGCCATGCGTCATGCGTACGTGGACCGCAACAGCTACCTCGGCGATCCGGACTTCGTGAAGAACCCGATCAGCCACCTGCTGGATAAAAACTACGCGGCGAAAATCCGTGCGGCCATCAATCCGCAAAAGGCCGCAGTGTCCAGCGAACTCAAGCCCGGCGTTGCGCCGCACGAAGGCAGCAACACCACCCACTACTCGATCGTCGACAAGTGGGGCAACGCGGTCTCGGTGACCTACACCCTGAACGACTGGTTTGGCGCCGGGGTCATGGCGAGCAAGACCGGGGTGATTCTCAACGATGAAATGGATGACTTCACCTCGAAAATCGGCGTGCCGAACATGTATGGCCTGGTGCAGGGAGAGGCCAACGCCATCGCCCCCGGCAAGGCACCGCTGTCGTCGATGAGCCCGACCATCGTCACCAAGGACGGCAAGGTGGTGATGGTGGTCGGCACGCCCGGCGGCAGCCGCATCATCACCGCGACCTTGCTGACCATCCTCAACGTGATCGACTACGGCATGAACATCCAGGAAGCGGTGGATGCGCCGCGTTTCCACCAGCAGTGGCTGCCGGAGGAGACCAACCTGGAGACCTTCACCACCAGCCCGGACACGGTCAAGATCCTCGAAAGCTGGGGGCACAAGTTCGCCGGGCCGCAGGATGCCAACCACGTGGCGGCGATCCTGGTCGGCGCGCCTTCGCTGGAAGGCAAGCCGGTGGGCAAGAACCGTTTCTACGGGGCTAACGATCCGCGGCGCAACACCGGTTTGTCGCTCGGTTACTAGGGCTTGTCAGAACAAGGGGACAGATTTACTTTCTGTCTCCTTGCCCACCGACATCACAAGGAAGGAACCATGACCAGCGCATTGTTAATCATCGACGTCCAGCAGGCGCTCTGCGCGGGCGAGTATGAGTGTTTCGAGATCGCGCGCGTCATCGACACCATCAATGGCCTGAGCGCCCGTGCGCGCAAGGCCGGTGTGCCGGTGGTGGTGATCCAGCACGAAGAACCGGGCAGCCCGCTGGCCCACGGCGCCGAGGGTTGGCAACTGGCTGCCGGGCTGGATGTTCAGCCCCAGGATGGGCGCGTACGCAAGACCACGGGTGATTCGTTCTACCAGACCCCGCTGCAGAAGCTGCTGCCGGTCCAGGATTTCGAACGCCTGGTCATCTGCGGCCTGCAAACCGATTATTGCGTCAACGCTACCGTGCGCCAGGCACTGAAACTGGGGTACGACGTGGTGCTGGCGGCAGACGCTCACTCCACCGTCGACAACGGCAGCCTCACGGCCGAAGACATCATCGCCGAACACAACAAGGACCTGGCGCATCTGACGGGCTCGGTGGCACGGATCGATGTGCAGCCGGTGGCGGCTATCGTTTTCTAGGTTGATCGTCACGCCGTTTATCGACATGGTCCGACTCACCCCGACTGCCTTGTGGAGACCACGCTCATGGATGTCCAGATTCATCGCGCCGACGCCACCCACCTCGACGGTGTTGCCAGCCTGTTCGACGCCTATCGAGGCTTCTACGGCCAGCCCTCGAACCTGAAGCAATCCCGCGACTTCATCGCCGAACGTATCGCCAGGGATGAGTCGGTGATCTTTTTTGCCGAGGACGCGGCGGGCCAGGCGCTGGGTTTCGTCCAGTTGTTCCCGACGTTTTCCTCCATCGAGGCGCACCGTACCTGGTTGCTGGGTGATCTTTTCAGCGCACCCGCTGCCCGTGGTCGCGGGGTTGGAAAGCAGTTGATGAACACCGCGCGAGCCTTTGCCTTACTGAGCGGGGCCAAAGGCCTGACACTGGAAACCGCCACCGATAATCACGTCGCACAACGTTTGTACGAGTCCCTGGGCTACGTGCGCGATAGCGGTTATTACACCTATTGTCTGGACTTGAAGCAGGGCTGACCGGTTAGCGTGGCGGCAGATTCCAGCGTTCACGCCACTGCGCGTATTGCGCCTCGGGCATTTGTACCAGCAGCGGCGCTCGGCGTGGGTCCAGCCATTCGAGCAAGCGGGCGATGTTCGCCTGATCCATGGCCGTGCAGCCGGCCGTGGGCGAGGTCGGACTGCGCCAGATATGGAAGAAGATGCACGATCCCGCAGCGGGGGTTGCCGGGGTGTTGTGTTCGATGACAATGCCCTGGCGATAGCCGGGCTCGTTGCGCATCTGTTCGGAGCTGGTCCAGTCCTTGGCAGTCTGCGCGCCGTCGACCAGTTCGTTGTAGCGTGCGGAGCGACTGTCGTCGACGCATTCAATGCTCGGTGTCAGGGCGAGGTAGGGCAGCGGGGTGGCCGCCGTCGCATCGTAGCCAAACGCCGTTCCGAGTTTGAACACGCCGGCCGGGGCCTTTCCATCGCCTTCACGTTTCACCGGGTCGTCGCCCGGCTCGACACTGTTCAGGCCTTTGCCCCAGGCCATGCCGTTTTTGCCGAGCATCACGGCAAAGGCCTCGCCATCTTTGCGAAAGCGCCGGCCCTCCCGCGTGTAGCGTTGAGCGGTGCCTCGGCTGTCATTCCAGTCCTTGCTGGTCACCACGATCAGTTGCTGGCTGCCCGCGAGCGCGGTGCCTGTGTCCGGCGAGGTGATCGGGAAGTCCATGACGTCGTTTGGCGTGCCAGACCCCTGAGTGGCAGCGCTGTAGGTGAAGTGCCACCATTCCTTCGAATACCCCGTGAACCCCTGTTTTTCCATCGCTTGGCTCAGAAGCCGGCGATGGTCCCGGGCCGTAGTGTTGATCAAGGGGCTATCGGTATGGGTGCGTTCGTCGAAACAGTCGAAACCGGTGCCCATGTCGAGTGCGCCGTCATGCCAGCGTCGAGCGTAGGGCGCCGTGCAATCGACTTGCCCGGCGTCGGCGCTCCAGGTGGCGGCGGGCAGCGCCTTCGACCCGGTCAAGGTGAGGTCCACGGTCGAGCCTCGGGAATGATTCGACACCCGCGCCACATAGCCCAGGCGCCAGAAGTCCTGCTTGTCCACGCGGGGGTAGAACTCGGCCTTGCGCGGATCACCGGGCTGTGTGGCAAAGCGCCCCATGTCCGCCACGGCACGCGCCGGTCGATAACAATCGAACACCTTCAGGCCATAGCCTTGCGTGCGCAATGAGGCCTGGACCCGGGCCAGGGCGTTGGCCGCTTCCCGCGTCAGCAGGCACTCGGCGGCCGCGTATCCGTCGAGTGGATGGCCAGTGAAGTTGTGAGCACTGGCATAGCGGATGTCCTGCTCGATGGTCGGGTCAATCGTGCGCAGATAGACCATGTGCTCGGGAGGTGGCTCGGCACTGGCCGTGGCGGCAAAGCACAGCAGCAGCGAGCGCAGCCAGGGACGGGCGGTTCGGGATGACAAACGCATGCGTGGCGCTCCTGGCTGAGGGCAGTGCACGACCGGGACGATCAGCCTGGCTGTGCCTGAGCACCGAATACCGGCCTGAAAAAACTGCGCTCGTAGCTGAGGATGCAGCGGGTTTCTTCAGCGTACTTGAAGGCGGCGATGCACTCGGGATCTTTCATGGAGTCCTGGCGATAGTGTTCGTAAGCCGCAAGGCTGGGAAAGCTGAACATGGCCAGGGCGATATTGCTGGCGCCTTCGGACGGCAGGAAATAGCCGTGGTGCTGGCCGCCGAATTTTTCGACCAAGGGAATCCAGAGCTTCCCATAATGTTCGAAGGCTTCGATCTGATAAGGGTCCAGCACATATTTCAGGTAGCAGGTGATCATGTTCTTTTTTACCTCCATGGAAGTGGGTTTGCCCCCTGTAGGAGCGAGCTTGCTCCTACAGGGGGTTCGGTGCTGCTCGGTCAGTTGCCATCAGCCACCTTGCGCTCGATCTCGTCGGTCTTGCGTTTCAGTTCTTCGGCGTCCTGTTCCTGGGTGCGGGTCGAGGACGGCGTGATGACCTTGTCCACGCCTTCGGTGTCGCTGTCCGGATCGCGCAGATCCCTTTCCACCACATTCACCGGCTTGCCCGACGAGTCGGTCGGTGGCGCGTTTGGAGCGGGCTGCGGGTTACGGGTGTGGTCTTTCTCGTTCATGTCTCAGTCCTCCGTTGGCCTATCCATTGGATGCGCCCGGCCAACGGCAAGTTCGAGTTTTTTTGCCGGTTTACAACGGCGGGGTGCGTGGCGGAATCATCCGTTTGCTGCCGGTCGCTTCGAAGGCCGAGGCGAAGCGCAGCAACGCCGAATCGTCATAGGCACGCCCGGCAAACGTCAGCCCGACCGGCATGCCGATGTCCGCCATGACGCCCATCGGCACCGTGACGGTCGGCACGCCGAGGTGGCGGATGGCGAGGTTACCGTTGGCGACCCAGACACCGTTGCTCCAGGCGATGTCGGCGCTGGCCGGGTCGACATCGGCATTGGCCGGGGCCACGTCGGCCACCGTCGGGAACAGCACCGCGTCGAGCCCCAGCCGGTCCATCCAGTCCTCGAGGTCGATGCGGCGGGTCTGTTCGAGCCCGCGCAGTCCATCGGCAACGGTGCTGATCTGGTCCCATGGCGTGATACCACGCTCGGCCATGCGCACGTATTCGTCCATGCCGGCGACCAGATCGCCTTCGCGGTTGGGCAGGGTTCCGGGGTCGTGGGGGAAAATCTGCGGGCCGTCGACGTCCACCAGGCGGTTGAGCTTCGGGTCGCCGTTGGCCCGCAGGAAATCATCGAACGCCCAGGCCGTCAGGTCCCACAACTCGTGATGCAGGAACTCCTTGGAGACCAGGCCCCGGGTGAACACGGTCGGGGCACCCGGACGGTCGCCCTCGCAATTGGAGACCAGCGGGAAGTCCACTTCGACCACTTCGGCGCCGGCGGCCTCCAGGGCATTGCGCGCCGCTTCCCAGAGCGCGATCACCGAGGGGCGGGTGTGGATGCGTTGCCCGGTCGGGCCGCCGATGCCCGGTGCCTCACTGGTGCCGGCTTCCGGGTCGGCGTTGATGAACATGCGTGGCACACCGAGGCGTTTGCCGACCAGGGCATCGGCCTTCACCGCCAGTTCGGTGTAGGTGGCGGGGCGCACCGAGGCGACACTCGGAATCGGCACCCAGGGTTGCAGGCGCCACAGGTCGCCACGGGTGTCGGGGTCTTCGGCGACGACCACATCGAGCACTTCCAGCAGGTCGGCCATGGTCCGGGCGAACGGTACGACCACGTCCATGGTCGGTGTCAGCGGCCAGTTGCCGCGCACCGAAATCACACCCCGGGAAGGCGTATAGGCGCACAGGCCATTGTTGGACGCCGGGCCGCGACCGCTCGACCAGGTTTCCTCCGCCAGGCCGAACGCTGCGAAACTGGCGGCGGTGGCGGTGCCGGCACCGTTGGAGGAGCCGGAGGCGAAGGGGGCGGTGAGGTAATCGGCGTTGTAGGGGCTTTCCGCGCGACCATAGACGCCGCGCTGCATCCCGCCGTTCGCCATCGGTGGCATGTTGGTCTTGCCCAGGCAGATCGCCCCGGCCGCGCGCAGGCGCTCGATGGTAAAGGCATCGCGGTAGGCGATCAGGTTGGCAAAGGCCGGGCTGCCGGAGGCGGCGGTCAGGCCCTTGACCAGGTAACTGTCTTTGGCCGTGTAGGGAATGCCGTCGAGCGGGCCCATTGTCCGGCCCTGTGCCCGGCGGGCATCGGAGGCTCGCGCTTCCTCGAGCGCCTCGGGGTTGCGCACCACGACCGCGTTGAGGGCCGTCGGTGTATCGGCGCCGTCATAGGCGTCCACGCGGGCGAGATAGGCCTCGACCAGTTCCACTGCCGTGGTCTGGCCGGACTCGAGCGCCGCGCGCAGTTCGGCAATGGAAACCTCGGTGACCTCGATCATGCTGTACCGCCGTCTATCGATAATGAATGGGATGCGCCGCATGGTAAGCCGAATGAAGGAGTGCTGCCAGATCGTGAGCAAGGGTTTCGCCTGATACTCATCGACAAGCAGTTGGGGTAAGGTGTGCGCCGCTCGAGAGATGGATCCCGGGCGTTTACCTATGGAGTGACACAGTGAATTACCTCAGCAAAGTGCTTGCCGTTTCCCTCTTCGGCGTGGTTCTGGCCGGCTGCACCGGCACCGCGATGAAGACTCAGCAATACGACGCCAGCCAATACACCGTCGTTGGCCACAGCGAAGCCAGCGCCACCGGCCTGATGCTCTTCGGCTTCATCCCGATCCGCCAGAACAGCCGCTTCGTCCGCGCACAGGACGCGGCGATCAAGGCCAAGGGCGGCGACGCACTGATCAACACCCAGGTCCAGGAAAGCTGGTTCTGGGCCTGGGTCCTCAACGGCTACACCACCAAGGTGTCCGGTGACGTGATCAAGCTGAAAAACGTTCAGTGAGTGAACGCTGGGTGAGTACGCAATCCGGTTGGTCGGGTCCGTAGCGGATCGATTCGACGGTTTGCCCGCCCCACGAAAAAGGCCCCGCCGGCTCGCACCGTCGGGGCCTTTATCGTGGCGTTGATCGTAGGAGCGAGCAGGCGCGCTCCCACGATGAATCAACCGCGCTTGTCCAGCGCCGCCTCGGCCGCTGCAATATCGGCCTGGCGCTTGACGATCAGGTCGCCCGTCGGCGGCCCCTGGAAGCGCCGCGCCTCGAAGCCGAACCAGACGATGGCCGTCAGCACCAGGAAACCGATGGTGATGTACAGAGCCCAGTCGTTGGGAGGCTGGATGCCGATGACGAAGATCACCACCATCGACACGATCGAGAGCAGGGAAAACAGCGTGTACAGCCCGCGTCCCATGTTCCACGGCCCCATGGTCGGCCACTTCGCGGTGCCGTAGGCGAACAGGCCCAGCACGATGGGAATGATGAACGAGAAGAACAGGAAGATCACCGTGCACGAGACCACGATGGTGTAGACCGGTGTCTCGCCGATGGAGATCACCGACGAGCCCCAGTCGAACAGCACCGCCAGGGTGGCGCCGGTCCAGATCGCCGCCACCGGGCTGCGAAAGGTCGGGGACACCGAGGCCAGCGCTTTCGAGCAGGGCAGGCCGCCGTCACGGGAGAACGCGAAAATCATGCGCGACACCGACGTCACGGTCGCCAGCCCGCAGAGAAATTGCGAAACGAAAATGGCCACGTACAGGGCGAACTTGACGCTGGGATTGACCTGGGTGTCCATCGCCCAGAAGAACACGTTCCAGCCCTGTTTGGCCGCTTCGTCCATGCTCGGCAGCATCAGTACGAACGAGCTGAGCATCACCCAGCCGAACAGCAACGACCAGATCACCGACATGACCATGCCTCGGGGCACCGACATCGCGGCATTGCGGGTTTCTTCGGAGGTGTGGGCCGAGGCGTCGTAGCCGGTGATGGTGTAGATCGGCAGCAGCAGGCCGAGCATGAACACCCAGCTGTTGGAGACCTCTGGCCAGACGCTGCCGCCCGCTGCGCCAGAGTAGTTGCCGAACGTCCATAACCGCACGAATTCATAGCTGGGCGCCGAGATCAGGCAGACGATGGTCAGTGCCAGCGCCGTGGCGAAAATCAGGTAGCCCGAGAAGTCGGTGAGCTTTGCGGTGAGGCCGATCCCCAGATGGTTGCACAGGGCCTGGATGCCGGTGAGGATCGCCAGGAAAATCACCCTGACCGTGGTCGTGTCCTCCATGCCCAGGGCCGGGCCGAAGGCGCCGAAGAAGAAGTAGTAGGTGCCGACGTTGATGGCGCCGAGCACGGTGACCAGTCCCAACAGGTTGAACCAGGCCGTCAGCCAGCCGGTGAAGCGGTTACCCAGGATCGAACCCCAGTGATAAAGGCCGCCGGCAGTGGGGTAGGCCGAGGAAATCTGCGCCATCGCCAGGGCGAACACGCCGGAGATCAGGCAGCCGATGGGCCAGCCGATGCCAATCGATGCCCCCCCGGCACCCGAGGTGCCCTGGGCCAGTGAGTTGATGCCACCGGAGAGGATACAGATGATGGAAAAGGATATCGCGAAGTTGGAGAAAACCCCCATCCGTCGCGAGAGTTGCTGGGCGTAGCCCATGCTGTGCAGCGCCTTGACGTCCTCGTCGTGCGTCTCGGCGCCAGGCTGGCTTGTCGGGTTCATGCGGTGTACCCCTTCAGGTTTTGAACAATCCATTGGCGTCTGCGCAATGGGCTGGCCTTCAACACCTTGTCGTACTGCTCCTTTACAACCGTTACTGCTCTGGATCTACACGCGGCCGTGATAAGCCGCGGCAAAAATGCGCGTGGCGCCGTCCTTGGTCAGCGGCAGCGGATTGCCGCCGGCCGAGGGGTCGACAATCGCCATGT
Organism: Pseudomonas sp. IT-P12; assembly: GCF_949767465.1. Classification (NCBI taxonomy): domain Bacteria; kingdom Pseudomonadati; phylum Pseudomonadota; class Gammaproteobacteria; order Pseudomonadales; family Pseudomonadaceae; genus Pseudomonas; species Pseudomonas sp. IT-P12. The sequence continues at coordinate 295,642 of NZ_CATKPY010000022.1, read as the reverse complement.
CCGCGATCAGGTCCACCTGGCGGTCATCCACGCCCAGCGCCTGCAGCGTATGGGGAACGCCGATGTCTTCGCGCAGCTTGAGGACGAAATCCAGGAAACTGTCGAAGCCCGGGGAGGGCAGGCCCAGATAGGCGGCGAGGCGGGTGATGCGCTCCTCGATGGCCGCGCGATTGAATTGCAGGACATAGGGCATGAACGTGGCATTGGTCATGCCATGGTGGGTGTCGTACAGCGCCCCCACCGGGTGCGATAACGCGTGCATGCCGCCCAGGCCTTTCTGGAACGCGGTGGCGCCCATCGCGGCGGCGGCGAGCATTTGCGCCCGGGCCTCGAGGTCCGTGGGCGTGTGCACGGCGCGTTGCAGGGCACTGGCGACCAGGCGCATGCCTTCCACGGCAATGCCGTCGGCCAGCGGATGAAAACCGGGGGCGCAATACGCTTCCAGGCAGTGGGAGAGTGCGTCCATACCGGTGCCGGCGGTGATTTTCGCCGGCATGCCGACGGTGAGCTCAGGGTCGCTGATCACCACCCGTGGCATCATTTTCGGGTGGAAGATGATGCGTTTGGTGTGGCTGCTTTCATCGATGATCACCGCCGCGCGGCCGACTTCGGAGCCGGTGCCTGCGGTGGTCGGCACCGCAATGACCGGGGCGATGCGGTCTGCGTCGGCGCGGGTCCAGTAGTCGCCAATGTCTTCGAAATCCCACACCGGTCGGGTCTGACCGCTCATGAAGGCGATGAGCTTGCCCATGTCCAGCCCGCTGCCCCCGCCAAACGCGACAACGCCATCGTGCTGGCCGCTGTTCCAGGCATCGAGCCCGCCGGCGAGGTTGGCTTGCACCGGGTTGGGCTTGAGGTCGCAAAACAGCGCCGCACCCAGGCCGGCGGCGAGCATGGACTGCAGCGCGGCGGTGGTGATCGGCGCCTGGGCCAGCCCTTTGTCGGTCACCAGCAGCGGGCGCTGGATGCCCTGGCTGCGACAGGCGTCAGCCAGCTCGGCAATACGTCCGGCACCGAAGCGTACGCTGGTGGGATAGTTCCAGTTTCCAGTCAGGTTCATGGCCTACACCTCGTGACGCAGATGAAAGGATTTGGCCCGGGTCAGGTGCTCGTAGCCCAGGCGCGACAGGGTGGCGCCGCGCCCGCTGTGTTTGACCCCGGTCCAGGCCAGCGCCGGGTCCAGGTAGTCGCAGCGGTTCATGAACAGGGTGCCGGTGGCGATCTCGTCGCCCAGGCGTTCTGCGGTGGCCAGATCCTGGGTCCAGATCGACGCGCTGAGGCCGAATTCGCTGTCGTTCATCAAGCCAATGGCTTCGTCGTCACCGGCCACCGGCATGATGCCGATCACCGGGCCGAAGCTTTCGTCGCGCATCACCGACATCCGGTGATCCACGTCCACCAGCACCTGCGGCGCCAGGTAGGCGCTGCCCGGCACATCGGCGGGAAAATCCCTGGCGTCGATCAACGCCCTGGCGCCCTGGGCCAGCGCGGCGGCGATCTGCCCACGGACAAAATCGGCGGCGTCGGGCGACACCAGCGGGCCCAGCGTGGTGGCTTCCTCCAGCGGATTGCCCAACACGTATTGGCGGGTCAGGGCCACGAAGCGCTCGACGAACGCCGGGTAAAGGCGCTGGTCGACGTAAATGCGTTCGATGGCGCAGCAGCTTTGTCCGGAATTGAAAAAGCTGCCATCGACCAGGTTCTCCACCGCGTGCTCAAGGTTGGCGTCGGCACGCACGTAGGCCGGGTCCTTGCCGCCGAGCTCCAGGCCCATGCCGATGAAGCGACCCGTGGCGGCGGCCTCCATGGCTTGGCCGGCCTGCACCGAACCGGTGAAATTCACCTGCTGCACTCGGCCCGAGGCGATGATACCGGCGGTTTGCGCATGGCTGAGCAGCAGGTTGTGGAACAGCCCTTCAGGCAGGTTCGCCTGGCGAAAGGCCTCGGCAAAACGCTCGCCCACCAGCAGGGTTTGCGAGGCATGTTTGAGGATCACGCTGTTGCCGGCCATCAGCGCCGGGATGATCGTATTGACCGCCGTCAGGTAGGGGTAATTCCACGGGGCGACTACCAGTACAGTGCCCAGCGGCTCGCGTTTGATGTAACGACGAAAGCCGGCGACGGGCTCGGGCTCCACCGCTGCCAGCGCTTGCGGCGCAATCGCGATCATGTGCCGTGCCCGCTCGGCAAAGCCACGCAGCTCGCCGGCGCCATAACGCACCGGGCGGCCCATCTGCCAGGCCAGCTCAGGGACTATCTGCGCCTGCATCGACAGCAGCCTGTCGACAGCGGCGCTGCACAACGTTGCGCGTTCGCTCAAGGGGCGGCGCTGCCAGGCCGCCTGGGCGGTTTGCGCGGCGGCGAGCGCCTGCTCGACCTGTGACGCATCGGCACACTCGCGCTCGACATAGACCCGGCCATCCACCGGGGAAATGAGCTCAATCTTCGCAGTCATGGTGATCTCAATAGCGCTCGAAGCCGCGCTGCAGTTCCCAATCGGTGACACGCCGGTCGTACTCTTTCTGCTCCCATTCGGCGGTGTGCACGTAGTGCTCCACCACGTCATCGCCGAACGCTTCGCGCAACATGCTCGAGCCCTTGAGCGCGGAGCAGGCCTCGCGCAAGGTTTTCGAGACTTCCGGCGAGCGCTCATCGGCGTAGGCGTCCCCTTCGAACGGCGCCGCGAGTTCGAGCTTTTCGTCGACCCCGGCCAGGCCCGCGGCGATCAGCGCGGCGAAAGCCAGGTAGGGGTTGAGGTCGGCGCCGCCGATGCGGCACTCGATGCGGATGGATTTGCTTTCTTCGGCACACAGGCGAAAGCCGGCGGTGCGATTGTCGCGGCTCCACACCGCCCGTGTCGGCGCGAAGGTGCCTGCCTGAAAGCGCTTGTAGGAGTTGATGTAGGGCGCGAGAAAACAGGTGATGTCGTTGGCGTACTTGAGCTGTCCGGCGACCCACGAACGCATCAGTTTCGACATGCCGAACTCGGCTTTGGCGTCGTAGAACAGCGGCTTCTTGCCGTTCTTGTCCCACAGCGAATTATGGATATGGCTGCTGGAACCGGCGGCGTCATAGCGCCATTTGGCCATGAACGTGATCGCCTTGCCCTGTAGATCGGCGATCTCCTTGCACGCGTGCTTGATGATGACGTGGTGGTCGGCCATGGTCATCGCATCGGCGTAGCGGATGTTGATCTCTTCCTGGCCCGGCCCCCATTCGCCCTTGGAGTTTTCCACCGGGATGCCCGAGGCCTGCAGGTGCTTGCGGATTGCCCGCAGCACGGGCTCCTCGCGGGTGGTCTGCAGGATGTTGTAATCCTCGATGTAATGGCCGGCGGTTTTCGGTTGCCGGTAGTTGCGCTGGTGGATCTGTTCGTAACTCTCGTCAAACAGGTAGAACTCCAGTTCCGAGGCGAACATGCCGGTGTAACCCCGTTCGCGCAGGCGTTCGACCTGGCGTTTGAGGATCGCCCGCGGGCTGTGTGGCAGGTCCTTGCGATGGTGGTGATCGAGCACGTCGCACAGCACCAGCGCCGTGCATTCCAGCCACGGCACCCGGCGCAGGGTGGCCATGTCCGGCTTGAGCACGAAATCGCCATAGCCCTTGCTCCAGCTCGCGGCGGCGTAACCGGGCACCGGCTCCATGTCGATGTCGTCGGCCAGCAGGTAGTTGCAGCAGTGGGTTTCCTGGTAGCCGCTGTCGATGAAAAATTCGACCTGGAAGCGCTTGCCCACCAGGCGTCCCTGCATGTCGACCATGCAGACCAGAACGGTATCGATTTCACCAGCGGCGGCAGCGCGCTTGAGCGCGTCAAAACTGAGGAGGGGCTCGGTCATCACGTCATTCCTGCGTGAACAAGTTGGGCCTGTCTGAGGTAGCTGTTGCAGACGCTCTCCAGAAAAACCACAACCCTGCAGAAGCGAGCATCGTGAGCAATAAGCTGCTCACAGCTTAGCCTGATTTTGCATGACGCAAGTTTTGATGAGCGAAAGTGGCCGCAGTCGCGGGACCGCCAACCCGTTCGACGTCGGTGTCATTCTGGCGCAAACTGACGCGCCTTCGTGATCCGTGACGTTCAAACTTTCTACGCTGGAACCCTGCCTGATGAAAACCGCTGTCCTCACCTTGATCCTGGCGCTCAACGCCGGTTTGCTCGCGCCACTGGCCCACGCGGCCGGCGATGCCGAAGCCGGGGCGAAACTGTTCCCGCGGATTTGCGGGGGCTGCCATCAGGTCGGGGAGTCGGCGCGGGCGTCTTTTGGTCCGCAGCTCAACAACCTTTTCGGCCGCCCTTCGGCAGGCACCACGGATTACCAGTATTCCGACGCGATGAAATCCGCCGGGCTGGTCTGGACCCGTGAAACGCTCACCGCGTACCTCGAGGCGCCGAAGAAAGTCGTGCCGGGCACCCGGATGATTTTCTGGGGGCTCAGCGATCCGCAGAAAATCGAGGATGTGCTGGCGTACCTGCAGACGTTCCAGGCGCCATAGACCGGCCTGCCTGGGTCAGTTGACGACGCACAAGTCCCCGGTGGCGCGGATCAACCCCTGGCCATGCAGACCATCCTTGATCAGGGCGGACCGCCCCTTGGCCAGCCACTGGGCGCAATTGGGGTCGGTGCGATAGGGCGCAAACTCGGCGAACGCCTGCAACAGGCGCTTTTGCAGTTCATCCAGATGCGGCCGCACTTCCTTTTCGAGGTCGGGGCGCGGCAAGTCGGGCGCCTTGCCCGCCGCCTGCCACTGCGCAAGCAACCCATACTGCACCAGTTTGCTGGCCTCGATCTGCGCGGCGATCAACTCGGCGACCTCGTCCGGATCGAGTTGACGGCTCAGCGCCTGCTTTCTCGCGTTGGCGATGACCTGCGCTTCCCGGGCACTGTCCTGGATCGGTCTACGGCTGTCCCATTTGCTCAGCGCCACCTGGTCGCCCATGTACAGGCGTTCGTTCATGGTCGCCAGCAGCGGCTGCAAACTGGCGGGCGGCGGCGCGGAGGCATCGGCCTGGGCGCCGCTGGCGATGAGGCACGAAAGGGCGCAGAGCAGCAGGTGCGGCAGGCGAAGGGGTGTGTACATGAGCAAGCCTCAGGGTGCAGGACAAGCTGCTATGTATCACAAGTTCAGCGCCGAGATTAAGAGCTGGATGATTCAACTATAGGAGCGAGCCTGTTCGCGAGGGTCAACGGTGACGCTGGTTGCCTGGCGCACTGCGTTGCGGGTGCGTTCTTCGTCGGAACGCCGCCCGGAGCAGGCTCGCTGCGACAATGAGCAGGGCGATGTATCAATATCCATGATGGCGAGTGGATATCTGCGCGAAGCTGATTATGCTTCAGGAAACCTCGCCGTGATGTGAGGCGAGGCTGTACCCCTGCTTTGCGTGTTCCGTAATCCGATGACTTCAGCCCCAGGGCCCGGGTGCGACAGTGGTAATGAAGGTGCTCCGGCCTGACACAAGAAAAAACACGGAGAAGACTCATGGCCGCAATCGACACCACCACGGGCAACTCGCCCAACCACGGGATCACCAGGGAAGAGCGCAAGGTAATTTTCGCCTCGTCCCTGGGCACTGTGTTCGAATGGTACGACTTCTACCTTTACGGTTCCCTCGCCGCGATCATCGCCAAGCACTTCTTCGCCGGCGTCAACGAAACCACGGCCTTCATCTTCGCCTTGCTCGCGTTCGCGGCGGGGTTTGCCGTGCGGCCTTTCGGCGCCATTGTGTTCGGTCGCCTGGGTGACATGATCGGGCGCAAGCACACCTTCCTCATCACCATCGTCATCATGGGCATTTCCACCGCCATCGTCGGGTTTCTGCCCGGCTACGCGACCATCGGTGTCGCAGCGCCGATCATCCTGATTACCCTGCGGCTGTTGCAGGGCCTGGCACTGGGCGGTGAATACGGCGGGGCGGCGACCTATGTGGCCGAACATGCGCCGAAAAATCGCCGCGGCTTTTTCACTTCATGGATTCAAACCACCGCGACCCTCGGCCTGTTCCTGTCGCTGCTGGTGATCCTTGCCTGCCGGACGATCCTTGGCACCGAAGCCTTCGAAGCCTGGGGCTGGCGGATTCCGTTCCTGCTGTCGATTCTGCTGCTGATCATCTCGGTGTACATCCGCCTGCAACTCAGCGAGTCGCCGGTGTTCCTGAAAATGAAGGCCGAGGGCAAGGCGTCCAAGGCGCCATTGACGGAGTCCTTCGCGCGCTGGGACAACCTGAAAATCGTGATCATGGCGCTGCTCGGCGGCACGGCCGGCCAGGCCGTCGTCTGGTACACAGGGCAGTTCTATGCACTGTTCTTCCTGCTGCAAACGCTCAAGATCGACCCGCAGACAGCCAACTTGCTGATTGCCGGCTCGCTGCTGATCGGTACGCCGTTTTTCGTGATCTTCGGCAGCCTCTCCGACCGCATCGGGCGCAAGGGCATCATCATGGCCGGGTGCATTCTGGCGGCCGTGACCTACTTTCCGATCTTCCACGCGCTGACCCAGTACGGTAACCCCGATGTGTTCACCGCCCAGGCGAAAAACCCGGTGACGGTGGTCGCCGATCCTGACCAGTGCGCGTTCCAGTTCGACCCGGTGGGCAAGGCCAAATTCACCACGTCCTGCGACCTGGCGAAGACCGTGCTGGCCAAGCGGGCCATTCCCTACACCAATGAAAAGGCCGCACCGGGCACCGTGACGCAGATCCGGATCGGCAACCAGGTGGTCGAGAGCTTCGAAGGCACCGGCATGCCGGCCGCCGAATTCAAGACCCGCAACGACGCCTTTACCGCCACCCTCGGCACGGCCCTGAAGGATGCCGGTTATCCGGAGAAGGCCGACCCGGCCAAGACCAACTACCCGATGGTGCTGTTGCTGCTGACCATCCTGGTGATCTACGTGACCATGGTCTACGGTCCGATCGCCGCGTGGCTGGTGGAACTGTTCCCGGCGCGCATCCGCTACACCTCGATGTCGCTGCCGTATCACATCGGCAATGGCTGGTTCGGCGGCTTCCTGCCGACCGTGGCATTCGCCATGGTTGCGGCCACGGGGGATATCTATTACGGGCTGTGGTATCCGATTGTCATCGCAGTGATGACGGCCGTTCTCGGCATTTTCTTCATGCCGGAAACCAAGGATCGGGATATTCATCACTGACAGACCCGTGGGAGCGTGACCGGCTTGCCGGCGATGGACGCCCGGAGCCTGCTCGCTCCCACAGGTAACCCCTTGCACACGAAAAAGCCCGGCTGATCAGGCCGGGCTTTTTGTTGGGTATTGCGCTGGAGCGAGGCTTCATACGGCGCGGCTTTCGATCAGACGGTCGGAACCACCTTCGGCGACGCGACGTTCGATCAGACGGTCGGAACCACCTTCGGCGACGCGACGTTCGATCAGACGATCCGAACCACCTTCGGCGACGCGACGTTCGATCAGACGATCCGAACCACCTTCGGCGACGCGGCGTTCGATCAGACGATCCGAACCACCTTCGGCGACGCGGCGTTCGATCAGACGATCCGAACCACCTTCGGCGACGCGACGTTCGATCATACGATCCGAACCGCCTTCGGCAACGCGACGTTCGATCAGACGATCCGAACCACCTTCGGCTACACGGCGTTCGATCAGACGGTCCGAACCACCTTCGGCTACACGGCGTTCGATCAGGCGATCAGAGCCGCCTTCGGCGATCATGGTGCGCGGTGGTTTGGCGGCGAAGGCGTTAGCGGCGAGTACCGAGAGAACGATGCTGAGGATGATTTGGCGTTTCATGGTGGTGTGCTCCGGGGTGTTATTGGTTGGTATGGGTGTGATGTTACGCCCCGGAATTTTTAAGAGAACTTCATTGAACTGATGGTGACTATCGATGGCGCTAATGAGTGGTTGGACTCCCACAGGTCGAGGTAGGAGGGGCATCAAGCCTCGCTGATCTGGCTGACGCTGGTCATCTGCCCATTCCAGATCATCTCGTAATGCGCCGCCTGAATCACCGACACCACCGGCCGCGGTGTCATCAGCGCCCAGCAGTGACTGCCGACGTTGCGCACTGAGTGGTAACGGAGCCCGGGACACTTGGCTTCCCTGACCTTTTTCCCCAGACGCCGGGCAGCGGTGTAGTCGTCGGGATCGTAAACCGGATCGGTCAGGGCAATGCCGGTCGCGTCTTTCATCCCGGCCTGGATGAACGAGCAGGACAGGCCACGAAAGACGAACCGCTCATAGTTCAGGCGCGGGACCTTCGACCAGTACAGGCTCTGGTGATGCTTCACTTCAGCCAGTGCGGTTTCCAGGGTGTCCGCCAGGTACAGCACGCCAAAACTGCCATCGCTGAAGCGCGAACCCGCCGGGTTGACGTGGGTAAAGGGCGCAGTCGCGTAGGAGCAGCCGGGAATGCCGAAGGGAATCTCACTGCGCCGGATCAGCTCCAGTCGACCGACCTCGTTTTTCAGCCTGGGGTTGGTGAGTTCCTGGATCTGATACAGCACGTCGAACGCATCGGCATCCGCCACGTCGTCGAACAACGCCACCGGCGGGAATTTCGAATTGACCAGCCGGTAAGCCTGCAATGGCTGGTCGGGGAGGGCTGGCAGCTCGTCCAGCCTCACCATTGCGCACCCCGCAGGACGTCGATGCGGCGGAAGGTTTCATACAGGGAAATCATGTCGCCCTGCGCCATGATCTCGAGTGGCGAGCGACCATTGAAAAATTCGTTGTCGTTGTTCATCGACACAAAGCCGTAGACGTTCTCGGGGTTGTCGAACACCAGGCGCAGGGCGGCGTGGATGTTGAGCACGAAACTGATGCGCTGCATCTGGTCCGCGTCCAGCGCCACGGCCCAATCGGGGTCCTGCTGACGGGCGCGGGTGTAGGTGCTGCGGGAAATGCGCAGGATGCGGCAGGCCTGCTCACTGGACGCCCGCCATTTTTCAAGGATGCCGACCGCTGCACGCAGGCCCGTGACGCATTGGTTTTTGGTAAACGCTGATGGCTGGAGGGCAACGGCCATGTTTGACACCTCAAATTGAGTCCATGGATTCAAATTAAGTCATGACGCGTCTATAGATCAAGTCTGCCACGACCAATGGCGGCTACTATGGATAGGACCACACAACTTCAAGACGAGGTGCGCCATGGACCGATTCACCGGGGGGTGCCTGTGCGGCAGCGTCCGCATCGAGGCGGCAGGGCGCCCCTATCGGGTCGGTGTGTGCCACTGCCTCGATTGCCGTAAACATCACGGGGCGCTGTTTCATGCGTCGGCGATTTTCCCGGAGCGGGCGGTGACGATCGAGGGTGAAACCCGTGACTACGCCGGGCGTTTTTTTTGCCCCCGTTGCGGCTCTTCGGTGTTTTCCCGCAGCGATGACGAAATCGAAGTGAACCTGGGTTCGCTGGACGCCCCCGATCAACTGATCCCCACGTACGAAAGCTGGATCAGCCGCCGCGAAGCCTGGCTGCCGCCGTTTGCGCTCAGCCGTCGCTACGCGCATGACCGGGAGGGCAAGGGACGCGAGGAGTAGGGTGGACGATCAATGGCGCTGCAGTTCGCCGCTGGCCAGGGTCCGGTCCACCAGGCGCAGGCTGTCGCGGCCGCCACGCTTGGATTCATAGAGTGCCGCGTCGCCCTGTTCGATCAGGGCCGCCAGGCTGGTCGGCGGTTGGTTGAACAGGTTGGCGCCGATGCTCAGGGTGACCGGTTGCGGCGTGACGAATGTCTGCGTGGCCGTCTGGTGAAAACGATGACGCAGCGTGTTGCCCAGCCCGACGATGCGTTCGCTCGAGGCGTCATTGAGCAGGATGACGAACTCGTCACCGCCCAAGCGGGCCGCCAGCGCGCCTTCAGGCAGCACCGAGCGGATCATCTCGCTCAGCGAAATCAGCAAGCGGTCGCCGGCCGTGTGGCCGTACAGGTCGTTGACCAGTTTGAAGTTGTCGATATCGATCAGCAGCAGCGCCCCGGGTCGCACGCTGGAAACTTCCTCCAGCAGGCGCGGTGCCCGCACCTCGAGCGCGCGTCGGTTGTACAGGGCGGTCAGCGGATCGCGCGCGGCCAGTCGTGCGATGCGTTTTTCCCGCCGGTAGCGCTCGGTTCCGGTCATCGACAGGGCGATCAGCATGATCGCCATTGCGCCCTCGACCAGCGAGATCTGGATGATCTCGCCACGCAAGGCCGCCAGATCGATCAGCGTGCCCGGAATGACCACCGAGATGGCCTTGGCCGTGTAGAACAGTCCGTGGGTCAACAGCACAAACCGCAGCTGCACCGCACCCACGCTCAATGACCGGCCATGGGGCCGCAGGAGAAAGCTGGCCCTGAGGGTCGGCAAGGCCACCAGCAGCGAATTGGCCACCAGCATGATCTTCGACCACGACGGTTCTTCCGGCAGCAACAGCAGGGCCAGCCAGGCGGCGAAAATCAGGTACCAGCCACGGGACAGGCGCACTTCGGTGAACCGTGCGACGCCCAGAAGGAACAGGAAGTGAGCCGTCACCAGCAAGCCGTTGGCGAACCAGATACCGATCAGCAGCATCCCGCTGACCCGCAGCAGGGCGAGGGTCGAGCCCACGCAAATCGTTGCAAACCCTGCGCTCCAGAACAGCAGGGAGGGTTCGCGGATGCTGCGCCATTCCACCGCCAGGTACAGGGCGGCAGCCGCTGCAAGAGCGACGCTGATGGTCAACATCGTAATAGGGTCGAGCGCCATAGACTGACTGGTTTACCTGGGTTGCCTGAAAAAGGGGGGATTGTAAGCGTTCGGCAGCCTTTTTCGCAGCGCTGGTCATCGGGTGTTGCCCTGTCGATCGAGCCGCGTCCCGTTCGACCAGGTATGAGGTAACGATAGCCAGTCGGGTCCCCCGGCGCTTGCCTGGATCACGGATTGGCTAGACTGAACGGTTCAGATCATTGCTGGAGAATCGACATGCTCAGCAAAAACACGATTTGCCTGTGGTACGACGGCGACGCACTGGACGCCGCGACCTTTTACGCAAAGACCTTTGCGGACAGCTCGGTGGAGGCCGTCCACCACGCACCCGGCGACTACCCGGCGGGCAAGCAGGGCGATGTCCTGACGGTCGAGTTCACGGTGATGGGGCTGCCGTGTCTGGGGTTGAACGGCGGGCCCGGCACCCCGCACAACGGTGCGTTTTCGTTCCAGGTGGCGACCGACGATCAGCAGGAGACCGACCGCCTGTGGGATGCCATCGTCGACAACGGGGGTGAGGCCATCGCCTGCGGATGGTGCCGTGACAAATGGGGTCTGTCGTGGCAAATCACCCCGCGCGTGCTCTCGGCGGCGATCATCAACCCCGATCCTGCAGCGGCCAGGCGCGCCTTCGAGGCCATGATGACCATGGTCAGGATCGACATCGCGAAAATTGAAGCGGCGGTGAAGGGCTGACGTTCGCAATGGCCTGGAAGCTGCTGATTCGCGCGATATTTCACAAATTAATTAACGTCCGTCCCTTGGCGGAGGGCGAAGCGAATAAAACCATTGAAAAAACCGTCGAGAACCTTTAAACGAGAAGCTCACCGGCACTTTGCTAGCATCCGGTAAGTGAGTATCGCCAGTTTTTGGCTCAGGGAGGGCAGATGAGTTTTCGTCCATTGACCGGCTCCCCTCTACAATCCGATGACGACGGCGTGGCAGCCTCGGCGTTGGAAGGGAATTCGGGTAGCGCCGGCAAGGCCGGCGCTGGCAACCAGGACACGATCGGGCATTTGCTGGAGACTGCGCGCCATTGGGGCCACACCACCGCGTGGGTGGTTTACCGTGCCGGTGAACAAATGCACCTGGTCGGTCAGGGCGACCCTCGGGTGCAATGGCCGTCCAGCGTGGCCAATGAAGACTTCGAAGCCTTTTGCCAGGACTGGCGCCTGCAACGCTGGCCGACCGGCAGGGGCGAAAGCGAGCTGGGTTGGCTGCTCGCGCCCCGCGATGACGTCGCAGCGCCGGCGCTCGCCGAGTTTGCCCAGCGCCTGGGCATGCAGTTGCAGACCGATACCCTGGCCCGTGCGCAGAATACTCAGCGGGTGCTGTACGAAATCACCTACCTGGCCAGTTCGACCCGCGACCGCTCGGTGTTTCTGGTCGGGGTTCACCAACTGCTCGCCAGCCTGATCGACGCCGAGAACTTCTACCTCGCGTTGTACGACCCGCACACCCATAAAATCGACTACCCGTACTACGTCGACATCATCGACGTCGACGCCCTGGAGTCCGAGAACTACGAGTACCTCGACCCTTCGCACCTGTCGTTGACCGGCCAGGTGTTGACGTCCGGCCAGCCGCTGCTGATCGATGCTGCGGGGATTCTTGCGGCCCAGGCCGAAGGGCGTTTCTTCTGCGTGGGTGACCGTCCCGAATTCTGGATGGGCGCCCCCTTGAAAAATGCCTCCGACGACGTGTTCGGCATGCTCGCCATGCAGGTCTACGACGTTTCCCGGACCTACAGCGCCGAGGACCGCGCCCTGTTCCTGGTGGTAGCGCGGCATGTGGCGATGGCGCTGGACCGGCTCCTGCACCGCGAGGACCTGGAGCAGACGGTGATGCGCCGGACCCTGGAGCTTTCGGCGGTCAACGATGCCTTGCGCCAGGAGGTAGCGGACCGCGAGCGCGCCGAACATCTGCAGAGCGCGCTGTTCCAGATTGCCGAGCTGTCGAGTCAGCCCGGTGACATGGCCGAGTTTTTCCAGACCCTGCATGGCATCGTCGGGGATCTGCTGTTTGCCCAGAACTTTTACATCGCACTGTTCGATGACGCGACCACGGAAGTGACCTTTCCGTACTACGTCGATGAGCGGCAGAAGACCTGCCCGCTGCCACGGCGCGGGCGCCGGGGCTTGACGGAATATGTGATCCGCCAGCGCCGTCCGTGCCTGATCGACTCCGACGATGCCGACCGATTGTCCGCAGAGGGTGAAATCGAAATCGACGAGTCGGTCCGGTCTTGCTCGTGGCTGGGCATTCCGCTGTTCGATGGCGATGTGGTGCGTGGCGTGCTGGCGGTGCAGAGCTACACGCCAAAGGTGCGGTACACCCAGCGCGACCAGGAATTGCTGACGTTCGTCTCGCGGCACATCGACACGGCGTTGTCGCGTCGTACCGCCGCCGAAGCCATCCACGCCGCCAACCTCAAATTGGAAGCCCGGGTGCAGAACCGCACCCGCGAACTCGATCACGCCAACGCCAAACTGCAACACGAAAACTCCCACGATGCGTTGACCGGGCTGCCCAATCGCACTTACCTGCAACAACGCCTGAACCAGGCCTGGTCGCGGTTCGATCGGGAGGGCGGGCACCTGGCGGTGATGTTCATCGACCTCGACCGCTTCAAGATGGTCAACGACAGCCTGGGGCACCATTTCGGTGACCTGCTGCTGATGCAGGCCGCCCACCGGCTGCGCAACTGCCTACGCGAGGCCGACATGCTCGCCCGCCTGGGCGGCGACGAGTTCTCGGTGCTCGCGCCCGAGGCGCCGCTGGAGGTGGTGATCGAAATCGCCGAGCGGATCCTGTTGGCGTTCGACCTGCCGTTCTTCATCAACGGTCATGAGGTGTTTTCGTCCTGCAGTATCGGCATTGTCAGTGCCGACAGTCAGTTCCATCTCGAACCCGCCGACCTGTTGCGCGATGCCGACGCGGCGATGTACCGGGTCAAGAGTGCCGGTCGCGACAGCTACGCGGTGTTCAACCAGGAAGTGCGCCGTGAGGTCTCGGACCTGGTGGAGCGGGAAGGGGCCCTGCGCAACGCGCTCAAGCGTACCGATGAACTGCTGCCGTATTTCCAGCCGATCGTCAGCGTCGACACGGGTGAACTGCTGGCGCTCGAGGCGCTGATCCGTTGGCATCAGCCGGGCGGCCGGGTGATCGCGCCTGGCGAGTTCCTGCCGGATGTCGAGGGGCTGCGCCTGATCGGGCGCCTGGACCTGTACATGCTCACCAGCATTGCCCTGATCCTTGCCCAGCCCGAGCATGCCCATTGGCCGCCGGTGCACGTCAACTGCTCCAGCTACAGCATGACGCGCCCGGATTTCGCCCGGGATGTGCTGGCCCTGTTGGCCCAGCACGGGGTCGAGCCATCGCGGATCTGCCTGGAATTGACCGAAGGTGCGCTGGTGGCCGAGCCGGCCATTGCCCGACTGACCATGCAGCAGTTGGCCGATAACGGCATGTCGGTGGTGCTCGATGATTTCGGCGCCGGGTTCTCGTCTTTGAGCTACGTGCATCAATACCGCTTCAGCGGCTTGAAGATCGACAAGTCGTTCATCTTCGAACTGAACACCAGCGCCCGCAGCCGCGCCATCGTCCGGGCGATTGTGCGCATGGCCGAATCCCTGGACCTGAGCGTGGTGGCCGAAGGTGTCGAGGATGAAGAAACCCTGATCCTGCTGCGCGAAATGGGCGCCGGACAGGCCCAGGGTTATTACTTCTCCAAGCCGATGGGGCTGGAGGCGCTGATGGCGACTTCGCTGTTGAAGGGGCGCTGTTGAACAGTGTTCACCGTGGGGGCGAGCCTGCTCGCGATGGAGGCAGGAGCACCACGGGGAGTCAGGCAGCCCACGACAGGGTTCAGTCCAGGTCTTGCGCCTGATGCCGTTCGGCGACCTGGCTGGCCTCGTCGCCCCAGGTGCGGTTGACCCGCTGGCCACGGATGACCGCTGGCCGCTGGGCAATTTCCTCGGCCCAGCGCTGCACATGCGTGTACTCGTGGGCCGAGAGGAATTCGGCGGCCGAGTAGACGTTGTTCCGCACCAGTTGGCCGTACCACGGCCAGACCGCGATGTCGGCGATGGTGTAGCTGTCACCGGCCAGGTAACGGCTTTCGGCCAGGCGCCGGTCGAGCACGTCAAGCTGACGCTTGGCTTCCATGGTGAAACGGTTGATCGCGTATTCGAACTTCTCTGGCGCATAGGCGTAGAAATGTCCGAAACCGCCGCCCAGGTAGGGCGCTGAACCCATTTGCCAGAACAGCCAGTTCAGGGTTTCGGTGCGGCCGGCGTGATCGGTTGGCACGAAGGCGCCGAATTTTTCCGCCAGGTACAGCAGGATCGAGCCGGACTCGAACACTCGGACGGGCGGCTCCACGCTGCGGTCCAGCAGTGCCGGGATTTTCGAGTTCGGGTTGATTTCGACGAAGCCACTGGAGAACTGATCGCCTTCGCCGATGCGGATCAGCCACGCATCGTATTCGGCGCCGGTGTGCCCGAGCGCCAGCAGCTCTTCCAGCAGGATGGTGACTTTCACGCCATTGGGCGTGGCCAGGGAATAGAGCTGCAATGGCTGCTTGCCAACCGGCAAGGGCTTGTCATGCGTAGGGCCGGCAGTCGGCCGGTTGATGCTGGCGAACTGGCCGCCGGAGGGGGCTTCATTTTTCCAGACCTTGGGCGGAACGTACGGCGCTTTGCTCATGAAACAGACCTCATGGTTAGCGGGTTGCAATCGGTTGGACCGCAATGGACAACGTTGAGGGGCATCATGCCACAGAGCATTGGGGGGAGGGGGCGTGCGCAGAACGCAGCCCCGTCACCCGGCCTGCGTCCCGCGTTGCATGGTCGATGAATCAGGACGCCTGCGATTCAAGCTTCTTCAGGATTTGCGCGGACGGGTCGCCAAAGCGTGACTGGCTGGATTGCTCTTCTTCAGATTGCGTCACCGCGCCCGACAGGATTTCCGCCAGGTTGGGGAAATGCCCGGTTTTTTTCTTGTCCGGGTCCAGTTCCGAGCCCTGGCTCTGGTTCAACGCGGCTTCCAGCGACAGGCGCTGCGCCAGCCACTCGGGCTTGGCCTTTTCTTCAGGGCTCATGTTGTTCATGAAATCCAGCGCCGCCTTGGCCCGGCCGTAAGGGTCGTTGGCAAACGGGTCTTTCCAGTTTTTCTGCTGGTCCGCCGGGCCACTGTAGTAGCCGGTGGCAAGGCGCCCCTGTTGCCGCATCAAGGCCTGTGCCGAGGCCTGTTCCTCGGCGCTGAACAGTCCGCCTTCGTTGGTGGCCACTGCGTTCAGCGAACGCCGGTCCAGGTCGCCCATCAGCCCGTTACGGTCTGCATCGCTGCCGGCATAGGGGGTGCCGCTGTCTTTCATCAGCGCATACTTTTCGTCCATGCGCTTGCGGGCATCGGCAGCCACTTCGGAAAACGTCTTGTCCTTGGAGCTGGAGACCGCGCCGGGATTGGCGACGCCCAGCACCAGCGCATCGGCGTTCATGCCGGGCCGGACAGGGAAGTACGGCGCGTTGTCCTTGATCGATTTGCTGTAGTCGGTCGAGGTGTCGGAGAGCGAGACCGAATCGGTGTTTTGCGTTTTGGCCGGCTGCGACCTGCCTTGGGTGACGCGCCCCTGAGATTCAGTGGCGGACGCGACGCCAGCGGAAGAGGAGTAGGTGGACATCGCATACGATGACGTTGAACCGGTGATCATTGTTCATCCTTGGCGAGAGGCTCGCAGCGTAAAACACAGGGAAATGTACACAGTCCGTTACTAGATCATCCTTTGGAAGGCATTGCCATCATCCATAGGTTTACCCGGCGATGAACAGGAACTATCCACAGATTGAGTGGGTATTCCTGTGGATAATATCCTGAGAAGCAGAGCGCGCGTGGGCTGTCACGTATTGTTCATTAATTGAGCATGATCGCTGTTCAGGGCGCCCGGCCGCCGATTATTGGCTTATCAGTCGCTGGCGAATCCACTCGTGGAGCCGTGCACCGTCGCTGGACAGTTCGCTGCCGGAGCGTCGGCACAGGTAGTACTGACGGCCATCGTCCACCCCCAGTTCGAACAACTTCACCAGTTCGCCGCTGGCCACGTGCGGCGCCACCAGAGGCTCGCGCAACAAGGCGCAACCCAGGCCCGTGAGCGTGGCGGTCAACGCCAGTTGGCCATCCTCCAGCAGCAGGCCGTTCAAGGCGTTGGCGTGCTGCACCCCGGCGGCCTGGAACCACTGGCTCCAGGTGCCACGTTCTTCATCGTGCACCAGGGGCAATCGGCTCAAGGCCTCGGGCGATTCGATGGGCCCGTGCTGCTGCAGAAAACCTCGGCTGCAATACGCGCTGACCGCACCGGAAATCAGCGGCTCGCTGTGATAGCCCGGCCAGTGCCCGGTGCCGAAGCGGATCGACAGGTCGGCGGCGTCGCTGGGGTAGCTGCGGTGGTTGGCGTAGGTGATGTTGATGTCCAGCTCCGGATTGGCGCCGAGGAATTCGGCCAGGTGTGGAATGAACAGGTTGATGCCGAACAGCGGGATCAGGCTGATGGTGACCTGGCGCGTGGCGCTTTTTTCGCGCACGTGTTCGGTGGCGCTGCGCAGCACGGCAAAAGCCGAGCGGATCGCGCGGTAATACTCACGACCTTCATCGGTGAGGATCAGGTTGCGCCCCTGGCGCAAGGTCAGCGGTTGCTGGAGGAAACTTTCCAGCAAATGCAATTGATGGCTGACCGCCGAAGGCGAGACATCCAGTTCCCGCGCGGCAGCGTTCACCCCGCCGTGGCGGGCGAAGGCTTCGAAGGTGCGCACGGCACGCAGGGGAGGGTCGTTGGCTAACTGTTCTAAATTATTCATGTGTTGAATTAAATACCAAGCTTTCAAGCAAATAAAGCGGGATAAGTGCCGAATGAATGGCGTTTATGGCGTCATTTGAGATTCGAATAACCATATGACTTTCTGATATTTGATAAAAATAGAATAAAAACTTAGTGTGCCGCGTTCCTGAGGGTTCGCCGGTGCGTTTTGCAACCGGCCTTGTGTACGGGGTAACGGTTTTTCGATGGATGTCTTGATCCAGCAACTGCTCAACGGCTTGGTGTCGGGCAGTCTCTACGCCTTGGTCGCGCTGGGCTACACCATGGTCTACGGCATTCTGCGGATCATCAACTTTGCCCACGGTGATGTGCTGATGATCGGCGCGCTGGTGGGACTGTCGGTGATCCGCGTGGTGCAGGCGATCTGGCCGCAACTGCCGAGCGTGCTGGTGCTGGGCCTGGCCGCGCTGATCGCCATGGCGTTCTGCGCGCTGTTGGCGATGCTGATCGAGCGCGTGGCCTATCGCCGCTTGCGCAATGCGCCACGCCTGGCCCCGCTGATCAGCGGCATCGGCGTTTCGCTGCTGTTGCAGACCTTCGCGATGCTGCTGTGGACGCGCAACCCGCAGATGTTCCCGCAACTGCTGCCGCTGGAACCGATTGAACTGCTCGCCAGCGATTCCGGCCATGCCGCCATCACCCATCTGACCGCGCTGACCACCATCGCCGTGGCCGTGGCGGTGATGCTGGGCCTGGTGCTGCTGGTGGAGCGCACGCGGTTCGGCCGGGCGATGCGTGCAGTCGCCGAGAACCCGCAAGTCGCCAGCCTGATGGGCATCAACCCCAATCGCATCATTGTCCTGACCTTCGCCATCGGCGGGGCCCTGGCTGCGCTCGCCGGCATCCTCATGGCCAGCAACTACGGCAGCGCGCATTTCTACATGGGCTTCCTGCCGGGGATCAAGGCGTTCACCGCTGCGGTGCTGGGGGGCATTGGCAACCTCAAGGGCGCGATGCTCGGGGGCCTGTTGCTGGGGCTGATCGAGGCCTTGGGCACCGGCTATCTGGGGGCGGCCACCGGTGGCGTGTTCGGCAGCAATTACCAGGACGTGTTCGCCTTCATCGTGTTGATCGCGGTGCTGGTGTTCCGGCCTTCGGGGATCCTTGGCGAACGACTGGCGACTCGCGCATGACTCATTCCATTGCAGTCTCGACCCCTTCCAGTAAACGTGCCCATCTCGGCCTGCTGCTGTTCACCCTGGCGTTGCTGCTGGCGCCCTGGGTGGTTGGCCACGCTGGCGGCAACACGTGGGTGCGCACCCTGGATTTCGCCCTGCTGTACATCATGCTCGCCCTGGGCCTGAACATCGTGGTCGGTTATGCCGGTCTGTTGGACATGGGGTTCATCGCCTTCTATGCGGTCGGCGCCTACCTGGCGGCGCTGCTGTCCTCACCGCATCTGTTGTTGCAGTTCCCGGCCCTGGCGGCGCTGTTACCCGAGGGCCTGCACACCTCGATCTGGTTGATCCTGCCGTTGGCGGCCTTGCTGGCAGCCGGCTGCGGCGTGGTGCTGGGGGCCCCGACCCTGCGCTTGCGCGGCGATTACCTGGCCATCGTCACCCTCGGCTTCGGTGAAATCATCCGCATCCTGCTGCGCAACCTCGACCGCCCGGTGAACCTCACCAATGGCCCCAAAGGCATTTCCTCGGTGGACCCGGTCAACCTGCTGGGGCTGAACCTGGCGCGCACCCAGGAGATTTTCGGCCTGCGCCTGCCGTCGGTGTATCTGTATTACTACCTGTTCGCCGCGCTGGTGCTGTTGATCCTGTTCGCCTGCCTGCGTCTGCAGGATTCGCGCATCGGCCGGGCCTGGATGGCAATTCGCGAAGACGAGGATGCGGCGCAGGCCATGGGCGTCAACACCCGGCGTCTGAAGTTGCTGGCCTTTGCCATCGGTGCAGCGTTCGGCGGCCTCAGTGGCGCGTTGTTCGCCTCGTTCCAGGGCTTTGTCTCGCCGGAGTCCTTCACCCTCAATGAATCCATCGCGGTGCTGGCCATGGTGGTGCTGGGCGGCATGGGCCACGTACCCGGAGTGATCCTCGGTTGTGTGTTGCTGGCGGCACTGCCCGAGGCTTTGCGGGCGACCATGGGCCCTTTGCAACAAGCGCTGTTCGGCCAGGTGCTGCTGGACCCGGAAATCATCCGCCAGTTGTTTTATGGCCTGGCCCTGATTCTGGTGATGCTCTACCGACCCGCCGGGTTGTGGCCGGCGCGTCATGGAGGTGCCCGATGAGCACGCCGCTGTTGCAGATCGAGCAGGTCAGCAAGCGTTTTGGCGGGGTCGCTGCGCTGAACGACGTCAGCCTGAGCATCCAGCCTGGGGAAATCTACGGCTTGATCGGCCCGAATGGCGCCGGCAAGACCACCTTCTTCAACGTGATGACCGGACTCTACAGCGCCGACGCCGGGCGCTTTCACCTCAATGGCCAGGCCTACCGGCCGACCTCGGTACACGAAGTGGCCCAGGCCGGCATCGCCCGGACCTTCCAGAACATCCGCCTGTTCAATGGCATGAGCGTGCTGGAGAACGTCATGGTCGGCCGCCACGTGCGCACCCGCAATGGTTTGTGGGCCGCGCTGAGCCGCCATCGCCGGGCCCGCGAAGAAGAAGCGCAGACCCGCGAGCAGGCCCATCGGTGGTTGCGTTACGTGGGCCTCGACGGCGTCGCCGACTACCGCGCCGACAGCTTGTCCTACGGCCACCAGCGCCGCCTGGAAATCGCCCGCGCCCTGGCCACCGAACCCTTGCTGCTGGCCCTCGACGAACCCGCAGCCGGCATGAACGCCAGCGAGAAAGTGCAATTGCGCGGGTTGCTGGAAAAGATCCGCGCCGATGGCCACAGCCTGTTGCTGATCGAGCACGACGTGAAACTGGTGATGGGGGTGTGCGACCGCATCAGCGTGCTGGATTACGGCCAGGTGATCGCCCAGGGCGCGCCCGCCGACATGCGCCGGCACCCGGCGGTCATTCAAGCCTACCTGGGAGCCAGCGCCAATGTCTGAACCCCTGTTGCGTATCGAAGGCCTCAAGGTGCGCTACGGCGCCATCGAGGCGGTCAAGTCCGTGGACCTGCACGTCGCCGAAGGCGAGCGGGTCACGCTGATCGGTGCCAATGGCGCCGGCAAGAGCTCCAGCCTCAAGGCGCTGACGGGGTTGTTGCCGGTGGCGGCGGGGCAGATCCGTTTCGACGGCCGCTCGATGCTCGGGTTGCCGGCTCACGAACGGTTGCGTGCGGGCATCGCCCTGGTCCCGGAAGGGCGCGGCATCTTTGCCCGCATGAGCGTGCTGGAAAATCTTCACGCCGGGGCGTTTCTGCGCCGCGACCGGCAACAGGTCAACCTCGAAATCCGCCAGCTGTTCGAGCACTTTCCACGCCTGGAGGAACGCTTGCAGCAATCCGCCGGGCTGCTCTCCGGTGGCGAGCAACAAATGCTCGCCCTGGCCCGGGCCCTGTTGTCCCGCCCACGCCTGCTGGTGCTCGACGAACCGTCGATGGGCCTGGCGCCGATCATGGTCGAGAAGCTGTTCCAGGTGATCGATGACGTCTGCCGCCAGGGCATGACGCTGTTGCTGGTGGAGCAGAACGCTCGCCTGGCGCTGCAAGTGACGGATCGCGGCTACGTGATGGACACCGGGCGCATCAGCCTCAGCGGCGACTCGCCGGTCCTGCTCGACGACCCCAAGGTACGCGAAGCCTACCTGGGCGAATGATTCAACCACTGACGCCACCGGACGTCCGGCGTGTTTCGACCAGCCCTACAGGCCACGAAGCCTGAGAGAAACAGGAAATACCGATGAAAACTTCTGCCCCCTTCAAACGCGTTGCACTGCTCGGCCTGGCACTTGGCAGCCTCGCCAGTGCCGTGGCCCAGGCCGACCAGCAAGTGCTGATCGGCCTGGCCGGACCGCTGACCGGACCCTCGGCGCGAATCGGCAAGGACCTGGAAAACGGCGCGCAACTGGCCATCGACCGGGCCAACGCCCAGCACCCGAAAATCAACGGTGAGGCGGTGACGTTCAAGCTCGTTTCCGAGGATGACCAGTCCGATCCGCGCACCGCCGTGTCGGTGGCCCAGCGTCTGGTGGACGCCGGTGTGGTCGGCGTGGTCGGTCACTGGAACACCGGCACCAGCATTCCGGCGGCGCGGGTTTACCACGACGCCGGCATCGCCCAGGTGGCGCCGGTCGCTACGGGCCATGCCTACACCCAGCAGGGTTTCGACACCAGTTTCCGGATCATGGGCCACGACGATGACGGCGGCCAGGTGGCCGGCGACTACGCCCTGAACACCCTCAAGGCCAAACGCATCGCGGTGATCGATGACCGTACCGCGTTCGGTCAGGGGCTGGCCGACCAGTTCGTCAAGTCGATCGAGGCGGGCGGAGCCAAGGTGGTGTCCCGAGAATACGTCGACGACAAGACCATCGACTTCAGCGCGGTGCTGACCAACATCCGCAGCCAGAATCCGGACCTGATTTTCTTCGGTGGCGTTGACGCCCAGGCCGCGCCGCTGGCCCGTCGCATCAAGCAGCTGGGGATCAAGGCGCCGTTGATGGGCGCGGGCGGCTTTGTCAGCCAGACGTTCCTGCAACTGGCACAGAACGAAGGCGAGGGTGTGATCGCTCTGGAACCGGGGCTCGCCGTCGCGCAAATGCCCGGCGGCCAGGCGTTCGACCAGGCCTACCAGCAACGCTTCAAAGCACCCATCGAACTGCATGCACCGTTCGCCTACGACGGTGTCGGCGTGCTGGTCGCGGCCCTCGAAAAAGCCGATTCGACCGACCCGCAGAAATACCTGCCGGTGCTGCGCGCGATCAGCTATCCGGGTGTGACCGGGACCATCGCCTTCGATGCCCAGGGCAACCTGCGCAACCCGACCTTCACCGTGTATCAGGTCAAGGCCAATCAATGGGTGCCGGTGAGTGTCGCCGGTGGCGCGAAATAACAAGAGTCAATCGGCGGGCGGACGTCGGTTCGCCCGCCCCCGTGGAGCTGATGGAGGCACACAATGAGCAAACTCGAAGGTGAACTGGGCATCCTCGCCCGTCGGCGGATCGAAGCGGAAATCATCAAGCCGATCTACGACATCCTGGTGCGCGAGCACGGCCAGCAACATGCGGCGGCGGTGATCGGCGAAGCGGTCGGCAATGCGGCGATCAAGGCCGGCAAGCACTTTGCCGCGCTGGAGGAACAGGGCGCCGACCTGAAAAGCTTCGTCGAACTGCAAGTGCTGTGGGAGCAGGACGACGCGCTGAAGGTCGAGATCATCGCCAGCGATGCCGAGCGCTATGACTATGACGTCAAGCGCTGCCGCTACGCCGAGATGTACCACGAGATGGGCCTGGGCGAAATCGGCCATTTGCTCTCGTGCAACCGCGACGAGTTGTTCATCGTCGGCTACAACCCGGACATTGAATTGACCCGCACTCAAACCATCATGGGCGGCGCCCCGCATTGCGATTTCCGCTACCGCGCCAAGTCAGCGGCCAAGAACGGGGAGCCACGCTCATGAGTACGCTGGCGAGGGTCAATGGCGAACGCCTGTGGGATTCGCTGATGGACATGGCGCAGATCGGCGCCACCGCCAACGGTGGTGTGTCGCGACTGGCATTGAGCGACGAGGACCGGCGCGGACGCGACCTGTTCGTGGCCTGGGCCGAAGCGGCCGGCTGCACGATTCGGGTCGATGCCATGGGCAATATTTTCGCCCGCAGGGCCGGGCGCAACAACGCGTTGGCGCCGGTGGTGACCGGGTCCCACGGCGATTCCCAGCCGTCGGGCGGCAAGTTCGACGGCATCTATGGCGTACTGGCCGGGCTGGAAGTGCTGCGCACCCTGAACGATCTGGGGATCGAGACCGAGCGACCGATCGAAGTGATCAACTGGACCAACGAGGAAGGCTCGCGCTTTGCCCCGGCGATGATCGCTTCGGGGGTGTATGCCGGGGTGTTTGACCTCGAATATGGCCTGTCGCGCACCGATGCCAAGGGCGTGACCATCGGCCAGGCGCTGGAGCAGATCGGTTATGCCGGTGCGCACCCGGTGGGTGGCCAGGCGATCCACGCCGCGTTTGAACTGCACATCGAGCAGGGGCCGATTCTGGAGGCTCAGGACCTGACCATCGGCGTCGTTACCGGTGCCCAGGGTCAGCGCTGGTACGAGGTCGAACTGATCGGTCGCAGCGCTCACGCGGGCACCACGCCGATGGACCATCGCCTCGACGCCTTGCTCGGTTTCGCCCGCGTGGTGGAAGCGGTCAATCAGTTGGGACTTGAGCAGGGCGCGGAAGGCCGGGCCACGGTCGGCATGGCCAACATCTTCCCGAACTCGCGCAACGTCGTGCCGGGCCGGGTGTTCTTCAGTGTCGAATTCCGTCACCCGGATGAAGCCGTACTGGCCCGCCAGGATGAACAACTGCGCGAGGCGGTGCAGCGCATCGCCGGGCAAATCGGTTTGCAACACAGCGTCAAACAGATTTTCCAGTACGCCCCTATTGCCTTCGATGCGGATTGCGTCGAAGCGGTGCGGGTGGCCAGCGCCGCCTTGGGCTATAGCCATCGACCGATGATTTCCGGGGCCGGGCATGATGCCTGTTACCTCAACCGCGTGGCCCCGACGGCGATGATCTTCGTGCCCTGCGTCGACGGTCTGAGCCATAACGAAGCCGAGCACATTCACCCGCATTGGTCGACGGCCGGGGCGGACGTGCTGCTGCAGGCGATCCTGGCCAAGGCGACGGCCGAATGAGGTGTTGCGTCGCCAGGGTTTGAATTTCCGCTGGGTTCACATAAGATATGAAACATATACATTTCATATAGTGAAGCCGATGGGTATCGTTAAAATCTCCGAAGCACTGCATGAGCACCTGCGCGTTGCCAGCAACGCGCTGAGTCGCTCGATCAACGCCCAGGCCGAGCACTGGATGCGCATCGGCATGCTCGCCGAACTGCACCCCAACCTCGACCACGCCGACATTTGTCGCTTGCTGGTGCGTGCAGAGCTGGAGGGCGGCCTGGAGCTGAAGCAGCTGTGCGGTCTGGCCGACAGTGCCCCCGGCCCTGAGGTCAAGACCGCCGGGGGACCCCGCCAATGAGGGCGAATGTGCGCATCAACACACCGGCTGAAATCGCCAGGTCACGCACGGCGGGCATGCTCGCGGCCGAAGTGCTGGCGATGATTGCACCCCATGTGAAAGCCGGGGTCACCACCGACGAACTCGATCGCCTGTGCCACGACTACATCGTCAACGTGCAGAAGGCCATTCCCGGCAATGTCGGTTATCTCGGCTACCCGAAAACCATCCTCACCTCCGTCAACCAGGTGGTCTGCCATGGCCTGCCATCGGCCACCGAGCTGAAGGATGGCGACATCGTCAACATCGACATCGCGGTGAAAAAGGACGGTTGGTATGGCGACACCAGCCGCATGTATTTCGTTGGCGAACCTGAGCCAGAGGCACGCCGTCTGGTCAAGACCACCTATGACGCGCTATGCGCCGGCATTCGTGTGGTGCGCCCCGGTGCCACGCTCGGCGACATCGGTCATGCCATTCAGGCGCATGCCGAAAACGCCGGCTTCAGTGTGGTGCGCGAGTATTGCGGCCACGGGATCGGCAAGGTCTATCACGATGAGCCGCAGATCCTGCATTACGGCTATCCGGGCCAGGGCCTGAAGTTGAAAGCCGGGATGATCTTCACCATCGAACCGATGCTCAACGCCGGCAAGCGCCATGTGCGCAGCCTGGCCGACGGCTGGACCGTGGTCACCCGGGACAATTCGCTGTCGGCCCAGTGGGAACACATGGTCGCGGTGACCGATGAAGGTTTTCAGGTGCTGTCGCCCTGGCCTGACCGCGTCGAGGGGTTTGCGGCTATCTGATTCTCGACGCCTGGCGCAATTGCACCGGACTGACGCCCAGGCGCTGCCTGAACACTGTGGCCATGTGCGCCTGGGAGTTGAAGCCGCAGGCGAGGGCGATGTCGGCCAGGCTGGCGCTTGAGTCGAGCAGGCGGGCACGGGCGGTGGCCAGGCGCCGGTCGATCAGGTAGCTGTGCGGGCTTTTGCCCATTGCGCGCTTGAAGGCGCGGATGAAAAAGCCTTCCGACAGCTCCAGCAACTGCGCCATCGCCTGCACGCTCAGCGGGCCGCCCAGGCCGGCGTCAATGAATTCGTCGAGCAGGCGCAGCCGGCTGGCGGTGATGGAGCCGCGTAGCGGTGCTACCGACGTTTCCTGTCCTTGAGCCCGGTCCGCCAGTGCGAGTGCCCAATCTTCCCAATCGTCATCCACCGAGGCGCGCAACAACGCACTGCGCATGCGCAGCGCGAGGGTGATGGCCTGCGGGTCAATGCGATTGTTGAAGGCATGGTCGCCAATGCAGGCCAGGCCCTCGGCGTGCACGACCCGCAGGTATTCGCCGCCACGGGGGGACTCGGACAGCACGTCACAACCGGCCGGCACGAACGCCAGGCTGTTAGGCGTGGCCACGAAGGGCTGCACGCGATCGCTGCCGATGGCATGCACGCCTCGCTGGCTGTCGAAGGCAAAGCCAATTGCCGACTGGCTCGCGACGTACCGCGCCGCATAGGCCGAGCCTGGCAACAACTCAATCGCCCACGGGCCTGCCTCGATACGGCGGACCGGTTCGGTGACGGGCGATGGGCGTTTTGGCAGATTCATGTACCGCATAGTAGTGAAGAGCGGGGACAAAAGTCAGGTCAGTTTTTTGAAAGCCGGCGAATGGCGCCCCCGCCTAGACTGAGCGAAATCCTTCGGAGGCTGCTCATGTCCACACTGACACGCGACGATATCGAACAGGCGGCTCGCCACGTCTACCAGGTCATGCCTGCCACTGCCCAGTACGCCTGGCCGTTGCTGGCCGAGCGTCTGGGCTGCACGGTGTGGGTCAAGCATGAAAACCACACCCCGACCGGCGCCTTCAAGGTGCGCGGCGGCATTACCTTCATGCACTGGCTCCAACGTGCGCATCCGCAGGTGCAGGGCATTGTGTCCGCGACCCGTGGCAACCATGGCCAGAGCCTGGCGCTGGCCGCCAGCGCGGCGGGTTTGCGCGCCTTGATCGTCGTGCCCCAGGGCAATTCGGTGGAAAAGAACAACGCCATGCGCGGTTTCGGCGGTGAGGTCGTCGAGTTCGGCCGTGATTTCGACGAAGCCCGTGAAGAGGCCGCACGCCTGGCGCAGGCGCAGGGTCTGTACCTGGTGCCGCCGTTCCACCGCGAGCTGGTCAAGGGCGTGGCTACCTATGCGCTGGAGCTGTTCACCGCGGTGCCGGACCTGGACACCGTCTACGTGCCGATTGGCTGCGGCTCGGGGATCTGCGCGGTGCTCGCCGCCCGCGATGCATTGGGCCTGGACACCCGAGTGGTGGGCGTGGTGTCCACCGAAGCGGCGGCGGCCAAGTTGTCGTTCGAGTCCGGCACCCTGTGTGAAACCGCCTCGGCCAATACCTTCGCCGACGGCCTCGCCGTGCGCAAACCGATTCCCGAGGCTTTCGATATCTACGGCGCCGCCGCGTCGCGCATTGTGTCTGTCGACGATGACCAGATTGCCGAGGCCATGCGTGTGTATTACACCGACACCCACAACCTCGCCGAAGGCGCCGGCGCGGCGGCGCTGGCGGCGCTGATGCAGGAGCGTGAAGCGATGGCGGGGAAAAAGGTCGGGGTGATCCTCTCCGGCGGGAATGTGGACCGGACGGTGTACGCGAGAGTGATCGCCTGACGCAATCGATGGGGGGGCCTGCCCGCGAGGGTGTTCTTGCGTTCATCGCGAGCTCGCTCCCGCAGAGGATCGCCGTGCGAACGCCTTAGGTAAACGTAATCGCCCAGGTGATAAACCCCGCGATCCCCGTGGTGCAGGTCAGGGCGACCAGGAAAAGGCCGTCGATCAGCTTTTCCATGAAGTGATTGCGCTGGAACTGCCGGGTGCGTAGCGACCAGTAGGACAGAAGGGTGGTGATCAAATACAGGATGGCGTTGATCGCCAGCAGGTCATCACCGATGGAATCGGCACTTTTCAGAGTGCCGACCACTTGGAAAATCCCGATCACCGTAATGCACACACCGACCATCGCGGCCGAGGCGGTGAACACATGAACGCAGATGTCCTCATTCAACGTGACGGGCGTTTTGTTGTCGCTCATGTCATGTTCCAGTGCGGCGGTGGGGTTTCAGGCCGGTGCGTCGGCCAACGCCGCGACGACCTGTTTCTCGATCTCCTTTTCGTCCATGCCGCGCCCGAAATGCTTGAGATAGCGCCCCTGGCTGTCGATCAGGAACAGAAGGGTCGAGTGGTCCATCATGTACTGGTCCGGTCGATCGCCGGACGGCACTTTCTTGTAGTACACGTGATAGGCGTCGGTGATGCGCACGATCTCCTGCGCTGAACCGGTCAGGCCGACGAAGTCGCTGGCGAAGTAGTTCACGTACACCTTGAGTTTCTTCGGCGTGTCGCGTTCCGGGTCGATCGTCACGAAAACCGGTCGCACGTTGATGCCCTGTTGTTTGAGTTGACGACTGATGCGCGCCATTTTCGCAAGATCGGTCGGGCAAATGGCCGGGCAGGTCATGAAGCCGAAGTACAGCAACGCCGGCTCGCCGAAACTGCGTTCGGTGACGCGCCGGCCATTCTGGTCGGTCAGTTGAAAGGGCCCGCCGACATCGGTGCGGGTCGCTGCTGACGTGTGGGCTGCCAGGCCCGCCAGCAGTAGCGCCATCAACCACTTCATCGATCAATACCCTCCGGAATAGGTCAGTGCCAAGCCCACCAGTTCGGACATCTGCCCGTCCTCTTTCTGGGTGCCGGCAGACAGGCCAAGTTTGAGCTGGCCGGTGATGTTGTAGGTCAGGCTTAACTCGTTGAGGTAGTCCTGGTGATCGGCGCCAGCGGTGGACTGGCGATGCTTGTCGGTGCGGGTCGCGCCCAGGCTCCAGTCGCCAAAATCGAAGGTCAGCGAGGTGGTCAGGTAGCGTGTGTCATTGCCCTTGATGCCGTCTTCGTTATCGACGTCGGCAAATTCGATGAAGGGCACGATATCGAAGTAGCGACCTGCCAGGGTGGGTTCGAGGTCGGTGCTCGGTTCATAGGCCCAGATGTAGCGTGCCGAGGCGATCTTGATGGTCTCATCGTCCTCGCCCGGGGGATTGGCTTGCGTCTCGTCCTCGGCCTGCTTGTTGGACATGAAGCCGGCCTGCAGTTCCAGGTAGGGCACCGCCGGAATCGCCAGCCAGTTCACCGTCACCGCGTAGGAGTCGAGCTTGCCGGTGTTGGACGGTCCGCCGTCGCTGCGTCGCAGCTTCTCGCCATGGCGCAGGTAGGGGCGGCCTAGGAACGAATTGTCGGCGGTGTAGAGGCTGAGATTGGGTTCGATCATCCCCCATTGCTGGTCGAAGAAACGGTACGCCACTGTGCCGCCGAGCATGCCGTCCAGGTCGTAGGTGCTGACGAAGTCTTCCGTGTAGAGGCCGGGCGCCTGGTCCTGGGCGCGCCCGAACGGCACGTGATACTTGCCGACACTGAACGCCGAGTTGGCGTTGTTCTGGTAATAGTTGAGGTCGTTGATCACCAGCCCGACGTCTTCGAAGAAGCGCTTCTGTCCAGGCTCGGGCCCGTCGATGGGGTTGATCTCGGTGGAGAACTGAATCTGCTGGTCGTGGCTGAAGCGGTAGTAGAACGTGGCGTTGATGTCGGGGTAGGCATCGGTGCTGTTGCGATTGCCACCCTGGGGCGAATCGGAATGCACGTGGTCATACTGAAAGGTTGCGTCGTAATCCATGCCGACGTTGGGGTACTGCCCGTCATCGGCCAGCGGCGACTCCAGGGCGTACACCGAACCCATCAACAACACAGCCAAGCGATAGTTGTACATGGCGTGCCCCTTTTACTTGATCAGTGGGCTGGACGCTTTCGGGTCCTGTCCGGTGTTACGCAGGTAGGAGCACAACTGGTTGTTTTCCCCGTAAAGCCCGCCCAAGGGTTCGAGCTTGACCGCCTGCTCATAGTCTTGCGGCTTGACCACCTGGATGGCCTGCATCATGCCGCCGTCCTCGTGTTCGAGGATGTGGCAGTGGTAGACGAACTTGCCGAGGATCACCGGGTCGCGAAACGGAATGCGCACCGTGATCGAACCCGTGGCCGGGATGAACACGTTGTCGCGATAGCCGCTGAATTCCACGCGCTTGCCGTTGATCTCGGTCACCTGGAAATCCACCTGGTGGATGTGGAACTGGTGCAGTTCCTGGGACGGGTTGAACAGGCGCCACTCTTCGACATCGCCCAGTTTTACCGTGGTGTTGACCCGATCCAGTTCGAAGCGCGTGCCGTTGATCAGGAACGCACTGGAGTCGGTGGCCGAGTCCTGAAAGGCGAACTGCCGGGTCTTGTTCACCGCGATCTTGCTGAAGTCCTCGGCGGTCGGGTAAGCACTGGTGATCTGCTTGGTGGCCACCTGTGCGCCGCTGGAACGCAGCACCGCCAGTTTCGCCGCCGGGTACTGATCACCCGCCGGCCCGGTATTGCCTGCACCCGCTTCAATTTCATACGTGCCGGCGGGCGGCCCGACCACCAGCACACTGAATCGCGCCGACGGACCGATCAGCACCTGGTCGGTGTCGACCCGGCGGGTGACGGTGTTGCCATCGCGGGACAACACCTGCATCGAGTGGCCGTCCTTGATGCGAATCCGGAAGTACTGGTTGGCGGCAATATTGATGAAATGCCAGAGCTGGGTTTCGCCGGGCTTGATGTCGATGATCGGCACTTGCTGGCCATTGATCGTGCGAATCGACGGCGCGCTGGTGATGATCTCGCTGGCGACCTTGCCGGTCAGGGTTTTCTGGAAGTTGCGCAGCACCAGCACCTGTTCCTTGATGCCCTTGAGTTCGGGAAACGGATCGAGCATGCCGTCGACCAGGATGGGTCCGGCAATCCCGGCCGACACCTGACGCTGCGAGCCACCGTGGAAATGGCTGTGATACCAGTAGGCGCCGGGGCTGTGTTCAGGGGGCAACTTGACGTTGTACTCGCCCACCTGATGGGGCTGGGTCATGCGAAAGATATTGTCGCCCTGATCCAGGGGCGACACCTGCATGCCGTGGAAATGCAGGTTGGTGATCTCGTCCATGCGGTTGTCCAGGCGGATCGCCATGGTGCCGCCCGGACGCGTGCGAATCAGGGGCGAATCGTAATCGCCGTTGAACACCAGTGACACGTAGCGTTCATTGCCCACGTTCACCTGCTGCTCGGCAGCGCTGAGCGTGGCGTGGGTCACGCCGCTGGCATCGTAGGTGAATTCGGGGTTCTGGCGCAGCGGTTGGGAGGCGGTCTCAGTGGCTGGCTGAGTTGCGCAACCGCACAAGGCAAGCGCAACGACGCTCGCGCAGCGTGCAAGGAGTCGGGCGCTTGAGGCTCTGGGCATGATCGCGACCTTCGGTGGCAGGGCTGGGTATGACATCGGTCATTCAATACATCCGCACGGCAGATTCCAGATACATCAACAGCGGCCCATCAAAGGTGTTTCTTCTCTTCCTTATCCAGGTGGCGATCTTCTTTATGCCGCTCTTTATCCAGTTTCCTGGCCTCTTCATCGACATCCTTTGCATCGCGGTCGACATCTTTATCGACGTCCCGGACACCTTCCCTGACGTCTTTTGCAACATCGCCTTCGGCATGGACGATCCCCGCAGGCACCCACATGCCGGCGGTTAAAAATGATGCAATGCACAGTACTTTCAGGGCTCGCATTGGATAACTCCTTTCATTGCCCGCGCCTTGATGATTGAAAAATAAAAATAGTCAGCGTTTTTGCAAATGAGTCGGATTTCAGACAGGCGGCAGAAAGGAATAGTTAAATAAGTCGGTCTATGAAAGTTGAAAGGTTTGCCTGGGGTTTTTATGCCGCGCTTTATTTCGTTCAGGAATAATTTCAAGTGCTAGAAAGAATTTTAATATTGAACTTGATATTGCGTTAATTAGCGGTCTTGTGAAGGCGTTATACAGATGACCAGCTGTTTCATTAATGAGAAGAGGGTGTCGATCATGATCAGGAAGTGGATGTTGGGTAGCGTCGTCTGTACCTCGTTGATTTTCGGTTGTGCCAGCCAGGCCGATCAGCCTCAGGTGGACATCGGTGATCGCCACGGCAACCTGCGCGACGCCCAGGAGCACATCGTCCAGGCCTGGCGACTGGTGGGGGAGGCCCAGCGCGACAACGACTCGCGCCTGGGAGGTCACGCCGCCCGCGCCAAGGAGTTGTTGAGTCAGGCCAATGACGAGCTGCGCCTGGCGGCCGATACGGCGAACGAGCATGAGCGTTAACCCTGCGGCACCACTTTGGCTTCGCTGCCCGATCCCTCGACATACACGTCCATGCCTTTGGTCAGCGAGGGATTGATGGGCTGGGTCACCGAGACCAATACACCACTGTTGGTGCGGACGATGATCTGTTGTGCATCCTTGGGTTGATCGTATTGTTTTTTCTCCGCGTAGTTACCGCCCACCGCACCCGCCAGTGCACCGGCCACCATCGCAACATCCCGGCCGGTGCCACGCCCGATCAAACTTCCAATGCCTAAACCACCCACACCGCCCAGTATCGCGCCAATACCGCTATCGTGATTGGTCTGCATCTGGGTCTGGGTAATTTGTTCAATCTTCCCGGATCGAATCTCCATCTCGCCGGCTCCACCGCTGCCGGCATCGAAGGGTACACAAGCGCCAAGCAACAGACTTGTAAACATTATCGGGAGCCAGCAAGCGACGGTTTTCATAATTGAACTCCAATAGTGGAAGTGGGGGCAGGCAAGGCACCCATTCACGTTAGACGAAAATTATGCAGTCATGAGGCAACTTGGCGACGACCAACTCATGTTGTTAGTTGGCTTGCTATATAGAGCAACTTTGTGGGAGTGAGCCTGCTCGCGAAAAACGCTCAGGCAACGCGGGCGCTCTTGCGGTTCAGGTGCCGGCGTCTGTCGATCGGCCGCCTTCACATTATCGACTGACATGTTCACAGGGCGCTTACTTGATTGTGATGGACACTTTGCCTTTTGATCTGCCCTGCTCGACATACCTCAACGCATCGGCTGTCGATTCAAACGGGAAGGTACGGTCGATGACCGGTTTGATGGCGCCTGCGTCGATGAGCGTGGTGATTTCCTGCAACTGTGCGCCATTGGCGCGCATAAACAAAAAGGTGTAGCGGACACCGCGCTTGCGTGCCTTGCTTCGAATCCGGCGGCTGAGCAGGCGCATGACGGCTTGCAGCCACCAGGGCAAGCCCTGTTCCTGGGCGAATTGCGCGGTCGGCGGGCCGGAAATGGAAATGAGCTGGCCGCCAGGCTTGAGCACCTTGATCGACTTCTCCAGGACATCGTTGCCGAGGCTGTTCAACACCACGTCATAATCATGCAGCTCATGCTCGAAATGCTGCTGTGTGTAATCGATGACCACATCCGCGCCGAGTGTTTTCATCCACTGGACATTCGCCGTGCTGGTGGTGGTCGCCACATAGGCGCCGAGGTGTTTGGCAAGCTGGACAGCCAGCGTCCCGACGCCGCCGGAGCCGGCGTGAATCAACACCTTCTGGCCTTTTTTCACCCGAGCGGTCTCAACCAGCACTTGCCAGGCCGTCAGGGCGGCCAAAGGGATGCAGGCGGCTTCGGCCATGTCCAGACGGGTGGGTTTGAGCGCGAGCGCGTTTTCGTTCACGGCGATCAGTTCGGCAAAGGTCCCGATACGGTCCTCGGGAGGGCGCGCATAGACTTCGTCGCCGGGCTTGAATCGTTTCACCGCCGAGCCCGTGCGCACCACGACGCCCGCCAGGTCATTGCCCAGAACCAAGGGAAACGAGTAGGGCAGGATCAGTTTGAACTCACCCGTTCTGATCTTCGAATCCAACGGATTCACGCTGGCGGCGTGCACCTGGACCAGGACGTCATGAACGCCGACCGCCGGGTCAGGCACTTCGCCAATCGTCCCGTTCTGCTTGCCGTAGTGCTCGATAAAAAATGCCTTCATGGTTCGGGTGCTCGAGTCAGTGGGAATGAAAAAAACGGGGCAGGGCCCCGACAGCGTAGTGCTGTCGAGGCGCCAAGGCTGACAAGCGTCGAGAAACGCCTGCGCCTTGGCGGCAATCTCCGCGTCGGCATCGTTACTGCGTGCAGAGTGAAAGCGTCACGCCTTGGTCTGGTAGCGTGGCGCAACAACGGACTGCTTGAGCTGCGACAGCAGGCCCTGACGCGCGGTTTGCAGGACGTCCCAGCGTTCGGCTTCCTGCAGGGGCGGTATGGTCACCGGCTCGCGACGGTCGAAACCCACCAGGGCGGCATCGACCAGATCCCCCACTTCCATGATCTCGTTCAGGGTATTGATGTCGATACCGGCACGGTCCCAGATTTCCGTGCGGGTGGCTGCGGGCAGCACGGCCTGCACATAAACGCCCTGGGGTGAAAGCTCCAGGCTGAGGCCTTGGGAAAGGAACAGCACGAACGCCTTGGTCGCGCCGTAGACCGACATGCCGAACTCTGGCGCCAGGCCGACGACCGAGCCGATGTTGATAATGGCGCCGTTGCCCGCTTTGGCCAGGCGTGGAGCGACAGCACTGGCCAGGCGTACCAGCGCCGTCGTGTTGAGGGCGACCAGGTGCGCGACGCTGTCAGTGCTTTGTTCGATGAAAGTGCCCGACTGCGCGGCGCCCGCGTTATTGACCAGGATGCCGATGCTGGCGTCGTCACGCAGGCGCGCTTCGACCTTCACCAGATCGCTGAGTAGGGTCAAGTCCGCTTGAAGCACATCGATAGCGACGCTGTGTTCGCTACGCAACCTCGTGGCCAGTGTCTGCAGGCGAACATGGTCGCGCGCCACCAGGACCAGATCGTGCCCGCGTTGGGCGAAACGCTCGGCATATACCGCGCCGATGCCGGTGGAGGCGCCAGTGATGAGAACGGTAGGACGGTTGTTCATGGGGTTATCTCTTGCTCGGGAACAGTGATAGGGGTTGAGCGCGAAAAAGCGGTGTTGGGGAGTCGTGCCGCTTGTCATTAGGATGATGATCGAAATCTAAACTGTCAACGAATATG
The DNA here is from genome assembly GCF_949767465.1 of Pseudomonas sp. IT-P12. Lineage (NCBI taxonomy): Bacteria > Pseudomonadati > Pseudomonadota > Gammaproteobacteria > Pseudomonadales > Pseudomonadaceae > Pseudomonas > Pseudomonas sp. IT-P12. Next base: position 260,975 of record NZ_CATKPY010000022.1, on the reverse strand, counting down.
ATTATGATCGACATCTATGTATCATTGACCCAGGATTTTGAGCACACACGAGGTGATGCGCGTGAGAGTCAGCAAAGCTCAGGCCCAGGCCAATCGGGAACACATCGTCGAAACGGCCTCAGCGGTGTTTCGCGAGCAGGGTTTTGACGGCATAGGCGTGGCGGATCTTATGGCGGCTGCGGGATTCACCCATGGAGGTTTCTACAAACACTTCGGCTCGAAGGCTGACCTGATGGTAGAGGCGTGTGCCGGCAGCCTTTCCCGGTCGCTGGCCGGTGCTGAAGCGATTGATGTCCGGGCGTTCATCGACGCCTACGTGTCGAGGGATCACCGCGACGGCCGTGGCAGCGGCTGCACGATGGCGGCCTTGTGCGGCGACGCGGCGCGCCAGTCCGATCACCTGAAGGCAACGTTCGCCGAAGGCATAGAGCGCACGTTGCAAACGCTGGGGGACAAGTACCCTTCGGGACCCGATGCGCCGCCGGGAGAGGGCAGAAAGAAGATGATGGAAATGCTGGCCCAGGCTGTCGGTGCAATCATGTTGTCGCGGGCGTGTCCGGATGATTCTGCGCTGGCCGATGAAATACTTGAGGTCTGCCATGCTCGAATGACGGCATCATTGCCTGCCCGGCCCCCGGTTGAATCGTAGAAGGGCCGCAGGGATGCCTCGCAACGCCTGATGGCCAGAGTGGGTCATCCCTGAATTGACCCGATTGCATTCGACGCCACCCGCTTATCGACAGGAAGTCACCATGCGCAAGGATTACCTGGCTTTTTTCATTTCGCTGTTTCTGTCCAGGCTGGCCGATCAGATCCTGCTGTTCATTGTGCCGCTGGTGGTGTTTCAGACCACCAGCAGTGCCTCCTGGGCCGGGCTGGCATTTTTCGTCGAATCGTTGCCGCGCTTTCTCGCATTTCCGGTGTGCGGGGCCTTGTGCGACAAGTTCTCGCCCATTCGGATTTTGCACATCAGCCAGGTTTGCCGGGCACTTCTCTGTGGGCTGGCGGTGGCGCTGTATGTTCTCTTCGGCGGTATCGCCTGGCTGGTGGTGCTCTCGGCGCTGTGCGGGGTGCTGACCACCCAGGGCATCATGGCCCGGGAAGTGCTGATGCCGCACATCTTCCAGCACTACAGCTACACCAGGACCTTGTCGTACTCGCAGATCGCCGACCAGACCGGGTTGGTCCTCGGGCCACTGGCGGCGGCACTCCTGCTGGAGGTCTGGGCCTGGCATTGGGTGGTGCTGTGGGTCGCGGGGCTGTTTCTGCTCGCGGACCTGGCCATGCGGGTGTGGCATCGCTTCAGTCGTATCACCCTGGAGGTGTTCGAGCAGCATCGGGACATCTGGTTGCAGCCCCTGCGTATTGCCTTCGGGCATATTCGTGAACAACCGGAACTGAAAAAGATCATCACCCTGGCCGTGGGCGTCAACCTGATCGTCGGGGTCACCTTGGCCACCTCGGCGGCGATGGTGATCGGTCAGTTCAGCGCCTCCAAGGACGTCTACGCCGGGCTGCAGGCCGCCGGTGCGGTGATCACCATCATGATTTTGTTCTTCCTCGCCCGGGTGGTGCTGCAGCTGCGGGTACTGGGTGGCGTCGCCTATCCGATGATCGCCGCCGGCGCGTTCATCTGTGCGCTGGGCTCAAGCTTGGGCACCTATGTGGCGGGTTTCCTGCTGATCGTCGGCTTCGACAAGATGTTCAACGTCTACATGCGCAGCATCCGCCAGCGGGTGATTGCGCCCCGGGATTTTGGCAAGACCGTTGGCGTGATCACCTTGCTCAACAACCTGTCGCAACCCCTGGCCGGCTTGCTGGTGGCACTGTTGGCCGCACCACTGGGGGCGCAACGGGTGATTCTGCTCCTGGCCGTGCTGACCACATTGCTGGGGGTGGTGGCCGTGTGCTGGTTCGGCAAGGCAGCCAAATGGCGGCCTTGGAAAAACACCAGACTTCGAAACGCCCGCTGAACGAGTCAGCCAATCTGTTGCATCGACCGCATGATGCTGCCAGGGCGTAAAGCCCTGGCAGACAGCAGAGGTCACTTTTTCTTTTTCGCCGGCTTGTCTGCTTTCTCTGATTTCTGGGCCTTTTCTGGCTTGCTATCAGCTTTTTTTGCAGACTTCTTGGGTTCGGCATCTTTTTTCTTGTCTTTCTTTTCGGAAGATTTGGAAAGAGCCGATGCCGCGGCTGCTTTCTTGGTCGGTGATGATTTTTTGTCTTTCAATTCCTTGCTGGCTTTTGAAGACTCGCCTTTGCTTTTCTTCTCGTCTTTAGCCACGTTGACCACCTCTCGGAGTGTGCCGGTATTGGCACAGTGCCTGTGGGATTATCCACACGCTGATCTTTAGGCGAGCGCGTTCCGAAGCGGTTCAAATATTTTGAGGGGCCGAGATGGCGTCTGGGTGGTTTACCAATGGAAATGCCTCGATAGCCCGTACTCAGTCGTCCAGCCGCGACGGAATCAACAGCAATTTGCCTGTCGTGTTTCTGCTTTCCATATCGGCGTGAGCGTTTGCCGCTTGCGCCAAGGGATACTCTGCGCCGATCCGGACATTGAGTTGGCCGGTCGAAATCAGCTCGAAGAGTCTGGCTGCTCGGGAGCGCAGCAGTTGCGGATTCCGAACATGGTGCATGAAGGCCGCGTAACCGATCTTGATACTCTTGGGCAGGCTCATGATGTCCAACGGTGCCGGCGCGCCCAGTACCGGGCCGTACCAGCAGAACGTGCCTGATATCCGCAACGAATCGAGCGAACCCTGAAAGGTCTTCGGGCCGGAGCCGTCATAGACCACATGGACGCCTTCGCCGTCGGTAAGGCGCAGCACCTCTTCAGCGAAGTTCCCTTGCGAATCCACGATCACATGGTCCGCTCCTGCTTGCCTGGCAACCGCGATCTTGTCAGCGGAAGAGACGCGCCCAATGACCTGTCCTCCCCTGAGTTTGATCATTTGCGTCAGCAGTAGCCCCAGGCCGCCCGCCGCAGCGTGAACCAACGCAATGTCACCGGGTTGAACAGGGTAGAAGTCGGTCGCGAAGTGGCTGGCCGTCAGCCCTTGCATCATTACGGCAGCGGCGGTGCGGTCATCGATGTCGTCGGGCACCGGCACCAGAGCGGATGCGCTGATGACGATCTGCTCGGCATAGCTGCCGGGGGCGTACACCCAGGCGACGCGTTGTCCGGGCGAGAGGCCCTCGACCCCTTCACCCACTGCGAGTACCCGGCCGGCGCCTTCCACCCCAAGGAGCCTGGGGCAGGGCATGTCGTGCCAGAGAATGCCCTGCCTGGCACCGATGTCCATGAAGTTGACGCCTGCTGCGGCCACCGCAACGAGTGCCTGGCCCTCACCTGGTACGGGTGTTGGAAGGTCAACGTATTTGATGACTTCGCAGCCACCCGGTTGGGTCATGACAATGGCTTTCATGTTTTGAACCTCGTTATTGAACGATCATTCCAGAATTAGGCAAAAAAAGGGGCTCATTTCAGAGCCTTGATAGCGAGGCGAGCCAAGGCGCGCAATTCGGCCGGTTCCGCGCCGCCCCGCGCCGCAAGGCGAATCGCGGCCACGTTGGCCAATACAAACGCGACGGCATGATCCGGATCGAGATCGGCCGCCAGATCGCCGGCCTCTTTCGCTTCGCCGATGCAATTCAACAATGCCGTACGCAACGCCCGGCCAGCAGGTTTGCGGATCTTGATCAGTTCTTCCTGCTGATCGCCGAACTCGTTGATGGAACTGACGCCCAGACACGGTCGCCGGGCTTGTTCCACCACACGTTCGAGCATCTGCTCCAAGCCTTCGAGAGCGCTGGGGCTGCCTTCAAGCCTGGCGACATGCTCAGCCGTTTCAGCGGCGCCATATTTTTCCAGGGCCGAGCAGTACAACGGCCACTTTCCACCAAATGTGTCGTAGAGGCTTTGTTTGCCGATGCGCATGGCGGTGGTCAGCATTTGTGCCGAGGTACCGGCGAAACCATGCTCGCGAAATACTTCGACCGCTGCGTCGAGGGCTACATCAATGTCGAATTCTTTAGGTCTGGCCATTTGCGGATCATAAAAATATTGGAATGATCGGTCAATAACCAGATCAAGTTTTCTTTTCAGGCTTCACACAGGCTTGAAGCTGCCACGCATATCGTTCAGCGCAAAGACCACGGCTGGCGGTTTCTCAGTCCCGCCGGCAGCAAAGGCCGAGAAGGGGGAAAAGCAGCCTGCCAAGAGGCTGCTTTCGGGCACAAGCACTTACCTCAACGCCGCACCCGCGTGAAGCGGGGCGCCCGGGACTCAGGCGCGCTTGGGCAGTTTCCAGTTCGGGCGGATGAAGTGGCAGGTGTAGCCATTCGGGATGCGCTCCAGGTAATCCTGGTGCTCCGGCTCCGCTTCCCAGAACGGTCCGGCCGGTTCGATCTCGGTGACAACGCGACCCGGCCACAGCTTGGACGCATCGACGTCGGCAGCGGTGTCCTCGGCGATATCACGTTGCGCTTCGCTGAGGTAGTAGATCGCCGAACGATAACTCGGGCCGAGGTCGTTGCCCTGGCGGTTGGGCGTGCTCGGGTCGTGGATCTGGAAAAAGAACTCGAGGATCTGCCGGTAGCTGATCACGGCAGGGTCGAAGACGATCTCGATGGCTTCGGCGTGGTTGCCATGGTTGCGATACGTGGCATTCGGCACATCGCCGCCGGTGTAGCCGACTCGCGTGTGCAGCACGCCGGGATAACGCCGCAGCAGATCCTGCATGCCCCAGAAGCAGCCGCCAGCGAGAATGGCAGTTTCGGTGTGTGCGGTCATGGTCTGTCGTTCCTCTGGGGACGGTGGGTGTGAACATTGTTATGAGGGCGCGCGGGTCAATTCCAAGTTTTCCTGCAAACAGAATTCAATAACGGTGCTTGTATTGACATATCGAAAAATCTCGATATCCTCGGCGCATGGAACTACTCGAAGTATTCAAAGCCCTCTCGAACCCTACACGCCTTCAAATCCTGAAAGGCCTGAAGGACCCCGTTAAGAACTTCCCTCCGCAGGATGAAGGTGACGTTCTCACGGTGGGCGTCTGCGTCAGCAGTATTCAGGAAGGTATCGGGCTCTCGCAGTCCACGGTGTCCGGTTATCTTGCAACGCTGCAACGAGTGGGCCTGGTCGAAGTCAGGCGCATCGGGCAATGGACCTACTACAAGCGCAATGAAGCAACCATCAGTGCACTGGCCGAGATCATAGGGAAAGATCTGTAAATTTTTTTGCCCCAAGATATCGAAATATCTCGATATCCCTTTTTGTCGATACGAGGATTTTTCAATGAAAGCGATGATGCTCAAATCATTTGGCGGCCCGGATTCGTTCGAACTCTGCGACGTGCCCAAACCCGTGCCGGGTGCCGGGCAAGTGCTGGTGCGGGTCCACGCGACCTCCATCAACCCCTTGGATTATCAGGTACGACGCGGCGATTACGCCGAGCTGGTGCCACTGCCGGCCATTACCGGACACGACGTATCGGGCGTGGTCGAAGCCGTCGGGCCGGGTGTGAAGAGCTTCGTCCCGGGGGATGAGGTCTGGTACACGCCGCAAATCTTCGACGGGCCAGGCAGTTATGCCGAGTACCACGTGGCAGACGAAAGCATTATCGGAAAGAAGCCGCCGTCACTGAGCCACCTGGAGGCGGCAAGTCTGACCCTGGTGGGCGGGACGGTGTGGGAAGCCCTGACCGTGCGTGCCGCGCTCAAAGTGGGGGAAAGCATCCTCATCCACGGCGGCGCGGGAGGCGTCGGTCATGTCGCGATCCAGTTGGCAAAAGCCATCGGGGCGCGGGTGTTCACGACCGTGCGCGAAGCGAACGCCGAGTTTGCACGCAGCCTGGGTGCCGATGTGCTCATCGACTACGAAAAGGAGGATTACGTTGACGCCATCCTGCGGGAAACCGGCGGCCACGGCGTGGATGTGGTGTTCGACACCATCGGCGGCGACACGTTGTCGCGCAGCCCCGACGTGCTTGCTCAACTGGGCCGCGTGGTTTCGATTGTGGACATTGCAAAGCCGCAGAACCTTGTTCAGGCCTGGGGCAAGAACGCGAGTTATCACTTCGTGTTCACCCGGCAGAACCGCGGCAAGCTGGATGAGCTGAGCGCGTTGGTGGAGCGCGGCCAGCTGCGGCCCCACGTGGGCGCGGTCTATTCGCTTGCCGACCTTGCACTCGCCCACGCCCGGCTGGAGAGCCCCAACAACGGCCTTCAAGGAAAAATCGCGATTGCAGTCGAGCCGTCGCTCATCTCGTAAGTGCGGGTTTTCAACCGTTCAAGTCTTATCAGAGGAAACGCCATGATTTATGAGATTGCTCAGCTCCCCGTGCACAAGGAACGCATTGAACAATTCAGACGTGCCTTCGCGGAGGTCGCACCGTTGCTCACCCGCGCAAAGGGGTACGGCGGCCACCTGCTCGCGCAAGGGATTGAAAGCCCCCAGCTATTCAACCTGATCGTGCGCTGGGCTTCACTGGAAGATCACACGCCGGGCTTCGAAGAGAGTGAAGACCACCGGCAGTTCATGATGGGCCTGGAGGAATACTTTTCGGAAGAGCCGAAGGTCTACCATATCGAAGGCGGCGATTTTCCGGCTGGTGAGCATCACGGCTGAAATCAGAACGGGCGCCCTGGCGCCCGTTTTCATTCATCTCTTCGTCTGGCCCCGTCGCCTCATTCACTCAGGCTTTCGTGGGTACTGACGCCGTCTACCAGGCGCAGAATCCCCAGCGGATTGGCGTTTTTCAAGGCGTCCGGGAGCAAGCGGTCAGGGTAGTTCTGGAAGCAGATCGGCCGCAGGAAACGGTTGATCGACAGCGTTCCCACCGACGAGCCTCGGGCATCCGAGGTGGCCGGGTAGGGGCCGCCATGCACCATCGCATCGCAGACCTCGACACCGGTCGGGTAGCCATTGAGCAACAGGCGACCGGCCTTCAGTTCCAGCAAGGGAATCAACTCGGCAAAGGCGTCCAGGTCCGCCGGTTCGGCAATCAAGGTCGCCGTCAGTTGTCCCTGCAGTCCTTGCAGCGCTTGCTGCAGGTGTTGCCGGTCATTGACCGCCACCACGACCACCACCGGGCCAAACACTTCGTGCTGCAGCAGCTCGTCACGGTTGATCAGCAGTTCGGCGTGCGCTTCGAACAACTGCGGATGAGCCTGACCACCGACTTGAGGATGTCCCGCCCGATGATGGATCTGCGGGTGATCCTGCAGGTGCGCCAGGCCGTCAGCGTAATTGCACAGGCCGCCGGCGTTGAGCATCGTGTGGGTCGGCTGCGCGTTGATCTGCCGGGCGAGCTCATCGAGGAACGCGTCGAACTCGGGTGAGCGTATGCCGATCACCATGCCCGGTTTGGTACAGAACTGTCCGGCCCCTTGAACCACCGAGGCGCAGAGCTCGGCCGCCACCTTCGCACCCCGGTTTTTCAGGGCCTGGGGCAGCACCAGCAACGGATTGACACTCGACATCTCGGCGAACACTGGAATGGGTTCGGGTCGCGCCGCCGCCATGTCACACAATGCCCGGCCTCCCTTGAGCGACCCGGTGAAGCCCACCGCCTTGATCGCCGGATGCTGCACCAGCCAGGCGCCGACCGTACCGCCGTAAATCATGTTGAAGACACCGGCCGGCATGTCCGTCTGTTCGGCGGCGCGAATGATTGCCAGGGCGACCCACTCGGCCGTGGCCATGTGGCCGGGGTGGGCCTTGAAGACCACGGGGCAACCCGCCGCCAGCGCGGCGGCGGTATCGCCGCCGGCGGTGGAGAAGGCCAGGGGGAAATTGCTGGCGCCGAATACGGCGACCGGGCCGATCCCGATGTGGTACTGGCGCAGATCGGGGCGGGGCAGGGGTTGGCGATCGGGCAGGGCACGGTCGATGCGTGCACCGTAGAAATCACCCCGTCGCAGCACCTTGGCAAACAGGCGCATCTGACCACTGGTACGGGCGCGCTCCCCTTGAATGCGCCCGGCCGGCAAAGCCGTTTCGCGGCAGACCGTCGCAATGAATTCGTCACCCAGGGCGTCGAGCTCATCGGCGATCGCATCGAGAAAGGCCGCGCGTCGACTGGCCGGCAGGGTGCGGTAGGCCTGGTAGGCCGTTGCCGCCGCCTGGGCGGCAGCGTCCACTTCCTCTTGCGTGGCTTCACTAAAGAAACCCGGCAGTTCCTGACCCGTGGTGGCGTCGAAACTTTGCAGGCGCGACTGTCCCTTGGCGCTGCGCGCGCCATTGATGAAGTTGTGTCCGGTGTAGGCGTTCATGGGCATTCTCGTCTTGACTAGCGGGGCTTGATCGCGGCAGCCACCAGGCCACGGCCGTGCAGGTTGTCGAGCAGGGCGCGATAACCCATCTGCCACGCCGGCGCGCGGTCACTGGTGGTCACCCGGTTGACCAACGTGCCGAACTTGGCGCTGCTGATGGCGACCAGGTCACCTTCTTTATGGGTAAAGCCTCCGCCGGGCAGATCGCGGTCCTGCTTGGGGGCAAACAGGGTGCCGAGGAACAGCACGAAGCCATCCGGGTATTGATGGTTCTCGTTGAGTGTTTGCGCCACCAGGTCCAGCGGGTCGCGGCTGATCTGGTTCATGGAGCTGCTGCCGTCCATGATGAACCCTTCCTTGCCCACCACACGCAGTGCGACCTCCGCCGAGCGCACGTCCTCGATGCCGAAGGTTTCATCGAACAGCCGGATAAAGGGTCCGAGTGCGGTCGACGCGTTGTTGTCCTTGGCCTTGGACAGCAACAACGCGCTGCGCCCTTCGAAATCGCGCAGGTTGACGTCATTGCCCAGCGTCGCCCCCTGGACCTGGCCACGGCTGTTCACCGCCAGCACCACTTCCGGCTCGGGGTTGTTCCAGCTGGACTTCGGGTGAATACCGATGTCCGCTCCGTAGCCCATCGCGGACAACGGCTGGGCCTTGGTGAATATCTCGGCATCCGGGCCGATGCCCACTTCGAGGTACTGCGACCACATGCCCTGGCTGATCAGCACTTCCTTGAGCGCTGCAGCCTGGGAGGAGCCCGGCACGATGTCGCCGAGGTCAGCGCCGATACTCTCGGTCAGGGTGGCGCGAATGCTGTCGGCCTTGGCCGGGTCGCCCTTGGCCTGCTCTTCGACCACGCGCTCCAGCATGCTGGTGGCGAAGGTCACCCCGGCGGCTTTCACCGCTTGCAGGTCGATCGGCGCCAACAGCCACGGCCGTGTGTCGTCGCGAACGGCCGCATCGCTGTTGATCAGCAGGTCGTCAAAAGCGATCAACGGCGCCTGCAACGGCAAGCTGCGCAGGTAAGCCACCGGATCATCCAGTTCGAGCAGTGCCGAAACAGTCGCTACCCGGGCACTGATGTCATGGACTTGCCCGTCCTTGAGCAGGACGACGGCGGGCCCTGCATGGGCACCGGGAATCCAGGCGCGACTGATCCAGGTGCCTTGAGCGAGGTCTTGAGCCGGCACGTTCAACGCCGACAGGGTCGATACAGCGGAAGGTTGGGGCATGGACAAAAACCTTTGCAAAGTGGCGGATCAGTGGGAGTGACGTGGATTGCCGCTGCGCGCGATGACCCGCAGGTGCAGGGTCGCGGGCTCCAGGCAGCCACCGGTCGAGAGCTGGCCAACCTGCTGCCGGTAGATTTCCTGCCACGGTGTTTGCGACGCGGGAACGGTCGGTTTGAACGCGGCCTGGCGGCGGGCCATTTCGCTTTCATCCACCAGCAGATCAACCCGGCGCGCGTTCAGATCGATGCGTAGACGATCATTGGTTTCCAGCAGGCCGATGCCTCCGCCCACCGCGGCCTCAGGGGACATGTTGAGGATCGACGGGCTGGCCGAAGTGCCGCTCTGGCGCCCGTCACCCAGGCAGGGCAGGGAGTCGATACCGCGTTTGATCAGCTCGGCAGGCGGGGCCATGTTGACCACCTCGGCGCTGCCCGGATAACCCACGGTGCCGCAGCCCCGGATGACCAGAATGCAGCGCTCGTCGATGTCCAGCGCAGGGTCGTTGATGCGCGCGTGATAATCCTCGGGCCCCTCGAACACGATGGCCCTGGCTTCGAAACTGTTTTCCGCGCCGGGTTCGGACAAATAGGTCTTACGGAAGGCTTCGCCGACCACCGACATCTTCATGATCGCGCTGTCGAAGAAGTTGCCGCTCAACACGATGAACCCGGCGCGTTGAATCAACGGGTCTTCATACGCGTGGATGACATCCGGGTCGCTGGCGGCAGCGTTGCTGACGATCTCGCCAATGGTCTTGCCCGAGACAGTGGCGCAGGCTTCATGCAGCCGTCCGGCGTTCTTCAGCTCGTGCATCACCGCCGGCACGCCGCCGGCGCGGTGGAAGCCTTCACCGAGGTATTTGCCGGCGGGCATGCAGTTGACCAGCAGGGGCACGTCTTCGCCGATGCGTTGCCAGTCTTGCAGGCTGAGGTCGATGCCGGTGTGCCGTGCGATCGCGATGAGGTGCGGCGGGCAATTGGTCGAAGCTCCCAGCGCCGAGGCCACGGCGATGGCATTCTCGAAGGCTTCGCGGGTCATGATCTGCGACGGGCGAATGTCCTGGCGGACCATGTCGACGATGCGCTTGCCCGTGGCATAGGCCATCTGCCCGCGTTCACGATAGGCCGCCGGAATGCTCGCGCAGCCGGGCAGCGACATGCCCAGCGCTTCGGCCAGCGCGTTCATCGACAACGCGGTGCCCATGGTGTTGCAGTGACCGATCGAAGGCGAGGCCGCCGTGGTCATTTCCATGAAACCTTCGTAGTCGATCTCACCGCTGGACAGCAGGTTGCGCGCATGCCACAGCACCGTGCCGGAGCCGATCAACTGGCCTTTGTGGTGACCGTCGAGCATCGGCCCGCCCGACAGCACAATCGCCGGTATATCCACCGTCGCCGCCGCCATGAGGCAGGCGGGCGTGGTCTTGTCGCAGCCCGTGGTCAGCACCACGCCATCGAGCGGGAAGCCATGAAGAATCTCCACCAGGCCCAGGTAAGCCAGGTTGCGGTCCAGTGCGGCAGTAGGGCGGCGGGTCTGTTCGGCCATCGGGTGCACGGGGAACTCCATCGGAATGCCCCCGGCATCGCGAATGCCCGCCTTGGTGCGCTGCGAGAGTTCGAGGTGATGGCGGTTGCACGGTGCCAGATCGCTGCCGGTTTGGGCGATGCCGATGATGGGCCGGCCCGACTGCAACTCCTCGCGCGTCATGCCGTAGTTCATGAAGCGTTCGACGTAGAGCGCAGTCATGTCGGCATGATCGGGATCGTCAAACCATTGTTGGCTGCGCAGGGGCCGAAGCGTGTTGTCAGGCATGGTTTTATCTCTTGTTAGAAGCGTATCGACGGAAAGTGAATCACCGCAGCGGGTGTTCGAATGATTTGATGTTACCGGTAACATTTTCTTTTTGTAAAGCGCCAATATCGTGCTTGAAGGCGCGTGGGGCTCCCTTGCAACGAGCAGAGGTAGGCCCGTCGGCGCCCATGTATAATCAGCGACCATCCGTGTTGGTGGCGTTGATTTCCAGGGTCCGCCGGTCATTTTCAGCAAAACAGGACGTTCATGAGTTACGAGGAATCAGGCAAAACCACCACGCCGCCGCGCATGGCCGACGTCGCCAAGCTGGCCGGTGTCTCGAAGATGACGGTGTCCCGGGTCCTGGCCGGTCGCGACGTGTCGGAGCGCACGCAAAAGCTTGTCCACGAGGCGATTGAAACCCTCGGCTATCTGCCTGATGCCTCGGCGGGCACCCTGGCCACCGGGCGCTCGGAATTCATCGTGGCGCTGGTGCCGTCGTTGGCGAGCTCGAACTTTGCCGACACCGTGCGCGGTCTCAATGATGCCGTCAGCGAACACGGCCTGTGCCTGCTGTTGGGAGACACCGATTACCACCTGGAGCAGGAAGCCTTGCTGGTCCGCACGCTGTTGCGCCATCGGCCGGTGGGTGTGATGCTGACCGGCAGCGCGCACCTGGACGAAACCCGCAAACTGCTGCGCCAGGCACAAGTGCCCGTGGTCGAGACCTGGGACATTCCAGAGGACCCTATCGAGCAATCGGTGGGGTTCAGCAACGTCGCTGCCGCCGCCGCGCTCTACGAACACCTGCATCGGCAAGGCTACCGGCGCATTGGCTACATCGGCGGTGCCTCGGTACTCGACCACCGTGGCCAGCAACGTCAGCAAGGCTACCTCCAGGCGGTCGCGGCATTGGGGGCAGGGGAGCCTCGGGTGATGGAGTATGGCGAGTCGCCCATCACCATGAGCCATGGTGGCGAGTCGGTGAAACGGCTGCTGGAAAAGTGGCCGGACACCGAGGCGGTCATGTGCGTCAGTGACTTGTCGGCGTTCGGCGCCATCATGGAGTGCCATCGACAGGGGCGACGCGTCCCCGATGACATCGCGATCGCCGGTTTCGGTGATTTCGAAGTCTCGCGCTATTGCACGCCGACCATCACCACCGTCTCGGTCGATCCCTATCGCATAGGCCGGCGCGCCGGTGAATTGCTGGTGGCCAGTGCCGACGCACAGCGCCTTGGGCTGCCACGTCCGCGGGCGTCCGACGTCGTCGAATTCAAAATCCTGGCGCGCGAAAGCACCTGAATTTTTTTAACCGGGGCGGCTTGCTTTGCCCCGGAACTAATGGCTAAATTAAAATGTTACCGGTAACAGGCTAACTTGCAGATTCCTTTTATCCCTGCCGATGGGCTCAGGTCACTCCAGGGAACTCAAGGTCGCAAGCCAAAACAAAAACAATCGGCATGACGACATGCCTTGAGGTCAACACATGGAATCAGTATCTCAGCGTCCTCTCGCAGGAGAGGGCTCGGCGGAGCTTACCTCCGAGGATCGTACCTACCGCAAGGTCATCCTGCGCATCCTGCCGATCCTGCTGTTCTGCTACATGGCGGCGTACCTGGATCGGGTCAACATCGGCTTTGCCAAGCTCGATATGCTCAACGACCTGCAATTCAGCAACACCGTCTACGCCTTGGGTGCAAGCATTTTCTTCTGGGGTTATTTCCTCTTCGAAGTCCCCAGCAACCTGTTCCTGCATCGCTTTGGCGCGCGGCTCTGGATTGCCCGCATCATGATCAGCTGGAGCATCGTCTCCATGGCCGTCGCGTTTACCGTGCCGCTGGCCAAGTTCTTCCACATCGAATCGGAAACCATGTTCTACGTGCTGCGCTTCCTGCTGGGGATCTGCGAAGCCGGTTTCTTCCCGGGGGTGATTCTCTACCTCAACTACTGGTTCCCGACGCACCGTCAGAGCCGGGTCATGGCGGGCTTCCTGATGGCCATGCCGATCAGCCTGACCCTGGGCGGGATTCTGTCCGGGTGGTTGATGGGGGCGATGCAGGGTGTGCACGGCATGGCCGGCTGGCAGTGGATGCTGATCATCGAAGGCATCCCGTCGCTGATCATGGCCGTCATCGTGGTGACCTTGCTGGTCGACAAGATCGACAACGCCAAGTGGCTGACGGCCGCTGAAAAGAACATGCTCAAGAACAACCTCGACCGCGATAACACCTCCAAGGCTTCCAGCCTTCGGGATGTGATTTTCAACGGTCGCGTGTGGTTGCTGGTGCTGATCCTGCTGACCTTTAACACCGGGTTCTACGGGTTGGCGTTCTGGATGCCGACGATCATCAAGGCCACGGGTATCTCCAACACCCTGCACATCGGTTTGCTGACGGCGATTCCGTACGCCACGGCCATCGTCGCCATGACCCTCAACGCCTGGCACTCCAACAAAACCGGCGAGCGCCGCTACCACGCGGCCATTCCAGCGTTCATCGGCGGGATCGGCCTGATCTGCAGCGCGATCTTCGCCCACAACCTGCCGGTGTCGATCTTCTTCCTCAGCGTGTCCGCCTCCGGCCTGCTGAGCCTGATGCCGATCTTCTGGACATTGCCGGGCACCGTGCTGTCGGGCGTGGCCGCCGCGGCGGGCATTGGCATGATCAACGCCATCGGCAACCTCTCGGGGTTCACCGGTTCCATGATCACCGCCACGGCCGAAACACTGACCGGCGACATCAACAACGGCACCTATGTGCTGGGGGCCTGCCTGCTGGTGAGCTGCGCGCTGATCCTGCTGATTCCGAAAGCGATGCTGGCCAAGGACGGGCAGGCTTGAAGGACAGCGGGTGAGGGAAGCACCTCATCCATCACATGAAAAACGGGCGCCTCGGCGCCCGTTTTTCATACCGCTGTTTTTCGGGCGCCCCACCAGGCTCAGGCCTCCGCCAGCATCCTGCGTTGCCACGTCAGCGGCGTCATCCCCTCGGCCTGCGAGAAGATCCGGCAGAAGTGCGAGTGATCACAGAACCCGCATTCCAGCGCAATCTGGGTCAGCAGCATCGTCGAGGATTGCAGCAGCTGCTTGCTCCTTCTGATCCGCTGTTGACGCAACCATTGCGTGGGCGGCATCTGCGTGCTTTGCCTGAACTTGCGGGTGAAATGACTGCGCGACAGTGCGCATGCATCCGCAAGCTGTGTGACCGAAATCCCCGTGTCCAGGTGATCCAGCATCAATCGCTTGGCTTTTCTTTCCTGCCAGGGTTTCAGCGGGCCGGTGGCCGTAGAAAGAACATTGATGGGGGTAGCACAGGTGTCACTCTTCATCGTGATTCCCTTGTTCGACATGAAGAATTGGCGAGGTTGACCACCACCGTCGGGGTGTCGACCGAGCAACAAACTAACGGATCTGCGCCTCACTCAGTGGCGCATTAATGCACTTTGAATGGCGCAATAATGCGAGCGCTGCAACGGGTTTGCGCTGGTAGTCTCTGCCTCACCAACCACTCGGACTGTCGCCAACCGGCAGTCTGACAAGCGTCAGGAGAGTGCTATGTCAGCTTCACAACCGTTCAATGAAAAGACCGCTTACTGGGGCGTGCCATGGGAGGAAAGCTATGGTTATCCGCAGGCGAGGAGGGTGGGGAACGAGATCTACATTTCCGGCCAGTTCAACCACGATGAACAGGGCAACCTGGTCGCTCCCGCGCCGCTGGATGACAACGGCAAGCCGAGCGATTTCTCCGGGATGGGGGAACAGATGCGCGTGTCTTACGACAACATTTCGAAGTTGCTGGCACTTTACGGCGCAACACTGCAGGACGTCGTTGAAGAGACCCTTTACGTGCTGGACATGGACGCGGCATTTGCCGTGGTAGGCCCCGTGCGCAAGGCTGCCTTCGCCAGCGAACGACCACAATGCGCCAGCAACATCATCGGCGTGTCCAGGCTGGCACAGCGCTCGCAGCTGATTGAAATCGTCTGCAAGGCGGTCATTGGCGCTAAAGCCGATTAAGCATGGCTCCCGGTTGCGCTTCAGGTGACCGGGAGACTCAACTGACCTTCGACCAAGGGCTTGCGCTCGGCGACTGCGGCGGTGCAAAACCTCATGAACGCCTTGACCCGGCTCGATTTGCGAATGTCCTGATGGGTGAGCAACCACAGCTCGTCCTGAAGCTCGGGCACAACCGGGCCGACGCGCACCAGCCCGGGCGTGATATCGCCCAACATGCAAGGTAGAAACCCGAACCCCAGGCCTGCGGCGATCGCAACGCTCGCGGCCGCGACGGAATCGGTGCGGTAGGAAATACAATGGGGTTCTACACGGTTGTCGACGTAGGTCGTTGCCTTCAGACCACCCAAGGCGGTGGAGTAGGACACCCACGCCTGACCTTCGGCAAAGGGCTGCGCAGCGGGGGCGATCTTTGCATTGCCGTAGGCTGCCCAGGCGATGTTCGCGAGCTTGCGCCCCACCAGGCTTTCCGAGGGGTTTCTGGTTGCCCTGATGGCGATGTCTGATTCGTCGCGGGCGAGGCTCAATGTCTGATTGCCCACCAGCACCTCGATGGTGATTCCTTCGTTCTGCGCCTTGAAGTCCGCGATGATCGGGGTGAGGAAGTACAACAGTAGCGAGTCACTGGTGGTGATGCGCAGTTTGCCCAGCGGCCCCTGATCGGTGCGCGATACACGGCGGGCAACGCTGACGATATCGAGCTCCACGCGCTCGGCCAGGGCCCGCAGTTCCGCGCCTTCAGCGGTGAGCATGTAGCCAGAGCGACGATGATCGAACAGAGCCACCCCCAGCGTCTTCTCAACCTGAGCCACCCGGCGCGATACGGTCGAAACATTGATCCCGAGTTTCTTCGCGGTGTCGGAGCGGTTGCCGCATTCGCTGAGCGTCTTGATGATGCGCAGATCGTCCCACGAGAGCCGGGCGACAGCGTCGCTCAGGCTGCCCTTGCTGCCACCCATCGGCGCGGGAGGTGGGGTAGCACTTTTCGGTGAAGGGCTCACGACTGGACAGTCCACAATATCGGGGGTTGTCAATCATACGAAAAGGTTATCGGTGAGCCAAGGCGATGCGTGAATGAACGCTTGGGGGCGGCCATTCATTGCGCAAGATTTCGGCGCAAAACCTGGTAGCGATTCTCGGGTTTTTGTCGATGTGGGCATTCTTTAAAGTCGTTGCGTCGCGGCCAGCGGCAAGGTCGCCGATTGCCCCGAGCCCTGTTCTCGGGGGATATGAATCGCCTCGCCTCAACAAAGGAATGCAACCATGACCATTGAAAATTTGATAAGCGCGGTTCAACGCCGCTTGGGTCTCCATGTGGATGGCCGGGCAGGGCCGAAAACCTGGGAGGCCATTCACGTCGCGCTCATGGCCCCGGGTCAGGGTGCCAACGACGGTGCAGCGCCACCCGACATTCAGCCGGTCGACTCGCGCAGCGAAAAAAACATTGCGACCCTGCTGCCCGAAGTCCAGCCGCTCGCTCGAGCGCTGGTTCACAAGGCCGCCCTCAGGGGCATACAAATAAAGATCATCAATGGTTTCAGGACGTATCAAGAGCAGGACCAACTCTATGCGCAAGGGCGTACTGCACCGGGCAAAAGAGTGACCAATGCCAAGGGCGGCTTTTCCAACCACAATTTCGCCATTGCCTTCGATGTCGGGGTGTTTGAAGGTGGCAAGTACCTGCCGGAATCACCCCACTACAAAACGGTGGGGCTGCTGGGTGAGGAACTCGGGCTGGAGTGGGGAGGCAGTTGGGAAACCATCGTCGACCTGCCGCATTTTCAGCTCAGACCCAGCTGGGCCACCGAGTGCGACGAAACCTTCATGGCTGAGCTCAGAAGGCGCGTTGCCGAAGGTGAACCCTTGTATGCCTGAAGCGCGGGCAGTCGCGTATTTCGCTCGTGCGCATGTACAGGAATGTAAAACCAACGTTCATTTATGGCAGTGCTGTCCCCCTGGAATAACGCCCAGAATGTTGCTTTGGATGTGCCACGCATCCGTAACCGAGGAGTCAACATGTCAGGCAAATTCCACAACCAGGTCGCCGTCGTGACCGGCGCATCCACCGGCATCGGTTTTGCGATGGCGCAAGGCTTGATCGCCGAGGGTGCAAAACGCGTTTACATCACGGGTCGCTCAGCGGGCACATTGGAGGCTGCGGTCGCCGAGCTCGGCGACAAGGCCGTTGCGGTCCTTTCCGACGTCTCGCAGCAGGCCGACCTTGATAAGCTCAAAGCAACGATTGAAGTCCGAGACGATCAGTTGGACGCGGTTTTTGCCAACGCGGGCATCTGCGAGAAAAATCCACTGGGCGAAACCACCGAAGCCGCTTACTACAGCCTGTTCGACGTCAACGTGAAGGGTGTTTTCTTCACCGTTCAGACGCTCCTGCCCTTGATGAAAGACGGCGCGGCCATCGTCCTGACCGCGTCGATCTGCTCCAGCAACGGCATGGAAGGGCTGAGTCTCTACAACGCCTCCAAGGCTGCGGTGCGCTCCTTTGCACGCACCTGGGCCAATGAGCTCAAAGACCGCAAAATCCGCGCGAACGTGTTGAGCCCCGGCTTCACCCGCACCCCGCTCATGGACAATGGATTGAAGATGAGCGAGATCGAGATCGCCGCGTTGCGCGAACACGTGGAGCGCATCACGCCGCTGGGTTACATGGCCCAACCCGAGGAAATCGCCAGCTCGGCGCTGTTCCTGGCTTCGGCTGATGCGAGATATGTCAACGGTGTGGAACTGATGGTTGACGGCGGTCTGTCTCAGATTTGACCCGCCGTTGTCAGTGCACACCCTTCGCGTTTTCCTCGACGTGTCACCCGACGAGGAGTTTTTGCCGATGCTGACCGGGCGGTTTGGGTTGTGCGGCCCTTCGTAACGGGCAGCTATCGGCTGAATTCGTTGAAAAAATCAGTGAGCCGCCTTGTGCAGCGTCATTGCTGATAGGTGGGCGTGATCGTCGCCTTGGCCAAAACGTTGGCATTGAGTAAAAACCCCACCAGCGCCCCGCTGGCCTGTGCGTCCAGTGGCAAGGTCTCGACCTTCAAAGCCCACACAGTGAATTGGTAATGATGGGGATTGTCACCCGCGGGTGGGCAAACGCCGCCGAACCCAGGTTGACCATAATCGGTACGCCCCTGCACCGCTCCAGCGGGCAGGTTTGAACCCACGCCTCGCGGAACGCTCGTGACCGAAACGGGCAAATTGACCACTGTCCAGTGCCACCAGCCGCTGCCGGTGGGGGCGTCAGGATCGAATACAGTGATGGCGTAGCTTTTGGTTCCCTCCGGTGCGTCGCGCCAGGAGAGCTGGGGGGACACATTGTCTCCATCGCAACCAAAACCCTTGAAGACCTCACGCCGGGTCAGCGGTTGATCCTGAGCAATATCAGTGCTGGCAAGGGAAAATTCCGCTGCGTTCGCGATGAAAGATGCGCCGAGTGAAATCATGCACAAGAGCTGTTTGATTTTCATAGCAACCTCATGTTGGTGACTGTCTGCAGCTCACTTTAAATCGCGGGTCAGAGGCTGACACTCATACGTCGACGCAGTCTTTTAATGCCTTGGTATGATTGAAAGCGTGAAGGCGGATCGTCGCCAAGCGAATGGGTGGCAGTTGTGCGCAGGTTGGCGAACCGGTACGAGGGACCCGGCAGACCCGAAGGACTCCCGCGCACAACCGCCATGGTGAAGCGGTTTTGCGGAGGCGATGACGCCTGCAAAAGAGCAGGCTCCTCGCACTCGTATCCCGGGTCGCCAAACCCGAATCGCCTTTTGGGGCGATGCGGTGGACTTTAACGTTCATGGGCGGGGGAGGGTAGGTGATGGATTCCGAGGTTTTTGTAGGATGATTTATAACGTCCTAGGACCGTTGGGTCAGGGTGTTGAAATCGTTGGACTATTACGCCGTTCAACTCATTGGCACAGCAAACACCGCACTGGCGCGCGCAACGTTTCGCTCACCGACATGCAAACTGACGGCCGCGAATGCCAGTTGCCGTCCTTTTTTCGAGTACTCGAGCCGCACTTGCAGCCACTCATTCATGTGTACGGCGCCCAGATAATCCAGGGTCATGCTCGCCGTAATCAACGGCTGCGGAGGGTCGCTGGAAAATGCCATGGCGTAACCCATCCCCACATCGGCTAATGTTGCCAACACACCGCCATGCAACGTGCCGCGGCCGTTGGCATGGCGTGAGTCAGTCAATAATCCCAGTTCCAACTCCAGCCCCTGGCCCCTCGCGTAGATCGGGCCAAGCAAATCCAGCAACGGACTGCTGCGGGTAAACGGAGTGAAACCTTCGGGAATGGCTGTGGTGTTCATGGTCCCTCCTCGTGTCGGCAACGAATTCAATCAATGGCCCTGGACGCAGGTTTGAATCGGCTACGCGTTCCGGTTTTGGCCAGAAGCGGACGGTATCGCTTTTGCCAAGGATGGATCACCAAACCAAAAGGGACGTTAATCTAACTCACCTAAGTTGCACTGCTCTACTGAGCGTGGGGGGCGGCATCCCTGCTAACAGGCGCTGGCTGCCGGATTACATGCCATGACGATCCACGCCGCGCCGTCGATCATCACCGACCGCTCGCCGGGGAGGCCGGCGAAGGCGGCGCGAACCGCAGCCGAGGCGTGGGCGCGGATGTCATCGGTTTGTTGCGCCAGCACTAGCGACAGCGGACCGCCCTCGAACGCCATCCTCACCGCGTCATCGATCGCCGCATCCCGAGTCTCGCCTTCACCGAACGGGATGGAAACATCGAACGGCGCAAAAGTGATATTGGTAAATCCAGCGGCCGTCAGGATACGTGTCACGCGTCCCCGGTCACTGAACGAGAATGGTCCGGGTGCTTCGGGATTAGGCGGTGCGGCCAGCGGGACGATGCCCTTGATCGCGCCCATCGGCAGGCGCACCCAATCGTTCTCGGCCACGCCGCGCCAGCAGATGAAAGCGACCCGCCCGCCCGGCCGGAGCGCGCGTCGCATATGGGCGAACGCCCCTGTCGGATCGTCGAAGAACATCACCCCGAAACGCGAGAAAAGGATGTCAAACGCGCCCTGGGGCAGCTCGGCGCTACTGGCGTCGGCCACCTGGAACAGGACCGGCGTATCCTGCGGCGCAAGCTCGCGCGCTCGTCCAATCAGCGGTTCGGATATGTCCACGCCCAGCACATGTCCGCCCGCGCCGACGCGAGCGGCCAGAGCCAGACTCGACGCGCCCGCGCCGCAACCGACGTCAAGCACGCGTTCGCCCGTGGCGGGCGCCGCGGCTTCTATCGCGGCCTGACCAAATACCGCAAACATGGCGTCGAGTCGGGCTTGTTTGGCGGCCCAGTACTCTCCGCTTTCGCCATTCCAGTCGGCGACCTGATAGGCTTTTTGCTCTGTCATGACATATCCTCGTTTTGATTCTTTTTTAACCAGCTAGCCTTTGATCGAGGCAAGGAGGAAGGGGCTACTTGGCCCATATCGCGATCCGTTCCGCGATCGCCTCAGGGGCCTCGATGTGCAGGAAGTGACCGACGCCGGGGACGACTTCCATCGCGTGCTGGGCGGCGAACCGATGTCGGTCTTCGACATGCGCTGGGAGGATGCAGCCGTCGTTGGCACCGTGAAGCTGCAACAGGGGCATCGTGATCGGCTGAGACATGCGTCGCGTCGCACCAATCATGCCGGGGCGCAGCATCGCCCGGTAATACTTTAGGGGCGCAGGCATGCTCTTGCGCAGATGCTCATGTAGCTCTGCCTTGAGAGCGGGATCGAGCGAGAAACCGGGCGACCATTGACGCCAGAGGCTGTCGATGAAGGCAAGATCGCGGGCGGTGGCGATCCAGCCGCTTCCAGGCAGTTGAAAGAGCCCCATGTACCAGCTCCGGCGTAGCTGAGGGAGGTGCGTCAGCCGGCTCATGAACGTGAGTGGATGAGGGATTGCGAGCGCGACTGCGCGTTCGATCCGCTCCGGTGCGGTGACGCAGGCATCATAGGTGATCAGGGCGCCCCAATCGTGGCCAATCAACTCCACGGGGCGCCCCGGAGACCAACGGTCGATCAGCGCGAGCACGTCGCTGGTGAGAGCCGCGAAGTCGAACGGCCCCGCAGTCGGGGACGGCGCGTAACCGCGAAGCCAGGGTGCGACGACGTGACGGCCACGGCGGCCGAGCTCGGCAAGGAAGAGCTTCGCGGTCGGCGGATGATCTGGGAAACCGTGCAAGACGATCGTCGGTTGACCATCGGGATCCCCTCCCTTCAGCGCATGAAAGGTTCCGTGTGGCAGGTCGAAAGTGACGTGTTGGAACTCCATGTGTGTCAGCCTTTTTCAAAATGGTCGGGCGAGAAATGCTGATGCTGGCTTCGGTGTTTCTGGTCTTGGACATGTACGCCTCCATGCTCATGTCCAAGCTGTGCTCTCAAGCCGACATCGACTGCTAGGCGAAGGACCGGCCATCACGCCTTGCCATATTTCCGGAGTCAGGCCGTGCAAAAGCCGGGGACGGCGACCTTCTGGAACAGGTGCGGGGTGGCTACGACGGATGACGGATAGGCCGAAACCTTCGCGACGAATTCGGGACGGGCGAAGGCATCGCGGAGCGTCTCGGTGGACTCCCACACCACATAGTTCAGGAAGGTCGGGCTATCACCGATCGCTCGGTGCAGTTGGGTGGAGATGAAGCCTGGCTGCTTCTTCAGGATTTCGCCTGCCGCCTTGAAGGCATCCAGGAAACCCGCTTCGTCGGCGGAACCGACCGTGAATATGTTGATAAGTACGATTGGCGCGGCCGAGATGCCGAGTTGGCGCTCAAGCGGGAACTTATCGTCTAGCGGCTTGAATTTCTTCAGGACTTCCATGGTGGCGCTCGCGTCTCTTGTGAAATTGAAATTGCCGTGATCGATGCTGCTTGCTCTCACACGAGCATGGACTGCTGGGCGAAGATGCCCGCCATCGCACCTTGCCATGAAGCCGTGCTGACAGTAGCCATGAGAGGGTTGGCGAGATCGCCGGCAGCGTAGACGCCGGGCACACTGGTTTCGCGGCGCTCGTCGACCTTGAGGACGATGCCCAGGGGCGTATCGACTGTGGCGAGGCCCAATGATTCATGCAGACGTGCGGACGGCTTGTTGCGCGGATGCGCAAACAGGATGTCGACCGCAACAGGGGGGCCGGCGTCGAGCCTGACGGTGGTGTCGTGGCTCTCGTCATGGTCGATTTCGGTTATCCGGCCATCGACGACCGGGATGCCGCGGCGTGCCAGATCGGCCCGGATGTCGGGCAGAATGTCTTGACCATTGGCGAAGACTGTCAGTGTGTCGGTCCAGTCGTGGTATAGCCTGACGTAGTTGTGCGAGGGCGGGCCGGACCAGATGAGGCCCCAATGCCGGCCCGCAACTTCAAAGCCGTCGCAATAGGGGCAGGGCACGATGGAGGTTCCCCAGCCTTCGGCAAAGCCGGGAAGTTCAGGCATCTGGTCGGCGACGCCATAACTCAAGATCAGGCGGCGTGCTCTGAGGCTTTCGCCATCACCAGTGAGGATGGTGAAATCGTCAATGCTGCCGGAGATACTCTCGGCCCGGGCAGTGACAAGGCTGATCGTAGGGTAGCGCGCCAACTGTTGCCGCGCTTCGGCCAGAATCTCCAGCGGTGGCTTGTGATCGTGGCCAAGCAAACCATGCGAGTGGTCGGCGAAGCGATTACGCGGAAGGCCGGTATCGAGAACGGTGACACTTCGGCGTGCACGACCAAGCTGGAGAGCTGCGGCAAGGCCCGCAAAACTGCCGCCGATAATGATGACGTCATTCATGGTGATAGGCTCCGCGTTGTGGCTGAAGGGACTCGGGTTTTACTGTTTGGATACTTTCGAGTACCATAATACCTAAATTACGATACCGTCAAGTACTGGAATTTTATGACCGAGATCACCCAGACCCGGCGCGGCCGGCCAGCCAACGAGGCGCTCAGCCAAACGATCGTCAACGCCGCCGGCGAACTTTTTGTGGAGTTGGGATTTCAAGCGACAACAATGGACAAGGTCGCCCAGCGGGCAAAAATATCCAAGCTAAGCATCTACCGACACTTCGAGAACAAGGAGGCGCTGTTCAGCGCGGCCATCGCGGCCCATTGTCATCAGTTTGCACCACAGGCCATTGTTGAAGGCGTCGACGGTTCGGCTGCAGATCAGCTCATGGCGGTGGGGACATTCCTGCTGCGCACGTTGTTGAGTCCGGAAGTGCGCAGTGTTGAAGCCATGATCATGGTCGACAAGACGAAGCAAAAGTCGTTGAGCAAGCTCCATTACGAAGCCGGTCCCGCCTATGTCACTGCCCAGATCGAGGCCCTGTTGCGTCAGTTGCACGCGGAGGCGATGCTAAACGTGCCCGACCCTTTGGAGTCTGCCCGCTTGTTTGCCGCGCTTATCAAAGGGTCTGATCTTCTGATGATCGCCCGCTTCGATGAGGCGAAGGCAAAGGACGACAATGAAGTCGAATCCTATTGCCGGTCGGCCGTCGCAATGTTCATCGCAGCGCACGGTGTTTAGCGGTTGATTTGAACGCCTGATGTTGATCGTTAGCTGGACATCTCAAATGGCAGGCTTCGGCCGTTAGCAGTCCTTGCCAAGGTCCGCTTATAGCCGATTTCTGCCCTTCACAGCAGGCCGCTTTCGGCCAAAAGCGGTCGTTCGAATCAACTGGAAATGGGTACATTCAGAGCTTTTGGATCACTCATCGTAATGGCCCACTGAGTGTTGTTGCCGTGCTACCTTTAACAATAGGGGGCACGACCTCAAGTGTCAGGCTTTAGCAGCTGGCTTCAACCTGAAAGTGACACCCATACGGTTGAAGGCGTTCATGGCGGCAATTGTCGCGGTAAGGTCCACCAGATCCCTAGGTTCAAACACCGCTGAGGCAGCAGCATAAGCTTCGTCCGATACATGGGTTTCACCGACTCGGGTGACTTCTTCTGCCCAAGCCAATGCTGCACGTTCCTGATCAGAAAAGAGGTAGGTCGCTTCGTGCCAGACTGGTATCAAGAGGACTTTGTCTACCGACATGTATTCTTTGATGAGGTCTCGGGAGTGAAGGTCGATGCAATGAGCGCAACCGTTGATTTGCGAAACCCGCAGAAATACCAGGTGGATCAACGAGGGAGGAAGATTCGTACCACTGGTGACGTAGTGGTGCAGGCCGGTCATGGCTTTCGCCGCGCCCGGTGAGACTTCGAACCAATTAGCGCGAGACATAGAGGCTCCTTTGGGTATGTAAAATGGGATGGCCTCGGATTGATAAAGGCGGCTTATCCCGAACAATCGCCAAATTTATAGGTGCCATGGATCAAGGTATTGATCCAATTTGTTCCTTTCGTGTTGGTCCACTTCAAGATGGGCGAACGGCTACCGGTCCCAGCCTGTCAAGGCTTGCGTGTCGTTTTTGGCCAAACTACTTCATGCCGACAAGCCCTTTTGCCAAGTCTCGGTCTTCAGCGTTGAGATTGTGAGAGCTCATCCTGGTGTTGAGAGCATTCATCGCATCAGACATCGCTGACTCCATGACCTGAAGCTCTGCCAACGCAGCTCCGCGGCGGGACTTCTTGATCTCGTCCGAGAGAGAATCGTCCTCCATTATCTTCTGGATTTCTTGGCGTTTGGCTGCAATGCGCTCTTGTAGCTTTCGAATATTTTTTAGCGCTTCTTTCACATCATCCGGCAGGCTCGTCTTTTCGATATCTGCATATTTATCCTCGTCGGCTTTCTTTTTCCCTTCCGCGGATATTTCTACCCTGGTCGACGGATTGTCTTCCCCGCTATTCATGCTGGCCTGACTGGTCGGCTCAAAACTTGTCGATTTCACTGGGCTTGCTATCACGGCCTGGAAGCCAACTGAGCTAACGGAAGAAATGTTTGACATTTGAATACGAACACCTTCGCTGATGGTAAAACGGTATCGGCAACAGGGGCACAGACATGAGCCGTCCTAATCACGGACTTCGATCACCCTGAACGGGTTCATCAGCACCGCGAGCGTCAGTTCGACAGGGCTTTTGAACCCAAGGCTGACCCTGCTCTCGCGAAACGCGGGGTCGGAGTTATCAGATTTGGAACAGGCGGGAGATCGCGGTCATGGCCTTGTCTCCATCAGTTTCATAGAGACCGAACAGGCGTGCTTGGTCGCTCAGACGATGAAGCCGAAAATGGTTATAGAACGCTTGGCCTAAGCGCTGATTATCGAACGCCCCGCGTTCCCAAAGAGTTAAAAACTCTTGATACGCAACGCGCTCAA
Organism: Pseudomonas sp. IT-P12; assembly: GCF_949767465.1. Lineage (NCBI taxonomy): Bacteria > Pseudomonadati > Pseudomonadota > Gammaproteobacteria > Pseudomonadales > Pseudomonadaceae > Pseudomonas > Pseudomonas sp. IT-P12. The sequence continues at coordinate 235,388 of NZ_CATKPY010000022.1, read as the reverse complement.
TTTCCAGTCTCGGCTTGCTTTCCATTTAAAGATCCATTTTTGTCATCGATGACCGAATCCTACTGACGCCGGACAGATGCGGCAATGCGCGTTTTGGAGGCGATTTTTAATCATCCGAACTAGCTTTGGAGTTTTTACACACTCTGGGCCAAAAGCGGACGTCGAGCATTCCCCAGACCGTGTGCAAATCGCTCCTTAGAATGATCGACAACGCCTTAAAGGCTAAGTAACGTTGCCTCAGGGCGGGCAATGGATGAGCTCGGCGGCGTAGATGGAGGGTCAGCATGCAAGGCAAGCTAATTTATGAATTAACTGAGGAAGACTTCCGAGAGCACGGTGTCTGGTATTTCCCGATGGACGATGATGACTGGGAAATTGTTCGTCCCTGCCTGGAAGAGAGCGATACGACTGTGCTGGTGAGAACAGTTTTTCGCGGCGCTGATGGAGCCAGTTACGCTGGGTATGTGTACTGGAGTCTTACCGACGACATCGGTCATATCCAACCTAACCTGTTTTTACCCGATGGGTCCTCCATGACCTTTTGGGGAGGAGTTATCAAAGCTGTATGGGAGGACTGGATTCAGGGTGAAGCCGCACGCTTGGTTTTTCCGATCACGTTTGAATCCGAGCCTTTGCTTGGAATGGCACAGATGACGGGGCAAATCGACGGACTCTATTATCTTGATGATGACAAGCGCACGCAGTGCTTAACTCCGCCGCTTCAAATTCATTAGCGGACGTTTAGAGCCTATCCGCGAGCGAATTGGATGATTTAGCTAGCGCTATTGAACGATCCGTCCCTGTTTCATTTTAACCGTGCCCAAAGCAGTCTAACTGCAGGAGCTTCTAGGTCCGCTAATGGCCGATTCTGTTGAAAAAGCCGGTCTGCCCAAACGGCCTGATCATTGACTGGCGAAAACACCTTTTTTGCACGCTGCTACGTGAAATCCGAGTCCGGAAGCCTCTGCCAAAAGTAAAGATTTCAATCTCGGACGCGTACTTTTCTGATGCGCAACACATGGCCGACTTTTTCAACAGAATCGGCCGATTGCAGCCGATTGCGACAGGCAGAAAACGGCCAGAAGCTGACGATACTGTGATGCATTGATAGTCTATATATGCGTTCAGTCGAGTAGGCCTTTCCTCATAAACTACTCAACACGCAACACCGTACGCATGACACAAGGATATCCCGATGACACTGGCTGACTTGCAACGGCTATCCGTATCTCAAAGCGAACTGGTTCTTCCCTATCCCCACGCGATTACAGCTTTGCAACTCCTGGAGGTAACCGGCGCTATCCTGATCGGATGGGAGGGGTGGTTACGCTACCCAGACGGCAGGTTGGGACATTCCGACATGCACCAAGGTACCACTGACACTTCAGTGCTTCCTTCATCAGAAGCGTATAGCTGGGCCAAAGCCTCCATGAGCCTGTCGCAAAAGGAACACGAACTCCAGAACGAGACTACCGATATCAAGCTGCTTTTTTGCATCATTGTGAATGCTTGAAAATGCTCCGCTGACCGATTTAGCCAATCTTCGTCAACCGGTTGAATCCGGCCAAATGCAGTCACTGGAAAGCTCTGCTGCCACTCGATAGCCTCAGGTTCCGCTGACGGAACCACACAGTTTGTTCATTAATCCAAGCGTAAGGTGCCTCGTTTATGACTAGCGATCCGTTCCGCATCCCTGACGACGGAGATATCGCAGATGCAGAACGTAAGCTTAACTTCCATTTTCCTCCCGCCTATGCCGAATTTTTAAAGGGAGGAAGTGACGTGGCGAATGCCTATTTTGAACCCGCTGTTATTCTTCCTGGGAGCAGCTATCTCGACATATTTCAAATTGCCGAGTCAGCATGGAACCGTAGCGGTGTACCAAAGGACTGGCTCCCTTTCATTGAAGACAATGGCGACTACTTCTGGGTCTCACAAACCGGTGAGGTAAGTTACTGGTCTCACAATGGCGCGACGAATGAAAGGTGGCCAAATTTTTCCGCGTGGTTTCAGCAGGTCTGTGTAGAGCGCAATTAATACAACCATGAAGAAAACCGAAAGCGGACACAATAGCCTCGTCTAGATGTCCAAATTCGGCCAATTTCCGCCGATGCTGACCGGCAGCTATGGGTCGTTTTCAGCCCTTCGCGACAAGCAGAAATCGGCCAGTCGATCGACAGGCCTCATCTGTGAGCAGTAAGCTTTACCGCGATACAGGCCGGAAAACAGCAACTGCCGCTAGTAAAAACAGCAGATGGATTTCCCGCAAGGGATTAACAAAAGGGAATGATATGGGCATTTTTGATCGGTTGTTTGGTGGACGCTTTACCATGCCTCCACCCGATGAGACCAACCTCAGCACTACAGCGATCATGAAAGAGCTTCGGCCTGGCTCACAAGATCCAAAGCAAGGACAGGCCCTTAAGGCTCTTGCTCAAGCACTGTTGGCATTCGCTCCAGAAAATGAAAGCACCAGGCTTATCAGGCGCATCATGCGTAAATACGCTTTGGGGGAAGGCGCCTGCACTGCTCTTTCAGATGGATTGCTTGATGATGCAAGGGGACAGAAACTTGAATACCTCGTTCTGCTAAGTGTCGATTGGAAAGGGTACGACGGGTTTGAGTATCTGGCTCCCTATCTGACAAAGGCCATAGGCCTGAAGGAGCCTTACGCCTACGTGCATAACGGCACCTCATCGATGTCTGAAGTGCTTAACGACTTTGATAGATGGCTGACTCGGTTCGGTAAGCGGTACCTTCACCTAGACTCAGGAGGTGAAAATTACGACGGTTTTATCGTTGACTCGGGACGGGTGGAAGAAATCATTGAGCTGGCCCAACGTGCTGGTATTAACGTCAGTCTGGATAGCTTCTAAATTTAAAAAACAAAGTCGGGATTTTCGATGAGCGCTTTTGCGCTCGATTTCGGTCAGTCGTGACTGACTGCAATCGGCCAACAGCGGACGGTCCCCGAAAAAGATCTTCCTGCATTTTGCTACTATCGGGCGCTCTTACCTGGTACGACGCCAACATTAGGTTCTTCCATGTTCGACAGAAGCGACTTTGATCAACTCTCCAGTGAGCAACTGACTTTTTGGACAGCGCACAATCATTGCCCCGGTATCTACTACACCGTTTACCCACAAAGCGCCTTTCGAACCCACTCATCCGAGGAGCGCATCAGGATAACCAGAGTCCGCAAGCGGCAAGGCGAGAACGGATTAAATTTCTGGCTTTTCGCGGAATGGATCGATTGGTGGCCTAGAGGAGAAAGTTATTTCGCGGGATACGTTTCCGACGCTAAGTTTGAGGAGATCTCGGAAGCTGTTTTCAATCAGATGGTAGCGGAGCAGGCGATCGATTTGATCGCTCCGCTCAAACAACCGCTGCATGAGTCGACCGGTTTCGTTGGAGCGCTATTGATGTACTCAATGAAGACGGAGTTCATCGTTTCGCTGTTCGCGGAATATGAAAATGAGTACATCCATTTCTATTGGGGCACGACTGCATGAGCGGCAGCTATGGGGCGGAAAGCGACGGTCTGGCCCAGACCTTCGCAGTGGAGGATTACACGTCTTTCTGCTCTGCCATTTCTAGAGCATCGTCTGCCTCAATGCCTAAGTACCTGACGGTGCTTTCGAGTATCGTATGACCAAGCAAGAGTTGAACTGCCCTTAAGTTCTTGGTTCTGCGATAGATCAACGAAGCCTTGGTTCGCCGTAGCGTGTGGGTACCGTACATCGTCGGGTCAGGTCCAATGGCTGTTACCCATGCTTTGACTATTCGAGCGTATTGCCTGGTGGAGAGATGATCTGAGTCATGCAATCGCGTCGGGAACAGATAATCCTCACTGCGAAGATGCGCCTGACGCATCCAAGACTCCAGAACTGTTCGTGTTTGCTCAGTAATTTCAAACAGCACTGGGTGTTGAGTTTTCTGCTGAATCACGATGGCCCGTGACGAAACATGCTCCCCATGCGCAATGTCACGTACTCGTAGTTTGGTTAAGTCACAGGCACGCAGTTTGCTGTCGATGGCCAAGTTGAAGGGAGCCAGATCCCGTGTCTTCTCCGCGAGCTGAAGCCTGACCCGAATGGCCCAGATATCTCTGACTCGAAGCGGGGCTTTCTGCCCTATAAGCTTTCCCTTGTTCCAAGGCTGATGGCGATGTAAAGCGATAGTGTTCATGGCTTGTCCTCCAGGTTGAGGAGGGACAAGGGTGGATCAGTCGCAATGCGTGGAGGTCGCTAACCGACCCAAAGCTAACGGTTGACTATTAAAGTTAGGAGCACTAGTAATATTCCTTGTAGGAATGCATTGCATAAAATTAATGAATTTTTATTATCGCCATACATGACCTAATTTGATTCAAGGACATGGAGCACCACCTTGAAATCATTACCTCTCGATCCCGCTGAAAAATTTGATACCACACGGGCCAATGAGTACGGACGACAGAGCCGTATTGCATTGGCAGGCTATGACGCCTGTCACGACCTTGCTGCCTGCATGCTGGCGGCAAGCCTCAGCACTACAGCCTCGGCGAAGATACTGGTCGTTGGCGCTGGTGGCACGGCGCAGGAAATAATAGCAATGGCGACGTTGGAGCCCGATTGGCGCTTTACTGCCGTTGATCCATCCGAGCCAATGCTGGCAGCTGCGAAGCACCAGTTGAAGACGAACAATTTGCTTGAAAGAACGGAAATGCATCTTGGACATGTTGAAGATATGGACGCAGACCAGTCCTACGACGCGGCCACCTTGATCGGCGTCCTGCATCATCTCGAAGGTGATGATGCCAAGCGCCAACTCTTGCGATCCGTTCAGGCTCATCTGAAGCCGGGCGCGCCGCTGATTGTCGCGGGAAATCAGTACGCCTATGCCAGCCAACCGCTATTGCTGGCTGCTTGGGGCCAGCGGTGGCGGCAGCAAGGAGCCAGCCCGGATGAAGTGACGGTCAAACTGGGGAAAATCCTCCAGGGCGCTGATCCGCCACATTCTGAGGCGGCGGTTCAAAAACTGTTGAACGAGGCCGGATTCGGGGACGCTACGCGCTTCTTCAGCAGCTTGTTCTGGGGAGCCTGGTTGACGTTCAAGGTTTGACGCTGGACGCGACAGGTAGCTAATGGCCGATTGATGCCGGTCGCGAGAGGCAGAAAACGACCTAACGCAGAAACCGAAGCTAAGCCGGCCACTGGTACGTACCAGGACTCGAGCGTATTGTTCGATGCGCTTTACCGCTCCTGATACATTTCAAAGGAACCGCGAATATGGATGTTGAACTGGCTCTTAAGATTGAGGCCGCAGAAAGCGAATATTTACGTTCGCGAGTTGAGAGCCTGGCCGAGGTCAGCGGAAATCCTTACGGTGCACGTGTTTTTTTCAATGCAGACTTTCCATGCTTTCAAGTGAGCGCATCGCCTAGCCCAATGTTCAACCGCATCTACGGTGATATCGCCGGTGATCCTCTGGCGGTGTTGAAACTGCTCAATGAGTCAGCGGAGCATTCGCCCGTAACCCCTCTTATCGGAAAACCTTCGGCACTTGAGCAATACGCTCTTGTGGGTGAAGCACGGCTTGAGCGTTTGAGGGGGTGGACTCACTTGCAATTCGCTTGTGCCATTGAAAAGGTGGTTTTGAGTCGTCACTCATTCGAAATTGAAGAGGTCACGTCGAAGACTCTGGCTCTATTCGCAGAAGTGCATGCGGGCGGCTTTCATACCAAGCCGGAGCATCGGCTGCTGAATCAGGCTTCCTTTGCAGGGCAGAGGCCTGACGGACGAATGAAAATCTACGTCTTGAAAGCGGAGGGGGCGGTGGTAGCAGGGGCTGCGATGTACTTGGCCAGCAACGGCATTGCTTACCTTGGAACGGCAGCAACCCGAAAGGATGCCCGGGGCTGTGGCTATCACGGCGCACTGATTTCTCACCGAATAGAGCAAGCAAAGAAGCATGGCTGCCACTGGGTCGCTGCGACAGCGCTGCCCAGCTCCCAAAGTCGCCGAAATCTGCAACGTGCTGGTTTAACGGCATCTCATGCCCAAGCACTATATCGCCTGGCAGATAGCTGAGACGGCTGGGCATGACCGTTTGCTTTTGGCCGAAAGCGGACGGTCAAGAGCGGCAGCTATCGGCCAAAACCAGACCTTCGCCTAAGGCACAGTCCGGCCATTTCCTGCGGTAGACTCGATGATAGCCATAGGCTACGCTTGCAGCCGTTTTTTTCAAAAAATGCACTTCAAAATTAAAGCGAGGGATCGATAATGGAATATCTTACACATGCCTTGACATTCATTGCTGGGCTAAGCGCTGGATGGACGTTGAAGGTAGTAATTTCCAATCGGTCAACGAACAATTCAAGAAAAACAACCACTACTCAACGGAACAATAGCGTTGGGGGAGACATGGCTGGTGGTGATATTCATAAAAACAACAAAGCGTGACTGAAAGTGTTTTCTAATCAGTCATCAAATCAGGTCGGCGGCAGTATGGCCGGGCGGGATATTAACAATACCGAAATTAAAATAATAAATCATGAATCTATTGAAGAATTGGCGATTCTTTATGAAAGGATGAAAGTTGACGGTATAGGAGATCCTTCTGATAATACTTTTTCACGCAAGCTTCAACACTACATGGCCACTCCGACTGACGGGGATGTGCGTGGTCTTGAAGAAAAACTTCGGGAAAGCAATCGATTAGACATGCTGCGATTCGCGTTGAAAGAAAAAGAAACAGCATTTAAGCTTATCTTAAAGTTTCAATCTTCAAAAACTGCGCAGCGGGTATACACAATACTTCTTGATGAGCTTCATACGATTTACGTTCTAACTGTCACTCCCGTTATTGAAGGAGGGGGCGACCGTCAAGCCGTTGATATGAGTATTAATCGGGCGCTTCAGGCAATAAAGTCCATGCTTGGTGAAAATTTCATGGAGTTTACGGTGAAAGATTTACTCGGGCTGCTATTCTTTCTGGCAGGGAATTGCCATATAAGGTGGGATAAGGATGCTGATCTATCACCCGGCGTTTGATGCATATCACTGCGTATTTAGAATGCTCGCACTCATTGAGTCCATTCCTGAATTGGAAATAGATAAGGCGAGATTGTTAGATTTTTACCAAGTTTTTCCTTCTGCCATAGGCGAGATCCGGCTTCCAAGTGGGTCCAATGGCCGACGTTTAGCCAAGGCTCTCACTAACGCCTATCGTAATCCGCTCAATCCCAAAGCAGCCTTCCGTGACATGGCTCAAATACAACATGCAGCGCTGAGAAGTATCGCTGCGCTTGGAATTGTAGATGTAAAATCCTATGAGCAAGGAATTCTACAACGCGCCGACGAGCGTGATATGCCCAGTACTCTGAAAGATAATATTGAAAATTATATTTTAGAACACGCAGAGTTAATAGATTTTTTAACAAATGAGCTTTCAGCCATTCCTCTACGTGGAATCAATGGTCTGAAGCATCGTTCTGAGCTATTAGAGCACCGATATGACCTTCCTTAAGCCCACGATTAAAATTACCCGATTGATCGTCCTTCAGGGCGGACATCGCGCTTTCGATTGCGCTTTCCATTCTGGAATAAATATTATCCGAGGGCGCAATACCTCAGGTAAGACTACCATTATGGATATGCTGGCTTATTCAATGGGTGCAGAAAATATCCGCTGGAAACCTCACGCGCTTGAATGCTCTTCAGTTATGGTCGAGCTCCATTTGAATGGAGAACCGGTCACCCTTTTACGTGAAGTTAGTATCGAGCCTCAGCGACCAATCTCCATTTTCTGGGGTACTGTGGAAGATGCTGTTAAAGCTGGACCAGATCTTTGGGAACGCTACCCTTTCAAGCGATCAGAGCTTAAAATTAGTTTTTCTCAAGCAATTTTTGCAGCTTTGGACCTACCGCAAGCTCAGGGGCATGGAGCTGCAAATCTAACAATGCACCAGTTGTTGCGTGTTCTATATGCTGATCAGCCTTCGGTGCATAGTCCTATATTTCGCATGGATAATTTTGATAGTGCGCTAACGCGGGACACAGTCGGCGGATATTTATGTGGGGTATATAACGACCAGCTTTATACTGCGCAGCTGAGAATTAGAGAGATAAATAAGTCTCTTGATAAAAAAGTTGCAGAGCTGCGTGGGATATTTAAGGTTCTTGGTCAGTCAGGGCAGACTCCGGACATAGAAGCGTCTCAAAATGGGATTTCAGAACTGGAATCGAAAAGAGAAGCTTTAATTGAATATATCAACAAGGTAAAAACTGATAGATCTTTGACTACGAAAGAGTCAAAAGACATATCTAAGTTGAGTGATGGTCTACGGACTCGACTAAATAGTGCTAAACGTTATGAAACAACATTGAAAGACGCACTTGTTGCATTAGATTTGGAAGTGGCTGATTCGAGGGTGTTTATAAGGGAGCTAGAGTCTAGGTTAGAAAGTCTCGATGAGTCGAAAGTGACAAGACAGTACTTGGGGGCGATTTCATTTCAATTTTGTCCTGGATGTCTTTCTGAGATTAAGCCTGATATGAATGATCATTCATGTCAGCTTTGCAAGTCAAAGATTGACGATACTGGGGATTCACAACTGTTGAGAATGAGAAACGAGCTCAGCATTCAGATCAAAGAGTCAAAATTGCTCTTAGAATTAAGAGAAGAGGAAGCAGCTCAGCTGAGAAAAGATATCCCGCTCGCAACCCAAGAAATTAGAAAGCTGGAGAAAGAGTATAAGCTCTCCGCCATGACTTGGTCTTCCGATATCGAAGCAGTTTTGGAAAAGGGAGGCCGCGATTTAGGAGTGCTAGATCAAGAAATTCAGCAGGCCTATGAAAAGCAGAAGCTTTTCGCAGTGATACAAGAACTTCAACAGCAGCGAGATATTTTAGCAAGTGAACTCGCCAAGCTGGAAAATGACGTTGAATCCCTGGAGGCCGCTCAGGCGAGTAGGAAGATTGAGGTTTCCAAAACGATTGAAAAACACATGATCAGATTGTTGAAAGAAGATCTTCCGCTACAGCCAGAGTTTATAAATGCCAACAAAGTTCGTTACGACTTCGAAGAAAACTCAGTTTATGTAAACGACTCAGGAAATTTTTCAGAGAGTTCCACTGTGGTTCTACGGCATATTTTTCATCTGGCTCTACTAACAACGAGCATTGAATTGGAATTTATGCGGGTCCCTCGCTTCATGATGTTAGACGGTATCGACGACGGCGGGATGGAACAAAACAGGAGTCATAATTTGCAGAGTTTAATAGTTAGAGAATGTAGTAAATACACAAAAGATTACCAGGTGATATTCGCCACATCTGAAATTCACCCTGATTTCGAGTCTAGTGGCATGGTTGTGTCTCGCTTCTTTAATCCTCAGAACCGTTCTCTAGAAATCAAGCAGAATTTCAAGTGAGCTATTAGTCAGATGGCACCTCGGTCAGAAGTTTTGCCGTGTGCAATTTTAGAGTGAAAGCTTTTGGTCGGAAACGATACCCTCTTCGGGTTTCGACCAAAAGCTGGCGATCATCCAGTGCCTGAAGCTGCCAATTTTAATCTTTCGCGCCTTCACATAAACGGATGATTTCAGGGCTTACTCCGTTGTAAGAACTCTTCGAATGTATATGGGCCATGTTCTGGCTCAAACAAATCTGCGAATTCCAGATGAGTACAATACGATTCAGCTTTGCTTTCATTTCCCTCCGTTGGCATGAAGTCAACCTCCAAATTTTTCATGATTTCGAATACGGGCGACTTGTAAGGGTTGGGTATATATCCCTTGATAAAAGCTTGATAAAGAAAAACCCACTGCCGATCTTTTTGATAAACATCAAGTTCGCTTAGGCTTTCGGATACTTGTTGTAGGTTCTCTGTCCAACCGGTAATTTCCATCAATATACACATTGACAAGCAGTCTTTAGAGTTGATAACCGCCGCTTCTGCTAAGTTGCTGAGGGTCAGTCCATGCTTGCCGATAAAATATAGAGGCCAACTCATTCCATCCGAACGTCCATTTTTGGAATTTTCGATTATGATTTGGTTTAGCCTTTCTTCGTAATCAGAGTGTTGGATTTCATATTTTTCGAAAATTATCCCCAAGTATGGAAGTAGTAGCGGATAATGCCAGCTCAAGTTTGTTACATAGTCAGTGATAACTCTAATCCAGTCATCATTAAGCAGATGGATTAGTTGCTGCATGGCGTATTTTAATACGCTTCCATCCGGCGTTTGATTGTTTAGTGAGATTGCGTATTCTAAAAAGTGAATCGTGTCATCTGAATCGTACTTCATTTTTTCGCCAACTTTTTGAGGGAGCGCGGCATGAAGCTTTGCCACCCAGTCCGTTTGAATTGCAGCGGGCAGTTGTTCGACTTTGGTTTTAGATAAATTTAATGAGAATTTGAATTTTTTCAATTCGCTGGCAAGTTTTTGCAGAAAGTGTTCAGCTTCCGATGAGTCTGCGCAATAACAAACGTAGTCATCAACATACCGGACAAAATCATATCCTGCTACACGTAACCTCTCGTCTACTACACCTAGTATGAGTTCTACGATGACCGTCGATGTGGCCGGCCCGATCGTAATGCCCTGAGTTTCAAGGCGCCGTGTATTCCTCTGCCACTTATCCAAGTCTGTAGACCAGTGCTTGTTGCTGTTATCTTTTACCCCAAGCTGTCTCTTAGCTTCTTCTTCACCCATTCCAGCCCACTCAATAGCATGCGTATAGACAGAGTTGAAGCAGCTTGCAACGTCTGTGTTAACCAAATAACGCTTGGCAAATGACGCCTTGCTTTTCTCCAGAACTTTCTCTCGAAAACTGTCGTAATTCATTACTACCAGTCGTTTGTCGACATGGAAATATGGTTTGATTTTACTGCTTTCGTTATCGCAGATTCCCCGAATGTGCTCCCAGTTTTCTGAGATACATTTTGCAAGGCGCCCGTATGCCTGTGGATGGGGAATGCCAAGAAGTCTGGGGACGTTGTTGTACCGTGTGGACGCATATTCAGCAAAATCAAATCCCTTCGAAGCTCTTCCTACCTTATTGTTATCTGGGTCCTTTGCACGTTCATCGCATGCATCTGGCTCCTGGATGATTCGAAGAACCACTTCGGGCGTGAATCGTCTGGAATTGAAGATCGGTGGAATCTCGCCTACTCCCTGCTTTTGATTAGGGAAGTAGTTGAATCGGGTGAGCGCCTCAAACACAAATCGTTCGTCGTCCATTTTGTAACCTGTTCTATTAAATGAAGTATCTTGTCTGAGTTTGCTTGTTCGGTGCTGGAAGGCACAGCACCAAAATATCGATAACTGGGTTACCAAGGAGAGTAGGGTAGTCGAAGAAGTTATTTCTGGCAGCGTTTCCGCCACTGAACGTCCAAAGTTTCGGTAACTGTTTGAGGGTGAGAAAGCAGGTGATGTTCTCATTTTGATGAAGCGCGGCCGGTTGAACGTCTGCTTTTGGCCGGTAGCGGTCGCTTGTGAACGTCCGCTACTGGCCGAAAGGAGACCTCGTCCAGAGCAATAAAAAAAGGGCGCCTCAGCGCCCGTTCTCCCTCACCCCTCAGCCTGCGCCCGCAACCGCCGCCCAACCACATCCAGCAAATCACACCCATCCCGCAACGGAATGGCCAGCAACTGACAAAAGTCCTTCAACACCACCGTGTCGCAACCCAGCTCGGCGCGAAAGGCGATGTTTTCCAGGACTTGCGTGACGGTGCGAATGCGGTAATCAGCGGCAGCTTGCAGAACGTCGAGGGGCGCTTGGGTATCAATCAGCAGAGAGGCCGGGATCAGGTCGATTCCGGTGAGGGGCATGTATCTTTCCATGAGTAAATCTCCGATGCTTGTGCATCCGATCCATTGGGTCGCCAAACCCGAATCGCCATTCAGGGCGACGGAACCGACTTTAAGCTTCATCGGAACAGCAGGGTAGGTGACGGATTCCTAGATTTTTGTAGGACCCTTTATAACGTCCTAGGACTTTCGCATCACCCGGCTGACAACCCTCAAACTCGCCTAGAATCCTGCCTTTCAAATTGTTCATCGCCGCTGACGCTATCCTCTAGAATCCCACCCTCGCCATCGAGCCGGACTCGCACCCCATGCACACCGCCACCACCCAACGTCCCCTCTGGAAAACCTATCTGTTTTTCCTCGGCCCCATGGTCCTGTCCAATTTCCTGCAATCCATGACGGGCACGGTCAACAGCATCTACATCGGCCAGATGCTCGGCACCCAGGCGCTGGCGGCGGTGTCGGGGATGTTTCCCATCGTGTTCTTTTTCATCGCCTTGGTGATTGGCCTCGGCGCGGGGGCGGGGGTGTTGATCGGGCAGGCGTGGGGCGCTCGTGAAACCCATCTGGTGAAGGCCATTGCCGCTGCCACGTTGCTGCTGGGGGCCATCATCGGTCTGGTCGCGGCGGTGCTGGGCACGTTGTTCGCGCGGACGGCCTTGCAGGGGTTGGGCACGCCCGCGGATGTGCTGGATGACGCGGTGGCGTATGCCCATGTGATGTTGTGGATCATGCCGTCGCTGCTGGTCTACGTGCTGTTCACCCAGTTGCTGCGCGGGGTGAGCGATACGCTGTCGCCGTTGATGGCGTTGCTGGTGTCGACGTTGATCGGTCTGGCGCTGACGCCGGCCTTGATTCGCGGCTGGTTCGGGTTGCCGATGATGGGGATCCAGAGCGCGGCGTACGCGGGGCTGGTGGGCAACCTGGCGGCGATGGGCTGGTTGGCGTGGCGGTTGATTCGGCGCGGGCATCCGTTGGCGCCGGACCGCGAGATGTTCGCCGCGATGCGCCTGGACCGGGTGATCCTCGGCAAGGTGTTGCGCATCGGTTTGCCCACGGGGTTGCAGATGGTGGTGTTGTCGTTGTCGGAGCTGGTGATTCTGGCGCTGGTGAACCAGCACGGTTCGCAGGCGACGGCGGCCTATGGCGCCGTGACGCAGATCGTCAATTACGTGCAGTTCCCGGCGTTGTCGATTGCGATCACCGCCTCGATCCTCGGCGCGCAGGCGATTGGCGCGGCGCAGGTCGAGCGGATGGGGCCGATTCTGCGCACGGGGCTGTGGATCAACGTGTGCCTGACCGGTGGCCTGGTGCTGCTGGGGTATGTGTTGTCGCACTGGCTGCTGGGGTTGTTTCTCACCGAAGACGCCACCCGCACGATGGCCGAGCACTTGCTGCACATCATGCTCTGGAGCCTGCTGGTGTTCGGCTTCCAGGCCATCATCGGCGGCATCATGCGCGCCAGCGGTTCGGTGCTGGTGCCGATGGCGATTTCCATCGTCTGCGTGCTCGGGGTGCAGTTGCCGGTGGCGTACGTGCTGGACGGGCACTTCGGGTTGCAGGGGGTGTGGATGGCATTTCCGGTGGCGTACCTGGGGATGCTGCTGTTGCAGACGCTGTATTACAAATTGGTGTGGCAGCATCAGAAGATCGAGCGGTTGGTGTAGGCGGGCACTTGGCGTTGCGAAGTATCGAAACTCGGCCACGTTCATGAGATAACGTCGTCCGAAATTTGTGAAATGACACTTAAGCGTGAAAGGCCCTGACCACGGTGATCCTGATCTACCTGTGGGCGTTTTTTGCGACCTTGCTCATCAGCCTCATCGTTCGCGGTGTCGCCGTATAGAGCTCGGACAAAGCGATTCTGGATCGGTTGAAACTGGACCATTACTTCTGACGGCATTCTCGGCAATGAGCGATGCCAGCCATTGCTGGACGCCGTTCGTCGAAAGGCTGGTTTAAAGCCTGTTGACATTCATGTGTGTGTCAGTGAATATTAATACATCGCATGCGATCAAATCGAATACGATGACAAATCTAAATGACTGTACACAGAGGATTCACCCCATGAGCAAGATCGAAAAAGTCCTGGCCACCGGCAAGACCCACACCACCGCCAGCGCCGCCGGCATCACGTCTCGCGGCCACAACGGCACCCTCGACATCAACCTGTCGACACCGGGCAGTGCCAAGCCGGCTCATGTGTTTGCCGCCGCCCAGCCGCACCCGACTGCCGAGCAGTTGTTCGCCGGTGCATGGTCGGCGTGCTACACCGCCGCCGTCGGTCTGGTGGCCAATGACTTGAACGTGGTGTTGCCGGGGGACCTGTCGGTCGACATCGAAGTCGATCTGGGGCAGGGCGGCAAGGAGTACTTCCTCCAGGCACGCTTGACCCTGCGCGTACCGGGCCTGTCTCATGAGGTCGCCACCCGGCTGGCGCACACCGCCGACCAGATCTGCCCGTACTCGAAAGCCACCCGCGGCAATATTGATGTGGAGCTGAATGTCCTGACCGCCTGATTTTTTTTGGCGGATTAATATCGTATGCGATAAAAGCGTATGTGATTTTAAATGCGAAGCCCGCGCCGGTTCGATCCCCCAAGTCGAACCGGCCGAGTCGTTAGCGCACTTCCGACACTGTCGCGTACGACGTATAGTCGAGCCAACGCGAATATCCGTCATCGAGGACGCACATGAACGCCACCGCCAAGGTAGACCCGGACGACCTGAAACTCTCCGAATTCCTGTGTTTTGCGGTCTATTCCACCAACCTGGCGTTCGGCAAGGCTTACAAGCCCTTGCTCGAGCAGCTGGGGCTGACCTACACGCAATACATCACCCTTGTCGCGCTCTGGGAGACTGACGATCAGACCGTCGGCAGCCTCGGCGAAAAGCTGTTTCTGGAGTCCAACACCCTCACGCCGATCCTGAAGAAACTCGAAGCGATGGGTTATCTGCAACGCCAGCGCGACCCCGAGGACGAGCGGCAAGTGCGGATCAAACTGACCAGACAAGGCCGCGCGCTGGGGGAAAACCAGCCGGAAAGCGGCCTGTCCGAGGCGACCGGGCTGACGACGCAGGAGTTCACGCAGTTGCAGCAGTCGGTGGTGAAACTGCGCAACAACCTGATCAAGTCAATGCGCTCGACGGATTGACCCATGCCGGCGCAGGCACACTGCGCAAGGCCGGAGAAATCCCATGAAGGCCCGATTTTCCCACTCTATCGCCTGGGTGACCGTGCTGACCTTCGGCGTGCTCTCCGGCGCCTACGCCGTGGAATACAAGCAGGTCAATGCCGCCGCCAGCACGCTGTCCTTCACGTACAACCAGTTCACGTCGCGGGTCTACGGGACGTTCAGCCGTTTCCAGGGCACGCTGGATTTCGACACCCTCAACCCCTCGGTAGCCCGCGCGGGGCTGACCATCGAGCTCGACAGCATCGATGCCGGCAGCCGTGACGCCAACGAAGAACTGAAAAAACCGGCCTGGTTCGACACGCTCAACTCACCGGTGGCGACGTTTGCCTCCACCGCAGTGAAAGCGCTGGGTGACCACCGTTATCTGTTCACCGGCACGCTCACGCTGCGGGGCATCACTCAAGTGGTGGAGGTGCCGGTGCTGCTCAAGGCCGACAGGGCCATTGGCATCTTCGATGGTCAGCTGACGCTCAAGCGCAGCGATTTCAGAATCGGTGAGGGCGAGTTCGCGGACACCGTGGTGTCCGACGATATCCATATCCGTTTTCGCATGGTGGCGCCGCAACAATAGTGTTCGTGTCATTGATCTGGGCGCTTGCCCTGCCATGATTTTGCTGTCATCGTTCACGCGACTGGTAATCTTTCTTATTTGAGAAATTTTTTCGTATGCACGATGTTTCCGTGGCTGATGATGATGTGGCTCTGCGTCAGCGCACTTTCACCGACCTCTACAGCGCTCACCATTCCTGGTTGCACAGTTGGCTACGGAAAAAACTTGGCTGCTCACAGCGGGCGGCCGATCTGGCCCATGACGCGTTCATTCGCGTGCTCAGCCTGACTGAACCTCACACCATCAAGGAGCCTCGGGCGTTTCTGGCGACGACGGCGGGGCGCCTGTTGATCGATGGCGCCCGCCGTCGACGCATCGAGCACGCCTACCTGGAAGCGCTGGCCATCCAGGCGCAGGACGCCGGCATGCCGGACCCCGAAGCGGTCCATGTCGCGCTGGAAGCGTTGGAGAAAATCGCCGTGATGCTCGCCGGTCTGCCGAGCAAACCCCGGGAGGCTTTCCTGCTCAGCCGGCTCGATGGCCTGACCTACAGCGAGATTGCCCTCGAACTGAACGTCTCGGCCAGCACCGTCAAGAACTATGTCGCGAGTGCGCTGGTGCACTGCTACAACACCCTGTACGGCGCGGACCAACCGTGAACGCTTTCGATCAACCTTCCGATCGCATGATCAACGCAGCCGCCCATTGGTTGACCCTGTTGCACGATGAGCTGTCGACGCCGGCCGACCGCGAGGCTTTCGAGCGCTGGTGCGAAGCCGACCCGCGCCACGCGGTGGCGGTGGAGCGCATGCGTGGGTTGTTGGGGGATCTGCAGGAGCTTCCCGCCGCACCGGCGCGCGTGGCCCTCAAGCAAGCCTTTGCCCGGCCGCGGCCGACGATGGCGGGGCGCAGTGCCCAGGCCCTCGCACTGGTGGGGGTGTTGGTCTGTGGCTGGATCGGGCTGGATAACCTGCCGATCTGGATGGCTGATCAGCGCACTGGCGTCGGTGAGCGGCGCGAGCTGGTGCTGTCCGACGGCAGTCATCTGCAGCTCAACAGCCATTCGGCGCTCGACGTGAAGTTCGACGGACAGCAGCGCGTCATCGAACTGCTGGCCGGGGAGTTGTGGGTCGAGGTGGCCAAGGACGCCCGGCGACCGTTTGTGGTGCGCACCGACCAGGGCACCGCGACCGCCTTGGGGACGCGCTACCTGGTCAAGCGCGAGGCCGATGGCTCGACCGTGGTCAGCGTGCTGGAGTCGGTGGTCGCTGCCCAACCCAATGCGGGGCAGGCGGTGAACGTCGCGGCAGGCGAGCAAACCATCCTCCGGGAAGGCCGGGTGCAACCGCCGAGACCCTTCGGCAACACCCACCCGGACGCCTGGACCCGAGGCCTGCTCAAGGTCGACGACCGCCCCTTGAGCGAAGTGCTCCAGGCCCTGGCCAGCTACCGACACGGCCTGGTGCGTTTCGACGAACAGGCGCTGCAAGGCCTGCGGGTGTCCGGCGTGTTCCGCCTGGACGACACCGACGCCGCCCTGGCCACCCTGGCGGACAACCTGCCTATCAACGTCGAGCACTTCACCGATCTGCTGGTGGTCGTCAAGCCGCGCTGATCCCTGTGGACACTGCCCGCGATCAAGGTGTCAGTCACCCTCGATGTTGGGTGTGAAGGCCTCATCGCGAGCAGGCTCGTTCCACAGGTATTCATGTGGGCACCCGCTTTGTGAACCACCACAAAACCACTGTGGGAGCGAGCCTGCTCGCGAAGGCGGTGTGGATGTGAAGGCCTCATCGCGGGCAAGCCCGCTCCTGCAGGACAGGCAGATTCCATCTCCCCACAGGCCACAAATCCAGGGCCTTTAAAAAAACTAATGCAAATCGCTCGCATTCCTTGTCCCTTTTTTTGACATGGCCGTCATGGTTAGTAACGCCTTCCATTTCGCAGGATTTCTCATGTCACGCTTTGTTCGTCCCTTGCACCCACTGGCACTTTCAGTGGCGATGGCTTTTGTCGCGGCGCCGCTGGTTGCGGCTGAAACGTCGGTCTCCGAAGCACCCAGCAGCGCGGTGCGCAGTTTTTCGATTGCTGCCGGTGACCTGAGTCAGGCGCTGAACAGCCTGGCCGAGCAGGCGGGTCTGGTGCTGGCCTTCGACCCGGCCTTGACGCGCGGCAAAAGCAGCAACGGTTTGAACGGGTCCTTCAGCACGGGCGAAGCCCTTGCCCGATTGCTGCAGGGCAGTGGCCTGAACGCCATCGCGTTGTCGGCCACGCGTTACCGCATCGAACCTGCGCCGGAGCCGGTGGAAGGTTCCCTGGAGTTGCAGGCCACCAACATCAACGGCGCCTACGCCAGCGAAAGCCCGACCGGCCCGGTCAAGGGGTATGTGGCGACACGCTCGCTGTCGGCGACCAAGACCGATGCGGCGCTCATCGAAACGCCGCAGTCGATCTCCGTGGTCACCAAGGACCAGATGCGCGCCCAGGGCGCCGAGAGCCTCAACCAGATCCTGCGCTACACCGCCGCCGTGGTGACCGAGAGCCGTGGCTCGACCGCGTCGCGCCTGGACCAGATGACCATCCGTGGTTTCTCCCCGGCGGTGTACCTGGACGGCCTGCGCATGCCCGGCAGCCGCGACGCTTCGCCGCAAAAGGATTCGTTCGACCTCGAACGCGTGGATGTCCTGCGCGGCCCGTCGTCGGTGCTGTACGGCCAGGCCAGCCCGAGTGGCGTGGTGAACATGGTCAGCAAGCGGCCACTGGACACGCCGTTCCATGAAATCGGCGTCGAATACGGCACCTTCAACAAGAAACGCACGACCTTCGACCTGAGTGGCCCGATTGACGATCAAGGGGTCTACTCCTATCGCGTGGCCGGTCTGTACGACGATGCCGACGGTCAACTGGAGCACACGGAAACCCGGCGTCAGGCAATTTCGTCGGCCTTCACCTGGCGCCCCAGCGAAGACACGTCGCTGACGTTGCTCGGGCATTTCCAGAAAGACCCGAAAGCGGCGTCCTATGGCTCGATGCCCGCTTACGGCTCGGTGCTGGACAGCCCGCTGGGGCGCGACATCGACGTCGATTACTACGACGGCGAAAAGGATTTCGAGAAAAGCGACCGCCAGTATTTCTCGGTCGGTTACCTGTTCGAGCATCATCTGAACGACGTTTGGACCCTGCGTCAGAACGCCCGTTATCTGCGCAGCGAAGGCGTGTACCGCAGCCTCTACCACACCAACTTGCAGGCCGACTACCACACCACCCGACGCTCGACCATTGCCACCGACGTGGACCTGGATTCCTACACCGTGGACAACCAGGCCCAGGCCAAATTCGAGACCGGGCCGGTGCAGCACACCGTGCTGTTCGGCGGCGATTACCAGAACACCAGCACCGACACCAAGTCGGGCTTTGGTACGGGGCCCAATCACGATATTTTCGAACCGGTCTACGGCCTGCCGGTGACCACCCCGGCGTTCACCAGCGATGCCACCCAGCGCAACCAGCAGAAAGGTGTGTACTTCCAGGACCAACTGAAATGGGACCAGTGGGTCCTGCTGCTGGGCGGTCGTTATGACTGGGCGACCAACCACAACAGTTCGCTGAACCTGCGCAACAACGTCAAGACCAAGACCTCGCTGGACAGCGAGGCGTTCACCGGTCGCGTGGGCCTGGTCTACCTGTTCGACAACGGCCTGGCGCCGTACGTCAGCTACGCCGAATCGTTCGAGCCGCAGTCGGGCACCGGTTACGGCGGTTCGGTGTTCAAGCCGACCGAGGGCAAGCAGTACGAAGTGGGGATCAAGTACCAGCCACCGGGCAGCAACAGCTTCATCACCGCGTCGATCTACGACCTGACGCAGACCAACGTACCGACCCTCGATCCGGACCCGACGCACCTGTGTGGCACCGGTCGTTGCCAGGAACAGAGCGGCGAAGTGCGCTCCCGTGGTTTTGAACTCGAAGGCAAGGCCAGCCTCAACGACAACCTCGATATCACGGCGGCCTATGCCTACCTGGACAACCGCATCACCAAGTCCAACAGCACCGTCAACTACGCGCCGATCGCCGACGTCGCCGTGGGCCCGGCGGTCTCGACCAAAGGCACCACCACCTACGGCATCCCGCGCCACACGGCGTCTGTCTGGGCGGATTACACCTTCCACGACGGCGTCGCCAAGGGCTTTGGTGTCGGCGGCGGGGCACGTTATGTCGGCTCGTCCTGGGGCGATGCGGCCAACACCCTGAAGGTGCCGGGCTACACGCTGGTAGATGCGTCGGTGCACTACGACATCCCGAACATCAACAGCCTGAAGGACAACCTGCGCCTGGCCGTGAATGCGACCAACCTGGCCAACAAAGAGTACGTGTCGACCTGCTATTCGTACTCGTGGTGCTGGTATGGCTCGCAGCGGACCGTGCAGGCGAGTGCGACCTATCAGTGGTGATGCACGGCTGACACCGCCATCGCCGGTTCGCCGGCGATGGTCTTTGCATCCGACATCGCCGGCGCCTGATCGACCGCGGCACGTTATGATAGGCACCCCAGACGTCCGCCCCAGAGTCAAAGCCCTCGATGTTCCAGATCACCCACTACAAAACCCCATGCCCCGAACCCGTCGCCAGCCAAATCCTGCAGCTGGTGGTCGACAACCTGACCGACATCAGCATGGTCGCCATCCCGCCGAGCAACCTGTTGTACAACGTGTACCAGTACGCAATCGGCTACGAGGTGCACCTCTATCTGGAGGCGCTGAACGGGGAGAAGGGCATCGCCGTGGAATTGCTTGTCGCCACGGACGTGGACGATCCGCAAACGGTGACCGGTTTCCTGCTGTACCTGCCGAGCAAGGACGATCCGGATGCCTGCGGCGTGGCCTACATGGCGGTGCAGGCCAGCCATCGGCGCCAAGGCGTTGCGCGTCGGATGCTGCGGGAAATGGTCGGCCGTTACCCGCATGCCGAGCTGACCTGTGCCGTGGCCAAGGTGCCGTGGTTCGATTCGATGGGCTTCCAGGTGTTGGGCGCGCGCGGCACGCAGGTGTTGATGAACACCCGCGATCACAGCTCCGAGGGCCTGACGGGACGGGTGGAAGTGGCGCCGATCTACAGCTCGCTGGAGGTGCGGCAGATCCACACCTACCTGCTGCAACGCCACGGCAAGCGCGCCATGCTCGACGCCGAAAAACAACGGGATCGGCATTTGGACCAGTTGACGTTCAAGGCCAATGAGTATGTGCGCAGCCGGCTAAGTTGAATACACACCTACATTCCCAGTAGGGGCAAGCTTGCTCCTACTGGGATCGGGCGCTTCGGTCAGGCCCGCCAACCCGCCTGACGCAACGCCTCCAGCAACGTTTCCTCATCCAGCCCCGGCACCGCAAAGCCATTGCCTTCGGCGCTGTCGGCGGCCAGCAGCGCATTGATGATCGCTTCTTCCACCGCTTCGGTCGCCGCCAGGAACAACTCGCTGATGTGGTCGTTGTTGACCATGCTCAGGTTGTCGCAGGTGGGTGACCGTTTGGTTTGATAAGCCGCCGGTGGCACCTGATTGCCGGTGGCGAACGCGATGAATATGTCGCCGCTGTGGTCTTCATTCCCGCCGCCGGTGCGCGCAAGACCGAGGCTGGCGCGTTGGGCCAGGCGCGTGCATTGATGCGGCAGCAGCGGCGCGTCGGTGGCCAGGCAGACGACGATCGAGCCCATGCCCGGATGGGGCAGCGCAGCCTTGAGAAACGGTGAGTCGGCGTGCTCCAGGTAACGTCCGACCGGGTAACCGTCGACTCGCAGCTCGTTGCGCACGCCATGGTTGGCCTGGACGATCGCCCCGACCGTCCAGCCACCCTGGGCGCTGTTCAAGCGGCGCGACGCGGTGCCGATCCCGCCCTTGAATTCATGGCAGATCATGCCGCTGCCGCCCCCCACCGAACCCTCGCTGACCGGTCCCGCCGACGCATCGCGCACCGCCTCGGCCACATGCTCGGGTTGTACATGAAAGCCGTTGATGTCGTTGAGCAGGCCATCGAACGTCTCCAGCACCACCGGCATGTTCCAGTACAGTCGGCCGTCGTCGGGTTGCTGTTCACGGTCGATGGCAATCAACGCATCACGTACCACGCCCAGGCTGTGGGTATTGGTGAAAGCAATCGGGCTGGTCAGCAGGCCGGCTTCGCGAATCCACTCCAGGCCGGTCGCGTCGCCATTGCCGTTGAGCACATGCACACCGGCAAAGCACGGGTGCTGGCTGCTGGACACGAGACGCGGCTCGATCACGGTGACGCCGGTCAGAATGTCGCAACCCCTGGCGCTGTGGCCTCGCACATTGCTGTGGCCGACCCGCACGCCGGGTACGTCGGTGATGGCGTTGAGCGGGCCGGGTTGCAGTTGGCCGAACCGGATGTTCAAGTCACGGGCACGTGGTTTCATGGTGTTTTCGTCTCAATTACGTGGAAGAAAAAGGGGATCGAGCGCTGATCCCTGTGGGCGCGGGGGGCGTCAGACCTATTGCCCATTCTTGACCTTGCTCCAGATCCGCGTTCTCAGCCGCTCGGTGGCAGGCGGCAAAGGCTGGAGGGTGAACAGGCTGGCCAGGGCCTCGGCGGACGGGTAGACCGCCGGGTTGTTGCGGGTCGCTTCGGCCACCAGTAGCGTGGCCTTGCGGTTGCCGTTGGGGTAGGACAGGTGATCACTGACCGGGGCGATCACTTCAGGGCGCATCAGGTAATCGATGAAGGCCAGGCCTTGCTCCGGGTGCGGCGCGTCCTTGAGCAACACGAGGGTGTCGAACCACACCGGTGCGCCTTCCTTGGGCAGGCTGTAGGCGATCTTCACGCCGTTGTTGGCCTGCTCGGCGTTGGTCTTGGCTTCGAGCATCGCGCCGGACCAGCCCACCGCCACGCAGATGTTGCCGTTGGCCAGGTCGCTGATGAATTTCGACGAGTTGAAGTAGGCAATGTGCGGCCGCAACTTGAGCAACAGCGCTTCGGCCTTCTTGTAATCGTCGGGGTGGGTGCTGTTGGGGGGCAGGCCAAGGTAGTGCAGGGCGACCGGCAGCATCTCGGACGGCGAGTCGAGCATTGCCACGCCGCACTCGCCGAGTTTGGCCAGGTTGGCTTCGTTGAACACCAGGTCCCAGGAGTCCACGGGGGCCTTGTCGCCCAGGGCAGCGCGGACTTTATCGATGTTGTAGCCGATGCCGTTGGTGCCCCACAGGTACGGCACGGCGTACTGGTTGCCCGGGTCGTTGTTGGCCAGTTTCGCCAGCAAGTCGGCGTCCATGTTCGGGTAGTCCGGCATCTGCCCGTGGGGCAGAGGGGCCAGGGCACCGGCCTTGATCAGCGTCGGCAGGCTGAAGTTGCTGGCCACCACCACGTCATAACCGCTGCGACTGGTCAGCAGTTTGCCTTCCAGCACTTCTGCGCTGTCGAAGGTGTCGTAGACCGGTTCGATCCCGGTGTCGCGCTTGAAGTCGTGCAGGGTGGTGGGGCCGATGTAGTCGTACCAGTTGTAGACATGCACCGTCGGGGCAGGGGTGGCGGCCACTGCCGACAGCGAAACGCACAGGCAGGCGCTCAGCCCAAGATTGATCTGTTGACGGGGACGACTCATGATGCGGCACTCCTGGCCTGCTGCGGCCGGTGATGAACAGGTGCTGGCAGCGTATCGGCAGGCCGGGGACTGACCCATTCCCATCATGGGTTACTCGAAAGGGGTAGAACGTGGAAGCGTTGCTCAAGGAGTTGCCGCTGCACCAGGGGCTGGCGCGCGTGTTCGGCGCGTTGGGCCAGGACACTTTCTGGCGCGCGCTGGTCGACACGCTGCGGTTGCTGGTGCCGCTGGACAACGCCTTGGTGTCTTTGATGCAGCCGGGAAGGGTGCCTCGCCTGTTGATCGACTTCGATGCCCAGGCCCAGGGCGACGAGCATGAAGAACTGGCCGATTACCGTGCCGGCATGTACCTGCTCGATCCCTTTTACCTCGCGGCCTGCGCGGGTATCACCGACGGTTTGCACAGCCTGGATTCGGTGGCGCCGGACCAGTTCCAGCAGAGCGAGTACTACCTGAGCTACTTCCGCCGCGTGGTCGGCGGCGACGAGTTGCAGTACCTGGTCAATATCGACGGTGCCGTGCTCGGCTTGTCCCTAGGTCGCTCGACGCGCTTCAATCTGGAAGAGCGGGGGCGTTTGTTGTGCGTACGAGACTGGGTGCTCGCGGCGATGCGCCAGCAAGTGCAATTGCTGCCACCCGAGGGCTCTGCCCACGAAGCGGCCGGGGATTTCGCGGCGCTGCTCGAGCGCTTCGACGCTCGTCTGACCCAGCGCGAGATCGAAACCGCACGGCTGATCCTGCAGGGTTTCTCAAGCAAAGCCATCGCCCAGCAACTGGGGATCTCGCCGGAAACGGTCAAGGTGCACCGGCGCAATGTCTATCACAAGCTCAAGGTGAACGGGCATGGGGAGTTGTTTGCGCGGGTGTTGCAGCCGCGGTGATTGGGCTGAATGATCCGACGCCATCGCGAGCAAGCCCGCTCCCACACTGAAACGTTTGTGAACTCAAGAGCCGAGTACACGCACCCCCTGTGGGAGCGGGCTTGCTCGCGATAGCCGTGACGCGGTCTCAGCCCCGAAACACCAACGCCTTCAACCCACACTCCACATCCGCATCCGGAAACTCCGGCGGGTTCTCCAGCCGCTGCTCGAAACGCAACCCCGGTGCTTCGCGCATCACGCCTTCGATCAGGAAGTCCGCGCCAAACGCCGGGTCGTTCATGCACGCCAGCACCGTGCCCTCGGCCGTCAGCAATTCCGGCAGGCGACGCAACACCCGCTGGTAATCCTTGGTCAGCAGGAAGCTGCCTTTCTGGAAGGACGGCGGGTCGATGATCACCAGGTCGTACGGGCCCTTGCCAATCACCTTGCCCCAGGATTTGAACAGGTCGTGGCCGAGGAACGTGACCTTGCCCAGGTCATGCCCGTTGAGCCGGTGATTGTCCCGGCCACGGCTCAGCGCCGGGCTGGACATGTCGAGGTTGACCACGTGCTCGGCGCCCCCTTCGATGGCCGCCACGGAAAACCCGCAGGTGTAGGCGAACAGGTTCAACACGCGTTTGCCCTGGGCGTTGGCGCGCACCCAGTCGCGGCCGTAGCGCATGTCGAGGAACAGCCCGGTGTTCTGTTTGCGGCCCAGGTCCACCCGGTAACGCAGGCCGCCCTCGGTGATGGTCATGTCCTCGATCACGTCGCCGACCAGCCATTCGGTGGTGCTTTGCAGCAGGTAACGGTGCTGCAACGCCAGGGTGTGCGCGCCGGATTGCGCCCACTCGGGTGAGCCGGTGAGGGCCATCAGCTGTTGATTCAACGCCGCCAGTTGCTGCGCCTCGGGTTCCTTGAACAGCGACACCAGCACCACGCCCTGCAACCAGTCGACGGTCAACTGCTCCAGCCCCGGCCAGCAGCGACCGCGACCGTGAAACAGCCGGCGGGTTTCGGCGGGGGCGGTTGCCAGGGCGGTCAACAGATGGTCGTGGAGGGTGGTCAGCGCTTGTGAGTTCATCGGATCGGATCGGGACGGTGATTGGGCAGGGCGGCATTTAACCATAGTTACACGCACAACCGACCACCCCATGACCCCTGTGGAAGCGGGGCAATCATCACAATTAAGTTAACTTTCGGTGAGGATTTGGCGATATGTCCGCCGCCATACTCGGCCCCAACGACTGACCACCACGGGAGCCGGACATGTCGCAGTCAACTGCTGCACCCAGGGCCAGCCACCCTCGCTGGCTGAGGCTGACCCATTGGCTCAATGCGCTGGCGGTGCTGGTGATGGTCACCAGCGGCTGGCGGATCTACAACGCTTCGCCTCTTTACGACTTCAGTTTTCCCGCCTCGATCACCCTGGGCGGCTGGCTCGGCGGCGCCTTGCAATGGCACTTCGCGGCGATGTGGTTCCTGGCGATCAATGGCCTCATCTACCTGGCCATCAACCTGCTCAGTGGCCGGCTCAAACGGCGCTTCTTCCCGCTGTCGCCCCAGGGTGTCATCCATGACCTGTGGGCCGCGTTGCGGGGCCGCCTCGGCCATGCGGACCTGAGCCGCTACAACCAGGTGCAGCGGCTGGCCTACCTGTTCGTGATGTTCGATATCGCGTTGCTGGTGATCTCCGGCCTGGTGCTGTGGAAATCGGTGCAGTTCCCGCTGCTCAGGGCGTTGCTCGGCGGCTACGAGGCCGCGCGGCAGGTGCATTTCATTGCGATGGCGCTGTTGATGGCCTTTGTGGCGGTGCACCTGGTGATGGTTGCGCTCGTGCCCAAAACACTGCTGGCCATGATTGTCGGTCGCAAGGAGTCCGTATGAAAAAGCGCATCGAAGGGCTGGACGAAGCGTCCATCCTCAAGGAGGCCCGGAAAATCATCGCCCCGCAGATCGAGGACCGCTCCCGTCGTTCATTCCTGATGCGGGGCCTGACCCTGGGCGGCGTGGCGCTGTTGTCCGGCTGCAACATCACCGACAACGACAGCGTCGAGACTGCACTGTCGTCCATGTCGCGGCTCAATGACCGGGTGCAGGGCTGGCTGTTCAACCCCAATGCGCTGGCGCCCACGTACCCGGCGTCGATGATTACCCGGCCGTTTCCCTTCAACGCCTTCTATGGCATCGACGAGGCGCCGACCGTCGAGGAGGAGAGCTTTCGCCTGGAGGTCACCGGGCTGGTCGTCGACAAGCGCAGTTGGCGCCTGGAGGAACTGCGTGCCATGGCGCAGGAGGAACAGATCACCCGGCATATTTGCGTGGAAGGCTGGAGCGCAATCGGTCGCTGGGGCGGGGTGCGGTTCAGCGATTTCCTGAGGCGGATCGGCGCCGACACCGACGCCAGATACGTCGGTTTCAAATGCGCCGACGATTACTACACCAGCATCGACATGGCCACCGCGCTGCACGCACAGACCTTGCTGGCACTGACCTATGACGGCGCGGTATTGCCGCGCGAGTACGGCTTCCCGATGAAGCTGCGCATGCCCACCAAGCTTGGCTACAAGAACCCCAAACACATCCAGGCGATTTTCGTCAGCAACACCTACAGCGGCGGCTACTGGGAAGACCAGGGCTACAACTGGTTCGGCGGCAGCTGACAACGTCCGGCACCTTCACCACGCAGCCTCCGCTGCGTGACTTCGCAACCTGAGCTTCAAGGAGTTTCATCATGAAAAAATTGACCACCGTCGCGTTGTCCATGTGCCTGGCAATGGGCGCCGCCAGCGTTTTTGCAGCGGACACCATGAGCAAGGACGCCATGAGCAAGGACAGCATGAGCAAGGAGGCGATGTCCAAGGACGCGATGTCCAAGGACGCGATGAAAAAAGACAGTATGTCCAAGGACGGTATGAAAAAAGACGCCATGTCCAAGGACGCGATGAAGAAAGACAGCATGTCCAAGGACGCCATGAAGAAAGACGCCATGTCGCAATAATCCCGCCTGTGGGAGCGAGCCGCCCGGAGCCGGCGCGCTCCCACCCACCCGTTTTTACACTGACCTGTATCAAAAATGAATTTCCGCGCAGCCCGCTGCTCATACCTGTAAGCAGCGGATTCGAGCCCGCGAAAATCATCAGGTATTCAGGGAGTGGCAAAGTCATGTGTCCAATATCGAAGGCGGGCGAGCACCTTCCGGACGGGTTGATTCTCGTGGTTGAAGACGATCCGTTGATCCTGGAGTTTCTCTGCGAAATTCTTCAGGAAGAGGGGTTTGCCATCGAACCGCAGGTCAGCGCCGATGATGCCGCCGGTTACCTGGAGCAGCATGCGGACAAGGTCGCCTTGCTGCTGACGGACATCACCATGCCCGGCACCCTCAATGGCGCCGACCTGGCCAATCGGTTCGGCGACCGCTGGCCCGAGAAACCGATCATGATCATGTCCGGGTACGAGACGCCGGAATCCTCCGGGGTCAGGCACGATGTGTCGTTCATCAAGAAACCCTGGGCGCTGGGGCAATTGCTCGACTGTGTCGAAGGGGCGCTGAAGTCGGGACCGGTCAAGAGGTGAGTTTCGACACGGGCCAATGCTACATTGCCGGGTACCCGCCGCCCGGCTCCTGCCAGAGGAAGTTCATCCTTGTCAGTCTTCAACACCCCTTATCGCGCCTTTCTGTTTGACATGGACGGCACCGTCCTCAATTCCATCGCCGCCGCCGAGCGCATCTGGACCGTCTGGGCCTTGCGCCACGGCGTGGATGTCGCGTCATTCCTGCCGACCATCCATGGCGCTCGCGCCATTGACACCATCAACCGCCAGGGCCTGCCCGGTATCGATGCCGACGCTGAAGCGGCGTGGATTACCCAGGCAGAAATCGATGACGTCGAAGGCATCGTGGAAGTGGCCAGCGCGGCCAATTTCCTCAAGTCGTTGCCGGCCCATCAGTGGGCCATCGTCACGTCCGCACCCAGGGCACTGGCGTTGCGACGAATGGCGGCGGCGGGCATTCCTGAACCGGCGGTGATGGTCACCGCAGAAGATGTCAGCGCCGGCAAACCGGACCCGGCGGGGTATCGCCTGGCGGCCAGGCGCCTGGAGGTTGACGTCAGCGAGTGCCTGATTTTCGAAGACGCCACGGTGGGCATCCTGGCCGCAGAAGCGGCCGGGGCCGATTTGCTGATCATCACCTCGACCCATGAGCATCCGATTGAAACGCCGCATGCGACGATGGCCAGTTACGAGGCGGTCAGTGCGCAGGTCGATCCCACCGGTCATCTGCGCCTCAGCGCCATCTGAAACACTGGCATCGATGTTGACTGATGCACCACGAGCCGGCTCGCTCCCACAGGGGGTTCAGGTATCACCACCCTGATGGGAGCGGGCTTGTCGCGAGGGCTTCAGGTCAGACACCCCCCGTCTCAGATCCGGAAGCTCCCCACCAACTGCTGCAAACGCCCGGCCTCGTGTTCCAGCTCGGTGCAGGCGCGCAAGGTCGATTGCAGGTTCTCCAGCCCTTGCCGGTTCAGGGTGTTGATTTCGGTGATGTCGACATTCAGC
The DNA here is from genome assembly GCF_949767465.1 of Pseudomonas sp. IT-P12. Classification (NCBI taxonomy): domain Bacteria; kingdom Pseudomonadati; phylum Pseudomonadota; class Gammaproteobacteria; order Pseudomonadales; family Pseudomonadaceae; genus Pseudomonas; species Pseudomonas sp. IT-P12. The sequence continues at coordinate 206,811 of NZ_CATKPY010000022.1, read as the reverse complement.
GCCTCGACCACTGCGGTCTGCTCCTCGGTGGCGGCGGCCACGGATTGGTTGACGTTGTCGATCTCGCCGATGCGTTGAGTCACGCTGCCCAGCCGGGTGCCGGCGAGGTTGGCGATGGTGACGCTTTCCTCGCTGTGCTGCTGGCTCTCGGTCATGGTGCTGACCGATTCCCGCGCGCCGACCTGCAGCGCTTCGATCATCAGCTGGATCTGCGTTGCCGAGGTCTGCGTGCGGCCGGCCAGGCTGCGCACTTCGTCGGCGACCACGGCAAAGCCGCGACCCGCTTCTCCGGCGCGCGCCGCCTCGATCGCGGCGTTGAGCGCCAGCAGGTTGGTCTGCTGGGAGATGCCCTTGATCACTTCGAGGATCTGCCCGATGTTCACGGTCTTGGTGTTCAGCACCTCTATGTGCGTGCAGGAGGCGCTGATTTTCGCCGACAGTTCGTTCATCACCTGGATCGTGCGTTCCACCACCTGACGCCCATCTTCAGCCTGTTCCCGGGCGGCCGAGGCTTGCTGCGAGGCGTCGGAGGCGTTGTGCGCGATTTCCTGGGCGGCGGCGCCCAATTGGTTGATGGCGGCGGCGACGCTGTTGGTGCGGGTCGATTGTTCGTCGACATTGCTCAGCGACGAGTTAGACGCCAGCACCACGCGCTTGGCGCCTTCGTTGACCCCCTGCGCCGCCGAGGCCACTTCGCGGATGGAGTGGTGGATGCGCTCGACGAAGCGGTTGAACGCTGTGGCCAGTTGGCCGATCTCATCCCGTGATTGCACGGACAGGCGCCGAGTCAGGTCGCCTTCACCCCGTGAGATGTCTTCCATGACCCGCGTCAGCAGTTGCAACGGCCGGGTGATGCGATACGCCGCGTACCAGATCAGCGCCAGGCCCAGCAGGGCCGAGCCGCCGCCCAGCAGCAACTCCAGGGCCGTGCTTTGCATGCCTCGTGCATCCAGTTCCTTTTGCAGGTTGGCGACGGGGGCCAGCAGGACGTCCTGCGGCACGCCGACCAACACGCCCCACGGCGCAGAACCGGCAATCGGCGCCAGCGGTTCGAGGACCTTGATCTGCTGCCGGTCGGCGAACACCTTCGGCTGGCCCTGACTCAGGCTGGCCATGACATCGGCATTGTCCAGCGGCTGGCCGAGGCGGGCGACGTCCTGGCTGTCGGCGGAAATCACCCCGCGGGGGCTGACGATGCTGATCTGACCGTGGCCATCGAACAGTTGCCGGGCGCTGGCTTCGCTGTTCTGTTGCAGGGCGGCGAGGTTGATGTCGAGGCCGACGACGGCGATGACGTTGCCGTTGTCCAGCAGCGGGAAGGCGATGCTGGTCACCAGTTTGCGGCTGCCGGAGGCCTCGTCGAAATACGGCTCCAGCACGCAGGCCTGGCGGCTGTCCCGGGCGCAGGTGTAGAAGGCGTTGTACGGCGCGCCGCTCGGGCCGGGCTCGGTGTTGGCCAGCAACCCTTCGTCGCCGATCACCGCCTGCAGCTCGCCGGGTTTGCTTTGCACCCAGTACAGCGAGAAACGGCCTTTTTCGTTGCTGCCCAGATCGGCGTTGCCAGCGAATGCGGCGTCGCCGCCGTCCAGGGCGTCGGGTTCAAAAATGACGTAAAGCCCGAGCAGGTCGGGCTTGTCGTTCAGGGCCTGGTGAAGCTGGGTGTTCAGCGCCTGGCGCAGCTGTTGGCGGGTCAGTGTGCCCTGATGCTGCAGTTGTCGCAGATACAACAGGTAGCGCGACAGGCCCTGGCCGAATTCATGGGTCTGGAGGAAGGTGCGTTGCACCTGCATCGCTTGCACCTTGCCCAGCGCCTGCATGTGTTCCCTGGCCGCATCGGCGAGCATTTCACTGCTGGCCTGGGCCACTTGCTGGCTGCTCTGGTGGGTCTGGTACAACGACAGGCCCATCAGCAAACCCACCACCAACAGCAGGCAGAGACCGGCGAGCAGGGCGATCTTGCTCTGGATCGTGAGAAATGTTTTCTGCATGGGAAAGGCCTTTTTCCTGGAGGCGAGTCGAGTGCCCTGCAGGCGCGAGCGGGCTCGCTCCCACAGGGCTCGCGCGGGACTTAGAACGTGGTGGCGAAAATCAGTTGGCTGTAGAGGTTGCGGTCGTTGTTGCCCAACTGCGTGCCGCCCTGTTCGGCGCTCTTGTCCGGCTGGAACAGGCCTATCAGGGGCATGACACTCAGGTGCTCGTTGACGTGCCATTCGGCGTACAGGTCGACTTCGTGGCCATCGGTGTTGCCGAGGTTGCGGTCGATGGTGTCGAAGTTGAAGTACATCGCGCCCACGGTCAGGTTCTCCAGCGGCGCGACGGTGAACTTGACTTGCTGGATGCGCGAGTTGCTGTTGAACGGCCCCGCGTAGTTGCCGGCCACTTCACCCTGGAACCAGGTGCCGAAGCCACGGCTGAAACCGTAGAACAGTGTGTCGTAGTTTTCCGAGAAGCGGCTGTAGCGGTAGCTGACATACGGCGACCAGGCGACGTCGGAGAAGGTCCAGCCGGCTTCCAGGTACCAGGCGTCTTCGTTGCCGGAGTGCGGTTTGTTCTGCTTGGCGTATTCGCCAGAGAGGAACAGGTCCTTGACCCCGGCGTTGCCGGTGGCGCGCAGGCTGTAGGTTTTCATGTCGTCGCGTTCCAGCTGGATCGGCGAGGCGTACTGTTCGTCGACGTCGGTGGTGTCGACGTAGGTCAGGCCGACGGTGCCCGCGTCGGACACATGCTCCAGGGTGCCGACGTACATTTCGGTCATGGCCTGGGCGCGGTTGTCGGATTTCAACCACATCAGGTCGCCACGCCAGCCTTCCTTGCCACCGATGCGCAACACGGCGGTTTCATCGAATGCCTTGCGCGCCGCCAGCCAATAGGCGCCGCCACGGTTGAACTCGCCATCGGCCAGGCCCTTGCCCATGTTCAAGGCATCGCCGTCAATCAGGAAACCGTCGCCGACCACGATGTTCTGGCGGCCGAAGGACAGGTCAATACCGTCGGTCCCCAGGACCGGGAACAGATCCTTCGAACGCCAGCCGAGGTAGGCGTCCTCGAATCGGGTGGTGCGTTCCGAGCCGTCGCTGAACCCTGCGGCATCGCCGTCGCCCCAGGTGCCGGAGCTGAGCAGGTTGGCCGCGCCGTAGGCGGTGCCCACGCCGGCCAGGCCCTTGTCGAAGCTCAGGCCGTACTTGATGTAGCCCTCGCGCCACGACGAGGACCCTTTATCGAGGCGGCCGGACAGCGCGTAGTTTTCCTGGCTGTGGAAAACACCGAACACCGCCTCCAGCGTAGCGTTCAGGTGACTGTCGTCATCGGCATATAGTTCGTACGCGCTGGCCTGGCCAGCACTGATCATCAGCGCGAGGGTAGAAAGACGAAGCAAGGGGGACTTGAGCATGGTGGGGCATCCGTTCTTGTTCTTGAGCGCAGGGTTGCGGTCTTTTTCGATACTAAGTCGCGGAACTTTTCCGGCCTTTTGTGTGGTTGCCAAAGAGTTGGCTGTGCTTGCCAAAATGCCCGGTTTGGCAGCCTCGACAATACGACTGGCACGCAGGGCAAAACCTGCGCGCCACTGACCGCCGACAATCCCTCTCAACCCTGCCGATGCACCGCTGCATCGGCGCTTCCGTGTTGGCGCTCGCCTGACGAGCGCGGATTTTTCAAGGTCGTTCTCCTATGGTCACCTCACTGCGCCTGCCTCTTATCGGTCTGATTTCCTTCACCTTGGCGCATTCAGCGCTGGCTGCCGACTGCACCACCGAACAGGGCCGTGGCGCCCAGGTCTTCGCCAATGAGTGCGGGGTGTGCCATTCGGTGAGCAAAGGCGTGACGGGGATGATGGGGCCGAACCTGGCCGGCGTGGTCGGACGCAAGTCCGGTTCGCTGGAAGGCTTCAACTATTCCCAGGCCATGCGCACCAAGGACGTCACCTGGCAGGCCGAGAACATCGCGCAACTGATCACCCAACCCCAGGCCTTCGTGCCGGGGACCTACATGCCTTACATGGGCCTGGCCTCGAAGGACGATCGCGAGGCGGTCACCTGTTTCCTCAAAGAACAACACTGATCAGCCGTTTCAGGCTGACCCCTTCATCTGAACGAAAGGTGATGTATGAGCAACGTTGAAATTCTGCCGCAGGTTGCTGCGTTTCTGGACCGTCGTCATGGCTGCTTCATCGATGGCCAATGGGTATTCGCCGAAGGGCAGAGCATTGCCGTGGTCAATCCGGCGACCGGGCAAACCCTGTGCGACACCCTGGACGCGCCGCTCGAACTGGTCGAGCAGGCCGTGCAGTCGTCGCACAAGGCCTTCAAGTCCGGTGTGTGGTCGGGCCTGCGCCCGGCGGACCGCGAACGCATCCTGCTGAACTTCACGCGCCTGGTCGAAGAACACGCCGAAGAGCTGGCGCAGCTGGAAACCCTGAGCCAGGGCAAGTCGATCAACATGGCCCGTGCCCTGGACTTGAACGCCACGGTGGAGTTCATGCGCTACATGTCCGGCTGGGCGACCAAGATCGAAGGGCAGACCTTTGATGTGTCGATCCCGCTGCCGCCGGGCGCGAAGTTCACCGCGTTCACCAAGCGTGAGCCGGTGGGCGTCGTGGTCGGCATCGTGCCATGGAATTTCCCGCTGCTGATCGCCGCATGGAAGCTGATGCCGGCCCTGGCCACCGGTTGCACGGTGATCATCAAGCCGGCGATGGAAACCCCGTTGACCGCCATGCGCCTGGCTGAGCTGGCGCTGGAAGCGGGCATTCCGGCCGGCGTGTTCAACGTGGTGACCGGCGGCGGTGCGTCGGTCGGTGGTGTGCTGACGGCGCATCCGTTGGTGAGCAAGGTGTCTTTCACCGGCTCCACCGCCGTGGGCAAAAGTGTCGGCGTGGCCTGCATGGCCAACATGACGCGCTTTTCCCTGGAGCTGGGCGGCAAGAACCCGATGATCGTGCTGGCCGATGCCGACGTCGAAAAAGCCGTGCAGGGGGCGATTCTGGGCGGCCTGCTGAACAACGGCCAGGTTTGCGCCGCAGCGTCACGCTTCTATGTGCACCGTTCGATCCACGACCGCTTCGTCGAAGCCCTCGCCGCCGCCGTCTCGGCCATGCCGATTGGCGCCGGCATGAACGCTGACGCGGCGATCAACCCGCTGGTGTCGCGCAAGCAGCAACAGGCGGTGCTCAAGCACATCGAACTGGCCCGCCAGGAAGGTGCTCGGGTGGTTTCGGGGGGGGAGCGGCTGGAAGGCGAGGGCTTCTTCGTGCAGCCGACAATCCTGGCCGACATCGATCACGGCATGACGGTCGCCCGCGAAGAGGTGTTCGGTCCGGTCCTGGGCGTGATGCCGTTCGACGATGAAGACGCGGTGATCGCCCTGGCCAACGACAACCGCTACGGCCTGGCCGCCAGCCTGTGGACCAACGACCTGGGCAAGGCGATGAACCTGGTGCCACGCATCGAGGCCGGCACCGTGTGGGTCAACGCCCACGTGCTGCTCGACCCGGCGATGCCGTTCGGTGGGGTCAAGCAGTCAGGCATGGGTCGTGAATTCGGCCGCGCGGTGATCGAGGCGTACACCGAGCTGAAGTCGGTGTGCATCGCCCACTGATTCACGTCGTCGACGCGGGCTTCGCCAGTTCGATGCCCGCCGCCCCCAGACGCTTGAGGATTTCGAACAGCAGGTCGCTTTTGGTGACCCCGACAATCCTCGGGCTGGCCACGTAGCCGGTGACGGTCAGGGTGATGCCATCGGGCGTCAGCTTGCTGAAGCGAACCACCGGCGCCGGTTTCTCGAGGATGCTTTCGTTCTCGGTATAGACGTTGTTGAGCAGGTCCTTCACCTGCTCGGGGTCGATGTCCAAGGGGAAGGTCAACTCGAGTGACGCCACGCCCTGGGCACTGCCGCCCAGGGTCACGTTGCGCAGGTTCTGCGAAATCAGCTGCGAATTGGGCACGATGACGATCGAGCGGTCACTGAGCTGGATTTCGGTGGCCCGCACATTGATCCGGCGGATGTCGCCTTCGACGCCGCTGATGCTGATCAGGTCCCCAACCTTGACCGGGCGCTCGGTCAGCAGGATCAGGCCGGAAACGAAGTTCTTGACGATTTCCTGCAGGCCGAAACCAATCCCCACCGACAACGCACTGACGATCCAGGCCAGGTTGGTCCACTGCACCCCCAGCGACGACAGGGTCAGCAGGATCACCAGCGCATAGCCGATGTTGGCGAACAGGGTGCTGAGCGAGGCACACATGCCCGGGTCCATCCGGGTCTTGGGCAGGAACTCGTTGTCCAGCCAGCGTCGCAACGTGCGCACCAGGTAGATGCCGATCAACAGCGCCAGCACGGCGTTGAGCAAATGGCCGGGGATGATGTTCAGTTTGCGCAACCCGGCGCCGCCGAGTATGGCCACGGTCTGGTCGACCAACTGGCCGAGCGTGGTGCCCACGCCGCCGACGAACAAGGTGATGATCGCCAGCAGGACCAACGCGGCGCGGCCCACGCCCGACAGCACCACCGACGCCTGCTCCAGGCGTGTGTCGCCGATGCCCATGACTTGCTTGAGCGCCTTGCCGCTGGCGCTCTTGGGGGAGAACAGGTGTTCGCAGGCATCGTTGAACAACTGCACCAGCAAGTAGAAGCCGGACAGGATGATGAACATCCACACCAGTTGATAGGTGATGAACCGTGCGGCGGAGATGTAGCCGATCAACAGCGCGCACAACGAGGCAATCACGCACAGGCAGGCGAAGGCATAAAGCAGGCTGGCAACTGCCGAATGTGCCGGCGGATGGTCGCCAGTGGCTGCCACCAGCCGGCGGGCCTTGCTGATGCGCAGGAACAGAGCGCCGATCAGCAAGGTCACGACCAAAGAAACGAAACCACGGGCGAACAGCACGGCCTGACTGCTCATGTCGGTGACATTGACCACTTGCACCAGGGTCAGCAGCCCCAGCAGGACGCCGGCCACCAGTCTGGGGAAGGGCCTGATCGCCTGCGCGACCGGGTCGGCGATGGCAGGCAGGCGCCAGGACGGGTGTTGTGTCGACAGCAGGGCGCGGCTCAGGCCGGTGATCAGCACGCACACATACACCACTTTTTCGAACTCGTCGGAATAGCTCTGCATCAGCGGCGACAACGGGATATGCCGGGTCAAGGCATAAAACAGCAAAGCCATCGCGCAGGCGGTGGTCAGCAGCGTGGCCGCGACGGAGGCGAAGGCCAGGGAGCTTCGGCGCAGGCGACCTTCGGGCATTCGGTGAATGCACACCCAGGTCAAGCCACGGTCCGCGACCCGGCGTCCCACCGTCCACAGGACGAACGCCAGTATCACCAGCGCCACCGTGAGCAGGCGCTCGCCGGGCAGCCAGGCCACCGCCAACGCCGCCGCCACATGCTGGAAGAAGGTGCGCACGCGCTGGACGTCGTCCTCCGGCGGGTTGAACAACGGTGCCCAGAAGGTTGCGCTCAGCACACTGGAGGCACGCAGGGACATTTCCGATTCCAGCAGGCTGCGGCGAATCGCGGCAATCTGGATGAGCAGGCCGGCAGCGCTGTCCCTGAGGCCGGTCAGGGTCTTCAGGGCGGCGTCGACTTTGCTTTTCTGCTCGGAAATGGCCGCCCGTTGCGTGGCGATTTCCGATCTCTCAAGGACAACCTCGTCCTGGGCGACCGGCTCCAGTACATCGAGCTGGGCCTGCAATTGTTTCTGCTCGGGCAGCAGCGCCGACTGCATGGCCGCGACATCGGTGATGAACGACTGGATCAGGTCCTGCAACGTGACCATCTGGGTCACGTTGTTGGCCTGGGAAACCTGTTGCTTGATCCGGTCCAGGCGCTGTTGCAGCCCTTGCAGGTCACTCTGGGAGACGGCCACTGGCGAGAGGCCGGACAGGGAAGGGGCGTTACCCGTCAGGTCGGCGGCCAACAGTGTTGCGCCGCTCGGCACGAGCAGGGAGAACAGGAGGAAAACCACTGAGCGCAATGCATTGCACATAGCCTGGCAGACTCGGTTGTGGGTCATTCAGCCTATGAGGTTAGGTCATTCGGTCGGCCTTCGAGGGATAGTTTGCCCGGCGGGGCCCGCTCGAGCCCCGCCGAAGCGCGGTTCAGACGCGTTCGAACAGCACGGCGATGCCCTGGCCACCGCCGATGCACATGGTCGCCAGGGCGTAACGGCCCTGGACGCGGTGCAGTTCGTGAATGGCCTTGGTCGCGATGATCGCACCGGTCGCGCCCACCGGATGGCCCAGGGAGATGCCCGAACCGTTGGGGTTGACCTTTTCCGGGTCGAAGCCCAGCGCCTGGGCCACGGCGCAGGCTTGCGCGGCGAAGGCTTCGTTGGACTCGATGACGTCCAGGTCGGCCACGGTCAGTCCGGCACGCTTGAGCACCAGGCGAGTGGCGGGAATCGGGCCGAGCCCCATCAGTTCCGGCTCGACACCGGCATGGGCGTAGCCGACCAGACGCACCATCGGCTTGAGGCCATGGGCGCGAACCGTTTCGCCGGTGGCCAGTATCAGCGCGGCGGCGCCGTCATTGAGCCCGGAGGCGTTGCCGGCGGTGACGCTGCCGTCTTTCTTGAAGGCCGGCTTCATCTTCGCCAGTTGCTCGGCATTCACCTCGCTGCGCACATGTTCGTCGGTGTCGAAGGTCACGGTGCCTTTGCGCGACGGGATTTCGATCGGCACGATCTGGCTGGCAAACCGGCCTTCGGCAATCGCCCGCGCCGCCCGTTGCTGGCTGAGCAAGGCCAGTTCGTCCTGGGCCTGGCGCGTGATGCCGAAGCGCTCGGCGACGTTTTCCGCGGTGATGCCCATGTGGAAACCCTCGAACGGGTCCTGCAATACACCGAGCATGTAGTCGATGGCCTGCATGTCGCCCATGCGCGCACCCCAGCGTGCTTGCGGCAACAGGTAGGCGCCACGGCTCATGGACTCGACACCGCCGGCCAGCGCCGCCCCCGCATCCCCCAGCATCAGGCTCTGCGCGGCGCTGACAATCGCCTGCAAACCGGAGCCGCAAAGGCGATTGACGTTGAAGGCCGGCGTTTCTTTCGGCAGGCCGGCATTCATCGCCGCCGTACGGGAGATGTAGGCGTCGCGGGCTTCGGTGGGGATCACATGCCCCAACACCGCATGGCCGATATGCTCAGGCGCCAGGCCCGAGCGCTCGATGGCTGCCCGGCAAATGTCGGTCGCCAGTTGAGTCGGTGGCACATCCTTGAGCGAGCCACCAAAGCTGCCAATGGCGGAACGGACGGCGCTGATCACATAAATGTCGGAAGGGTTCATGAGGGTTTCCCTGATTCAAGTCGGGTGCGCGCGGGCACTGTCATGGGGGAAAGAGTCTAGGCGCGGTGACGGCATTGGCCTATGTCGCAAGTGCTCAAGGACAGTGGTGTTTTTTGCCAGTGGCATGGCGGTACTCAGGGAACCTGTGGGAGCGGGTTTGCTCGCGAAAGCGGCCGGTTCATTCACCTTGACGCCGAGCCGGGAAAACCAGCTCGAAACGGGTCACGCCGTCTTGGCTGCTGGCGCTGCACGTGCCGTTGTGCAATTGCATGATCGTCGCGACGATCGACAGGCCCAGGCCATTGGAGTTGGCCGAGCGTTCGCGGGATTCGTCGACGCGGTAGAAACGTTCGAACAGTCGGGGCAGGTGTTCGGCCGGGATGGTCGGGCCGTGATTGTCCACGCTCAGGCGAATGCCCTCGGCGCACGGCGTGGCGTCGATGACCAGCTCGGAGTGGGGCGCGCCGTACTTGATCGCGTTGGCGCACAGGTTGGCCAGCGCCCGGCGCAGCAGCATCGGTTCGGCCCAGATCACGCCGCTGCCCCCGGCCCGTATGTGGATGCCGACATCGGCCGCCGGCCCTTCGAAATAGTCGGCCATGCGTTGCATTTCGTCGGCGGCGTCCAGCTCCTGGCGTTGTTTAAGGGCGCTGGACGGGTCGGTGCGGGCCAGAAACAGCATGTTGTCGAGCATGCGCGCCAGGCGCTCGAGTTCTTCGACATTGGAGGCCAATAGCTGCTGATAGGCTTCGATGCTGCGGTGCTGCTGCAGGGCAACCTGGGTTTCGCCGAGCAGGTTGTTGATCGGTGTGCGCAGCTCGTGCGCCATGTCCGTCGAGACCTGGCCCAGTTGTACGAAACCCTTGCCCAACCGATCGAGCATCGCGTTGAAGGCGTCGATCATCGGCAACAGCTCCCGGGGGGCGCCATGGCTGTCGAGGCGCTCGCCGAGGTTGCCGACACCGATGCCATGGGCATGCCGGGCCAGGCGCCGCACCGGCAGCAAGCCACGATGCACCAGCAGGTAGCCGGACAATGCCAGCAGCACCGCCGCGACACTGGCAAACAGGTACACATTGATCCGGTAGCTGGCGAGCACGGCGGTGCGCTCGGTCATCAGGCGCCCGGTGAGCACTCGCAGGCTACCCATGTCACCCGAGTCGATGGTCGCGGCGACGGCCGCGAACGGGATGCCGTCCACACCGGGATAATGCTGCACGTCCGCCAGGCTCAGCGGACGGTCCATCGCCACGGGCGCCAGCGATGGCAGCGGCAGGTTGCCGGGGTTGACCACCAGCAAGGGCTTTTGATCCGCAGACGTGATCGTCAGCAGGGCTTCGCGATTGCCCAGCATGTTCTGGAACAGCGCCGGTTTGGTCCGGATCAGCTCCAGTGCGTTGCTGTCGTTGAGGAAGGTGCGCAGTTGGTCGATGCGGTTGACCAGGGCGGCGTCGTCGCGGCGGATCAGTTCGCGCTCCAGATCGCGGTACAGCGCCACGCCCAGCAGGGTCAGCGAGACGAATGCGAGCAAGGCGAACACCAGCGCCAGGCGCAGGGTCAGGGAGTGGCGCAGGCCGTTCATGGCTGGGTATCGAAGCGGTAGCCGATACCGCGCACGCTGTGGATCAGCTTGAGCTGGAACGGGTCGTCGATCTTGAGGCGCAAGCGGCGCACGGCGACATCGACGACGTTGGTGTCACTGTCGAAATTCATGTCCCAGACCCGTGAAGCAATCATCGAGCGCGACAGCACCTGGCCCTGATGCGTGGCGAACAGGTGCAGCAGGGCAAATTCCTTGTTGGTCAGGGTGATGCGCACCCCGGCGCGGGTGATGCGTCGCTTGAGCACGTCAATCTGCAGGTCGGCCACCTGCAGCTGTTCTTCCTCACGGGTCGGGCCACGGCGGGTCAGGGTGCGCAGGCGCGCCACCAGTTCGGCGAAGGAGAAGGGCTTGATCAGGTAGTCGTCGGCGCCCAGTTCCAGGCCCTTGATGCGGTCGGCGATGTCATCCCGGGCGGTGAGGAACAGCACCGGCGTATCGGCTTCCTTGCGCAGGCGCCGCAGCACTTCCCAGCCATCCATCTTCGGCATCATCACGTCCAGCACGATAACGTCGAAGTCATGCTCCAGGGCCTGGTGCAAACCATCGGCGCCATCCCGAGCCAGGCTGACGCAGTAGCCCAGTTCCTGCAGGCCGTTGAGCAGGTAATTGCCTGCCTTGGGTTCGTCTTCCACTACGAGGATGTTCATGCCAATGCGCCTCAGACCAGGGGTGCCAGTTTAGCCGGATCAATGATCATTGGTGCAGCCCGAGCCGTCGACCTGGTAATCCAGCACGTGTTCGCGACTCAGGGAGTCGAGGTAGTCGAGTTTCGCCGGAATGACCCCGCATTGCTGCGAAATGTCAGTGCTGGACAGGACCTTGGCGACATCCAGGTGCACGAAGAAGCCGGTCTTGTCGTGGATCAACGGTGCGGTAGGCGCCGTGTCGGCAAACGCCGAGCCGGCGGCGAGGAGGGCGGCGAAACCGAAGATGGACATTTTCATGGTGAGTTTCTCTCTACAGGTGGTGGTGGCTGCCGGTGGGTGACCTGACAGTGAATCCAGGTTAATCAGGCGATCCGGACAGCCGACCAACAGAACAATGACAATGTTGTAATGAACCGCAATCAGGGCTGGCGGCCCGCGGCCTCAAGGATCAGGTCGGCGATTTCCTTGGCATGGGACACCAGCGACAGGTGGCTCGAGGGCAGCTCGATGGTGCTGGCGTTCATGCGTTTGGCGAGGAAGCGTTCGAGGTCCGGGTTGATGGTCTGGTCGAGGCTGGACACCGCGTACCACGACGGCTTGCTGTGCCAGGCGGCCACGGTGGTGCGGTCGGTGAACAGGGTCTTGGCGATCGGTTGTTGCACGGCGAACAGCTGCAGGGCCTTGGCGGGTGGCACATCGCCGGCGAAGTACTTGAGGAAGGCATCCTGCTTGAGGCTGACGAAACCGTCGTGTTCTTCGGTGCCGGCGCGCACGGGCATGGTCGGGTAGCGGGCCGAAAGCGCCACGAAGTCCTCACCGGCGTCGGGGGCGCGAGCCGCGACGTACACCAGGGAGCTGACCTTCGGATCGACCCCGGCTTCACTGACCACAGTGCCGGCGTAGGAGTGGCCGACCAGCACCGTCGGGCCATCCTGTTGATCCAGGATGCGTTTGGTGGCCGCGACGTCGTCGGCGACCGATGTCAGCGGGTTCTGCACGGCGGTGACATGCAGGCCGGCGGCCTGCAATCGAGAAATGACGTCCGCCCAACTCGAGCCATCGGCCCAGGAACCGTGCACCAGCACGACGTTGTTGGCCTTGACCGGAGCAATGTCGGCTGCCATGGCGGAGCCGGTGCCCAGCAGCATCAGGCTGGCGGCGATCAGGCAAAATTTTCTCAATGGTTTCATGGTATCGACCCTTGTCATCATCAGTGGGAGGTGTCACCCGATGTGGGTGAGCGACGCCGCCACTTTAGAAAACGCGGGTGCTGGCGATGCTGACAACTCGATGACAAGTTTGTAATGCGAGGTCTGCCGTATGTCGGGCGCCTGGAACGGTCATGGACGCGGTCCTGCCAAATCAGCACAACGACAGGAGAACACTCATGACTCATGACCGACGACGCGAAGCCCTGGCGGCCTGGTACCACTTGCTGGCACACCCTGAAATCCGCATGGATGTGGAGGAGCAATACGATGAGTTGCTGAAGGCGGCGGATGAGATGGAACAGGCCGCGCTGATCAGCAGCTCGGAATGGCGAACCCTGGTGCGCGAGGCCGGTGTGGCTTTTTCCCATGCCACGGAAGGCGTGGGTCGCGGAACCTAGGCGGCAGCGTTCATCCCGCGAGGCTCAGCAGCCATCCCGAGGCTCCACCCGCGATCACCACCAGCCAGGGCGGCAGTTTCCAGAACATCAACGCGACCAGGGCCAGCAGCGCCAGGCCGAAGTCTTGCGGTCGATCGATGGCACTGGTCCAGACCGGGTGATAGAGCGCGGCGAGCAGCAGCCCGACCACCGCCGCATTGACCCCGATCAGTGCCGCCTGGGTCCTTGGGCTTTGGCGCATCGCTTCCCAGAAGGGCAGGGCACCGAGGATCAGCAGGAAGGACGGTAAAAAGATCGCCAGCAGCGCGATCAAACCGCCGCTGATGCCCGTGGGCGCCTGGTTCATGGCGGCGCCGAGAAACGCCGCGAACGTGAACAGCGGTCCCGGCATCGCCTGCGTGGCGCCGTACCCGGCCAGGAAGGTTTGGTTGTCGACCCAGCCCGGTTGGACCACCTCGTTTTGCAGCAGCGGCAGCACGACATGGCCGCCGCCGAATACCAGGGAACCGCTGCGGTAGAAGGCGTTCACCATCGCAAGGGTTTGATTCGATATCAGTTCGTTGGCCAGCGGCAGGCCCACCAACAACACCACAAACAGTGAGAGCCAGGCCACGCCCGCTCGCCGGCCGAGGGGGGAGGGCAGCGGATCGTGAGCGACCGCCTGTGCGGGTTTGAACAGCAGCAGGCCCGCAAGGCCCGCCGCCGCCATCACGCTGACCTGCGTCCAGGCGGACGTTTCCAGCACGACGATGCAGGCCGCAACCATCATGACCGTGATGCGCAAGGCGTCGGTGCACAGGTTGCGCGCCATGCCCCACACCGCTTGCGCCACCACCGCCACGGCCACCACTTTGAGGCCGTGCAATGCGCCGTAGGGTAGAAGCGAGCCGTAGTGGGTCAGGCCCAGGGCCAACAGGATCAGCACGACGGCAGCGGGCAGGGTGAACCCGGCCCAGGCCGCCAGCGCGCCCCGGTAACCCGCCCGCGACAAGCCCAATGCGATGCCCACCTGACTGCTGGCGGGCCCCGGCAGGAACTGACACAACGCCACCAGATCGGCGTAGCTGCGCTCGCTCAACCAGCGCCGGCGGCTGACGAACTCCGCACGAAAATAGCCCAGGTGCGCAATGGGTCCCCCGAACGAGGTCAACCCCAGGCGCAGGAAGATGAGAAACACCGACCAGGCGCTGGTGCGTATCTGTAGACGGGAATCGGTCATGCGGGTGGTGTCCTGAGGTCATTGGCGCGCGGAGGGTGAGGGCTATTCTATAAGCGGTGTCTGACACACTGCCATCGCTGGCAAGCCAGCTCCCACAGTGATTTGAGGTGTTCAAAAAATTCGCAAACGCCGCAGAACCTGTGGGAGCGGGCTTGCCCGCGAAGGGGCCAGCACAGCCACCATCCCTGGCGCCTGACCCACCGCCATCGCTGGCAAGCCAGCTCCCACAGTGATTTGAGGTGTTCACAAGATTTGCAGACCCCGCAGAACCTGTGTCCGTTTGGCGATATCTGCTGGCTTATTAGCGTTAGCCGGCAATCAGCAGGCGCGTTAAAGTCGATGCCATGTACCTCGCGCCCTGGAAGATACCCATGACTCGCCCCCGTTTCCTGCCCGATAACTTCACCCTGACCCTGATCGGCGTGGTCATTCTCGCCAGCCTGCTGCCCGCCAGCGGTCAGGTCGCGGTGGGTTTTGGCTGGCTGACCAACCTGGCCATTGCCCTGCTGTTTTTCCTGCATGGCGCCAAACTGTCCCGTGAGTCGATCATCGCCGGCGCCGGCCACTGGCGCCTGCACCTGCTGGTGTTCAGCCTGACGTTCATCCTGTTCCCGCTGATCGGCCTGGCCCTCAAGCCCGTGCTCTCGCCGCTGATTGGCGACGATCTGTACCTGGGCATGCTCTACCTGTGCGCATTGCCGGCCACGGTGCAGTCGGCGATTGCCTTCACGTCCCTGGCACGCGGCAATATCCCGGCGGCGATCTGCAGTGCGGCGGCTTCCAGCCTGTTCGGGATTTTTCTCACGCCGTTGCTGGTGACGTTGCTGCTCAACGTCCACGGCGATGGTGGTTCGACGCTGGATGCGATCGTGAAAATCAGCGTGCAATTGTTGTTGCCATTCATCGCCGGTCAGATTGCCCGGCGCTGGATCGGCGCCTGGGTGGGGCGCAACAAGAACTGGCTTAAATTCGTCGATCAGGGTTCGATCCTGCTGGTCGTCTACGGCGCATTCAGCGAGGCGGTGAACGAAGGCATCTGGCATCAGATCCCGCTCTGGGAACTGGCAGGCCTGGTGGTCGCCTGCTGCATCGTGCTGGCGTTGGTCCTGCTGGCATCCACCGTGCTTGGCAAGGCCTTCGGTTTCAACCAGGAAGACCGCATCACCATCCTGTTTTGCGGTTCGAAGAAAAGTCTGGCGACCGGCGTGCCCATGGCCCAGGTGCTGTTCGCCGGCAGCACCATCGGCGTGCTGATCCTGCCGCTGATGCTGTTCCACCAGATTCAGTTGATGGTCTGCGCAGTCCTTGCGCAACGTTATGCCAAACGTCCGGAAAGCGTCCCGGAGTTGATGGCTCAGGTCGATCCCTGAGGCCGGTTCACTGGCCGTCTACACTGCGCGGCAATTGCAGCGGGTTGAAGTCACGCAGCGCTTCGGGCAGCAGCGCCTGGGGGAAACCCTGGTAAGCCACCGGACGCAGGAAGCGCTCGATTGATGTCATGCCCACCGACGTGAAGCGGCTGTCGGATGTCGCCGGGAACGGTCCGCCGTGAACGGTGGCGTGGGTCACTTCCTGCGGGTGGGCGAAGGCGTTGACGACGATGCGCCCGGTGCGTCGCTCCAGTACCGGCAACAGGCGCCGGGCCAGCGGCAGGTCCTGCTCTTCAAGGTGCAGGGTGGCGCTGAGCTGGCCGTTGAGCGAGCGGGCCACGGCGAGGCATTGCGCATCATCCTCGACCGTCACCAGCAGCGCTGACGGGCCGAACACCTCCTGGGACAGCACCGCTTCGCCGAGCAAGCGGTGGCCGCTGACTTCCAGCAAAGCCGACTGGCCGTCAAAGTCCGCACGGGCGCTCGAGCCCTGGGCAATCCTGTGCGCCCCCGCCGCTTCCAGGGCGGCGAGCCCCTTGAGGTAGGACGCATGAATGCCCGGCGTCAACATCGTGCGGGCCGGGGCCTCACTCACGCGTTTCACCATCGCCTCGCGCAGCGCTTGCAGGCCAGGCCCCTCGATGGCGATCAGCAGGGCGGGCCGCAGGCAGGCTTGTCCGACGTTGACCAGCATGCGTTCGATGAAACCGTCGCCGATCGGTGCGCCGCGTTCGGCCAGTGCGGCGGGCAGGATGAACGTGGGGTTGATGCTGGTCATTTCGGTAAACACAGGAATCGGATCGGGCCGTTGCTGCGCGCGGCGATACAGGGCCATGCCGCCATGTTCCGAGCCTGTGAACGTCACGGCCTTGATCAGCGGATGATCCACCAGCGCTTCGCCGATGGCGTTGCCGCTGCCGCGCACCATCGAGAACACGCCCTCGTGCAGACCGTGATCGTGCACGGCCTTCTGGATCGCTCGCGCCTGGATTTCCGAAGCGCCCGGATGGGCGTTGTGCGCCTTGAGAATGACGGTGGCGCCTGCGGCCAGCGCCGAAGCGGTGTCGCCGCCGGCCACCGAGTAGGCGATCGGGAAGTTGCTCGCGCCGAAAATGGCCACCGGACCGAGGGCGATTTTCTGCAGGCGATGGTCCATGCGCGGTCGCGGCTGACGCTCAGGTTGCGCCGGGTCGATGGCCAGTTGCAGGAAGCGGCCCTTGCGCACCACCTGGGCGAACTGGCGGAACTGCGTGGCGGCTCGACCGACTTCACCTTCGAGCTGCGCTTGCGGCAACCCCGTTTCCAGTGCGGCCCGCTCGGCCAATGGGCTGCGAACGGCCTCGAGATTGTCGGCGATACTCTCCAGAAACGCCGCGCGCTGGCTCAGCGAGGCATGGCTGTAACTGTCGAATGCCTCGTCGGCGAGGACGGCGGCCTGATGCACCTGGGCCGCGCCGCCCAGGGCGAAATCGGTGTCGAGCCATTGATTCGTGGCGGGGTTGAGGGCCTTCATCGTCCCTTCGCTGGCCGGGACATCATGGGCCCCGATCAGCAGGTTTCCTGTGAGTTTCATCGGTTCACTCCTGCTCGGCGAGGGCGGTGACCAGTTCGTTCGTGGTCACGATCGAATGTGCGAAGGTCGGGCCGTTCAGTTCATGGGCGGCGTGCATCATTTCCGGGCGGAACGCGGCGGTTGCATCACGCACCAGCGTGACGTGGTAACCCATTTCCGATGCGTAGCGGGCGGTCGCCTCGATGCAGGTATTGGCCAGCAGGCCGACGATGATCACGTGGGTAATGCCTTTCTGCTTGAGGCGAAAATCCAGGTCGGTGTTGGCGAAACCACTGGAGCCCCAGTGTTCCTGGACGACAATGTCGCCGTCCTTCGGCGCGAAGTCCGGGTGCCATTCCCCGCCCCATTCGCCCCGCGCGAAGTGGTGCATGTGCATGATCTTGCATTGGGTTGGCGTCGGGTGGTCCCAGTTTTCGTAGTCGCCATGCTCCCAGCGATGGTGCGGTACGATGACGACCTGAATGCCCTGGGCGCGTACGGCGCGGTCGAGGGCGCGCAGGTTGTCGAGCAGGCCCACCTGCTCGGCGATCGGCTCGATCAGGGGGAAGACCTTGCCGCCTTCGGACAGGAAATCGTTGTACGGATCGACCAGCAGATAGGCGGTGCGATTGAGCGGATAAAGGGCGTTCGACATCAGGATGTTCTCCACGAAAAGATGAGTGACAGGTGCCGGGGCTTGCCCGTGCATCGTGTAGATATGATAATCATAGTAACTAGGAAAGAGGCAAGTCCCTATGTCGATAAACACCCCTGCACCCGACACCCTGTGCCCGATTGCACGGGCCGAAGCCGTCGTGGGTGACCGCTGGACCGTGCTGGTGCTGCGGGAGTTGTTCATGGGTAGCCATCGCTACGACGAGATCCAGGCGCAGACCGGCGGCACTCCGCAGATGGTCGCCACGCGTCTGAAAAACCTGGAAGCCGAAGGCCTGGTCGAACGCCGCCTCTACAACGAACGACCGCCACGCTACGAATATCACCTTAGTGAAAAAGGCCGGGCTTTCTACTCGGTGGTGCTGGCATTGCGCGCCTGGGGCGAGACCTGGTGCAAGTCGCCGGAAGAGGGGCTGGCGGTGGTCTACACCCACAAGACCTGCGGTGAGCCCGCTGGCCTGGGGCCGGTTTGTGCCCACTGCGGTGAGCTGCTGCGCCGTGATGAGCTGATCAGCGAGCAGAGTGCCGCCTACAGCGCTGAACGTCAGGCCCGGCGCGAGGCGTTCAAGGGCAGCCGCAGCCCGCAATAGAGCGCCTGCAACGCACCGCTTGCTGAATCAGTTCTGCCATAAGGATTTTCGCCATCGCGCACGGAGCCCGCATGCCATTGACCGCCGAAACACTGATCGCCATCGCCATGACCAACCCGGCCAATGCCGAGATTGTCCGACGCCTGCCCGAGCTCGGGCTGCACCAGTGCATGCTGACCGCAGGCTGCCTGTTTCAGGCGGTATGGAATCACCAGTCTGGCCGGCCTGCCGAGTGGGGCATCAAGGATTACGACATCTTCTACTTCGATGAAGACCCCTCGTGGGAGGCCGAAAACCAGGTGATCCTGGCGGCGCGGGCACTCTTCCATGACCTCGACGCGAACCTCGAATTCAAGAACCAGGCGCGGGTTCATTGTTGGTACAAACAGCGATTCGGCCGAGACTACCCGAAGTTGCAGTCAGCGAAGGAGGGCATCGACCGCTATCTGGTGGCGGGCACTTGCATTGGCCTGGACGTGGCGACGGGTGAACTGCATGCGACGTACGGCCTGAGCGATATCGAGCAGGGGTTGTTACGGATCAATCCGCGCAACCACCAGCCGGACCTGTTTGTGCAGAAGGCCGAGAGCTACCGGGCGCGCTGGCCTTTTCTGCGCCTGGTCGAGGCCTGAATGCAAAAAGGGGGACATCGCGCCAGGATGCCCCCCTTGAGTCATGGCATCAGAACTTGAACGCCTGACGCCCTACCAGCAGCCACTGGCCCTTCTGCTTCTGCCAGATCTGGAAGTTCTCGATCTCGGTCGGAATCACTTCGGTGCCCTTGAGCGCCTGCGCCGAGAAATGATTGCGCACCAGCGCGACGTCGCCGGACAGGTTGATGGTCTGGTTTTGCATCTCCAGGGTCTTGAACGCGCTGCGGCCGGTTTCGATGTCGGCGATGTATTCCTGCTTGTTCTGGATCTTGCCGCTGGAATGCCCGTAGGTCAGGTTCTCGGCGGTCAGCGCATTGAGTTCGGGGATGTTCTTTTTCAGCATGGCTTGGGTCAGCTTGTCGACCGCCTTGGCCACGTCGGCCTCGCCCGCAGACGGGGCGGCGGCGACGTAGCCGCTGAACAGGCAGAGAAAACCAACCAGCACTTTCACTTTTTTCATGGGGCATTCCTTGTTGTTGTGGGTGAGCGATTGATGAACCGTGAATGTTATTCATCAGTCGTCGTACAACCTAGCATGTGCCAGGAAAAAAACGAACTTGCCGGGCGCAGTTTTCTCGAATCCAGGAACGGGATCACGTTGTCAGTGGAGGGGCCCATTGAACGAGGCGAATCAGCTCTATGTCGGTTGTGCCGGTTGGAGCCTGCCGCGCAGTGAGTGGCCGCGGTTTGCTGCGCAAGGAACGCACTTGCAGCGTTACGCGTCGCGCTTGAACGCCGTTGAAATCAACAGCTCGTTCTACCGACCGCATCGACGACAAACCTATGAGCGTTGGGCGCAGTCGGTGCCGGCGACTTTGCGTTTTTCGGTGAAGATGCCCAAGACCATCACCCATGTTCAGCGCCTGCACGACTGCGAGCCGTTGCTGGACGCGTTTTTCTCCCAATGCACGGGGCTGGGGGATGCCCTGGGCTGTGTGCTGGTGCAACTGCCGCCGTCACTCCTCTTTGAAGAGGACAAAGCGACGGCGTTTTTCCGGGCTCTGCGCGAGCGCTTTGCGGGGCACGTGGTGCTTGAGCCACGGCATGCGAGCTGGCTGGGCGCGGAGGCGATGTTGATCGAGCATGAAGTCGGTCGGGTAGCGGCGGATCCCTCGCCGATTCCCGGTGGGGATATGCCGGGTGGATGGCCGGGCATTCGCTACTGGCGCTGGCATGGTTCGCCGCGCATTTATCACAGTGACTACGACCGAAGCCGGTTGCAGGCGCTGGCCGCGCAGGTCCAAGGCGCGGCGGGGGCGGGTGGGGCCTGTTGGTGCATTTTCGACAACACCGCCAGTGGCTTCGCCCTGGGCAATGCGTTGACCCTGGGTGAGTTGCTGGGATGGGCGGGTTTATAAGGCCTCATCGCGAGAAGGCTCGCTCCCACATTGGGCAGGTGCAGACTGCCCCCCCTTTGGGAGCGAGCCTGTTCGCGATAGCAACGGCTCAGGCAACGCCAGCCCATCGCCTAGAGATACTTGTCCGTCACCGCCCCCTCCGACGCGCTGGACACGGTCTTCGCGTACTTGGCCAGCACTCCGCGTTTGTACTTCGGTTCCGGCCGCACCCAGCGCGCCTTGCGTTCGGTCAGCACGGCGTCGGACACCGCCACCGTGATCTGCCGGGTTTCGGCGTCGATGGTGATCCGGTCGCCGTCTTCGATCAACGCGATCGGCCCGCCCTCGAAGGCTTCCGGGGTGATGTGGCCGACCACGAAACCATGGGAGCCCCCTGAAAAGCGCCCGTCGGTGATCAGCGCCACGTCCTTGCCCAGGCCCTTGCCCATCACCGCCGAGGTCGGCGACAGCATTTCGCGCATGCCTGGGCCGCCCCTGGGCCCTTCGTAGCGAATCACGATGACCTCACCGGCTTTCACTTCACCGTTGAGAATGCCGGCCAACGCGCCTTCTTCCCCCTGATAGACCCGCGCCGTGCCTTCAAAGCGCAGGCCTTCCTTGCCGGTGATCTTGGCGACCGATCCGCTGGGCGCGAGGTTGCCGTGCAGCACCACCAGGTGCGAATCCTTTTTGATCGGTTGGTCGAAGGGCAGGATCACGTCCTGGCCATCAGGGTAATCCGCCACATCTTGCAGGTTCTGCGCGAGGGTCTTGCCGGTGACGGTCATGACATCCCCGTGTAGCATTCCGGCGGCGAGCATGCGTTTCATCAACGGTTGGATACCGCCGATGGCCACCAGTTCGCTCATCATGTACCGGCCGCTGGGGCGCAGGTCGGCCACCACCGGCGAGACCTTGCCCAGTTCGACGAAGTCATCCAGGCTCAGCTCGACATCCACCGCGTGGGCCATGGCCAGCAAGTGCAACACCGCATTGGTCGAGCCGGCGAGGGCGATCACCACGCGGATGGCGTTTTCGAAAGCCTGGCGGGTCATGATGTCCCGCGGCTTGAGGTCGAGCTTGAGCAGTTCCATGACCTGCTGTCCGGCGCGGAAACTGTCCGAGGCCTTGTCGCTGCCGACGGCGTCCTGGGAACTGGAGCCGGGCAGGCTCATGCCCAGTGCCTCGATGGCCGAAGCCATGGTGTTGGCAGTGTACATGCCGCCGCACGAGCCGGGGCCGGGGATCGCCACTTCCTCGATCTGCTTGACCTGGATCTCGTTGATGTCGCCGCGTGCGTTCTGGCCCACGGCTTCGAACACGGAAATGATATCGGTGTGCCCGGCGCCCGGGCGGATGGTGCCGCCATACACGAAGATCGCAGGGCGGTTCAGCCGCGCCATGCCGATCAGGCACCCCGGCATGTTTTTGTCGCAGCCGCCTACGGTCACCAGCCCGTCGAAGCCTTCACAACCGACCACCGTCTCGATGGAATCGGCGATCACTTCGCGTGATACCAGCGAATACTTCATGCCTTCGGTGCCGTTGGCGATGCCATCGGAAATGGTGATGGTGTTGAAAATGACGCCCTTGGCCCCGGCGGCATTCGCGCCTTTTTCCACTTCCTGGGCCAGCTTGTCGATGTGCATGTTGCAAGGCGTGACCATCGCCCAGGTCGAGGCGATGCCGACCTGCGGCTTCTTGAAATCCTCATCGGTGAAACCCACGGCGCGCAGCATCGAGCGGCCGGGTGCGCGCTCCACGCCATCGACCACTTGAGAGGAATATTTGCGCAAATCGTCTTTACTGCTCATGACTGCTCCTCGCCAGGGCACCTGGAAAAATCAGGATCAGTATAGTGGCCCCGACGCGCACGCCCGGACTATCGGGTCAGGAACAGACGCGCGGGTTTGCCGTGTCGTGATATTCTTCGCGCCACTGGGTTTGATCCATTCCGTTTTCCTGTCCCTGGTGACAGGCGAGCAGAATCACTGTCGCTCAAGTAGCTGAAGCCAAAAAAGATAAAAAGTCAGTTCGGTAGGGACATATAACTGGGGTCGATGCATGCAATCGGCCTTGTGTGCCCGCCCTGCAATTCCATGCGCGAGTACCGGGGACAGTCGGCCTGTCTGTCGTGATTGGGGACTCGTCAGCGGGAAGGCAGGGTGGATGACGTTTTATCATAGGTGCTACAGATGTTTAAGAAAGTGAACACGGCCCTGCTGGGTCTGGCCTTGTCGTTGGGGATGACGACTGCCCAGGCCGAAGAAGCCAAGAAAGTCGATGTGCTGTTGATTGGCGGCGGCATCATGAGCGCGACCCTCGGCGTCTGGCTCAACGAGCTGGAACCCGGCACCTCGATGGAAATGATCGAGCGCCTTGACGGCGTCGCCCTGGAAAGCTCCAACGGCTGGAACAACGCCGGTACCGGCCACTCTGCCCTGGCCGAGCTGAACTACACCCCGGAAGACGACAAAGGCAACGTATCGATCCCGAAAGCCGTTGAAATCAACGAAGCCTTCCAGATCTCCCGTCAGTTCTGGGCCTGGCAGGTTCAGCAGGGCGTGCTGAAGAACCCGCGTTCGTTCATCAACTCCACTCCGCACATGAGCTTCGTGTGGGGCGATGACAACATCAAGTTCCTCAAGAAACGCTACGAAGCGCTGAAGGCCAGCCCGCTGTTCGCCGGCATGCAGTACTCCGAAGACCCGGCGGTGATCAAGCAGTGGGTCCCGCTGATGATGGAAGGGCGTGACCCGAACCAGAAAATCGCGGCCACCTGGAGCCCGCTCGGCACCGACATGAACTTTGGCGAGATCACCCGCCAGTTCGTTGCGCACCTGCAAACCACGCCGAAATTCGACCTGAAGCTGTCCAGCGAAGTGCAGGACATCACCCGCAACGAAGACGGCACCTGGCGCGTCAGCTACAAAAACCTGAAAGACGGCAGCAAATCCGAAACCGACGCCAAGTTCGTGTTCATCGGCGCCGGCGGCGGTGCGCTGCACCTGCTGCAGAAATCGGACATTCCTGAAGCGCGTGAATACGCAGGCTTCCCGGTCGGTGGTTCGTTCCTGGTCACCGACAACCCGGCCATCGCCGAGCAACACCTGGCCAAGGCCTACGGCAAGGCTTCGGTGGGGGCACCGCCGATGTCGGTTCCGCACCTGGACACCCGTGTCCTGGACGGCAAGCGCGTCATCCTGTTTGGCCCGTTCGCGACCTTCAGCACCAAGTTCCTCAAGGAAGGTTCGTACCTGGACCTGCTGACCACCACGACCACTCACAACGTGTGGCCGATGACCAAGGTCGGTATCAAGGAATACCCGCTGGTGGAGTACCTCGCCGGTCAGTTGATGCTGTCGGATGAAGACCGCCTCAACGCCCTTAAGGAGTACTTCCCGAATGCCAAGGCCGAAGACTGGCGTCTGTGGCAGGCCGGTCAGCGCGTGCAGATCATCAAGCGTGACGAAGCGGCGGGCGGCGTGTTGAAACTGGGCACCGAGATTGTTGCTTCGGCTGACGGTTCGATCGCCGGTCTGCTGGGCGCCTCGCCAGGTGCTTCGACGGCTGCGCCGATCATGCTGTCGGTGATCCAGAAGGTGTTCAAGGACAAGGTCGCCACCCCTGAGTGGCAGGCCAAACTGCACAAGATCGTGCCGAGCTACGGCACTCAGCTGAACAACGACCCGGCCAAAGTGGCCGAGGAGTGGGCCTACACCGCCAGGATCCTGCAATTGCCGGCACCACCGGTGATTGGTCAGGCGGCGCCAGCGCCAGCGCCAGCGGCGGCTCCGGCAGACGCGCCGAAGCCTGAAGCGGCACGGGACATGGCTCTGTAAAAAGAGCAGTGTTTCGAAAAGCCCACTGAACCGGTAACGGTCAGTGGGCTTTTTTGTGGGCAGGGTTTCAATCGTCAAATTACCGTCAGTCAAGGCGAGCGAGCCGGAATTCTGTCAAATATGTTTCAGAATGTAAAAAACTGCCTCTGTCAAAATCCCTTCCGTATCAAGGCTTAAGCGTGTCTGGCGACGTTGAGCCAGAAGGCATTGCGTGAACCGAATGAGGCCAAGTAAAGGTGGAAAGCTATTATTAATCAATGGTTTGAATAGCGCGCTTGACTTGTTTTCGCGGCCCGTCCCGCTGTTCGTTGTTAAGATTTCAAGCCCTGACTGCTTCGGAATCTTGCTTGCAAATCAGGCGCTTCTTCCCTTAACTGTTACTTAATGTAAAAAAATAAATGCCTGAAAATATGCGCTAAATCAGGGTTTTAGTACGGCTGTGAGGTGCCGCCGGATGTTTCTTTGACCTTTTTCTCAACATTGTTCAAGGAGAGGATGCAGTGAAGGAAAAATTGGCGGCACTGGTCAGAAAATGGGTCTCGCCTTCGATGCGCTATGAGCTTCGAAGCATGGCGCACCGGCTTCACGGCTTAATGGAGCAAGCCTGTCTATGGCGCTGGGAAATTACCCGGTTCCGGCTGCAGCATGAAAGTCCCTACGAAGTCCTGTACGTCGGCCGCAAAAATCGCCGGGACATGGCCAAGCTGCTGATCGGCGGCAAATCGTTGATCGACCACGGCGTGCAAGACGATCAAGCGCAGCCTGTGGCCTCACAGCACGTGGTGGTGATCAGCGAAGTGCCAACCACGGGCGCGTTGAACGTGCCGGTCTACCTGAGTGCCGTGGTGCCATTAGGGCGGTCCCTGGAAGACATCACCGCCCGCTACGACAGCGAACTGCGCCGCAGCATCCGCAAGAACCGACCGCTTTATCAGATGCGCCAGGCGCTGCTGGATGAGGACATCGAACGGGCGGACCGTGACATGCTTCGTCCTTATGCCGTTGCCCGTCAGGGCACCCATGCGGCTCAGTTCGACACCCGGGAAGTCTTCCGGATCGCCAGGACGACCGGGCGGCTCGACCTCATCGAGCTGAACGGCGAGGTGGTGGCCTGCCACCTGGGTTGCGTCATCACCCGCAACGGCAAGCGTTACTGGAGCACCCTGCGTTTCGGTTATACCGAGGCGGTCTTTTCCGATGCGAAGAAGCTGCGTGAAGTCAATTCGATGACCACGTACCTGGCGCTTGAATGGGCGATCGCCCATGGCTTCGATTATTACGACATCGGGCTGTGCGTCGCCCGACCCGATGACGGGCTGCTGAAGTGGAAGAGAAGACGCGGTGGCGACGTTGATTCCCTGGGCAATGACGCTTACCTGTTCATTCGCCTGCCGAAGACCGGCGCAGCCCGCTTCCTCTGGGACACGCCGTTGTTCGCCTTCGAGGGCAAGGCGTTGACCCTGCACCTGGGCTTGCCCGATGGCCAAAGCGGCGAGGAGGCGGCTCGCCGTTATCACGAGATGGTCTTTGGCGGGGTGGACAGGATTTACCTGCATTGCGCAGAAAAATCAGGCGAACAGTTTCTCGAAACCTTGCGCAGCCGCTACGCTGGTTTGCAGGCCACGCCAATTTTACAAATGGTTACATCTACCTGAGGTGTGGCCGAAACCGTTCAGTGGTGTCAACGCCTTGCGGGAGGACGTTCATGGAAAGCGATGTTTCGCAGCTGGGCACCGTGCGCGCCGGCCGCCGAAAAAAGTGGACGCTGGCAGCCTATCGGCACCTGGCGAGGAAAAAGCTTGCGCACAAAGCCGAGATCAACCTGAAAAACCTCGCGGTGAAAAGCTGGGACATCGCGCCGAGCGAGGTCACGCATTCGCCGCCGGCGTTCTTCCTGCCTGGCCAGATGGAGCGCGTGACAGGCTGGGAGGCCAAGCGTTTTTACCCCTATGAACATCCTTCGCGCACCATGGAAGGGTTGGGGGATGTCGTGCAAGGCGCGACGCGCGGTTACCTGCTCAAGGATGTCTGGCTGATCGATGGCGTGCTCTACAAGGGCAACGCCAGTCTGTGGCTGTCGCTCAAGCCCGTACGCTTTCCGCACATTGTCGTGGAACGGGAAATCCAGCGTGCAGCGGTGTATTGCACGCAAAATGGCAACACTTGGTTTGGCACCTGGTTGATGGAAGACTGCCCGACCTACGCCTTGGCCCGCGAAGAAGGTTTGCCGGTGACCACCGCACCGTCTGCGCGCTTTCCGCTGTTCACCCAGACGCCTGCGTACGAGGACTGGTTCGACATGCAGCCGACGCGCCTGCACACGGCCTTCTTCCGCGAACTGGTGCTGTTCGACGATCAAAGCCAGAACCGCAGCCGGCACCTGCGCTATCGGGCCATGGGTGAAAAGCTGTTGTCTCACGTGGACCATGCGCCGCACCCCGGCGTGTTCATCCTGCGTGGCGGCGCTGGCGATCTGCGCCTGTTGCGCAACGAACTGGAAGTCGCGGAACACCTGCACAAGACCCGCGGCTTTCGCATCCTCGATCCGTTGAAGAGCGACGTCCCGACCATCGTGGCAACCTGCGCCGGCGCGCAGACCGTGATCGGTGTCGAAGGCAGTCAGCTGGTGCATGGGGTGAATGTGCTGAAGCAGGGGGGCTCAGTGCTGACGCTGCAACCGCCGAACCGCTTTGTCAGTTACTACAAATACCTGACGGATCGTGATCATCAGAACTTCGGTTTTGTCGTGGGCCGGCCCGAGGGCGATGGTTTCACGATGGATATCGACGAGGTGGAGCGGACACTGGATCTGTTTCCTTCGTGAGCAGCGGGGGACTGCCGGGGACCGGTCGTCCCGGCAAGGCGCTTCTGGTCCGCTCAGGCCCGTTTCAACACACTGTCGCCCGCATCCCCGGGCAACCTGATCACATCCACCAAAGCCAGCAACCCCAACACGGCCACCCCGATAAAGGCCATTCGGAAGTCCGCCACCTGCGCCTGCTGTTCATGGCCTTGCAGCGACATCGAGGCGCGCAGCAGCAATGCGGCGACCGCGACGCCCATGCCCATGGCCAACTGGAAAAACAGGCTGAACAGCGCTGAAGATTCGCTCATGCGCGCCTTGGGAACGTCGGCAAAGCCGATGGAGTTGTAGCAGGTGAATTGCATGGACCGCGACAAGCCGCCTACGAAGAGCACCCCTGCAATCAGGGCCAATGGCGTGTGCGGGGTAAACAGGGCGCAGGCTGCGATGGACATGACGCCGATGACGCCATTGACCAGCAGCACCTTGCGAAAACCGTAGCGTTGCATGATCGCCGTGGTGAACGGCTTCATGGCGAGATTGCCGGCAAAGACCGCGAGCACCAGCAGGCCGGCATCGACCGGGGACAGGCCGAAGCCGACCTGGAACAACAGCGGCAGCAGAAACGGCAGGGCGCTGATGGCCAGGCGAAACAGCGAACCGCCGACAATACAGACGCGGAACGTGTTGAGGGCCAGGGTGCCGAGGGGCAACAACGGGTTGGCATGGTGTCGGCTGTGGTGCACCGCCCACGCGGCCAGCATGACCCCAGCCAGCAGCGCCCCGAGCCCATAGAGCATGGCGTTGCCGTGCTGGCTGCCGAGCCATTCCAGGCCACCCAGCAGCAGGACACACGCGCCGGCCAGCAGCACGAAGCCTTTGCCGTCGAAGGGACGAGCGTTGGCTTCATGGCCTTCGGGCACCAGCCGAAGCGCGGCCAGCAACGCCATGACGCCGAGCGGTACATTGACGTAGAAGATCCACGGCCACGAAGCGTGTGTGACGATCAGGCCGCCCACCACGGGGCCGAGAATGGGGGCTATCAGGCCGGGCCAGGTAATCACCGCGATCATGTTCACCAGGTCTTTCTTGTCGGTGTTGCGCAGGACCGCGAGCCGTCCCACCGGCACCATCAGTGCACCGCCAATGCCTTGCAGCACGCGGGCGAACACGAACATTTCGAAATTCTGGCTGAACCCGCAGAGCAGTGACGCCAGGGTGAAGACGATGATTGCACCGGCGAACACCCGACGAGCGCCATACCGGTCGGCGACCCAGCTCGACAACGGGATGAAAATGGCCACTGCAAGAATATAGGCGGTGATCCCGACGTTCATATCGACCGGGGTGACACCGAACGCGCTGGCCATGGCCGGCAGCGCGGTGGCAATGACTGTCGCGTCGAGATTTTCCATGAAGAAGGTCACGGCCACCACCCACGCAATCAGGCGGGTCTGCACACTCATACCTGGCTCGACCGGGGTGTTTGAAACCGGCATGGCGCGTGACTTCACCGTTTAATCCTTTCCCGAAGGCTGGAACAGAAAACCTGGCGATGAGTTTTACCATCCAGCGCCGGTTCGCAGAAGAGCCGTCACCCGTCATCCACAAGGTTGATCGTTCAGAGGATCGATTGGCCAGAAGCCGTTCTGCTTGGCGCAAACGCTGGCGCGCAGGCGCCGGAGGGCAGGGCGGGTGATGGGAGGCGGCTAGGGGGGCGTGGCAGATAGCGCCACACATCGATCCACCCCCGGGCTTCGCGTCCGGGGGCAGGTCATGAACTCAGCGGAAGGCCGGGATCACGTGTTTGATGAACAGCTCCAGGGACTTTTTCTTTTCCGCGTGGGGCAGGCTGTTATCGCACCAGAAGCTGAATTCGTCGACACCCAGTTCCTGGTAGTACTTGATACGCGGAATGATTTCTTCCGGGGTGCCGATCATGGCGGTCTTGTGCAGGCTGTCCAGTTCGAACTCCGGACGACCGGCGAACTTCTCTTCCGGGCTCGGGGCGAGGAAACCGTTGACCGGCGTTTGCTTGTTGCCGAACCAGGCATCGAAGGTGCGGTAGAACTTCGAGATCGCCTTGGCCCCGACTTTCCAGCCTTCGGGATCATTGGCTTCATGGACATGGGTGTGACGCAGGACCATCAGTTGCGGGCGCGGCACGCCCGGGTTGTTGTCCAGCGCGGCCTGGAACTTGTTCTTCAGGTCGAGCACTTCCTCGTCGCCTTTCATCAGCGGCGTGACCATCACGTTGCAGCCGTTGGCCACGGCGAAGTTGTGCGAGTCCGGGTCGCGGGCCGCGATCCACATCGGCGGGTTCGGCTGCTGGATGGGTTTGGGCACGCTGGTGGAGGTCGGGAATTTCCAGATGTCGCCATCGTGGGCGTAGTCGCCCTGCCACAGCGCACGCACCACCGGCACCATTTCGCGCAGGGCCTGGCCGCCGCTCGAGGCGGGCATGCCACCGGCCATGCGGTCGAATTCAACCTGGTAGGCGCCACGGGCCAGGCCGACTTCCATGCGGCCATTGCTGATCACGTCGAGCAGCGCGCATTCACCGGCGACCCGCAGCGGGTGCCAGAACGGCGCGATGATGGTCCCGGCGCCCAGGTGAATGGTGGTGGTCTTGGCGGCCAGGTAGGCCAGCAGCGGCATCGGGCTCGGCGAGATGGTGTATTCCATGGCGTGGTGTTCGCCAATCCACACGGTGCTGAAACCACCGGCTTCGGCCAGCAGGGTCAGTTCGGTCAGGTCTTCGAACAACTGGCGGTGGCTGACGCTTTCGTCCCAACGTTCCATGTGTACGAACAGGGAAAATTTCATGACGCTACCTCGAATCTCTTGTGGTCGCCCCGTCGACTGCGGGGCTGTTGATTATTGGTATACCATAATACCAACTAACTGCAAATTTTTTGCTGCTCTCGGCCGGTGGGAGCAAAAAGGGGCTTCAGGCCAGCACGGGCAGGGCGCCCATCTTGCCGTGGCAGTACACCAGCGGGCCGGCGTTTTGTTGCGGCACGATCAGGTTCTTGACCGCGCCGACCATGATTGCGTGGTCGCCCCCTTCATATTCGCGCCACAGCTCGCACTCGATCACCGCCGTGGCGTTGGCCAGGATCGGATTGCCCAGCTCGCTCAACGTCCATTCGATGCCTTGGGCCTTGTCCTTGCCTTTGCGTGCGAACGCATAGGCTTCGCTTTGCTGGCCGCCGGACAGCACGTGGATGGCGAAACGCTTGTTCCTGATCAGGACCGGGTAGGAGTCGGAGCTGTAGTTGGGGCAGAACAGCACCAGGGCCGGGTCCATGGACAGCGAGCTGAAGGCGCTGGCGGTCAGGCCGACGATTTGCCCGTCGTCATCGAGCGTGGTGATCACGGTGACCCCGGACGGAAACGAACCCATCACTTGTTTGTAGATGGCGGCATCGATCATGGGACGGTCCTCTGGCGGTGAAGCGGGTTTTTATGAGTTTGTAGGTATGATGGTATACCGTAATATGTCGTTTGCAAACGCTTTTTCAGGTCTACCGATAAACGTATGTTTTCGCCGTTTCGCCCAATGATTACGGGGTTTTCGTCACATTTAACGCGCCGGTCATTCGTCAGGAAAGCGTATCAGGGGACGTTTTTAAAACCGGATCAGCCTTGTCAAAAGTTTGGAATACCATAATATGGCTCGCATCTGAGGGGGGCCGCAGAGCACCCCCGGTTTGGCTTCGTACAACTATAAGATCAGACAAACTCGAGTTCATGCACATGTCCCAGATGTCCCGGCAAGACCCCCTGATCGAGAATCACACGGTCGATTACGTCCCACTCGCGGAACGCCACGGGAAGGCCCGCGACCTGTTCACCTTATGGTTCAGCACCAACATCGCGCCACTGCCCATCGTCACCGGCGCCATGGTGGTCCAGGTGTTCCACCTCGACCTGTTCTGGGGGCTGCTGGCGATTGCCCTGGGGCACATGATCGGCGGGTTGGTGATCGCCCTCGCTTCAGCGCAAGGCCCGCGCATGGGCATTCCGCAGATGGTGCAGAGCCGTGGCCAGTTCGGTCGCTACGGCGCGCTGCTGATCGTGTTCTTCGCGGCGATCATCTACATCGGGTTCTTCATTTCCAACATCGTGCTGGCTGGCAAGTCGATCGTCGGGATTGCCCCGTCGGTGCCGGTGCCGGCGAGCATCCTGATCGGTGCCCTCAGCGCCACCGCCATCGGGGTGATCGGCTACCGCTTCATCCACACCCTGAACCGCATCGGCACCTGGGTCATGGGCAGCGCGTTGCTCGCCGGGTTCCTCTACATTTTTGCCCATGACCTGCCGGCGGACTTCTTCACCCGTGGCAGTTTCAACCTGTCGGGCTGGCTGGCGACGGTGTCGCTGGGGATCATCTGGCAGATCAGTTTCTCGCCGTACGTGTCGGATTACTCGCGCTACCTGCCGGCCGACATCGGCATCGTTCGCCCATTCTTCGCCACGTACCTGGGCGCCACCCTGGGCACCATCCTGTCCTTCGCCTTTGGCGCAGTGGCCGTGCTGGCGACCCCGGAAGGCACCGAGGCGATGGCCGCGGTCAAGCAGTCGACCGGCTGGCTGGGACCGATCCTGATGGTGCTGTTCCTGCTCAACATCATCAGCCACAACGCCTTGAATCTGTATGGCGCGGTGTTGTCGATCATCACCTCGATCCAGACCTTCGCCAGTCAATGGACCCCGAGCATCAAGGTGCGCGTGGTGTTGTCGAGCGTGGTGCTGGCCGGCTGCTGCCTCGTGGCGCTGGGGGCGACGGCGGACTTCATCTCGCAATTCATCGGCCTGATCCTGGCCCTGTTGCTGGTGCTGGTGCCGTGGGCTTCGATCAACCTGATCGACTTCTACCTGATCAAGCGCGGCTGCTACGACATCGCGTCTATCTTCCGCGCTGATGGCGGGGTTTATGGCCGCTTCAACCTGCATGCGATCGTGGCGTATTTCATCGGGATTATCGTGCAGCTGCCGTTTGCCAATACCTCGCTGTATGTCGGGCCGTATGCGAACCTGGTGGAAGGCGCGGATTTGTCCTGGCTGGTGGGCCTGGTGGTGACTTGCCCGCTGTATTACTGCCTGGCGACGCGGGGCAAGACTCAGCCCGCGAGCAAGGCGGCGCGCCTGGGCTACACCGACTGACTGCGATTACTGGGGTTGGGTGCGGTTCTGCTTGCGGGTGAGGATCAGGCTCAGCACCACCGACCCCAGAATCACCACGCCCACCACCGTCAGCGACCACTCCACGGGCATGTGGAACCATGGCATCAACGTCATCTTGCCGCCGATGAACACCAGCACCAGTGCCAGCCCGTACTTGAGCAAATGAAAGCGGTCGGCCATGTCGGCGAGCAGGAAGTACAGGGCTCGCAGGCCCATGATCGCGAAAATGTTCGAGGTGAAAATGATGAACGGGTCGGTGGTGACGGCGAAGATCGCCGGAATGCTGTCGACCGCGAACATCAGGTCGCTGGCCTCGATCAGCACCAGCACCAGAAACATCGGCGTGGCCCAGCGCACACCGTTGAGCACCACGAAAAAACGTTCGCCGTGAAAGCCAGGGGTGATGCGCATATGGCCGCGTATCCAGCGCAGCAGCGGGTTGTTGTCCAGGTCCGGTTGCTTGTCGGCGAACATCAGCATCTTGATCCCGGTAATGATCAGGAACACCCCGAACACATACAGCAGCCAGGTGAACTGCGAGACCAGCCAAACGCCGGCGAAGATCATTGCCGCGCGCATCACGATTGCCCCGAGCACGCCGTACAGGAGCACGCGACGCTGCAACGGCGGGGGCACCGCGAAATAACCGAAGATCATCACGAACACGAACATGTTGTCGATCGACAGCGACTGTTCGATCAGGTAACCGGTGAGGAATTCGAGGGTTTTGTCGCGGGCAATCTCGGCGCCGAACTCACCGTTCAGATACCACCAGAGCAGGCCTGCAAATGCCAGGGCCAGCAGGCACCAGGCAATCACCCAGCCCCCGGCTTCGCGGACTGACACCCGATGGGCCTTGCGACCACCGAAGACAAACAGATCCAGGGCCAGCATCGCCAGTACGAAGACGATGAAGGCGCCCCACATCCAGGGCTCACCGATATTGATGTGCGTGGCTGGCATGGCGCTCTCCCTGACTGAACCGTTTGTGGGTAGACGGGGCCATGCTAGCGAAAGGGTTGTGCGGGAGAAAAATCGTTTATTTCGTCGCCGTCATTCGGTTTTTCCGAAGTGTTGCTCGTGTTGTCAACGATCAGACGGCTTGTCTGGCCGTCTGTGGTGACTGCATATTCATCGCGAGCAGGCCAACTTCCACAGGTTTTGCGGTGAAAGCCAGGGGCAGTCGGACTGAAAAAAAAAGGCCGCCACAACCCGACGTTGTGGCGGCCCGAGGGTGACGCTGTGATCAATGGGCGCCAGCGGCCTTGTTCAAGTCGCTTTCGGCCCACTCGGTGTACACGCAGGCATCGGCCGTGGCCCAGCGCACGCGCACCGGATCGCCAGCCTTGAGCGGCATGCCCGCTGCCGACAGTGCCTTGACCGTCATCGAGGTGCCGCCCAGGGTTTTCACCGTGCAGGTCTGGCTTTCGCCCAGGAACAACACTTCGCCGACAATCGCCGACACCTGGTTCCAGCCTGCTGCCAGCGGTTCCTGGGCGGCTTGTTCGACACTCAGCGCCAGCGCCTTTTCCGGGCGCACCATCAGCAGCACATCCTGATCGGTCTGCAGCCCGGGCGTCAGGCGAATGGACAGCGACTGGCCTTCGAACGATGCCACGGCATTGCCCTGGGCCTTGAGCTTGAGGAAGTTCGAGTTGCCCAGGAACGACGCCACAAACGCATTCGGCGGGTTCTGGTACAGGTCATAGCCACTGCCCAGGCCGACGATCTTGCCGTGGCTGAAAATCGCAATGCGCTGGGACAGGCGCATGGCTTCTTCCTGGTCGTGGGTCACGTAGACGATGGTGATGCCAAGGCGCCGGTGCAACTGGCGCAATTCGTCCTGCAGGTCTTCACGCAACTTCTTGTCAAGCGCACCGAGCGGTTCGTCCATCAGCAGGATGCGTGGCTCATAGACCAGCGCCCGGGCGATGGCGACGCGTTGCTGCTGGCCGCCGGACAATTGCGAAGGGCGGCGATGGGCGAAGGGTTCGAGTTGCACCAGCTTGAGCATGGCATCGACCCGGCGCTCGCGTTCGGCGCTGTCCAGCTTGCGGATCGCCAGCGGGAAGGCGATGTTGTCGCGCACCGACAGGTGCGGGAACAACGAATAACGCTGGAACACCATGCCGATGTCGCGCTTGTGCGGCGGCACGTTGACCAGGGATTTGCCGTCGACCAGGATTTCGCCGCTGCTGGGCGTTTCAAAGCCGGCGAGCATCGACAGGGTGGTACTTTTGCCCGAGCCGCTGGAGCCGAGGAAGGTGAGGAATTCACCCTCCTTGATGTCCAGCGCGATGTTGTCCACGGCGGCGAATTCGCCGTAGTACTTGTTCAGGTTGCGCAGGCTGACCAAGGGTTGGTCATTTGCCTGCGCGGCATCTTTGATCACTGCACTCATGTCGTTCTCCTGGCGCTCAAGCGCTGATTTCATTGCGCCGGCGAAGGGCGGCGGCGATCACCATGACCAGGACCGAGAGGCCGATCAGCAGCGTCGAGGCGACGGCGATCACAGGCGTCAGGTCCTGGCGCAGGGTGGTCCACATTTTCACGGGAAGGGTTTGCAGGGTCGGGCTGGCCATCATCACGCTCAGCACCACTTCGTCCCACGAGACCAGGAAGGCGAAGAGGGCGCCGGCCACCATGCCCGGACGGATCGCCGGGAAGGTCACCTTGAACACCGCTTGCAGGCGCGAGGCGCCGCAGATCACCGCCGCGTCTTCGATCGACTGATCGAACAGTTTCAGCGAGTTGATGATCGAGATGATGGTGAACGGCAGCGCCACGATCACATGGCTGACCACGAAGGCGAACATCGTCCCGGTGTAGCCCAGCTTGAGGAACAGCGCGTACACGGCGACTGCAATGATCACCAGTGGCACGATCATCGGCAGGGTGAACAGGCCGTAGAGCATTTCCCGTCCGGGAAAGCGTCCGCGCACCAGGGCAAACGCGGTGGGCAGGCCAAGCGCCACGGCGAAGAACGTGGTCAGCACCGCGACCTTCAGGCTGGCCATGGCCGCGTTCATCCAGTCGGCATTGGAAAAGAACTGGCCGTACCATTTCAGCGTCCAGCCCGGCGGCGGGAACACCAGCCACTGGGAGGAGCCGAACGACAGCAGCACGATGAACACGATGGGCAACAGCAGGAACAGTGCGATCAGGCCCGTGGTGAAATACAGGCCGAAGCGCATGCGCCGGCTCATCGCATTGGGAGTCAGGAGCATGACGGCTTACCTCGCGTTGCTGGCGCCAACCGGGGATTCCGGCTGAAGCTTCAGGTAGAAGTAGAACAGCACCAGCGTGATGACGATCAGCAACGCGGCGCCGGCGCTGGCCAGGCCCCAGTTGAGGAACGATTGCACCTGCTGAATGATGAACTCGGGCAGCATCATGTTCTGCGCACCGCCCAGCAGGGCCGGGGTGACGTAGTAACCGAGCGACATCACGAACACCATCAGGCCGCCGGAGAACAGCCCCGGCCGGCACAGCGGCAGGAATACCCGGAAGAAGTTGGTCCACGGGCTGGCGCCACAGATCGAGCCGGCTTGCAGGATCATCGGGTCGATGGCCTGCATGGTCGCCTGCAGGGGCAGTACGATGAACGGGATCATGATGTAGCTCATGCCGATCACTACGCCGGTCAGGTTGTGCACCATCTCCAGCGGTTGATCGATGATGCCCATCGCCATCAACGCCTTGTTGATCACCCCGGAGGCTTGCAGCAGCACCAGCCAGGAATAGGTGCGGGCGAGGAGGCTGGTCCACATCGACAGCAGCACGATGTTGAGGATCCAGCGCCCCCAGCCACGGGGCACGAGGGTGATGGCCCAGGCCAGCGGAAAGCCCAGCAGCAGGCTGAACAGGGTCACCAGCCCGGCCACCGAGAAGGTATTGATCAATACCCGGGCGTACGCGGAGTTGGCGAACAGTTGTTCATAGTTGCCAAGGCCCGGCACCGGTTCGAGCACGCCGCGCAGCAGCAGGCCGATCAGCGGTGCGAGGAAGAACAGGCCGAGGAACAACAGGGCCGGGATCAGGTTGCTCGAGCCGCGCCAGCGCTGGGCCAGGCTTGGGCTTTGATTGGCCATCGCCGCTTTGCCGGGTACGGCCCCGAGGGCGCCAGCGGCGCCCCGGGTCGGCGTGGATGCCGTCATTTTCATTTGACCAGCCATTCGTTCCACCGTGTCGCGATGGCTTGACCGTTCTTGGCCCAGTACGCGAAATCGAGAGTGATTTGATCCTTGGCATAAGCGGTCGGCAGGTTAGGCGCCAGCACCGAATCCAGGCGCGCCACGCTGTCGACGTTGACCGGGGCATAGGCGGTCAGGTTGGAGAAGTCAGCCTGTCCCTTGGCACTGCTCGCGTTGGCCAGGAATTTCATGGCCGCGTCCTTGTTCTTCGAACCCTTGGGCACGACCAGAATGTCGGCCATGACCAGGTTCTGTTTCCAGCTCACGCCCACCGGCGCGCCATCTTCCTGCAAGGCGTGGATGCGGCCGTTCCAGAACTGGCCCATGCTCGCTTCGCCCGAGGCCAGCAGTTGCTGCGACTGCGCGCCGCCGCCCCACCAGACGATGTCTTTCTTGATGGTGTCGAGTTTCTTGAAGGCGCGGTCCAGGTCCAGCGGATAGAGCTTGTCGGCGGCGACGCCGTCGGCCAGCAGCGCCAGTTCCAGCACGCCAGGGCTTGGCCACTTGTAGAGGGCGCGCTTGCCGGGGTAGGTCTTGGTGTCGAACAGCGCGGACCAGTCCTGGGGTTTGCTGGCGCCGAGCTTGCCTTCGTTGTAGCCGAGGACGAAGGAGAAGAAGAACGAGCCGACGCCGTGGTCGGAAACGAATCGTGGATCGATCTTGTCGCGCTGGATGACAGAAAAGTCGAGGGGCTCGAGCAGGCCTTCGGCGGCGGCGCGCAGGGCGAAGTCGGCTTCGACGTCCACCACGTCCCACTGCACGTTGCCGCTTTCGACCATGGCTTTGAGTTTGCCGTAGTCGGTCGGGCCATCCTGGACCACGGTGATGCCGGTGGCCTTGCTGAACGGGTCGGCCCAGGCCTGCTTCTGTGCATCCTGGGTGCTACCGCCCCAGCTGACGAAGTTGACGCTTTCGGCCGCCATCGACGCCTGGCTGGTCACGCTCAGCAGTCCCGCAAAAAGTACTGCGGTTGCACGTTTGTTCAACACCATTTTCACGCCCTCATTGTTGTGTTTATGAGCGGGGCTTTGATGCCCGCCTATCGGGAGCAGTAGGTCCGTGCGGCCCATGAAGGATCGTCCGGTCTATGGAATATCATATTATGGTATTCCAAACTTTGTGCAAGCATTTTGCCTTACCGGCTATCTGCTGGTCCGGTTTTTTATCTTCGATCTGTATTGCCTTTCAAACACACCATTACCCCTTGTGGGAGCGGGCTTGCTCGCGAATGCGGTGTGTCAGTAAAAAATTCACCGACTGATACGCCGCATTCGCGAGCAAGCCCGCTCCCACAGGGGATTGCGTTGAGTCATCCGGTGAACGCAATACTCTCCACCACCTCCAGGTCATACCCGGTCAAACCGGCATACTTCAGTGGCGGGCCCAGGTGCCGCAGCTTGCCCACGCCGAGGTTTTGCAGGATCTGCGCGCCCGTCCCCACTTCAGAATAGATCCGCGATTGCGAGCGGCTGAACTGCCGGGGCGGCTGGGTCAGTTGCGGCACGCGTTCGAGCAGCGCCTGGGATGATTCGTGATTGGCCAGCACCACCACCACGCCGCGACCTTCCTCGGCCACCCGTTGCAGGGCGGCCCACAGCGTCCAGTTGCTGGGGCCACTGTAGTCGGCGCCCACCAGATCGCGCAGCGGGTCGATGACGTGCACGCGCACCAGCGTGGGTTCGTCCCGGCGCAGCTCACCCATCACCATGGCCATGTGGACACCGCCTTCGATGCGGTCCTCGAACGTAATCAGACGAAAGGTGCCGTGCACCGTCGGCAATTCGCGTTCGCCGATGCGCACCACGGTGTGTTCGGTGCTGAGGCGATAGTGGATCAGGTCGGCGATGGTGCCGATCCTGATCCCGTGTTTGCGCGCGAACACCTCCAGGTCGGGGCGGCGGGCCATGGTGCCGTCGTCGTTCATCACTTCGACGATCACCGAAGCGGGGGTCAACCCGGCCAGGCGCGCCAGGTCGCAACCGGCTTCGGTGTGGCCGGCGCGGGTCAGCACGCCGCCTTCCTTGGCGCGCAGCGGGAAGATGTGCCCCGGTTGCACCAGGTCGGCGGGGCCGGCACCCGCCGCGACGGCCGCGGCAACCGTGCGTGCGCGGTCAGCGGCGGAGATGCCGGTGGTCACGCCGACGGCGGCTTCGATGGACACGGTGAAAGCGGTGCTGAACACGCTGCCGTTGCTCGGCACCATCTGCTCCAGGCCGAGGCGCTGGCAGTGATCGTCGGTCAGGGTCAGGCAGATCAGGCCGCGCGCTTCCCGCGCCATGAAGCTGATGGCCTCGGCCGTGCAGCAGTCGGCCGCGAGCAGCAGGTCGCCTTCGTTTTCCCGATCTTCGTCGTCCACCAGAAGCACCATCTTGCCTTGGCGATAGTCTTCGATGATTTCTTCGATGCTGTTGAACGCCA
Organism: Pseudomonas sp. IT-P12; assembly: GCF_949767465.1. Lineage (NCBI taxonomy): Bacteria > Pseudomonadati > Pseudomonadota > Gammaproteobacteria > Pseudomonadales > Pseudomonadaceae > Pseudomonas > Pseudomonas sp. IT-P12. Next base: position 167,829 of record NZ_CATKPY010000022.1, on the reverse strand, counting down.
TGTTGAACTCTCGATGTTTGATGGAGATATTTTGTGGTATACCATAATACAAAATAAACCGAGAGGTCACTATGAAGGCGTACTGGATAGCTCACGTGGATGTCACCGATCCCGATCAATACAGTTACTACACCCAGCGGGCGCCGGCGGCTTTCGCGCTGTACGGTGGCCGGTTGCTGGCCCGGGGCGGGCGCAGCCAGGCGATGGAAGGTCGACCGACACCGCAGCGCAGCGTGGTCATCGAGTTCGATTCCTACGAGCAGGCGCTGGCGTGCTACCAGTCCAGTGAGTATCAGGAGGCCAAAGGGCACCGCGAAGACGCGGCGCGGGCGGAGGTGATCATTGTCGAGGGCGTGGCGCCGGTCTAGCGGGGGCCAGAGGATGTGTGGGAGCGGGCTTGCTCGCGAATGCGGTGGACCAGACACCTGATCGTCGACTGAATCAACGCATTCGCGAGCAAGCCCGCTCCCACAGGTTTTATGCAGGATTCAACATCCTGACTCACCGAATAAAATGAATCTTCCCGGTGTCGTCGTTACCGATATAGATGCCATACACCCCGGCCTGGCGTTCTTCGATGTAGCGTTCGAGGATCTGCCGGATGGCCGGGTAGTAGATGCTGTCCCAGGGGATGTCCTCGGGCGCGAAGAATTTGTAGTCGAGGGTTTCCGGCCCGTACTGGCCGGTGATCTCCAGCGCGATGGCGCGGTAGATGATGTACACCTCGCTGATTTTCGGCACGCTGAAGATCGAGTACGGCGAGTGGATTTCCGCACGCACGCCGCTTTCTTCCCAGACTTCACGCAGCGCCGCCTGTTCGGTGGTTTCGCCGCCTTCCATGAAGCCGGCCGGCAGCGTCCAGGTGCCGGGTCGTGGCGGAATGGCGCGCTGGCACAACAGGTACTTGCCGTCCTGCTCGATGATGCAGCCGGCGATGATCTTCGGATTGACGTAGTGGATGTAGCCGCAACCGCAGCACATCAGGCGCTCGTGCGTATCACCCGGTGGCCGCTGCGACTTGAGGTCGTTGCCGCCACACCGTGGGCAAAAGCTCGGGCTGAACATGATCAGCGACCTATGCGCGGTTCTTTGAGCGCGATGGGCAGGGTGATCTCGGGGATGTCCCCGGTCTCTTCCTGTTTGCGCTTGAGGTATTCCAGCGCCACCGCCGCTGCGGCGCGGACGTGATCGACGCAGGCCTGGTGCGCCACCAGCGGATCGCCCGCCTTGATCGCCTCGACCATGCGTTCCATTTCCTGGTTGCTCGCGCCCCGACGGTTTTCCTGGGACACCGAGGTCGCCCGCAGGTAGCTGATGCGTGCCTGCAACTGACGCAGCTGGGTCGCCGCCACGTGGTTGCCGGAGCCTTCGAGCAACACGTCGTAGAACCCCTGGACCGAGTCGATCACCTGTTGCAGTTCGCCTTCCTTGAGGGCCTTGCGGTTTTCCTCCAGGGCTTTTTCCAGGGCCTTGATGTCCTTGGCCTTGGCCCGCAGGGTGAACAGTTGGACGATCAGGCCTTCGAGCACGCAACGCAATTCGTAGATGTCGACGGCATCGGCCAGGGTGATGATCGCGACCCGTGGGCCCTTGGCGTCGGCGAACTCCACCAGGCCTTCGGATTCCAAGTGGCGCAAGGCTTCGCGAACGGAGGTACGGCTGACCCCCAGGCGATCGCACAGGTCACGCTCGACCAGACGGTCTCCCGGCATGAGCTGGAAGTTCATGATGGCGCTTCGCAGTTTATCCAGCACGATTTCGCGCAGGGTAACGGGGTTGCGATTGACCTTGAAGCTGTCGTCGAGTGGCAGGCGTTTCATGGGGTCCGCTCTGAGTGTGGCTGTCCATGCAAAAAGAGCACTTCGACCCGTGGATCATCGTGCTCGATCAATCAAAACAGCAAGGTTAACTGGAGGCCTCGGCGTCGGCTTCGGCGAACGCTTCACGGGCGAGCCGGAAACTGTCCACCGCAGCGGGGACACCGCAATAAATACCGACCTGAAGCAGAATTTCGCGTATTTGTTCACGACTCAGCCCGTTACGCAAGGCGCCGCGTACATGCAGCTTGAGTTCGTGTGGCCGATTGAGGGCCGAAATCATGGCCAAGTTTATCATGCTGCGCTCTTTAAGCGACAAACCCTCTCGGCCCCAGACATGGCCCCAGCAGTACTCGGTGACCATTTCCTGCAAGGGCCGGGTGAAGTCGTCGGCGTTCTCGATGGAGCGCTTGACGTAGGCTTCACCGAGCACCTGCGTGCGGATGTTCAGGCCCTGTTCGTACTTTTCGTTATTCATCAACGGGTGCTCCCAACGTCATCGAGCCCGCCCATCAGGGTGTATTTGAGCTCCAGGTAATCTTCGATGCCATACTTCGATCCTTCCCGGCCAAGGCCCGAGGACTTGATGCCACCGAACGGCGCCACTTCGGTGGAGATCAGCCCTTCGTTGATCCCGACCATGCCGTACTCCAGCGCTTCGCTCATGCGCCAGGCGCGGCCGAGGTCGCGGGTGTAGCAGTAAGCGGCCAGGCCGAACTCGGTGTCGTTGGCCAGGTGGATCGCCTCGGCTTCGCTGTCGAAGCGGAACACGGCAGCCAGCGGACCGAAGGTTTCTTCGCGGGCGACCTTCATCGATGACGTCAGGCCGGCCAGCACGGTCGGCTGGAAAAAACCGTGGCCAAGGGCATGTCGTTCACCGCCGCACAACAGTTGCGCGCCGTGGGCGAGGGCGTCTTGCACGTGGTCTTCGACCTTGGCCACCGCGCGTTCGTTGATCAGCGGCCCCTGGGTCACCCCCTGATCAAAGCCATTGCCGACGTTCAGTTGCGCCACGCGTTCGGCCAGGCGAGCGACGAACGCGTCGTGGATGCCCGCCTGCACCAGGAAGCGGTTGACGCACACGCAGGTCTGCCCGGCATTGCGGAACTTGGCGATCAGCGCACCTTCCACGGCACGCTCCAGATTGGCGTCGTCGAACACGATGAAGGGCGCGTTGCCACCCAGTTCCAGGGAGACTTTTTTCAGGGTTGGCGCACATTGCGCCATCAGCAGCTTGCCGATCCCGGTCGAGCCGGTGAACGACAGCTTGCGCACCAACGGGCTGCTGGTCAGCTCGCCGCCGATGGCCACGGCGTCGCCGGTGATCACGTTGAAGATGCCCGGCGGGATGCCGGCCTGTTCCGCCAGGGCGGCCATGGCCAGTGCCGAGAACGGCGTTTCCGGTGCCGGCTTGACGATGCAGGGGCAGCCAGCCGCCAATGCCGGGCCCGCCTTGCGGGTGATCATCGCCGCCGGGAAATTCCACGGTGTGATGGCCGCGACCACCCCGATCGGCTCTTTGCTGACGACGATGCGCGCATCGCCTTTATGGCTGGGGATGGTGTCGCCATAGATGCGCTTGGCCTCTTCGGCAAACCACTCGATGAAACTGGCGGCGTAGAGGATTTCGCCCTTGGCTTCGGCCAGCGGCTTGCCCTGTTCGAGGGTGAGGATCTCGGCCAGCGCATCGGCCTGCTCGATCATCAGCGCATGCCAGCGCTTGAGGATGTTGCTGCGCGCCTTGGCGGTCAGGGCGCGCCAGGCCGGCCAGGCGTCGTTGGCGGCGGCGATGACTTGCCGGGCGTGCGCGGCGCCCAGGTTCGGCACCTGGCCGATCCGTTCGCCGGTGGCCGGGTTGAAGATGTCCTGGTAAGCGCCATCCGGCGCATCCAGCCATTGGCCGTTGATGTAGGCCTGCTGGCGGAACAGTTGCGAGGCTGCAGGGCTCATGCGGGCTCCTGAAAAAGTGGTGAGAAACGCAGTCCCCAGTGGGAGCGAGCCTGCTCGCGAAGACGGTGGCACATTCGGTATCAATGTGAATGACACACCGCATCGTGAGCAGGCTCGCTCCCACAGTGAAGAAAACGTCAGGACAGCGTGGGCAACGGCCCCAGCTTGCCTTTGTGATAGATCATGGGCGTGACGGGCTGCTCGGGCAGGATCAGGTTCTTCACTGCGCCGACGATGATGGCGTGATCGCCACCGTCGTATTCGCGCCACAACTCGCACTCGATGATCGCCGTGGCCTTGCCCAGCAACGGGTTGCCCAGGGCGCTCAGGTGCCACTCGATGTCCTTGGCCTTGTCCTTGCCTTTACTGGCAAACGCATAGGCTTCGGCGGTCTGGTCGGCGGACAGCAGGTGAATCGCGAACTGCTTGCTGTCACGCAGGACCGGGTAGGTGTCCGACGCATAGTTGGGGCAGAACAGCACCAGGGCCGGGTCGATCGACAGCGCGCTGAACGCGCTGGCGGTGATGCCGACGATGCCGCCGTCCGGGTCCAGGGTGGTGACCACCGTGACCCCGGAAGGAAAGGAGCTCATGACGTCTTTGTAAATGCCGGGTTCGATCATGTCGGTGGTCTCCTAACGCATCACAAAGGGGTCAGGCATCGGTGCCTGTGAGAGGTTGATCCACACCGTTTTCAGTTCGGTGTAGGCCAGCACCGAATCGATGCCGCTTTCGCGTCCATAGCCACTGTTCTTGAAACCGCCGATCGGCGCCATGGCCGAGACCGCACGGTAGGTGTTGACCCAGATGATCCCCGAGCGCACGTCCCGCGCGAGGCGGTGGGCGCGACCCAGGTCGCGGGTCCAGATGCCGGCGGCGAGGCCGAACTGCGAGTCGTTGGCGATCGCCAGTGCCTCGGCTTCGTCCTTGAAACGGATGACCGAGGCCACCGGACCAAAGACTTCTTCCTGCATGATCTTCATCGAGTTGCGGTCGCACTCGAACAGCGTCGGTTCATAGAACCAGCCGTCACCCACGCCGGTCGGGCGCTTGCCGCCAAGGCGCAGGCGTGCCCCTTCGGCGACGGCATCGGCCACCAGGCCTTCGACCACTGCCAACTGCTGTGCGGTGGCCATCGGGCCCATTTCACTGCTGTCATCCTGCGGGTTGCCGATGCGGATGCGCTGGGCACGTTCCACCAGGCGGTTGACGAATTCGTCGTAGATCTCGTCCTGCACCAGCAGGCGTGAACCGGATACGCAGCTCTGCCCGGAGGCGGCATAGATCCCGGCGATGGCGCCGTTGATCGCGCTGTCGAGGTCGGCGTCGGCAAAGATGATGTTCGGCGATTTGCCACCCAGTTCCAGCGACAGCTTGGCGAAGTTCTCCGCGCTGCTGCGCACCACGTGCCGCGCCGTGGCTGCACCGCCGGTGAAGGCGATTTTGCGTACCAGCGGGTGACGGGTGAGGGCGGCGCCGGTGCTCGGGCCGTAGCCGGTGACGACGTTGACCACGCCCGGCGGAATGCCGGCTTCCAGGGCCAGGCGCGCCAGTTCGAGAAGGGTCGCCGAGGCGTGCTCCGAGGGCTTGATCACGATGGTGTTGCCCGCGGCCAGGGCCGGCGCCAGCTTGATTGCTGTCAGGTACAGCGGGCTGTTCCAGGGAATGATCGCGGCGACCACGCCCATGGCTTCGTGCACTGTGTAGGCAAACAGGTCCGGCTTGTCCAGCGGCAGGGTGCCGCCTTCGAGTTTGTCCGCCAGGCCTGCGGTGTAGTGGAAAAACTCCGGCAGATAGCCGACCTGGCCACGGGTTTCGCGAATCAGCTTACCGTTGTCGCGGCTTTCCAGCTGGGCCAGTTTTTCCTTGTTGTCGGCGATCAGGTCGCCCAGGCGTCGCAGCAATTTGCCGCGGGCGGTGGCGGTCAGGCCGCGCCAGGCCGGGCTGTCGAAGGCGCTCTGCGCAGCCTGCACGGCGCGCTCGACATCGGCTTCGTCGGCATCGGGCAGTTCGGCCCAGGCTTCGGCCAGGGCCGGGTTCAGGCTTTCGAAGGTCTTGCCCGAGAGGGCATCGACCCATTCACCGCCGATGCACATCTGGAAGCGTGCGAGTGTCATGCAACGATCCCCTTTATATGGTTTTGTCGGGAGTGCGCGGTATCGAGAAACTCCAGCAACAGCTGGTTGACCAGGCGCGGCGATTCTACGGGCATCATATGCCGTTGTTCGGCGAGCACGGCAACCGTCGCGCCGGGAATGCGCTCGGCCAGTTGCCGGGCCATTTCCGGGGTGGAGCCGGGGTCCAGCTCGCCGGTGGCGACCAGCGTCGGTGCCTGGATACTCGCCAGGTCATCGGCGCGGTACATGTCCTGGGTCGCGAACAGTTCATAGGTGGTCAGGTAACCCTGCGGGTCATTCTGGGCCAGGGTCTGGCGCAAGGCGGCGATCTGCGCCGGATTGGCCGCCTGGTATTCACGGCTGAACCAGCGCGACAGCGCTGCTTCGGCATTGGCATCCGGGCCGTGCTCGGCCGCCTGGGCGGTGCGGGCAATGACGCCCGCGCGCTGCTCGGCGGTGCGATTGAACACGCTGTTGAGCACCACCAGGCCTTGCAGGCGTTGCGGGTAATGCAGGGCGAACGCCCGCGCCACCAGCCCGCCCATGGAAAAGCCGATCACCGAAGCCCTGGGCAATTGCAGGTGATCGAGCAGTTCCAGCAACTGGTCGGCATAGCCCAGCAGCGGCGTGCCGCTTTCCGGGCGCGGGCTGGCGCCATGACCCAGCATGTCGTAAGTGATCACGCGGTACTTCGTGGAGAGGCCAACGACCTGGCCGCCCCACATTTCTTTATTCAGGCCCACGCCGTGGATCAATACCACGGGCTGGCCTTGGCCGGTCGCCAGATAACTGGTGCCAGCCGGGGTACGTTCAGCGGTGAGCCGAATCATGGAGCGCTCCTGCATACCTTTTTGTTGTTGTGACCGGCCCGTCTTACTGGGCTTTTTCGGCCGCCAGTTCTTCCAGGTCGATGTAACGGTTGCCAATGCGTGGGTGCAGGCGGCCACCGTCGGCGCAACCCAGGACCACGACTATTTCGTCGGCGCGCGGTGCGTCTTCGATCTGCATTTCCAGGGTGATGTAGTGCGAACGCAGGCCTTCGTCGTCCTTGTGCATCATCGGGATCTGGATCGACGTGCCCGGGCCGCCGCGCTTGTTGGTGAAGCTCAGGTAGCTCTTGGCCTTGACCGCTTCGCGATAGTGGTTGCCGAAGCGCAGGGTATGGATGACCGCCGAGGCGTGTTCGATTTCGCCATCGGCACCGACCACTGCCGCCTTGCCGTAGGCCTCGATCTTGTCGGCACCGCCGATCAGGCCCACCAGGCGCTCGACCATCAGTGCACCGAGATCGGAGCAGTTGGCGCGAATTTCCGGTTTCAGGTCTTCGACAAAGCCGCGACCCAGCCATGGGTTCTTCATGACGACGGCCAGGCCGATCATGGTGACCGGCGTGTCGGTGGCTTTGCCGCCTTCGATAAAGGTTTGCTCGACATAGCTGACGATCTTGCGGATTTCGAAACTCATGAGCTGCTCCGTACGGGGTGAAGGATGTCTGTGCGTATGATGGTATACCATAATACCGGCAACGCAAGAGCCCGAAACGGGTTTCTGTGGGGAAGGCGACAAAATGCCTGCCAGACATGATCTACAGTGTCAGGAGCGGGCCTGCTCGCGATGGCCGTGCGGACGTCACCGGGCTGTCGTCTGGCGCTGTCATCGTTCGCGATCATCGCGAGCAGGCTCGCTCCCATGGATGAATGCCGGGCGCGGTTGTGAGCATTGCTAGCAAAGTGCCAGAATAGAGCCCTTGCGCAGCATCACTATCAGGCGGCTTGAATGGATGGCCCTGGATTGCGGTACCCACAGGAAGACTTCATCGTAAAACTGGTGCAATCGGACCGACTGCACCAACTGTTTCGCCAGTCGGTTTTAGCGGTGTTCGGCAGTCTTCTTGCGGTGGCGATGTTGTGCTGGCTGTGCTGGGACCGTTTCGATCACCAGGTCGTCGGCGTGTGGATCGCGCTGCTGACCGCGTCCTCGCTGGTGCGCATCTGCATGTTTGTGGCCTATTTCCGCAGCCCGGACCGCGAGCGCACCCCGCAACGTTGGGAGCGCATTTATTGGATTACGCTGATTCTGTCCGCCGGCATCTGGGGCGGTGGCGCGCTGGCGGTGATCCCGGCCGATGACCTGTTGGCCCAGACCCTGGTCATGCTGTTTTGCGTCGGCATGTCGGTGAGCGCCGTGTCCTGTTATTCGGCCTACCGCTACATGACGGTGGTGTCGATTGTCCTGGTGTTGCTGCCTTGCACGCTCTGGCTGCTGTTCCAGCCTTCATCCCTGCAGGTCGGCATGGGGGTGGCGGTGATGGTGTTCGCCTCGTTTGTATTCAGCGCCACGCGCAGCCTGTCCGACGCCCTGGAAACCGCCTTTCGACTGACCCGTGAAATGGAGCACGCCCACAGCCTTTCCACCCGTGCCGCGCAGACCGACGAACTCACCGGTCTGAAGAATCGCCGGGCGTTTTTCGAAGAGGCCCAGCAATTGTTCGGCTCCTGCCGGAAAAACCAGCGGCCCCTGTGCGCGGTGATGCTGGACATGGATCACTTCAAGCACATCAATGACACGCACGGGCACCAGGTCGGGGATCAGGTGCTGCGGCAAATGGGCCTGGTCATCAGCACGTCGTTTCGCGACACCGACGTTTACGGCCGTTTGGGCGGCGAAGAGTTCGCCGTCCTGCTGCCGGATACGTCGATCGACGTGGCCCGCCACATCGCCGAAGAACTCCTGCACTCGCTCGCCGGCCTGATGAGCGGGCCGGTGCACCGCATCTCGGCCAGCGTCGGGGTTGCGGCGATCTCGTCCGATGATCACGATCTGCACAGCCTGATGAACAACGCGGACAAGGCTTTGTATCGCGCCAAGGCCCGTGGACGTAATCAGGTGGCGGTCGCCGAATAGCCGGTCTCAGGCATCATTCCGATAACACCCGGGCGTCATGCCGAACCAGCGGATGCAGGCTTTGTGAAAGCTGCTTTGGTCGCGAAACCCCAGCAGCGCGCCGATGTACTTCACGCTACGCGCCGAGTTGCGCAGGAAATTGTGCGCGAGCATCAATCGCGCTTCGTCCTGCAACGCCGAAAAGTGCGTGTCCTCATTGCTCAGGCGCCGTTGCAGGCTGCGTGCACTGACGCCCAGCGCCTGGGCGATCCGGTTCAGGTCGCTGGGCACGCCCTGGGCCAGTCTTTCGGACAGCACCCGGCGTACCCGCTCGGTCATCGAGCCGTTGAGCACCAGGTTCAGGCGTGTGCGGGCGTATTCGACATGCAGGACATCCAGCGCCGGGTCGGCGGTGGGCAGCGCTGTCGCGCAATCCTCGGTGCTGAAGCTCAGGCTGTTGTACGACGCGCCGAAGGACAGGTTGCTGCCGAGCAAGCGTTCCAATTGCGTGGTGTCCGCCGGCCTTGGGTAAGTGAAGGTCGCCGCCACCGGGTCGGGCCTGCGCTTGGGCAGCAGCCAGTGAACCAGCCCCAGGGTCTGCGCGGCGCCGGCATCGATGAAGGCGCGAGGCGTCAGTGAGGGCTGGGTACTGACGTCCAGGCCGATCAGTTTCACCGCCCCGGGTTCGTGGTCCAGGCACATGTAGAAACCGTTGCAGATCAGCGATTGGTAATCCACCAGGCGTTGCAGCGCGCTGCCCAGGGTGGGGCAGGACATCACGGCGTAACCCAGCACTTCCAGGTTGGCCGGATGGGCGCGGGCATAAGCCAGCAGGCCGATGTCCGGGTTGCCGGTTCGTTGTGCAGCCTGCGCCATGACTTTGTAGACCAGCTCCAGCCGAACGCCGTTGGGGTTGGCCCAGACTTCCTCGTGGCTGCTGTCGAATTCTTTGAGCAAGGCTTCTACGTTGGCACCCGCGTCCGTCAAGACGTCGGCGAGCACCCGAAAACCGGTGCTGGTCATTCTGTGCATGCTTGTTCCCGGCGTAATGGCTAAGTGATGTCGCGGAGCCGGCGCATGATCGCAATAAACAAATGCTCACAGTCGAATAACACAACTGACACGTTTCCAAGGACAAGCGAAAGGTATCCGGGAACACTTCCTGAGCCGTGGGGGAGCGTCGATTATGGCCGCCAGTCAGTAGTTGGTGGCATAAAGCCAGTTAAGCGCCCACTTCAATCGGCGGCAGGACCCCGTCTTGTCTATGGATGTGACATGCACAGAGTCAAGAATTTCTACAACGAACTGGCCCAGGGCAAACTGGTGCTGGCGTTTCAACCGGTGGTCTGGCTGCCCGACAGCCATCGGGTGCTGTATCAGGAAGGGCTGTTGCGTCATATCGATGCCCGGGGAGAGGGGGTCTATCCCCTGGCCATGCTCGAACGACTGCAATCGATGCGAGAGCTCGACCGCAGCGTGGTGGATTGCGTGATTGCCCGTCTGCTGCAGAACGAACACCTGCGACTGGGCTGCAACATCTCGGCGCAAAGCGCGATCATCGACCACTTCTGGCAGCCGATCCTTGCGCAGTTGCGCGAGTCGCCGTCGGTGGCGGCGCGACTGGTGATCGAAATCACCGAAAGCGCCACGCCACCCAGCACTTCGGCGGCGATCGAGTTTGTCCTGTGCTTGCGCGAACTGGGTTGCCGGGTGGCCATCGATGATTTTGGTGCCGGCCTGGGGACCCTGGAGTTCATCCGCAAAACCCGGCCGGACATCGTCAAGATCGACCAGGGCTACCTGCAGCGCGCTCGCCTGGAGACCAACAACGCCCAGACCCTCGGCCATCTGGTGCAGCTGTGCAAGACGCTGGCGCCTTGCGTGATCATCGAGGGGATCGAATCCGAAGCCGACCGCGCCCTCGCCACCGCCTGTGGCAGCGAGTGGGGGCAGGGTTACCTGTTCGGCCGGCCGCGGATCGATGCGTTGGGCGAGCGCTGCCAGGTGCAGCCAGGGCCGGCATAACGCAGCACGATGCAACGAATGCCACGTCAGGGCCTCATATGAAAACCAGCGGCGCTTTGCAGGAGCAGGGTGCGGGTATTCAAGACGAGAGGTGGGCATGACGGCAGCGCAGAAAAACCACGTGGACTGGCTGGTCGGGCAATCGATGCTGCACATGGCCCGGCAGCGGGCCCGGCTTTATGGCGGGCAAGGCCGCTTGTGGCAACAGCCCTATGCACAGACCCGTCCCCGTGATGCCTCGGCCCTGGCGTCGGTGTGGTTCACCGCGTACCCGGCGTCCATCATCACCCGCGAAAATGGCACCGTGCTGGAGGCGCTGGGCGACGAAGCCCTGTGGCACGCGCTGTCGAGAATCGGTATCCAGGGCATTCACAACGGCCCGCTGAAAAAGTCCGGCGGCCTTCGCGGCACCCGGCACACGCCGACCATCGACGGCAACTTTGACCGCATCAGTTTCGACCTCGATCCGCAACTGGGCACCGAGGCCCAGCTGCAGGCGTTGACGCGCATGGCCGCTGCGCACAATGCGGTGATCGTCGACGATGTGATTCCGTCGCACACCGGCAAGGGCGCGGATTTTCGCCTGGCCGAAATGGCGTACGAAGACTATCCGGGGCTCTACCACATGGTGGAGATCCGCGAAGAAGACTGGCCGTTGCTGCCTGAGGTGGCGGAGGGGCGTGACGCGCAAAACCTCAGCCCGCAGCAGGTCGATGTGCTGCGCGACAAGCATTACATCGTTGGCCAGTTGCAGCGGGTGATCTTCTTCGAGCCCGGGATCAAGGAAACCGACTGGAGCGTGACCCCGATTGTGGTGGGCGTCGACGGCAAACCACGGCGCTGGGTCTACCTGCATTATTTCAAGGAAGGCCAGCCCTCGTTGAACTGGCTGGACCCCAGCTTCGCCGCGCAACAGATGATCATCGGCGATGCGTTGCACGCCATCGATGTCATGGGCGCGAAAATCCTGCGCCTGGATGCCAACGGTTTCCTCGGTGTGGAGCGCAAGCTCGACGGCACAGCCTGGTCCGAAAGCCATCCGCTGTCGATCACCGGTAACCAGTTGCTGGCCGGTGCGATTCGCAAGGCCGGCGGTTTCAGTTTCCAGGAACTCAACCTGACCATCGATGACATCGCCGCCATGTCCCACGGCGGGGCGGACCTGTCCTATGACTTCATCACCCGGCCGGCCTACCAGCACGCGTTGCTGATGGGCGATACCGAGTTCCTGCGCCTGATGCTGCGCCAGATGCACACCCAGGGCATCGATCCGGGATCGCTGATCCATGCGTTGCAGAACCACGACGAACTGACCCTGGAACTGGTGCATTTCTGGACCCTGCACGCTCACGACACCTTCCTCTATCAGGGGCAGACCTTCCCCGGCAACATCCTGCGCGAACACATTCGCGAGCAGATGTACGAGCGCCTGGCCGGCGAGCACGCGCCCTATAACCTGAAGTTCGTCACCAACGGGGTGTCCTGCACCACCGCCAGCATCATCACTGCCGCGCTGGGGATTCGTGACCTTGAGGCCATCACCCCGGCGGATGTCCAGCAGATTCGCCAGATTCACCTGCTGCTGGTGATGTACAACGCGATGCAGCCGGGGGTGTTCGCCCTGTCCGGCTGGGATCTGGTGGGGGCATTGCCGCTGCCGGCGGAACAGGTGGCGGACCTGATGCTCGATGGCGATACCCGCTGGATTCATCGGGGCGCCTACGACCTGGTGGACCTCAACCCGCAAGCGCAGCATTCCGAAGGGCAGATGCCCCGGGCGCAAACCTTGTACGGCAGCCTGACCGAACAGTTGCAGGACCCTGATTCCTTTGCTTCGCAGCTCCAGCGAATCCTCGCCGCGCGCCGCGCCTACGACATTGCCGCCAGCCGCCAGATCCTGATCCCGGACGTCGAGCATCCAGGGCTGCTGATCATGGTCCACGAACTGCCGGCCGGCAAAGGCACGCAAATCACCGCGTTGAACTTCGGCGCGAGCGCCATCACCGAAACCCTGCACCTGCCCAGCATTGCGCCGGGGCCGGTGGTCGACATCATCAACGAGCGGGTCGAAGGCGACCTCACGCCCGAGGGCGACTTCACCATCACCCTGGATGCCTATGAAGGGCTGGCACTGCGGGTGGTCAGCAGCTCGCCGATGCTCTAGCGCAGGTTATCTGATCCGTATTTTTCGGCGTGATCTGCGTCTGTTATGTACAGGCGCTGAAGCTCACAATGAACGCACGGTTCAGATGCGCTGCAGCCCTTGCACCGCACACCTGTTTTCTAGGAGGCCCCATGGCCAAGATGTCCCTTTTCCTCGGTGGATTTCTGGTGTTGACCCTGTTGATCGGTGCATTGGCGACGATTTCGCCGGTTTGAGGTTATCCGAGGCTTTGAATCTCTCGCAGGAACGGGCTTGCCCGCGAAGAGGCCGGCACTGACACCCTGTTGGTTGCCTGTGCTGACGTATTCGCGAGCAAGCCCGTTCCCACAAGGTGTAGCGTGGGTTCAAATCATCACTTCAGGTCGAAGCGGTCCAGGTTCATCACCTTGGTCCAGGCCGCGACGAAGTCCTTGACGAATTTCTCCTTGGAATCGTTGCTGGCATAGACCTCGGCCAGGGCGCGCAACTGCGCATGGGAGCCGAAGACCAGGTCAACCCGCGTACCGGTCCATTTCACCTGACCGGTTTTGCGATCCCGTGCTTCGAACGTCTCGTTGCTCGCCGACGTGGGTTTCCATTCCACACCCATGCCGAGCAGGTTCCTGAAGAAGTCGTTGGTCAATTTCTCCTTTTCGGTGGTGAACACGCCATGCCGGGTTTGGCCGACGTTGGTGTCCAACACCCGCAGGCCGCCGATCAGCGCAGTCATCTCGGGGGCGCTGAGGGTCAGCTGTTGCGCCTTGTCGATCAGCAAATGTTCCTGGGACACGCTGAAGGCGTTTTTGCTGTAGTTGCGAAAGCCGTCGGCAATGGGTTCGAGGAACCCGAAGGACTGCACATCGGTTTGCGCTTGCGAGGCGTCCATCCTTCCCGGAGTGAACGCAACCGTCACACTGTGCCCGGCGTTTTTCGCGGCCTGTTCGACGCCGGCGCTGCCGGCCAGCACGATCAGGTCGGCCAGCGAGATCTTCTTGCCAGCGCCTTGCGCACCATTGAATTCGGCCTGGATACCTTCGAGTTTCGCCAGCACGCCGGCCAGTTGGTCGGGCTGGTTGGCCTGCCAGAATTTCTGCGGTGCCAGGCGCAGGCGGCCACCATTGGCCCCGCCGCGTTTGTCGGAGCCACGGAAGGTCGACGCCGCCGCCCAGGCCGTCGACACCAGCTGCGAAACACTCAGACCGGAGGCGAGGATCTTGCCCTTGAGCGCGGCCACGTCGGCGTCGTCAACCAGAGGATGGTCGACCTTGGGGATCGGGTCTTGCCACAGCAACTCCTCACTGGGCATTTCCGGGCCCAGATAACGCGAGAGCGGGCCCATGTCGCGATGGATCAGCTTGAACCAGGCGCGGGCGAAGGCGTCGGCGAGCTGATCGGGATTCTCCAGGAAGCGCCGCGAAATCGGCTCGTAGATCGGGTCGAAGCGCAGGGCCAGGTCCGAGGTCAGCATGGTGGGACTGTGGCGCTTGGTCGGGTCGTGGGCATCGGGAATGGTCCCGGCACCGGCGCCGTCCTTGGCCACCCACTGATGGGCGCCGGCCGGGCTCTTGGTCAGCTCCCACTCGAAGCCGAACAGGTTTTCGAAGTAGTTGTTGCTCCACTGCGTGGGCGTGGTGGTCCAGGTCACTTCCAGGCCGCTGGTGATGGTGTCCGGCCCCTTGCCGGTGCCGAAACTGTTTTTCCAGCCCAGACCCTGTTGCTCGAGGCCCGCCGCTTCCGGTTCGGGACCCACATTGTCGGCAGGCCCCGCGCCGTGGGTTTTACCGAAGGCGTGCCCCCCGGCGATCAGGGCCACGGTTTCCTCGTCGTTCATGGCCATGCGGCCGAAGGTTTCACGGATGTCCAGGGCCGATGCCACCGGGTCCGGGTTGCCTTCAGGGCCTTCCGGGTTGACGTAGATCAGGCCCATCTGCACGGCGGCCAGCGGGTTTTCCAGGTTGCGCCCGTGGTCGGTACGGCTGTCTTCGTTTCGTCCGGGCTCGGCCACCAGCGGTACATCGCCGGGCTCCTGCACGGGTTCCTTGCTTTTGCCGTAACGGGTGTCGCCACCCAGCCAGGTGTTCTCCGAGCCCCAGTACACGTCTTCGTCCGGTTCCCAGACATCGGGCCGTCCACCGGAAAAGCCGAAAGTCTTGAAGCCCATGGATTCCAGCGCGACGTTACCGGTCAGGACGATCAGGTCCGCCCAGGACAGGTTGCGCCCGTATTTTTGCTTGATCGGCCAGAGCAGCCGGCGTGCCTTGTCGAGGCTGACGTTGTCCGGCCAGCTGTTGAGCGGGGCGAAGCGTTGCTGGCCGGAACCGGCACCGCCACGTCCGTCACCGGTGCGGTAGGTGCCGGCCGCGTGCCAGGCCATGCGCACGAACAGGGGCCCGTAATGACCGAAGTCGGCGGGCCACCAGTCTTGCGAGTCGGTCATCAGTGCCGTCAGGTCGCGCTTGACCGCCGCGAAGTCAAGTTCCTTGAAGGCTTTGGCGTAGTCGAAACCCTCGTCCATGGGGTCGGACAGGGAGGAGTGCTGGTGCAGGATCTTCAGGTTCAGCTGGTTCGGCCACCAGTCGCGGTTGGTCGTGCCACCGCCAGCGGCGTGATTGAAAGGGCATTTCGATTCATTTGCCATGTGCGAGCTACCTTTGGTCGTGTTCATCCGGCTATCGGGCCCGAAAGGGCGTTAAACAGCGACGAGCGGAATGAATGCCACAGGCTTCAAGGCCAGCGTTGGACCACACAGGCAACGGGAACAGCGGCAACCGAGTGGCCGATGCGGTCGGGGGCCTAGTCAAGCTTCGGGCGCATTCCTGTCTCCTTTTCAATGCTAATCCGGCCGGCTTATGGCGCCAGCGCAGACTAAGGGTAGACCCGAGTCGGGGACTCAGCTAATAGCCTCAGTGTTGCATGGCCATAGACAGAATCTTTCGTCTAATACCTTGAGATAAAGTGCTTTTGACAGCGCGCTTCTAGATAATGGCAAAACAATATCAATTATAAATAAAGTGCCAGCGGGGCCGGCGTGCACAACGTAGAACGGACCGCGCTGGTGAAGTTTTGTCTTCTCGAGAAAGTCCATGCCTAATCGCTCTTTGCACTTCAAGTTGTTCTGGACGGCGCTGATCGGAGCCGTCGTCGTGATGGCCCTGTTACTGGGCTCCATCGCTTACATCGCCTACGGCTCGTCAGTCAGGGAAACCGCGGCGCTGGTCGACACCATCGTCAAGGCCAACGCCAAGGAGGTCGAAGTTGAACTGGGTGTCGGTTTTACCGTGGCCGAATCGTTGGCCAGCGCCGCAACGGCTTTGCAACAACAACAGGCCGAGCGCAAGACCGCCGACGCCGTGACCCGCCAACTGCTGGAAGCCAACCCGCAATTGCTGGGGCTGGGACAATACTGGGAACCCAACGCGTTCGACGGCAAGGACAGTGAGTTCGTCGACCAGCCGAACCACGACGGGACGGGCCGCTTTCTGACCTACTGGAACCGTGCGAATGGTTCGGTGAAGTCGGAAGTCCTGGTGGGGTATTCGCCGGAGAATGCCGATAACCAGTATTACTACCAACCGCTGCACAGCCGACAGCCCTGGGCGTCGGAGCCCTACGTCTACAGCACCGGCAATGGCCAGAAAGTCATGCTGGTGTCGATCATGGCGCCGCTGCTGCAAGGGGGTAAGGCGGTGGGCGTGGCGGGGGTCGATATCCCGCTTGAAAGCATCAGGCAGCAACTGGCGAAGATCGATGCCTACAAGGGCTATGGCGCGCTGATATCCAGTAATGGCCTGTACGCCAGCCACCCCGACGACAAGCGCTTGAGCCAGCCGGCCGACGATTTGCCAGCGGCGGCCAGGGACGCGATCAAGGCGGGCCAGCCCTACAGCTTCCAGCACGATGGCTGGGGTTACATGCTGCAACCGGTGCACATCGGCAAGTCGCCCAACACCTGGGCGTTGATGGTGGCGTACCCGCTGGCCGAGGCCATGGCCGGGATCAATCAGTTTCTCTGGACGGCGGTGATCATCGGTTGGGTGGCACTGCTGGTGCTGGCCATCGTGCTGTGGCATCTGCTGGCGTGGCAGATCCGTCCGCTGTCGGGTTTGACCACCGGCATCCAAGCCTGGGGCGGCGAGTTGGGCTTGCGTTTCGAGCAACGCAGTGGCGATGAAACCGGCAAGCTGGCCGGCGCGTTCAATCAGTTCATCCAGCGCCTGGGCGACCTGGTGGGCTCGATCCGCCACAGCAGCGGCGCCTTGATCCAGATCTCCGATCACCTGGGCGAGACCACCCAGGCCGTGGCCGAACGGGCGACGTCGCAGCACACCGCCACCGAAGAAATGGCCAGTGGCGTCACGGCGCTGGCGCACTCGGTGACCGAGATGTCGCAACAGGCCGAAGACGTCGAGCAACTGGCGCGCAACACCGAGAAGCTGACCCAGCACATCTCAGGCGACATGAGCCAGACCCTGGCGGGTATCACCCACATCGACCAGACCATGGACGTCGTTGCCGACACCGTGGGCGACCTGGAAAAACGCTCGCAGCAGATTGCCGGGATCATCGCCGTGATCCGCAGCATTGCCGACCAGACCAACCTCTTGGCGCTCAACGCGGCGATTGAAGCGGCGCGGGCAGGGGAGCAGGGGCGCGGGTTCGCGGTGGTGGCCGACGAAGTGCGGCAGCTGGCGGAACGCACCAGCCGTTCGACCGGTGAAATCGGCGAGATGATCGGCGCCATCGGTTCGGACGTGCGCAACACGGTGGCCAACGTCCAGCAGGTCGGCGAAGCGGTGCGTGAGGGGGTGGTGCAACTGACCACCTCGGCCCAGGGGGTCGAGCAGATTCGCCAGCATGCCCAGGACATCCTGACGCGCATCAGCGAAGTGGCGCGCCAGACCCAAAGCCAGGCGGCGACGGGTGAGCAACTGTCGGTGGCGATCCAGGGCGTCAGCCGGATTTCCGAGCAGAATGACCAGGCGATCCGCAGCCTGCTCGATCAGTCGGTGCAATTGCGCGATCAGGCGGGTTCCTTGAACCAGCAACTGACCCAGTTCAAGGATTGAGTCGAGGACGGAGGTTGCGTCGGCCGCCGCCTCCGTTCTCTGCTGTCACATCAGCGGGATGCTGTAGCTGACGATCAGGCGATTCTGGTCCTGGTTGCGGCTCGCCTCGCTGTTGGACTTGCCATTGCGCCAGCCAAGCCCCACCCCCTTGAGTGCACCCGACTGGACCGTGTAATCCAGGCTGAAGTCGCGCTCCCACTCCTTCTGGGTGTTGCCCGTGGCGGTCTTGATGTTGTCGCCGCTGAGGTAGATGACGGATGCCTTCAAACCCGGCACGCCAAGCGCTGCAAAGTCATACGCATACTGGCCGAACGCGGTGCGCTCGCCGGCGCGGGTGAAGGTCTGGATCAGGCGATCGGTATACAGGTAAAGACTGACGCCGCCGGCGCCCTTGTCCGGCAGGCCGCCCTGGTTGAGTTGTGTGAAGCCGCTGCCGCTGGACACGCTCTGGTAGCCTGCGGTGAAAGCATGGGCGCCGAGGCTGTAAATCAACGCGGCGCTCCAGGTGCGGTTGTCGATTTCGCCATCATTGCCGTCGGTATAGCCGCTGATCCGGTAGCCCGAGGTGCCCGAACCGTTCTTGCCGGACGAATCGGTCTTGAAGTAGCGCAGGTCGGTTTTCAGCGATTGATTGTCCGTGATCGTCCATGTGTGCAGCAGGCCGAAAAACTGCTGGCTGTAGTAGTCATCCAGGTGGGCGTAGTAATACTGGGCAGTCAGGTCGCGGGTGATTTTCCAGTCGCCACCGGCAAAATCGAACGCGTTGCTTTCCCGGGTGCCTCCGGTCGCCGCCAGGCCCGTCTGGTCGCTGGAACCGCGGCCGGTGGCGTGTTCGATGCGCCCGCCGATGAGGGTCAGGTCCTTGAACTCGCTGGAGGTGATCTGCCCACCCTCGAACGTCTGGGGCAGCAGGCGGCCGTCGTTCGCCACCAGAATCGGCAGTTTCGGCATCAGCGTACCCAGGCGCAGCTCGGTTTTCGACACCCTGACCTTGCCGGTCAGGCCCAGGCGGCTCCACTCGTCCACGGCGCTGTCGTCGCTGTCCGATGGGATCATGCTGCTGCCGACATGGCGCCCCTTGCCGCTGTCCAGGGTCACGCCTATCAGGCCCAACGCATCGACGCCAAAACCGATCATGCCGTCGGTGTAGCCCGACTTGAAATCCAGCAGGAATCCCTGGGCCCATTCTTCGGTTTTCGACGGCACCGCCGTCCCGTCGCGGTTGTCGTTGTTGAAGTAGAAATTTTTCAGCCCCAGTGTCGCCTTGCTGTCGCGCAAAAAATCCGCGTGCGCCTGGCTGCCGAAGGTCATGGCGCCCAAAGCCAGGGTGATAACGGTGTACTTGCTGCTCATGTAAAACGCCCCATTTTCTTGTAGTTGGATTCGCGAGGGTGACTCCCGCCGGCCGATGCGCGGACGGCGGGAGCGAGGTGTTCGGCTCAGATCCCCAGCACGTTGGCGCCGATGCACGGATCAATGCCGCGTTCCAGGCGACGCGGGTGGACGATCACGGTGATCTCCATCGAGCCGGTGGTCACCTCGAAATCGAGGATGTGGCCACCGTAGGCCTGAAACGTGGCATCGCCGGCGACACCGTGCATGTGGATCGACGGCTGATCGTTTTTCCAGGCCAGCGAGCCGGTGATGCTGGCCATCTCGACGTTGTTCAGGACTTTTGGATCGAAGTCTTTCTTGTCTTTGTTCCAGAACCCGAACTTGACGTTGCCGAAGCCGATCCCGCTGATCGAGGCGCTGGGGATCTTTTCGGTGATGGCCAGTTTGGTCAGCTCCTTGAAGGCGTTGTCACCCATGCGCAGCACCATCAGGTAACCGGTGGGTGTGCGGGTGTAGCGGGTTGTGGTTTCGGTGGCGCATTGCATGGGCGTTGTCGTCGCGGAAGGTGTGGTTTCGGCCAGGGCCTGTGGTGTGTCGGAGGTGCCGACCAGCCAGGCGACGCTCATGGCGAGCATCAATTTACCCAAGCGGTGTTTCGGGTGACGTGGAACGTGCATGGTGCTTCCTCGGTTATTGTTGTTGTGAGCGATTGAGCGGGGTAAAACCGATTTCAGGGCGAGCGAACCCGGCGCCTGTCACTCGACAGGCGCGCGGATGTGGGTTGAAACGGGCGGCGGGTTACAGCGCCTGGCGGTGACTGACGCCATCGACCAGCCGGGTGATGCCCAGCGGGTTGGCGTTCTTCAGGGCGTCCGGCAACAGGCGGTCGGGGCAGTTCTGGAAACACACCGGGCGCAGGAAGCGGTCGATCGCCAGGGTGCCGACCGATGTGCCGCGCGCATCCGATGTGGCCGGGTAAGGCCCGCCATGCACCATGGCATCGCAGACTTCCACGCCGGTGGGGTAACCGTTGAACAGCACGCGTCCGACTTTCTGTTCCAGCAGTGACAGGATCGGGTCCAGGCCGGCCAGGTCAGCGTCTTCGGCAATCAGCGTGGCGGTCAACTGGCCGCGCAAGCCGTGTAACGCCTGGAGCAGTTCGGCGTGGTCGGCGACTTCGACGACCAGGGTGGCGGGACCGAACACTTCCTCCTGAAGCCGCTCATCGCCGTTGATCAGCAGGCTGACATCGGCCTTGAACAGCTGCGCCCGTGCCTGATTGCCCTGCTGTGGGTTGCCGGCCAGGTGGGTGATGCCAGGGTGCGCGTGCAGGTGTTCCAGGCCCTGGCAATAACTGTTCAGGGCACCGGCGTTGAGCATGGTCTGCGCCGGTTGTTGATCGAACAACGTGCTCAAGCGTTGCAAAAACCCAGTGAACTGCGGCGAGCGAATGCCCAGCACCAGACCGGGGTTGGTGCAGAACTGGCCGGCGCCCAACACGACCGACGCGCTCAGTTCGGCGGCGATCTGTTCACCGCGGGCGTTCAACGCTTCGGGCATCAGCAACACCGGGTTGATGCTGCTCATCTCGGCGAACACCGGGATCGGTTGCGCTCGGGCTGCGGCCATGTCGCACAAGGCCCGGCCGCCGCGCAGCGAACCGGTGAAACCGACCGCCTGGATCGCCGGATGCTTGACCAGCGCCTCGCCGACACTGCCGTAGAGCAGGCTGAACACGCCGTTGGGCATACCGGTTTTTTGCGCGGCGCGGGTAATCGCATCGGCGACGTAATCGGCCGTCGCCATGTGCCCGCTGTGGGCCTTGAACACTACCGGGCAGCCGGCGGCAAGGGCCGAGGCGGTGTCTCCACCGGCGGTGGAGAAGGCCAGCGGGAAGTTGCTGGCGCCGAACACCGCGACCGGGCCGAGTCCGGTGCGGTACTGACGCAAATCCGGGCGAGGCAATGGCTGCCGGTCCAGCAACGCGCGGTCGATGCGTGCAGCGTAGAAATCCCCCCGCCGCAGCAAGGTTGCGAACAGACGCATCTGGCCGCTGGTGCGAGCCCGCTCACCCTGGATTCGTGCGGCGGGCAGGGCAGTTTCCCGGCACACCAGGTGGATGAACGACGCGTCCAGGGCGTCCAGTTCGGCAGCAATGGCATCGAGGAAGCCTGCACGACGCTCGGCGGAAAAGTGGCGGTACGCCGGATAAGCCATGGCGGCGGCTTCGGCAGCGGCATTCACCTCCTCGTTCGTCGCCTGATGGAAACGATAGGGCAGGGCTTCGCCGGTGCTGGCATCGTGGCTTTGCAGAGTGTGGCTGCCCTTGGCCGAACGGCTGCCGGCAATGTAGTTATGGCCTGAAACTTCAAACATGTTGAACTCCTGATAAAGACTGCAGATCGGCTCAAGCGAGCCGGTAGATGCGCCGGGCGTTGTCATGAAACAGGGCGAGCCGCTCGCTGCGGGGGCGTGACATGACCAGGGTCTTGAATCCGTCGAACACCTCGCTGAGGCTGTTCACCACGCCATCGACCGGGTAGTTGCTGGCGAATGCGCAGCGCCTGACGTCAAAGATCGAGATCGCGTCGTCGACCACCCGGCGGTTCGCTTCGACGGGCCACGCTTGGCCGGGGATGCAAATACCGGAAATTTTCAGCACGACATTTGCCTCCCGCGCCAGCAGCGCCAGGTTGTCGCGCCAGCCGGCCAGACCGGCTTCGGAGCGATCAGCCGGCAGAGCGGTGTGATTGACCACAATGGGCACGTCGGGAAAATCCCGCGCCAGTTCGGCGGCTTCCGGGAGGTGCCACCACGGTGCCTGCAATTCGAAGTGCAGGCCGTGCCGTGCCAGCTGCGCGTAACCGTCGCGCCAGCGCGGATCACGCATGGAACCGGCGGCGGCATAGTCTGCCCGCCAGTGCTCGCGGGTCGTCACCGCCGGCTTGTGGCGAATGCCCCGCACCAACGGGTGAGCGCCGTACAGGCGCAGCAGCTCGCCGATGTCCTCGCGATCGAGCCAGGCCTGCGCCACCATGGCGCCTACGCTGGATTCCTCCTGCGCCAGGGCGTCGACGAAAGCCACTTCATCGGCCGGGGTCGCCGGGTCCCATTCGCCTTCGATGACCACCGTCTGAACCACGCGATGATGGCCGGCCAGGCGTCGATAGTCCGCTGGCAGGAAATTGCGGCAGATCGACGAGTAATCGCCATAGCGGAAGGGCCGCAACGGGCGGTCGTTCAACCAGGGGTAGTAATGGTTTTCGACGTCGAAGTAATGCTGGTGCGCGTCGATGATGGGCAGGTCCGCGTCGTCGCCGCTGGCGAGAAAACGCGCGCGCCAGTCGATGGCTGCAAGGTCATTCATGGTCTGGCTCCAACCGATAGAAGCGCCGGGCGTTGCCGGCGAACACGGCTTCCTGCACGGCGCGGCCCATGGGCGCGAGCATCCTGGCCACGCCATCGGCAATCGTGTCGTAGGAAGCGCGCAACCCCGCTACCGGGAAATTGCTGGCGAACATGCAGCGCCTGGCACCGAAAATCTCCAGCGCGGTCAGCACCACCAACCGGTTGTCCTCGTAGTGCCAGGGTGAATCCTTGAGCCCGAACTCCGACAGCTTGATATGTACGTTGGGCTGCAAGGCCAGTGCCTCCAGACCTTTGCGCCAGCGGGCCATGCCCTCGGGGCTGCGGTCCCAGGCAAAACCGGTGTGATTGAGGGCGATTTGAATCCGGGGAAACATCGCCGCCACCTCGGCGGCCTCGACCAGGTGCCAGGGCGGCACCCGCAGGTCCCACGACAGATCATGATCGGCCAGCCGCGAAAACCCTTCGAGCCAGCGTGGGTCCTGCAGGGTCCCCCGGGCCCCGGCGACACTGACATGCGGCGACGCCGAGGTCACCGGTTTCGAGCGGATGCCCTTGACGAGCGGGTGGGCGGCCTGGGCGGCGAGGATGTCGGCGCTGTCCTCGCGGTCGAACCAGGCATGCGCGACGATCGCGTTCGGGAAGCCGAAGCGGGCGTGCACCTGCTCCAGCCAGCGGGTCTCGGCGAGCTGTTCGTCACGGGCACGCTCGGCTTCGACGTGCACCGTGCCGATCAGGCGCTGGCGCTGGCTCAGGGCGAGAAAATGTCCGGGCAGGAAATCCTTGCGCAGGCGGCGATAGTCACCGAGGAAAAAGTCCTCGTGGTATTCCTCCTGCAACCAGGGATAACGGCCGTTGCCCAGGTCCCAGAGGTGGTGATGAGCGTCGATCAACGGCAGCGCATCCTCGGCGGCCAGGCTGGGCATACCGTTGCGTTCATGGAGCGTGATCATGGCGGCAGCCCGGCTCAGCGCGACGCGGCGAATTGCGAGGGGCTGAGCACGCCGTCCTCGACTTCGCCCGCTGCCGCAGCGTCGGCCTTGGCCCGGACGCGACCGCGCAGCTTGGCGACGTTGACCACGACCCGGGTGTGCGCGGCGGTGGCGACCAGTTCGACCTCATCGCGCACTTCGACATTGAAGGTGACGCTGCGACCTTCAACGCGGGTGACGGTGGCGGTGATGCTCACCGACATGCCCAACAGTGTCGCACCGACGTGGCGAATATCGACCGCTGCGCCGACGGTGTTCTCGCCTTCGTCGAGGAAGGTCAGCAGGTAGTCGAGGCAGGTCTGTTCGATGTCGTCCACCAGTCGCGGCGTGGCGTAGATGCGCAGGTCCTCGCCAAGAAACGAGATGGTGCGCGGTGTGTCGACGGTCAGTCGGCGCTCGGTGGCCGTGCCGGTCTGGAGTGTGGAGAAATTCATGGCAAACCTCGTGGTTGAGTGGTCGAAATCACTTGTTGGGCAGGAAACCGATGGAGATCCACGGCACGGCGATCAGCACCCCGAGGGCGACTACCAGTGCACCGAGGTACGGCCAGACCCTCCGCATGGCGCCGCTGGGGTCGACCTTGGCAATGGCGCATGCGGCATAGAAGCCCACGCCGAACGGCGGCGCGAACAGGCCCAGGCCCATGGCGAAGATCGCCACCATCGCGTAGTGCACATCGTTGATGCCCAGGGTCTTGGCAATCGGAAACAACAACGGGCCGAACAGCACAATGGCCGGGATGCCTTCCAGGAAACTGCCGAGCAGGATGAAGGCCACTGCGGAAATGATCAGGAAGCCCATGGCGCCGCCGGGCACCGTGGCCATGACTTGCGCCAGTTGGTGCGAGAAGCCCGACTGGGTCAGAGCCCAGGCCATGGCCGTGGCGCTGCCGATGATGATCAGGATCGCCCCGGACAGCGACGCGGTGCTGACCAGGATCGGGTACAGCCGGCGCCAGTCGAAGCAGCGGTAGCACAGCAGGCCGACGATGAAGGTGTAGGCCACGCCGATGGCCGCGACTTCGGTGGCGGTGGCCACGCCTTCGACCACCGCCGTGCGGATCACGAAGGGCAGGGCCAGTGCGGGCACGGCCAGCAGCAGCGAGTGGCCGATTTCCTTGCCCGACGCGCGTTTGCCCTTGGACGCCTGGCCCTTGCGGTTTTTCCACCAGATCACCGCCGCCATGGCAATCGCCCCGACCACCGCCGGCATGAAGCCGCCGGTGAACAGTGCGGAAATCGACACGCCGGTCACCGAGCCGATGGTAATCAGCACCAGGCTTGGCGGGATGGTTTCCGACATGGCGCCGGAGGCGTTGAGCATCGCCACCAGTTCGTTTTCATCTTCGCCACGCTTCTTCATTTCCGGAAACAGCGCCGGGGCGATGGCCGCCATGTCCGCCGCTTTCGAGCCGGAAATGCCCGAGATCAGGTAAATCGCGCCGATCAGCACGTACGACAGGCCGCCACGCACGTGGCCGATCAACGAGCACAGGAAGCGAATCATCGCCCGCGCCATGCCCATGGCCTCGATCAGCGCGCCGAGGAACACGAACAGCGGGATGGCCAGCAGAATAAGGCTGGCCATGCCTTCGTCCATCCGCCCCACCACCAGGGTCAGTGGTGTGCTGGTCATGCTCGACAGGTACGCCACCGTCGCCAGGCCGAACGCGACCATGATCGGCACGCCGATAACGATCATCGCCATCACCCCGATCATGAAGAAAATCACCAGGTTCCAGTTGCCCATCAACAGCATCGAGCTTTCGCCGACCCACAACAGCGCTCCCAGGGACGCGAGCATCGCCACCGACACCGAAAAGTCGATCAATCGCGCCCGCGTCAGCAGGCGGGCGACGCAGGTCATCAGCATCAGGCTCAGGCCGACGGCAATCGCCGACACGCGAAACGCATTGGGGATTTCCAGGGCGGCGGTGGTGATGATCCATTCGTCGGTGACGTACTCCCAGGCAGGAGTGAACAGCAGCCCGATGAAGGTGATGACGATCACCGCGCCGAGGGTGTCGACGAATTCGCGTTTTTCCACTGAGAGCCGCGCGATGAACGAGGTCAGACGCATGTGCTCGCCGCGCCGCATCGCCACCACCGAGCCGAGCATCGCCAGCCACAGGAACAGCAGCGAAGCCAGTTCGTCACCCCAGACGATCGGCTGGTTGAGCACGTAGCGCGAAAAGACGTTGCAGAACAGCAGGGCGACTTCGATCACCACCAGCAACGCCGCGCTGCCTTCGGTCAGCCAGCGCAGTCCGGTATCGAGTGCGCGTCCCAGGCGAAAGGTGGCCTGGCGCGGGCTGAGTCCTTCAGCAGGGGGAACGTCCGTCATTGGTATCTCGTTTTTCATGACTGTGTCTCCGGCTTAGGACAGTTGACCTGCGTACTGCTCGAGCAGGCTCCAGGCTTCTGCACCGTATTTTTCCTTCCACTGGCTATAGAAACCCTTGGATTGCAGGTCGGTCCTGAACAGTGAGCGGTCGACCTTGTTGAAGGTGATGCCGTGGGCGGTCAGAGACGGCTCGAGACTGGCGTTGAGGTCGATCACCTGCTGACGCTGGACCAGGGCGGCGGCGTTGATCTGCCGTGAGACGATTTCCTGCACGTCCGCAGGTAGCTTGGGAAAGGTCTTGCCGGAGGCGACGATCCAGAACCCGCCCCAGATGTGGTCGGTCATGGAGCAGAACTTCTGCACTTCGTAGAAGCGTGCCGACTCGACCACCACCAGCGGGTTTTCCTGGCCGTCGACCACTTTGGTCTGCAAGGCCGAATAGGTTTCGTTGATGCTGATGCCGGTGGGCGAGGCGCCCAGGGCGCTGAACATCGACGTCCACAACGGGCTGACCAGGACGCGCAGCTTGAAGCCCGCGAGGTCCTGCGGCGTGTTGATCGGCCGGGTTGAGCTGGTGATCTGGCGGAAGCCGTTGTTCCAGACTTTCTCCATCGGAATCAGCCCGACCTTGGCGGTCTTCGCGCGCAGGTGCTCGCCGAGCTTGCCGTCCAGGGCCGACCAGACGCTGTCGTAGTCCTTGAAGGCGAACGGCATGCTTTCGATCGACATCACCGGCACCAGCGTCGACAGAATCGCGCCGGGCAGCGGAATGAAGTCGATGGCGCCGGCCCGTACCTGGGACAGCATGTCGGTGTCGCCACCCATGGCGCCGTTGGCGTACACCTGCAGGTCGACCGCGCCATTGGTTTCCGTCTTGATGGCTTGCGAGGCGGCTTTCATCTGCTGGTTCAACGGGTGGCTGTCGGGCAGGCTGCTGGTGTAACGCAGCACGATGGGTCTGGTCGCGGCGAAGACGCCGGATGGCAGCAGGCTGGCGGCAAACGCGCCACCCACGGTAGCGCCGGCAGAAACCAGGAAGGATCGGCGGCTGACGGACTCGGTCAAGATACGGCTCATGATGTTCACCTTCTTGTTTTTGTTGTTGTTCTGATGCCTGTAGGAGCGAGCTAGCTCGCGATGCGGTGTGTCCATCAGCACGGGGTCGCCTGACACAACTGATCGCGAGCGCTCGCTCCTGCCGGTGGCGTTTACGACGCGAGTGCCACGACGGCCTGGGTGCGGATCAGTTCGTCGATTTCGTCCTGCGCGTAGCCGCTTTCCTTGAGCACCTCGCGGGTGTGTTCGCCGAGCAGCGGCGCCGGGCGGCTGGTCGCTGGCGCGGCGTTGTCCATGTCGGAAAAGTGGATGGGCAAGCCCATGCCCCGGACCTTGCCCTCGGTGGGGTGATCGGTTTCAACCACCATGCCGCGCGCCTGGGTTTGCGGATGCGCCAGTGCCGCCGCGATGTCCAGCACCGGTCCGGCCGGCAGGCCGAGGCTGTCGAACAACACCATCCATTGATCGGTGGTACGCGCGACCAGCACTTCATTGAGGATTTCCACCAGGGCCAGGCGGTGTTCCATGCGCAAGGCGTTGCTGGCGAAGCGTGGGTCGGCCTTGAGTTGCGGCACGGCCAGCGCCTCGACCAGTCGTTCGTAGTTGGCCTGGTTGGCGGCACCGATGTTGATCCAGCCGTCCGCCGTGCGGAACACTTGATACGGCGCACTGGTGGAGTTGGCCGAGCCCATCTTGGGCAGGATGGTGCCGTCGGCGAAATACGCCGCTGCCGGCCAGTACATTTGTTGCAGGCCGGCCTCGAACAACGAGGTGTCGACCATCTGCCCCAGCCCGGTCCGCTGTTTCGCGGCGTAGGCGGCGCAGATGCCCAGGGCGGCGAGAATGCCGGAGTTGATGTCGGCCACCGGCGAGCCGGCCTTGACCGGCTCGCGTCCGGCTTCACCGGTCATGCTCATCATGCCGCTCATGCCTTGGGCGATCAGGTCGAAGCCGCCTTTGTCGCCGAACGGCCCGCTGCGTCCGTAACCGGAAATCGCGCAGTAGATCAGCCCGGGGTTGAGGGTCTTGAGGGTGTCGTAACCCAGGCCGAATTTTTCCATGGTGCCGGCGCGGTAGTTCTCCGTGACCACGTCCGCCTCCATCAGCAGGCGGCGCAACACATCACGTCCGCCGTCAGTCTTGAGGTTCAGGCCGATGCCGCGCTTGTTGCGGTTGACTACCATGAACGACGCCGATTCACCACTGGCCATGATCGGCGAAAAGCGCCGCGAGTCGTCGCCGTCCGGAACTTTCTCGACCTTCACCACGTCCGCGCCCATGTCTGCGAGCATCATGCCGCACACCGGCCCGGACATGATGTGAGCCAGTTCTACCACGCGCATTCCTGTCAGCGGTCCCATGTCAATTGCCCTCGAATTGTGGTTTGGTCTTGGCGATGAACGCGTTCAGGCCGGTCTGGAAATCGTTGGTGTCATAGCAGGCGTAGCTGTCGTCGATCTGCTCGGCGGTGGGCGCCACGTTGGCTTCCAGTTGTCGCGCTGCCTGGCGATGCCAGCGGGCGACCAGCGGGGCGCCCTGGCTGATGCGTCGGGCGGTGGCGAGGGTCTCGGCCTGCACCTCGGCATCGGCGACCACGCGGGTCACAAGGTTTTTCACGTAGGCGTCCTGGGCATCGAGAATCCGTCCTTCGAGCAGGATCTCCAGCGTCGTCGAGCGTCCGGCGAGCGCCACCAGGCCGGCCATTTCGTCATAGGACATGACCAGCCCGAGCTTGCCGACCGGCGCGCCGAAGCGGCTGGACGTGCCACAGATGCGCAGGTCGCACAGCGCGGCGATTTCCAGGCCGCCACCGACACACACGCCGTGGATCATTGCGATCACCGGGTGCGGGCAGTCGGCGACCGCGCGCATGGCGGCCGATGTCACCTCGGCATAGTGGCGGGCCTGCGCCGAGTTGGCGCGGACCGTGGGGAATTCACCGACGTCGGCGCCGGCGGCGAAGGACTGTTCGCCGGCACCTCGCAACACCACGCAGCGCACGCTGAGGTCGGCGGACAGTTCGGTCATGACGTCGCCCAGGTCCTGCCACATGGACAGGGTCAGGGCATTCATCTTGCCTGGATGACTGAGGGTGACGATGGCAATGGCATCTTGCCGTTCGATAAGGACGGTGGGCTTCATGATGGTTCCGCTGGCGCCAGCGTGGCTGACGACACGGATGCCTCCTGTTTTATTGTTGTTGGGCAGCAGCGGCTTACAGCGATTGTTCAAGCATCGACAGGTAGTCCGCGCCGGACGCTTCGCGTGGGTTGGTTTTGTGGCTGTGATCGTGCAGGGCGCCTTCGACGATGCCGGCGAACAGACTCGGGTCTACTCCGATCTGGCTCAGGCGGGTCGGCAGGCCGAGGCGCCGGGTCAGGTCTTCGATGGCCAGGCCGATGTCGGCGTTGGCGGCAAGGCCCATGGCGTGGCGCAGGCGTTCGAGCTTGCGTTCGTCACGAACGGTCGGGGCCTCGGCGTTGAAGTCGACCACCGCCGGCAAGAAAATCGCGTTCAAGGTGCCGTGGTGCAGCTTCGGATTGATCCCGCCCAGGGCGTGGGACAGGCTGTGCACGCAACCCAGGCCTTTCTGGAAAGCCAGTGCACCCTGCATCGATGCGCTCATCATGTTCATCCGCGCGTCGCGGTCGCCGGGTTCGGCGGTGGCGCGCTCGATGTGTTCCCAGGCCCGGCGCAGGCCGTCGAGGGCGATGCCATCCGCAGCGGGGTTGAAGGCCGGGGCCATGAAGGTCTCGATGCAGTGGGCAATCGCGTCCATGCCGGTGGCGGCGGTCAGCATGGCTGGCAGGCCGAGGGTCAGTTCCGGATCGCAGATGGCCACCCTGGGCACAACATGAGGAGAGATCACGCCGACCTTGCGCCCGTCGTCGAGAATCAGGATGGCGCCGCGCCCGACCTCGCTGCCGGTGCCCGCCGTCGTCGGGATCGCAATCAGCGGAGCGGTGGCCGCAGTGATGCGATCCAGGCCGCCTTCGATCACGGCGAAGCTCTGCAGGGGGCCGTCGTGGGTGGCGCAGACGGCCACGCCCTTGGCCAGGTCGATGGACGAACCGCCGCCGACGGCGATGATGCCGTTGCACTCGCCGAGGTGGTAGTGCGCCACGGCTTCACGCACGGCGTGTTCGTTCGGGTTGGGTGGGGTGGCGTCGAAAATCGATGGGGCGCGGTCGGCGCCCAGGGCGGCGATGACTTTGTCGACGATGCCGGCGTTGCGTACACCGATGTCGGTGACGATCAGGGGGCGAGTGATGCCGGCACGTTCAGCTTCTGCCGCCAGGTGTTGCAGGCTGTCATAGCCGAACTGAATTTTGGTGATGTAATTAATGAGTGACATGATTCACCACAAGTTATACAGGATTGTTATTGTTGCAACCGGTCATGGGCGGGAGGGCTTTCGCTCTCTGGTCAAACTCGTTGCATTGCCTGGTTGTGGGGTGGACTATAGGGCCGTCCTGGCCAGCCTCGATACTGACAACTTTCGATACCTCTATAACTTTTAGTTAATCCTGATGACGCCCTCACTGAACTCGATCATGTCCCGCCTGCACATCAAGCAACTGCGTTTGCTGATCGCTCTTGATGATCACGGCTCCTTGCTCGGCGCGGCCAAACAGGTCGCGCTGACCCAACCTGGCGCCAGCAAGGCGCTGCAGGAAATTGAAACCACCTTCGGTACGTCGTTGTTCACCCGGACTAACCGCGGGCTTGAACCGAACGATGCCGGACGTTCGGTCATCCGTTACGCGCGCTTGATTCAGACCGACCTGGCGCACCTGCGCGAAGAGATCATCGGCATCATGAGCGGCGAGGGCGGGCGCGTGTCGGTGGGCACCATCATGGGCGCCGTGCCGTTGCTGACCACGGCCATCAGCCGGGTGATCGGCGACCACCCCAAGCTGTCCATCGAGATCGTCGAAGACACCAGCGCCGCGCTGCTCAGCCAACTCGACGCCGGACGCCTGGACCTGGCGATCTGCCGGACCACCATCAGCAACACTCCCTACCTGTACGAAAGCGCAACGTTCGTGGAAGAAACCCTGGCGGTGATCGCCAGTACCCAACATCCCTTCGCCTATGCCCGGCAGTTATCGCTCAAGGACCTGGTGGATTACCGCTGGGTCGTCTATCGCGCCAACATGCCCATGCGCCTGCTGCTCGAGCGCGAGTTCCATGAGGCAGACCTGCGTTTTCCGGTGCACCTGCTGGAAACCACCTCGGCCTTCGCCACCCTGTCGCTGTTGCAGGAGAATCCGACCCTCGTCGCACTGGTTTCGACCGACGTGGCGAAGTTCTGCTCCGGCTATGGCTTCACCACCACGTTGCCGCTGCCCATCACCTCGCGCAGCGAACCCTATGAACTGGTGTCGCGCAAGGGCGTGCCGGACTCGCCGGCGGCCCGACTGTTACGCGAGGCACTGCTCAATCCCGCCTGACATCCGCTCTGTGATACTGCCCGCCATCGAGGGCGAGCATTCGTGCGATTCAGGAAAAATTGATTTGTGACAGGGACGGTGTTTGCGCCGGATCAAGGTCGCGATACTCGACGGGATTTTGCCTGCCCACTCATTGGCCCCGGATGGCCATCGCGAGGTTTGAACCATGACTGTCTCCCGCCGACTGGCGCTCTTGATGACCACGACCGCGCTGCTCGCCGCCTGTGGCGAATCGTCCAAGCTGCCGCCCCAGGCCAGTGTCGGCCCGAACCCGCAACTGCCCGATCCCACCACGTCGCTGATCCCCACACTGAAGGTTTCCAAGGCGGTCGGCTGGTCGGGCGGCGATGCGCCCAAGGCACCGGCCGGGTTCAAGGTGACGGCGCTTGCCGAGCATCTGGATCACCCGCGCTGGGTCTATCTGCTACCCAATGGCGATGTGCTGGTTGCCGAAAGCAATCACCCGCCGATGCCTGATGGCGCTACCGATGGCGGCAGCGGACCGCTGGCCTGGGCGCGCCGCACGGCGATGGGGATTGTGATGGGGCGGGTCGGTGCCGATGCGCCCAGCGCCAACCGCATCACCCTGCTACGCGACGCCGACGGTGATGGTCACGCGGAACTGCGCACGGTGTTCATGAGCGGGCTGACGTCACCGTTCGGCATGGCGCTGGTGGGGGAAGAGCTGTTCATTGCCAACGCCGATGCACTGGTCAAGGTGCCGTACCATGAAGGGCAGACCGAAATCAGCGCGACCCCGGTCAAGGTCACCGACCTGCCGGCAGGCATCAACCACCACTGGACCAAGAACGTGCTGGCCAATCCCGAGGGCACCAAGCTCTACGTGACTGTCGGCTCCAACAGCAATGTCGGTGAGAACGGCCTGGAGGCAGAAGAAGGGCGAGCGGCGATCTGGGAGATCGACGTCCAGAGCGCCAGCAAGCGCCTTTACGCCAGCGGCCTGCGCAACCCCAACGGCATGGCCTGGAAACCCGGTACGAGCCAGTTGTGGACGGTGGTCAACGAGCGCGACGAAATCGGCAGCGACCTGGTGCCGGACTACCTGACGTCGGTGCAGGACGGCGCGTTCTACGGCTGGCCCTGGAGCTACTATGGCAATCATGTCGATGTCCGCGTGCAACCGCCGCGCCCGGACAAGGTGACACTGGCCCTTGCCCCGGATTACGCCCTGGGCACTCACGTCGCCCCGTTGGGCCTGGCGTTCTCCGATGCGCGCGGCATGCCGGAGGCTTTCGCCAATGGCGCGTTCATTGGCGAACACGGTTCATGGAACCGCAACCCGCAGGCTGGCTACAAAGTGGTGTTCGTGCCATTCAGCGACGGCAAACCTTCGGCGCTGCCGGTGGACTTCCTGACCGGTTTCCTCAATGCCGATGGCGAGGCCCAGGGCCGGCCGGTGGGCGTGATGCTTGATCGCAGCGGAGCGTTGCTGGTGGCCGACGACGTCGGCAACACGCTCTGGCGCGTGGCGGCGACGTCGGCCCACTGACGTCGTCTTCAACGGTTGGCTCAAAGAGGGATCTGCGTCGTCGACAACACGTTGCGCAGGCCCATGAACGAACGGATCTGGCGCACGCCGGGCAGGTACAGCAACTGCTCGGCGTGCAGCCGGTTGAAGCTGTTGCTGTCCTTGGTGCGCAACAGCATGAAGTAGTCGAATTCCCCCGTCACCACATGGCATTCCATGCAGCCGGACACCTTTTGCGCCGCCGCTTCGAACGCGGCGAAGGATTCCGGGGTCGAGCGATCCAGCACCACGCCGATCAACACCACCATCCCTGCCTCCAGCGCTTCGCTGTCGAGCAACGCGACGATGCCCTTGATCAGGCCTGCCTGCTTGAGGCGTTCGACGCGCCGCAGACAGGCCGGCGCGCTCAATTTGACCTTCTCGGCCAGGGCCACATTGGAGATGGACGCGTCGCGCTGCAGGGTCTTGAGAATGGCTCGATCAGTGCGATCCAGCGCAGGTGGCTCCGTGGCTGGGCTCGCGCCTTTGTTGCGACTATTTGTTGCGCTCATGGCGATATCTGCACACTAAAAGAAAGTTTTGATTGGTGAGTCGCGATTTATGTTTCTTGAATCGATTGAAACTTGCAACACATATTTTCGGGTTTGTTCTTACTATTGAACTCATCGAAGCCGCCCGGAAACAGCCTGCCTGTGCAGTCTTGTGGCCTTTAGGCCTGGCGCTTGGATATCCAATCACCAAGGAGCAGAGTCATGAACCTGAATCGTTTCAAGCGCTATCCGTTGACCTTCGGCCCTTCGCCCATCACCCCCTTGAAGCGCCTCAGCGAACACCTGGGCGGCAAGGTCGAGCTGTACGCCAAGCGCGAAGACTGCAACAGCGGCCTGGCCTTCGGTGGCAACAAGACACGCAAGCTTGAATACCTGATTCCCGAAGCCATCGAGCAGGGCTGCGACACCCTGGTGTCGATTGGCGGCATCCAGTCCAACCAGACCCGCCAGGTGGCGGCCGTCGCGGCCCACCTGGGCATGAAGTGCGTGCTGGTCCAGGAAAACTGGGTCAACTACTCCGACGCCGTGTACGACCGGGTCGGCAATATCGAGATGTCGCGGATCATGGGTGCCGATGTGCGGCTGGATGCGGCCGGTTTTGACATCGGCATTCGCCCCAGCTGGGAGAAGGCCATGAGCGACGTCAAGGAGCGGGGCGGCAAACCGTTTCCGATTCCGGCCGGCTGTTCCGAACACCCTTATGGCGGCCTGGGGTTCGTCGGGTTCGCCGAGGAAGTGCGCCAGCAGGAGGAGGCGCTGGGCTTCAAGTTCGACTACATCGTGGTGTGCTCGGTCACCGGCAGTACCCAGGCGGGCATGGTGGTGGGGTTTGCGGCCGACGGTCGCTCGAAGAATGTCATCGGCATCGACGCCTCGGCCAAGCCGGCCCAGACCAAGGCGCAGATCCTGCGCATCGCCCGGCACACCGCTGAACTGGTGGAGTTGGGGCGCGAAATCACCGAAGACGATGTGGTGCTCGACACCCGCTTTGCCTATCCCGAGTACGGTTTGCCCAACGACGGCACACTGGAAGCCATTCGCCTGTGCGGGCGCCTGGAGGGCGTGTTGACCGACCCGGTGTACGAGGGCAAGTCCATGCACGGGATGATCGAAAGGGTCCGTCGTGGCGAGTTCCCCGAAGGTTCGAAAGTGCTGTACGCCCACCTCGGCGGGGTGCCCGCGCTGAATGCCTACAGTTTCCTGTTCCGTAACGGCTGACCCGATCCTGCGGGAGCGAAGTGGCTCGCGAAAAACGCCTGGACACCGCGGGCATTCAGGCCGCCCGCGTCATTGTTCGCGTCCATCGCGAGCAGGCTCGCTCCACGCGGTGTTTTTTGCAGGAGCGAGCCTGCGCCGTGGTCGGGTGTTGGCTGGATATCGTTGGAAACCTCGGGAGTACCGCCATGCATGAGATATCGCCTTCCGCTGTCTGGATCAAAGCACCTTCGGCGGACGTCGGGGTGGTCATCGTGACCAGTGCCGCGCTGCCCCACTACATGATCGACCAGTTGCACGCGGCCATCGACGATTGGGACCAGGTGGCCTATCTGGCCGTCCAGCATTCGCGGCAACTGATGCTCGACTGGTTGCAGGTCGGTTCCAGTCCCGAACCCTCGACGCCCACCGACGCGAGCGATGCCGGTCATCTGCTGCGCGGCGTGGCCAAAGGCAGCTTTCTGCTGGATGTCGAAACCGGCGCGGAGCTTGGGCTGACCTGGCTCGGCTCGGTGTGCGGGCACCCGTTGCGGGTGGTCGAACTGGGTGCCGTGGCCACCTCCAGCGAAGGGATGGACCAACAGGTGGAGAACGTTCTATCGGCCACCCGTCGTCTGGCGAAAAGCCTGCTGCAGGAGCGCTGCGCCCTTTAGCCCAGCGTGCTGAATCCAACTTCATTACAAGAAAGGCAAAGCCTATGAGCCAAACTGCCGACTATCGTCATCCAGACAGGAAATGGATGCGTGAGCCCTCCAGCGGAACGCGCGTCGTGGTGTTAACGGCCGGACTGGAAAGCGAACACCTGGCGTTGATTCACCACAGCTTCAGTTGTTTTGAAAACGTCGCCCTGATGCAGGTCGATGCGATGCCCACGAACGACGATTTGTTCGAAGCACGCCTGCCCACCTGCGATTACTGCCTGGTGGTGGCCGGCGAACTGGACAAGCGCTTTTTACGCGAACTACCCAGGCGCAGAATCAGTATTTATCCGATCACCGAGCACGCCCCGAGCGAACGCTCGGTCATCGCAGCGGTGGAACACGTTAAAAGCCTGGCCCGGTCCACCTCGGTGCCACGCCTCGATCCTGACACAGCCTTTTGCAGGAGATGCCCATGAACCCGTCCGATCTGCAGGCCCAATTCCCCGGGCAGACCCCGCAAGACGCTGAAGAACTCACTGAATGGCGAGAGGCCTTGCAGTCGGTCATCGCCCACGGCGGTGCCGGGCAGGCCCGGCAGATCATGGACATGCTGGTGACGCTGGCGAGCACCGCCGACATCGGCTGGCGGCCGCGCCACGGCACGCCTTATATCAACACCATCGGCGTGGAACAGCAGCCGGTGTTTCCCGGTGACCTGGCCATGGAAGAACGCCTGGCCTCGATCATGCGCTGGAACGCGCTGGTCATGGTCGCCAGGGCCAACCAGGCCTATGGCGAACTGGGCGGCCACATCGCCAGTTACGCCAGCGCCGCCGACCTGTTCGAAGTGGGCTTCAACCATTTCTTCAAGGCGCGCACCGTGAGCAGCGGCGGTGACCTGGTGTTCTATCAGCCGCATTCGGCGCCCGGTGTCTATGCGCGGGCGTTTCTGGAGGGGCGGCTTGAAGAGCAGGACCTGCAGCATTACCGCCAGGAGATCGGCGCCGGCGCCCAGGGTGCTCGCGGGCTGTCGAGTTACCCTCACCCCTGGTTGATGCCGGACTTCTGGCAGTTCCCGACCGGTTCGATGGGCATCGGTCCGATCAGCTCGATCTACCAGGCGCGTTTCATGCGTTATCTGCAACACCGTGGCCTGCAAGACACCGCCGGGCGCACCGTGTGGGGGGTGTTTGGCGACGGCGAAATGGATGAGCCGGAAAGCATGTCGGCCCTGACGCTGGCGGCGCGCGAAGGCCTGGACAACCTGGTGTGGGTGGTCAATTGCAACCTGCAGCGCCTGGACGGTCCGGTGCGCGGCAACGGGCGCATCATCGACGAACTGGAGGCGCTGTTCGGCGGGGCGGGCTGGAATGTGATCAAGCTGGTCTGGGGCTCCGACTGGGACGGCTTGTTTGCCCGGGACCACGACGGGGCACTGGTCAAGGCCTTGTCTGCCACGGTCGATGGCCAGTTCCAGACCTTTGCCGCCAAGGACGGGCGTTTCAACCGCGATCATTTTTTCGGCCAGAACGAAGCCCTGGCGCAGTTGGCCCAGGGGCTGACCGATGAACAGATCGACCGCCTCAAACGCGGTGGCCACGACGTGGTGAAAATCTTTGCCGCTTACCACAGCGCGATGCGCGAGGGCAGTAAGCCGACGGTGATCCTGGCGCAGACCAAGAAGGGTTTCGGCATGGGCGATGCCGGGCAGGGCAAGATGACCGTGCACCAGCAGAAGAAGCTCGGCAAGGATGCGTTGATCGCCTTCCGCAACCGTTTCAACCTGCCGCTGAGCGATGAACAGGCGACCTCGCTGAGCTTCTTCAAGCCGGCTGCCGACAGTGCCGAAATGCGTTACCTGCACGAGCGTCGCCAGGCCTTGGGCGGCTACCTGCCTTCGCGGCCGACTCGTTCGGCGCCGCTGGCCGTGCCGGACATCGACAGCTATGCCGGGTTTGCCATCGCCGCCGAGGGCAAGGAAATGTCCACCACCATGGCCTTCGTCCGCCTGCTCAGCGGCTTGCTGCGGGACAAGCAACTGGGCCCGCGCATCGTGCCGATTGTCGCCGACGAGGCGCGCACGTTCGGCATGGCCAGCCTGTTCAAGCAGATCGGCATTTATTCCAGCGTGGGGCAGCGTTATGAGCCGGAAGACATCGGCTCGATCCTCAGTTACCGCGAAGCGCTGGACGGGCAGATTCTCGAAGAGGGCATCAGTGAGGCCGGGGCAATCAGCTCCTGGGTGGCGGCCGCAACCAGCTATTCCGTGCACGGCCTGCCGATGCTGCCGTTCTACATCTACTACTCGATGTTCGGCTTCCAGCGCATTGGCGACCTGATCTGGGCGGCGGCCGATCAGCGGGCGCGCGGGTTCCTGCTCGGGGCCACGGCGGGCCGCACCACGCTGGGGGGCGAGGGCTTGCAGCATCAGGACGGCAACAGCCACCTGATGGCGTCGATGGTGCCCAATTGCCGGGCCTACGATCCGGCGTTCGCCGCAGAATTCGCGGTGATCCTGGACCACGGCATGCGCCAGATGCTGGAGCGCCAGGTCGACGAGTTCTACTACGTCACGCTGATGAACGAGAACTACCCGCAAGCCAACCTGCCCGAAGGCGTCGAAGCGGCGATCATCAAGGGCATGTACCTGTTCGCCCGGCATGAAGTCGAGGATGCGCGGGGCACCGTGCAGTTGCTGGGCAGCGGCGCGATCCTGCTGGAAGTGATTGCCGCGGCCGAATTGCTGGCCAGCGACTGGAACATCGACAGCGAGGTCTGGAGCGTCACCAGTTTCACCGAACTGGCCCGTGACGCCCGTGAAGTCGAACGCTGGAACCGTCTGCATCCCGGTCAACCGGCACGGCTCAGCCATGTCCGGGCGTCGCTGACGGCCACTGCACCGGTCATCGCCTGCACCGACTACGTGCGTGCCTTGCCGCAGCTGATCGCCAGCGACCTGGAGGCGCCATACAGCGTGCTCGGGACCGACGGTTTCGGCCGCAGCGATACCCGCAGCCAACTGCGCCGTTTCTTCGAAGTGGACCGCCATCAGATCGTCTTGAGCGCGCTGACATCGCTGGTGCAGGCAGGGCGCCTGGAGGCGGCTGTCTGTACCGAGGCGATTGTGCGGTACGCCATCGATGTCGAGGCGCTCGCGCCTTGGGAGGCCTGAAGCCAGGCTTCAGGTCGAGTCGAATTTTCAGGAAATGCTCATGAACAATGTGTATGAAGTGCGGGTGCCCGACATTGGCGATGCCCGGGATGTCGGCGTGATAGAAATCCTCGTCAGGGCCGGCGATGCGGTGCTCGAAGGACAGGCGCTGATCATTGTCGAGACCGACAAGGCGTCCATGGAAATCCCCTCGCCGCAGGCGGGCGTTCTGCAATCGCTGGCGGTCAGCCTGGATGACAAGGTCAGTCAGGGTTCGCCGATTGCCTTGATCGAATGCGCCGCGCCAGCGCCGATCACGGCTTCGCTGAGCGAGCCAGCGGTCAGCCCGGTAAAATCGCCGGACGTTGCGCCGGCACCGCCGCGCATCGAGGTGAAAGCACCGCCCACGGACTTGCCGCTGGCATCGCCTTCGATACGCAAGTTCGCCCGTGAGCTGGGTGTGTCACTCGCCGCCATCCAGGGCACCGGCCTGCGTCGGCGCATCACCCGGCCGGACGTCCTGGCGCACGTCAAAGGGGCGCTGAGCGCTCCGGGGGCAGGCGACCGCGTCCCGCCGATGGGCGGCCTGCTGCCCTGGCCGGTGGTGGACTTTGCCCAATACGGTCCGGTGCAGACCCAGCCGCTGTCGCGGATCCGGAAACTCAGCGGTGCCAACCTGCACCGCAACTGGGTGATGATTCCCCACGTGACCAATCACGACGATGCGGATATCACCCAACTCGAACAGTTTCGCCAGCAGGTCAACCGGGACAATGCCGGCAGCGGGGTCAAGCTGACCCTGCTCGCGCTGCTGATGAAAGCGTGCGCGGCGGCGTTGAGAAAATTCCCGGAGTTCAATGCCAGCCTCGAGGGCGACGACCTGGTGTTGAAGGATTACTGCCACATCGGCTTTGCCGCCGATACGCCACAAGGGCTGGTCGTGCCGGTGATCAGGGACGTCGACCGCAAAGGTGTGCTGGCCATTGCCGGGGAAATGTCGGCACTGGCGCAGAAGGCCCGGGCGGGCAAGTTGAGCGTCGCCGACATGAGTGGCGGCTGTTTTTCCATTTCGTCCCTGGGCGGCATTGGCGGGACGTATTTCACGCCGATCATCAATGCCCCGGAAGTCGCCATCCTCGGGGTGGGCAAAATCCGCGAACGGTTGGCGCTGGAGGAGGGCGAAGTGGTCACGCGCCATCTGCTGCCGTTGAGCCTGAGCTGGGACCATCGGGTCATCGATGGCGCGGCGGCAGGGCGTTTCAACGCCTATCTGAGCAGTGTGCTGGCGGATTACCGGCGCCTGGTGCTGTAACCGGGGAGGCGCTGGCGGGGGGCGTGCGCTGCGCCTTGCGCCAGGTCAGCAGGACGATGCCGGTGACGACGATGGCGCCGCCGATCACCTGGCCGGCGCTGAGCATCTGGTCCAGCACGATCCAGCCCATCAACAGGGTGGCCAGGGGCTCGATGTTCATCACCGGCGCGTTGCGCGGCATGTCCAGACGTGGCACGGAGATGAACAGGACGATGAAGCCGGTGCCGTAGAGCACCACCAGCGTCGCCAGCGCCCACCAGCCAGTGGCGCTGGCCGGCAGGTTCAGGCCGCCGGGCAGGGCACCGGTCAGGCCGGCGAGGTTGACGCTGCTGAAGACGATGAAAATGGTCAGCAGGCTGCGCACCGAGCCGCGCACCGGCGACAGCTTGTGATCGGTGATCCACAACGCACAGGCGAACACACTGGCGGCGCAGAACGCCAGCGCGACCCCGAGCACCCATTCGGGGCCGACATTGCTATTGGCCGAGAGCCGTCCCGGCACGTCCAGCACAAACACCAGGCCGAGCAGAATCAGGCCCATCAACGCGGCGGTGCGCGCCGTTGGCCGCGGCCCGCCCAATGCCCAGGTGAGCAACGCCAGCAGGATCGGAAACACGTTCGCCACCAGCAGCGCCAGGGCTACCGGCACCCGGGCCACGGCCGAGTACAGGCACAGGCTCTGGGTCGCGATCAGCAGACCCAGCAACAACTGCCAGCGCCAGGCGCCCGCCGGCAAGCGCAGACTCTGACGCTGCCACAGCACCAGCGCGGCCAGCACCAACAGCGTTCCACCCGAGCGCATCAGAATCGCCAGCAATACCCCGGCGCCGTCGTCGAACGCCACCCGGGCAGCCACGTGGTTGCCGGCAAAGGCGCAGCCCATGCACAACAGAATCAATACGGCGAGGTGACGGGGGAAGGGCGTTGGAGCGGTCTGGCGGGTCATGGCAGGGTCTCTGGCAACGGCAGGATTATTATTATGTTGTCGTACGACTTGTGGGTTTGTACCGCAAATGATTTGGCCGGACAAGGTTTGGTGGCGCTTTGCGTTCAAAGAGATCGTACGACTTGCTGGTGTGAATAAATTTCTCGGTGGACACATTGCAGATACATGGATGCGCTTTCATGGCGGCGTCCATTGCCCACAAAGAGAGTTCTGCCATGTTCCGCAAATTGCAGCATGCCGCCCGGTTCCTCAGTCAGAGCGCGCGCCTGATGGTGGGCGTTCCGGACTACGACAACTACGTCGCGCAGATGGCGCGCAATCAGCCGGGCGAACCGGTGATGAGCCCTTCGGCGTTCTTTCGCGAGCGCCAGGAAGCGCGCTACGGCAAGCGCAGTTGCACGACACGGTGCTGCTGAACCGCGACCACTTCCATCAAACAGCCCCGGCTTGCGAGAGTCGGGGCTTTTTTATGCCTGATGGATTTGCAGGCTCTCGCAGAACTCCGTGGGAGCGAGCCCGCTTGCGATGGTGCTCGGCCATCGAGATGGATGTCGATTGACTATCCGCATCGCGAGCAGGCTCGCTCCCACAAGGGCAATCGCCTGGCTCGACAAGGGAAGAGGGTCCCTGAGTTGTTCGAAGATGTAACAGCTCATCCCACGGTATTGCCCTGTTACTGAACAGTTGTTTAGTATCGGCTGCAGCTCGTACCTCCAGTCCAACTACAAGAACGACGAGGACCTTCCATGACATTGCAACCGTCACTGCTCAGCCGGGTTGAAAGCGGCATCGCCTGGATCACCCTCAACCGCACCGAACAGCGCAACGCGCTGGACATTCCCACCCTCAAGGCCTTGATCGCTGCACTCGACGCCCATGACGCCGATCCGGCGGTCAGGGTGTTGGTGCTGACCGGCAACGGCAAGGGTTTCTGTGCCGGTGCGGACGTGGCCGAGTGGGCGGATGCTGAGCGGCGCGGGATCCTCGAAACCTACGGCTGGACCGAAACCGCGCACCTGTTGATGAACCGTCTCCACGGCTTCAGCAAACCGACCATCGCGGCCATCAACGGTATCGCGGTCGGTGCCGGGATGGATTTGAGCCTGTGCTGCGACCTGCGGGTCGCTGCCGCATCGGCGCGGTTCA
Source organism: Pseudomonas sp. IT-P12 (assembly GCF_949767465.1). Lineage (NCBI taxonomy): Bacteria > Pseudomonadati > Pseudomonadota > Gammaproteobacteria > Pseudomonadales > Pseudomonadaceae > Pseudomonas > Pseudomonas sp. IT-P12. The sequence continues at coordinate 125,831 of NZ_CATKPY010000022.1, read as the reverse complement.
AGGCGGGCTACACCGGCATGGCGTATTCGCCGGATGCCGGCGCCAGTTGGCATTTGCCACGCCTGATCGGCGATGAGCACAGCAAGCGCCTGCTGTTCCTCGATGAGCTGTGGAGCGCCGAGCGTGCACTGGCCGCCGGGCTGGTCGGCGAGGTCTGTGCCGACGAAGCACTGCTCGCCCACACCACGGCGCTGGCGACGCGACTGGCCAGCGGCCCGACCTTCGCCTTCGCCCAGACCAAGGTGCTGATTCGCGACGGTGCCGGACGCAGCCTCGCCGAACAACTGCAGGCCGAACAGGCCGCCGGCCTGCTTTGCGGACGCAGCCAGGACGGCGCGGAAGCCCTCAAGGCTGCCGTGGAAAAACGCACGCCTCATTTCATCGGCCAGTAATCGAACCGTAGGTACGCCACCATGAACTTTCAACTGACCCAAGAGCAGGACATGCTGGTCGAGTCTGTGCGCAGCTTCGTCGAAAAAGAACTGCTGCCCCACGAGGATGCGGTCGACCGCGCCGATGCCGTTCCGCCGGAGCTGGCCGCGCAGATACGCGCCAAGGCGATTGCTGCCGGTTTCTACGCGTTCAACATGCCGGAAGAGGTCGGCGGCGGAGGGCTGGATTACCTGTCCCAGGCGTTGATCGAACGTGAGTTGTCCAAGGTGTCGTGGGCACTGCATGTGTTCGTCGCGCGCCCGTCGAAAATCCTCATGGCCTGCAAGGGCGCGCAGATCGAGGATTACTTGTTGCCCTGCGTGCGTGGGGAAAAGATCGACTGCTTCGCCCTCACCGAGCCCGGTGCCGGTTCTGACGCCAATGCGATAAAGACCCGCGCCGTGCGTGACGGCGATGATTTTGTCCTGAACGGCAGCAAGCACTTCATCAGCCACGCCGGGCATGCCGATTTTGCCATCGTGTTCGCGGTCACCGACACCTACGAGCACAACGGCCGCCCGCGCAATGCCGTGACCTCTTTCCTGGTCGACCGTGACACCCCCGGCATGACCATTCGCCGTGGCCCCAAATGCGTGAGCAACCGCGGCTACCACACCAGCGAGATCTTCTTTGACGATTGCCGGGTGCCGGCCTCCAAGGTGTTGGGCGAAGTCGGCAAGGGCTGGGACGTGGCCAACGCCTGGCTGACGGCCGGGCGGGTGATGGTCGCGGCCAACTGCGTCGGTCAGGCGCAACGGGCGCTGGACGTGGCGCTGCAATGGGCCGCCGATCGCAAACAGTTCGGCCACGCCATCGGCACTTACCAGGGGGTTTCTTTCAAGCTGGCGGACATGGCCACCGAAATCCGCGCCGCCGAACTGCTGGCCCTGAACGCGGCCTGGAAAATGGATCAGGGCACCATGACCGATGGCGAGGCCGGCATGGCCAAGCTGTTCGCCAGCGAAGTGCTGGGCCGCGCGGCGGATGAGGCGGTGCAGATTTTCGGCGGCATGGGCCTGATGGACGAGAGTCCGGTGGAGCGCATCTGGCGCAATGCGCGAATCGAGCGGATCTGGGAGGGAACCTCGGAGATCCAGCGTCACATCATTTCCCGCGAGCTGCTGCGGCCGCTGCTGCGCTGATTGGACAAGGAGAATCCCATGTCGATCACTGACAACCTCAAGCGCCTGCTCGCGCCGCGTCACCTGGCGTTCGTGGGCGGGCGCAGCATGGCGCGGGCGCTCAAGCGCTGCGCCGAGGGCGGTTTTGCCGGCCCGATGTGGCTGGTCAACCCGCAGCACAGCAGCCTGGAAGGCATTCCTTGCGTGGCGTCGATTGCCGAACTGCCGTGCGCACCGGACGGGGTGTTCATCGCCACCCACCGCGAGCATACGCTGAGCTGCGTCGCTGAACTGGCCGCCAGGGGCGCGGGCGGGGCGATCTGTTATGCCTCCGGGTTCGCCGAAATCGGCGAGTCAGGGGCGGCGCTGCAACAGCAGCTGTTGCAGGCCGCTGGCGACATGGCGCTGCTGGGTCCCAACTGCTACGGCCTGCTCGACTACCTGCACAACGTCGCCCTGTGGCCGGTGGCCCATGGTGGCAAGACGGTTGAGAAGGGCGTCGCGATCCTGACCCAGAGCGGCAACTTCGCCTACAACCTGTCGATGAGCGACCGTTCGCTGCCGCTGGCCTACATGGCGTCGGTGGGCAATCAGGCGCAACTGGGGGTGGCCGAGCTGATGGATGCCTTGCTCGACGAGCCCCGGGTCACCGCCATCGGCGTGCATCTGGAAGGGCTGAAGAACGTGCCCGGCTTTGCCCGCGTCGCGCACAAGGCACTGGAAAAAGGCATCCCGGTGATTGCCCTGAAAACCGGCGTATCGCAAATCGGCGCCGAGTTGGCGCTCAGCCACACCAGCTCGCTGGCCGGTTCCGACGCGCTGTACGACAGCCTGTTCGAGCGCCTCGGGGTGATCCGCGTCAGCGGCCCGGTGAGTTTTGTCGAAACCCTCAAGGCCGCAGCCTGCGGCCGATTGCCGGAGGGTCCGAGCCTGATCGCGCTGGCCTGCTCCGGTGGCGATGCGGGACTGATCGCCGACTACGCCGAACGCAATCACCTGGCCTTGCCCAAACTCGCGGCCCATCAGCGTGATGAGTTGGCGCAGGTATTGCCCGGCTACGCCAACCTGGTCAACCCGCTGGACTTCACGACGGCGATCTGGGGGGACCGCGAGGCCCTGGGAAACATGCTCGATACGGTCCTGCGTACCCCGGCTGATGCGGCGTTGCTGGTGCTCGACTATCCCGCCGAATTCACCGGCGAACGCAAGGAATGCGACCTGCTGCTGGAGCTGTTTTGCGAAGGGCTGCAAAGGCACGGCAAGACCGGTTTTGTCACCTCGGCGTTCCCCGAACTGCTGCCGGCCAGTGCCCGCGAGCGCTTGCATGCCCGTGGCATTGCAGCGCTGCAAGGGGTCGAGGACGGGCTGGCCGCCTGGGCACGCATCGCCCATTACCGCGCGCGCCGCGATGCCGTGCTCGAGGGTGGCGAATCGGCGCTGGCGCTGATCTGTCCGCCAGCGTCGCCCGGGGAGGGAGAATGCCTGGATGAGTGGCAATCGAAACAAGCCTTGCGCCCGTTCGGCCTGCCGTTGCCCGATGCGCGCCTGTGCCGCCCCGAACAGGCCCTGGAGCAGGCGCGCAGCCTCGGTTATCCGCTGGTGCTCAAGGTGGTCAGCGCCGACCTGCCGCACAAGACCGAAGCCGGTGGCGTCGCCCTCAACCTCAAGGACGAGCACGCGTTGAGTTGCGCGCTCGAGCGCATGCGCAACGACTTGGCGCAGCGGGCACCGACCCTGGTCTTCGATCAGGTCCTGCTCGAGCGCATGGCGCCACCGCCGCTGGCGGAACTGATCGTCGGCATCAAGCGCGAAACCGGCTTCGGCCTGGCGCTGGTAATCGGCGCCGGCGGGATTCTGGTCGAGCTGCTCAAGGACAGTCGCAGCCTGTTGTTGCCCACCACCGATCAGGCCATTCACGACGCGCTCCTGGGGTTGCGTTGCGCGCCGATGTTCAGCGGTTTTCGTGGCGGCCCGGCGGTGGATATGCCGGCGCTGGTGCGGGCGATCCGGGCGGTGGCGGATTACGCCGTCGAGAATGCCGAGCGCTTGCTGGAGCTGGATGTGAACCCTTTGCTGGTCAATGCCGAAGGCGCGGTGGCGGTGGATGCGCTGATCCGCCTGGCCTGATGTACGACCCTGAAATCGATTGCCAAAAGGCGGCCCCCATGAATGTACTGATGCTCCACGCCCACCCCGAACCGCAGTCCTTCACCAGCGCGTTGCGCGATCAGGCGGTACAGACCCTGGAGGCTCAGGGTCACACTGTGCAGGTCTCCGATCTGTACGCGATGAACTGGAACCCGGTGGCTAGCGCCGAAGACTTTTCCGAGCGGGACAACCCCGACTATCTGGTGTACGCCCTTGAACAGCGGCTGAGCGTCAAGCGCCAGAGCCTGGCCCCGGACATCCAGCAGGAACTGGACAAGCTGCTGTGGGCCGACCTGCTGATTCTGAATTTTCCGATCTACTGGTTCTCCGTGCCGGCCATCCTCAAGGGCTGGATCGACCGGGTGCTGGTGTCCGGCGTCTGTTACGGCGGCAAGCGCTTCTACGATCAGGGCGGCCTGGCGGGCAAGAAGGCACTGGTCACCGTGACCCTCGGCGGGCGCGAGCACATGTTCGGCGACGGCGCGATCCACGGGCCACTGGAAGACATGCTGCGTCCGCTGCTGCGCGGCACGCTGGCGTACGTCGGCCTGGACGTCCTGCCGCCGTTTGTGGCCTGGCACGTGCCCTACATCAGCGCCGCAGCGCGCGAGCAGTTTCTGGTCGATTACCATCGGCGCCTGACACATCTGGAACAGGATTCGCCGCTGGTTTTCCCGCGCCTGGCGCAGTTCGACGAGGCGTTGTATCCCCTGCGCTGACGCAATGCTGTACCGTCAGGCATCGAATTTCTGAAGGGCTGGAACACTATGGCTGAGGAAGCGCGTTTCCTGCGCATGGACCCCGAATTGCGCAAGGCCAATCTGGTGGCCGCGACGCTGACGTGTCTGAAAAAGTACGGTTTTGTCGGCACCTCGATCCGCAAGATCTGCGCCGAGGCCGGGGTGTCGGTGGGGTTGATCAGCCATCACTACGCTGGCAAGGATGAACTGGTGGCCGACGCCTACCTGCACATCACCGGGCAGGTGATGAGCCTGTTGCGCGAGTCGGTGGCGAATGCGGGCGACGGTGCACGCCAGCATCTGTCGGCGTTCTTCGAGGCGTCGTTCTCCCCGCGCATGCTCGACCCGGAACTGCTCGAAGCCTGGCTGGCGTTCTGGGGTGCGGTGAAAACCGCCGATGCGATCAACCGCGCCCACGATCATTCCTATGGCGAGTACCGCACGATCATGGGAGACGCTTTACGCCTGTTGGCACAGGAGGAGGGCTGGGACGCCTTCGACAGCGGCCTGGCGGCCATCGGCCTGAGCGCCTTGCTCGACGGCTTGTGGCTGGAATGCGGGCTCAACCCCAGTACGTTCACCCCGGCCCAGGGTGTGCAGATTTGCGAGGCATGGGTCGATGGCCTGCAAATGGGCGGTTATCGACGCTTCGTCCAGGCGTGATCGTTTCTTGTTGATCGAGTGTTCAGCAAGCGCTAGAGTGCAGACACTGCTTCGCAAAATTCCAAAAAAATACGAACAGGAGCCAGGTCATGACGGGGTGTGTGCTGATTGCGAGTGACGATCCGCAGGTCCACCAACCGTTGCGGATGAGCCTCGACCCGCACGGGTTCGAGGTCCACGTGGCGGGTTCGGTCGATCAGGCCGAAGCGTGCCTCGATGGGGCCACGGTCGGGCTGGTGCTGCTCGACGCGCAGTGGCCGGACGCCCTGGCCCTGACGCGCCAGTGGCGTGAGCGTTCCGAGGTCGGGATCATCCTGGTGGGCGGTGACGGCGAACGCCTCGCGGCGCTGGAAGGTGGCGCCGACGATTACCTGATCCATCCCGTGCTCCCTCGCGAACTGGTGGCCCGCGCCCGCAACCTGCTGCGTCGTGTGCAGCCGACACGGCCGCTCATCCAGCCCGACTCACACCTCAAGCGTTTTGCCGGCTGGACCCTCGACACCGATCGTCGGCGCCTGCAGGCCGGTGACGGTCGCGAAACCCTGCTCAGCCACGGCGAGTTCCAGTTGCTCAATCTGTTCATGCACAACAGTGGGCTGACCTTGAGCCGCGACCAGTTGATGGAGCAGTTGCGCAACCGCGAATGGCTGCCCAACGATCGTTCCATCGATGTGCTGGTCGGACGCCTGCGGCGCAAGCTGCATGACAACCCGGCCGAACCCGAGTTGATCATCACCATCCATGGGGCGGGGTACCTGTTCACTGCCGCCGCGTCCTTGGCCGCCTGAATGTTCGAAGATGTAACAGGCGGCGCCCGGCAGTGCCGCTTTTTGTTCTAAAACTCTTTTAAATCAATGAATTGATTGCCATTCGTGAGGTTTTTTCGCGACACAGGAAAAGATTGCCTCACTGTTGAACGAGTGTTTAATATCGACGCATCTTCCACCTCAACAGAACAATAAGACGAGGGCTGGCATGAGTTCACAATCGACCCGGCAAGCTTCATCCACGACCCTCACTGGCGGCCAGGCCCTGGTGCGTCTGCTGGCCAACTACGGGGTCGATACCGTGTTCGGCATTCCCGGTGTGCACACCCTTGAGCTGTATCGCGGCTTGCCCGGCAGCGGCATCCGCCATGTGCTGACCCGTCATGAGCAGGGTGCCGGGTTCATGGCCGACGGCTACGCGCGGATCAGCGGCAAACCGGGGGTGTGCTTCGTCATCACCGGCCCTGGCGTCACCAACGCGGCGACGGCCATCGGTCAAGCCTACGCCGACTCGATCCCGATGCTGGTGATCTCCAGCGTCAACCACACCGCCAGCCTTGGCAAAGGCTGGGGGTGCCTGCACGAAACCCAGGATCAACGGGCAATCACGGCACCCATCACCGCGTTTTCGGCGGTGGCCTTGAGCACCGACGATCTGCCCGAGCTGATCGCCCGTGCCTTTGCCGTGTTCGACAGTGAACGGCCACGGCCGGTGCATATTTCCGTGCCGCTGGACGTGTTGTCCGGGGCGATCAGCCGTGACTGGAGCGGCGAGGTGGTGCGTCGTCCCGGGCGCGGCCTGCCCGCTGCCCAAGTGCTGGATGAGGCGGCGCGACGCCTGCAGGGCAGCCAGCGGCCGATGATCATCGCCGGCGGCGGGGCATTGGCGGCGGGTGCCGAATTGCAGGTCCTGAGCGAACGCCTGGGCGCACCGCTGTTTACCAGCGTCGCCGGCAAAGGCCTGGCGTCGGGCGCGCCATTGCAGGCCGGCGCGAGTCTGTGTGTTCAACCGGGTTGGGAGCTGATCGCGCAAGCCGACGTGGTGCTGGCGGTCGGCACGGAAATGGCCGACACCGATTACTGGCGCGAGCGACTGCCGTTGAGCGGGGAGGTGATCCGTATCGACATCGATCCGCGCAAGTTCAACGATTTCTACCCCTGTGCCGTCGCCTTGCAGGGCGACGCGCAACAGACCCTGGGGGCCTTGCTGACGCGACTGCCCGACACCGCGCGCGAATCCCGCGCAGCGGCCGACGCGGTAGCCCGTCTGAAAGACGCCGTGCGAGCCGGCCACGGTGAACTGCAAGCGTTGCACCAGCGCATTCTCGACCGCATCGCCGCCGCGGTGCCCGCCGATACGTTCATCAGCAGCGATATGACCCAACTGGCCTACACCGGCAACTATGCGTTTGCCAGCCGGGGCATCCGCAGCTGGTTGCACCCCACCGGCTACGGCACCCTCGGTTATGGCCTGCCCGCCGGTATCGGCGCCAAGTTCGGCGCACCGCAGCGACCCGGCCTGGTGCTGGTGGGGGACGGCGGCTTCCTTTACACCGTGCAGGAACTGGCCACCGCCGTCGAAGAGCTGGACAGCCCGCTGGTGGTGCTGCTGTGGAACAACGACGCACTGGGGCAGATCCGCGACGACATGCTCAGCCTCGATATCGAGCCGGTCGGCGTGTTGCCCCGCAACCCCGATTTTGCACTGCTGGCCCGAGCTTTCGGTTGCACCGTTTACGAGCCGCAGAGCCTCGATGCACTGGAGCGCGACCTGTGCCGTGGTTTTGCCCAGGCCGGCGTGACCCTGATCGAGCTCAGGCACGCCTGCGCGCTGATGTAACTGCAAGAGCGAGCTTGCTCGCCAGATACCTGCGGACAACGCGGGCACTCAGGCGACCGGCGTCATCATTGACGACCATTCGCAGGCCAGCTCGCGCCTGCAGGGAATCTACGTTTTCCCAGTAAAACGGCTCGACTGTCGTGAAAACGACCTGTTTACGCTGAACGCGAACACGCCGGACTTTTCTGTTGAACGAGTGTTCAGCTTCGACTATGTTGGCTCCACCACCCCCCGGTTGGTTGCGGGCTTGCGTTTCTTCCCTTCGAACGAGGCACTGGCATGCGGTTTTCACCCTTTGTTGAGCGGATTGCAGGCGATGGCGTTGCCGCCTGGGATATTCACAACGCGGCGTACGAAGCCAAGCGCCGGGGCGAGGATGTGATCATCCTCAGCGTGGGCGACCCGGATTTCCCCACCCCCGATTTCATCACCGAGGCGGCGGTCCAGGCGTTGCGCGAAGGCGACACCCACTACACCGAGATCGCGGGTCGCCAGGCGCTGCGCGAGGCCATTGCCGAGCGCTACGGCAAGCTGTTCGACCGTGAGTTGCAAGCGTCCAACGTGATCATCGTCGCCGGTGCGCAGAACGCATTGTTCGCCACGTCGATGTGCCTGCTCAACGCGGGCGACGAGGTGATTGCCCTTGACCCGATGTACGTGACCTATGAGGCGACGCTCAAGGCCTCCGGCGCCACCCTGGTGCGGGTGCCGTGTTCGGCGGATGCCGGTTTCCGGCTTGACGCCGCCGTGCTCGCCACGGCCATCACCCCGCGCACCCGCGCCATTTTCCTGTCCAACCCCAACAACCCCACCGGCGTGGTGCTGAGCCGCGAAGAGCTGCAGGGCATCGCCGACCTCGCCATCGCCCATGACCTGTGGGTGGTGGTGGACGAGGTGTACGAGAGCCTGGCGTTCGAGCGCGAACACGTGAGCCTGGCGGCGTTGCCCGGGATGGCGGAACGCTGCGTGGTGATCGGCAGCCTGTCGAAATCCCATGCGATGACCGGCTGGCGCACGGGCTGGATCGTGGCCGACCAAGCCCTGGTGGCCCACGCCGAAAACCTGGTGCTGAGCATGCTCTACGGCTTGCCGGGATTCGTCATGGAAGCCGCGCTGAAGGCCGTGCAGGCCCATGACGAAGTCACCCACGGCATGCGTGACATCTATCGCCACCGGCGTGATCTGGTTGTGGCCGGGCTGGCGGATTGTCCGGGCATTTCGGTGCTGACTCCCGATGCCGGCATGTTCGTGCTGATCGACGTGCGCGCCACCGGGCTGACCTCGCTGGAGTTCGCCTGGCGTCTGTTGCGCGAGGCCAGGGTCTCGGTGCTGGACGCGGCGGCGTTCGGTGAGCCCTCGCAGGGGTTTGTCCGGCTCTCGTTCACCCTGGGTGAAGAGCGCCTGGCGCAGGCCTGCCAGCGCATTCGCGATTTCGTCCGCGTGCTGCACGGCGAGGCGCCGCGACCGCGCCTCGCTTCGGTGACCCACAGTGCAGCGGCGGCTGAGCCGGCGGTGGCCAGGACCATGATCGAAGTCGACCAGTTGCACAAACGCTTCGGCAATATCGAGGTGCTCAAAGGGGTTTCGCTGACGGCGCGTGAAGGCGATGTGATCTCGCTGATCGGCGCCAGCGGCTCGGGCAAAAGTACCTTGCTGCGTTGCATCAACATGCTCGAAGTGCCCGACCAGGGGCGCATTCTGGTGGATGGCGAGAGCATTCAACTCAACCACACACGCCCCGGTGCACCGCTGGTGTCCGACACCCGGCAATTGGTGCGGATCCGCTCGAGCCTGGGCATGGTGTTCCAGAACTTCAACCTCTGGCCCCATCGCACCGTGCTGGAAAACCTCATCGAAGCACCCACCCAGGTCCTGCGCGAGAGCCGTGCCGAAGCCACTGAGCGGGCCGAAGCCTTGCTGGAACGCGTCGGTCTTTCGGCCAAGCGCAACGAGTACCCGGCGTTTCTCTCCGGCGGACAGCAGCAGCGAGTGGCCATCGCCCGCGCCCTGGCCATGCGGCCCAAAGTCATGTTGTTCGATGAGCCCACTTCGGCGCTCGACCCGGAACTGGTCGGTGAAGTGCTGCGGGTCATCCGCTCCCTCGCGGAGGAGGGCCGGACCATGATCCTGGTCACGCACGAGATGGCGTTTGCCCGCGACGTGTCGAGCAAAATCGCCTATCTGCACCAGGGGTTGATCGAGGAAACCGGTTCGCCGGATGAAGTGTTCGTACACCCACGCAGTGAACGTTGCCGACAGTTCGTCAACGCTCATCAAACTCGCTAACGCATCATGAAAAGACGGGGAAACATCATGGGAAATCGACGTTTGGCAAACTGGTTGACCGGCGTGGCCTGCGTAATGCTGGCCGGCATGAGTGCGGCGCAGGCCCAGCCGATCAGGTTCGCGGTCGCGGCCGAACCCTATCCGCCGTACACCGAGAAACAGGCCAACGGTGAGTGGAAAGGCTTCGAAGTGGACCTGATCCACAAGTTGTGCAGCGAAATGAAAGCCGAGTGCGAGATCAAGGAAGTGGCGTGGGACGGGATCATCCCGTCGTTGCTGGCGAAGAAGATCGACGTGATTTTCTCCTCGATGTCGGTGACCGAGGAACGTGAGAAGCAGATCGCCTTCAGCAAGGCGTACTACGACTCGGTGATTGCGATTGTCGGGCCGAAAGAGGCGTCGGTGAAAAAGTATCCGGATGACCTCAAGGGCAAGACCATCGGGGTGCAGAACTCGACGGTCAGCGCCAGTTACCTGAAGACGTACTACGAGAAAATCGCCGACGTTAAGTACTACGACACTCAGGATTCGGCCAACGCCGACCTGATCGCCGGACGCATCGACCTGATGATGGCGGACGGCACGGCGATGGCGGCTTTCGTCAAGACGCCGGATGCAAAGGACCTGGCCTACCTCGGCGCCGTGCCCTACGACCCGATCTTCGGCAAGGGCGTGGGTGCCGGCCTGCGCAAGGATGACGCCGAGCTCAAGGCGCGGCTCGACAAGGCGATCACCGCCCTGCTGGCCAGCAAGGACTACGACGACCTCTCCGAGCACTACTTCGGTACCAGTGTGAAGCCTGCATTCTGAGGGTGTTCCCCTGTGGGTACGAGCCTGCTCGCAATGCGCAGTGTCCATGACCGAGCGCCATCGCGAGCAGACTCGCGCCCACAGGTGGGGCCTTTACCCATGGGATTAGCGGCAGACATCCGATTCATCAACGGAGACTGAAATGCCAGCCATGTTCGAGTTGATCAATTTCACTGAAACAGGGTGGGGCGGGGCGCTGTTGCGGGGGTTGTGGATGACCCTGCAGATCTCCGCCGGTGCCTTTGTGCTCGGGCTGCTGATCGGCCTGGTCGTGGCCTGCCTGAAGTTGCACGGCCCACGGCCCGTCGCTGCACTGTTTCGCGGCTACACCACGCTGTTCCGTGCGGTTCCGGAGTTGCTGCTGATTCTGTTGCTGTATTACGTCGGCTCAATGCTGATCAACTCGTTGATGGCCAGGTTGGGTTACGGCGCGGTCAACGTCAGCGGTCCGCTGGCGGCCATCGTTGTGCTGGGCCTGGTGCAGGGCGCCTATGCCTCGGAGATTTTCCGCGCGGCGATCCAGGCGATTCCCTATGGTCAGATCGAGGCGGCGAAAGCTTTCGGGCTGCATGGTTTCGCCCTGTTCCGCCGGGTCACGCTGCCGATCATGGCGCCCTACGCCATGGCGGGCATGGCCAACCTGTGGATCAACCTGATCAAGGACAGCGCGCTGATCAGCGTGGTCGGCACCAACGAACTGTTGTACACCGCCAAGCAGGGCGCGGGTTCGACGCGTCATTACCTGTTGTTCTACCTCACGGCTGCGGCGATGTACTACGCGGTGACGCTGGTGTCCAACTACCTGTCGGGACGGCTTGAGCGACGCATTCGTCGCTGGATGCCTTTGGTCGAGTGATTGAAATGATTCCAGCGTGGATAGTCGAATACGCGGAGCTGTTGAGCCGTGGCCTGCAAACCACCGTGACCCTGTTGCTGCTATCCAGCGTGTTCGGCTTCCTGCTGGCCATCCTGGTTGCACTGGCGCGGATCTCGAAATACAAAGTGATCGCCCGGACCAGCCTGTTCTACACCAGCGTGTTCCGTGGCACACCGTTGCTGATCCAGATCTACATCTTCTACTACGGGCTCGGCAGCCTGTTCGCGCAGTTCCCGTTGATTCGCGGCAGCTTTCTGTGGCCCTACCTGCGTGACGGTTACTGGTACATCGTGCTTGCCCTGGTGCTGTCGATGGGCGCCTACGTCGGCGAGGTAATTCGCGGCGGCCTGCTGGCGGTGCCCAAGGGCGAAATGGAAGCGGCCTCGGCCTTTGGCATGACGTCGCGCCAGTCGCTGTTGCGCGTGCGCCTGCCGCGTGCCATGCGCCTGCTGTTGCCAACGCTGGCCGGTGAAACAGTGATGCTGCTCAAGTCCACGGCACTGGCCTCGACCATCGCGGTGATCGATCTGCTGGGCGCCGCCAACGTGGTCCGTGCGCAAACCCTGCAAGTGTACGAACCGTTGCTGCTGGTGGCCGGCGTGTACGTGTGCCTGACCTTCCTGATCGAGGCATTGTTCGCCTTCGTCGAGCGACGCGGCACCCCCGTGCGCAGGTCCGCCTGATGTCCGCGCCAGGCCGTGTCGACCGCTCGTTGCAGGGCATTGGCCTGTGCACCCTGGGCTACGCGTTTCTGGCATTGCAGGATGCCGCCATCAAGTGGCTGGTGGCCGACTATTCGGTGGTCAGCATATTGTTCTGGCGCAGTCTGGTGGTGGTCACTGTCTGCCTGCTGGTCGGCCGTCTGCAACTGGTACGCCGCGCCTGGCGTTCGCCGAGCCGGCGGTTGCTGGTGGTCCGGGGGTTGTTGTCGCTGGTGGCTTGGGTGCTGTACTACACGGCCGCCCGTGACCTGACCCTGGCCGAAATGACCACGCTGTATTTTTCCGCGCCGATCATCGTCACGGTGCTGGCAACGGTGATCCTCAAGGAGCGGGCCAGCGCCTGGCAGTGGTTGAGCCTGGTGATCGGTTTCGTCGGGGTGATCATCGCGTGCCGCCCAAGCCACATGACCGACCCGCTGCCCATCGTACTGACGCTGCTGGCGGCGCTGTGCTGGGCGTTCACCTACATCCAGTTGCGACAGGTGGATGACCGGACCTCGGTGCTGGAGCAATTACTGATCACCAACGTGGTGTTCGTCCTGTGCATGACGATCGCCTTGCCCTGGACCCACACGCCGGTGCCGACCCCGGCGTGGCTGGGCATGCTCGGCGCCGGGCTGGTGGGGGGCATCGGCCAGTTCCTGGTGTTCGCCAGTTTCCAGCGGGCGACGGCGACCGTGCTGGCGCCGTTCGAGTACACCGGGCTGATCTGGGCGTTTCTGCTGTCGAGCCTGATCTGGGGCACCCTGATGGATGGGTCGCTGATCATCGGTGCCGCACTGATCGCGGTCAGTGGCACCCTGGCGATGATCTTCGGGCGGCACCCGTCACAGGACGTCGTCGGTGCCGAATGCTCCGTGACGCAGCCCCTTTACCCAGCAACGGCTGATGTGCAGGCCGTTGGCGGGGCTGAAGGTGTCGGGGTTGAGGCACCACTCGAGCCAGAGTCCGTCGAGCATCGCCGATAGGCCGATGGCGGCCAGGCGTGTGTCGTGGATCACGAAGCCTTCGCTGGCGGCCAGGTCGTCGAGCAGGCTGCGCAGCAGATCGAGGTAGGCGCGGTAGCTTTTTTCGTGGGACTGGCTGACGTCGTCCGAGTGACGGATCAGGCTCCAGAACACGACCCAGACGCCGAGCAGTTTCGGGTCCATGACCCTGGGGGAAAAGGAGCCGACGAGGAAGGTGTCCATTTTTTCCGCCGGCGTGCCGGCCTGCTGGATTTCCTGGCGCAGGGCGCTGGTCAGTTCACTGGCGAGCTTGTGGTAGGTGTCGGCGATCAAGGCGTCGATGCTGCCGAAATGATGATTCAGCAGGCCGACAGACACGCCGGCTTCGGTGGCGATGCGCCGCACGGAAATCCCGGCGTGGCCGTCGCGGGCCAGGCAGCGCAGGGTCGCGGCCACCAGCAGTTCACGGCGCTCGTCGGGTTCAACGCGACGGTATTTGGGGGCGTCAGTAGTCACATCGAATTCCTTGGGTGCGATGTTGCCGAGCTTAGTTGAGCGCTCGTTCAATAGCCAGCGTTGGCAGCAGTGGTTTTCAATGATCGGGAGCGGGCAGATGGCGCAGGATATTTCGTTCGAGGTTCACAACAATAATGGCGATCCGGTGCGGGTCGGGGCCTGGCGATTCAGCGGTAATGGCAGCGGACCGGCGGTGCATTTGCAGGCCGGGGTACATGCCGATGAGATTGCCGGGATGCTGGTGTTGCACCGGTTGATGCAGCGGCTTGCCGTCGCCGAGGCCGATGGCCGTCTTCGCGGTCGGGTGACGGTCGTGCCACAGGCCAATCCATTGGGCATCGGCCAGTTTCGCCAGGGACGGATTCTGGGGCGTTTCCATGACGCCACCGGGCACAACTTCAATCGCGGCTTCGATCAGTCGGCCGCCATGGCCCGGCCTTCGACCAATGTCCAGGCCTGGCAGAAAAGCCTCGTGCAACTGGCTGCCGATGCCGAGGTGGTGCTTGACCTGCACACCGATGACGAAGCATTGCCTTACCTCTACGTGCATCGGCGCTTCGGCACGCGCGGGCGGACGCTGGCGGCGGCAATGAAGATGGACTTGGCAATCCTCTGGGATGAGGGCGGCGATGGCTCCTTCGAGGAAACCCTCATCGCCCCCTGGCTGCGGGACGGCGTCAGTGAGCGGCACATGGCCGCGACTCTGGAACTGCGCGGGCAGGGCGACGTCAACGACCGCTTTGCCGAGCAGGACGCCGACGGCCTGTATGCCTGGCTGTGCCATTGCGGGGTGATCGATGCGCCGTCAACGGTGGCCGACTGGCCCGTCGAAGTCAGGGAAATGGGGCAGATGGAAACCCTGCTCGCGCCGCAGCCGGGCGTGCTGATCTTTGAGAGGGAACTGGGTGATTTTGTCGAAGAAGGGCAGCGCTTTGCGCGCATTCTCGGACGACCGGGCGACCCGTCTTCCGAGGTGGTGCTGTATGCCGAGCAGGCCGGCAGAATGGTCACGCGCTACCGGGACCGCCTGGTGGCCCAGGGCATGGTGGTGGCGAAATTCACCGGCAACCGGATGTCGCGCAACTGGAGCGGGGGATTGCTCGACCCCAACTGAGGGTCGAGCACGCCGGGTGCTAGAACGAGCAGACCGCGCCCTGGAACACCACGCGACCAAACTGCGCGTTGTCGTCCAGTGGCGTCACGGCCAGCAATTGATCCAGGCGGATCTCCTGCGGGCCGTCAGCGCTTTCAACGCAGAGAAACTCTTCCTTGTCGCTGGAGGTGCGCGTGGTCAGCGCCTTGGCCGTCAGGCTTGCGCCATCGATCAACTCCACCTGCAGGCGATAACCGCGCAGACAGGCGATTTCCAGGTAGTCGTGCAGATCACAATCCAAGGGCTGATACGCGTTCATCTCGTTACTCCTGGCAACCTTGCAGTTTGATGATGAAGTGCCCCTGGCGGCTGATCGCCTCGGACACCACGGGGTTGGTCGGTTCAACGTGACAGAACCGGCATTCGTTCAGGGAGATATCCTCGTCCTGAACGCCTTGCTCCTCCAGGAACCGGCGTGCGTAGGTTTTGGCCAGTTCGCTGTCGTTGCTGTCGATCAGGACATCGAAGTGTAGATAACGACCGTCTTTGGTGCGCACGTGGGTGTCGAATACTTTGACGTTCATCATTGGCTCTCCTTCAGTTTCCAGGTGCCGGGCAGGGACAGGTCGCCCGAGGCAATGTCGTAGACGCTGCTGACGTACAGCAGCGGGTCGTGCAGGTCGGCGTTGACCTTCAGCGCGGCAGTGACGCCGTCGTAGTTGAAGCTTTCAGGAAAGCCCACCGCTGCCAGTGGCACGCGAATCTGCGCGGCGTTGTCGGCGACGCTCAGGCGGTAGCCGGGGGAGTCGATGTAGATCGGCGCACCGGGCCAGGTGGCTGGCAGTTTCGGCTTGGCGTCCTTGGGAATGTCGCGCACTTTCAGGCCGCCAGGCCCGCAGCTTTCGTCCTTGGTCAGGACCACCCAGTGGGAATGCCAGAGGCCGCCGTCGTTGTCTTTTTTGCCGTCGTTGTTTTCGTCCAGTTGCGGGGTGTCATCGAAATCCGGGTGCGAGGTCAGCGCCAGCGCCAGGATGCCCGACTTGGCCTCGAAGCCGACCACCGAACTGTCCAGGCTGGTCGGCCAGACGTAACTGTAAACCTCGGCACCGGCGAAAGAGCCTTGGGCGGAGGGCACACGGCTACCGGCCTTGCCGTCGACCAGTTGCTCGAACACCAGGTCGTTGCCTTGCTTGAAGACGCGTGTGTGCACCAGGTCGAACGCTGCGTCGGTCTTGCTCTTGTCGCTGTGAATGCCCTCCGGGCCGTGTGCCCATGCCTGTGAAGCGAGCAGGGTGCCGAGGGTCAGTGCCAGTACGGTTTTCATGGAGCCTCCGGTTGAATGGGTGAAAAAGTAGTTTCGAATCGACACGTAAAAGCCTACTGCAAAGCCGGGCTTTGTCAATACGGTTTTTATCCGATACTATTTATCGAGCTCATTGATCAGGAACTGCCCGTGCTATTCGATCTGTTGGAAAGGCTGTCGAGCCTGACCCGCGTCTGGTTCCGCGAACACCCGAAACTGACGGATTTGCAGCCGATTCAGTTGAGTGCGCTGTTGTACCTGGGGCGCTGCAACCGATACTCCAACACTCCATTGGCGGTCACCGAATACCTGGGGCTGACCAAGGGCACGGTCTCGCAATCGCTCAAGGCCCTGGAAAGCAAGGGCCTGCTGGTCAAGACCCAGGACACGAAAGACAAGCGCAGCGTGCACCTGCAACTGACGGCGCCCGCCCGGGCGCTGCTCGACGCGGTGATGCCGCCAGACTTCCTGGTCGCGGCCGCCCAGCGCATGGGAACACGCTCGGAGGATCTGGAAGGGCTGCTGCTGGAATTGCTGAGAAACATCCAGCGAGGGGAAAACGTCCCGAGCTTCGGCCTGTGCCGCAGCTGTCGCTTTCATCAGCAAAGGGAGGATGGAGCCTTCTGCGGCCTGACCCAGGAACCGCTGGAGTCACTGGAAACCGGGTTGATCTGTCGCGAGCACGTCGTGCCCGAGACCTCTGACGCGTGATCCCTCTGAAACGCTGAAATTGTCCTATTAAGATCTCATCGTGTCTGCTATGGATCTTATGATTGCGACTCAACACCGCTAGTATCGCCTCGTGCAAAACACTCGGCGAAGTATTGGCAGCGTCTTTGAACGTCGTTTGCCGAACGTGAAAGTGCGCCTTGGAAAAGGCCGCCGGGTTTTGCATAAACCGTCTCGCTCTTAATAAAAATAAAAGAGAGTTCATATGCGATATTGCGCCCGGGTCACTCAACACGCTGTTTCGAGCTCATTCAAATGTCTATTGTTGGGCGGTGCGCTGATGCCGCTTGCCTCGATGGCCGAGGGCCTCGTCGATGATGCGCAGGTCAGCGCCAACTTCAGAAACTACTACATCAACCGCAACTTCACCGAACGCAACTACCCGCAAGCGAAGGCCGAGGAATGGACGCAGAGTGTGATCATCGATGCGCGATCCGGGTTTACCTCGGGAGCAGTCGGGTTCGGCGTCGACGCCCTGGGTCTTTATTCGCAAAAGCTCGATGGCGGCAGGGGCACCACCAACACGCAGCTCTTGCCAGTGCATGCCGATGGGCGACCGGCGGATGACTTCGGACGCCTGGCGGTCGCCGCGAAAGTGCGCTTCGCCAGGACCCAGGCGCGCATTGGTGAATGGGCCGTTGCGCTGCCGGTGATTCGCTCGGATGACGGCCGATCACTCCCGCAAACATTTCGCGGTGCACAAATCACTTCGAAAGACCTGGACAACTTCACGTTCTACGGCGGGCAGTTTCGTGGAAACAGTCCACGCAATGACGCGAGTATGGAGCGGATGTCGATGTTCAATCGGCCGGACGCAACGTCCGATCGCTTCAACTTTGCCGGCGTGGAATATGCGTTCAATGACAAACGGACCCAGGTCGGCGCGTGGTACGCACAGTTGGAGGATATCTATCATCAGCGCTATTTCAATCTGACCCACACACAACCCGTGGGGCAATGGGTGTTAGGCGCGAACCTCGGTTATTTCAGCGGCGAGGACGACGGCAAGAAACTGGCAGGTGCACTCGATAACAAAACCTGGTCCGCCTTGTTGTCCGCACGTTTTCAGGCCAGTACGTTTTATCTGGGCCTGCAAAAAGTGCAAGGCGATAACTGGATGCGCCTCAACGGCACCAGCGGTGCAACACTGGCGAACGATAGTTTCAGTAACAGTTATGACTTCGCCAATGAGCGCTCCTGGCAAATTCGCCATGACTTCGATTTCGCCGGATTGGGCATGCCGGGGCTGACCCTGATGAACCGTTACATTAACGGCTCCGATGTCCACAGCGGTGGTGTCACCGATGGCAGGGAGTGGGGGCGGGAATCCGAATTGACGTATGTCGTACAAGGCGGCACCCTGAAAAACCTGTCCATCCGCTGGCGCAACTCGGTGATAAAACGCGATTTCAGTCTGGCGGACTTCAACGAAAACCGGTTGATCGTCAGTTACCCGCTGTCCATTCTCTGAGGCGTCAAGGGTGATGGATCGACCGCGCGACCATCACCCTCATCCCTGGCGGTAGTCCCGAGTGGTTTTGCCGGTCCAGCGCTTGAAGGCGCGACGAAAGTTGGTCGGCTCCGAGAACCCCAGCAGCAGCGCAATATCGTCCGTGCTCATGATCGTGGTCTTGAGGTATTCGATGGCCAGCGAACACCTGACGTCATCGGTAATGGCCACGAACGAGGTGCCCTCGTCCTGCAATTTACGTCGCAGGTTGCGGGTGGTCATGTGCAGTTTTTCCGCCACGGTTTCCATGTCCGGAAACGCGCCCGGTGTTTGCATCATCATCTGATACACCTCGCCGGAGATGCCCGACGACACTTTCGCCTGGCCGATCAGGCGATCACAGGTTTCCTGCAGCACCGTCGCTGTCAGCCGATGGGCCAGATGGGGCTTTTGCTCGAGAATCGAACTGTCGTAGTGCAGCTCGCATTGATCGTGGTCGAAGACACACGGGCAGCCCAGGTATTGTTCGTAAAGGCTGGCGTGTGCCGGCGCGGCGTAGGAAAAACAGGCTTTGGTCGGCGGACAGCTTCTGCCGAACACGTCCTGCAGGTGGGTGACGTGTTGGGTGAATTGCTGTTCGATCAGAAACCGTTTGATTTCCATCGAAGGCACCGGGTTGGACGCATCGGGAAAGGTCCATACGGCCTCGTTCTCATACTCGTGCCATTCGATCGTCAAGGTCGGCGTGGCGAGGGAGTGGTATTTCACCCCGAGCCGGAAATAGTCGCGCAATGACAGACAGGACATCAGTGCATAGCCATACATGCCATAGGCCGACAGATGGAGGCGCGAGCCGGTCTTGAAGGGGGTGGCGGGGTCTGTGGACAGCGACACCGCGTTACTGCAGACCGCCGCGTATTGCCGCACCGAAGTCAGTGCGGTCGCGTCATAGATTGCTTCCTCAGCGACGCCGCTGCCTTTGAGGCTGTCCGCCGGGGCGATGCCTTGTTCACTTAACACCTCCACCAGCGCCGCGATCTTGTAGGGCGCGTAGATACGCTCATTGAACAGGGGCATTTTCAGCGCCATCGGTTAACTCCTGAAGGTGTCCCTTAGGGATTCATTGGTGTCCGTTAAGGATCTTACTATCGCCCGGTAAATTCAATAAGCTCGTCTCACGAAAGGCGGCTGCGAACATCCGTCGATAACCATAACAATTCGGATTACCCCATGAGTTCAGTCAACCGCAAAGTCATTATTTCGTGCGCAATCACCGGCGCCACGCACACCCCCTCGATGTCCGAATACTTGCCGCTGACGCCGGCCCAGATCCAGCAACAGTCAATCGAGGCGGCTGAGGCGGGTGCGGCGGTGCTGCACCTGCATGCGCGTGATCCTCTGGATGGACGGCCGACGCCGGACCCGACCGTGTTCAGCCAGTTCGTCCCGGCCATTGCCCAGGCCACGGACGCGATCATCAACATCACCACCGGTGGCAGTACACGTATGACGCTGGCGCAGAGGCTTGCCTACCCGCTGATGGCCAAGCCCGAGCTGTGCTCGCTGAACATGGGATCGATGAATTTCTCGATCCACCCGATTGCCCGCAAGATCTCGACCTGGCGCCATGACTGGGAAAAGGAACACATCGAAGGGATGGAAGACGTGGTGTTCAAGAACACGTTCAAGGACATCCGCGACATCATGCTGGAACTCGGTGAGTACGGTACCCGCTTCGAGTTTGAATGCTACGACGTGGGCCACCTCTACAACCTGGCGTATTTCGTCGAACAGGGGCTGGTCAAACCCCCATTTTTCATCCAGTCGTGCTTTGGCATTCTGGGTGGCCTGGGCGCCGACCCGGAGAACCTGAGCATCATGCGTGCGACGGCCGACCGTCTGTTTGGCCGAGAAAACTATCAGTTCTCCATTCTCGGGGCAGGGCGGCATCAACTGCCGTTCGTGACCATGGGCGCGATCATGGGCGGCAATGTGCGCGTAGGCCTGGAGGACAGCATCTACCTGGCCAAAGGTGTGAAAGCCAAGACCAACGCCGAGCAAGTGCGCAAAGTGCGCCACATCCTTGAAGAGTTGTCGTACGAGATCGCCACGCCGCAAGAGGCCCGACAAATGCTCGGCCTCAAAGGCAGAGACAATGTCCACCTGTAGACCCGCTGCTTGAACTTCCAGAAAAATAAAAACAAGAGGCTTCACCATGACGATCATGCAAAACACCGAGGAGCTGCACTGGCTGGCCACCCGCCGGGCGATGACACGGCTCATTCCGTTGATGTGCGCCATTTACTTCATGTCCTATCTGGACCGAACCAACGTCGCCTTGGCCAAGGCTGCCCTCAACGCCGACCTGGGCATCAGTGCCGCGGCCTATGGTCTGGGCGCAGGCATTTTCTTCCTCGGTTATGCACTGCTGGAAGTGCCTAGCAACCTGTTGGCCCACCGCATCGGGCCGCGTCGCTGGATTGCGCGGATCGCAGTCACCTGGGGCGCGTTGTCCTCGGCCATGATGTTCGTCCAGGGCGAATGGTCGTTCTATCTGCTTCGGGTCTTGCTGGGCATTGCCGAGGCCGGCCTGTTTCCTGCGCTCATGTACATGGTGACGCTGTGGTTTGCGCCCAAGGATCGTGCGATTGCCATCGGCTGGATTTACCTCGCGCCGGCGCTGGCCCTGGTGATCGGCAATCCGATTGGCGGCGCGCTGATGAAAATGGACGGTATCGGCGGGCTGCATGGCTGGCAATGGATGTTCCTGCTCGAAGGCCTGCCCAGCATCATTGTCGGGGTGATCCTGTGGTTCAAGTTGCCGGAACGGCCACGTGACGCACGTTGGTTGAGCGCGGCACAAGCGCAGAGCCTGGAGGCACATGCCTTGCTCCCCGGTCATGCGGACTCGCACGAGTACTCCGGGCATTGGGTCAAGGCGTTGAAGCGCCCGACAACGGTGCTGATCGGCCTGATCTACTTCTTGAACCAGGTGGCGTTCGTCGGGCTGGTGTTCTTCACGCCGTCGATCATCCAGCAGATGCACATCACGTCGCCACTGACTGTTGGCCTGCTGTCGAGCAGCGTTGGCATCGGCTTTCTGGCCGGGGTCCTGGTGCTTCCCCGAATCCACCGAAAGATTGCCAGGGACTGCTACTGCCTGGGAGTGTTCACTGCCTGCCTGATCGCCAGCTCGGTGGCGTTTACCTTGATTGATGAGGCGTGGTTGCGGATCGTACTGTTTACCGCCACCGCGTTTTTCGCCGGAGGCGTGCTGCCGATCTACTGGGCTATCGCCATGAAACGGCTCCAGGGGATTCAGGCTGCGGCCGGGTTGGCGTTCATCAACACCATCGGCTTGCTCGGTGGATTTGCCGGGCCTTACCTGTTCGGGCTTGCAGAGAAAGCCTCGGGGCTGAGCTCATCGGGTTTCTACGTGATTGTCGGTGCCGCGATACTGGGGT
This sequence comes from Pseudomonas sp. IT-P12, assembly GCF_949767465.1. Lineage (NCBI taxonomy): Bacteria > Pseudomonadati > Pseudomonadota > Gammaproteobacteria > Pseudomonadales > Pseudomonadaceae > Pseudomonas > Pseudomonas sp. IT-P12. The sequence goes on along the minus strand of NZ_CATKPY010000022.1, from coordinate 103,923 downwards.
TGCTGCTGGTGCCGCTGCTGGCCTCGGCGATCCGTCATGAAGTCAGTCCGGCGGCCGAGCGGGTCACGCAATAAGAGGAGAAGGGCATGAAGATTGTCGATCTGCTGGCGCCGCCGGCAAACCTGAAAGTGGTCATCACCGGTGGAGCCGCAGGCATTGGTGCCGTGATCGCCCGCGCGTTTCATGAGGTCGGTGCACAGGTCTACGTCTGCGACATCAACGCCAGCGCGGTTGAGCGGATGAAGCTTGAATTTCCCGGCCTGCACGGTGGCGTGGTGGATGTCGGGATCAAACAACAGGTCGATCGGGTCATGGACGAAGCGATTTCCCTTTTGGGCGGGCTCGATGTGCTGGTCAACAACGCCGGCATCGCCGGGCCGACCGGGAACATCGAAGCGCTGGACAGCGATGCCTGGGAGCAGACGGTGGCGACCAACCTGAACAGCCAGTATTTCTTCCTGAGCAAAGCGGTGCCTTGGCTGAAGAAATCCAGGCAGAACCCCCACATCATTGCCATGTCATCCGTGGCGGGCCGGCTCGGGTATCCGTTCAGGACACCGTACGCGTCCACCAAATGGGCGATAGTCGGGTTGATGAAATCCCTGGCGGGTGAACTGGGGCCTGACAACATCCGGGTCAACGCCATCTTGCCGGGGGTGGTGGAAGGCGAGCGCATGGATCGGGTCATCGACGCCAGGGCCCAGGCGCTGGGCATCGATTTTGACAGCATGCGCGAGCAGTACCTGGAGAAAATCTCGTTGCGCCGGATGGTCACCATGGAGGATGTCGCCGCGATGGCGCTGTTCCTGTCCTCGCGGGCAGCGGTGAACATCACCGGCCAGGCCATCAGTGTCGACGGGAATGTCGAGTATCTGTAAAGCAAGTCTGCGGTTTCATTGGCCTGACTCGGCCCTGCAGGAGCGGGAAAACCCGCTCCCACAGTGGCCTTGTGTCTGAATCGCTAAGACCCCCAACCCTCTCGCACCGCCGTGCGAATCGCTTCCAGCAACATCGCGAACGCCGGGTTGTCGTTGTTTTCCCGCCAGATCAGGTGCAGCTCGCTCTGCACGCCTTCGCCCAGGTCGATGTCGCGAAACACCACATTCTTGAACACCACACTGCTGGCGCAGCGCGGCACCAGGGCCAGGCCCATGCCGGCGTTGACCAGTGCCAGGATCGTCAGCGACGAACCGAGCCATTGCACGTACTCCGGGGCCACGCGGGCCGAGCGCAGCATGCCGGTCAGCAGTTCGTTGAACGGCGGGTAGGCGGCGTGGGAGTACATCAGGAAGGGTTGCCCATCGAGGTCGCTGACCGAGACCGTGTCGGCGCTGGCCAACCGGTGACGGCTGGGCACCGCCAGCACGAAGGGTTCGCGCACCAGGCATTCGGTGGCGTAACCGGGTTCGAGCAGGGGCGCACGCACGATGCCCAGGTCGATGCGACGTGCGCGCAATGCTTCGTGCTGCTGGTAAGTGTTCATTTCCGCCAGATCGATTTTGACCTGGGGCTGCTTGAGGCGCGCCTCGGCGATCACCTTGGGCAGGAATTCGTACACCGCGCTGCCGACAAAACTGATGTTCACCGAGCCGATGTCGCCCTCGGCGAAACGCCGGGCGGTGACGGCGGCCTGTTGCGCACGTTCCAGCAGGTTCTGCGCTTCGACGAAAAACGCCCGGCCGGCGGCGGTCAGCGCCACGCTGCGGGTGCTGCGTGTGAACAGCTCGACGCCCAGGTGATGCTCCAGCAACTGGATCTGCCGGCTGAGCGGCGGTTGGGTCATGTTCAACCGTTCGGCGGCGCGGCGGAAGTTGAGTTCAGTGGCCACCGTGGTGAAGCAGCGCAGTTGCGTCAGTTCGAACATTGATCTAATCCAGGTATCAATCAAGTGCCAAGTTAGATTAGACGGGATCAATCCCGGCGTCCATGATCGACCCGTCCCTAAAAAAACAATGAACGGGAGTCGCCCCTTGAAAACCCTCCAGAGTTCCCCGGACCCGTCGGCGCTGGCCCGCGCGGCGGCCAAGGTGAAACGCCATGTGCTGCCACTGTTCGTGGTGATGTTCATCGTCAATTACATCGACCGGGTCAACATCGGTTTCGTCCGCAGTCACCTGGAAACCGACCTGGGCATCGGCGCTGCGGCCTATGGCCTGGGTGCCGGCTTGTTCTTCATCGGTTACGCCATCTTCGAAGTGCCTTCCAACCTGCTGCTGCAACGCTACGGCGCCCGGGCCTGGCTGACGCGCATCATGTTCACCTGGGGCGCGGCGGCCATGGCCATGGCGTTCGTGCGTGGCGAGACCAGCTTCTATGTGTTGCGCTTCATTCTCGGTGCGGCCGAGGCGGGGTTCTTCCCCGGCATCATTTACTACTTCACCCAATGGCTGCCGTCGACCGAACGTGGCAAGGCCATGGCAATTTTCCTCAGCGGCTCGGCCATCGCCTCGGTGATCTCCGGACCGGTGTCCGGTGCCCTGTTGCACGTCAGCGGTTTGAGCCTGCACGGCTGGCAATGGATGTTCCTGATCGAAGGTTTTGCCTCGATCGTGCTCTGCGGGTTCGTCTGGTTCTGGCTGCAGTCCCATCCGCGTCAGGCGAACTGGTTGAGCGCCGAAGAGAAAGACGCCCTGATTGACGCCATTGCCTCGGAGCAGAAGGCTCGTGAAGCCACGCAGACGGTCAAGCCGTCGATGTTCAGGTTGCTGGCGGACAGACAGATCGCGCTGTTCTGCTTCATCTACTTCTCCATCGCCCTGACCATCTACGGCGCGACTTTCTGGCTGCCGAGCATGATCAAGAAAATGGGCAATCTCGGCGACTTCCAGGTCGGCCTGTTCAACTCGATTCCGTGGATCATTTCCATCGTCGCGATGTATGGCTTCGCGGCCATGGCTGCCCGGTGGAAACACCAGCAGGCCTGGGTCGCCCTGACCCTGGTAATCGCAGCATTCGGCATGTTCATGTCCACCACCGGCGGGCCGGTATTCGCCTTCGTTGCCATCTGTTTTGCCGCGATCGGGTTCAAGGCCGCCTCGGCCTTGTTCTGGCCGATTCCCCAGGGCTACCTCGACGCGCGCATCGCGGCGGCGGTGATCGCCCTGATCAACTCCATCGGCAACCTCGGCGGCTTTGTCGCGCCCGCGACCTTCGGTTTCCTGGAGCAGAAAACCGGCTCCATCGAAGGGGGCCTCTACGGCCTGGCGGCGACGTCGCTGGTCGCGGCCGTGGTGATCTTCTTCGCCCGCACGGCGCCCCGTGGCCCTGCCCACGGTCAACCGACCGCCGCGCCACACACCGCCTTGAATCACCCTGCACTGAAACCTGATCCAAAGGGAGCCGCCTCTTGAAAATCACCCGAGTCACCGTGACCCCCATCGCCTTCCGCGATCCGCCGCTGCTCAATGCCAGCGGGATTCACGAACCCTTTGCACTGCGCTCGATCATCGAAATCGAGAGCGACACCGGCTACATCGGTCTGGGGGAAAGCTACGGCGACGCTCCGGCGCTGGCGATCCAGCAACAATTGCAGTCGCAACTGATCGGCCTCGACCCGTTCGACCTCAATCAACTGCGGCGCATCGTCCAGGCCACCGTGGCGGCGAACAAACCCGCAAGCCTGGCCGGCGCGGAACTGGCGCCGGGTTCCCACGCCAGCAAGGCAGTGAGCAACGCCTATTCGGCGTTCGAAGTGGCGTTCCTGGATTTGCAGGCACATTCGTTGAATGTGCCTCTGGTGGACCTGCTGGGCGGGGCGATTCGCGACGAGATCCCGTTCAGCGCCTACCTGTTTTTCAAGTACGCCGAGCATGTGGATTCCCCCTACAAACCGGACAACTGGGGGGAGGCGCTGAGCGAAGCGCAGATCGTCGCCCAGGCACGGCGGATGATCGAGGCCTACGGTTTCAAGAGCATCAAGCTCAAGGCCGGCACGCTGCCGCCCGAGCATGAAGTGTCGTGCATCAAGGCGCTGAAAAAGGCCTTTCCCGGTTATCCGCTGCGCATCGACCCGAATGGCAATTGGTCGCTGGAAACCTCGATCCGCATGGCCGAACTGCTCGGTGACGACCTGCAATATTACGAAGACCCGACCCCCGGCCTGGACGGCATGGCCGAACTGCACAAGCGCACCGGGCTGCCGCTGGCGACCAACATGGTGGTCACCGATTTCGACGAATTCCGCCGTAGCGTGGCCTTGAACAGCGTGCAGATCGTCCTCGCCGACCACCATTACTGGGGCGGCCTGCGGGACACCCAGGCGCTGGCGAAAATGTGCGAAACCTTTGGCCTTGGTGTGTCGATGCATTCCAACTCGCACCTGGGCATCAGCCTGATGGCCATGGCGCACGTGGCGGCTGCCGTGCCGAACCTGGATTACGCCTGCGACACGCATTACCCGTGGCAGGAACCGGACGAGGAGGTGATCAAGGGCGGCAAGCTGCCGATCGTCGATGGCTGCGTGAAAATCACCCGCGCACCGGGGCTGGGCCTGGAGCTGGATCACGATCAACTGGGCAAGCTGCACGATCAGTACCTGACCTGCGGCATTCGCCAGCGCGACGACGTGAAACAGATGCAGCGCTACAAACCGGAATGGAAGGCGGTCAAACCGCGTTTCTGACGGCCAGCAAGCGCTCTATCTGGGCCAGCTCCCAGGTGCTGAGCAGACTCACCGGATCGGTGCCGTAACGCTGCCAGCTGTCAAACCCGACTTCACGACCGTCCGGGCTCTGGCAATACCGGCAGTTGCGCAGATGATTGCCGTCGACCTCGAGGGTCAGCCGCCAACCCTCGATGTCGACGTGCACCAGGTCGGATCCGCAGCTTTCGACAAGGCGCCGCAACGGGCGCACCTCGAGGGCGGCATCGCGCAGCAATTGATAGATCTCACGGGTGATCAGTGGCGGCACACCGGGTTCTCCGGGAAGGGGCGAATGGCGCGGATTGTACAAACAATCACGGCCATCGGCGGAACGAGCTTGCCCCACAGGGGGGGAAACCAGCATGCCTTATAACCAGAAAATACTTTCTATTCGATAGAACTATTGGATTGTTTATAAACGTTTGCTTTTAATCCTCGCTTCAACCCTTTGTGTTCGCTGGATTTCTTCGCGGCCCTCCTGTCCGGAATCTTTTATGAGTGCGCCTGTTGCCGTGGCACCCGAGCCGCTGATTCGTGTGCGTGATGTGAGTCAAACCTTCGGTGCCAGCCGTGCGCTGCACCAGGTCAGCCTGGACATTTACCCGGCCGAAGTCGTGGCGCTGCTGGGGGCCAACGGTGCTGGCAAATCGACCCTGGTGAAAATTCTCGCTGGCAGTCAGATCCCCGATGCCGGCGAGCTGTGGGTGGACGGCCAGCGCCGGCATTTCGCCTCGCCATTGTCCGCGCGGCGGGTCGGCATCATCGCGGTGCACCAGCAGGTCAACGATGGCATTGCCCCGGGCCTGAGCGTCGCGGAAAACCTTTTGCTCGATGAACTGTGCCAGCCCGAAGCGGATTTCTGGCTCAATCGCAAGCGCCTGTTGCAACGGGCCGCGAGCATCGCCGCCGGACTGGGGCTCGAGTTGCCGCTGGAGCAGCCGATCGAGCGTCTCGGGCAGGCCGAGCGGCAACTGGTGGTGCTGGCCCGTGCGTTCGCCCTGCAACCGCGCCTGCTGATTCTCGACGAGCCCACGGCCGCGTTGTCGGACGCCGAGGCGCAGCGTCTGTTCGGCCTGATCGACAACCTGCGCAGTCGCGGCGTAGCGATCCTGTACATCTCCCATCGCCTGTCCGACCTGCAACGGGTAGCCGACCGTGCAATCGTGCTGCGCGATGGTCGGTTGGCCGGCGAATTCACTGCCCGGCAATTGCCGGAAGCAGTCGAAGCCATGCTCGGCCAGGCCCTCGAATCCCATGTCTACGAACCGCGTGCGGCCGGGCGGGAAGTGCTGACATTGCGCGCCGCGAAAATCGCCGCGCGTACCCAGGCCTTCGACCTGACCCTGCACGAAGGCGAAGTGGTGGTGCTGACCGGGTTGCTGGGGGCCGGCAAGACCGAAATCGCCGAAGTGCTGTTCGGCCTGAGAGAGGCGGCGGTTGGCACCCTGCAACTGGACGGGGTCGACTGGCAACCGCACTCGCCTCGGGCGGCCATTCGCGATGGCGTGTTCTTTGCCGCCGAAGATCGTGCCAGTCAGTCGTTGATCGGTGACTTTTCCCTGCGGCGCACCCTGACCTTGCCGTTTCTCGAACGCTTCACCCGTGGCGGCTTCATCCGCAACCGCGCCGAAGCGAACGCGGTGCAGGCGCAGGTTGCGGCCCTGGGCATCAAGGCCTCCGGCATTGACGTGCCCATGAGTGCCTTGTCCGGTGGCAACCAGCAGAAGGTCGTGCTCGGTCGCTGGCTGCTGGGGCAAGGGCGGGTGCTGATGCTCGATGAGCCCTTTCAGGGCGTGGATGTCCGGGCCCGTCGCGAGATCGGCCAGTTGCTGCGCAGCAGTGCCGGAGGCCGCGCGACCCTGGTGATCTGCGCCGATGTCGACGAGGCCCTGGAGATCGCCGACCGGATCCTGCTGGTGCGCGATCACGCCGTGGTCGCCGAATTCCCTCGCGCCGGATTGAGCCGTGCCACGTTGGTCAGCGCGCTGGCCGGCACCGACGCACAGGCCCCGGCCACCGTCGTTTCCCTTCAAGCCACGCCAAGGAGTCGCGCGAGTGCCTGATTCGAGTTTGTTGCTGTCGCCTGTCCCCGCACGCTCCGAACGCCTGTTGCAGGCGCTGATCCGCTACGGCCTGCTCTGGGTTCTGGGGTTGATCCTGGTGTTTTTCAGTGTCGCCGAACCGGCGTTCCTGCGGGTCGGTAACCTGTTCAGCGTCCTGCAGTCGGTGTCGATTGTGGCGCTGCTGGCGCTGGGCGTGACCCTGACCATGGCGGTCGGCGGCCTCGACCTGTCGATTGGCGCCGTGGCGGCGATGAGCGTGATGATCGCCAGCTACGTCATGGTCGTTCTGGGGTGGGGAGCGGTGCCAGCGGTGCTGATCAGCCTGGCGGGCGGTGCGCTGGTCGGCCTGCTCAACGGCTGGCTGATCGTGAAGATGCGCGTGCCCGACATCCTCGCCACGCTCGGCAGCATGTTCCTGGTGATTGGCGTGCAATTGATACCGACCGGTGGGCGCTCGATTGCGGTGGGCATGACGTTGCCCGGCGGCGACGAGGCCGAGGGCAGCTTCAGTGCGGCGTTTCTGGCGATCGGCCGTGCGCGGCTGTGGGACACCGTCCCGGTGCCGGTGCTGATCACATCCGTGGTGGCGTTGCTGGTCTGGTTGTTTCTGGAACGCACGCGCATCGGCCGTTTGTTCTACGCCATCGGTGGCAACGAGCACGCTGCTCGCCTGGCCGGCGCGCCGGTGCAGCGTTTCAAGCTACTGGCTTATGTGCTCTCGGCGCTGCTGGCATCGTTGGGCGGTCTGTTGCTGGCGGCGCGGTTGGGGCGTGGCGATGTCAGCTCTGGCAATGGACTGGTGCTGGACGCCCTGGGTGCCGCGCTGATTGGTTTCGCCGTGCTCGGAGCCAGGAAGCCCAATGCCTTCGGCACGCTGGTCGGTGCCTTGCTGGTGGCCACGCTGTTGAACGGCCTGACCATGCTCAACGCGCCTTATTACGCTCAGGATTTCGTCAAGGGCCTGGTGTTGGTGCTGGCCCTGATGTTCACCTTCGGCCTCGCGCACCGGGCGCGATGAACCGTTTTCAACGTTCCTGCAAGGAAGACTTATGCACGCTTCAATCAAGCTGTCCCTGCGCCGATGCGTCGCCGGCGCATTGCTCTCGGCCCTGGCGCTGAACGCTCAGGCCAAGGCCCTGCCGGGCGCCCCGGCACCCTTCGACAAGGGCAATGTGCAAATCGCGCTGGTGGGGTATCTGTTCTCCGGCGATTTCCCCGAGGCCTATCTGCGGGGTGTCGAGAAACAGACCGAGGCCCTCGGCGCGACCCTGCGCGTCTTCGATGCCCGGCAGCAGGCGGCCAGTCAGCGGGAGATGATCGACCAGGCCATCGACCTGGGCGTCGACGGCATTATCGTGCAGCTTGGCCTGGCCGAAACCCTCAAGGGACCGATCGACCGTGCCATCGCCAAAGGCATCAAGGTGGTGGCGTTCGATGTCGATCTGAACAGCCCGCAGGTGACTCAGGTCGAGCAGGATCACCACGCCCTGGCGCGCCTGGCACTCGATCAGGCGCTCAAGGACAACGGCACGCGCTTCGATGCCGGCTACGTCTACATCAGCGGCTTTACTCCGATGGAGCGTCGTGACGAAATCTGGAGCCAGGTCAAGGCCGCCAATCCGGGCATCATCGAGAAGGCGCGTTTCGGCACATTGAATCCGCCGATTGCCAACTCGGTCGCCGATCAGGCCAGCGCCGTGTTGCGCGCCAATCCCGGCATCAGCGTGATCTTCGCGCCCTTCGACGAGTTCGCCAAAGGCGCGAAGATCGCCGTGGACGAAGCCGGCCTGGGGCACAAGGTGAAAATCTACAGCGCCGACATCTCCACCGCCGACATCCAGATCATGAAAGAACCGGACAGCGCCTGGGCCGCCACCGCCGCAGTCAACCCGCAAGCCGCCGGCGCCATCAGTGTGCGTAGCCTGGCGTTGCTGATCGCCGGCGAGAATCCGGGCCATAAGGTGTTGGTGCCGCCGACACTGATCACTCGCCAGCAGTTGCTGGATCTGGACGTGAAAAACGTCCGGGACCTGGCGCAGAAGCTCCCGGCCTTCGGTGACACCGCGAACGTGGCGCGTGCGGCATGGATACCTTCGGCGGACTGAGGGCCTGGCATGCACAACAAGGCTGAGCGTTTGCGCAAGAGCCGTTCGCCAAAGGCGGACCCACTGCTGGGCGGGCGACTGCCGCCAGGGCAGGTGCTGACCGAGCGTTTTCCGATCCTGCACGAAGGCGAGGTGCCCGAGTACGATCTGGCGACCTGGTCGCTGCGCCTGTTCGGGGGGCTGTCGCGCGCGGTCGAGTTGAGCTACGCCGACTTGCAGGCCCTGCCGCAGCGCACGCTGACCTGCGACATCCACTGCGTGACGCGCTGGTCGAAGTTCGACACGCAGTGGCGCGGGGTGCACCTGAGTGACGTGTTCCAGGCACTGGGTATCCAGCCTGGCACAGGCTTCGTCATGGCCCACGCCGATCCCGATTACCAGACCAATCTTCGGCTCGAAGACCTGATGCACCCCGACAGCCTGCTGGCCCTGACCTACGCAGGCCAGCCACTGACACCTCAACACGGTTGGCCGTTGCGCCTGGTGGTTGCCGGCCGCTACTTCTGGAAAAGCGCCAAATGGTTGCGGGGCCTGGAGTTCACCGAGCATGAGCAAGCGGGGTTCTGGGAAAACAATGGCTTCCATCTGCACGCCGATCCGTTCCTGGAACAACGTTTCAGTGGTGAGGCGCTGGATATTCCCGAAGATGAATGGCAGCGCAAGCGTTTCGACTAGGCGATTTCATTAGTAAGTGGCTTATATCAACTTGACCCGCCATTGGGTGGTGTATCGCTGCGCCCGTTTTAAAGGCGGAAAGTTAATCTAAGTGTTGCCTGGTAAACACTTGTGCTGCTCAGGCAGCACACCGTTCGACAGATATAACCTAAGTATTATTGGTTCTTTTGCAATGCATTAAGCCTCGTCTAGCATCGGTGTTCTGGGGATTTTGTACTCAATTTGGGGTTGTCTTGTCCGGGGTTTTCGTCCGCACTTACTTGAATTAATCGCCTTCACCCTCTTTCGAACTACCAAAACTACAGCAGGCATTGCCGCGCACTTGTTGTCGACGTTTATTGTCGGCGAGGGCCGGGTGTTAACTGCGAAAAAGGAGCTGTTGCATGTACCACCGTTCTCGTTCATTACTGGCCGTGGCTGTTCTCGCAGCCACGACGCAATTGCCTGCCTATGCTGAAGACTCCGCTGCACGCGCCGACGACGATACGCGCCTGGGCACCGTGCTGGTGACCGGTACTCGTGGCACGGCCCGCACGGTGCTCGATTCGCCCGTACCGGTGGACGTGTTGACCGCCGAGGATCTCAAGTCGGCGGGCGCCAGCAGCGGCGAACTGGGGCAGGCCCTGCAGACCCTGTTGCCGTCCTTCAGTTTTCCACGCCAGTCCAACTCTGGCGGCGCCGACCATGTGCGGGCGGCGCAACTGCGCGGCATGAGCCCCGACCAGGTACTGGTGCTGGTCAACGGCAAGCGCCGGCATACTTCGGCGCTGGTCAACGATTCGTCGAAAATCGGCCGGGGCACCGCACCGGTGGACTTCAACTCGATTCCGGTCAGCGCGATCAAGCGCATCGAAGTGCTGCGTGACGGTGCCGGTGCGCAATACGGCTCCGACGCGATCGCCGGGGTGATCAACATCATCCTCGATGACACACCCGAAGGCGGCGAGGTATCGACCACCTATGGCGCCTATCACACGCATCAGGACGCCATCGGCAAAACCACCACCGACGGCCAGAACAGCGTCACCACCGCCAAGATCGGCACACGCCTTGGCGAGGAGGGCGGGTTCATTCGCGGGGGCACCGAGTACAAGGACCGCGACCCGACCAACCGTGCCGGTTTCGATGGCTTCGCCGACACACCGGGCCAGCGCAACTACGTCATGGGTGACGGTATTGCGCGGGACGTCAACGCCTGGTTCAACGGCGAGCTGCCGCTGGCGGGTGGCAAGGCCTACACCTTCGGCACCTACAACGAGCGCCACACCACGGGTGCCGAGTTTTACCGCTATCCCTACGAACAACCGCAGTTCTACCCCAACGGCTACCTGCCGCAGTCCATCGGCGACAATCAGGACATCTCGGCCACTGCCGGCTACAAGGGCCTGATCGGCGATGACTGGGACTTCGACAGCAGCATCACCCATGGCCGCAACACATTCGATTCGGCGACCCGGCGCACCCTCAACGTGAGCCTGGGTGACGACTCACCCACCCGCTTCGACACCGGTGAGTACGAGTTGCGCCAGACCACCGCCAACCTCGATTTCACCCGGGAACTGCGCCTGGCGGATCGTTCCTTCGTGCTGGCCCTGGGCGGTGAGTACCGCTACGAAAACTACCTGACCCATGCCGGCGACCAAGCGTCCTACGTTGGCACCGGCGCCGATGGCGCCAACGGTTTGCGCCCCAGTGAAGAAGTGGACCTGGATCGCAACGTGTTCGGCACCTATGCCGAGGTGTCCGGTGACCTCACCGATCGGCTGTTCGTCGACGCCGCCACACGCTGGGAACATTACGACGACGCCGGCAGTAAACTCACCGGCAAGCTCAGTGGTCGTTACCGCCTGACCGATCAGTGGGCGTTGCGGGGGGCGGTGTCGAACAACTTCCGCGCGCCGTCGCTGGCCCAGGTCGGCTTCCAGAACACCACGAGCAACTTCGGCACCGGCGGCACCTTGACCGACATTCGCGTGCTGTCGGTCAACGACCCGATTGCCCGCGCCCTGGGGGCCGAGAAGCTCGACCCGGAAACCTCGAAGAATTTCAGCCTCGGTGTGACCGCGCAGTTGAGTGAGCGCTTCGATGCTTCCCTGGACGTATTCCGCATTGACGTGAAGGACCGCGTGACCCTGTCGCAACGCATCGGCAGCGACGCCATGGAACAGTTCATCAACGACAACTTCGGCGTGGCCGGGGTGCACGACGTCAACTTCTTCACCAACGCCGCCGACACCCGCACCGACGGTGCCGAGCTGGTGCTGAACTACCACCAGCCGTTTTACGAAGGGCAGTTGGGCGTGACCACCGCCTACACCTACAACCACACCAAGGTCACCAGCACCAAGGGCACGCCTTCGCAGCTCAGCGCGCTGGGCATTGGCAACGACGCGCTGGTCGGCGTCGAGGAGCGCAACACCCTGACCGACGCGGCGCCCAAGGACCGCTTCATGGTCTCTGCGAACTGGAACAGCCAGCACTGGGGATTGCTCGGGCGCCTGACCCGTCAGGGCGAAACCACGCGGGTGTTCGATTTTGGCGATTCGCAACCCGAACAGACTTATGGCGCGGTCTGGCAGCTGGATGCCGAGGTGCAATACAAATTCACCCCCAAGTTTGACGTCGCGCTGGGCGGCAACAACCTGACCGACCAATACCCCGACCGTTCCAATTCGCAAATCAACTACGGCGGCAACCTGCCGTACGACGTGTTGTCACCGATCGGCACCAACGGCGCCTACTACTACGCTCGCGTCACCTACGGCTTCTAAGGCCGGCCGCCGTCCCCGGGGCGGCGGTATTTCCGTGAGTTTTCTGATGCACGAACCGCCGTGGGCCGCCATGAAACGACACGCTGAAGGACCGCAACGGCACCTGCCGCTCTGGCAAACCGTACTGATCACGCTGGGCATGGTGATCACCACCGACATCCTGCGCACCGCGCCGACCGTGGCGCTCAACGTGGGCATCGAGCATTTTTATCTGGTGTGGGTGCTCGGTGGGCTGGCGTCGATGGCTGGCGCGCTGTGCTTTGCGGAAATGGCTACGGCGTTTCCGCATCCCGGCGGCGATTACCACATCCTGCGCACCGCCTATGGTGAGCGGCTGGGGTTTGTGTTTGCCTGGTCGCGGTTCTCGGTCATGCACACCGGCTGGATCGCATTGTCGGCGTTCATGTTTTCCGAGTACCTCAACGCCGTGGTGCCTCTGGGACCGCACGGCACCGGCTGGTTTGCCGCGGTGTTGATCATCGTCCCGGTGTTGCTCAACCTCAGCGGACGGCACATGGGGTTTCTGACCCAGACCTGGCTGGTGGCCTTGTTGGCCCTGGGCTTTCTGGGGATCGCGGCGGCCGGCGCCTGGCTGGCCTGGCAGGGGGTCGAACCTGCGGTGTCCGAGGCGGCGGTCGTGCCGCAAAACAGCGGCTTCGCCGGTTTTTCCGCGGCCTTGATCGTTGTGTTCCTGGCCTTCGGTGGCTGGAGCGATGCCGCGACGCTTTCCGCCGAAGTCCGTGACGGGCGGCGCGGCATGCTGGTGGGAATGCTCGGGGCGCTGGGGTTGTTGATGGGGATCTACCTGACGCTGAACCTGGCGTTCGTCCATGGGCTGGGATTTGCAGGGCTGGCGTCCAGCCGTGCGCCCGGCGTGGAGTTGCTCGACCGCGCCTTCGGTGCGCCGGGGGTGGTGCTGATCATGCTGGTGGTGGGCCTTTCGGCACTGGCCAGCATCAATTCGACGCTGCTGGTCGGCGCCCGCACCACCTATGCCGCCGCCCTTGACCTGCCGCCACTGCGTGGTCTGGGGGAATGGGACGATCGTCGTGGCGTGCCACGCCGGGCGTTGCTGGCCGTAGCGGCGGTGGCCTTGCTGCTGGTGTTTTTCGCCAGCCTCGCGCCCAGCGGCTTCAACGCGATGGTGGAGTACATGACGCCGGTCTACTGGTTGTTCCTGAGCCTCAGCACCCTGGCGTTGCTGATCCTGCGCCGGCGTTTTCCCGACGTGGCCCGGCCGATCAGGGTGCCCTTGTACCCGTGGTTGCCGCTGCTGTTCTTTGCCTTGTGCCTGTACATGTTGTACTCGAGCGTGGCCTTTGTCGGCTATGGCGCGTTGCTCGGCATGGGCGTCCTGTCGTTCGGCATCGTCGTGCTCTGGATCATCAGTCGAATAGCGGCGCCAAAGGGCGCCACGGGAGCCTCCTCATGAATCGAAAAACGCTCGCCCTGACGGCGGTCATCGTGGCCCTGGCGGCGACGGTGGTGCTGACGGGCAAGGCCACGCCATCGGTAACGCCTGACATTTCGCTCGCCGGCAGCCACCCGATGTTACGCACCGAGCTGTATTTCGCTGCCATCGACGTCCAGGCCTGGGACCGTTTTCTCGCTGACGAAATCACCTCGCGTTTTCCTGACGGCTTGAGTTGGTATGGCGTCAACGGCCAATGGCGCGGGCCGAGCGGCCAACCGGAGAAACTGCCGTCGCGCCTCGTGATCCTGATCCATGCGGACAACGCCGCGAACCGTGAAGCACTGGCCACTGTCGGCCGATTGTTCCAGCAACGTCATGGCCTGGCCGTGCTGCAGGTGGTGCAGCACGTCCAGGCCAGCGATCCGGACTGGACGGCGGATCGCCTTGAGGAAAACCGGCAGTTATCGCGCTGATTGCGCCTCAGAAGGAAACCTGGGCCGGCTGCGACAGGCGCAGTACCGACAGATCTCCGGTGATGCGTTTCCAGGCCAGGCGGATGGCCTCGATGTCCTTGCCGTGCCCGGCGTTGTCCTCGTGCAGAATGACGATCACCTTGGTGCCCAGGCGTTCGGGTTCGCTGGCGCCGTGGTCACGCCATTGGCCGTAGGCGTCGAGCACGCTGAAACCGTCCGGAAAGCGCGGTGTGACTTCTCGATCGAGGAACTCGCGCCAGCGCGCCGGGCTGATCACTCCTTCCTTGCCCTCCAGCGGTCCGACTGAAAAATACAGTTCGGTACGCACCCACTGTGCCTGCGCCGGGCGCGTGGCATCGCCTTGCAGGGTCGAGCCGGCGGGATCCTTCGTATGCACGGAAGCGGGAGGAGGGCTGGCACACCCGGCGATCGCCAGGAACAGTGCAGCGATTAAAAAACGTTGATGCATGGAATGTCCTTATCGGCCTGGTTAAACATCGCGCTTATTATAAAAGCGGCTTTTGATAACTATAAAAGATTAAAAAGTCATCCTGTTGTGTAACTAATGCATAAGCAGGTTCAGGAAAAAGTTTGCAGCTGTTTAGAACGATTATTTCTTTGGGTTATTTGCATAGAGAGTTGTCGCATATCCATAACCCATTAAAACCTTCGATGGCGTTCGAAAAGTTCGTCATGACAGATATTCAGTCGCCACAACGTCGTTGGTTGGCCCGAACGCCTCGCTACGCAGGTTTCAGCAGCCGCTTTTGCTGTTTGATCGGCGTCTTGTCGGCGCTTCGTCAATCCTTAGAATTCCCTTCATCAACTTTATCCAACTCTCGATTCAGGGAACGACGCCATGATGAACGCCATGCAGATGCAAATGCCGATGAACGCCAACATGCCAATGATGCCGATGACGGGCATGCCGATGATGATGGCAACCATGACCTGCGAAATGATGGACGACGGCATGATGTGCAAAATGATGCCGGCCGCGGGCATGGACATGGCGATGTTCAAGAACAGCGCCGAAATGATGCAGATGATGATGAACTGCGGCATGCCGATGATGATGCATTGCGGCAACCTGAGCATGATGTGCATGTCCCAGTCGGCCATGGCCATGCCGATGATGAACATGATGATGCCAATGCCGATGATGGGCATGCCGATGCCATCGATGAAGTGCGTGATGGAATGCACCCTGATGGCCGACGGCATGATGTGCAAAATCATGCCGATGGCCGGCATGAACATGGACATGATGAAGAACTGCTGCAACCTGATGATGAAGATGATGAACGATTGCAGCATGCCCATGATGATGAGCTGCAACGGCATGCCGATGATGTGCTGCACCTGCTGATATCGTGATGTGAAAAAGCCCGGCCAATGCAGATTGGCCGGGCTTTTTGTTGCCCGATGTGAGAGCGGGCCTGCTCGCGGTGCGTCAGGTTTGACGCTCACCGCCTGAAGGAATGCGTTGCCTGGACCTCCATCGCGAGCAGGCTCGCTCCCGCAAAGACGGAGAGATGGCGATGAAGGGAGGCAATGGGGCTGCTGCCACAGTGTTTTCTTTCGATGTGTGTCAGTCCAGCCGCTCGGGGTACGTCACCACCAGATACGCTACCGCCTCGCTGTCCGCCGGGTTGCGGTAGCGGTGGGGCTGGTCGGCGTAGAACAGGATCGAGTCGCCGGTGGACAGCAGGTAGCGCTCCTCGTTGACGCTGATTTCCAGCACGCCCTGTGACACCACCAGGTTCTCCTGGACACCGGGGCCATGCCCCTCGGAGACGTCCTCGCCCAATGGGCTCAGGCGCAATTCGTAAAATTCCGATTGGCGCGCGACGTCGAAGGGAAACAGCGCACGGCTGACAAAGGCGCCGTTGCCGCTGACCAGGCGTTTGCTCTGGCTGGCCGACAGTACGGCGACCCCTTCGAAGGCGCGGTGTTCGAGAAACGCCGCCACCGATACCTTCAGGCCTTTGGCGATCTTGCACAGCACTTTGATCGACGGCACGCTGCGTCCGGATTCGATCTGCGCCAGCATCGCCCGGCTCACACCGCACTGCCGCGCCAGGGCATCGAGCGACAGGTGCCGCTTGGCGCGCAAGCGCTGCAGATTCTGCGACACCCGTTCGCCGATCGGGTCTTGCTCCGCCGATTCCAGATGATTCAGGTCCAGCCCGGGCTCATCGGCGCTCGCCAGAAAACCCGAGGGTTGCTTGGCGTTCACGCGTGACGGGTCTCGGTCGATTGTGCGGCCTGGACCCATTGCCAGGCCTGAAGTCCAGCGTTGCGCGCATACATTTCCCACATGGCCCGTGCCCGTTGCTGAGCCTGTTTGCGTTTGCGGTAGGCGACGAAATCGATGAGGTTGGCAGTCGGGTTCATAAGGCACTTCACTGTCGTGATGAATGACGGAATGGCCTGAGAGTACGCGGATATTTTTATAACGATAAATACTGATTTTGTATTTATTAATTCTTTTTGGTTCTTTGTTCAGCGTCCTTCATGCTGCTTGCGATAGGCCCCCGGCTGCACGCCCACGGCCTTGGCGAAGGCCCGGGTAAACGCGGCGATCGATTGATAGCCCACGGCACCGCAGGCTTGCTCCACCGTGTGGTTGTTCTTCAGCAACTGGCAGGCGTGGCGAATGCGCAAGGCCAGCAGCACCTGGCCCGGCGACTGGCCGGCCAGTTCAGTGAAACGCTTGAAAAACGCCGAGCGCGACAGGCCGGTGCAGGCCGCCATGCTTTCCAGTGGCCAGGGTTGTTGCGGCTGTTCGATCAGTTGATCCAGCAGCGGTGCGAACTGCGGGTGTCGAGCCAGGGCGACCAGGCCGCCGAGGTCCGGGTTGTCGGCGACCTGCTGACGCAACACGTAGAGAAACAGCAGATGGCTCAGGCGTTCCAGCAAAGCGGAAGAGGGCGCGGGCAGGCGTTGGCATTCTTCGAGGATCAGTTCGAACAGGGCACGAGCGGCATTCGAAGACGGGTCGCCCGCGCGCAGGATGATCCAGTCCGGCAAGCCCTCGATGATCAGTGACGACAACCCGGACTTGAAATGGAAGAAACCGCAGACCAGGCCGACGCCGTCCTGGGCCTGGCTGTCCAGAGGCGTCATGGCCAGCTTCGGCAGGCGTTGCGCAGTGGCGCTGTCCTCGGTGCTGGCCAGGCGGTAGTTCAGGTCACGCAGCAGAAACACCGCATCCCCGGCGTCCAGGCGTTGGGGCTGATCCTCGCCGTCGATGTGCAGCCAGCAATGCCCCTGGACGATCAGGTGAAAACTGGCCCGCGCCATGCCGTGGGTGCTCGCATGCCAGCCGCCGCAATAGCGGCCGACATGGAACAGACTGGCCTGGAGTTCCAGGCTTTCTAATAACCAATCAACCAGTGGGCTCGACGAAATCATCTAATGGAAACACTCAGGAGCAAGTAATCGCTACTTTAGAATATGGATCGGAATTTTTATAACCAACAGACTTGCAGGACATCCACAGCAGGAGTCCACTCCATGTCGCGCGTCACGCTACATACCTTGCAAAGCGCTCCCGAAGCGGCCCGGCCGTTCCTGGAAAACGCCCAGAAAGCCTCCGGGTTTATCCCGAACCTGTTGGCCGTGCTGGCCAACGCGCCGGCGGCGCTGGAAACCTACGTTACGGTATCGGCGCTCAATGGCAAAGCCGAACTGAGTCTGGCCGAGCGCGAGGTGGTGCAACTGATTGCGGCCACCACCCATGGCTGTGATTTTTGCGTGGCCGGGCACACCGCCGTCGCGGTGAACAAGGCGAAACTGCCGGACGACGTGGTCAGCGCCCTTCGCGAGCAAGCCACCGTGCCCGAGGAAAAACTCGAAGCGCTGGCGGCCTTCGCCCGTGAGGTCATCGCCACCCGCGGTAACGTCAGTGCAGCGACTTACGCGGCGTTCCAGGCTGCCGGCTACAGCGAAGGCAATGCGCTGGAGGTGATTCTCGGCGTGAGCCTGGCGACCTTGTGCAACTTCGCCAACGTCTTTGCCGGCACGCCGCTCAACCCTGAGCTGGCCCGGTATCGCTGGCCGTCGGGTCAATGATTCAACAGGAGAAAACGACATGCTCAAGCCGGCATTGAGTCAATGGCTGGACACCCACGCACAGGCGCTGGACCAGGGCGAGGGCGACGCGCAGCAGGTGTTGGCGCAACTGGCCAGTGCCGAGGTCCTGCGGATCGGCATCGACCCGGCGCTGGGTGGCAGCGGTGGCGACATCGCCGACGCCGTGGAGGGTGTGGCGGCTGTCGCCGGCCATTCCCTGGCGGCGGCATTTGTGTTCTGGGGGCAACGGGCTTTTATCGAGTACCTGCTGCAAAGTCCCAACACGGTGCTGCGTGAAGGCTTGTTGCCGTCGTTGCTGGCGGGCGAACTGGCCGGCGCCACCGGCCTGTCCAATGCCATGAAATTCCTCTCGGGCATCGAGACGCTGCAAGTGCGCGCCAGGTTGCAGGACGAGGGTTGGATGCTCAACGGTCGCCTGCACTGGGTGACGAACCTGCGCAAGAGCGGTTTCGTGGTGGCGGCGGCCATCGACGATGAAACCGGTGGTGCGCCCTTTATCCTGGCGATCCCGGATGCATTGGCCGGGGTGCAACGTTCGGACGATCTGCAACTGATGGGGCTGCAGTCGAGCAATACTGCGGCGCTGGACTTTCAGCGGGTGGAGATCGATCGCAACTGGCTGCTGCATGAAGACGCCCGGGTGTTCCTGCCAGCCGTGCGCCCGGCGTTTCTCGGGTTGCAATGCGCGATGGCGATAGGTCTGGCGCGACGTTCGCTGCACGAAGTCGAGGCGCATCTGCAAGGCGCTCGCTCGATTCTGCTGGAGCCGTTGCGACAACAACGCGGGCAACTGGAACTGACGGTCAGCGAGCTGAAGAAAGGCCTGCTCGACGGCCGTTTTCTCGCCCAGCCCGCCGCCTTGTTCCGCCTGCGCATTGCCCTGGCCGACTCGGCGGCGCAGGCGGTGCAACTCGAGTTGCAGGCCAGTGGCGGTAAAGCCTACCTCAGCGAATACGGCGGTGGATTCGCCCGTCGCTGGCGCGAGTCGGCGTTCGTGCCGATCGTCACCCCGAGCCTGGTGCAACTGCATGCCGAACTGCAACGTCAGGCCGGGGACGCGGCAGCATGAGCGCCCCGTTGCTGCAGGCCGAAGGCATCAGCCTCGGTTATGCCCGGGCGCAAGGCTGGCAGACGGTACTGGAGGATTTCGACCTGCAGCTGCAAGCGGGCGAGGTGGTGTCGATCCTCGGCCCCAGCGGCGTCGGCAAATCCAGCCTGCTGCGGGTGCTGGCCGGTCTGCAAACGGCCCATGGCGGTCGCGTCAGCCTGCATGGCGAGGTGTTGAACGGCCCTCATCCACGGGTGGCGGTGGCGTTCCAGGACCCGAGCCTGTTGCCGTGGCTGAACCTGGAAAAGAATGTCGCGTTCGGCCTCGATTTTGCCCGTCAACCCCATCTGAGCCCGGAGGAACGCAAGGCGCGGATCGATCACGCGATTGCCGCCGTCGGCCTGCAGCACGCCCGGCATCAGCACCCGGCGCAACTGTCCGGCGGCATGGCCCAGCGCACGGCGATCGCCCGCTGCCTGGCGCGTCAGCCACAGGTGTTGCTGCTGGACGAGCCCTTCGGCGCCCTGGATGAAGTGACCCGCGCCGACATGCAACAACTGCTGCTTGACGTCATTGCCGAGCACAACACCGCCGCGGTGTTGATCACCCACGACATTGACGAAGCCCTGCTGCTCTCCGAGCGGATTCTGCTACTGGGTAACAGCCCGGCGCGGACCCTTGGCGAATGGCGCATCGACCTGCCACAGCCGCGTGCCGAGCTGGTCGAGGAACTGGGCGCACTGCGTATCGAGATTCTCAAAACCCTTCGGCGGGCGAGCCGCAATCCACATTCCCAACCCTTGCCCGAACCGGAGATTGAACATGTGCCTGGACGACTTCACCCACACACGTCGTGACTTCCTCAAACTCAGCGCCTTGCTGACCGCCGGCGGCGCGCTGCCGCTGCTCAACAGCCTGCAGGCCCGCGCCGCCTCGGACCCCAACGCGCCGGTGCGCATCGGCTACCTGCCGATCACCGACGCCACGCCATTGCTGGTGGCGCATAACAACGGCCTGTTCGAAGCCGAGGGCATTCAGGCCGAGCGGCCGGTGCTGTTGCGCAGTTGGGCGCAAGTGATCGAGGCGTTCATTTCCGGTCAGGTCAACGTGATTCACCTGCTGTCACCGATGACCGTGTGGGCGCGTTATGGCAGCAAGGTGCCGGCCAAGGTCGTGGCCTGGAATCATGTGGGCGGCTCGGGCCTGACGGTGGCGCCGGGCATTACCGAGGTCAGGCAGCTGGGCGGGCAATCGGTGGCGATTCCGTTCTGGTACTCGATTCACAATGTGGTGGTGCAACAGTTGTTCCGCGATCACGGACTGGTCCCGGTGAGCAAATCGGCCAGCGCCGTGCTGGCGCCGAACGAAGTCAACCTGGTGGTGCTGGCGCCCTCGGACATGCCGCCAGCCCTGGCCAGCAAACGCATCGCCGGCTACATCGTCGCCGAGCCGTTCAACGCCCTGGCCGAAGACCTCAAGGTCGGCCGGGTGCAACGCTTTACCGGCGACATCTGGCGCAATCACGCCTGCTGCGTGGTGTTCATGCACGAGCAGGACCTGAACAACCGTCCCGAGTGGTCGCAGAAAGTGGTGAACGCCATCGTCAAGGCGCAACTGTGGACCCGCGACCACCGCGAAGAAGCCGCCAGGCTGCTGTCCAAGGACGGCGCCAACCGCTACACACCGCACGCTCAACCGGTGTTGAATCGAGTCCTGGCACCGGCGGCATCCGACCGCGAGCAATACCTGGCCAGCGGCGCGATCCAGCACAGCCACTGGGATGAGCAGCGCATCGACTTCCAGCCATACCCGTTCCCCAGCTACACCGAAGAGCTGGTCAGGCGCCTCAAGGACACGCTGATCGAAGGCGACAAGGGCTTCCTCGCCAGCCTTGACCCGCAGGCCGCGGCCCGTGACCTGGTGGACGACCGTTTCGTGCGCAACGCCATTGCAGCCGTCGGGGGCTTGAAGGCGTTCGGCCTGCCGGACAGTTTCGAACGCAGCGAAGAGTTCGGCGCCTGATGGGCAAGCATCTCTCATCGTGGCTGTTGGGTGTGGCGGGGCTGCTGTGCCTGCTGCTTTTGTGGTGGCTCGGCGTGCGGCTGTTCGGCAGCGCCGATGGGTTGGCGGCGCGCTTCGCACCCGAGGCGACCCTGGCCAGCCTGATGGAACTGCTGGGGCGAGGCG
Organism: Pseudomonas sp. IT-P12; assembly: GCF_949767465.1. NCBI lineage: Bacteria > Pseudomonadati > Pseudomonadota > Gammaproteobacteria > Pseudomonadales > Pseudomonadaceae > Pseudomonas > Pseudomonas sp. IT-P12. Next base: position 82,447 of record NZ_CATKPY010000022.1, on the reverse strand, counting down.
AGCTGTACGAGCACGTGTTCGTCAGCCTTCAGCGCATTCTGGTGGGGCTGCTGCTGGCGCTGCTGATCGGCGTGCCGCTGGGGTTGCTGGTGGGCAGCTATCGCCATTTGGAGGCGGCGACCACCCCGGCGTTTCAGTTCCTGCGAATGATCTCGCCGCTGTCGTGGATGCCGGTGGTGGTGATGTTGATGGGCGTGGGCGACCAGCCGATCTACTTCCTGCTGACCTTCGCCGCGATCTGGCCGATCCTGCTCAACACCGCCGCCGGGGTGCGCCAGCTCGACCCGCGCTGGCTGCAACTGAGCCGCAGCCTCAGCGCGACGCGTTGGGAAACCCTGCGCAAGGTGATCCTGCCCGGCGTGCTCGGCCATGTGTTGACCGGAGTGCGCCTGTCCATCGGCATCCTGTGGATCGTGCTGGTGCCCTGCGAAATGCTCGGAGTCAGTGCGGGTCTGGGCTACTTCATCCTCGATACCCGAGACCGGCTGGCGTACTCCGAGCTGATGGCGATGGTGCTGTTGATTGGCGTGCTCGGGTTTGCCCTGGATGCCCTGGCGCGTGGGCTGCATCGACGCTGGTCACCGGCCTGATAGGCCCCGCATCGGCGGGCGCCGGTTGGCCAATCCCTGCTCGGCGTCCGGGGGAATGGACCGCGTCTTTATATTTCTTTAGGGAATAAACAAATAATAATTAAGAATTATTTCGCCTAAGTATTTTCATGCACTATCACTCCCCACGGCAGGCCGCGAAATCATTCGGCCATCATTGGTCCACCCCTGACTTACAGCGAGCATTTCATGGCAACTCTCCACAAGCGTTCGGCATTGACCCTTCTGGCGGCCTCACTGGCCGCCGTGAGCGCACTGCTCAGCCCCGGCGCGCAGGCTGAAGGCAAGATCAGCATTGCCCAGCAATTCGGTGTCGGTTACCTGATTCTGGATGTGGTGCGCGACCAGCAGCTCATCGAGAAACACGGCAAGGCCCAGGGCCTGGACATCAAGGTCGACTGGAACAGCATTTCCGGCGCCACGGCGATGAACGAGGCACTGCTGGCCGGCGCCCTGGACGTGGTGTCGGCGGGTGTGCCGCCGATGTTGACCATCTGGGACCGCACCAAGGGCAAGCAGAACGTCAAGGCCATCGCTTCGCTGGGTTCGATGCCCAACTACCTGCTGACCAACAACCCGAACGTGAAGACGCTCAAGGACTTCTCCAGCAAGGATCGCATCGCCGTGCCGGCGGCCGGGGTCGGGTTCCAGTCCCGCACCTTGCAGATCGAAACGGCCAGGCAGTTCGGCAATGAGCAGTACAAGAAATTCGACGATATTTCCATCAGCCTGGCCCATCCGGACGCCACGGCGGCATTGATTGCCGGTGGTTCGGAGATCAACTCGCACTTCTCCAGCCCGCCGTTCCAATACCAGGAATTGCAGAATCCCAACGTGCACAAGGTGCTGAGTTCCTACGACGTACTGGGCGGTCAGGCGACCTTCAACGTGCTGTACACCACCGAAAAATTCCACGACGAAAACCCGAAAACCTACAAGGCGTTCTACGACGCACTGGCCGAGGCGGAGAAGATCATCAAGGCCGACAAGTCCGCCGCCGCCAAGACCTACATTCGCGTCGAGCAATCGAAACTGCCTCTGGAACTGGTCGAGAGCATCGTCAACGACCCGGAAATCAACTTCACCGTGGTGCCGCAGCGCACGGCGGTGTATGCCGAGAAATTGCAGGAACTGGGCGTGCTGAAAAACAAGGCGCAGAGCTGGAAGGACTACTTCTTCGAAGAAGCCCACGGTGATGCCGGCAGCTGATACGCCAGCGTGCAGGACTAACACCGAAGAGGGATGGCTGTTTGCCTCATGTCTGGTTATGCTCGGCGGGTTTTGCATTTGCCTATCATTAACAACCACAGTGATGACATGAGCCAAATAGAGACGCGTGCGACTGCGCTGGCGCTGTACCCGGAAGATTCCCGCGAGGCCGCGGCGCTGCTCAAACAAGCCGTCCCGTTGATGGTGCGGCACAACATCCCGCCCAATCCGGTGCATTACGCGCTGTGGTACACCTACAGCAAAGGCCTGGACAGCGAACTCAATCGTCATCTGGACCGGGTGGTCAGGGACTTCGACGGCTTTCCGCCGGAGTCCGCCACCCGGCTGTTTCGCGACTACATCATTCGCGACGAGCTGGAGGAGGCGCGCGCCGGTCAGCAACAGGCGATCAACCTGGTGGACGACATGCACCGCGACGTTTCCCGCAGCGTCGAGGGCAGCCTTGATTTTCAAAGCAGCCTGGGGCGCTGCATCGAGATGCTGGAGTCGCCGGTCAACGAGCGCCTGCCGGATATTCTCAGCGAGCTGCAACAAAGCACCCAGCGCATGCAAAGCCAGCAGGAGCGCTTCCTGTCCCAGCTCAATTCAGCACAGAACGAAATCAAAAGCCTGCGCAGCAAACTCGAGCGCGCGCAACTGGCGGCCACGCTCGATGGCCTGACCGAACTGCTCAATCGCTCGGCGTTCACCCGCCTGCTGGAACAGGCACTGAGCAACGATGCCCAGGGCGTGGCACTGGTCATGCTCGACATCGACCACTTCAAGCAATTCAATGACCAGTACGGCCATCCGCTGGGTGACCGGGTCCTCAAGCATGTCGGGCAGGTGTTGCGCAGTTCGCTGCCAGCCCACGCCACGGCAGCGCGTTACGGCGGCGAGGAATTCTGCGTGATCCTGGAGCAGTGCGCCGACCTGGACACCGCGGCGGCGTTCGCCGAGCAACTGCGCACGAAAGTGCAGTCGTTGCGGATCAAGGCCCGTGGCGATGGCAAGGTGCTCGACACCATCACGGCGTCCTTTGGCGTCGCCTTCGCGCAACTGGGCGAGCAACCGGACAACCTGCTGACCCGCGCCGATGACGCCCTGTACCAGGCCAAGCGCACCGGCCGTAATCGGGTGCATTGCTAATACCTGTTTGCAACACACACCCACTGTGGGAGCGGGCTTGCTCGCGAAGGCGGTGTGTCAGTGACATGAGTTACCGCTGACACACCGCCTTCGCGAGCAAGCCCGCTCCCACAGTTCTTATCATGAGCAAAACTCGTGATCATCGAGACTAAAATGAGTTTGTCTCACAGTCTGCCACCTACCGACAATGTCTCCATCAAACACATTGGAGTTATTTGTCATGGCTTTGGCCCATTCCCTTGGATTTCCGCGCATTGGCCGCGACCGCGAATTGAAGAAAGCACAGGAAGCGTTCTGGAAGGGCGAACTGAGCGAAGACGGTCTGCGCGCCGTCGGCCGTGAACTGCGCAAGACCCATTGGGACTTGCAGAAAAACGCCGGCATCGAGCTGTTGCCGGTCGGCGATTTCGCCTGGTACGACCAGGTCCTGACTCATTCCCTGATGTTCGGCGTGATCCCTGAGCGCTTCCGCCCGGCAGATGGCCGGGCGTCGTTGCAAACCCTGTTCGGCATGGCCCGTGGCGTCAGCGACAGCTGCTGTGGCGGTGCTCACGCCCAGGAAATGACCAAGTGGTTCGACACCAACTATCACTACCTGGTCCCGGAATTCACCGTTGATCAATCCTTCCAGCTGGGCTGGGACCAGTTGTTCGAAGAGGTCGATGAAGCGCGAGCACTGGGCCACAACGTCAAGCCGGTGGTGATCGGGCCGTTGACGTATCTGTGGCTGGGCAAGGCCAAGGGCGGCGATTTCGACAAGCTCGATCTGCTGGATCGCCTGTTGCCGCTTTACGGCCAGATCTTCCAGCGCCTGGCCGCGCAAGGTGTGGAGTGGGTACAGATCGACGAGCCGATCCTGGTGCTCGACCTGCCGCAGGACTGGAAAAACGCTTTTGAACGCGCCTACAACCTGATTCAGCGCGACCCGCTGAAAAAGCTGGTAGCCACCTATTTTGGCGGTCTTGAAGAGAACCTTGGCCTGGCGGCCAACCTGCCCGTGGACGGTTTGCACATCGATCTGGTGCGTGCCCCTGAGCAGTACCCCACCATCCTCGACCGCCTGCCGGCCTACAAAGTGCTGTCGCTGGGCGTGGTCAACGGCCGTAACGTCTGGCGCTGCGATTTGGAACAAGCCTTGACCACCCTGCAACACGCCAGCGAGCGCCTGGGTGATCGCCTGTGGGTCGCGCCGTCCTGTTCGCTGCTGCACTGCCCGGTCGACCTGGGACGTGAAGACAAACTCGATGCCGAACTGAAAAGCTGGCTGGCCTTCGCCGTGCAGAAGTGCGAAGAAGTCGCTGTCCTGGCCCAGGCCGTCAACGAGCCAGAGGCCCCGAAGGTGCTCGACGCGCTGACGCAAAGCCGTGCGGTCCAGGCCAGTCGGGCCGCGTCGCCACGGATTCACAAACCGTCTGTGCAGGCGCGGGTCGCCGCCATCACCGCCAGGGACAGCCAGCGTCATTCGACGTTTGACGGTCGTATCGGTAAACAGCGCGTGCGCCTGAACCTGCCGTTGTTCCCGACCACCACCATCGGTTCGTTCCCGCAAACCGCCTCGATCCGTCTGGCGCGCCAGTCGTTCAAGCAGGGCAAACTCACCGAAGCCGAATACACCGAAGCCATGCACAGCGAAATTCGCCATGCAGTGCAGGTGCAGGAGCGCCTGGGCCTGGATGTGCTGGTGCACGGCGAAGCCGAGCGCAATGACATGGTCGAGTACTTCGCCGAGCAGATCGACGGCTACGTGTTCACCCGTTTCGGCTGGGTGCAGAGCTACGGTTCGCGTTGCGTGAAACCGGCGGTGATCTTCGGTGACTTGAGCCGTCCGCACGCCATGACCGTCGAGTGGATCCGCTACGCGCAGGGCCTCACCGACAAGGTCATGAAAGGCATGCTGACCGGTCCCGTGACCATGCTGATGTGGTCCTTCCCTCGTGAAGACGTCTCGCGCAAGGTCCAGGCCCAGCAACTGGCCCTGGCCTTGCGTGACGAGGTGGTGGACCTGGAAGCGGCCGGGATCAAGGTCGTGCAGATCGACGAAGCCGCGTTCCGCGAAGGCCTGCCGCTGCGCCGGGCCGACTGGCAGCAATACCTGGACTGGGCCGTGGAAGCCTTCCGCCTGACCGCCAGCGGTGTGCGTGACGAAACGCAGATCCATACCCACATGTGCTACAGCGAGTTCAACGACGTGATCAAATCCATCGCGGCCATGGACGCCGATGTGATCACCATCGAAACCTCGCGTTCGGACATGGAACTGCTCGACGCCTTCGAAGCCTTCGATTACCCGAACGACATCGGTCCAGGCGTCTATGACATCCACTCACCACGGGTGCCGGATGCCCCGGAAATGGCCAACCTGTTGCGCAAGGCTGCCCAGCGCATTCCTGCCGAGCGTTTGTGGGTCAACCCAGACTGTGGCCTGAAAACCCGCGGCTGGCCGGAGACCGAAGCGGCTCTGGTGCACATGGTCGCAGCGGCCCGCCAACTGCGTAAAGAATGGGCGTAAGACGCCCTTCGCATCACCCCGGCCGGAGCACTTGAGCCCCGGCCGGGCTCCCTCCGATGGCAGTCCGGCTAAACCCGTGGCCGCGGCGATTCAATCCACTTCGTCGCGGTGGGCGGCTGCCACTGTTCCAGCGCGTCGATCAGCGCCGCCGGGTCGGTATCGAAAACCAGCATCTGGCTGTGCTCCGCTTTCATGAAGCCCTCTTGCACCGCATGGTCGAGCAGGCTGCGCACCGGTTTGAAAAAATCACCGATGTTCAGGCAGGCGACACCTTTGTGGTGTTCTCCGAGTTGCGTCAGGGTCGCTGCTTCAAACAATTCTTCGAACGTTCCCAGTCCGCCGGGCAGGGCAATGAACGCGTCTGCCGACTCCGCCATGCGTGTCTTGCGACTGCGCATGTCAGGGGTCACTTCGTGGCGGGTCAGGCGGGGGTGAAGATGGCCAAGGTCGAACAGCAGTCGGGTGATGATGCCGACCGCTTCACCGCCCTCGGTCATCACGGTGTCGGCGATGACGCCCATCAAGCCCTTGTCGGTGCCGCCGTAGATCAGGCGAATGCCGCGCCTGGCGATTTCCCGGCCCAGGGCCTGGGCGCCTGCGACGTAGGCGGGGTTGAAGCCGGTGTTGGAGCCTGAGAACACGGCAATGCTGCGAAGCGGGGAAGGACTGGGCATCGGTTTTTTCCGGGTGGGCCAAATCCCGATGATGCGATGTTCCACCCAGGCCATACAGGGCCAAGAACCGGCTGTCTGCCTGGGCCATGCCGTTGGCCCACGCGTTACATCAACGCCAGGATGCGCTGGCCCAACTGTTCAGCGGTGGCCTGCGAGTCGATATTGGCAAACCCGAGCAGCAATGCAGAATCGCTGGGGTCGTGCGCGTGCCAGTCGCTCAGTGCTTCGGCATAGATTCCCGCTGCCAACAGCCGCTCGACCAGTGCGCGATCAGACTGCGGGGGCCTCAGGCGCAGGATCAGGTGCATGCCGCCGGGCAGCGGGTCGATGTGGATGCGTTCACCCAGGACGTTCTTCAGCCCGCGGGCCGTGGCCTCGCGGCGTTCGCCGTAGAGTTTGCGCATGCGCTGGATATGGCGCGCGAAATGGCCTTCTGTCAGGAACGTCGCGACGATGGCTTGCGTCAACTCCGGGCACCCGCCCAGGAAGGTCTCGCTGATGCAGGCGAAGCGTTCGACCTGCGCTGGCGGCACCACCAGGTAAGAAAGGCGGATGCCCGGAAACAGCACCTTGCTGAAGGTGCCGGCGTAGAGCACTCGCCCATCGCGATCCAGGCTTTTCAGCGCCGGCAGCGGACGGCTGACGTATCGATACTCGCCGTCGTAATCATCCTCGACGATCCAGGTTTGTTGGCGAGTTGCCCAGTCAAGCAACTGCAGGCGGCGCGGCAGCGACAGCGACACGCACAGCGGGCTTTGATGGGCCGGGGTGACGACCGCCGCCCTGGCTTGCGGTGTGTTGCTCAGCCCGTGCTCGACGCGCATGCCCTCCTGATCGACCGGTACCGCAACCGCTTCGATCTGCAGGTGCGCCAGCAACTGGCGGGTGGGCAGGTAGCCGGGGTCCTCGACCAGTACACGGTCGCCGGCCTTGAGCAGGGCATGGGCAATCAACGCCAGGCTGTTGCGATACCCCGAGGTGATGAACACCTGCGCGGGCGAGCAGGTGATTCCCCGTGCCACTTGCAGGTAAGTGGCAATGGCATTGCGCAAGGATTCCAAGCCGAGCACCGACGGATTGGCCATGTCTGCGATTTGTGTGGCACGCACGCAGCGTGCACCGATCTGCGACCAGATTTTGCGCGGGAAGGCGTCCAGCGCCGGCAGCGCCATTTGAAAGGGCAGGACCGGCGCCTTCTGTCGGATCGACGGGCCGGTGGCCGGATTGAGGGGCCGTTCTGTCTGGGCGCGAGGCTTTCCGAGGCTGATCCCGGGAGCCACCACGGTGCCTGCCTGGCCCCGCGAGAGCAGATACCCTTCGGCTGTCAGCAGTGAATAAGCGGTGTCGATGGTGCCGCGTGCCAGGCCAAGCTCTTTCGCCAGGGCCCTGGCCGCTGGCACCCGGTCACCGGGCACGAGCAGCCCGTCGCTGATCGCACCACGGAACCGCCAGTAGATCTGCCGGTAGATCGGGTCCTCAGAGGTCGGATCAAGCGCTGAAAAGTGTGGGCTGTGAAGGGGCATTGGCCTCAACCGATGGGTTAGCAGAGAAATGGTCCCGCACTGCCTGCTGCGTGTGGTCCCGAGCAGCGTTCAAGGCATCGGGGCCCATGGCGGTGCCTTCGACGCAGAAGAAATGCAGGTCATGCAGCCCGATCATACCCAGTACAGCCTTCAGGTAGGGCGTCAGAAAATCCGGTTGTCGCGCGGTCAACCCGGAAAACCGGCCGCCCGAGGCCACTGCCACATACACCGGGCGGTCGCGCAGCAGGCTGGTCTTGCCTTGTGCGCCGACATTGAACGTGCGCCTGACCCGGGCGACATGGTCGATCCAGAGCTTGAGCGCCGCCGGCACGGCGAAGTTGTGCATTGGCGTTGCGATCACCAGCACGTCGGCCTGTTGCAGTTCCTCGATCAGCCCGTTCGACAGGGCAATCGAGCCGGCTTCAGTGACATCGGCGAGCGCCTGTTGGGACATGGCGTATGGCTCATCGATGGGCGACAACGCCGTTGCGCCCACCACCCGGTTGATGACCGTGGCGGCCGGGTTGGCCTGCAGCAGACAGCCGATGATGGTTTTCGACAGCCGATGACTTTCGGACGATTCGCCGCGAGGGCTGCAAGTGACGTGGAGGATGTTCATGATTTATCCGAAGCGTTGTGGGCCAGAGCAATGATTCTATGAAGTCCATGCCCCAGGTCGAAGAGCCATGAATCGACTTTCGGCCTGGGCCATGATCACTGGGTCATGGCCTATGTCTCAAGGCTGATCATGGACCTTAACGGCAGGCTCGGCAGCCCCCACGATGGGGGCCTCCAGTCAGCCAATACAAGGGATTTACCATGAACAATCGTCTCGACTACGCCAAGGCTTCACCCGAGGGCTACAAGGCTTTCGGCGGGGTTTACGTGTACCTGCAAAACAGCGGCCTGCCCCATGAACTGATCGATCTGGTCTATTTGCGTGTCTCCCAGATCAACGGCTGCGCCTTCTGCATCGACATGCACTCGCGGGACTTGGTCAAGCTCGGCGTCAGCGTTGAAAAACTGGTGCTGGTGCCCGTTTGGCGTGATGTCGGCGACGTGTTCAGTCGCCGCGAACGCATCGCGCTGAGCTGGGCGGAAACGGTCACCCAGGTGGCGCAGACCGGGGTACCCGAGACGGACTATGCCGCTGCGGCGGCCGAATTCGGCGATAAGGAACTGGCGGACCTCACCTACGCCATCGGCTTGATGAATGCCTTCAACCGGTTCGGCGTGGCGTTCCGTGCCAAACCCGCCGCGGCCAACAACGCCTGAGCCGGCGTTTCAACCTAAACTCGCCGGGCGTACAGGCTCGGCGGATCACCCGAGGGAGTCACTTCCATGGCATGGTCACTGCTCGGTATTGCAGGCCTTCTTGAAATTGCCTTTGCGTTCTTCATGAAAGGCTCTGACGGATTTACCCGATTGATCCCGGGACTGCTGGCAGCCGCCACCGGTTTGTCCAGTGTCTTCCTGCTCTCACTGTCCTTGCGCACGTTGCCCGTGGGCACCGCCTATGCGGTGTGGACCGGCATCGGTGCAGCGGGCACCGCGATACTCGGCATGGCTGTGCTGGGTGACGCCACCACTTTGTTGCGGGTTTTGTGCATCGCCATCATCCTCGGCGGCGTGATCGGACTCAAGCTGGTGACGGCCAGCTGAAAATGTTTCAGATAAGGCATTTTGCTGGCCCCGAAGCCCGAAAGTTACAGACAGAATCACTTTACTTTCAGGTGGTTAGGGCTGGCTTTAAATGCGTTATGTATGGATTTCACTGATATCCCTGGGCCTGGCAGGTTTTGCCGTGCAGGCGCAGGCCAGGGCGCTTCAAGCCAATGACCGCTACATGTGCAGTTGGGGCGCGGGCACCGCAGCCCGAGCTCAGGAACTGAAACTGGCGGGCGTTTCCTTGTATGCCGCCCGCAAGAAGTTGCAGACCTACAAGTTCAGCAAGCCGTGGATGCGCATGATGGCCATGGGCATTACCGAGCAGACCTACGACAGCCCCACACGAATGAGTCCCGAAGCCTTGCGCCGCAGTTTCAACGAGGACTGCCTGCGCTACAAGCTGGCACGCAAATGATCGAACGAGCTACAACCCGTCGGCGATCAGCTTCAGGTATTCGGGGCTGTCGGAGATCGAATTGTGCCCGACCCCCGCGATCTCCTTCAGCACCGCCACGCCCTTGGGGAAATGCCGGTAGAGGGCGTCGGTGCTTGCACGCGGGATGATGTCGTCCTGCTCGGCGGCCAGCAGCAGCGTCGGGATCGAGACATGCGCGGCGTATTTCCACGCGTCGAAACGGTCCTTGAGCAACCACTTCACCGGAAAGATCGGGTATTGACGCACGGCGAGTCGTTCCAGGCTGTCGTAGGGCGTGATCAGGACCAGTCGCGTGGCGGGGCGCTGACTGGCGAGGCGCACCGCAACCCCCGAGCCGAGGCTGCGGCCGATCACCGCGACTTCCCCATGGCTGCCGTAGACCTTGTCGAACAACGTCAGGGCATCGCGGGCAATCGCCTCTTCCGACGGTGAGCCGCTGCTGCCGCCGAAACCCCGGTAATGCATCAAGTACAGCGCATGGTCGGGGAACGCTTCGGCAAACTCAGGCAGGTTGCGCGACACATCTTCGGCATTGCCGCCAAAATAAATCAATGCCTTGGGCCCTTCGTGCGGCCGGATGCTGACCTGCACCTGCGCGTCGGCCACGTCCAGGGTCAGCCTGGGTGTGTCGAGCGTGGCGGGCTGCGGGAAGTAAATCAGCGCGCGCTGAAACACCAGCAATGCGGCGCACAGGGCCAGGTATGAACCGGCCAGGATGACGACGAGACAGATCAGGGTACGTGACATTCGGCTAACGTTAGGGCGTGACATTGACTGCTCTGGGGTTGAACACCGCGACGGCGCGATCGCTGTCAGAGTGTAGTTGAACGACAGCGGCGTGCCGATAAGGGCCGGGGAGGGGGGTAGCGATGCCCATCGTGGGTAAATGGCTCGACGTGTTACCCGGTGAAAGGGCGGCGCTGGGGCTGGGGTTCGCGTTCCATTTCTGCGTGCTCGCCAGCTATTACCTGGTGCGGCCCCTGCGCGATGCGCTGGGACTGGAGGGCGGCGCCGGCCAGTTGCAGTGGCTGTTCACCGCGACCTTCCTGGTCATGCTGCTGATGGTGCCGGTGTTCGGCTTACTTGCGTCGCGCTGGCCAGCGACCCGTTTTGTGCCGTTGATCTACCGGCTGATCGCCGTGTCGATGCTGCTGTTCGGCGCGTTGATCGCCCACCGTGTCGCCCCGGTGAATGTCGGGCGGGTGTTCTTCGTCTGGATCAGCCTTTACAACCTGTTCATCGTCTCGATCTTCTGGAGTGTGCTGGTGGATCGCTTTTCCAGTGAGCAGGGGCGACGGTTGTTCGGTTTCATTGCGGCGGGCGGCACCCTTGGCACCTTCATCGGGCCGTTGCTGGCCGCCACTCTGGCCACCGGTCTCGGCCCGCTGGCGCTGACGTTCTCGGCGGCGTTGCTGCTGGAAGTCGCGGTGCGCTGCTATCGGGCATTGTTGCGGCGCACCACGTCACAAGGCGCCCGTCGCGGGCTGGACGATCGACGTCTGGGCGGCAGCATGCTCGCCGGGGTCACGTTGATCTGGCGCTCGCGGTACTTGTGGGGATTGGTGGCGTTCATGCTGCTGCACACCAGCGCCGCGACCTTGTTGTATTTCGAACAGGGACGAATTGTCGCCGCCAGCTATTCTGATGTGGCCAGCCGCACGCAATTCTTCGCGGTGGTCGATCTGATCGTCTCGGCGCTGACCCTGACGTTCCAGTTGCTGCTGACGGCGCCCTTGATCCGCCTGATCGGCATCGGCGGGGCGCTGGCGGCATTGCCGGTGGCGACGATCGTGGCCTTCGCCGCCATGGCCCTGGCACCGCTGCCGACGACGGTTGCCCTGGCCCAGGGGGTGCGCCGCGCCGTGGAGTTCGCCCTGGTGCGGCCGGCGCGCGAGGTGTTGTGGACGGTGGTCAGCCGCGAGGAAAAGTACAAGGCCAAGAATGTGATCGAGACCCTGGTGTATCGCGGTGGTGATGCCGCCAGTGGCTGGTTGTCCGCCGGCCTGACGGCGCTGGGCGCGGGGTTTGGCCTGGTGGCGCTGATGATCGTGCCGTTTGCCGCACTGTGGGGCGCGTTATGCGCGTGGCTGGCCGGGCAACAAGCGCAAAAGGCGAGCAAGACAGGGGAGGGGCAACACCATGAGCCACACTGATGGATACACGCGTCGACAAATACTCACGCTGGCTGCCGGTGCTTCGGCGGTGCTCACTTTCGATCCGGCCTTCGCGGGCAGTGCGCCGCCGAAGGAAACAGGAGGCAAGAACATGCTGACCCGCGCCATTCCTTCCAGCAACGAGCCCTTGCCGATGGTCGGCCTGGGCACGTATCGCGGCTTTGATGTCGCACCGGCCGATCCAGCCTACAAGCAGTTGCCCGCCGTGCTCAGTGCGCTGTTCGAAAAGGGCGGGACGGTGATCGACAGCTCGCCCATGTACGGTCGCGCCGAACAGACCACCGGCGAGCTGCTGTCGATCCACCAGCCACGCTCGCCGGCGTTCCTGGCCACCAAGGTGTGGACGCGGGGCCGCGAGGAAGGCATCGCGCAAATGGAACAATCTTTCAAATGGCTGCAAACCGACCGCATCGACCTGATGCAGATCCACAACCTGCTGGACTGGAAAACCCACTTGCCGACCCTGCGCCAATGGAAGGAACAAGGGCGCATTCGCTACATCGGCATCACCCATTACACCGCGTCGGCCTATGACGAAGTGGAGGCCGTGCTCAAGGCCGAGCCGCTGGATTTCCTGCAGATCAACTATGCGCTGGATGACCGAGGTGTCGAAAAACGCATCCTGCCGCTGTGTCGCGAGCGCGGCGTGGCGGTGATCTGCAACCGGCCGTTTGGCGGCGGCGACCTGCTCGCCCGGCTCAAGGGCAAGCCGCTGCCGGGCTGGGCCTCCCAGGTGGGCGTCACCAGTTGGGCACAACTGGCGCTCAAGTACCTGTTGGCGCATTCGGCGGTGACCTGCGTCATCCCCGGCACCGGCAACCCGCGCTACATGGCGGACAATGCCGGTGCCGGGTTCGGGCCGATGCTGACCGGTGCGCAGCGCGAGCAGTTGATCGATGTGGTGAGTTAGACCAGATAGCGGCGAAACCACCCCAGCGTCCGGTCCCAGGCGAGCTTCGCCGCCGCTTCGTCGTAGCGCGGGGTGGAATCGTTGTGGAAGCCGTGGTTGGCGCCGGGGTAAATGTACGCTTCATAGGTCGTGCCCGCAGCCTTCAGCGCCTGTTCATAGGCGGGCCAACCTTCGTTGATGCGCGTGTCCAGTTCGCCGTAATGCAACATCAGCGGTGCCTTGATGTTCGGGACATCCCGGGCATCGGCCTGCCGCCCGTAAAACGCGACCGCCGCGCCCAACTCCGGATACGCCACGGCGGCGGCATTGGTGACGCCACCGCCATAGCAGAACCCGGTAATCCCCACTTTGCCCGTGGTTGCGTCGTGCTTCATCAGCCACTCGATGGCGGCGAAGAAATCGTTCATCAGCTTCTCCGGGTCAACGGTCGCCTGCAACTCGCGCCCCTTGTCGTCGTTCCCCGGATAACCGCCGACCGACGTCAGCCCATCCGGGGCGAGGGCGATGAACCCTGCCTTGGCCACGCGCCGTGCCACGTCCTCGATGTACGGGTTGAGCCCACGGTTCTCGTGCACGACCACGATGGCCGCCACCTTGCCCGTCGTTTTGGCCGGGCGCACCAGATAACCGCGAACCGTCCCGTTGCCCTTCGGCGAGGGGTAGGTGATGTACTCGGCGACGATATCCGGATCAGTGAACTCGACCTGCTCGGCCAGGGCATAGTTCGGGCTCAGCGAGGCGAGCAGGGCGCTGGCGGTCAATCCACCAAAGGTGAACAACGCCGCCCGATCGAGAAACTCCCGGCGGTTGATCTTGCCGTGGGCGTAGTAGTCGTAGAGTTCGAGCAGTTGCGGGGAAAAGTCCTTTGCGGTGAGGCGGGTCATGGGCAGCTGTCCTGTGTTCGTTGAGCCTGGGGCGGAGCGATCATGCCTGCAGACACTGCGCCCCGGCCCTGGCCACCTGCGCATCCTGTTCGGCCTTGACCCCGGACACCCCCACCGCGCCGATCACCTGGCCATCGACGATGACCGGTACACCGCCTTCCAGTGAAGTCAGCAGCGGGGCTGACAGAAAGGCAAAGCGGCCGCCGTTGACCATGTCTTCGAACCCCTTGGACTCACGTCGGCCCAGGGCCGAGGTGCGGGCCTTTTCGGTGGCGATGTAGGCGCTGCTCGGCGTGGCGCCGTCGAGGCGTTCCAGGGCCAATGGGTGGCCACCGTCGTCGACCACCGCGATGGTCACCGCCCATTGGTTGGCCTGGGCTTCGGTGCGGGCGGCGGCGAGGATCTGGCTGACTTCGGCCTGGCCGAGGATGGCTTTGCTTTTCATGAAGACGCTCCGGTAAGGGGTGGGGGCAGGGCGGCGTCGACCAGTTCGATCCAGTGACGGACCGGGGTGCGGTTCGCCCCGTCGAGGTGTGACTGGCAGCCGATGTTGGCCGTGACGATAACATCCGGCTGACCACTTTCCAGCGCATTGAGCTTGTTGTCGCGCAACTGCCGGGACAGCACGGGCTGGGTGATCGAATAAGTGCCCGCCGACCCGCAGCACAGGTGGCTGTCGGGTACGGCGGTCAGGTTGAAGCCGAGTCGGATCAGCGTCGCTTCCACCGCACCGCCGAGTTTCTGCGCGTGCTGCAAGGTACAGGGACAATGGAAGGCCAGGCGTTGGTCGCTGTGCACACCGAGGTTTTCCAGCGGTTCCTCGCGCAGCACTTCAACCAGGTCGCGGGCCAGGGCGCTGACCTTTTTCGCCTTGTCGGCATAGGCCGGGTCGCGTTCCAGCAGATGGCCGTAATCCTTGACGAAGGCCCCGCAACCGCTGGCGGTCTGGACGATGGCCTCGGCGCCGCTTTCGAGGTGTGGCCACCACGCGTCGATGTTGCGGCGGGCGCGTTGCAGTCCGGTCGCCTGCGCGTCGAGGTGATAGTCCACGGCCCCGCAGCAGCCCGCTTCCCGGGCCGTGACCGCACTGATGCCCAGGCGGTCGAGCACTCGCGCCGTCGCGGCATTGGTGTTGGGTGACAACCCTGGTTGCACGCAGCCTTCGAGGATCAATACCTGGCGGGCATGCTGCGTGCGCGGCACCGGTTTGGCCTGCGGCGTACTGCGCGGCAACTTCGCTTGCAGCGTGTCGGGCAACCAGGCTCGGAACACTTGACCGCTGCCGACCAGGCGCTTGAACAGGCCCGGATTGGGCACGATGTTGCGCAAGCCTTCGCGCAGCAAGCGTTGGCCGAGCGGTCGCGGCACGGCGGCATCGACCACCGCGCGGCCAATGTCCAGCAGGTTGTGGTAATCGACCCCGGAAGGGCAGGTGGTTTCGCAGTTGCGGCACGACAGGCAGCGGTCCAGGTGCTGCTGGGTCTTCTGGGTGACCTCATGGCCTTCCAGCACTTGCTTGATCAGGTAGATGCGGCCCCGGGGACCATCGAGTTCATCGCCGAGCAGTTGATAGGTCGGGCAGGTGGCGTTGCAGAAGCCGCAGTGCACGCAGGTGCGCAGGATGCTTTCGGCTTCTTCGGCGCGGGGCAGGCGACGAGCGCTGTCGCTCAGGGTGGTCTGCATGGTTCAGAGCTCCGCGTACAGGCGGGCGGGGTTGAAGATGCCCCGTGGATCGAGTTGTTGCTTCAGACTGCGGTGATAGCGCATCAGTGCCGCCGGCAAGGGCTGGAAGGGGCTGTCGATCAGGCCATGGCTGTAGCAGGTGACGTGACCGCCGACCTCCTCGACGACCTTGCGGATGAACCCCGCCTCGGCGTCCGACTTGAGCCAGCGCTGGGCGCCGCCCCAATCGATCAATTGCCGGCCGGGCAAGGACAGTCGCGGGGTGTTATGCGGCACCGACAGGCGCCACAGCGGTTGATCCTCGTCGAAGAAACGCAGTCGATGTTCGTTGAGATCGGCCCAGAAGTCCGGGTTCAGCCGCTCGCCCCCCAATCGCTCATGGGCGGCCGTCACCGAGCCTTCGCCCCCCTCGAGGCGCAGGTGCAACTGCTGCCCGTCGTGGCACGCCGCGCTGATCGGCAGCGGTTGCTGGCCCCATTCCGCCAGGCGCAGCAGGGCGCGGTCGCTGTCCATGTCCAGACTGATGCTCAAGGTTTGCCGGGGTTTGGGCAGGACTTTGAGTGAGACTTCGGTGATCACGCCCAGGCTGCCGAAGCTGCCGGCCATCAGGCGCGACAGGTCGTAGCCGGCGACGTTCTTCATCACCTCGCCACCGAACCGCAGGTGCTTGCCGTGCCCGGTGATGACCCGGGTGCCGAGCACGAAGTCGCGCACCGAGCCTGCCCAGGGTCGCCGCGGCCCCGACAGGCCGCTGGCAATCATCCCGCCGACGGTGGCGTCGTCGCCGAAGGCGGGCGGTTCGCAAGGCAGCATCTGCTGCGAACCGTCGAGGATATACGTCAGCTCGGACAGGGGCGTGCCGCAGCGGGCGGTGATCACCAGTTCGGTCGGGTCGTAGGCCACGACTCCGCGATGGCTGCGGGTGTCGAGCACTTCCCCGGCGACGATGCGCCCCAGGAAGGCCTTGCTGTTGGAGCCTTGAATGCGCAGCGGGGTGGCGTTTTCCAGTGCCCGGTTGACCTGTTCCAGCAGCGTGGCGCTGTCGTCGAATGCCTGTTCACGGTACATCAGAAACGCTCCAGCTCAGGGAAGGGCAACTGCCCTGCGTGCACGTGCAGGGCACCAAACTCGGCGCAGCGGTGCAGGGTCGGAATGTTCTTGCCGGGGTTGAGCAAACCGCCCGGGTCGAACGCGGCCTTGACCCCGTGGAACAGGGTCAGCTCATCACTGTTGAACTGCGCGCACATCTGGTTGATTTTCTCCCGGCCCACGCCATGTTCGCCGGTAATGCTGCCGCCGACGCTCACGCACAATTCGAGGATCTTGCCGCCCAGGGTTTCCGCCCGTTCGAGTTCACCCGGCTGGTTGGCGTCGAACAGGATCAACGGGTGCATGTTGCCGTCACCGGCGTGGAAAACGTTGGCCACGCGCAAGTCATACTCGGCGGACAGCGCGGCGATCGCCTGCAGCACCCTGGGCAATTCGCGACGCGGGATGGTGCCGTCCATGCAGTAGTAATCCGGCGAGAGACGGCCCACGGCGGGGAAGGCATTCTTGCGTCCGGCCCAGAAACGCACGCGTTCGGCTTCATCCTGCGCCTGGCGCAATTGCGTGGCGCCGGCCTGTTCCAGCACCTGGCGCACGCGGTCGCAATCGTCATGGACATCGGCCTCGACGCCGTCGAGTTCACACAACAGGATGGCTTCGGCGTCGACCGGGTAACCGGCGTGGATAAAGTCTTCGGCGGCGCGAATCGCCAGGTTGTCCATCATCTCCAGCCCGCCGGGAATGATGCCGGCGGCGATAATGTCGGCGACGGCGCGACCAGCCTTTTCCACGGAGTCGAACGCCGCCAGCAGCACTTTGGCGGTCTGCGGCTTGGGCAGCAGTTTGACCGTGACTTCGGTGATGACCCCGAGCATGCCCTCGGACCCGGTAAACAGCGCCAGCAGGTCGAAGCCAGGGGAATCGAGGGCGTCGGAGCCGAGGGTCAGGTGTTCGCCTTCAACCGTCAGGATCTCCAGCTTGAGCAGGTTGTGCACGGTCAGGCCGTATTTCAGGCAATGCACGCCACCGGCATTTTCCGCGACGTTGCCACCAATGGAACAAGCGATTTGCGAGGAAGGGTCCGGCGCGTAGTACAGGCCGAACGGTGCCGCCGCCTGGGAAATCGCCAGGTTGCGCACACCCGGCTGGACCCGTGCGGTGCGGGCGGCAGTGTCGATGTGCAGGATGTGGTTGAAGCGCGCCATCACCAGCAGCACGCCTTTTTCCAGAGGCAAGGCGCCGCCGGACAGACCGGTGCCCGCCCCACGGGCAACCACCGGGACGCGCATCTCGTGACACAGCCGGAGCACGCCTTGCACTTCGTCCAGGTGACGCGGCAGGACCACCAGCAGCGGCGTGGTGCGGTAGGCCGAGAGACCGTCGCATTCATACGGCTTGAGCTCTTCTTGCTGATGCAGCACTTCCAGTTTCGGCAAGCGGCTTTGCAGGGCCTGAAGCAGGGCAGCCTTGTCGACGTCGGGCAGCGCGCCGTCAATGCGTTCATCGTAGAGAATGTTCATAGTGGTTCCACAGTACTCCATTCATGAACTCCCTGCAGGCGCGAGCCTGCTCGCGCCTGCAGGGGGGCTGGGGCAGCGGGCTCAGTGCCCGCCCACCACCATGGCCGTGAATGGCGATACATACGCCTGCAGAGTCACCAGCCCGCCGACCAGGATCGCCAGGACGATGGAGTGGAAGAACACATAACGCAGGATTTCCCCTTCATGGCCGTACCAGCGTGTCGCGGTGGAGGCCACCACGATTGACTGGGCGTCGACCATCTTGCCCATGACCCCGCCGGAACTGTTGGCGGCGGCCATCAACACCGGGCTCAGGCCCAGTTGTTCGGCGGTGACCCGTTGCAGGCCGCCAAACAGCACGTTGGACGCCGTGTCCGAGCCGGTCAGCGCGACACCGAGCCAGCCGAGCAAGGTGCCGAACATGGGGTAGAAAATCCCCGTCGCGGCAAAGGCCAGGCCCATGGTGGCGTCCAGTCCCGAATAGCGTGTGAGGAAGCCCAGCGCGAGCATCGCGACGATGGTGATCAGCGAGTAGCGCACCACCCAGATGGTTCTCAGATAGTGCTTGATCAGTTGCGGAATCGAATAACCCATCAACAGGCCACCCAGGATGGCCGCCAGCAGGATGCCGCTGCCGGTGCTGGTGAGCCAGGTGAATTTGTAGACGGCTTCCTCGGTTTTTGGCGCAGGCACCACCGGCGGCACTTTCTCGATTTGCTGGTGGATCGTGCCGAAGGTGATGACCGGGGCGAAGACCGGATTGGCTTCACGCAAGGGTTTGCCTTGTGGGTCGAGCTTGGCGGAGTTCGTGACCGGATCGATGGCCGGGCGGGTGTCGAACATGTTCTTGAAGCCCTGGGTGCCCCAGGCAAACACGAACACCGTGAGGATGATCCAGGGCATCCACGCACGCATGACCGCCGGCCGGGCGTCGCCGGCGAAGGTCGCGCTGGCGGTGGGTTTTTCGTCGTGCTCGGCGTCGATTTTCGAGTTGTCGACGCGCCCGGACAGGGCGGCCGAGGTGTGCACGGTGGCCGGTTTCCACACCTTGAGGAAACCGGTCAGGCAGGCCATGGAAATCAGCGCGGCAATCACGTCCACCAGCATCGGCCCGTGATAGTTGGACACGACGAACTGCGGGATGGCGAAGCTGACCCCGGCGACCAGGATCGCCGGCCAGATTTCCAGCATCTTGCGCCAACCGGCGAACGCCCAGATCAGCCAGAACGGCACCAGTACCGAAAAGAACGGCAACTGCCGGCCGACCATCATCGACAGCTCCATCTCATCCAGCCCCGTGACCTTGGCCAGGGTGATGATCGGCGTGCCCAGCGCGCCGAAGGCCACGGGCGCGGTGTTGGCGATCAACGCCAGGCCGGAGGCGGCCAGCGGCGAGAAACCCAACCCGATCAAAATCGCCCCGGTCACCGCCACCGGCGTGCCGAAACCGGCCGCCCCTTCGAAAAAAGCGCCGAAACAGAAGGCAATCAGCAGCAATTGCAGGCGCCTGTCGTCGGTGATGCGTGCCAGCGAATCCTGCAGCACTTTGAACGAGCCGTTCTCGGTGGTCAGCCGGTGCAGGAAAATGATGTTGAGCACGATCCAGCCAATCGGCAGCAAACCGTTGGCCGCCCCGTATAGCGCCGCCGAGCCCGCCATGTTGGCCGGCATGCCGAAGGCGAAGATCGCGATGATCAGCGCCGAGCCGAGGGCGAGCAATGCCGCCAGATGTGCTTTGATGTGAAAGAACGCCAGGGCCGCCAGCATCACCACAACGGGCACGGCTGCCATGAGGGTTGAAATGACCGGGTTGCCGAACGGATCGTAAATCTGCTGCCAGACCATGCTCACCTCTGCTTTTTTATTGTCGGGTTTGCAGACCCCTGAGGGGGCGGTGGCTTGTAGTATAGGTGGCATTGCGCCGCTGTCCTGTGCGGCGTCAATCGCGGTTTTTCAGCGGGTTGTTCGAGCTGACCGAATTCACTGCCGGAGGAACGCAACGATGACTGAACGCCATTTGCTTCACACCGAAACCCTGTCGAACGGCTGCAGCATCAAGGTCAAGGCCGAGATCCTGCGCGACGGCTCTTTGGGCATGTTCATCGGCGTCTACCGACCTGATGGCGGGGCGATTGAGGAAAACGACCACCCCTCGCTGCATTTTCTCGACATGGAAGCGGCGATGGAGTGGGGCATCGAACAGGCCAGAGACGTCGGCAATGGCCAGCGAACCCTGTAGGCGCGAGCAGGAACCGCATCACCCCTGTGGGAGCGAGCCTGCTCGCGATGGTCGTCACGAAGGCACGGGAAGTCTGACACCCTGCAGTGCTCTCGGGTTCATCGCGAGCAGGCTCGCTCCCACGAAGACAGCATCGGCTCAGGCTTTGGCGGCGGCGAGGTAGGCGCCCAGACGCCGGCCCATTTCCTCACCCAGGGCCTGCAGGCCGCTCATTGGTCGGACCATGACTTCGAAGTCGGTGATTTTGCCCTGCTCGTCGAAACGCACCATGTCGATACCCTTGAGCTCTTTGCCGCCGACCTTGGCACTGAATTCCAGAACCACGTTCAGGCCGTCGGCGGTCGCCAGTTCACGGTGATAGGTGAAGTCTTCAAAGACCTGGCAGACCGTGCTCAGGATCATCGTCACCACCGGCGCCCCGGAGTAGGGCGTGTGCGCCATCGGCGAGCGGAACACCACCCCCGGGGCCAGCAGTGTGGGCAGATCTTGCAGGTCACGCCGGTCGATCATGGCGTGCCAGTGGTCCAGGGACGCGGCGGCATTGGGGTGCAGTTTCAGCTCGGACATCTTCAGCTCCTGTTTTTGTTGTGCTGCCAGTTGCCAGGGACTGTAGCGCAACGGCGCCGACCGCCTGCTTATGGCGCTGTATTCAAGCGGTCGATGGCCGCCAGATAGAGCTGGCGATACGCATCCACCAGTTGCGCCTGGCTGAACGCGCGATTGCGCCCGCTCGGGTTGGGCAGCACCCACACTGAAGACTGGGCAAAAGGTTGGGTTTGTCGCCCCCACGCCACGTCTCGCTGCCCGGACAATGCGCAATACGCCGCCTTCCCGAGAAATGCGACGAAGCGCGGCGCGTGTCGGGCGATCTTGCGCTCGAAGTCCGCCGCGGCCGTATGGAATTCCTCGACCGACAACTGATCAGCCCTTGCCGTGGGTCTCTCCACCACGGCAGTCAAGCCACATTGGTGTTGCACGATTGTGCGGTCATCCTGCGCCCGAAGTTCGTGGGGGGTGAAACCGGCAAGGTGCAAGGTGCGCCAGAACCGATTGCTTCTGCCGGCGAAGTGATGCCCCTGGGCGGCGGCCAGCAGGCCCGGATTGATTCCGCAAAAAACCACCGCCAGATGCTCCGCCAGGATGTCTTCAAGTGCCACGGCAGGCCCCCTTCACGCGCATATCACGTTGATCGCGTTGCGCACCAGTTCGGTCAATTCAGCCCGGGATTTGCCGGCCCGGGCGCGGATCGAAATGCTGTGCAGCAAGGACGACGCCAGGACGGCAAGGGCGGCCGGGTCGACATCGGCGGCTAACTCGCCCTGCTCGATGGCCGTGCGCAGGCGGCTTTCCAGGTCGGCATCGAGGCGACTCAGGCGGTCCGACAACACCTCGCGTATTTGCGCATCCTCCACGGCTTCAGTGGTTGCCGTACCGATGGCAAAGCAGCCTCGGGGCTGGCCTTCACCGGAAAAGTAAATCGACAGTTGCCCCTCGTAAAACTGCGTCAACGCCTGGCGCAGCGTCAGCCCGGTGTCCGTCAATGCGGCGTGCATGGCCGCCGCGGCGGTTTCCCAATATTGCTCCAGTGCCTTGATGTAGAGGGCGTGTTTGTCGCCGAACGCGGCGTACAGGCTCGGACGGTTCATGCCCGCTGCCGTGGCGATGCTGTCCAGGGACGCGCCGGAATAGCCGGTGCTCCAGAACACCCCCAGCGCCTGCTGCAAGGCGGTCTGCGGGTCATAGGCGCGAGGACGGCCGCGTCCTTTGCCCTCGGTGGGTTTATTTTGTGCCATGTCGTACAAAATCCTTGAGTGGGGGATCGTTCTGTGGATATTCTTACACCATCGCACAAAATTAAGGAATCAGAAATTCCTTGGTTGCAGGTTTGTTGAAGCGCCGATCGAACCGGGTCGCGCAGCTACGAAACAGGCGCGGCGGAGCGATCCTCCGTTGGCGCACGGCGAGGCTGTTTTCTAGTGGGCGCCAGCCCGATTTCCCGGTTACAGGTGCATTCGATCATGACCAGACAGTTCGAGATTCCAGCTACGCAGATCGCTACTCCGGGGCCGCACCCGACCGACGCGCCTGGCAGCAAACCACTCAAGGAAAGGATGCGGCCACTGCTGATGGTGGGGGTTCCGGCCATCGTTGCCGCCGTCGGCTACGCGTATTACCTGGCCGGAGAGCCCTTTGTGTCCACCGACAATGCTTACGCCCGGGTGGCGAAGGCAGCGATCAACGCGCGCGTTTCCGGTCAGGTGATCGAGATCGCCGTGCAGGACAACCAGCTCGTGCACAAGGGCCAGGTGCTGTTTCGCATCGACCCCAAACCCTTGCAGATTGCGGTCGATCGCGCCGAAGCGCAACTGAGCGTGGCGCGCCTGCGCATCGACGGGCTCAAAGCCAGTTATCGCCAGCAACAGGCTGAGCTGCAATCGGCCAGGGAGTCGGCGGCGTTCGACCAGAAGGAACTGACGCGCAAAAAAGCCCTGGTGGCGTCGGAGTTTGTCTCCCGTGCGGTGTATGAGCGTGCCGACACCGACGTCAAGGTTGCACGGCAACGTATCGCCGCTGTCGAGCAACAGCTCGCCAACACCGTGGTTGCCCTGAACGGCAATCCGGCAATCGACGCCGACAGCCATCCGAGCGTTCGCGAAGCCCGGGCACAGCTCGACGAGGCGCAGCTGTATCTGTCGTATTCGACGGTGTCTGCGCCTGCCGACGGTATCGTGGCCAAGGTCGACGATTTGCAGGTGGGCAATTACGTCAGCAACGGTACGCCGGCCTTCGCGCTGCTGTCCGCCCGGGACCTCTGGATCGAGGCCAACTTCCGCGAAACCGACGTCACGCACATGCGCCCCGGCCAGGAAGCGACCATTCGCATCGACACCTACCCCGATCACCTGTTCAAGGCCCACGTCACCAGCCTGAGCCCGGGAGCCGGTTCGGACTTCGCCTTGCTGCCGCCGGAAAACGCCACCGGCAACTGGGTCAAGGTGGTGCAGCGGGTGCCGGTGCGTCTCGAACTGGATGAAGCGAATCCGGCACTGCCGCTGTATTCCGGAACCAGCGCCACGGTCAAGGTCGACACCGGCTATCGCAGGCCCTGGTGGCATCCGCTCAAAGCGCTGTTGTCCGCAGGGACCGAGTCATGAACGGGCGAACGTTGAGGCTGGCCGCGCTGCTGGCGACCTACATGCAGTCGGCGAACCTGCCGCTGCCGAATGCGGTACTGCGGTTGATCCAGGGCAGCCTGTCGATGACCGACGACCAGGCCGGCTGGATTTTCACCGCGTACCTCGCCGCGAGCGCCATTACCTTGCCGATGGCGTCGTGGCTGGCGGCACGCTTTGGCGTTAAACGGGTGTACCTGACGGCACTGCTGTGCTTTGCGCTCGGCTTGATCCTCGGCACGCTGAGCAGCACTTCGCTGCAGTTCATCGGTGCGCGGATTCTGCAGGGGCTGGCGAGCGGGGTGCTCGCGCCACTGTCGATGGCGATTGCCCTGGAAACCCTGGCAGCGGAACAACGCGCAAAGTTTGGCGCGACCTGGACGGCCATCGTGCTGTTCGGCATCGTCAGCGGCCCAAGCCTGGGCGGCTGGATCGGCGAGCACCATGACTGGCGACCGATCTTCTACATCAGTGTGCCATTGGCGGCCTGTCTCTTCATGGTGATGGCGCTGTGGCTGAAAGAGAAACCGGCGGCGCAGGTGCCGGCGTTCGATTTCTTCGGTTTCGGCACCTTCACCCTGGCGCTGATCAGCCTGCAAATGCTCCTCGACCGTGGCGAACGCCTGGACTGGTTCGCCTCGACCGAAATCTGGCTGGAGGCCCTGGGGTGTGCACTGGGGGCGTACCTGTTTGCGGTGCACCTGCTGACGCGAAAGGTGCATTTCCTCAACAAGCGCTTGTTTGCCGATCGCAATTTCGTGCTGTCGACAATCATCTTCTTCGCTGTCGGTTTCGTGCTGTTGTCGACCATGGCGCTGACCTCGCCGATGCTCGACGAGATCCTCGGCTACCCGCCGGACACCACTGGCGTGCTGACAATTCCCCGCGGCATCGGGTTGGTGGGCGCGTTTCTGTTGATGGGGCGGGTGCCCGAGCGTTTCGACCGCCGCCTGTTCGTCGCGACCGGGGTGGCACTGGTGATCTACGCCAACTGGCTGATGCTCGGCTATTCGCCGCTGATGGACGCATCGCCGGTGGCCGTGGCGGGCGCGATCCAGGGCATCGGTATCGGCATCCTGATGCCGGCGCTGACCCAGGTGGCGTTCAGCACCCTCGACCCGGCGTTGCGCCAGGAGGGCACGGGGCTGTTCAACCTGTCGCGGGTCTACGGCAGCACCCTCGGGGTGGCGATTGTGCAGCTGTTTTTCTTCAACAACACCCAGGCGATGCACCAGGCGCTGGCCAGCCACCTGACGCCGTACCACGCCCTGGCGTCCAGCTCGCTGCAAACGCTGGAGGGACTTAACCACCTGATCACCCACCAGGCCGCTTTTATCGCCGTGGTCGGCCAGTTCAGGATTTTGCTGGTGGCGATGCTTCTGGTCAGCCCGCTGGTTGTCTTTCTGCGCAGGCCTGCTGCGGCTCACTAGTTTCCGTGGAGATCATCCCATGACATCCCCTGCACGCTTCAACCGGTTCAACAACAGCTTCGGCGCCCTGGCGGCGCTGGCGTTCCTCAGTGCCTGCACCGTCGGCCCCGATTATCAGGGGCCGCCGCCGAGCCCGTCGCAGCATTACGACCGACAGGCCGAACAGCGCCTCTCCGGCGCTGGCCAGCAGCGCATAGCCCTTGGCCGCACGATCAAGGGCGATTGGTGGGCGGCGTTCCAGTCGCCAACACTGGATCAGGTGGTTCGTCGCGCCATTGATGGCAACCTCGAACTGGTCGCGGCCGACGCCACCCTGCGCCAGGCCGCTTCCTCGGTGGCGGCGGCGCAAGGCGCGCTGTATCCGCAGGTTGACCTGGGCGCCCAGGCCGGCCGCCAACGGGTGCATAACGCGAAAGAACCGTCGATTTCGAACGTTTATGCCATCGGCCCACGGGTCGGTTTCGACCTTGACGTTTTTGCTGGCAACCAGCGCCGGGTCGAGCAGCAGCAAGCCTTCAGCGATCTGCACAAACATCGCTATGACGCGGCGTACCTGGCCTTGACCGGCAACGTCGCCAGCCAGGCGCTGCTGGTGGCTTCGGCCAACGCGCAGATCCGAGCCGTGCACACGCTGCTGGCCAATGACATGCGCAACCTCGAACTGGTGCGCATGGCCCACGCCAATGGCAGCACCACACAGATCGACGTCTCGCTGGCCGAAACCCGGCTGGCCCAGGACCGCACGCTGTTGCCTGCCCTGGCGCAGCAGCGCGATGCGGCACGCCACGCGTTGTCGATCCTGGCGGGGAAGGGGCCGGGTGACTGGATCGCGCCGGACTTCGACCTCGACGAGTTTGTCTTGCCGGCCAGCATCCCGGTCAGCCTGCCCTCGGAAATGGCCCACGACCGCCCGGACGTCCTGCAAGCCGAGGCCCAGTTGCACATGGCCAGTGCAGCCATCGGCGTCGCGACCGCCAATCTGTATCCGCGCGTCACGCTTTCCGCCTCATTGGCCCAGGCCGCCTCTGGCAATGGCGGGGCCGCACTCTGGGGCTTCGCCGCCGGATTGGCCGGTCCGTTGTTCGATGGCGGCACCCTGGAGGCTGAACGTCAGGCAGCGGTCGATGGCTACAAGGCGGCACTCGCCGGATACCGGCAGACCGTGATCAGTTCGTTCGGCCAGGTCGCCGACACGTTGCAAGCGATCAACCACGACGCCGAGGAATATCAGGCGCAGGAACAGGCGTTGCGGGCGGCGCAAACCAGTGTGCAGTTGAACCGGCAAGCCTATGCCCAGGGCGAGACCAGCATTCTCCAGGTGCTGGAAGCGGAACGCGCCTATCAGCAGGCGCTGCTCGGGCAACTCCGCGCGAAGACCGCGCAGTACCTCGACACGGTCCAGCTGTACGTGGCGCTCGGAGGCAATGCTGTCGGTGCTTCCGAGCAGCGGTTGGCCGCTCGCGAACACTCAGGATCTTTCTATCAGTAACGGCTTCGGCCGCCAGCAGTGGAGTAACGACATGTCATATGAAGCGTTTCACGATGGACTTCGCGATACCCGGTATCCCCTGGTCAATGGGGCGGGCGAGATGCCGGCCGTTGGCTTTGGCACTTTGTTCCGCGATCTGAGCGTCACCACCCAGGCCATCACCGACGCGCTGGAGGCAGGATTCCGGCATTTCGATTGCGCCGAGCGTTATCGCAATGAAGAAGCGGTCGGCGTTGCGTTCAGGCAAGCGCTGGACAGCGGGGCGGTGCGCCGCGAAGACCTGTTCGTCACCAGCAAATTGTGGAACACCAACCATCGTCCCGAACGGGTTCTGCCGGCGTTCGAAGCCAGTTGTCGGCGCCTGCAGCTCGACGACATCGACTGCTACCTGATCCACACGCCTTTTGCCTTTCAACCCGGTGACAACCAGGACCCACGGGATGAACACGGTAACGTCATCTACGACGCCGGCGTGACCCTGATCGAAACCTGGCGGGCACTGGAACGCCTGGTGGATGAAGGACGATGCAAAGCCATCGGTCTGTCGGATATCACCCTGCCGGCCTTGCAGGCGATTGTCGCGCAGGCGCGGATCAAGCCTGCGGTGGTGCAGGTCGAGGCTCATCCTTACCTGCCGGAATGGGAGCTGCTCGAGTTCTGCAAGGCCCAGGGCATCATCGTGCTGGCGTTCGCTCCGCTGGGCCATGGCATGCAGCCCAACGTTCTGGAAGACGCGGTGATCACCGGGATCGCCCGGCGCGTGCAGAAAACCCCGGCGCAGGTTGCGCTGGCCTGGGCGGTGCAGCGCGGCTCGGCGTTTCTGACCACCTCGGCGACACCGGCTCACATCCGCGAGAACTTCGATCTGTCCACCTTGCCGCAGCGGGCGATGCTGGAAATCCGGGAGGAGATCACGACGCGGGTACGCTTCAATTCGGTGGTGGAAACCGGTGTGCCGGGGTTCATTCCACGCAAGAAATAACCGACGACGAGGAGGGTGGCCTTGTGTAAGGTCGCCCTTTTGGATTCCCTTGCGAGGCTCGCGATGGACCTGTTCCAGACCATGCGTTTTTTCGTTGCCGTCGCGCAAAGCGGCAGCTTCACGGCGGCGGCCCACACCCTCGACACCACCACGACCAACGTGTCCAAGGCAATCACCGGCCTGGAAGCCAGGTTGCAGACGCGCCTGATCAACCGCACCACCCGACGCCAGGCGTTGACCGAAGCCGGGGTGCGTTACCTGCAACGCTGCGAGAGCATTCTTGACCAGGTGCGGGAGGCCGATGAGGAAGCGGGCACCGCTCTCACCACGCCGGTGGGCCGGCTGAAGATTCATGCCATGTCGGCCATCGGCAATCATTACGTGATCGACGCCATTGCCAGATACCGTGAGATGCACCCGTCGGTGATGTTTGACCTGGCCCTGACCAACCGGTTGCCCGATTTGCTGGAGGAGGGCTACGACATGTCGATCGTGCTGGCGCGGGACCTGCCCGATTCGGGGTTCGTGGCGCAACGGCTGGGCATCACCTACAGCATTCTCTGCGCATCACCCCACTACCTGCACAAGCGCGGCTACCCCGACTCGCCGCAAGCGCTGGCCGAACATGACTGCCTGCGGATCGTGAACACGGTCATGCCGGTGGAAAGTTGGGTCTTCGAGGGGCCTGACGGTATGGAAACGGTGGACCTTCCGCTGTCGCCATTTCACGTCAATACCGCCGACGCGATGACGGTCGCCATCAACAAGGGGATGGGGATCGGGATTCAGCCGATTGCTTCGGCGGTTGCGGGTTTGAAGGCGGGCACCCTGGTGCGAGTGTTGCCGGACTACCACTTCGAGGAGTTCAACTTGTATGCGATCTACCCGTCACGAAAGTTCGTCGACGCGAAGACAAGAACCTGGGTGGAGTTTCTGAAGGATTACATGCCGGTGTTGCTGGCCGCCGATGAGCAGGTTGCCGGTTCCGCCGGAAAACCCTGAAGCGTGAGCGGCAGGCATGGAGTGTCGACCCTCCAGCGTCCGCACGGTGATTAACCGGCTGAACAGCCTGTGCCCATGACCTGGTACTGCAGGATGTGGCGCTTGCCCTGCGAGTCTTCATAGGTCATTTGTGCCGGTACGGGCGCGCACTCGTTGGCGATCTCCGACACGGTGATGACCTTCTGGATATCGAGCTGCATGCCGTACTGGTAGCGCTCGACCGGAATCTGGCTGGCTGCTGCTGCGGGGGCCGGCGTGTCGTCGGAGAACGCCTGGGCGGCGACGCCGGTCAGGGCAACCAACAGCGCGATTTTCAATGCTTTCATGGGATTCACCTCATCTTGATTGGGGTTGTCGCCCGGCGTTGGGTTGACTGCCGGGTTGAGGTGAATGCTAGGGATTTGTGGCGGGCTCAAATAGCAGGCGCAAAGACAAACACTGTTGCCGAATTGCGCAAGAATCCGTGGTGGTCGTGGCCGGCGGTTATTTTCTTTGCTTTCTGCAGGGCTTCGCAGCGGACGAAATCGATCTAAAAACAGCCGTCCGAGTCGCCGGCAGCGGGCTATTCTTGTACAGGTAGGTGAAGACGCAGACTGATGCGCAAGCGGATGGCAAGGACACGTGGGGCGCGTCCCGAAGGGTACACGGTTAGAAAGATCTCCGCGCTGAGATCCAGCCCTTATGCCGTGTGAAGCACAAGAGCACAAAACTCTTGTGTGAGAGGCCTGATAAACCTTGTAAGCCGGAGACCAGCACCGGCCACCTACTCAACCACCAAAGCCCGCCTTGTGCGGGCTTTGACGTTTTTGCAGCCGCTCCTGTCCCCTGTGGGGGCGAGCCTGCTCGCGTTGGACTCATGGACGCCGCTGGGTATCAGGCATTCAACGTTATCGTTCACGACCATCGCGAGCAGGCTCGCTCCCACAGAGGTTCTCCGATGATCCGGATCGTCTCGGACATTCATAATGGCCATTTCGATCCCCTTTTGGCCGACCTCGCACTGTGAACTGTTGATCCCGTCGGCAAGAATCGAGGCCAGACAGCGATCGCAGCACGTTCGCCAAACCACAACTAGAATCCTGTTTTCCTTGCCTCAGGCAATTTCAAGGCCTGCCGTGTACAGAACATAAAAACCACGCGACACACTTGGGGAATTCTTCATGGTCATGATGAAACGCATACTGGGCGCCACCGTTTGTGGGCTGACGCTGCTGGCCAGCGCCGTGCACGCCAAAGATCAGGAACTGCGGGTGTACAACTGGGCGGATTACATCCTGCCGTCCGTGCCCAAGGATTTCGCCCAGAAAACCGGGATCAAAGTGACCTGGGACACCTTCGACACCAACGAGGCGCTGGAAGCCAAACTGTTGACCGGTAACTCGGGCTACGACCTGGTGGTGCCGTCCAACCAGTTCATTGAAACCCAGATCAAGGCCGGCGTGTTCCAGAAACTGGACAAGTCCAAGCTGCCCAACTGGTCGCACCAGGACCCGGCGCTGCTCAAGCTGCTGGACAAGAACGACCCCGGCAACCAGTACGGCGTGCCCTACATGTACGGCACGGTGCTGATCGGCTTCAACCCGGCCAAGGTCAAGGCGGCGCTGGGCGACAATGCGCCGGTGGACAGCTGGGACCTGGTGTTCAAGCCCGAATACATGGAAAAGCTGAAATCCTGCGGCGTGGCCATGCTTGATTCACCGTCGGAAATCCTCCCGATCGCCTTGCATTATCTCGGCCTGGACCCTAACAGCCAGAACCCGGACGACTACGAGAAAGCCAAGGCGCTGATGATGAAGGTGCGTCCGTACGTGACCTATTTCAACTCCGCCAAGTACATGACCGACATCGCCAACGGTGACATCTGCGTCGCCATCGGTTATTCCGGCAGCTTCTACCAGTTTGGCAACCGCGCGAAAGAAGCGGGCAATGGCGTGGTGGTCGACTGGCGCTTGCCGAAGCAGGGCGCACCGATCTGGTTCGACACCTTCGCCATCCCGAAAAGCGCGAAGAACGTCGAAGAGGCCCACGCGTTTCTCAACACCTTGCTGGACCCGAAAGTCATCGCCCCGATCAGTGATTTCCTCGGCTACCCCAACGCCAACAAGGACTCGCTGCCGCTGATCAACAAGGAAATCACCGGCAACCCGAACCTGACCCCGACCAGCGAAGCGCTGAAAACCCTGTATGTGGTGCAACCGCTGCCGCAGAAAATGGAGCGGGTGCGCACGCGGGTGTGGACCAGCATCAAGTCCGATAAGTAATGCCTGATCAGCCCCTCTAACTGTGGGAGCGAGCCTGCTCGCGATGGCGGTGTATCAGACGGTAAAGATGCCGGCTGACAGTCCGCCATCGCGAGCAGGCTCGCTCCCACAGGGGATTGCAGGCGACCTTAGATTTGCGCCAACGCCTGCGCCAGATCGGCGCGCAGGTCCTCGACATCCTCGACCCCCACCGACAAACGCACCAACCCGTCTCCAATGCCCAGCTGCGCACGGGTGGCGGCGGGGATGGTGGCGTGGGTCATGATCGCCGGGTGCTCGATCAGGCTCTCCACGCCGCCCAGGCTTTCGGCCAGGGCGAAGATCTGCACGTTCTCGAGGAAGCGCCGGGCGCCCGCCAGGTCGGTGTTCAGGTCGATGGAAATCATCCCGCCGAAACCGCGCATTTGCCGCTTGGCCAGCTCATGCTGAGGGTGTGAAGGCAGGCCCGGATAATAGACGCGAGCCACCTGCGGCTGACGTTCCAGCCACTGCGCCAGTTCCAGGGCGTTGCTGCAATGACGTTCCATGCGCAGCGCCAGGGTCTTCACCCCGCGCAGGGTCAGGAACGCGTCGAAAGGCCCGGAGATCGCGCCAATCGAGTTCTGCAGGAAGCCCAGGCGTTCGGCCAGTTCCGGGTTTTGCCCGACCACCGCAATGCCGCCGATCACGTCGGAGTGGCCATTGAGGTATTTGGTGGTGGAGTGCAGCACGACGTCGAAACCCAGTTCCAGCGGACGCTGGATCCACGGGCTGGCAAAGGTGTTGTCGGCGACGCAGATAATACCGCGGGCACGGCAGATACGCGCAACGGCCGCGAGGTCGGTCAGGCTCAGCAAGGGGTTGCTCGGCGTCTCGACCCACACCATCCGGGTGTCGTCTTCCAGCGCCGCTTCGAAGGCCGACAGGTCGGTCAGGTCGACGAAGCTGAAACGGTGCCCGGCGCTGCGTTTGCGCACCTTGTCGAACAGCCGGAAGGTGCCGCCGTACAGGTCGTTGCCGGAGACAATGTGCGAGCCGGCATCGAGCAGCTCAAGCACCGTGGATATCGCCGCCAGCCCGGAGGCGAAGGCAAAGGCCTGGGTGCCGCCCTCGAGGTCGGCGACGCAGCGCTCCAGGGCAAAGCGCGTCGGGTTGTGCGAGCGCCCGTAGTCGAAGCCCTTGTGCACGCCGGGGCTTTGTTGCAGGTAGGTGGAGTTGGCATAAATCGGTGGCATCAACGCCCCGGTGGTGGGGTCCGGCGCTTGCCCGGCGTGGATCACCCGAGTGGCGAAGGCACGTGGTGCGGCGTTTTCATCGTGTTGACTCATGCAAGGGATCTCCGTAGATGATTGAGCAGGTCGACGCGGGTAATCAGCCCGTGAAAGCCCGAGGCGTCGGCAATGATTGCCACCAGGCCGCGATCGAGTTCCACCTGCAACTCGGCGAGGCTGGCGCTGGCAGGCAGGGTTTCCACTTTGTCGGTCATTGCGCTGGCCACGGTCAAGCGAAAGTGCGAAGGATCTGCCTGCATGCCCAGCAGGATGTCGGATTCGTCGATCACGCCGACCAGTTGCCGGCCATTGCTCAACACCGGCAATTGCGACACATCCGCCAGGCGCATGCGCTGGAAGGCGGTGAGCAGGGTATCGTCGGGGCTGACGCTGATCACCCGGCCGTCCTCGAAACGCCGGGCAATCACGTCGCGCAGGTCGCCATAGGGTTTGCGCGCCAGCAGGCCCTGATCGTTCATCCATTGGTCGTTGTAGACCTTCGACAGGTAACGGGTGCCGGTGTCGCAGACGAAGCTGACCACGCGCTTGGGCTCGGTCTGTTCGCGGCAATAACGCAACGCGGCGGCCAGCAGGGTGCCGGTGGAGGAGCCGCCGAGAATGCCTTCGGCGCGCAGCAACTGGCGGGCGTGATCGAAACTTTCCTCGTCGCTGATCGAGTAGGCGTGGCGCACGCTGGACAGGTCGGCAATCGACGGAATGAAATCTTCGCCGATGCCTTCCACCGCCCAGGAACCGGGGGTGGTCATGGTGCCGCTGCGGCTGTATTCGGCCATCACCGAACCGACCGGATCGGCCAGCACCATGGCCAGGTCGGGCTGGACCCTCTTGAAGAAACGGGTCAGCCCCGTCAGCGTGCCGGCCGAGCCGACGCCGACGACAATGGCGTCCACGTCATGCTGGGTCTGCGCCCAGATCTCGGGCGCGGTGCTGCACTCGTGGGCCAGCGGGTTGGCGGGGTTGTTGAACTGGTCGGCGAAGAATGCTTCGGGTATTTCCAGCGCCAGGCGTGCGGCGACGTCCTGGTAATAATCGGGGTGGCCCTTGCCGACGTCGGATCGGGTGATGTGCACCTCGGCGCCCATGGCCTTCAGGTGCAGGACTTTCTCGGTCGACATCTTGTCCGGCACCACCAGCACCACCCGATAGCCCTTGGCCCGACCGACCAGGGCCAGGCCCAGTCCGGTGTTGCCGGCGGTGGCTTCGACGATGGTGCCGCCGGGTTTCAGCGAACCGTCGCGCTCGGCGGCGTCGATCATCGCCAGGCCGATCCGGTCCTTGATCGAGCCACCGGGGTTTTGCGATTCAAGCTTGAGAAACAGCGTGCAGGGGCCGGTGTCGAAACGGCTGACGCGCACCAACGGCGTGTTGCCGATCAGTTCGAGTACGGCAGGGCGGGAGTCATTCGGCATGGGGTCACCTCTTGTGAGCAAGCGGGGGCCACCGGCAGTGCGTCATTGCGTGCCAGTCGCCTGCAATGCATTGCTTGGACCATAGGCCGCGATGGCGTCCCTCGCAACCCGGCGCGGCCAACGGTCGCTGGCGGATGCCTTTATCCGTGGCCCCTCCCACAGAGGGACAGCGTCACTGCCCCGCTGATCAGCGCGAGCGCCACTGCAAAGGTCACCCGCATCCCGTGGCCAATCGCCTGCGGATCGACCGACTGCGAGGCGAAGGCGAACACTGCGCCCATCACGGAGGCGCCGGTGATCAGCCCGAGGTTGCGCGACAGGTTGAGCATGCCCGAGACGACGCCGCGCTGATCGGGCGCGACATCGCTCATGACCGTGGTGTTGTTGGCGGTCTGGAACACGCCATAGCCCAGTGTCAGCACCACCACCGAGGCGACGTAGCCGGCGACGCCGACGGTCTGCGGCAACAGCGACAGGGCCAGGCAACCGAGCGCCATGGCGAGCAACCCGACGACAGTCACCCGTTGCGCGCCAAAACGGTCGGCGATGCGTCCGGCGGGCACACCGGTGAGCGCCGCGACGCCGGGGCCGACCGCCAGCACCAACCCGGCCGACATCGGGTTCAACCCGAGCCCGTGGGTCAGGTAGAACGGCCCGACCGCCAGCATGGTCATGATCACCGTCGCCACCAGCGTGCTCATGGCCAGGCTGCTGCTCAGCACCCGGTTACGGAACAGCGACAGGCGAATCAGCGGCGAAGCGACGCGCGTCTCGGTGAACACGAACAACCCCAGGCCGGCCCCGGCCGCCAACAGCAAGCCCAGGTTGAGCGCAGTGAACTGCCCGCGCCCGAGGGTCATTGCCAGCGCGTACGCCGCCAGCGTCAGCGCCAGCAGCAGGGTGCCCATGGCGTCAAAACCGCTGCGGCCGCTCGCCGGCTGCTGACGATCAGCCGGCAGGTAGCGATACGCCAGATACCACGCCAGCAGGCCCACTGGCACGCTGGCCAGGAACAGCGCCTGCCAACCGAACCCGGTGATCAGCAGGCCGCCCAGCGAAGGTCCCATCGCGGTGCCGATCGCCGACATCGTGCCCAGCAAGCCCATGGCGCTGCCGGTCTTTTCCTTGGGCACCGTGGCCCCGACGAAGGCCATGGTCAGCGCCATCATGGCCGCTGCTCCCAGGCCTTGCAGCGCCCGGGCAGCAATCAACCCACCCAGGGTCGGCGCCAGGCTGCACAGAAACGAAGCGAGGGTAAACACCCCGATGCCGGCCAGCAGCAGGCGTCGCCGGCCGATCAGGTCACCGAGCCGGCCCGCGCTGACGATCAGCGTGGTGATGGCCAGCAGGTAGGCCAGCACCACCCATTGCACCTGCTGAAAGCTTGCGTCGAATGCCTGTGCCAGCGTCGGCAGGCCGACGTTGGCGATGCTGGTGCCGAGGGAGGAGAGCAATATCGACAGCGAAAGGCTGACCAGCGCCCAGCGCACCGTCGGTGCGGCTGACGCGTTGTCCACGGTGGCAATCGTCGGCTTCATGGGGGACTCCTGAGCGGGCAGTGTGTGGCTATCGGAAATCTACGCCGACGCCTAACATGGCGGAAGACGCACTGGTTGCACTTTACTCGTGCGTATAACGCCATCTCACTGTCATGGGGCGAACCATGTCCACTCCCGATTTCAATCTGTTGATGACCCTGGACGTGCTGCTCACCGAGGGCAGCGTGGCGCGAGCGGCCAAGCGCTTGCGCCTGAGCCCGTCGGCGATGAGCCGGGCGCTGGCCCGGTTGCGTGAAACCACTGGCGATCCACTGCTGGTACGTGCCGGCCGGGGCCTGGTGGCGACCCCACGGGCGCTGGAGCTGCGTGAGCGGATCGGCCCGCTGGTACAGGAGGCCACAGCGATGCTGCGCCCGGCGCAACAGCCGGACCTGAGCCAATTGGTCCGCACGTTCACGCTGCGCACTCGCGAAGGGTTCGTCGACAGTTTCGGCGCGGCGCTGATTGCCCGGGTGGCCGTGCAGGCCCCGGGTGTGCGCCTGCGCTTCATCGGCAAGCCGGACAAGGACAGCACCGCGTTGCGCGAGGGCAGCGTCGATCTGGAAACCGGGGTGGTGGGGGATTCGGCCAGCCCTGAGCTACGCACCCAGGGCCTGTTTCGAGACCGCTTCATCGGCGTGGTGCGCGCCGGTCATCCACTGAGTCAGGGCCACATCAGCGCCGGGCGTTTTGCCGCCTGTGGCCATGTCGCCGTTTCTCGGCGTGGGCTGGACAAAGGCCCCGTGGACGAGGCGTTGGCGCAATTGGATCTGCAACGGCACATCGTGACTTCGGTCGCCGGCTTCTCCACCGCCCTGGCACTCGCCCGCGCCACCGACCTGGTCGCGACCATCCCCGCGCATTACACCGAGAGCCTGCGCACGGGGATGCACAGCTTCGACCTGCCATTTGTCTTGCCGGCGTTCACGGTCGCGATGCTCTGGCACCCGCGCATGGACGCGGACCCGGTGCATCGCTGGTTGCGCGGGTGTGTGCGGGAAGTCTGCGGGCAATAACGAGCGATGCCCGGAACATCAGAACGCGAACGAGCGCGACCCCTGGCGGGCCAGCTCGACATCCAGCAAGTGCTCGGCCAGCACGTCGTTGAGGAAGCGGAACTGATCGTTGAGGCCGACCACTTCATTGCTGAAGTGATGGGCGGCGGCGGGCATCAGCAAGTCTTCGAACTGCTTGTTGAACACCAACGCACGGCTTTTGCGCGAGACCACCTGTTGCGCGTAGTAGTTCTTGCCGAACACCGGGAAACTCACGCAAAGGGTAATGACAGGCATCATGAAGAGCACTCCTCGGTCAGGACGTACCACGCAAAGACACTGAGCGTGAAGGCGGTCAGGGCCAGACAGGTCATTAGATGAATCAACATGGTTGCGCCCCTCCGGCGTGGAATTTTGTGGTGGATTGAAGGTGATCCTACGCTGACGGTTTTTGAGCGGAAGGCATTCGTGGCGATGGTGGATATCGATGCAGATGATGGTTTGGGTGTCGTGTCGTTAATACGGCCTTCATCGCGAGCAGGCCCTCGAGCCCCTGTGGGAATCCCCGGGGCTATACTTCAACCCAGGAATGCCTCTGACCCCTGAAATCTTCGTTCAGGGGAAGCCTGTAGGACGCTGCGGCCTTGAACCTGCGTTCGCTGATTGTCGCCGTGCTGATACTGTTGGCGGGATGCGCCACGACTTCGCGCGCGCCGGCGCCAGCGCCGCCGGTGATCATCGCCCAGAGCACCTGGCAGCAGGTTGACCGTGACATCGTGGCGGCGTCGCGGTCCGCCACCGAGCAAGCGAAAATCTATTCCCGTGGCGCCATGGACTACTGGCGGACCCGGGTCTATCAACTCACCGAGGAAAACTTCATTCCCTGGTTCAGCAGCTACTGGACCCAGGAATGGCTGTCGATGAAAGTCAGCTGGTACACCATCAGCGCCAAGGGCGAGCAGGATGCTTCGGCCAAGCGCCTGGCGGCCTACCTGCTGGAGGAATATCAGGAACGTGTGCTGAACCCGGTCGCGGTGGAAATCGATCCCGACCAGATCCTCGGCCTCGCCACCGCGTTTTACGTGGACATCCTCCAGGAAGAACTGCAGAAAATCTCGCAGCGTTACGGCGTGCCCATGGCCCAGCTCAACGGTCGCTTGCAGAAAATCCCGGCCATCGCCCTGGGCCCACCGGCGGTCCGCGACGCTTCGCTGTACCAGGTCGTGCACACCCAGCCGCTGAACACCTTGCCGGCGTACGCGGCGCTGATCGACAAGATCCACAAGGCCGGCGGCGACAAGGGTGTCGATTCGACCGACACCGCCATGGCGCCGGTGGCCAAGCGCGCCAGCCAGCGTATGGAAGCGGAAATGGCCCCGCGCGGTGCCGCCAGTGCGGTGGCCGCCGCTGCCGGCAAACTCGCCGGCGGCCTGATTACCGTGGGCGTGGCAGGCATTCGTGCGCTGATCCAGGCCAGCGACCGCCCGGACAGCGAAGCGCTGATCCGCAGCAGTCTGGGCAACACCTTCGACAAGGCCTGGATAAAACTGGTGCAGAACCCGACCACCGGAGTGATGGCGGGGACGCTGTACCTGGCAGGACAGATCGAGGGCAACCTGGCAGGGAGCGCAGACGTACCGCCGGTCAGTTCGGGCAATCCCACCGTGGACTGGAGCCCGCCCGAATCGTCCTTCGAGCCTCAACCCTGATCACGCACCCGATTACTCCGCCGTCGGAGTGATCCTGCAACTCTTGCGATGACGGATCTCGCTGTCCGTGGGGCGTTCCCTGACGAATTCGAAACGCGGTTCACCTTCGCTATAGTGAACCAGCCAGCCCCATTCCAGCTCGGACTCGTTTTGACCCGGCTGCGGTGGCCTGGCCCACCATGGCTCTTTGCTGATGATTTCTCGCATGGCCCTGTCCCGTTCATTCTGTGTTTTCAACTATAACGTGCATGTCAGGAGGTGCCAGGCGTGAGCGACGAAACCCGCGAGCCGGTCAAACGGTTGTTCTTCGCATTGGGCTGTGCGCCCGAGCAACGCAAGGCCATCGCCCGCTGGCGCGGTGAACTGCGGTTGCGCAGTGGGCGGCCGGTGCCGGCGGAAAACTTCCACCTGACCCTGTTGTTCCTGGGGGCGGTGGACGTGGCGCAGATCGCCCAGATCTGTCGCGCGGCGGCGCAGGTTCGCACGCCAGGCGTGGCATTGAGTGTGGCGCTGGATCGGCTGGAGGTCTGGCGTCGCGCCGGGGCGCTGGTGCTGGCCTCTGAACAGCCGCCGCCGGCGTTGTTGCGGCTGGTGTATGCGCTGGAGCAGGCGATGTTGCCGTTCGGACTGGAAGAGGCGCCGAAAGAGTTTCGGCCGCACCTGACCCTGATGCGCGACTTTCGCGAACCGGTGCCCGAGTCGGCGACGCCACCGGAGTGTGTGCTGCGGGCTGATCGATTTACCCTGTTTGAATCCCACAAGGGCCGCTATCGGGCGCTGGCGGAATGGCCGCTGGTCCCCGCCTGAGAAAAAAAGGCGCCCGGGGAGGGCGCCCAATCTCACCCTGACCGAGGAAGCCGGGTGAGGCCGTTCTGCTCAAGAGGATGCAGCGGTGGTAAGGCGCTGCGTGAACGGAAAACGGTGATTGATGTTGGATTTCAGGGCCTCCAGGGCGATTTCAGCATCGACGATTACTTCCCAAGCTTGACCCGCGTCCACCCCCGGGTCATCACCCGCTGGACGGCGATGGGCATGTCCGGAATCGCATACAAGGTCGCCAGCACCGCCTGCGGCGGGTACGAGCCCGGATCATCGCGATCGCCTCGTCCACCAGGGGCGTGGCGGCTGCGTTGGCGTTGCTGTAGCCGATGTTGTTGGTGATCTCGGCAATGATGTCCGGGCGCATCAGGAAGTTCATGAACAGGTGGGCGTTTTCCACGTTCGCTGCATCCCGGGGGATCGCGACCATGTCGTAGAAACTGCCGGCCCCTTCCTTCGGAATGCTGTAATCGACCTGCACCTCGTTGCCCGCTTCCTGCGCGCGGGCCTTGGCCTGCAGCACGTCACCGGAGTAACCGACTGCGACGCAGATGTTGCCGTTGGCCAGGTCGGAGATGTATTTCGAAGAGTGGAAATACGCCACCGACGGCCGGATTTTCATGAACAGGTCTTGCGCCTCGGCAATTTGCGCCTTGTCCCTGGAGTTCACCGGGTAGCCCAGGTAGTGCAGGGCGGCGGGCAGCATCTCGGTGGGTGAATCGAGGAAGCTGATGCCGCAGGCTTTGAGCTTCTCGGCGTTCTGCGGCTTGAACAGCAAATCCCAGGAGTTGGTCGGCGCATTGGCGCCCAGCACTTGCCTGACCTTGGCCGGGTTGAAGCCGATGCCAATCGAGCCCCACATGTAGGGGAACGCATGGGCGTTGTCCGGGTCGCTGGCCGAGGCGTTCTTGAGCAGCACCGGGTTGAGGTTCTTCCAATTGGGCAGTTTCGACTTGTCCAGTGCCTGATAAACGCCGGCCTTGATCTGCTTGGCCAGGAAACTGTTGGACGGCACGACGATGTCATAGCCGGATTTACCCGCGAGCAGGCGTGCCTCAAGGGTTTCGTTGCTGTCGAACACGTCATAGGTCACGTGGATGCCGGTCTCGTCTTCGAACTTCTTGACGGTGTCCGGGGCGATGTAGTCTGACCAGTTGTAGACGCGCAGCTCCTTGCCGGCAGCCTGTGCGGTGGTGGCGATCGCGCCCAATAAGGACAGGGTCAGCAGAGTCCTGCCAAGCATTTTCATCGGTACAACTTCCTTCTTTTATTCATGGCACCACGTGGTGAAACGCGACGGCACTAGGCCGTCGCTTCTGTCATGGTTTTTCTGGCGGGTTGCCAGGCTTCGTTGGCGGTCTGGTCCATGGCTTCCTGGATCGCCCGTTTACGGGTGGCTTCGGCGCGACGGCTGAAGTACCAGACGAGGAAGGTCACCAGCGAAACGGCGAGCAGAATCAGGCTGGCCACGGCATTGATTTCAGGCTTCACCCCCAGGCGCACCGCCGAGAACACCTCCATCGGCAAGGTCGTCGAACCCGGGCCGGAGACGAAACTCGCCAGCACCAGGTCGTCCAGCGACAGGGCAAACGACATCATGCCCCCGGCCGCCAGGGACGGCGCGATCATCGGGATGGTGATCAGGAAAAACACCTTGAACGGCTTGGCCCCCAGGTCCATGGCAGCTTCTTCGATGGACAGGTCCAGCTCGCGCAGGCGCGCCGACACCACCACCGCCACATAGGCTGCACAAAACGTGGTGTGGGCGATCCAGATGGTGACGATGCCGCGTTCCATCGGCCAGCCGATCAACTGCGCCATGGCCACGAACAGCAGCAACAGCGACAGGCCAGTGATCACTTCCGGCATCACCAACGGCGCGGTGACCAGGCCACCGAACAGCGTGCGGCCTTTGAAACGCGTGACGCGAGTCAGCACGAATGCCGCCAGGGTGCCCAGCGCGACTGCGGCAATCGCCGTGTAGCAGGCGATCTCCAGCGAGCGCACCACCGAGCCCATCAGTTGCGTATTGTCGAGCAGGCCGACGTACCACTTCACCGACCAGCCGCCCCACACCGTCACCAGTTTCGAGGCGTTGAACGAATAGATCACCAGGATCAGCATCGGCAGGTAGATGAATGACAGGCCGAACACCAGCATGAACGTTGAAAATCCGAAGCGTTTCATCCCCGACCCTCCATCTCTTTGGCCTGGCTACGGTTGAACAGCAGAATCGGCACGATCAGGATCAACAGCATCACCACCGCCAGGGCAGACGCCACCGGCCAGTCGCGGTTGTTGAAGAATTCCTGCCACAGCACACGGCCGATCATCAGGGTTTCCGGGCCGCCCAGCAGTTCCGGAATCACGAACTCGCCGACCACGGGGATGAACACCAGCATGCAGCCGGCAATGATGCCGTTGCGGGCCAGCGGCACGGTGATTTTCCAGAAGTTGTTGAAGTTGCTCGAGCCCAGGTCCGATGCCGCCTCCAGCAGGCTCTGATCGTGCTTGACGAGGTTGGCGTACAGCGGCAGCACCATGAACGGCAGGTAGGCGTAGACGACCCCGATATAGACGGCCGTATTGGTGTTGAGGATCTCGATCGGGTGATTCGTCAGCCCGCTCCACATCAGGAACGCGTTCAGCAAACCGTTGTTGCTGAGGATGCCCATCCAGGCGTAGACGCGGATCAGGATCGCCGTCCAGGTCGGCATCATGATCAACAGCAGCAGCACGTTCTGCGTTTCCTTGCGGGTGCGGGTGATCGCGTAGGCCATCGGAAAACCGATCAGCAGGCACATCAGCGTGCTGAAGAACGCGACCTTCAACGAACCGAAGTAAGCCGAAATGTACAGCTCGTCTTCGGTCAGCAACAGGTAGTTGCCGACGTTCATGAACAGCTGGAATTTCTGCTCGGCGTAGGTGTAGATCTCCGAGTAGGGCGGGATGGCCAGCGCCGCTTCCGAAAAGCTGATCTTCATCACCAGGAAGAACGGCAACAGGAAAAACAGGCACAGCCACAGGAACGGGATGCCGATGACGAGCTTGCGGCCACTGGGGATCAGGCGCATGAACTGTTGATTGAGAGTGCTCATGAGCGCAGTACCACGCCGCTGTCGTCTTCCCACCACACATAGACCTGGTCGTCCCAGGTCGGGCGTGCGCCACGGCGTTCGGCGTTGGCCATGAACGACTGGACGATCTTGCCGCCCGGCAGCTCGACGTAGAACACCGAATGTCCGCCCAGGTAAGCGATGTCATGCACCTTGCCCTGGGACCAGTTGTAGCGGAACTCGGGTTGGGTGGTGCTGACCAGCAGTTTTTCCGGACGGATCGCGTAGGTGATCGACTTGTCCTGCACCGAGGTACTGACGCCGTGTCCGACGTAGATCTTCTGTTCCAGGTCCGGGCTGTGAATGATCGCGTGACCTTCGAGGTCTTCCACCACGGTGCCGTCGAAGGCGTTCACGTTGCCGATGAATTCGCAGACCATGCGGCTGACCGGTGCTTCGTAGATGTCGACCGGGCTGCCGATCTGGGCGATCCAGCCCAGGTGCATGATCGCGATGCGCTGGGCCATGGTCATGGCTTCTTCCTGGTCATGGGTCACCATCACGCAGGTCACGCCCACGCGTTCGATGATCTCCACCAGTTCCAGTTGCATCTGTGAGCGCAGCTTTTTATCCAGCGCACCCATCGGTTCGTCGAGCAACAGCAGCTTCGGCCGCTTGGCCAGGGAGCGGGCCAGGGCCACGCGCTGACGCTGGCCGCCGGACAACTGATGGGGTTTGCGCTTGGCGTACTGGGTCATGTGCACCAGGCGCAGCATCTCCTGCACACGGGCGTCGATTTCGGCGGCGGGCAAACGGTCCTGCTTGAGGCCGAAGGCGATGTTCTGCGCCACGGTCATGTGCGGGAACAGCGCGTAGGACTGGAACATCATGTTGATCGGCCGCTCGTAGGGCGGCATGTCGGTGATGTCCACGCCATCGAGCAGAATCCGCCCTTCGGTCGGGCGCTCGAAGCCGGCCAGCATGCGCAGCAGGGTCGATTTGCCGGAGCCGGAGCCACCCAGCAGGGCGAAGATTTCCCCTTGATGGATCTCAAGCGAGACATCGTCCACGGCCGTGGTTTCGTCGAATTTCTTGGTGACGCGGTCGACTTTCACCAACACCTTTTTCGGTGATTGATGACCTTCAAGAGCCTTCCTGTAAGTGCTGGAGGCGTTTGCCATGTGAAACTCCCAACAGGTTTCGTTCGCTCGGTCAACGTGGCCGGGCTTAAGTGGATTGCAAGCCTGTACGGGATGCCTGTCTGCTATGGCGCATTTCCTCTGTGGGAGCGAGCCTGCTCGCGAATACGGAGTGTCAGTCGACATCATTGTTTGCTGATACACCGCTTTCGCGAGCAGGCTCGCTCCCACAGGAGAAATGCGTTTACCTGACTGGCATTACCCGTACCGATCCGGCTTGTTCGGCGCCGCCGTCCTGGCTGCCTGGGTCGTACTTGTTGTTATTACGGGTGTTGTTTTTCACGGATGACGGATGTGCGCAGGCACACCCGACCTCCGAGGGGGCAGTCAATCGTTACGTATTCTTGGGTTGGGTCAGCGCTGGTTGCGCCGCGCCGCCCGTTGCTGGCAGGCCTCGCCGAACGCCTGGAAAATCCGCAGGTAGTTCGGGTTGTCCAGCACCTGCCATTCCGGGTGCCATTGCACGCCGACGGCGAAAGTCGGGCTGTGGTCCACGGAAATCGCCTCGATCAAACCGTCCGGCGCAATCGCTTCGGTCCGCAGGCCTGGCGCGAGCCTGTCGATGCCCTGGCTGTGAATCGAATTGACCCTGAACTCGGCCGGCAATTGCAGCGCTTCGAACACGCCGCCCGGTTGCACCCTGACTGCATGGGCCGGTGCGTATTGCACCGCCAGCTCGGGGCTGTCCGCTTCGCGGTGGTCGAGCATGCCCGGCAGCTCGTGGACCTTCTGGTGCAGGCTGCCACCGAAAGCCACGTTCATTTCCTGGAAGCCGCGGCAGATGCCCAGCACCGGAACACCGGCAGCGATGGCTGCGCGCAACAGGGGGAGGGTGGTGGCGTCCCGCGCTGGATCGTGATCGGTGCCGGGCGCGCTGGCCGGGCCTTGATAGTGGAAGGGTTCCACGTTCGACGGCGAGCCGGTCAGCAGCAGGCCGTCGAGATGGGCGAGCAGCTCAGGGATTTCAGTCAGTTCGCCCAGGGAAGGAATGACCACGGGCAGCCCTTGCGCAGCCACGCTGACCGCACGCAGGTACTTGTCGCCGCTGATGTGGTAGGGGTGCAGGCCAATCTGTTTGACGCACGCAGTAACGCCGATCAATGGCTTGAATGCCATTTTTATCACCTCGAAGTTTGACACTTGAACGAGCTTTTCCGGAGCTTAGCGTTGTTGATTTTAATTGACAACTGTCATGTAAAAAATTCTAAACGCCGCACGTCCGATCCTCAGGATTTACGCGGCTCGTTCCCCTGGTTTGGCACTTTCGTCCGCCAGAAAGCCTTGAAAATAAAGGATGAAAGGCCAGGTGTTCGCTATTGACTTCACTTTGCCGTTCGGGTTGACTGGC
Organism: Pseudomonas sp. IT-P12; assembly: GCF_949767465.1. NCBI lineage: Bacteria > Pseudomonadati > Pseudomonadota > Gammaproteobacteria > Pseudomonadales > Pseudomonadaceae > Pseudomonas > Pseudomonas sp. IT-P12. Next base: position 38,533 of record NZ_CATKPY010000022.1, on the reverse strand, counting down.
TCGGCGAAAGTGCAGTGAACATAATAATTAACAGCTAATAGGTGCATCATGTCGGTCCCTCTGCGTACCGTTCAACTCAACGAAGCCAACGCATTCCTTAAGAAATATCCTGAGGTTTTGTACGTCGACCTTCTGATTGCGGATATGAACGGTGTGGTGCGCGGCAAGCGCATCGAACGCACCAGTCTTCATAAGGTGTACGAAAAAGGCATCAACCTGCCGGCGTCGCTGTTTGCCCTGGATATCAACGGCTCCACGGTGGAAAGCACCGGTCTGGGCCTGGACATCGGCGACTCCGACCGGATCTGTTTCCCCATTCCCGGCACCCTCAGCATCGAACCCTGGCAGAAGCGCCCGACCGCGCAACTGCTGATGACCATGCACGAGCTCGAAGGTGAACCTTTCTTCGCCGACCCGCGAGAAGTGTTGCGCCAGATCGTGAGCAAGTTCGACGACCTGGGCCTGACCATCTGCGCCGCGTTCGAGCTGGAGTTCTACCTGATCGACCAGGACAACGTGAACGGTCGTCCGCAATCGCCACGCTCGCCAGTCTCCGGCAAGCGCCCGATGTCGACCCAGGTGTACCTGATCGACGACCTCGACGAATACGTCGATTGCTTGCAGGACATCCTCGAAGGCGCGAAAGAGCAGGGCATTCCTGCCGACGCCATCGTCAAGGAAAGCGCCCCGGCGCAATTCGAAGTGAACCTGCACCACGTCAATGACCCGATCAAGGCCTGCGACTACGCGGTGTTGCTCAAGCGTCTGGTGAAGAACATCGCCTACGACCACGAGATGGACACCACCTTCATGGCCAAGCCGTATCCGGGCCAGGCGGGCAACGGCTTGCACGTGCACATTTCGATTCTCGACAAGGCCGGCAACAACATCTTTGCCAGCGAGGATCCCGAGCAGAACACCGCGCTGCGCCACGCCATCGGTGGCGTGCTGGAAACCCTGCCGGCGCAGATGGCGTTCCTCTGCCCGAACGTCAACTCGTACCGCCGTTTCGGCGCCCAGTTCTACGTGCCGAACTCGCCGAGCTGGGGCATCGACAACCGCACCGTTGCGGTCCGCGTGCCCACCGGTTCGCCGGATGCCGTGCGCATCGAGCACCGTGTCGCCGGTGCCGACGCCAACCCGTACCTGCTGATGGCTTCGGTCCTGGCCGGCATTCACCACGGCCTGACCCACAAGGTCGAGCCGGGCGCGCCCGTGGAAGGCAACTCCTACGAGCAGAACGAGCAGAGCCTGCCCAACAACCTGCGCGATGCATTGCGCGTGCTGGACGACAGCGAAATCATGGCCCGGTACATCGATCCGCTGTACATCGACGTGTTCGTGGCGTGCAAGGAAAGTGAGTTGGCCGAGTTCGAAAATTCCATCTCCGACCTTGAGTACAACTGGTATTTGCACACGGTCTGACGACCCTGCCAAAACCCGACCCCTGTGGGAGCGAGCCTGCTCGCGATGAGGCCAGGTCAGGCGACAATCCTGTCGACTGACCCATCGCCATCGCGGGCAGGCTCGCTCCCATGGGGACGCGGTCAACAACCTTTCTGTGTGAGTCGACTCCATGACCATGACCCGCAGCGACTGGGAACAACGCTTCCAGTCCCTCTCCCTCGAAAGCCGCGCCTTCATCGACGGCGAGTACCGCCCGGCCATCAGTGGCGCCACCTTCGAATGCCTCAGCCCGGTCGACGGCCGCTTCCTGGCCAACGTCGCCAGCACCGACGAAGCCGATGCCAACGAAGCGGTGGCCGTTGCCCGCCGTACCTTCGAGTCCGGCATCTGGGCCAACCTGGCGCCGGCGGAGCGCAAGCGTACGCTGATCCGTTTCGCCGACCTGATCCTGGCCAACCGTGAAGAACTGGCCCTGCTCGAAACCCTCGACATGGGCAAACCGATCAACGACTCGATGAACATCGACATCCCGGCGACCGCCAACGCGATCCGCTGGAGCGCCGAAGCCATCGACAAGCTTTACGACGAAGTCGCCGCCACGCCGCACGACCAGCTTGGCCTCATCACCCGTGAGCCTGCGGGCGTGGTCGCGGCCATCGTGCCGTGGAACTTCCCGTTGATCATGGCCAGCTGGAAGTTCGCGCCGGCGCTGGCGGCCGGTAACTCGTTCATCCTCAAGCCTTCGGAAAAATCGCCGCTGACTGCGATCCGCATCGCTCAGTTGGCGCTGCAAGCCGGCATCCCCAAAGGCGTGTTCAACGTCTTGCCGGGCTACGGCCACACGGTCGGTAAGGCCCTGGCGTTGCACATGGACGTCGACGTGCTGGCGTTCACCGGCTCGACCGCCATTGCCAAGCAACTGCTGATCTACGCGGGCGAAAGCAACATGAAACGTGTCTGGCTCGAAGCGGGGGGCAAGAGCCCCAACGTGGTGTTCGCCGACGCGCCGGATCTGCGCGCGGCAGCACAGGCGGCGGCCAGCGGCATCGCTTTCAACCAGGGCGAAGTCTGCACCGCCGGTTCGCGCCTGTTGGTCGAGCGGTCGATCCGCGATCAGTTCATCCCGCTGCTGGTGGAAGCGCTGCAAGCCTGGAAACCGGGACACGCCCTGGACCCGCAAACCAACGTCGGCGCCGTGGTCGACCAGCGTCAACTGGATAACGTGCTGCGCTACATCCAGCTCGGCAAGGACCAGGGCGCGCAACTGATCGCGGGCGGCAGTCGTACCCTGGAGAGCACGGGCGGCCTGTACGTGGAACCGGCGATTTTCGACGATGTGACCAATGCCATGACTATCGCCCGTGAGGAAATCTTCGGCCCGGTGCTGTCGCTGATCACCTTCGACACCGAGGAAGAGGCGCTGGCCATCGCCAACGACAGCATCTTCGGCCTGGCCGCCGGCGTCTGGACCCGCAACCTCAGCAGGGCCCACACCTTTGCGCGCGGTTTGCGTGCCGGCAGTGTCTGGGTCAACCAGTACGACGGTGGCGACATGACCGCGCCGTTCGGTGGTTACAAGCAGTCGGGTAACGGTCGGGACAAATCGCTGCACGCGTTCGACAAGTACACCGAGCTCAAGGCGACCTGGATCAAGCTCTAACCCTTAAAAGAACGGCGGTCGTCCGCCACTGCCGGCGACCTTCGGAGAAACCTATGAAACACGACTCTGTCAAACAAACCCATGTCAACAGCTACTACGCCGCGACCCGCCACTTCACCGGTGACTTCCCGGTGCTCGAGCAAGCGGTGGACTGCGACGTCTGCATCATCGGCGCCGGTTATACCGGGTTGTCCTCGGCACTGTTCCTGGCCGAGGCCGGCTACAGCGTGACTGTGCTCGAAGCGGCCAAGGTCGGCTTCGGTGCCAGCGGTCGCAATGGCGGGCAGTTGGTCAATTCCTACAGCCGCGACGTCGATGTCATCGAGGAGCGCTACGGCGACAAGACCGCCGAAGTCCTCGGCAGCATGATTTTCGAAGGCGCCGACATCATTCGTCAGCGCATCCAGCATTACGACATCCAGTGCGACTACCGTCCGGGCGGGATCTTCGCCGCGCTCAACAAAAAGCAGCTCAAGGGCCTGGCCGAGCAGAAAAGCAGCTGGGAGCGCTACGGCAACAAGAACCTGACCCTGCTCAGCGCATCGGACATCAAGCGTGAAGTGGGTTGCGACAACTACGTCGGCGGCCTGCTCGACCTGCAAGGCGGCCACGTCCACCCGCTGAACCTGGCCCTGGGCGAAGCCTCGGCGATCATCGGCCTGGGTGGCCGGATCTTCGAACAATCGGCAGCGCTGGAAATCACTTACGGCGAACCGATCACCGTGCGCACCGCCAAGGGCCAGGTCCGCGCCAAGTACCTGTTGATCGCCGGCAACGCCTACCTGCCACAAGGCCTGGACAACCGCGTCACCGCCAAAAGCATGCCGTGCGGCTCGCAGATCGTCGTCACCGAGCCATTGTCGGAACAGGTGGCGCGCAGCCTGATCAAGAACAACTACTGCGTCGAAGACTGCAATTACCTGCTCGACTACTACCGCCTTACCGCCGACAACCGCCTGCTCTACGGCGGTGGCGTGGTCTACGGCGCCCGCGAACCGGACGACATCGAACAATTGATCCGCCCGAAAATCCTCAAGACCTTCCCGCAACTCAAGGACGTGAAAATCGATTACCGCTGGACCGGCAATTTCCTGCTGACCATGTCACGCATGCCGCAATTCGGCCGCATCGAGAAAAACGCCTACTACATGCAAGGCTATAGCGGCCACGGCGTCACTTGTTCGCACCTGGCCGGCAAACTGATTTCGGAAATGATCCGCGGCGACGCCGAACGCTTCAACGCCTTCGCCTCGCTGCCGCACATGCCCATGATCGGCGGCCGCACCTTCCAGGCCCCCCTCACGGCCATGGGGGCCGCGTACTACGCGCTGCGGGATCGGTTTGGAATTTGATGCTGACACCGTAGATCAAGTGTGGGAGCGGGCTTGCTCGCGAAGGCGGCGTGTCAGACAACGTTGATGTATCTGACGCACCGCCTTCGCGAGCAAGCCCGCTCCCACATGGGATTCCCATTGGATGAAAGAATTCAGACTCATAACTGAAGCCTTCCACTCATCGAACCTGCTGGCCAACACCCGCAAACGTGATTTAATACCCGCCTTTCATATTTCCGGGACAGGGAAAGCGGCACTTTCGCGACCTAGCGTCGCCCGCCATCCACCCCCATAACCCTTAAGTTCTTCTTGCATAAGGCTGTCATGGATACGGGCTCACGACTCAAACTAGTACGCGAAAGCTACAAACTCTCCCAGCGCGAGCTGGCCCGCCGCAGTGGCGTCACCAATGCCACCATCTCCCTGATCGAACAGAATCGCGTCAGCCCCTCGGTCAGCTCCCTGAAAAAGCTGCTCGAAGGCATTCCGATGTCCCTGGCCGACTTCTTCACCTTCGACCAACCGCCCCGCGAGCACCAATACGTGTTCCGCGCCAACGAACAGCCCGACCTCGGCCGCCACGGCCTGCGCCTGCTGCTGATCGGCGCCTCGGTGCCCAGCCGCCAGATGCGCCTGCTGCGCGAGCAATACGCGCCGGGTGCCAGTTCCGGCGAAGAGCCGATCGTGCACGCCGAAGGCGAGGAGTGCGGCCTGGTCACACGCGGCACCGTCGAACTGACCGTCGACGGGCAAGTGAGCGTGTTGAACGCCGGTGACGGCTACTACTTCCCCACGACCTTGCCGCACAAGTTTCGCAACATCGGCCAGGACGAAGCGGAAATCATCAGCGCCAACACCCCGGCGAATTTCTGATTTTTCCGGATGAACGCTGTACCCCAACAGGGATCGTGTGTTCATGGATGGGCGGACGTTTCGCTACTACCTCTGGGCTGGCCGCTCGACGGTCGGTCGGATGTATGATAGTTATTGATTGTGTGTGCAACGTGCGAACCGGAGCCAGATATGTCTCGTAAGAGAGAAAAACAACCCAAGACCGAAGCGCAAATTATTGCCCAGGAATCCATGATTCCCTCGATTGCAGCGAAGGCGTTTCGAGATGCTTACAACGTCGCCCTTTCGAAGGGTGAGTCTGTGCTTGTGGTTCGCGAGGGTAATCTGGTGAGAGTTTCCAGTGCTGAGACGGTGGTTATACGCTCTGTCGAAACGTATGGAACGATCAAGGCCGGCACCCGGCTCAAGGTCAAAAAGCGTCTGCACGAGGACCTTGTTCCTCAATTACAAGCTTGAGCACACCTAGGGTCAGAATTTTCGCTGGGCCGAATGGCAGCGGAAAAAGTACGTTCAACTCGAAAGTTCCGGCTCACTTGCTCGTCAACTACATCAATCCTGATGCGATCGAACTGGGTATCCGTGAAACGGGCAAGCTGGATTTCGCACAGTTCAAACTTCAGCTCTATGCTGATCAAGCTCTCCCATTTCTGCGCGCCAGTCATTTTCTTGCTCGATCTGCCGAGTCTTTAGCCAAGCTTGATGGCTTGACCGTTGAGGATGGCGTTCTTGTCTTTTCTTCGCGGCAAGTTGACTCCTATATCGCGTCGGTCCTTTCCGATTTCATCCGTGTGTCACTTATCCAAGAGCGGGCAAGTTTTACTTTCGAAACTGTAATGTCAGATCTTAGCAAGATAGCGTTGTTGCAGCAGGCGCGCTTGGCTGGGTATCGGGTGTACGTTTACTACGTCGCTACGGCTGATGCTGAGATCAATGTGGCTCGAGTCGCCTATCGCGCCTCAATAGGGGGGCATGACGTCCCGCCGGATAAAATTCGGTCGCGCTATGGGAGATCCCTGGATAATTTGGCCGATGCTATTTTGGTGTCTAACAGGGCGTATATCTTCGACAACTCGAGGGATGGAGACTCGAGTTTTGCTCAGATTGCTGAAATAACGGAGGGGGAGAATATAGACATCGTTTCTGATACTCAGCCGGCTTGGTTCAAACGTTATGTGCTAGACAAACTGACCTGATTGTTTTGCTCAAGCTGATAAAAACCCGCGATTTCGCGGGTTTTTTTACATTTGAAGATCGTTTACTCACCTTTCGCGCTGGCAAACCCCCTCTGCTCAACCACCCGAAACACATCGCTCACGTCCTGGAGCAGTATCCGGGCGATGTTGGCGACGGTGTTGATGTCGTTTTCGGCGTAGTCGGGGAGGTGGGTGCAGCCCATGAGTTGCAGGTAGGGGAGGACGGCGTGGAGGCGTTCGCTGATGCAGTTGTGGAGTTCGCGCAGCGGGGCGTCGCTGTCGATGACCAGGACGGGGTAATCGGTTGCGAATTGAGCCATGGGGATGAAGCGGTGCGGAGGAAGTTGGGTTGTCATGTAAACCTCACAATCAAGTCAGATCGCCACCTCTTTGCTGCGAATCAAATGGGTGGCAGTTGTGCGTAAGTTCGCAGACCGGATGACATCCCCAAACTCCGGCAGACCCGAGGGTCTCCCACGCACAACCGCCATGATCATGCAGCGGGCTGAATCATGCCTGATGAGATTTAGGAGTCAATCAAGGGCTGCGAAACCCAATCGCTGACAATGCTCAGCGACAACCCGAATATAGGCACCGTTTTTGGCGCTCACAACCGACCTGTAGGACCAGCTTGCAAAGCATGGAGCAAGTCTGTGTGCCACTGTTTTAGCGGCTTCCACGCTATGGCAGGGGTTATGGCGTACGGTGGGAATTCGGCGGCAGGCAACGGGGCAGGTTCGCGGTCAAGCGGGGGTAATAACCCCCGTGACAAAGGGTAAATTCCTACACGTTTTTCGGAAGCCCAAATGGTCGTCCGGGCGCCTCCCACCTCACTGTCGTGTTTGCGGTGAATGCGGGTTGTGCTGGGTGTGTTTCGGGCCGGCCACGAGCCATGCGATCAGGCCGAACAATGGCACGAAGACAATGAACACGATCCATAGCAGTTTGTTGCTGGATTTGCCTTCGGCTTTGCGGACCCGGTTGATGGCCCAGATTTCAATGATCACCAAAATGGCGGCGAGTAGGATCCAGATGGTTTCGATTTGCATGGGGTGCCCTCCTGATGGTCTTAGCGTTAGGCGGGCTGGGAGGGGCGGGGTTCATTAAATTTTGGGCTATGGGGATTTTGGTGCTTATGGGGCAGTGATCGACGCCAGCATCCTGTGCAGCATCTCATCACACTGTTCCAGTTGCTCGACGCTGACGAATTCGTCCGGCTTGTGCCCCTGCTCCATGCTGCCGGGGCCGCAGACGACGGTGGGGATGCCGGCGGCGTCGAACAGGCCGCCTTCGGTGCCGAAGGCCACGGTGGTGAAGTCCCGGGAGCCGCAGAACGCGGCGATCAATCCGGCCGCTTCGCTGTGTGCATCGGTGGCCAGGCCGGGGTACACGGACAACTCGCTGAAGCGGATGTCACTGTGCTCACTCACTGCGCGCATGCGGGGCACCAGCTGTTGTTCGGCGTAGGTTTTGAGCGCCTGTGCCACCTCGTTCGGATCCTGCGTCGGCAGGGCGCGGATTTCGAAGTCGAAGCGGCAGTCGGCGGGGACGATGTTCAGGGCTTTGCCACCGGCAATCACCCCGGTCTGCACCGTGGTCCAGGGCGGGTCGAAACGCGGGTCGTGCAGCGACGGTGTTTTGAGGCGCTGGCCGATGCGGCCCAGTTCGCCGATCAGCTCTGCCGCGTATTCAATCGCGTTGACCCCCAGCGGCGCATAAGCCGAGTGGCAGGCTTCACCGTGGACATCGCAACGCATCGCCAGTTTGCCCTTGTGCCCGAGCACCGGTTTCAACCCGGTGGGTTCGCCGATGATGCACAGCATCGGTTTGACCGGGCGCTGTTGCAATTGCGCCAGCAACGAGCGCACGCCAAGGCAGCCGACCTCTTCGTCGTAGGACAGGGCAATGTGCACCGGCACACGCAAGTTGGCGTTCGCCAGGGCGGGCACCAGCGCGAGTACGCAGGCGATGTAGCCTTTCATGTCGGCAGTGCCGCGGCCGTACAGGTTGCCGTCGCGCTCGGTGAGCTGGAACGGCGGCAGCGTCCACGGCTGACCGTCTACCGGCACCACGTCGGTGTGCCCGGACAGCACGATGCCCGGTACATGGACCGGGCCGAGGGTGGCGAACAGGTTGGCCTTGCTGCGCGTCTCGTTGTAGGTCAGCTCGCACGGCACGTCGAAGCGTGCGAGGTAATTGCGGACGAACCCGATCAGATGCAGATTGGATTCGCGGCTGGTAGTGTCGAACGCCACCAGCGTTTGCAACAGGTCGCGGCTGCTGCTCATCGGTCGTCTCCGGCGACGCCGTAGCCGGGGGAACGGTCGGGGGCGAGGGCGCGGTCGATGTAATCCTGGACTTGGGGGCGGTAGGCGTTCCAGAGTTTTTCCAGCGCGCCGATGGGGTTGTCGTCGGCCCAGTCGACACGCAGGTTGATGATTGGCCAGGTCAGTTCGCCGACCACCACCAGCGCCGCCGAACGCACTGGCCCGGCTTCGCCCCCGGCGCCGATGGCGGCTTGCAGGGCGGCGAGCAGGCGGTCGGCGAGCTGGCCTTCGCCGTGTTCGAAGGCCGTGACCATGGCACTGATCACCGACGGGTCGGCGAGCATGTTGCCAGCGGCGACACAGTGTTCGCCGGACACGGCGTTGTGCTTGCCCAAGGTCTGGGCACCGCTGAAATGCGCGCTCTGGCCGAGGTGGTCGATGGCGGTGATCTGCCGGTACTGGCTGTAGCCATTGCGCGTGAGCACTTTGTCCAGTGCTTCGGCGGGGGCGAGGCCTTGCTCCATCAGGGCCAGGACCTCCGGGCCGAGGGAGGGCAGGGTGATGTTTTGCGTGGACACGGCGCCGACACCCGGCAGCAGCCATGGGCAGCGGGCGCCGACGGCGATGCTCGAGGAGCTGATGGCGATGCCGAACTGGCCGGTGTCGGGGCAGCGGGCGGTGATGGAGAAGGTCATGGGTTGGCTCCTGGGTGTGCCTGGGCGAAGTGCCGGTTGGTGCGGGCCTCAGCGCGAGCAGGCTCGCTCCCGCCCTGAAATGCGATCAATGGGGGGAGCGAGCCTGCTCGCGATAGCCGCAACGCGGTCTATTCGGGTATCACCGCAATCACATCAATTTCCATCAGCCACTGCGGCTGCCCCAGCGCCGACACCACCAGCCCGGTGGAGATCGGGAACACGCCCTTGAGCCATTTGCCGACTTCCTGGTACACCGGCTCGCGATAGCGCGGGTCGATCAGGTAGGTGGTGGTCTTGACGATGTGGCTCAGGTCGCTGCCGGCTTCTTCCAGCAACTGCTTGACGTTGCGCATGGCCTGTTCGGCCTGCGCGCGCGGGTCACCCAGGCCCACCAGCCGGCCTTCGAAATCGGTGCCGACCTGGCCCCGGACATACACGGTGTTGCCGGCGCGAACCGCTTGGCACAGGTCGTTGTCCAGGCTCTGGTTCGGGTAGGTTTCCCGGGTGTTGAACATGCGAATGCGGGTGTGGGTTGGCGTGGCCATTTCAAGCTCCTGAACGATTAAGCGCTGACGGTTTTCTTGGCGGCGGGCGGGACGACTTGCGTCGCACGTAGCGCGGCATCGTGGTAGTCGAGGTAGGAGCGCTGGATCGCGATGTGATCGGCCACGTACTTGGCGTCATGCCAGACGCCCCAGATGAACGACGATCCGCGCCGCGACTGCCACGGCAAGCCCAGGAAATACACGCCCGGTTCGCTCGATACACCGCGTTGATGCTGCGGCTTGCCCTGGTCGTCGAAGGCGTTGACCTTCAGCCAGCTGTAGTCGGTGGCAAAACCGGTGGCCCAGATGATCGATGTCACGCCGGCCTTGGCCAGGTCGAGTTGCAGGATCGGCTCCGTGACGCAGGCCGGGTCCGGGAAGGTGATGCGCGCTTGCGGTTCGGGCGGCAGGTCCAGGCCGTTGCGCTCGATGTAGGCGTCGGCGGCGTTGAGCAGCGCCAGGTAGTTCTCGTCGCCTCGGGCCAGGTTCTCCGCCAGGTTGGGCTGAAACGTGGCGACCCCGCCTTCGAACGACTGAGTCAGGCCGACCAGGGTCATGCCGCGATGGGCCAGTTCACGGAAGTCCACCGTGCGCCCGCCATGGGCACCGCTCACGGCGATGGTGACGTGCTCGCGACCCGGCTTCATCGCCGCTTTATCCCACTCGCCGAGCACCCCCAGCCACCAGCAGAAATCGCGGTTGCGGTAGGCGCGAGGCGGGCGGTCGTGGGCGCCGACGGAGAGGTAGACCTGCTTGCCTGAGCGCTGCAGTTCATCGGCGATCTGCACCCCGGAAGAGCCGGCACCGACCACCAGCACCGCCCCTTCGGGCAGTTGCGCCGGGTTGCGATAGTCGGCGGAGTGGATCTGCAAAAAGGCTTGATCCTGCGGGGCGATCGGCGGGATGACCGGACGCTGGAAGGGGCCGGTGGCGGCCACCACGCGGTTGGCTTCGATCACGCCGTCGGAGGTTTCAATGGTGAACCCCGGGCGGCCGACATTGCGCTCGACCTTCAGCACGTCCACGCCGGTGCGGATCGGTGCGTTGAACTGGCGGGCATAGGCTTCGAAGTAATCGGCCACCCGTTCCTTGGGGGCAAACGCGTCGGGGCTGAGATCGGCAAAGGCCAGGCCCGGAAAACGGTCGTGCCAGGCCGGACCATTCGCCACCAGCGAATCCCAGCGCCCGGAGCGCCAGCGTTCGGCGATGCGCTGGCGCTCCAGCACCAGGTGCGGCACGCCGAGTTTGCTCAGGTGTTCACTCATGGCCACGCCCGCCTGACCGGCGCCGACAATCAGCGTGTCTGTTTTTATTGTGTCGATGGTCATCTGTGTACCCTTCGAGTTGGATTGAGGACGCGAACGGCCTGCCATTTCTTGGGTTCAAGACTAGGGATGACCCTTGTATCGGTAAAATATTATTAAGCTGGCATTTGAGTATAAATAACTGATGCAGAGCGCGGTTCTGTAGACTGACGGCCTACTTCATCCTTCGCACAAGAGAACCCCATGGCTAACCAAGACATCGCCTTCACGCCCGATCCGGACGCCGATTCCATCTCCTCCGACGTGGCCGGTTTCGGCGGCATTCTGGTGTCGACCCAGATCCCGACCCGTGCCGACGGCAGTCTGGAACTGGGCGACATCACCCTGCAAAGCGAGTGTACGTTGCAGGCGCTGAAAGTGGCGCTGGAGCGCGCCGGCAGTTCCATGGACCGCGTCCTGCACCTGACCATCTACCTCACCGACATGGCCGACCGCGCCGCGTTCAACGAAGTGTACAAACGCTTTTTCGCCAAACCGTGGCCGGTTCGCGCCGCCGTCGGCGTCGCCGCCCTGGCGGTGGAAGGCATGCGCGTGGAAGTGACCGCAATGGCCGCCAAAGCCTGACGTTCGCCCCTTTAGGAGCGAGCTTGCTCGCGATGGTCGTTAACGATGACGCGGGGTATCAGATACCCCGCGGTGTTCTTGCGTTTTTCGCGAGCAAGCTCGTTCCTACAGGGGACCACCGCATGAAAATCGGCGTCATCTCGGACACCCATGGCCTGCTCCGTCCCGAGGCGCTTGCTGCGTTGCAGGGCTGTGAGCGGATCGTCCATGCCGGCGACATCGGCCATCCGGACATTCTGGATCAACTGCGGGCAATCGCGCAGCTGTACGTCGTGCGCGGTAATAACGACCTGAAGGCCGAGTGGGCGCAAGACATCGCTGACGCTCTGCGTTTCGATATCGCAGGCTGGGAAACACTGCTGGTGCACGACATTGCCGATGTCCCGGCCGAGTTGGACGCGGCCATCAGGCTGGTGATAACCGGCCACTCGCACAAACCGAATATCGAATGGCGCGGCCAGCGTTTGTATCTCAACCCCGGCAGCGCGGGTCGCCGGCGTTTCAAGTTACCGGTCACCCTGGCCGTGCTGGAGGTGTCGGAGACCGTGATCGATCCGCGCCTGATCTCGTTACTCGACGGATGATCGAAAGACGAAAAAGGCTCGTTGCAGCAACGAGCCTTTTTTTACAGCCATCGAACTCGGTGAGTGCGCTCAGAGGTGATCGGCGTCGATCACGGCCTGGGCGAACGCCTTTGGATCTTCCTGTGGCAGGTTATGGCCGATGCCGCCGCTGATCAGGCGGAACTCGTATTTGCCGGTGAAGCGTTTGGCGTAGTCCTCGGGTTTCGGGTGAGGGGCGCCGTTGGCGTCGCCTTCGAGGGTGATGGTCGGCACGCCGATGGGCGGTGCCGTGGCGAGTTTCTGCTCGAGCGCTTCGTACTGGCTCTCGCCCTGGACCAGGCCCAGGCGCCAGCGGTAGTTGAACACGGTGATGTCGACGTGATCGGGGTTCTCCAGGGCCTTGGCGCTGCGATCGAAGGTGGCGTCATCGAAGGCCCATTTTGGCGAAGCCAGTTGCCAGATCAGCTTGGCGAAGTCATGGGTGTTTTTCTCGTAACCGGCACGACCGCGCTCGGTGGCGAAGTAGAACTGGTACCACCACTGCAATTCAGCCTTGGGCGGCAGCGGGTTCTGGCCGGCGGCCTGGTTGCCGATCAGGTAGCCGCTGACCGACACCAGTGCCTTGACCCGCTCCGGCCACAATGCCGAGACGATATCGGCGGTGCGTGCGCCCCAGTCATAACCCCCGAGCACCGCTTGCTTGATCTTCAGTGCGTCCATGAAGTCGATCACGTCGCTGGCCAGCGCCGCGGGTTGGCCGTTGCGCAGGGTTTGTTTGGAAAGGAACTGCGTATCGCCATAGCCCCGTGCATAGGGCATCAACACGCGGTAGCCCTTGGCGGCGAGGATCGGCGCGACGTCGTCATAGCTGTGAATGTCGTACGGCCAGCCGTGCAGCAGGATCACCACCGGGCCGTTGGCCGGGCCGGTTTCGGCGTAGGCGACGTCCAGCAGGCCGGCCTTGATGTGCTTGAGCGGGCCGAAGGGGGAGGGCGCCGAGTAGCTCGCACTGGCCTGTGGGGCGGCGGGCTGGGCCGCCGTTTGTGCCTGGGCCGTGCCCATCGCGCCAAACAGGGCGATCGCGAGGATCGACGAACCGACCAGACGGCGGCGGTGGGTGCCGGGGGTGTTGTGCAGTGCCATCTTCATGCTGATGTCTCCGTTGCAAGCCGTTGGTCCGGGGCTCTGGATGATCCCCTTGAAACCGTGGGTGCATTTCAACGCAGGGACGTATCTGGCCTGTGTCGAATCGCCGGGCGGGTGAAAACGCATGTATCCAGAACGCCGCCAGATACATTGCGATACATGGCCACGGAGTGGGGTGATTGCCGGACCGGTCGGCAGCCCCTGATGAAAGCGCAGGACTTCTGCCGCAAAAGCCGGATAATGGCGGCCAATTCGTTTTGGCTCGTTATTCTGGTAATCCCCTATGGAAATCAAGGTCAACTTTCTCGACAACCTTCGGCTTGAGGCCAAGTTCGACGACTTCACTGTGATTGCCGATCAACCGATTCGCTACAAGGGCGACGGTTCGGCTCCAGGTCCGTTCGATTACTTCCTGGCATCGTCGGCGTTGTGCGCGGCTTACTTCGTGAAGTTGTACTGCCAGACCCGCAATATCCCGACCGACAACATCCGCCTGTCGCAGAACAACATTGTCGATCCGGAAAACCGCTACAACCAGATCTTCAAGATCCAGGTCGAGTTGCCCGCGGATATTTCCGACAAGGACCGCCAGGGCATCCTGCGTTCCATCGACCGCTGCACGGTCAAGAAGGTGGTGCAGGCCGGGCCGGAATTCGTCATCGAAGAAGTGGAAAACCTCGACGCCGATGCTCAGGCACTGCTGATGCCGACCCAGGCGTCGCAGGAAGGCACCTACATCGTGGGCAAGGACCTGCCGCTGGAGCAGACCATCGCCAACATGTCGGGCATCCTGGCGGGGCTGGGCATGAAGATCGAGATTGCATCGTGGCGCAATATCGTGCCCAACGTCTGGTCGCTGCACATCCGCGATGCGCAGTCGCCGATGTGCTTTACCAACGGCAAGGGCGCGACCAAGGAAAGTGCACTGGCCTCGGCGCTGGGTGAATTCATCGAGCGCCTGAACTGCAACTTCTTCTACAACGACCAGTTCTGGGGCGAGGAGATCGCCAACGCGCCGTTCGTGCACTATCCGGACGAGCGCTGGTTCAAGCCGGGGCGCAAGGATGAACTGCCGACGGAAATCCTCGACGCCTACTGCCTGAAAATCTACAACCGCGACGGCGAGCTGCGTGGCTCGCATTTGTACGACACCAACTCCGGCAATGAGGCGCGCGGCATCGTATCGCTGCCGTTTGTGCGTCAGTCCGACGGCGAGGTGGTGTACTTCCCGTCCAACCTGATCGAAAACCTGTACCTGAGCAACGGCATGAGCGCCGGCAATACCCTGGCGGAAGCCCAGGTGCAGTGCCTGTCGGAAATCTTCGAACGCGCGGTCAAGCGCGAAATCATCGAAGGCGAATTTGCGCTGCCGGATGTGCCGAGCGAAGTGCTGGCCAAGTACCCGGGGATTCTCGCCGGGATCCAGGGCCTGGAAGCGCAGGGCTTCCCGGTGCTGGTGAAGGATGCGTCTCTGGGTGGGGAATTCCCGGTGATGTGCGTGACCTTGATGAACCCGCGCACGGGCGGCGTGTTTGCCTCGTTCGGCGCACACCCGAGCATGGAAGTGGCGCTGGAACGCAGCCTGACCGAGTTGCTGCAGGGCCGCAGCTTCGAAGGCCTCAACGACCTGCCGCAGCCGACCTTCGAAGGCCACGCGGTGACCGAGCCGAACAACTTCGTCGAGCACTTCATCGATTCCAGCGGCGTGGTGTCGTGGCGCTTCTTCAGTGCCAAGCCGGAATACGAGTTCGTGGAGTGGGACTTCTCGGGCCAGGGTGAAGATTCCAACGCCGAAGAAGCCGCCACGCTGTTCGGCATTCTCGAGAGCATGGGCAAGCAATCGTACATGGCGGTATACGAGCACCTCGGTGCCACTGCTTGCCGCATCCTGGTGCCGGATTACTCGGAGATCTATCCGGTCGACGACCTGATCTGGGACAACACCAACAAGGCGCTGTTCTTCCGCGAAGACATCCTCAACCTGCATCGCCTGAACGACGCCGAATTGAAGGACCTGGTGGAGCGGCTGGTGGAAAGCGAGCTGGACGACTACACCGACATCACCACCCTGATCGGCATCGAGTTCGACGACAACACCGCCTGGGGGCAGTTGACGATCCTCGAGCTGAAAGCGCTGATTTACCTCGCCTTGCAGCAATACGAGGAAGCGAAAGAGGCGGTGGAAACCTTCCTGCAATACAACGACAACACGGTCGAGCGCGGGTTGTTCTACCAGGCGGTCAATGTGGTGTTGGAGATGGAGCTGGACGAAGACCTGGAACTGGCGGACTACGAGGTCAACTTCCGGCGCATGTTCGGCGACGAGCGCACAGACGCGGCGATCGGCTCGGTGAACGGCAGCGTGCGCTTCCATGGCCTGACGCCGACCAGCATGAAGCTGGAAGGGCTCGATCGGCACCTGCGCCTGATCGACAGCTACAAGAAGCTGCACAGCGCGCGGGCCAACGTGAAACGTTAATGGAAGCCTGATGCCCCGCGTCGTTTTGACGACCATCGTCGGAACGCCGCTCGGGGCTAGCTCGGTCCCACAGAGGAACGCGGTTCATTGTGGGAGCGAGCCGGCTCGCGAAGGATTCAAGATCACCGCTGGGTGTCTGATTTCCCGCGTCATCGTTGACGACCATCGCGCGCTCGCTCCTGCAGGGGAGGGCGATGCCTGGCGCGTCATGCGCTTCACTGACGAACCCGCGCGAAGAACAGGGGCCGTCTTTCTCAGGCGCAACGCTTGAGAATGACCTTGATCGGTCGCCGCACCCGACGCTTCGACACTTCCTTGGGCTTGATCCAGCGGCAGGCGTCTATTTCATTGCAGGGCCGAGGTTTGCAAGCCGCTGTCCTGGCTTCGAACAGGTAGTGGATGACCTTGTCCTCGCGGAACTCGGCGATGTAGCGCAATTCGTCACAGGCCAGGCCGGTTTCTTCGGCCATCTCCCGACGGGCCGCCTGCAGAGGCGTCTCGTCGCGCTCCACCGTCCCACCCGGCAGGTTCCATTTGGAATTGCGCTTGCGCACAAACAGCACTTCTCCATCCCTGCGGTAAATCACCGTGGCACGCAGCTTGATGCCCTTTCTTTTTGCCGTAGCAGTGTCCATTGCCTTCATGCGCGCTGTTCCGAATCGGTTGGCTGGACAGAGCCTCCAGGGGACGGCTCCTGTCCCTAGCGTAGGGATTCAATGTGTCGGTTGGATGACTGTCGGGAGCCGTCGATCATTCTTTTCGCGTCTGATGCACGTGGAATGCCCCGCGAAACATGACAGACCGATCGCACAGCGGGCCGTTTGCCATTCCTTTGTCATAAACCTTTAACAAAAGAGGTGCAGAGTGCCGTAGCCCCGTAAACACATGGAGTTCCTTTGATGAAGAGTTTGTTTAAGTCTGCTGCGCTGGCCGTGACAGTATCTCTGTGCGCCACCTCAGTGTCTTTCGCTGCGGAAAGCGTACGCCTGACAGGTTCGGGTGCCAGTTTCCCGGCTCCGATCTACCTCACCTGGTTCAAGGACTTCAGCAAGAAAACTGCGGGCGTCACCGTGGACTATCAGTCCAAGGGCAGCGGTGCGGGCGTACAGGATTTCCTGAACAAGACCGTCGACTTCGCCGCCAGTGACTCGGCCATGAAAGACGAAGACATCGCCAAGGTTGCCGAAGGCGTGCAGTTGCTGCCGATGACGGCGGGTGAAATCGTTCTGGCGTACAACCTGCCAGGCAGCCCTAAAGGCCTGAAGCTGCCACGTGACGTTTACTCCAACATCTTCCTGGGCAAGATCACCCACTGGAACGATCCGCAGATCGCCGCCGCCAACCCGGAACTGAAACTGCCTGACATGCCGATCACCGTGGTCGTGCGTGCAGACTCCAGCGGCACCACGGCGGTCTTCACCAAGCACCTGTCGGCGATCAACACCGCCTTCAACAAGGACTTGGGTGAAGGCAACACCGTCAACTGGCCGGCCAGTGACAAATTCATCAAGTCGCCGAAGAACGATGGCGTCACCGCCACCGTACGCCAGACCCCAGGCGCCATCGGCTACATCGAATACGGCTTCGCCAAACTGGCCAAGGTCGACTTCGCCCAATTGCAGAACAAGGCCGGTCAGTACGTTGTGCCAAACGCCGAAAGCGGTGCCGAAGCACTGGCGGCGGTGAAGATGCCGGAATCCCTGGTGTCCTGGCTGCCGGATCCGGACGGTGCCAAGTCTTACCCGATCACGTCCTACACCTGGATGATCTTCCGCAAGAAGAACGAGAGCCCGGAAAAAGCCAAGGCCATGCGTGAAATGGTCGAGTACAGCCTGACCGAAGGTCAGAAGATTGCCGATTCGATGGGCTACATCCCGCTGCCGCAGTCGGTCGTTGAACAGGTTCGCAAAGCGTCTGCCAACATCCAGTAACGCCCGCGTGGCCTCTCCCGGCGTGTGCTGCCAGCCACGCCGGGGGAGTTTCCCCCACCGTTCCGGAATCAGCCCATGAACAAACCTTTTGTCGTACCGGTCAATCCGGACTCCGCCTGCAAACCGCCTTCCGCGAAGGATTTTCTGGTCGATCGGACCTTCCGTGCGCTTGCGCGCGTAGGCGTGGTGCTGATTCTGGCAGTGGTGTTCGCCCTGGTCTTCGAGGTCGGGCACAAGGCGCTTCCAGGGATGGAAAAGCACGGACTGGACGTCCTGTTCGGGAGCGTCTGGGACGTTAACCAAGGCAAGTACGGCATTCTGCCGGCCATTTGGGGCACGCTTTACA
The DNA here is from genome assembly GCF_949767465.1 of Pseudomonas sp. IT-P12. NCBI lineage: Bacteria > Pseudomonadati > Pseudomonadota > Gammaproteobacteria > Pseudomonadales > Pseudomonadaceae > Pseudomonas > Pseudomonas sp. IT-P12. The sequence goes on along the minus strand of NZ_CATKPY010000022.1, from coordinate 20,226 downwards.
GCGCCCTGATTGCCTTGATGATCGCAGGCTTTTTCGGTGTCAGCATGGCGATTTTCCTGACCCAGGATTTCCTGCCCGCCCAGCTTGCAGCTGTTTTTCGCACCATCGTCGAATTGCTCGCAGCCATCCCCAGCGTCGTTTACGGCCTGTGGGGGATCTACGTGGTGATCCCGGCGATCCGGCCCCTGACGACGTGGTTGCACACCGAGCTTGGCTGGATTCCTTTTTTCGGCACGTCCCTGAGCGGCCCCGGGTTGCTGCCCGCGGCGCTGGTACTGGCCATCATGATTCTGCCGACCATCGCGGCCGTTTCCCAGGACGCGCTGACCGCCGTCCCGATGAAAACCAAACAGGCGGCCTACGGCATGGGCACCACCCACTGGGAAGCGATTCTCAAGGTGATGGTGCCGTCCGCCGCCACCGGCATTTTCGGCTCGCTGGTCCTCGGCCTGGGCCGGGCGCTGGGTGAAACGATGGCCCTGGCGATGCTGGTGGGCAACGCCAACAACATCTCCCTTTCCCTGTTCGCACCGGCCAACACCCTGGCGGCCTTGCTGGCGCTGAACTTCCCCGAAGCCGGGCCGAGCGAGATCGAGGTGTTGATGTACGCCGCACTGGTGCTGATGTTCATCACGCTGGTCGTGAACGTCATCGGCTCCATGATCATGGTCTATGCCCAACGGGGTAATAAATAATGACGAGCCTGACGACCCCTATAGACGCGTTGCCCAGCCTGCAGCGCAAGTTCGAGGGCCGTGCGTTGCGCAGCCTGGTATTGACCACGCTGGTCTGGCTCGGCGCCGTGATCGCCAGCGTGCCGTTGCTGTCGGTGCTCTACATGCTGATCACCCGCGGTGGCGCACGCCTGAGCCTGGAAGTCTTCACCGAACTGCCGCCCACCGGTTTCGAGACCGGTGGCGGCTTCGGCAACGCGATGGCGGGCACCTTCGTCATGGTCGGTATTGCCGCGGCCATCGCCGTGCCGGTAGGCATCATGGCGGCCATTTTCCTGGCTGAGCTGGGTCCGGAAAGCAAGCTGGCCAACGCCGCGCGCTTTGCCGCCAAGATGCTCACCGGGCTGCCTTCGATTCTGGCCGGTGTGTTTGCCTACGCGCTGGTGGTGATGACCACCGGTACGTACTCGGCACCTGCCGGTGGCGTGGCCCTGGCCGTGCTGATGCTGCCCATCGTGGTGCTGACGGCGGAAGAGTCGATGAAGATGGTGCCCAAGATCATGAAGGACGCCGCCTACGGCATGGGCTGTACCCGCTCGCAAGTGATCTGGAAAATCATCCTGCCCACCGGCATGCCGGCGATCCTCACCGGCGTCATGCTGGCCGTGGCACGTGCAGCGGGCGAGACCGCGCCGCTGTTGTTCACCGCGCTGTTCAGCAACTACTGGATCTACCACGAGGGCAGCCTGGCGGTGATGAACCCCACGGCATCGCTGGCCGTGCTGATTTACAACTTCTCCGGCATGCCTTTTGACAACCAGCTCGAGCTCGCCTGGGCGGCCTCGCTGGTGTTGGTGATGATCGTGCTGGTCGTGAACGTCGTCAGCCGTATTTTCGGCAAGCCCAAGTATTGAGAATCGGAGCATCTGAATTATGACCGCCTTATCCATGCCAAAAGCTGCCCCGTTCGAGACCCAGGCCCCTGTGGTCATGGACTGCAAGCTCGACAAGATTTTCTACGGCAACTTCATGGCCGTGCGTGACAGCCACGTGCCGATCGAAAAGAACAAGATCACCGGCTTCATCGGCCCGTCCGGCTGCGGCAAGAGTACCGTGCTGCGCAGCCTCAACCGGATGAACGACCTGGTGAAGGGTTTTCGCTTCGAAGGCCATGTGCATTTCCTCGGCCAGGACGTCTATGGCAAGGGCGTTGACCCCGTGGTCGTGCGCCGCTACATCGGCATGGTGTTCCAGCAGCCCAACCCGTTCTCGATGAGCATCTTCGACAACGTTGCGTTCGGCCTGCGCCTCAATCGCTACAAGGGCGATATCGGTGACCGTGTGAAGCACGCCCTGCAGGGCGCCGCGCTGTGGGATGAGGTCAAGGACAAGCTCAAGGTCAGCGGCCTGTCGCTCTCCGGTGGCCAGCAGCAACGCCTGTGTATCGCGCGCGCCATCGCCACCGAACCGGAAGTTCTGTTGCTGGACGAACCCTGCTCGGCACTCGACCCGATCGCCACTCGCCGGGTCGAGGAGTTGATGGTCGAGTTGAAGAAGGACTACACCATCGCCCTGGTGACCCACAACATGCAGCAGGCCATTCGCGTCGCGGACACGACGGCGTTTTTCTCGGTGGATATTTCCCAGGGTACGCGCACCGGCTATCTGGTGGAAATGGGCCCGACCACCCAGATCTTCGACAACCCGCGCGAACAAATGACCGGGGACTACATCAGCGGCAAGTTCAGCTGATCAACCTCGTCCGGCCAGGGCCGCATGCCGCCAAGGGCTTTGGTGGGCGTGCGGCCGTTTTCCGTCTTACCGATCTCTTGCTCAGGATTGCCAATGTTTGCCAAGCGTCGTCTTGATCTCGCCGCGATTGAAGGGGCACTGCGTGAAGTGCAGGGCCGCTTTGTCGAGCTCAGCATGCAGTTCACCGAACCCCGTGACCCGTTCACCGACGAAGTGCTGCAAAACGTGTTGCAGGGGTATGCGCTGATTGATGAATACGTCGCACAGGATGTCGACCTGTTCCATCTTCAGCACCTGAACCTGATGCTGGAAATCAATGCCACCGTGCTATGCGGCAAGGACTCGGCACGCCGGATCGAATTCGCCCAGCACCTGGAGGCCACCGAAGCGCACTTCTTCAACAATGTCGAGGGCGGCATCAAGGACCTTTACAACTGGTATTGCGCCTATCGCAGCGAGTCGGTGTGGAAGCGTGCGGCCGGTGTCTATGTCCGCGTTCTCAGCAAGCCGCAACTGTTCATCGAAGGCAACCACCGCAGTGGTTCGCTGATCGTCAGCTACCTGCTCATGCGCGCCGGATTGCCGCCGTTCGTGCTGACGCTGGACAACGCCAAGGGTTACTTCAACCCGTCATCGGTCATCCGTAACTCCGCCAAGCATGGTGTCAAGTCGTTGTATGAATTGCCCAAGATCAAGAAAAAATACGCCGCTTTCCTGGAAGATCAGTCACCGGACCCAAGGAAGTTTTTCCTCTACGAACGGAAACTGCCTGCTTACCAGGGGGGCGCATGATGAGCCGCTATCCGATGCTCGATAAATGCCGCGACGCCGTGAGTCAGGCGTGGCAGGCCACCCAGGCTTTTATCCCGATGTCCGGGTGCCAGCGCGTCCGTATCTCCTTTGATATCGATGACACCCTGGCCTGTCTGCCTCACCACAGCGCGGCCGAGCAGAGCCGGCTTCCGGCCTGTGTGCATCGCTGGCTGGGCGAGCCGCTGCGCAGGGGCACTCGCGAGCTGATGGGTGAGTTGCGGCGCCAGGGCTGCAGTGTCTGGGTCTATACCTCGTCCGGCCGGACACCGGGTTACATCCGGCGCTGGCTGATGCTGTACGGCATCCATGTCGACGGGGTGGTCAACAGCGTACGGCACGAGCGTGTCTTGGCGGAACGCGGGTTGTTGAACGCACCTTCGAAACTGCCGCGAGCCTTCGACATCGATTTGCATGTCGATGATTCCGAGGGCGTGAAGCTCGAAGGCCATGACCACGGGTTTCGCGTGGTGGTGGTGCGTCCGGATGATGAGCGTTGGGCGCAGCGCGTCCTGGAGGCGGTCGCGGATGTCCAGGCGCAGCTGGCGTGGCAGCAACCGCACAGGTTCAAGGCGCCGGTACGGCAGGGGGCTGAGGTTTATTCGTTCTGAGGAGCAGGCGTTTTGGCTGAGCGCGCTGACAGGGTCGCGATTTCGTCGCCAATGCACCCCGATTTCGATGCACATGCTGACCTCAGATTGAACGCTGGTTCACCCGCGCCATGAGCTGCTCGGCGCTTTCCTTGCGTTCCGAGTAGCGATCCACCAGATACGCCTGGTGATCGCGCAGCAGCAGGGTGAACTTCACCAGTTCCTCCATGACGTCCACCACCCGGTCGTAGAACGGCGAAGGCTTCATCCGGCCGGCGTCGTCGAATTCCATGTAGGCCTTCGGCACCGAGGATTGATTGGGGATGGTGAACATGCGCATCCAGCGGCCCAGGACGCGCAGCTGATTGACCGCGTTGAACGACTGCGAGCCCCCGCAGACCTGCATCACCGCCAGCGTCTTGCCCTGTGTCGGGCGCACGGCGCCAAGTGCGAGGGGGATCCAGTCGATCTGCGCCTTGAACACGGCGGACATGGCGCCGTGCCGTTCCGGCGAGCACCAGACCTGACCTTGCGACCACAACACCAGGTCGCGCAGTTCCTGCACCTTGGGATGATCCACCGGCACATCGTCGGGCAGTGGCAAACCGCTGGGATTGAAGATGCGTGTTTCTGCACCGAAGTGCTGCAGCAGGCGCGCAGCTTCTTCCACCATCAGCCGGCTGAACGAGCGTTCGCGGGTCGAGCCGTAGAGCAACAGGATGCGCGGTTTGTGTTCGCCCGCACGGGATGCGATTGGCGATTCGTCGAACAGGGAGAGGTCAAGGTTGGGCAGTTGTTCAGTCATGTTGACTCCGGCTCAAAGAGCGCCGATTCGGTCCAGTTCGCGTTTGAGTTCATCGCGGTCGAGGTCGTTGAAGGGCAGGGCGAAGAAAGCGGTGAAGCGATGCTCGATGTGCGCCAGCGTGGCGCGAAAAGCGGCGTCGATCACGGCTTCATCGCCTGATACGTCGGAAGGATCTTCCAGGTCCCAATGGGCTTTCAGCGCCGGGCCGAAATACACCGGGCAGCTTTCACCGGCTGCTTTGTCGCACACGGTAATGACGATGTCCGGCGGGTTATCCACGAAGGCGTCATTGCCCTTGCTGTTCAAACCGTCGATGGCGATGCCGGCGTGTTGCAGTGTGGTCAGGCTGCGCGGCAGCACCTGGCCCTTGGGAAAGCTGCCGGAACTCACGGCTTCGAATCCCGGTGGCGCCAGGTGATTGAACAGGGCCTCCGAGAGGATGCTGCGACAGCTGTTGGCCGTGCACATGAACAGGACTCGCATGATTGCTCCTTCAGCTATCGCGGACAGGGGTCGAAAAGCCCCATTGGAGGTTCAGCAGCACGCCGCATCGCGGACAGGTCGCCCGTCCATGTTCTGCAGGCGCGAAGCGTTGGTCTGCAGCCACTCGGCGTTGCCCTGCAACGTCAGCCGAAGCATCTCGTGTACCCAGTCGGGAAGTTCTGGATTGAGCCGGTAGTAGACCCATTGCCCCTGGCGCCGATCCAGCAGCAGGCCACTGCTGCGCAGTTGGGCGAGGTGGCGGCTGATCTTCGGTTGGCTGTCGTCGAGGGCGCACATCAGTTCGCAGACGCACAGTTCGCCTTGGTGAGCGATCAGCAAGGTGGCGCGGGCGCGGGTTTCGTCGGCCAGGCTTTTGAAGACTTCAGGAGGGGTGAGCATGCCGGATGCCTTAAACATGTGGATAGGCGAATATACGGATGTCCATATGTATAAAGCAAGGTGTTGAAAGATTTCTCTCCGCTACTAGCCATCCCGTTGCCGGACGGATCTGACCTGATGGACGTGGTAGGGCGGCGATTGCGGGCGCAGTCGAAGGTGTGAATGGAGGTGGGCGCCAAGGCGCCTGCTTTTATGTGAAAGGTGAGTGCTTAATCGCCGTTAGTGATCTCTGTGTTCGGCCCACGGCTGACCTCAACCACTCCTCAATCCCCCAAAATACCCTCGATAACCATCAATTCACGCCGCGCAGCGCGTAACGCAAACGCCTTCGCTTCTGCGTAGGCCGGGTCCTCATAGCAAGCTTTCGCCAGGGCGTAGCTGGGGAATTCGACGGCCAGTGCGCGTTTGCTGTTGTTCGATTCCAGCAATGCCGCCGGGTCCAGCGCTTTGAGCTTTGCGCCGTATCGTTCAGCGATGGGCGCCCACAACCGGGCGTACTCCTGTTGGGCATCCGTATCGGTGACGGCAGACCCGAGAATGATCCAGTACCCTTTCATCGTGAATTCCCTTTTTTGTTGTTCGAAGGATTGGCCTGCCCGAGGATGCGTTGCCCTTCATGACCAAGGTCGGTGTCCAGGCCATGAAAGCAGGCTCCACTGTATAGGTGATCGTGGCGAGGGCGCCATAATGGATCGGCCAAAGGATGTAACGTGGATCGCCGTCGATACCCTTGGCGCAGTCCAGCGTGCCGGCTGCGCCAAGGGTCAGGCCTGAGGGCGATCAGCTTTGCTGTGGGGTTTCCCCACGCGCCAGACGGGCGTTGATGTCGTCGATGACCCCGGGCAAGTCGACGATGGTGTCGATCAGATAGTGCGGGCGGGAACCTTCGAACATCCGGGTGATGCGGGCCCGTTCTTCGGCCAGTTGGTCAGAGGGTAAATCCCTGTACTGATCGTAGGTCAGGCCCATTGCGTTGCCCGAGCAGGTCAGCGCGACGGTCCACATCCCGGCGCTGCGGCCTTCGAGAATGCCGGGCCAGGTGTCGTCGACCTTCACGCAGGCCGCGACGTCGCTGATCCCCAGGGCGATAACGTTGGCCAGGGCTTGGGCAGGATAGGGGCGACCATTGGGCACTTCATCGGTGGCGACCACGTGGTCGGCAACGTAGCCATTGTGACGGGCCAGCTCGACCACTTTGGCCATGACGACGGCCGGGTAGCCGGAGCACGAACCGATCTTCAGGCCTTTGTCGCGCAAGGCTGCGATGGCGTCCAGCGCCCCGGGGATCAGGGCGGAGTGCAGGGCGATCTTCTCGATCTGCAGCGGCATGAACCGCTCGTAGAGCGCCGTCACGTCATCGTCTGTCGGTAAGCGATCAAACACTGCACGATATCGCTCGGCGATCTGCGGTTGATTGCACAAGGTGTGGATGTGGTCCCACTTGCCCATACCCATGGGGCCGCGTGCTTCCTCCAGGGAAACCGCCACGCCAAACTCGGCAAACGCTTCGACGAAAATCTGCGTGGGTGCGAAGGAACCGAAATCAACGACGGTGCCCGCCCAATCCAGTACCACGGCTTGCAACTGAGTCGGTTGTTTGTATTGCATGGTGAGTCTCCATTTTGAGGTAGGGTCAGGCCGTCCCTCTCCTGAAAGAAGTAAGCCTGGGGAGGGTTCGAACGTGTTGCGTAATCAGGTTGCCGGCGTCGGGCTTGAGTCGAACAACTCGGCGATCATTGGCCGGTTTCTGCGAATACCGAGGCAGCACAGGTGGTAGTCGATGGAAAACGGGTGATTGACGAAGGTGATAGGTTTTGTGCCAGGGGTTTCGGCGTATTCCACGGCAGACACGAAACCGATCCCGATGCCCTTGGCGATGGCGTGGACGATGGCTTCCCGGCTGTTCAGTTGCATGACGCAGTTCAGCGAGACGTCGAGTCGCTTGCAGCTTTCCTCGACCAACTGGCGGGTGCGCGAGCTTTTTTCCCGAAGGACCCACTTCTGTTCGCTGATCTGCTCGACGTGCACCGCTTCCTGGTGGGCCCAGGGATGGTCGTCGCGGACAACGGCAATGATCGGATACCGTCGGTAAAGCTGCGTATCAAAGCGCTGGTCGAATTCCGACAGGGCCAGAATCGCCACGTCGATATCGAAGTTGAAGAGCCGATCCAGCGTTTCCTTTTCAGGAGAGAAAGAGGTTTCCAGTTCGATATCCGGATGGCGTTGCATCAGTTCGTAAGTCAGGTTCATTGCAATCGGAGGCGAGACGGCGCCCAGTCGCAGCATTCCGGTTTTACGTTGCTTGAAACTTTGCAGTAACTGCACGGCTTCATCCTCCTGGCCGAACAGGCCTTGGGTGATGGCATACAACTTGTGTCCTGCCGAACTCATTTCGATGAAACGACCGCGACGGTGAAACAGCTCCACGGAAAACTTCTTCTCCAGCGCATTGACCTGTTCACTGACGGTCGGCTGGCCGACGCTCAGGTACTCGGCGGCAAGGGTGAAGCTGCCCGTCTTCGCCACCGCATGAAAGGAACGCAGCCATTTGTGGTACTGGTACATGAAGAGATCCTGTTCCTGAGTCGTCGCCAGTCATTGAAGTTTCAGCCGGGCATCAGCGCCGGATGAACAGTGCGACCACCGCGCTGCAAAGGCATGCCGTGGTGACCACGATAAAGATCAAGGAGGTGTTGCCGGTACTGTCGAGCATACTGCCGATCAGCGGTTCCGCCAGGCCGGCGAACAGATAGGACGAGAAGTTCATCACGCCCGTCGCGGTGCCCGCACGCTTCGCCCCGACCAGGTCCGGACACAGTGCCCAAAAACTGGAGGCAGGGCCGTAGACGAAGAAACCGCAGAGAAACAACGCCACGAGGCCGGTCGCGCTGTGAGGGGCAAGGCTCCACATCCACAGGCTGGTGGCTGCGCCGAGAAACATGTAGAGCATGATCGCCAGGTAGCGTTTGGAGCCGAACAGCTTGTCCGAGATCCAGCCATTGCTGAGCGCGCCGATGGCCATGCCGACGGGCAGGGCGACGGTGATCCACTTCGGATCGATCATGCTGTCGCCGCTTTTCCAGTTGGCACCCAGGAAGTGCACCGGTACCCAGACGATCAGGCCGTAGCGGGCCGCGTTCTGGAAACCCAGGGACACGGCGGCGATGATCAGCCGGACGTTTTTCAGCACGGCTTTGTAGCGTTGTGCAGAAGTTTCCTCTTCGCCGTGAGCCACTTCGTGATTTTTGTCTTCGGCGTTGGCGACACCGGTATCGGCGAGCGGTTCGAAGCCCATGTCCTGCGGGCGTTCACGGGCCACCAGGTAGAAAATGATGCCGCCTGCCAGCATCAACAGCACCGGCAACCGGAAAATCCAGCGCCACTCCAGGTGCATCACATCCAGCACTACGATTGAGGTGACGTAAGACAGCACCGAGGCGCAACCGGCGGCGAACACGTAAAAGCCATACACCTTGCCGCGCTCGCCGGCACTCCACCAATTGGAGATCAGCCGACTGCCCGGTGCCCAACCCAATGCCTGGAAATAACCGTTGATACCCCAGGGCAGGATCAGGGCGGCGAAGTTACTGGCGAAGCTGGTCACCCAGTTGGCACCGCAGGACAATACGGCGCCCAGGGTCATTATGCGGCGCCCGCCGAACTTGTCGGCGAGGTTGCCGTTGATTGCCTGGCCAATGGCGTAGGCCCACAGCATGGCAGCCGATGCCCAGCCCAGGTGCTCCTTGGTAAACCCGTACTCGGCCTGAATGCCCGGAATGGCAAAACCGAAGGTTTGTCTGCCGGTGTAGAAGAACAGGTAACAGAACATCGCCGCCAGCAGCATGCGCCATTGAGCGACGCGAAACGAGGCGGTGTGTACAGCCAGGGCAGGCATGGTTTGGGCACGATTCATGACCTTTTCCTTATTATTGTTCGGTCCCGCCGATTGGCGTCGGCGGGTGCACTCTTTTGTGAGTGCGGCAGGAAATCGTCGCGGCGGGTGACGCCGCTGACAGTGCTTGGTTGTGGCGGGCAGGTTCTAGGCGGCTTGAGAGCCGATGAAGTTTTTGCCCCTTGCGCCCTGCATGGCGTAACTGATCATTTCCTCGGCTTGCGATGCCGTAACACCGTAGTCGGAAAACTCGGTTTTCACTTCCAGGCTATGCAGGAATTCACGCAACTGGCCTTGAGCCTTCTGCAGGTCGTTGCCGAAGATTCGCTGGAGGGTCCGGTCACGCGCTTCGTCGTGGCCCCAGGCGAGGCCCAGCACCAGCGGCAAGGTGAAGGAGCAGGCGATCCCGTGCGGCAAACCGTAGCGCAAGGTCATTTCGTAGGAAATCGAATGGGCGAGGGCGGTTTTGGTGTTGGAGAACGCCAGCCCCGCCTTCAGCGCGGCCAGTGCCATGCGCGAGCGCAACTCGCGGTTGGACAAATCGCGACGCAACAACGGCAGGCATTCGAGGATGTCCGCGATGGCGGAGATGGCAAATGTATCCGAGACCGGGTTTGCGTTGATGTTCCACACGGACTCCAGCGCGTGGGACAAGGCATCCAGACCGGTCGAAACGGTGACTGTACCCGGCACCGTGAGCATCAATTGCGGGTCGATGATCGCGACCTTGGGCCAGGTGCATTCCAGGTGCAGCGAGTATTTTTTCTGGCTCGCCGAATCCCAGATCGTCGCCCAGGGAGTGACTTCACTGCCCGTGCCCGCCGTGGTCGGGGCCGCGATCAGCAACTTGCTGCGTGGCGGAACAAAGGGCTTGCCGGTTGCCAGCAACGCGAGCAGCTCATCGAACCGACCCGACTCGGTGCCAACGATCAATGCCTTGGCCGTATCGATGGCGCTGCCACCTCCGACCGCGATGACCACGTCGCATTCGCCGGCTTCCTGCCAGAAGCGCTCATAGGTCACTCGAAGCTGGGCAACGTCCGGATTGGGTTGCACCTCTTCGATCACATACACCAGGCGGTCACCCAGAAGGTCTTGGAGGCGATCGACCAATCCCAGGCCACGTGCTTCTGGAAAGGTCACAAGGGCGACTTTCTGGTGCTCGGTCATGTCGGCAAGTTGCAGAAGGCTGCCCCAGCCGAAACGTGTGTCGACCGGATTGTGAAATCGGGCAATCATGGCGGATCCTTTGTTTTTGTTGTTGGAAGTGGCCCCATACTCGGGGCGCTTCAACAACAGCTCAAATCGATAATTCGCAGGTATCAATCGGCTGAACCGATACCTGATTCAAGGTGGGGCTGGCTGGGGTGGCGCTCAGTCGTGCGCGCCGCGCTGGATCGCGTTGCGCAACCTGCCCGACACGGCGTCGGCGATGATCACCATGAACGTGATGACGATGATGCAGGTCGCGGTTTCCTGATACTTGAACAGTTTGAGGCTGCTCACCAGCTCGAACCCAAGCCCGCCGGCACCGACCATGCCCAGTACCGTGGCCGAGCGCAGATTGACTTCGAAGCGGTAAAGGACCACGGCGATCCACGCAGTGATGACTTGCGGCAACACGCCGAAGACGATGACCTGCAACGGCCGGGCACCGGTTGCCTGGAGCGCCTCGATCGGGCCCTGGTCGATCTCCTCGATGCTGTCGGCGAAGAACTTTCCCAGCATGCCCACGCCGTGCAGGGCCAGCGCAAGTACGCCGGGGAAGGGGCCCAGGCCCACGGCCGAGACAAAGACCAGGGCCAGGATCAGTTCGTTGATGCTGCGGGTGAAATTGAGGAATTGTCGGGTGGCGTGGAAGACCAGGCGGTTTTTACTCAGGTTGCGTGCCGCCAGGAACGACAGTGGAACGGCGATCAGCACGCCGAGCAAGGTTCCCCAGATTGCGATCTGAACGGTCTCGACCGCAGGTGCCAGCAACCGGGGAAGAATGCTCAGGTCAGGCGGTACGGTGCGGGCAAGGAAATCGCCGATCTGCGGCAACCCGGCCGCCAGTTCACCCCAGCTCAGTTGCGCACCCGAGGCACTCCATTGCAGCGCCAGGATAACGATCAGCACCATCGCGCTGGTGGACAACCAGCCACGAGTGCCGCGAGGCAGATCCACGGTCCACAGATAGTGTTGCTTTTTCATGCTGAGACCCTCAGTTCGGCGGGATGGACCTTCGTGTCGACAGCCCCTGCCGCCTCGCACGCGGCGTGCGTCGCCTGGCCGGGGTAGATGCGTTGCAAGTCTGCGTCGGTCATGTCGCGAGCGTTGCCGTCGTAAACCAGCTTGCCGTGCGCCAGGCCAATGATTCGATCGCCAAACTCACGGGCGTAATCCACCTGATGCAGGTTGCACAGGACGGTGATGCCCAGTTCCCGCGTGGCCTCTCGCAGGTACTGCAGCACCAGGCGTGCGGTCTTGGGATCGAGGCTGGCCACGGGCTCATCGGCCAGGATCACTTTGGGTTGCTGCGCCAGGGCTCGGGCGATACCCACGCGTTGCATCTGCCCGCCGGAAAGCGCGTCGGTGCGCTCGCCGGCTTTGTGTGAAAGCTCCACGCGCGCCAGGCACTGCATGGCCAGCGCGATGTCCTCGCGTCGGAACAGCTGCAGGATCGATGGCAGCGTCGACACCGCGCCCAGGCGCCCCGTCAGTACATTCTTGAGCACGCTGAGCCTGGGCACCACGTTGTGGTGCTGGAAGATCATCGCCGTCTGCCGTCGCAACACACGGGTGTCGCGGCAGCCCAACGCATCGATCCCGGCCACGGTGAGGGTCCCCGAATCTGCCCGGACCAGCCGGTTGATGCAGCGCAGCAGGGTGGATTTGCCCGCCCCGGATTGCCCCAGCACCACCACGAATTCTCCCGATGCAACCTCCACATCGATCCCGCGCAACACCGGGTTCGAGCCGTAGTGCTTGGTCAACTGGCGGATGCTGATCATTTCAGCCTCCGTAAATCCAGATCGAGCACTTTGGCCGTGTCGCGAACGACGTCGTAAGCGGCATCGGTCGTGGGCTGAAAGCCATCCAGCTGGCCTTGATCGCCCCATGGCACGTCCTTGATCGAAGCCAGGGCTGTCGCGACGTTCTGCTTGAGCGCCGGGTCGAGGTTCTTGCGCCAGACCATCGGCGACTCCGGGATCGGACGAGAACTCCACACCACATCGAAGTCGTCCTGCTTCACCAGACCCTTGGCCACGGCGTTGGCCAGAATGCGGTCGGCGACGGCGGCGGCGTCCACCTTCCGGTTGGCCACTGCCAGGATACTGGCGTCGTGCGAGCCGGAGAAGATCACGCGCGAGAACAGCGTGCCCGGGTCAAACCCGGCCTGTTCCAGCCCGGCCTTGGGGAACAGATGGCCAGACGCAGAGCTGGGGTCGACAAACGCGAAGGTGTGACCCTTGAGGTCGGACAATTGATGAATGCCGCTGTCCTTGCGGGCAAGGATCAGGCTCTTGTAGGCGCTCTGGCCGGTTTTTTTCGTGACGGCTACGGCGAAGGCCTCGACATCCGCGACCGACGTTGCCAGAACGTAGGAGAACGGGCCCAGGTAAGCCACGTCCAGTTTGCCGGCGCGCAGTGCTTCGATGATGCCGTTGTAGTCGGTCGCCACAAAGGGTTCGACGGGCATGCCCAGTTTGCTTTCGAGTGTGCTGAGTACCTGTTTGCTTGACTCGATCATGGCCTGTGAATCTTCTGAGGGGATCAGGCCGATCCTGAGTTTGTCGCTGGCCGCCACCTCGCTGGCAGCACTGATCGAAAGGCAGGCCAAGGCGGCGACACGCAGGAATCTGGACAGGTTTTTCATGGCATTTCCGGAGTGGGATGGAAGTTGCCTCAGGCTAGAAATGTCACGTGACAGTCATACGATCAATTCAATATGGCTTTTCGCAGCTGACTATTGATGGAGTCTATGGATGTCGACCGCCAAAATGCGCGCCTTCCTGGCCGTCGCACGGCATGCCAGTTTCAGTGCTGGCGCGCGTGCCCTGGGGCTTAGCCAGCCCACACTGACCACCCAGGTTCAAAGCCTGGAGCGTCAGTACAACCTGGAGCTGTTTCATCGTCGCGGGCGGCGGATCGAGTTGTCCGATGTCGGTCGGCAATTGCTGCCCATCGCCCAGGCGATGGCTGCGCTGGATCTGGATGCGCACAACCTGCTGCGTGATTCGGGTCAGCTCGACAGTGGCGAACTCAAGCTGGGGGCCGTAGGGCCGTTTCACGTGATCGAAATGGTCGACAACTACCTCCAGCGCTATCCGCGCATCGATGTGTCGATACGGGTGGGCAACTCGGCGCAGGTGCTGGCGGACCTGGAGAGTTACGTGACGGATATCGCGGTACTGGCCGGAAGGCACGATGATCCGGGACTCTGCGCCGTACGTTATGCGCGCCATGCCATCATCCTGTTTGCCCACCATGAACATCCTTTTGCTCAGCGCGACGCTGTACGGCTTGAAGAGCTGGACGGGCAGCGGCTGCTGCAACGAGAGCCCGGCTCGACCACTCGGCTGGTGCTTGAAGAGGCGTTACTGGCCAACGCAATTGTCCCGCGTATCGCCATGGAGATCGGCAGCCGCGAGGCACTGCGCGAAGCCGTGGTGCGTGGTCTGGGGCTGGGTGTTGTGTCGGAAGCGGAATTCATCCCCGATCCCCGCATCCGGACGATCCGGATCGCCGGTGATCCGCTTTACACAGAGACCTATCTCTATTGCCTGGCGGAGCGTCGCTCCAGTCGGCTGATCTCATCGTTCTTTGACGGGGTGCTTGATGCAAATGCCACTGGCTGAGCGCAGTCGCTCGTCAGGGATGGCCCTGGGCTGAAAACGGGCCGGGGCTACCCGGCCCGCCCGTGGGGATCAGCTCTGGCAGAACCGGATTCGATTGCCGAAGGGGTCATGGACTTCCAGCAGTTGCCCCCAACCCTGCTGAACAATGTCCGGACGTCCATAGCCGTAGCGCTTGCCCTGCAATTCGTCCCGCAGCATTTCGATATTGTGCATCGGGACAAACACCGTCGATCCCGGGCTGGCATCGCCATGATGTTCGGAAAGGTGGAGTTGCAGGCCGTTTCGATGGATCCCCAGGTACAGCGGCAGATCCGCTTCGAATCGGTGCTCGAATTCGACGCTGAACCCCAGGAAATCAAGATAGAACTCGCGGGCCTTGGTTTCGTCGAACATCCGCAATATCGGGATGGCTTTGTCGAAAGCAATCGAGGGCAGGGGCGTTTCCGAGGGAAGCATCGCCGCGGCGGTGTTCCAGTCCTTGTAGCCCAGTTGCTGCGCGACCATTTCCAGCGCCGTGGAGTGGGTCACCGCTTGATTGCGCGATTGCAGCAAGGTGCGCAGCCGCTTGGCCATCTGTTTGGCGTGTTCGATTGAAGACATCGTTGCTCCTGTAATCGAGGCATCCTGGTGCTCGCGTTGCCAAACCTCGACTCTCAAGAGTTGCGACAGGATCTGGGAGAAAAACAATGCTTTCACCTTTCCTTTCGGAAGCGAGCGGCGGGCAGCATCAGCCCGCGCTGATGATACACAGCGACGGGCACCCACGGAAGTTTGCGGTTTCCAACCCGGTGCACCTCGCGTGGCAACACCACTGAAACATAATGGCGTGAATTGTCCGGTCGTTGTCCGGCGTGTGCATTTCGGCTATAAAGCCCCACGGTTATCGTTACGCCATACCCAACGTGTAAGGAGTAACAAAATGTCCGACCTGAACACTGCCCTGATCGTGATCGACGTCCAGGAATCGTTTCGCTCCACCGACTACTGGAATGAAGCCAGCCTGCCGGCCTTCCTGGATCGTCTGCAGCCGTTGATCGATGGCGCAAAAAACGCTGGCATTCCCGTCGTGCAGATTTTTCACCGCGATGGCGATTTCGCTTTTTCCGAAGCGTCCGGGCTGGTCAGAACCCTCGCGCCGCTCGCCATCGAGCCGGATGCGACTTTCCACAAGCCGCGTCACAGCGCCCTGGTCGGCTCGGGCCTGGATGTGTGGCTGAACACCCACGGCATCCGTCGGGTCATCATTTGCGGCATCCGCACCGAGCAATGCTGCGAAACCACGGCACGCCATGCCCACGACCTGGGCTATATCGTCGATTACGTCAGTGAAGCGACGCTGACCTTCCCCATGACGGACAGGAAGGGACGTGTCTGGAGCGCGGCGGATCTGCGTGACCGTACCGAGTTGGTGCTGGAGGATCGCTTTGCGCGGATCGCCACGGTTGAAGAGGCACTGGCAAGGCCTGGGGAGCCAGCCGTCGCATGAAGTCCAGCGCACGACAGCCAGTGGATATCGCCGTGTACGTGGTCATCCCCTCGAGCCTGTTGCTGCTCGATGTGGCGGGGCCCATGGAGGTGCTGCGCAAAGCCAACAGCGAACAGAATGCCGTGCGCTACACCGTGACTTACATCGGCCCCTCGGCGACGGTGGGCAGCTCCATCGGTCTGCAGATCGCCGGCCTCTCCCCGTTGCCGGCGAGTCTGCCGGACGGGGCGTTGGTGGTGGTGCCCGGCACCATTGACGTGCTGCTCGATCAGACGGTCGTGGATCGCGCAGAGGCATATCGCCAAGAGCAGGTGATTGTCGATTGGCTGAGACTGGCGATCCGCCCGGGCATGCGTCTGGTGTCGATCTGCTCGGGCGCGCTGATGGCGGCGCGCGCCGGATTGCTCGACGGGCGGGACTGCACGACGCACCACGGCTGCGTGGCCGAACTGACGAAAATCGCACCTTCGGCCCGGGTGAAGGAGAACCGGTTGTACGTGGAGGACGGCGAACGCCTGACCAGCGCCGGCGTCACGGCCGGTATCGACCTGATGCTGCACCTGGTCGCCCAGCAGGCCGGTCATGCCATCGCACTGTCCATCGCACGCCACCTGGTCATCTACTTGCGTCGCGGTGGCGCAGACCCGCAATTGTCCCCGTGGCTCGAAGGCCGCAATCACATCCACCCGACGATCCATCGCGCGCAGGATGCCGTGGCGGCAGACCCCACCCAGGATTGGTCCGTGGAGACACTGGCCGGCATGGCCGGGGCCAGCACGCGCAATCTGTCGCGACTGTTCAACGAACACACCGGCATGAGCGTGATCGACTACGTCAACCGCATGCGGATCGCGTTGGCGCGTGAGTTGCTGACGGGCTCACAACTGGACATCGAGGCCGTGGCTGAACGAGCCGGGTTTGCCTCCGCCAGGCAGTTGCGACGGACGTGGAGCCGCTTTCATGACGCGCCTCCGAGCCGAATGCGGTCCGTGACGGCCGTTTAATCCTGATGCGCCATGATCTCTGAGCCGCTGGAAAAGCGCCGCTTTCGGGGCGGCGTTTTCGCAGGTAACCAAGTCGTTGCTCCGGGTTCTCTCTCAGTGACGATCCAGCCAGACGGTCTGTGCATTGCAGAACTCGCGCACACCAAAATGTGAGAGTTCACGACCGAATCCGCTTTTCTTCACGCCGCCGAAGGTGACGCGTGGATCGGTGGCACAGTAACCGTTGATGAACACGCCTCCGGTTTCCAGTTTTTCAGCCATTTGCTGGGCGAGTTCGGCATCGCCGGTGTAAATGGTCGAAGCGAGCCCAAACTCACTGTCGTTAGCCAGTTCGAGCGCATGGTCCGCATCGCGAGCGGTGATAATCGAGGCCACCGGGCCAAACAGTTCCTGTTTGAACGACGTCATCTGGTCGGTGACATTCGCCAGGATCGTGGGTTCGTAGAAATTACCGGAACCCTCGGCTTTCTTTCCGCCCAACAACAGCCTCGCGCCTTCTTCCAGGGTGTTGCGCACTTGCTGATCCAGTTCATCGCGCAGATCGAACCGCGCCATCGGGCCAATGTAGGTTTCGGCGGACAGTGGATCGCCTACAACCAGGCGGCGCGTGCCCTCAACGAACTTGCGCGTGAAGGTTTCGACAACGCCTTGTTCGACGATCAGGCGTTTGGCTGCGGCGCATACCTGTCCGGTATTTTGAAAGCGGCCGATGACGGCGGCCTTCACCGCGTCGTCCAAGTTTGCATCATTGAGCACAATGAAAGGGTCGGAACCACCGAGTTCCAATACACACTTCTTCAGCGCTGCACCGGCCTGAGCGCCGATGGCCATGCCGGCTCGCACGCTGCCGGTGAGGGTGACCGCTGCGATGCGTGGGTCCGCGATTGCCTTGGAAACGCCGTCCGGCGTGACGTTGATGACCTCGAACGCACCTTCTGGAAAACCGGCTTGCTTGAACGCCTCAAGCAGCAGATACGCGCAGCCCATTACATTCGGTGCGTGTTTGAGGACGTAGGTGTTGCCGGCGATCAGGGCCGGAATGGCGCCACGCAGGACCTGCCAGATCGGGAAGTTCCACGGCATCACGGCGAGAATTGGACCAAGCGGGCGATATTCTATTCGTGCTTTCCCGCCTTCAACGAGCGTCGGCTCGGCCATCAACATGGCCGGGCCATGTTCGGCGTACCACTCGCATAGCTGCGCGCACTTTTCAATTTCACCGACCGCCTGAGTGATGGGCTTACCCATCTCTTGAGTGATCATCTTCGCCATCGTTTCTGCGTTGTTGCGCAATGCCCTCGCCAAAGCGATCAGTGCTTGCGAACGCATTTCGATGGATTGGCTACGCCAGGTGGAAAAACCTGTTGTCGCACGTGACAGTGACGCCTCCAGTTCCGATGCGGATTCGAAGGGGTAGTGGCCGATCAGTTCTCCATTGGCGGGGTTGATCGAAATGGCATGGGTAAGGTTGGAAACGTTAGTCATGACACCGTCCTGCTGGGTGGGAGTGGATGCGTTGCTTCTAAGCAACAGCGCCGGCTTTCAGTTAATCGAGCGAGCCAAAATGGATTGCGCGCGACCGATGACCGGCGCATCGACCATTTGCCCATCCAGCACGAAAACGCCTTCACCTGAGCGCGCAGCTTCGATAATACGTTGCGCCCAGTGCAATTCTTCCAGGCTGGGTTTTAGCGCCTGATGAATGATCGCAACTTGGGTTGGATGGATACACAGCGCTCCACCAAAGCCCATGTCGCGTGCAGAATGAACAGCGCGCAGCAGCCCTGTGGTGTCTTGAATCGACGGAAACACGCCGTCCAGCGCCGGAGCGAGCGCAGCAACTCGGGTGGTGAGCAAAACGGCGTAGCGCGCATGGCTAAGGATTTCATCAGCGGCAGGGCTGCCAGTAGTCAGGTTCAGGTCCAGACCCAGATCCAGACTTCCGAACGACAAGCGCTCAACGCCTTGAGTGCCGGCAATCTCGTCGAGTGCTGACAAGCCCTTGGCGCTCTCGATGATTGGCCAAATCGGTTTTTCGGTACCCGCGGCTGCGGTGACCTGTTTCGCGCTTTCTGCTTTGGGTAGCAGAATTCCGATCACGCCGGCATGGCGTCGGCAAAGATCCAGATCCGCAACATGCGCCCAGTGGTCCGGGGCATTCACACGGACCAGAATTCGTGCATCCGGGGTTTCGCTCAGGAAGGCGTCGAGATTATCCCTCGCTTGCTCCTTGAGGTTTTCTTGCACGGCATCTTCCAAGTCAACGATGACTCGATCCGCGCCGGTGGCAATAGCCTTTTGGATGCGCTCTGGTCGAGTAGCCGGCACAAACAGGGCGGAGCGCACAATTGATTTGCTCATGGCGTTGCTCCATCGCTGAACTCGATCTCTCCGGTTTGTGCTGTGCCGTCCTGATTGCCAGCCCAAACCTGTGCCTTGCCGTTTTCGATCAGACGTCCGCCCACCTCGAAAGGCTGTGGCGAAATCAGCGGTCGTACTCCGCGAAAGGTGAAACGCTCCAGGCGCGCAGTTGGATGCGCTTTGGTAAAGGCACGCAAGTTCAACGTAGCGATCAATGGGCCATGTACGACCAGTCCTGGATAACCTTCGGTCTCTGTGACGTAAGGCCAGTCATAGTGAATTCGATGGCCATTGAAGGTGACTGCGGAGTAACGGAACAACAGGGTTGGGGAAGGTTCGATCCGTTCCTGCCAATGGCCTTCAGGTAACGTTTCGGTGCCGTGCAGTTTGGGCGGGGTAGGTTCGCGGTAAACAATGTCCTGTTCATCTTGCAGGGCGAGTTTGCCGTCCTGGAAAAACTCATGGCGTAGCGTGACGAACAGCAAGGAACCTGTGCGACCGTGCTTCTCCTCGACGTTGAGGATGGTCGATACACAGGTCACTTCAGCTTCCACTTTCAACGGCTGGTAAAACTCAATTCGGCTGCCCGCCCACATGCGATTGCGATTATGGGCCGGCGGCAAAAAGCCCCCAAGCGCTGGATGGCCATCCGGCCCCAGTTGGCTGGCACCCATCGGCTCCTGAAAGAATGCCCAGTGCCACAGGGGCGGTAGCGGCTCACCGGGTTGTGGTGCCGACTCGCCAAATGTCGCGGCAATGCGTCTGACCAGAGTGAAACTGATCCGGTCCAGGCTTTCCTGACGTCGTCCAATCCAGGCGGAAAAATCGGAACTGCTGCTCATATTCTTTACTCCAGTCGGTCAGTGATCAGGCCAGGTCGGCCATTTCTGGAATCGCTTCAAAAAGATCCGCAACCAGGCCGTAATCGGCCACCTGGAAGATCGGCGCTTCTTCGTCCTTGTTGATCGCAACGATCACCTTGGAGTCTTTCATGCCGGCCAGGTGCTGGATCGCGCCGGAGATACCGACCGCGATGTACAGCTGTGGAGCAACGATCTTGCCGGTCTGACCGACCTGCATGTCGTTGGGTACGAAACCTGCGTCGACCGCAGCGCGGGAAGCACCAACC
>NZ_CATKPY010000021.1:0-1210189 GCF_949767465.1 Pseudomonas sp. IT-P12 | reverse complement strand
TGCTCGCGATGATTTCAGAAGTTAGTTCGGCCCCGGATCCGCCACCAAACGACCACCATCCTTGGCCAGTGACTTCATGAATTCGGTCTGCAACTCGGGATCGTTGCGCGTCAGTTCGATCAGGCTCTGTTCCAGCTCGCTGGCTTCTTCCTCCAGGCCCAGTTCCGACAGGCGTTTGACCCGGTGCACCCACTGGCTCACTTCGCCGTCTTCGAGGTCGTCGTAAATCAGGCCATGGGCTTCGAGCAATTTGCCACGCAGCGAACTGCTGACCGCCAGGCTCGAATCCGTATGCACATCGTCCTGGCCGTCCTCGACACGGATCAGCAACCGGCTCAGGTGATTGATGTCACGTTCGGCGAAAGGGCTGTCCAGCAGGTTCAGGCGCAAGACGCCGTTTTTATCGGTGCTCAGCTCGAACGTTTCCTTGCCGGCCTTGACCTCGACCGGACGCTCGCTCCACGGCAGGCTCGAGTACTCGGTACGTTTGTCGAGCTGGACTTCGTCGATGCCGGCAAGGTTCTGCTGTGAGCGACCGTTGGACGGTGCGTTCATGAACGGGTTGAGCCCGGCGATGCCGTAGCTGAACCAGTCCTTGGTCATGCTATCGGGCAGGTTGCCGAGGGCGAACACGTTGGCCACGTTTGCGCCGACACCGGCCACCACCGCCACCGCGCCCAGCGGGATCTCGTAGATCTCCCGCCAGGGTTGGTAAGGCGTGTAGCGATCGTAATGCCGCGTCACTTCGAACTCGGTGACTTCGAAAGTCTTTTGCTCGTGGATCTTCACCCGACGTTGCGGCAGCTCGAGCACCTTGGGCTCGCCGACATCGATCTGCAGGCGGTGGTCGAGCAGTTTGCGCTCGACACGTTCCTCGTGCTCGCTGCGTTGCGACATGTGGTTGGCACAGCCGCTGACCAGCAGGGCGCCGCACAGGGCGGCGCCACCGAGGCCTAAGGTGTTTCGCTTGAACATGACGTCTCTATCTGGTTTCAGCGGCGGATACGGGCCTGAAGGAACGACAGTACGTCAGCAACCGGCAGCGCTTGCGGCTCGGCCTCGGTACGGCTCTTGTATTCCAGGTTGCCTTCGGCGAGGCCGCGGTCGCTGACCACGATCCGGTGAGGAATGCCGATCAGCTCCATGTCCGCGAACTTGATGCCCGGGCTGGTTTTCTTGTCGCGATCGTCCAGCAGCACTTCGAACCCGGCAGCGGTCAACTCGGCGTACAGCTTGTCGGTGGCTTCGCGCACCTGCTCGGTTTCGTAGCGCAATGGCACCAGGGCGACCTGGAACGGCGCCAGCGTGTCGCTCCAGATGATCCCCTTGTCGTCGTTGCTCTGCTCGATGGCGGCGGCGACCACGCGGGACACGCCGATGCCGTAGCAACCCATTTCCAGGGTGACCGGCTTGCCGTTCTCGCCCAGCACTTCGCACTTCATCGCCTTGCTGTACTTGTTGCCCAGCTGGAAGATGTGCCCGACTTCGATACCGCGCTTGATTTCCAGGGTGCCCTTGCCGTCCGGGCTCGGGTCGCCGCTGACCACGTTACGCAGGTCGGCCACGGTCGGCACTGGCAGGTCGCGCTCCCAGTTCACGCCGAAGTAGTGCTTGTCGTCGATGTTCGCGCCAATGCCGAAGTCGCTCATCAGCTCGACGGAGCGGTCGATGATCACCGGCAGCGGCAGGTTCAGCGGGCCGAGGGAACCGGCGCCGGCGCCAATGGCGTCGCGCAGTTCGGCGTCGGACGCCATCACCAGCGGGCTGGCCACGCCTGGCTGCTGGGCGGCCTTGATTTCGTTGAGTTCGTGGTCGCCACGGATCACCAGGGCAATCAGCTTGCCTTCTTCTTCGGCGTGCACGATCAGGGTCTTGATGGTCTTTTCAATCGGCAGATTGAATTTTTCCACCAGTGCGGCAATGGTCTTGGTGTCCGGGGTGTCCACCAGGCGCAGCTCTTCGCAAGGAGCAGGACGGGACGTTTCCCGTGGCACGGCTTCGGCTTTCTCGATGTTGGCCGCGTAGTCGGAACCGTTGCTGAAGACGATATCGTCTTCGCCGGATTCGGCCAGGACGTGGAATTCGTGGGAGCCGGCGCCGCCGATGGAACCGTTGTCGGCTTCCACCGGACGGAATTTCAGGCCCAGGCGTGTGAACACGTTGCAGTAGGCCTGGTGCATGCGGTCATAGGTGACCTGCAGCGAGGCCTGGTCGGCGTGGAACGAATAGGCGTCCTTCATGATGAATTCGCGGCCGCGCATCAAACCGAAGCGTGGGCGGATTTCGTCACGGAACTTGGTCTGGATCTGATACAGGTTGATCGGCAGCTGCTTGTAGCTGCTCAACTCGTTGCGCATCAGGTCGGTGATCACTTCTTCGTGGGTCGGGCCGGCACAGAAGTCACGATTGTGGCGATCCTTGAAGCGCAGCAATTCCGGGCCGTACTCTTCCCAGCGACCGGATTCCTGCCACAGTTCAGCCGGTTGGGTGCTCGGCATCAACACTTCCAAAGAGCCTGCGGCGTTCATTTCTTCGCGAACGACGGCTTCGACCTTGCGCATCACTCGCAAGCCCATCGGCAGCCAGGTGTACAGGCCCGAGGCGAGTTTGCGGATCATGCCGGCGCGCAGCATCAGCTGATGGCTGATCACAACCGCGTCGGAAGGCGTTTCTTTCTGTGTGGCGAGCAAAAATTGACTGGTGCGCATGGTTGGCCGTTATCGATTGCTGATGACGAGAAATGACGGAGCATTGTACGGGCGAGATCCGCTGGCGTACAGGCGTGCGGTCGGCGGTGTGGTAGGTGGGCGGGAATCTCCCCGCCCGTTGCGATGCTGGCTGGGTGAACGCCCTACGATTCTTCCGCAACTTGTGTGGGCGCTGGCTCCGGGGTGGGAGTCGGGCCTTCGCGACGGCTCTCCTGGAACCAGTGCAAGGCAATCAACAGCAGTGTCGGAACGCCGAGCAGCGCGGTGATCAGGAAGAAATTGTGATAGCCGAATTTTTCCACCATGACCCCCGAGTAGCCGCCGATCAGGCGCGGCAGCAGGAGCATGATCGAGCTGAGCAGAGCGTATTGGGTGGCGGAGAACTTGAGGTTGGTCAGGCTCGACAGGTAGGCGACGAACGCCGAGGTCGCCAGGCCCGAGCTGAAGTTGTCCAGGGAAATGGTCACGATCAGCATGTTCAGGTTGGCGCCCATGTCGGCGAGCATCAGGAACAGCAGGTTGGTGGCGGCTGACGCCGCGCCGCCGATGAACAGGATTGGCAGGATGCCGAAGCGCACGATCAGCAGACCGCCCATGCCGGCCCCGACGAGGGTCATGATCAGGCCGAAGATCTTGCTGACGCTGGCAATCTGGTCCTTGGTGAAACCCTGGTCGATGTAGAAAACGTTGGCCATCACACCCATGACCGTATCCGACATCCGATAGGTAGCGATCAGCCCGAGCAGCAGCAGCGCCTGCCAGCGGTAGCGCAGGATGAAGTCGTTGACCGGTGTCAGCACCGGCGCGAGGCCGCGGCGCCCCATGGCCGACAGGCACATGGCCGTCAGCGTGATATAGAGGATGGCGCGCAGGAAGGCACGATCCTCGAGCAGCAGGTCGAGCAGGCTGGCACCGCCAAACAGTACGCTGGCGAAGTCGGTGTTGAAGAGCTGGGTGAAGGTCGCCGGCACGGACACCAGCAGCACGATCAGTACGAACACCGAGGCCAGCTGATGCACGAAGCTGTAGCGCCCGGCCTGCAGTTGCGTGCGCAGCGGCACCGGCGGTTCGCGCATGAACAGCGACGTCAGCAGCGCCGGGACCATCAGCACACCAAACAGCAGGTAGGTGCCGGCCCACGCCGAATGCTTGTAATTGAAGCCGGTGGAGCCGAAACCCTCGGCGAAGTACAGGGCGCCGGCGGTGGCCAGCAGTGCCGCCACCCGATAACCGGACATGTAGCTGGCGGCGAGCGCAGCCTGGCGGCTGTCGTCGGCGATTTCCAGGCGGTAGGCGTCGACCGCGATGTCCTGGGTCGCCGAGGCGAAGGCAACGAGTACGGCGATGGCGATCAGCCAGGACAGGTGTTTTTGCGGGTCGCAGAAACCCATGCCGATCAGACCCAGAATCACCAGTGCCTGGGAAAGCACCAGCCACGAACGACGGCGGCCGAGCTTGCCGAGCAACGGCAGGCGCCATTGATCGAGCAGCGGCGACCAGACCCATTTGAAGGCGTAGGCCAGACCGATCAGACTGGCATAGCCAATGGTTTCGCGAGCCACACCGGCTTCGCGCAACCAGACCGAAAGCGTCGAAAATACCAGCATGTAGGGCAAGCCGGCGGCGAAACCAAGCAACAACAGCACAAGTGTCGAAGGGCTGGCATAGGCAGCAAGCGCGGCGCGCCAGGTTTTACGGGGCATGGGCTGAAGTCTGCCTCAAAATTTCAGAAACAAAGCGCGCACTCTAACCGCTGTGCTCTACCGGGCGCCAGCCATGGCACCGAATATCAACACGATTATTCAGGATGCTGATGCCTTCGTCGCGTAATCGTGCGCGCTGTTCGTCGCCTGAGGGGCTGCCGGCCGGCAGGCTGATTCTGCCGCCCGCACCGAGTACCCGGTGCCAGGGCAGTTTGGTGTCGCCGGGCAGTTGGCTCAGGGTCCGGCCGACCCATCGCGCCGCGCGACCCAGCCCCGCCAGTTCGGCAAGCTGACCATAACTCACGACTTTGCCCTCGGGCACTTGCGCCAGGGTCAGGTAGAGCGCCGTGCGTCGGATTTGCGCGGCACTTTCGGTTTCGACGGTGGGGTCGCTCACGGTGGGTTCCTGCAGGAGCGTGTGTGCTCGCGATGATCAATTGACGATAACGGGAACTGCCTGGAGCAAGGTGCCTCATTCGGGTTATCGCGGCAGGCTCGCTCCCGCATCCGGGCAATACCGTCCGTAGAGTAAATCTTCGATTGGCAACTGAGAAATGAACTCAATAGAAATCGTCGGGTCAGTCGTTGCTAGGGTCTTATTCCTACGGATAATGCCGATTTTTCCGCAACTTTGAGCGATTGTTTTGCTTATGGTCTCCAGAACTCTGCTGTGCCTAGCTGTCCTCGGTGCTTCCACGCCCTTGCTCGCCGATACCGTCTGGTTGAAAAACGGAGACAAGGTGAGCGGCAAGATCACCTTGTTCGACGGCGGCAAACTGTTGATTCAGACCGAATACGCCGGGGCGGTGCCGATCGATTGGAAACAGGTGAAAACCCTGGAAAGCGATCAGGAGTTGCTGGTCAAGCAGGACGCCTACACCGGCGAGAAAGCCAAGTCGCTGCATTCGGCCGAGGACGGCAAGGTCACGCTCGCCAACGGTGAGGCGCCCAAGACCGTGGAGCTGGCCAGTATTCAGCAGATCCTCAAGCCCAAGCCGGTCGTCGAAGACCTGGTGTGGAAGGGCAACATCGATGCAGCCCTGGATTACCAGCGCGCGGAAAAAGACACCGACGACTACGACATCGATTTCAAGACCACCGCGCGCCACGGTCGGTGGCGGCACATTGCCGAAGGCGAGTACAACCGCGAGTTCCAGGATGACGAGGTGACCACGGACAACTGGCGCGCCGAATATTCCCTCGACCGTTTCCTGACCGATAAATGGTTCTGGCAAGGCCGGCTGGTGTACAAGCGCGACAAGGTCGAAGAGCTGTCTCGCCAGCGCACGGTCGGTACCGGTCCGGGTTACCAGTTCTGGGACGACGAGTTGGGTGCGTTCTCACTCGGTTCGCTGATCAACCGCACCGACTACGAGTTCGAAGACGGCAGCAAGGAGAACTTCTACTCCGTGGCCATGAAGTGGGATTACAACCGCTACCTGATTGGCAAGAAAGTCGAGTTCTTCACCAACGGCGAAGTCGGCAAGCCGCTGTCCGGCGTCGCCGAGTACGCGCTGGATGCAGAGATGGGCCTGCGCTACAAGGTGACGGAGTGGGCGTCGCTCAACCTCAAGGCCGAGCGTGACATCATCAGTGGCACCCATGATGCGGATCTGGACAAGACACGTTACACCGCAGGTTTTGGCGTGACCTGGTAAGACGTGGAGCAGAAAAATCGCGGCCCTTGGGTCGCGATTTTTTTTGCCCGGCAGTTCTGAACAAAACGCCAGGCACAAAAAAGCCCCGCTGTTGAGGGCGGGGCTTTTTACTAAAGCAAGGACAAGTTAGATAACTTGAACTTCTTCAGCTTGCATGCCTTTCTGACCGCGGGTAGCGATGAAAGAAACCTGTTGGCCTTCTTTCAGGCTTTTGAAGCCGTCGGATTGGATAGCTTTGAAGTGAACGAACAGGTCGTCACCGGATTGTGGAGTGATGAAGCCGAAGCCTTTTTCATCGTTGAACCACTTAACGGTACCGGTTTGGCGATTAGACATGGTGTAACTCCTTGAACAAAGATAACTGCGACTCAGGAAGAACCCTGGTCGAGACTGAGTGCAAAGAGCAGGAAAAATTCTTGTAGATGGTTGGATCGAAATTCAACATATCGTGTAGAGATTCTCAGTGACACAAGCAGCACAGTGGCGCCACCTTAACCCTTTTTCCGGGACGTGCCAATGCTTCTTGCGAAGGTTTCTCGGTTTTCGTGACTGACGGTGCTTCCCCCTGGCGTAAAGCCCCATGTTTTACGCAGGATCGCCGAGAATTGCGCCCGGTCTTTGAACCCTGGGCGCGGCCCCGGTAAGATGCCGGACAGATTTTTTCCACCTCGCTATTCAGGACATCGCCATGAGCATCAAATCGGACAAGTGGATTCGCCGCATGGCGCAGGAACACAACATGATCGAGCCTTTCGTCGAGCGCCAGGTGCGCGGCGAGAGCGACAGTCGGGTGATCTCCTTCGGTGTGTCCAGCTATGGCTACGATGTGCGTTGCACCAATCAATTCAAGGTGTTCACCAACATCAACTCGGCCATCGTCGACCCGAAGAACTTCGACGCCGGCAGCTTCGTCGACATCGAAAGCGATGTCTGCATCATCCCGCCGAACTCCTTCGCGCTGGCCAGCACCGTCGAGTACTTCCGCATTCCGCGCAATGTGCTGACCATCTGCCTGGGCAAGAGCACCTACGCCCGTTGCGGCATCATCGTCAACGTGACCCCGCTGGAGCCGGAGTGGGAAGGCCACGTGACCCTGGAATTCTCCAACACCACCAACCTGCCGGCGAAAATCTACGCCAACGAAGGTGTGGCGCAGATGTTGTTCCTCGAATCCGACGAAGAGTGCGAAGTGTCTTACAAGGACCGGGGCGGCAAGTACCAGGGCCAGCGCGGCGTGACCCTGCCACGTACCTGATCCATTCATCCAGATCGCGGGAATTCCTGAGCGGGTAGACACTCTATTGGGTGTACTGCCCGGTTCGCGTACAGCGGGCGGGGCCTTAGCTCAGGAGTGCTCCATGAAGATCGATCCGCGAATAAGTGCCGAACTGGCAAGGCTTGAGCCCAATCAAGTTGGCGTTTTGGCCTGGTCCTTGTTGGCGCACCCGCCTGTCGCCATGGCAGGGGGCATCCCCGGCCAACCCGACCCCGACACCCCCAACGAACAGCCCACCGAACCCGGTGAGCCGACGCTGCCCGACGAACCGCCTCCAGCGCCTGTCGCCTGATCTGCGGGAGCTGCCTGTCGACGCTTGATTGCCCGCGATGGACATCAACGGTGACGCGCGCTGTTGCCCTGTTGCCTGGAATGTCATCGCGAGCGAGCTCGCTCCTGCCGGTTGATCAACTGACGGGCCATATTTCGTTGTCGCCAATCACGAAGACTCGACTGCGCTCGTCCCTCTCCACCGGATAGCCACCGGTAAACGCACCGAACGCCGGCAACAGGCTGACGTGCTCGCCAAACCTGAAACACGCCAGCCGCAGGCGCTGCCGACCCCGGCCACTGAGCCGGTAAACCGGATGCACATGCCCCGCGAGCACATGCCGCTGCGGATGAGGGGCGGGTTCATGCTGTAGCGCAAACGGGCCCAACAGCATCGGTTGCGCCACGACCTGAATGGCCAGTGACGCAGGCGGATCACCCGCGCGCTTGTCGTGGTTGCCGCGAATCAGGGTCATCGGCAGGTCGCGATGTCGGGCTCGCCACGCCGCCAGTGCGTCCAGCGTGGCGCTGGCGTGGGAGCCGGGCCCGTGGAGAAAGTCGCCGAGGAAAATCAGCTGGCGGCACGGCAGCGCTGCCAGCAGGTCATCCAGTACCGCGATGTTGCTCGCGGTGGTGCCCTGGGGCACCGGCTGGCCAAGGCTGCGGTAGGCGGCGGCTTTGCCGAAGTGCACATCGGCCACCAGCAAGGCCTGTTGCGCCGGCCAGTACAGGGCTTTTTCCGGCAGCAGCCACAGCGCTTCGCCGGCCAGTTGTATGGGGTAGGCCGTCTTCATCAGGCTTTTCCGGTTTCGGCGGTTTTCTCCAGGTCGCTGACCATGCGTCTGATGCGGTCGGCGAGTTTTTCCGAACTCATGCTCTCGCGCATGCGCTCCACCAGCAGGGGGAAACTGAGCGGCGTCGGCCGCTTGAGCGCATGCACGTCCAGCCGCAGCCGACCGATGCGCGTCAGTGTCTGCTGCAGGCGATGAATATCCAGCTCGTTGCGCAGGACTTCCTCCCCGGCCTGGGCCAGCAGCAGGTTCCCGGCGTCGTACTGCTTGAACACTTCATAGAACAAACCGCTGGAGGCCTGAACCTGGCGAGTGCTTTTCGGTGCACCGGGATAGCCGGCGAACACCAGCCCGGCTATCCGCGCGATTTCGCGAAAGCGGCGCAGCGCCAGCTCACCGGCATTCAGGCTGGCCAGCACATCGCGCAATAGATGTTCGGGGCTCAACAGGCCAGGGTTCAAGGCATCGGGCCAGTCCACTGGGGTGGCGCTGAGCAGCTCCAGCCCGTAATCGTTGACGGCAATGGAAAACGTCACCGCCTGTTGCTGGCTGACGCGCCATGCCAGCAGGCTCGCCAGCCCCAAGTGCACCTGGCGACCGGCGAAGGGGTAGAGGAACAGGTGCCAGCCCTCGCGGGATTTGAGGGTTTCGGCCAGCAGGCTGTGCTCGGTCGGCAATCCGGACCAGCGTTGTTGAACCGCCAGCAGCGGGCGTAGCGCCTGCATTTCCGGGCCGCTGAATTCGCCCTGCGCGGCTGCGCTGAAGCGGGTGACCACCGCTTGCGCCAATTCATTGGAAAGCGGCATGCGTCCACCATTCCAGCGGGGCACGGCGGCTTTTTTCACGGTGCTGCGCTTGACGTAGGCGGTCATGTTTTCCACGCGCACCAGTTCCAGCAGGCGTCCGGCGAAGAGAAACCCGTCACCGGGTTTGAGCCGGGCGATAAAGCCTTCCTCGACACTGCCCAACTGCTTGCCGCCACCGCCTTTGCTCCAGAACTTCAAGTGGATGCTTGCGTCGCTGACAATTGTGCCGATGCTCATGCGATGTCGGCGGGCCAACCGCGCATCCGGTACGCGCCAGATACCCTGTTCATCGGGCTCGACACGGCGATAGTCCGGATAGGCTGTCAGGGAAAGTCCGCCATGACGTACGAATGCCAGCGCCCAGCGCCAGTCTTCCTCTGTGAGGTCACGATAGGCCCAGGCAGTGCGGACTTCTTCATACAGCTCATCCGGAAGAAAGCCACCACCCAACGCCATGCTGACCAGATGCTGGACCAGCACATCCAGCGGCTTGTGCGGCGACTCGCGGGGCTCGATGCGGCGCTGGGCTACCGCGTCCTGTGCCGCGGCGGCTTCGATCAACTCCAGGCTGTGAGTGGGCACCAGGGTCACCCGCGACACGCGCCCCGGTGCGTGGCCGGAGCGGCCGGCCCGTTGCATCAGCCGCGCCACACCCTTGGCCGAGCCGATTTGCAGCACCCGCTCCACCGGCAGGAAATCCACACCCAGGTCCAGGCTGGAGGTGCAGACCACCGCTTTGAGCTGGCCGTCCTTGAGCGCCCGCTCAACCCAGTCGCGGGTTTCGCGGGACAGCGAACCGTGATGCAGCGCAATCAATCCGGCCCAGTCGGGGCGGGCTTCCAGCAAGGCCTGGTACCAGATCTCCGACTGCGCGCGGGTGTTGGTGAACACCAGGCTGCTGGGGCTGGACTCAATCTCGGCCGCCACCTGCGGCAGCATCTTCAAGCCGATATGCCCGGCCCAGGGAAAGCGTTCGATGGCCGGCGGCAGCAAGGTGTCGACCTGCAACGCTTTACTGCTTCGCCCTTGCACGCTGATGCCACCACCCTGAGGGATCAGCACCTGCCCGGCGTGGGCCTGATTGCCCAGGGTCGCCGAAACGCCCCACACGATCAGGCCAGGATTCCACCGCCGGAGGCGGGCGAGCACCAATTGCAGTTGCACGCCGCGCTTGTTGCCAAGCAGTTCGTGCCATTCATCGACCACCACCATGCGCAAGGTCGACAGCGCGGTGTGTGCGTCGGCGCGGGCGAGCATCAGGGTGAGGCTTTCCGGCGTGGTAATCAGGGTGGTGGGCAGCCGCCGGCCCTGGCGTGCGCGTTCGCTGCTGCTGGTGTCGCCGGTGCGCAAACCGACGCTCCACGGGATCTGCAGATCCTGTAACGGTGCCTGCAGTGCCCGCGCCGTGTCGGCGGCCAGGGCGCGCATGGGCGTGATCCACAGGACGGTCAGGGGTTCGGCGGCGGGTTTTCGCTTGCGTGGTTTTTCAACTGGCGGGAGGGTGACGGCGAAACGATTGAGCGCGGCGAACCACACCGCGTAGGTTTTGCCGGCGCCGGTGCTCGCATGCAGCAACCCGGATTGCCCCTGTTTGACGGCAGCCCACACCTGTTTCTGAAAGGCGAACGGCTTCCAGCCGCGAGCGGTGAACCAGTGCTTTGCGTAGTCGGGGGAATTTCCCATGCCGGCGGTGTGCGCTCTGAACGTGTTCTTTCAGAGACTACGGTGGGGGGCGAAGAGTTTAATCGGGCTTGCGAGCAGTACCTGCCCCCCCTGTGGGAGCGAACCTGCTCGCGATGAACCGAGGGTCGACGCGTTTATCCCTGGAACAGGCTTTTTCGTTGACGACCATCGCGAGCAACCTCGCTCCTACGCAGGTTTGATGTTCACTTCAGGTTACCGCTGAGAAACTGCTTCAACCGCTCGCTCTTCGGGTTGCCCAGCACGTCTTCCGGCGCGCCTTCTTCCTCGACCAGCCCCTGGTGCAGGAACAGCACCTGGTTCGACACTTTGCGGGCGAAGCTCATTTCGTGGGTGACCATGATCATGGTCCGGCCTTCTTCGGCCAGACCCTGGATCACCCTCAGCACTTCCCCCACCAGTTCCGGGTCGAGTGCCGAGGTGGGTTCGTCGAACAGCATGACTTCCGGTTCCATGGCCAGGGCTCGGGCGATGGCGACCCGTTGCTGCTGGCCGCCGGACAGGAACGCCGGGTACTGGTCTGCCACGCGGGCGGCGAGGCCCACTTTGTCGAGGTAGCGACGGGCGCGGTCTTCGGCCTCCTGCTTGCTGCAGCCCAGCACCCGGCGCGGTGCCATGGTGATGTTTTCCAGCACGGTCATGTGGCTCCACAGGTTGAAGTGCTGAAACACCATGGCCAGGCGCGTGCGAATGCGCTGCAGCTCGTCGGCATCGGCCACATGCATGCCATGGCGGTCCTTGATCATGCGGATGTTCTGGCCGTCCAGGGTCATCGCGCCGTCGTTGGGTTGTTCGAGAAAGTTGATGCAGCGCAGGAAGGTACTTTTGCCCGAGCCGCTGGCGCCGATCAGGCTGATGACATCGCCGGTGTTGGCCTTGAGCGAAACACCCTTGAGCACTTCATGATCGCCATAGCTTTTATGCAGGCCTTCAATGGTCAGTTTGTACATGGAGCAGGCATCCTCAAGGCGAAAGTAGGTAACCGCTGCGATAGGCTTCGGTGCCCGCGACATGGGCGATCACCATGCCGGCAGTGGCCATGCGCCGCAATGAGCGAGCGTACATCAGCCCGGCGACGGTGCAGTGAATAGGCGTGACGCGATCATTGACCGGGTCGATGATTTCGGCGATCAACTGGCCAGCCTCCAGGTATTCCCCCGGCAGCGCGGTGTACACCAGCAAACCGCCCACGGGGGTTGTCACCGGCTCGACGGCCGCCAGCGGCGTGGCCGGATACGGCAGCTCGGGCAGGGGCTGCGGGTCGCCGGAAATCGCACCGAAGTGAATCAGGTAATCGAGCAGGGCCTGGCAGTCGAGGCTGGCCAGTGGGTGGTTGACGTCGCCCTGGCCGCGCAGTTCGACGGTCACGGAAAAGCTCCCCAGTGGAATATCGAAGTGTTCGCCAAAGCGCTCCTTCAATTGCCACCACAGCAGGGTGAAGCACTCGTCGAACGACTGGCCGCCGGAGTCGGTGGCCAGCAGGCTGGCTTCGGAACCGATGTAGCGCGCCAACGGCTCGACCTGCGGCCAGGCCTCGGGCGTGGTGTAGAGGTGCGCGACGGCTTCGAAGTCGCAATGCAGGTCCAGCACCATGTCGGCATCACAGGCCAGGCGTTGCAAGGTCAGGCGTTGCGATTGCAGCTGGGTGCTGGCGGTCTGGCGTGCCAGCGCTGCGCGCAGGCTGCGGCGGATGAGTTCGAGGTTGCGTTGCGGGTCGTCGCCGAGCAGGGCTTCGATTGCGTTGCCGACTTCCTCGCTCAAGTCGACGAACCAGCGGTTGAAGTTCTGCCCGCTTTCCAGCTCGTAGCGGCCCAGCGGCACGTCCATCAGCACCTGTTCGAGGCCGACCGGGTTGGCCACCGGCACCAGCACGATTTCGCTGCGCAGGCGGCCGGCGGCTTCCAGTTCCGCCAGGCGCTGCTTGAGGTGCCAGGCGACCAGCATGCCGGGCATTTCATCAGCGTGCAGGGACGCCTGGATGTAGATCTTGCCGTTGGCCGACTGCGGGCCGAAGTGGAAGCTGTGAATCTGTCGTGCGGTCCCCGGCAGCGGGGCCAGCAGGTCATGGATCTGGTGGTGCATTTTTGCGTGTCCTAGTGGGTTGGCCCGAGGAAGGCCAGCCATCGGCGTTCGGCGAGACGGAACAGACCGACCAGCGTGAAGGTGATAGCCAGGTAGATCAGCGCGGCAATGCCGAACGACTGGAACGTCAGGAAGGTCGCCGAGTTGGCATCCCGCGCTACTTTGAGGATGTCCGGAATCGTTGCGGTGAACGCCACGGTGGTCGAGTGCAGCATCAGGATCACTTCGTTGCTGTAGTACGGCAGCGAACGGCGCAACGCCGATGGCATGATCACGTAGGCATACAGCTTCCAGCCGGTCAGCCCGTAGGCCTTGGCGGCTTCGACTTCGCCGTGGTTCATGCTGCGGATCGCCCCGGCGAAAATCTCCGTGGTGTAGGCGCAGGTGTTCAGGGCGAAGGCCAGGATGGTGCAGTTCATCGCATCGCGGAAGAAACTGTCGAGCAGCGGCTGCGCGCGCACGGCGGCCAGGCTGTAGATCCCGGTGTAGCAGATCAGCAGCTGGATATACAGCGGCGTGCCCCGGAACAGGTAGGTATAGAACTGCACCGGCCAGCGAACGTAGAAATGGCTCGACACCCGGGCGATGGACAGCGGGATCGAGACGAGGAAACCGATGAAGATCGATGCACTGAGCAGCCACAGGGTCATGGCCAGGCCAGTGATGTTGTTGCCGTCGCTATAAAGGAAGGGCTTCCAGTATTCCTGCAGGAGTTCGATCATCGTACGGCCTCCCGTGTGCCGGCGGCGTAGCGACGTTCCAGCCAACGCAGAATGAAGTTGGAAACACTGGTGATCACCAGGTAGATCAGGGCGGCCAGCACCAGGAAGTAGAACAGTTGATAGGTGCTTTTACCGGCGTCCTGCGCAGCCTTGACCAGGTCGGCCAGGCCGATGATCGATACCAGCGCGGTGGCCTTGAGCATCACCATCCAGTTGTTGCCGATGCCCGGCAGGGCGTAGCGCATCATCTGCGGGAACACCACGATCCAGAACCGCTGTCCGCGTTTGAGGCCATAGGCGACGGCGGCTTCGACCTGGCCCCGTGGCACCGCGAGGATCGCGCCACGGAAGGTCTCGGTGAAATACGCACCGTAAATGAAGCCCAGGGTCAGAACCCCGGCGCTGAACGGGTTGATCTCGATGTATTCCCATTCCATGTAATCGGTGAACGACGTCAGCCAGGTTTGCAGGCTGTAGAAGATCAGCAGCATCAGTACCAGGTCCGGTACGCCGCGAATCAACGTGGTGTAGCACTGGGCGGGCAGGCGCAGCAGTTTGACTTTTGACAGCTTGGCACTGGCGCCGAGCAGGCCGAGCAATACGGCCACCAGCAGCGACATCGCCGATAATTTGATGGTCATCCAGGTGCCTTCCATCAGCAACGGACCGAAGCCCTTGAGGCTGAAGGCTGAGAGCCCCAGATTTTGCAGGAGGTTTTCGAACATAAATCAGCAACCTGATCGGAAGAGAAAAGCGCCCATCGCGAGATGGGCGCCTGGCATTATTTGCCGCTGTACAGATTCAGATCGCCAAAGTGTTTCTTCTGAATGGTGGCGTAGGTGCCATCATCGTGTAACGCTTTGATACCTTTATCCAAAAGCGCCTTCAGCTCGGTGTTACCTTTCTTAATGCCGACAGCGGTTTTTGCTGGCAGCAGTTCGCTGTCGACCGGCTGGCTGATTTCGTAATCGGCGCCGTTCGGCGACTTGAGGAAGCCCAGCTCGGCTTGCAGCATGTCCTGGATGCCGGCGTCGAGGCGGCCGGAGGTCAGGTCAGCGTACACCTGATCCTGGTTCTGATAGGCCTGGGTTTTCACGCCGGCCTTGTCCAGTACGGCCTTGGCGTAGGCTTCCTGAATGGTGCCTTGCTCATAGCCCACGGTCTTGCCTTTGAGCGAGGCGACGTCAGCGGTCACACCCGAACCTTTCTTGAACACATAGGCGGTTGGGCCGGAGAACAGCTCGCTGGAGAAGTCGATGACTTTTTCACGGGCCGGGGTCACGGTCATCGAAGAGATGACACCGTCGAATTTATTGGCCTTGAGGCCAGGAATCATGCCGTCGAAATCGCTTTCGACCCATTTGCACTTGACCTTCAGCTCGGCGCAAATCGCGTTACCCAGATCGATGTCGAAACCCACCAGGCTACCGTCGGCCGCTTTCGACTCGAACGGTGCGTAGGAAGGGTCGACGCCGAAACGCAATTCCTTGTATTCCTTGGCCAGCGCAGAGCCAGCAGTTACGCACAACGCCAGTGCAGAAAGGGTCAGCAATGCTTTTTTCATTATTCAATCCCTAAGAACCAATATGAGCGCTTGTGGCGCAGATTTATTGTTACTGGTAAGCGTAAGACCTAATGAAAGTAGCAATTTCCGAACCAGAGTGCCGAACAAGCGTTTAAAAGGTGTTCAGGAAATTGCCGGATGGGATTAGTGCACGAAAACGGGCGCCGTGAATAGGGTGCACCTTTTTGGGGTGTGCGCACGCCTGAATCCTGTGGGGGAGCGAGCCTGCTCGCGAGGGCATCGAGAGGGGCGCGTCATCACTGGCGACCCTCGCGAGCAGACTCGCTCCCACAGGTTTCAGGCCAGCAAATCCTGCAGCGTCCCCAGGTTGTCGGCCTCCTCGACGCTCTTGTCCTGGCGCCAGCGCAGCATGCGCGGAAACCTCACGGCGATGCCGCTCTTGTGGCGCTTGGACAGGGCGATGCCTTCGAAGCCCAATTCAAACACCAGGCTCGGTTTAACGCTGCTGACCGGGCCGAACTTCTCGACCGTGGTCTTGCGCACGATGCTGTCGACCTGACGCATTTCTGCATCGGTCAGCCCCGAATAGGCCTTGGCGAATGGCACCAGGGTCCGTTCGCTGGCATCAGGCGGACCGTCCCACACGGCGAAGGTGTAGTCGCTGTAGAGGCTGGCTCGCCGACCATGCCCGCGTTGCGCGTAGATCAACACAGCGTCGACGCTGAAGGGGTCGACTTTCCATTTCCACCAGGTGCCCATGTCCTTGGTCCGGCCGACGCCATACAACGCGTCCCGGGCTTTGAGCATCATGCCTTCGACCCCGAGGCTGCGGGAGGCTTCGCGTTGGCGGGCGAGGTCGAACCAGTCTTCGCCGGTCAGCACGGGGGAGGGCAGCAGCACCGGGTTGTTGCTCTGGGCGATGAGCTGTTCCAGTTGTCTGCGGCGTTCGGTTTGAGGCTGGTTGCGCCAGTCTGCGCCTTGCCATTCCAGCAAGTCGTAGGCGAGGAGCACCACCGGCACTTCATTGAGGATCTTCCTGCCCAGGGTTTTGCGCCCGATCCGCTGTTGCAGCAGGGCGAACGGTTGCACGGCAGGCGAGGTTGGCGTCATGGGGTCGAAGGCGTCTTCGGTGTCGGGCGTCGCGGTTTTCCAGGCCACGATTTCACCGTCGATCACCGTGCCGTCGGGCAGGCCATGGACCAGGCTGTCGAATTCGGGAAAGCGTTCGGTGACCAGCTCTTCACCCCGTGACCATACCCAAAGCCGTCCCTCGCGCTTGACCACCTGGGCGCGGATGCCGTCCCATTTCCACTCGACCTGCCACTGGCTGGCCGGCCCGAGCAGGGCTTCGAACTGTTCGACCGGTTGCGACAGCGCATGGGCGAGAAAGAACGGGTAGGGCTGGCCGCCGCGCTGGGCGTGTTCGTCGGCGGACTCGGCGGCGATCAGCTTCAGGTAACTGGCGGCGCTCGGGCGGTTGGACAGGTCGGTGTAGCCCACCAGTCGCTGGGCCACGCGTTTGCTGTCCAGGTGCGCCATGGCCGCCAGGGCGCGGGTCACCAGCAATTTGGAGACGCCGACGCGGAAGCTGCCGGTAATGAGCTTGATGCAGAGCATCAGGCTGGATCGGTCCAGTTGCGACCACAGCGCGGGCAGGCGTTCGGCGAGTGTTTCAGGGGCTTCGCCGCGCAGGGGCAGCAGTTTGTCCTCGATCCACACCGCCAGCCCGTCGCTGGACGTGTGGGGCGCTTCGGGCAGAACCAGCGAGATGGTTTCGGCGAGATCGCCGACCGCTTGATAGCTTTCTTCGAACAGCCACGGCGACAGGCCGGAATACGCCACCGCCAACTCGCGCAGGATGCGCACCGGCACCAACTGCCGAGGCCGCCCGCCCGACAGAAAGTACACCGCCCAGGCGGCGTCCTCCGGCGCGGCTTGCGCAAAATAGCGTTGCATCGCCGCCAGCTTGGCGTTGCTTGAGGTCGTCGCATCGAGGTCGGCATACAGTTCGGCGAAGGCTTTCATGGCTGCACCTCGGCGGTGTCCGGTGCGTCACTGGCGTGGTCTTCTTCATCGTCGCCGTACTCGGTGTTGAACCCCTGGGCGTCGAGGCCCTGCTCGCGCAAATGGCGCACCAACACGCCTATCGAACCGTGGGTGACCATGACGCGCTCGGCGCCGGTCTGCTCGATGGCCCAGAGCAGGCCCGGCCAGTCGGCGTGGTCGGACAACACGAAACCGCGATCGACCCCACGCCGGCGTCGCGTGCCACGCAGGCGCATCCAGCCGCTGGCGAAACCGTCGCTGTAGTCGCCAAAACGGCGCATCCAGGTGCTGCCCCCGGCGGAAGGCGGGGCCAGCACCAGCGCCTTGCGCATCATCGGATCCGTCTTCTTGACCTCGCCGGCGTAGATCGTCGGCGGAATGTAGACGCCGCCTTCGCGATACACCCGGTTGAGCGGCTCGACCGCACCGTGCACCAGGATGGGGCCCAGACTGGCGTCGATGCCGTGGAGAATCCGCTGGGCTTTGCCAAAGGAATAGCAGAACAGCACGCTGGCCTTGTCCTGAGCGGCATTGGCCTGCCACCACTGGTTGATCTCGGCGAACACCTGCGCCTGGGGTTGCCAGCGATAGATCGGCAGGCCGAAGGTCGATTCGGTGATGAAGGTGTGGCAGCGCACCGGCTCGAACGGGGCGCAGGTGCCGTCGGGTTCGATTTTGTAATCCCCCGAGGCGACCCAGACTTCGCCGCCATATTCCAGGCGGACCTGGGCCGAGCCAAGCACATGCCCGGCCGGATGAAAGCTCAGGGTCACGCCGTGATGCTGCAAGCGTTCGCCATACGCCAGAGTCTGCAGGTTGATGTCCTGGCCCAGTCGCGCACGCAGAATGCCTTCGCCAGGCGCCGCGGCCAGGTAGTGCTGGTTGCCGTTGCGGGCATGGTCGCCGTGGGCGTGGGTAATGACCGAACGCTCGACCGGTCGCCACGGGTCGATGTAGAAATCCCCGGGCGGGCAGTACAAACCTTCGGGACGTGCGATGACAAGGTCCATGGCGGAACCACAATGGGGGACTTGTTAGCTAAGAGGCGGGGCTGGGGCGGGAAGTTCTATCGGATCTGGAATGGTCATCATGTGGGAGCGAGCCTGCTCGCGATAGCGGTCGTTCAGTCGACGATGATGTCGATCGATCGTCCGCTATCGCGAGCAGGCTCGCTCCCACAGGTTTGAGTGTGGCCGTTACTTGCCGGGCGTCAACGTCAACCGCTTGGTCCCGTACACCCTGTCGAAATTCTGCGGCTGCAGGGGCAGGCTCAGGTATTGCCCCTTGAGCCAAGGGTCCACGCTGTCCAGGTAGTGCGGGCTGGCCGGGTTGCCCGATTGGCCGGTGCCGTTCTGCCCCATCAGCGGTTCGGCCTGGCCGAAGTCGACGATGAAGCGCATGGCCGGTGCCTGCGTGGTGTTGAAATCCTGACCCCAGGCGAACGCGGCCATGTTCAGCGTGGTGTGATCGCCACCCGCCGCGAGTGGACCGCGCACGGTCTGGCCATTGGCGTTCTTCCACTCGTAGCGGTGCAGCTTGCCCCACTGCCAGGTTTTGTGATCGCCGCCCAACTGGCTGTCGCCGGCGGTGATGGCCGCCGCCAGGCTGCGGGCGAGAATGGTCGGTTTGTCCTCTTTCTGTGCGGTACGGGTGTCATCCCAGAAGGGGCTGTCCTCGCGACCGAGCAGGTGATCGGCCTGCGCTGCGTAGGACAACTTGCCATTGGCGATGAAGGCGTTCCACGCCGGGCTGTTTTGCGGGCCGAGTTCGTCGAGGAAAATCTGTTTGCTGCTTTCCTGCAGGAACAGCTCGTAAATCGCCGCATCGGCGGAGGTCGGGGTGAGTTTGCCGTCGAACGCCATCAGGCGGGTCAGTGCCTCGTGGGCCTTGCCGCGCTCGGCCACCGGCAACGCTTCGATCGCCTGTTTCAACGGCTGTGCCATGCCCGGAGCGGTCAGCATCTGCTTCAGTTTGGCGGCGAAGGTGGTGGTCTGGTCATACTGCATGGCAATCACGCTACGGCTGTCGTGTTTGCCCGCCCCCGCCAGTTCGGCCAGGCGTTCGCCGCGCTCCGGTGACGACCACGAGTTGGACAATTGCATGCCGTAGCCGTGGGGGATCACGCGCTGGTTGGCGGTGCCGAGCCAGCCTTGGGCCGGATCCTGGTCGTAGGGGTGCAGCATCGGGTCGGCGTAACCGTCCCAATCGTAGCGACCGTCCCAGCCCGGCGACGGCAGCAGGCCTTCGCCTTCACGGCGATTCGGGTAGCGGCCGGTGACTTGCCAGCCGATGTTGCTGGCGTCGGCGAATACCAGGTTCAACGTGATTGCACGGATTTCCCGGCTGGCATCCGAAGCTTTTTCGACGTTCTGCGCCCGGGACAGGTCGAAGAAGGCATCCAGCGATTTGTCCTCGGCAAAGCTCGGTGTCTGCAGGGCCAGGCCGAAGCCGTTGCCCAGCGCCGTCCCCTGCGCGCTGTTGAGCAGCGGGCCGTGGCGGGTTTCGTACACCGCTTCGCGAAGGGGCCGTTGGCCTTTGACGAAGTAGGTTTCGTTACGAACGATGACCGGCTGCCATTTGCCGCCGGTTTCGTAGGTCAGGGCATTGCCCTGGCGTCTGATCTTTTCCAGGAACAGGTCCTGGTTGTCGCCCATGACCGACGCGATGCTCCAGGCCACTTTGCCGTTGAAACCACCCAGCACCATCGGCAGGCCGGCGATGGTCACGCCGGAGGCCTGGTACTTCGGTGCGCGGATCTGCACGTAGCTGAACAACGCCGGCACGCCCAGCGGGACGTGGCTGTCGCTGGCCAGCAGGCTCTTGCCGCTGCGGCTGCGTTGCGGGGCGATTGCCCAGTTGTTCGAGGACGTGGCGCCCAGCAGGTTCGGGGCGGACAGCTGGCTGGTGGCCTTGCTGACCTCGGCAAGTCCCGGGATTGCGCCGTTGAGCTTGATGCCGCGAAGTTTTTCCGCCTCGGCCTCAGGCAGTTTTTCGTCGGGTGCGGACGGTGTCAGCCACGGCAGTTTGTCGGTGGTGAGCGTCTGGGCGAGGACCAGCGAGGCGATTTCCTCGGGCAGGTTGGCCGACTGGCTGAAATTCAGCAGGCAGAATATCAGCGCCGAATCTTCCGGCTTCCAGTATTCAGGCTTGTAGCCCGTGGCGGCGAGATCGGCCGGCAGCTTGTCGCGGTAGCGGAACAGGTACGCGTTGACCCCGCGGGCATAGACCTCGAAGAAGCGTTTGAGTCGTGGCGAAGACGCCTTGTACAGCTCGTCGGCGCTTTTGCGCAGGTTGACGGCGCGCATATAGCGGTCGGCATCGAGCAGATCGGCCCCGGACATCTCCGACAAACGGCCCTGGGCCAACAGCCGCAAGGTGACCATCTGCGTGATGCGATCACTGGCGTGCACATAGCCGAGGGTGAACAGCGCGTCATGGAAGCTGCTGCTTTCGATCAGCGGCACGCCCATGGCGTTGCGCCGCACCGAAACGTTCTGCGCCAGGCCCTTGAGCGGCTGCACGCCGACGGTCGGCACAAGGCTGTCCTGGGCGTTGAAGGTCTGACAGCCGCTCAGGCCCAGAACACCGGCCACTGCTGCGGCAATGCCGAACCGGGGAAGAAAATGAGTGAGGGCTGGCGAGGCCATGGCAAAGCTCCTGCGGGGGTGGCGTCGGTAAAGGCGCTACGTTAGTGAGCGGGCGGTGGCCGCGCAAGCGGGGCGCGAGGTTATTTCAGGATTTGTCTGTCGAATGCTTGTCCGCAGCAGTCCCCGATGCAAAAGTGGGTGAAATTCAACGACCGTGTATGGGAACAGGCAGCATGGAGCTCAAGAGCAACGCAGCACTGATTATCATCGATCAGCAGAAAGGCATTCTGGAACCTCGGCTCGGTCGGCGAAACAATCCACAGGCTGAGGAGCGCATGGTCGAATTGCTCGCCGCCTGGCGGCGCAGCGGGCGGCCGCTGTTTCACGTGCAGCACCTGTCGCGTTCGCCGGAATCGGTATTCTGGCCGCAGCAATCGGGTGTCGAGTTCCAGCCGCGTTTTCAGCCATTGCCCGGCGAGTCACTGATTCAGAAGCAGGTGCCGGATGCGTTTTGTGCGACGGCGCTGGAGGCCCGTTTGCGGGAGGCGGGGATCGAGCAATTGATCATCGTCGGCGTGGCCACGAACAACTCGGTGGAGGCCACGGCGCGGACGGCCGGAAACCTGGGGTTCGACACCTGGGTGGCGGAGGATGCGTGTTTTACGTTCGACAAGGCCGATTACTTCGGCAGGCTATGGGCGGCCGAGGATGTGCATGCGATGTCGCTGGGTAACCTGCATGGCGAGTATGCGACGGTGGTAAGCACGGCGCAGATTCTTGGCTGACAGTGAGTCCGCCATCGCGAGCAGGCTCGCTTCCACAGGGTTTTTGATGTGGGAGCGAGCCTGCTCGCGATGCAGTTCAACAGGCGACGCCAAACATCGCCCGAGGCTTCAGGCGCCGTGGCACTTCTTGAATTTTTTGCCGTTGCCGCAGGGGCAAGGGTCATTGCGACCGACGTCCTTCAAGGCGTTGCGTACCGGTTCCTGGTGCGCGTGGCCACAGTTCGGGCCGTGGACGTGGCCATGGTCGTGATCGTGGTGATGGTCATGATCGTGGTTGCAATCAGGGCCATGGACGTGGGGTTGCTGGGTCATCGGGTGTGCTCCGGAATTAGATCGGCGGGGATTATCACGCCATTGCGCGCCAGGTGCACGTAGTGCGCGATGAATAAACCGGTTTCCAGCTCACCTTCCAGTCGATAGGGAATGGCCTGGTCGGGTTTTTCCAGCAGTTTCACCAGTTCTCGCACCTTCGGCCACAGATTGGTGCGGATCGGCACCTTGAAAAATCCGCTGCGCTTGGGCGCCACCGTAAACCAGTGCTCATGCTCGCCTTCGGCCAGCAGGATGTTCCCCAGGTGAATCCGGTATTCGATACCGCGTACCGTCAGGTCAGTGTCGGCAGGGTTATCGACCCGGAAGTACAGTTCGAAGCGTTGTTGCATCAGCTTGGCCTGGATGACTTCGACCTTGACCAGATGCACGGTGGGGTCCGGCGTGTCGTCCGTGAACCAGGACGCGCAGCCGCCAAGCCCGAGCAGCAGGGTCAAGGTGAACAGGCGTTGTGCGAACCGATGGCTGATCATGGTGGTATGTCTCCCTTGACCCCCAGTCTAGTCCCTCACGCTTCACTTTAATTGGCGAAATACCCCGCACAGCATTTCTTGAACTTCTGCCCGCTGGCGCACGGGCAGGCGTCGTTGCGTCCGGCCTTGAGCGGCACGGTGGGGTCGATGAAGTACCAGTGACCACTGTTCTGTACGAACGACGAACGCTCGCGATGGCTGTGTTCGCCGCTGCCGTCGTGCCAGCGTGCCGTGAAGGTGACGAAGGCGTGCTCCGGCTGGCCGCCGAAGACCTCGGAGCTTTCCACCTCAAGACCCAGCCAGGTGCTTTGCGCACTCCAGTCGCTGATGGATTGCCGATCCAGCCCGGGCTGTTGCGCGGGCAGGGTGGTCGCCACCAGGTAATCGACCAGGCCCAGCACATAGGCGCTGTAGCGCGAACGCATCAGGGCTTCGGCGCAAGGGGCCGGGTGGCCGGCGTGGAAATGGCCGCAGCAGGCGTCAAGCAGGGTGCCGCTGCCACAAGGGCAAATGGATGTACTCATTGCGTTACCACCAATATTTCCCGAAGTTTTCCGGATTGGCCCAGAAGCGTGAGTTGAGCCAGTCGGGGACTTGTTTGTAGTCAAGCAGATCGTAGGTGAACAGGGTCAGTACCTGGTCGTCGCGCTGGAAGCGTTCGCTGGCTTGCAGGGCCAGGGAGAAAAAATCGGTTTCCTGCCAGCCGCTGGCCGGCACGTCCGCGAGCACCGCAAGACGACTGGCATTGAGGTTGCGAATGCCGCCTAGCAGGTTCAGACCCTCGCGCTTGGGCAGGTGTTCGAGGCAATCGACCACCAGCGCCAGGTCAAAGCGACGGGCTGCCAGCTCGGCCGGCAAGGGGCCCGGCGCGGCATGGGCCACGCAGGTGTCCGGGTGCGCGAGCCTGAATGCCTCGAGCGCCGGGAACTCGCTGGCGCCGATCAGCAACAGGCGCGGCGGGGCGTAACGGTCGAGCAAAGCGGCCAGCGCCTGCTGGGGCGTGCGCGAAGAAATAGCTGCAGTCATCGAAGATCCTCAATCAGAGCGCCAAGACTAGCGCGCCCACAGGTCCAGATATAGAGCGCTCTGGCA
This sequence comes from Pseudomonas sp. IT-P12, assembly GCF_949767465.1. Taxonomy (NCBI): domain Bacteria; kingdom Pseudomonadati; phylum Pseudomonadota; class Gammaproteobacteria; order Pseudomonadales; family Pseudomonadaceae; genus Pseudomonas; species Pseudomonas sp. IT-P12. The sequence continues at coordinate 1,186,634 of NZ_CATKPY010000021.1, read as the reverse complement.
CCGCACATGCCGATTGCCCGCGAACACGGGACAAAACTGCAATGGCCTATTGCTGGCGGAGATTAAAACTCGGGTCTTTACTCCCTGAATCGGTTCTAAGCCGATCCTTCAGGAGAAAACTAGATGAGCATAGTTCGGACAGCACTACCCTTGGTTCTGCTAACCAGTGTGTTGACTGGTTGCGCAGGTTTGCAGAAAACCGACTGGCCGACCTGTGCGGCCGTCGGCGGTGTTGTGGGTGCGGGTCTCGGCGCGACCGAGAGCTCGGCGTGGGCAGGTTACGGTGCGTTGCTGGTCGGCGGTACGGCGGCAGCCTACTGCTGGGTGCACGGTGATGGCGACGAGGACGGCGATGGTGTGCCGGACAGCCGCGACAAGTGCCCCGGCACGCCTAGAGGCGTGAAAGTCGACGCCGACGGTTGCCCACCCCCTGTGCCTGCGCCAGTGGTTGAAGAGGTGGTCGTGGTCAAGGAAGAAACCATCGTCATCCGTGATGTTCACTTCCAGTTCGACAAAGCCACGCTGACCGCGTCTGACAAAGACGTCCTCAATAAAATCGCGACGCGTCTGAAACAGGAATCCGCCACCGCACAACTGACCGTGACCGGCCACACCGACAGCGTGGGCAGCGATGCCTACAACCAGAAACTGTCGGATCGTCGCGCCCATTCGGTCGTGGACTACCTCGTCCAGAGCGGTGTGCCACGCAGCAGCTTCGTGTCGGTGTCCGGTGCCGGTGAAAGCCAGCCAGTGGCCGACAACAAAACCGCTGACGGCCGTGCACAGAACCGTCGCACGGAAATCAAAATCAACCGCTGAACCCCTCGCATCCGCGCCTTGTGCAGTCGCGGATGCGGGTCTTTACTCCTGTGTAGCCGGCATCGGCCGGTAACACAGGAGCTTTCCATATGAGCGTACTCATTCGGACCGTCTTGCCGGTTGTGCTGCTGAGCAGCGTATTGACCGGTTGCGCCACTCACAGCGATGGCACTGCCCCTCTCAACCAACGAACCTGGCCGATCTGCAGCGTCATCGGCGGGCTGGTCGGTGGCGGCCTGGGCGCCATGGAAAGTGGCGGGTGGGCGGCCGGTGGTGCGGCGCTCGGCATCCTGACCGGCGGCCTGATCTGCTACGCCCAGGATGGCGACGAAGACGACGATGGCATTTTCGATCGACGCGATCGCTGCCCCGATACGCCGGCCAACACACCTGTCGAGCATCATGGTTGCCCGCTGCCGCAGTACCCGGCCAGCGCGAAGCCCGCCGAACCCGCACCTGTCGAGGTCATCACCCTCAGTGATGCCGGCGCCGTGTTGTTCGCTTTCGACAAATCCGACCTGACGCCGGCGGCGCAGAGCCAATTGGACGAAGTGATGCCCCGGTTGCAGAGCCCGGACGTGACGAGCATCAAGGTCATCGGTCATACCGACAGCAAAGGTTCGGACGCCTATAACCAGGCACTCTCGGAGCGCAGGGCCAGCAGCGTGGCGGCCTATCTGCTGGGCATGCACGTGGCGCCGAACAAGATCACCAGCGAAGGCCGTGGCGAAAGCGAGCCGGTGGCCGACAATGAAACAGAGGAAGGCCGGGCGAAAAATCGCCGTGTGGAGTTGCACCTCAATCGCTGAGCCCCGTGGTAGAGCCGTCGGATCGTTCCTACGGGCGATTCGACGGCGATTTGAAAATCTTCATGAAGAATTTTCCGTTGCCCTCTGGCTTATCCCGCGTGGAAGCCGTTACTGTGCGCAAAAGAATAATTCTCATCGGGGGAGCGTATGAAGGCGGTTTGGGGGCTGGGCAAGCTGTTGACCCTGCTGTTCTGGGCGGTGGTGCTGGTCAATCTGATGACACCCTTTGTCTATCCGCTACACCTGCTGGTCAGTCTGGCCGGTGGCTTGCTGGCGGTCCTTCATCTGCTCGAGGCGGTGTTCTGCTTTCGCAGCCTGCGGGGACGTGCCCACCCTTGGCGAGATCGCCTGAAGATTGTCCTTTTTGGTGTTTTCCACCTGCAAACCCTTCCAGCTCCCGCCGAACCTAAGGCTTCCCATGCGTAAACTCTGTCTGCTCGCCGCCCTTGTCAGCCCGTTCGCCTGTGCCCAGGTGGTCAGCGTCGAAACCAACTCCCTGATGCGCCTGCCCAACGCCACCAGTACCTTGCAACTGGAGCGCCTGGAAGTGGCCGATTACGGCACGTTGCTGATTCCTCCGAATGTGACCGAAGTCAGTGTGGGTGAGCTGCACCTGGGGCGTGAGGCGCGGATCGCCATCGTTCCCAGTGAAAATGCCCTGGAATTGAAGGTCAATCGCGCCGAGTTGTCCGAAGGCAGCCAGATCACTGCCCGGGGGGCGCCGGGCACCTACCTCAAGGCTGCCCGTGCGGGGCGTAACCTGAATTTGCAGATCAAGGCACTGACCGCGCCGCTGCTGTCGGTCGATGCACGCGGCGGTGCCGGGGCGCCGGGTTTTGTCGGGCTTGATGGCGCCAATGGCCAGGCGCCGGGCTGCACCTGGGGTCAGGCGGGTCGCGGTGCCGATGGCAGTAACGGCAGCGACGGCCAGCCGGGCGCGCCAGGGGCGCTGGTCAGGCTGGCCGTGCCGCAGGATTATCCGGCTGAGCAGATCAAGGTCCAGGTGGAAGGTGGCGCTGGCGGCCTGGCCGGTCCCGGTGGCAAGCCGGGGGCGGGTGGCAAGGCCAAGGGCTGCCTGATCTACAAGGCCGATGGCGGCAAGAGCGGCAAGCCCGGCGTGGATGGTCAGCCAGGCCCTGCGGGCGCGGCCGGAGCGGTGACGGTGCAGCGGTTGTAAGTGATGTTTGTGTGAGCCTGGCGCTTGCCATCGCGAGCAAGCCCGCTCCTGTGGGAGCGAGCCTGCTCGCGAGGCGCTTAAAAGGTCGGCCGGGCCGCCGCCATCGCCACCAGCACCAGCCCGACCATCAGGTTGATTCCCACCAGCCTGCGAATTCTCCCCAGGACCGCAGCCCCCACCGGCCAATCCTGCGCGCCGACGGCCGTGCGCAACTCCGGCAACAGCAACGCCTGGATGCGGATGAACAGGGCGGTCATCACCAGGTACAAGCCCATCATGATCTGCACGTAGCGCGGCGCGCTCTCGAAACCGCTGTATTGCAGGTGAATCATGCCCACGCCGCTGATCGGCAACAGCACCACGGCTACCCAGACCCAGCGGAAAAAACCTTGAAACACTTCTACCCACAGCTTCAGCCGGGCGGGTCCTTCCAGGGCTTTGATCGCCGCCGGGCGCAGCACCATCCAGGCGAAGAACATGCCGCCGACCCACACCAGGGCGGACAGGACATGCAGGGTATAAACGAGACTGAAAGGTGTCATTGAGGTACTCCGTTCTGCGCAGGATTAATTAGCGGGGTATGATAGCCCCCCAAAACCACTGAAAATTTATCCAGCGTTTTTTGCGCCCGACAATACATGATCAGCACTGAACTCAAAACCACGATCCAGGGCGCCTACTCGCGTTTTCTCGAAGCCAAGAGCCTCAAGCCGCGCTATGGCCAACGCCTGATGATCGCCGAGGTCGCCAAGGTCCTGGGCGATATCGACACCGACGATGAAGGCCGGCGCAGTGGCGAGCCCGCGATTGTTGCGGTGGAGGCCGGCACCGGTACCGGCAAGACCGTGGCCTACAGCCTGGCAGCGATCCCGACCGCCAAGGCTGCCGGCAAACGCCTGGTGATCGCCACCGCGACCGTGGCCCTGCAAGAGCAGATCGTCTACAAGGACCTGCCCGACCTGATGCGCAACAGCGGCCTGAACTTCAGTTTTGCCCTGGCCAAGGGACGGGGCCGCTACATGTGCCTGTCCAAGCTCGACATGTTGCTCCAGGAAGGCCACGCGCAAACCGCCACGGCGCAGCTGTTCGAAGAAGAAGGCTTCAAGATCGAGGTCGATGAAGCCAGTCAGAAACTGTTCACCAGCATGATCGAGAAGCTCGCCGGCAATAAATGGGACGGCGACCGCGACAGTTGGCCCAATGCCCTGGAAGATGCCGACTGGGCGCGCCTGACTACCGATCACAGCCAGTGCACCAACCGCCATTGCCCCAATTTCGGCCAGTGCGCCTTCTACAAGGCTCGCGAAGGCATGGGCAAGGTCGACGTGATCGTCACCAACCACGACATGGTCCTGGCCGACCTGGCCCTGGGCGGCGGCGCCGTGCTGCCTGACCCGCGCGACACCGTCTACGTGTTCGACGAAGGTCACCACCTGCCGGACAAGGCCATCGGCCATTTCGCCCACTACACGCGTCTGCGCTCCACCGCCGACTGGCTGGAAACCACCGCCAAGAACCTCACCAAGCTGCTGGCCCAGCATCCGTTGCCGGGCGACCTGGGCAAGTTGATCGAACAGGTGCCGGAGCTGGCGCGGGAGATCAAGTCCCAGCAGCAATTCATGTTCAGTGCCTGCGAGCAGGTCGCCGACTTCAAGCCCGGCGAAGACGTCGAGGGTCGCGAGCGGCCGCGCCATCGATTCGTCGGCGGGGTGATTCCCGAGCACATGCGCGAGATGGGCATCGAGCTGAAAAAAGGCTTTGCCCGGCTCACCGACCTGTTCACCCGCCTGACCGACCTGCTCAAGGAAGGCATGGACGGCGAGGTCAACATCGGCATCGCCAGCAACCAGGCTGAAGAGTGGTACCCGTTGTTCGGCAGCCTGTTGTCCCGTTCCTCGGGCAACTGGGAGTTGTGGACCGCGTTCACGGTCGAGGACCCGGAAGACAACCCGCCCATGGCGCGCTGGCTGACCCTGGCCGAAAGTGGCTCGCTGTTCGACATCGAGGTCAATGCCAGCCCGATCCTTGCGGCGGAAATGCTGCGGCGCAACCTGTGGAACGTGGCTTACGGCTGCCTGGTGACCTCGGCGACCCTGACCGCGCTGGGCACCTTCGACCGCTTTCGCATGCGCGCCGGCCTGCCGAAAAAAGCCGTGACGGCCGTGGTCCCCAGCCCGTTCCACCACGCCGACGCCGGTGTACTGCGGGTGCCGAACCTGAACGCCGATCCCCGGGATGCGGCGGCGCACACGGCGGCGATCATTCGCGACCTGCCGGAACTGGTGGAAGGTTCGCGCGGCACGCTGGTGCTGTTTTCCTCGCGCAAGCAGATGCAGGACGTGTTCGACGGCCTTGACCGCGACTGGCGCAAGCAGGTGTTCATTCAGGGCAACCTGTCGAAACAGGAAACCCTGAACAAGCACAAGGCGCGGGTCGATGGTGGCGATGCCAGCGTGCTGTTCGGCCTGGCGAGCTTTGCCGAGGGGGTCGACCTGCCCGGCGCCTATTGCGAACACGTGATCATCGCCAAGATCCCGTTCTCGGTGCCCGACGACCCGGTCGAAGCCGCATTGTCCGAATGGATCGAGGCCCGGGGCGGCAATCCGTTCATGGAAATCTCGGTGCCCGACGCCTCGCTGAAGCTGGTCCAGGCCTGCGGCCGCCTGCTGCGTACCGAAGAGGATCGCGGCATCATCACCTTGCTCGACCGGCGCCTGGTGACGCAGCGCTATGGCAAGGCCATTCTCAATGCGTTGCCACCCTTCCGCCGAGAAATTTCCTGAGGCAACGATGGGCCATTCTGCCCATCGTGTTGTCTATCTTTCTGTCATCGCGTTTCCATAGGCCATCATTGGTCGTTAGGGAGAACTTCGTTCTTATGATCCGCCGTTCGTTGCCCGCTGTTCTTGCCGTGTTCTTCGCAGCCCCCGTATGGGCGGCGCCCGCCGGCCAGCAGACGCTGTTCAACTTTGTCCGCCCCGCCGACGTGGTCCAGGTGGCGACTCAGGACGCCAGCCTGCCGCAATCGAATGCCGAGCAGACGGCCGAAGGCGAAGTGCTGCGCCGGGTGACGTTCAATCCGGTGGCGCAACCGACCCTGCGCCTGACCCCGCAAACCGGCGCCTGGGATTGGTCGCAGTCGGGCATGATGAGCCTGCGGATCCAGAGTGCGATGAATTGGGCCGTGACCCTCTACGTGAAAATCCAGAGCAACGACGGCAAGACGCTGGTCAGTCGCGTCGACCTGCCGGCTGGCCCCGCGCAGACGCTGCTGGTGCCGCTGCAGCCCAGTACGCCGTTGAGCCTGGGCATGAAGGCCGGCCCGCCGATGCCGATGACCGTTGACGGTCAGCGCATATTGCTGACCAGCAGCGCTGGCGAGCTGGATCGCAGCCAGGTGGTGTCGGTGAGCCTGTCGATGGATCAGCCCAAGGCCGCGCAGAGCATTCTGCTGGAGCGCTTCGGTGTGCAGGAGGGCGAGGCCGTGACCCGCGCGGTCTATGGCGGCCTGGTCGATACCTACGGTCAATCGACCCGGGCCCGGTGGCCGGAGAAGGTCAGCAGCGACGAGCAGCTCAAGGGCGCCATCGCCAAGGAACAACAGCAAACGAAAACCTGGCTGGCCGAGCGCCACAAGGCGTCCCTGGACAAATTCGGCGGCTGGACCCAGGGCCCGACCTTCAAGGCCAGCGGCTTTTTCCGCAGTGAAAAGCGTGACGGCCGCTGGTACCTGGTGACACCCGAGGGGCATCCATTCTATTCGCTGGGGGTCAATACCGTCGCCCCGGACGTCAACCCGACTTACGTCGCCGGCCGCGAGTGGATGTTCGAATCACTGCCCACACCCGACGAACCGCTGGCCAGCCATTACGGCGAAAGCGACAACCGGGGCGGCAATGGCGCCGATCAGGGCCGTGGCTATAACGCCGGTCGCTGGTACGACTTCTATGGCGCCAACCTGCAACGTCTCTACGGCAACCCTTGCGTGCCGGTCAACGAAACCCGGGCCGGGGTCGCCGAAGCCGCCAAGGCCGACGCAGTTGCCGCGACCAGCGACAAAGCGGCCGAACCGCCAGTCGTCCCGTCCACCCCCGAAGCCGGTGTCGCCGAAGCCGCCCAGACCGCTGCCGAGGACGCTACCGCTGCGAAAGCGCTAGAGCACAAACCCGCCGAGCCGTGCACGGCAGTGATCGACGAGCAACGTTGGGCCAGCCATACCCTGGACCGCCTGCAGGCCTGGGGCTTCAACACCCTTGGCAACTGGAGCGCCCCGGCGTTGGCCAGCGCCGATCGCATGCCCTACACATTACCGCTGTCCATCGTCGGCGATTACGCCAGCATCAGCACCGGTGCCGATTGGTGGGGTGGCATGCCCGACCCGTTCGATCCGCGCTTTGCCATGGCCACCGAACGTGCCGTGGCCATCGCCGCCCGCGATCATCGCGACGATCCGTGGCTGATCGGTTATTTCGCCGACAACGAACTGGCCTGGGCCGGCCCTGGCGCCGGCGACGACCCGAAAGCCCGCTACGCGCTGGCTTATGGCACGTTGAAACTGACCACCGATGTCCCGGCCAAACGTGCGTTCCTCAAGCAATTGCGCGACAAGTACCGCAATCAGGCGGGCCTTTCCAAGGCCTGGGGCATTGACCTGCCCGCCTGGGAATTGATGGAAGACCCCGGTTTCGTCCCGCCACTGCCGAGCGCTGAACACCCGGAAATCGAGAACGACTTCAAATACTTCCAGCAGGTGTTCGCCGATACCTACTTCAAGACCCTCTCCGACTCGCTCAAGTGGCATGCCCCGAACCAGCTGTTGCTGGGCGGTCGCTTTGCCGTCAGCACCCCGGAAGCGGTGGCGTCCTGCGCGCGGTATTGCGACGTGCTGAGCTTCAACATGTACACCCTGCAACCGCAGGACGGTTACGACTTCGCCAGCCTGCGCAGCCTCGACAAGCCGGTGCTGATCACCGAGTTCAACTTCGGCTCGGCCGATCGCGGCCCGTTCTGGGGCGGCGTGACCCAACTGGCCAGGGAAGAGGACCGTGGGCCGGCCTACGCGAACTTCCTGAAACAGGCCCTGAGCGAGCCTTCGATTGTCGGTGTGCACTGGTTCCAGTACCTCGATCAACCGGTGACCGGCCGACTGCTGGATGGCGAGAACGGTCACTTTGGCTTGGTGGGGGTGACCGACCTGCCGTTCCAGGGCTTCGTCGACAGCGTGCGCAAAAGCAACCTGGCGACCATCGATCAACTGGGTAAAGAAGCGCAAAAGGCCAGGGTCGAGGCCGATAAGGCCAGTCACGACGCCGAAGGGGGGCGCCAGGGTGAGGCGGGCAAAGGCGCGGGGCAGGGCGCCGGGCATGCGGGCGGGCATTCGGGCACCGGTCACTGACACCTGAAACCGTATCATCGTCCATCGCGAGCAGGCTCGCTCTCACGGTCGAGCGCGATCTCTGGGGAGCGAGCCCGCTCGCGATGACGCGTTTCCAGACACCCAAAATCCTCCAGCAAGCCTTGGGCAAACCGACCGCCCAGCCCAACCCTGTTCCCAAAACGGTCAATGGCTGGAACAATGCCGGCCACTTTGTTGAAGGTTTGTCCGAGGAAGTCACGGGTGCAGATTCAGGGTCATTACGAACTCAGGTTCGAAGCGGTGCGTGAAGCGTTTGCCGCGTTGTTCGACGATCCCCAGGAACGTGGTGCCGCCTTGTGCATCCGGATCGGCGGCGAAACGGTCGTCGATCTCTGGTCCGGCACCGCCGACAAGGACGGCCTGGAGGCTTGGCACAGCGACACCATTGCCAACCTGTTTTCCTGCACCAAGACCTTTACGGCGGTCACCGCCCTGCAACTGGTGGCCGAAGGCAAGCTGCAACTGGATGCCCCGGTGGCTCGCTATTGGCCCGAGTTTGCGGCGGCCGGCAAGGATTCCATAACCCTGCGTCAATTGCTCTGCCATCAGGCCGGCCTGCCGGCGCTGCGCGAATTGCTCGCCCCGCAGGCGCTGTACGACTGGCAAACCATGGTCGATGCCCTGGCCGCCGAATCACCGTGGTGGACGCCTGGCACCGCGCATGGCTATGCCGCGATCACTTATGGCTGGTTGGTGGGGGAATTGCTGCGGCGGGCCGACCAGCGCGGGCCGGGGGAATCGATCGTGGCCCGCGTCGCCAAGCCGTTGGGGCTGGACTTCCATGTCGGCCTGGCGGATGAAGAATTCCATCGTGTGGCGCACATCGCCCGTGGCAAGGGCAATGTCGGCGATGCCGCCGCCCAGCGCCTGCTACAGGTGACGATGCGCGAACCGACGTCCATGACCACGCGGGCCTTCACCAACCCGCCGTCGGTCCTGACCAGCACCAACAAACCCGAGTGGCGCCGCATGCAGCAGCCGGCGGCCAATGGCCACGGCAATGCCCGCAGCCTGGCCGGCTTCTACGCCGGGCTGCTCGACGGCAGCCTGCTGGAAAGCGAAATGCTCGAGGAACTGACCCGCGAACACAGCATCGGCGAAGACAAGACCCTGTTGACCCGGACCCGTTTCGGCCTGGGTTGCATGCTCGATCAACCGGACGTGCCCAACGCGACCTACGGCCTCGGCCCACGGGCATTCGGCCATCCTGGCGCCGGAGGTTCCATCGGCTTTGCCGACCCGGAACACGACGTTGCCTTCGGTTTTGTGACCAACACACTGGGACCTTACGTTTTGATGGATCCGCGCGCGCAGAAGCTCGCCCGGGTATTGGCCACTTGTCTGTAAAACGCGCTCAAGGGTTCCAGGGCCGGAACCCGAAGGCCTATATGTTTTCCAAGCGTCTATTTATCCGGGTACTGCCGGCCTTTTTTCATGATCACTTTTTTGTGGATATCCAATGTCATTCAATAAAACCACCCTCGCTCTGGCCCTGAGCATCGCCGTCACCGGTTGTGCGCAGAACCCAAAAAATGATTCCGATGGCGGTAGCTGGTGGTCGTTCGGCTCTTCCGACAAAGTGGCGGCCAAGGAGCCGGTACCCGCTCCAGCCCCGGTGAAACCGGTGGCGGCAGCTCCAGCGGCCAAGGCCGAGAGCGCCAATCCCTGGTACTGGCCGTTTGGTTCCGACGAAGCCCTGGACAAGAAGCCCGAGGTCAAGCCTGAAGCCAAGCCGGTCGAAGTGGCCAAGGCTGAAGCCCAGGCTGGCGGTAAATGGTGGTGGCCTTTCGGCGGCAAAGAGCAGAGCACCGCCAAGGTCGTGCCGATGCCCGATCCAAAGGTCACCCAGGCCTGGCTCGATGATTACGAGCCGCGCCTGCGCGTAGCGATCAAGGACAGCAACCTGCAACTCGAACGTCGTGAGGATGTGCTGGTCATCACCGCGCCGGTCGAAGGTTCGTTCAACCCTGATCGTCCGGCCATGTTGCTGCCCGTGACCCTGGGTCCGTTCACCCGGGTGGCGAAAATCCTTGAAGTCGATCCGAAGACCGCCGTGCTGGTACTGGGTCACAGCGATACCTCGGGTGCCGCGCCGGCCAACGTCAAGCTGAGCCAGGAACGTGCCCAGGCGGTAGCCGCCATTTTCCGTCTCAGCGGGCTGCAGCGTGATCGTCTGATGTTGCGCGGCATGGGTGGCGACGCCCCACGGGCGGCGAACGACAGCGTTGAAGGCCGTGCCCTGAACCGTCGTGTCGAACTGTTGGTGACGCCGCAGAACACCATGGTCGCGCTGCTGAGCAAATACAACATGCCAGCCCCGGCGCCGGTGAAGATGGTCGCGTCCCAGGACGTCAAACCCGTCGCCACCCCCGTCACCCCGGCCCCGGCTGCCAAGAAAGCCGCAGTGCCTGCCACGAAAAAAGCGCCAGCCAAGAAGGCCGCCGCCAAGAAAGCACCGGCCAAGACCGCAACGCCAGCGAAAAAGACCACCCCGGCCAAAGCGGCCACGGCTGACAAGAAAGTCGCCGCCGCCGATGCTGCAAAAAAGTGATTCGTTGATCAAAAGGAATATGCCATGACCCAGGGCCTGGCTGATATGCGTCGAGACTACACCCGCGACGGCCTGACCGAGGCGCAAGCCCCGGCCGAGCCGTTTGCGCTGTTCCACACCTGGTTTGCCGACGCGGTGAAAACCGAACAGGCACCGGTGGAGGCCAACGCCATGACCCTGGCGACCGTCGACTCGGACGGTCGACCGCATTGCCGCATTCTGTTGCTCAAGGGGCTGGACGAGCAGGGTTTCACGTTCTTCACCAACTACGACAGCGCCAAGGGCCAGCACCTGGCCGCGAACCCGTTCGCGGCCATGACCTTCTTCTGGCCGGCGCTCGAACGCCAGGTGCGCATCGAAGGACGAGTGGTGAAGGTCACGCCAGAGGAGTCCGATGCCTATTTTCAGGTTCGGCCACTGGGCAGTCGTCTCGGCGCCTGGGCCTCACCGCAAAGCCGGGTGATCGCCGACCGTGGTGAGCTGGAAGCCCTGCTCAAGCGTACCGAGCAACGATTCAGCGATACCCAGCCCCACTGCCCCGAGCACTGGGGCGGTTACCGCCTGCTGCCCGAGCGCATCGAGTTCTGGCAGGGCCGTTCGAGTCGCCTGCACGATCGCCTCAACTACCGTGTCCAGGGCGCCAACTGGATTCTTGAACGTCTGGCCCCCTAGGCAGTCTACCGACCGGGATAACCTGCTGCAGCGGCCTCCAGCCACTGGGGCAGGTCGCGGCGCTTGATTTTCTGCGCTTGAGCATTCGCCAGTTGCTGGAGCATAAAGACTTTCTTATGCTCGTCGTCACCTGCCAGGGCGAGCGCCAGGTCACGGTCCATCCAGCGTTTGATCCGCACGTATATCCACCAGTGGAAATACAGACCGGCGACAGTGGTGACGACAATGATGAAGTAATCCATGACAATCCTTGGTTTTGCAGCGCATATTCGGCCAAATACCGCGTGCCGGGGTGAGTGGAAACGCCTGTACCTGGCCTGAATCAAACCCATTTTATCCGGGCCACGTCGTGACACGCGTCAAGCTGCGGAGTTTAATGAATATCTGTCCTTTGGAGTTGATGCTATGCGTAAGTCTGTTCTGCTAGTTGCTACCTTTACCACGATGGCGATGTTGCTCACTGGCTGCCAATCGAGCCTGACCGGTGACTCCTACTCCCGTGACGAAGCGCGTCGCGTGCAGACGGTTCGCATGGGCACCATCGAGTCCCTGCGTCCGGTGAAAATCGAAGGCACCAAGACTCCGATCGGTGGCGCAGCAGGCGCCGTGGTCGGCGGTGTCGGCGGCAGCGCCATTGGTGGTGGTCGCGGCAGCATCGTGGCCGCCGTCATCGGTGCCGTTGCCGGTGGCTTGCTCGGCTCTGCCACTGAAGAAGGCCTGACCCGCACCCAGGGCGTGGAAATCACCGTGCGCGAAGACGACGGCAGCATGCGCGCCTACGTCCAGCAGGTTCAGGAAAACGAAGTGTTCCGTGTCGGCGAACGCGTACGCATCGCGACCGTTGACGGCACCAGCCGCGTTTCGCATTAAGCGCAGCGGCGGGTAACGAAGAACCCCGATCAGTGAGAGCTGGTTGGGGTTTTTTTTATGTCGTTGCCAGCTGATCCTTCCCACGCTCTGCATGGGTAGGATCTTGAGGGAGGGAAATCTCCTCAATTTGTAGTGCAAAGCCCCATGTAGTAATCGAGCTCTACCCTGAAAGGTTCACCCACCAACTCAATAATGGTACTGGCTTGATCTGGAGATAGAAGATGCTCTCCCATAGGTACGTCATGCAGAGTCGACCAACCCATCACGTTCAGCACTGAGGTCTCCAGTGTTTGGGGGACTGCTTTTTCATACTGCAGCGTATTGTCGGGGTTTGGATCCGGGAAAAAGCCTTCAATCTCGATAAATATCATGTCTGGCCTCACTGCTCATTTTGTATAGGTTCGTCTTCCAGGTTTTGCTTCCCCGGTCTGTTTGCCCGTCGTTGCATCAAACTCGCCCAGATGATCGCCCGCCCAGTTGTAAACCTCGACCGCACCGTGTTCGTAGTCCCATTCATAAATACGCTTTTTGCTTTCCCAGCGCTTTCTATTTCCTTTGGTCTTGACGCGAATGGCGTCGGAAAATGCGGGTAAAGTCCGTGGCGGAGTATGGTAAGTGTGGTCGCCATTCAGCGGGCGTGAAACGACCACATACAACGGCCGAACCCCCGACCCCACCGGAAACACAAGAATGAAATCCTTGTAATCCGGCGGGTAAACCGGGTCGACGATGATCGCCTCAGCCTGTTTCGTCGGCGGATAGACCCAGATATGTGGTGCCTGCGGCGCCGCTTCCAGCTTGGGAATGCCGAGAATGTCCGAACCATCGACGGCCGGGGTCCAGATCAGCTTGATGCCTTCGCCCAGATCGGCAACGTATTGGCTGTCGCGCAACGCAAGTTGCACCACATCGACCATTTCCCACTCGCGGTTCGTACCGGTGTAGAAGCCGTAGCCCTTGAGGGTGCCGTCGGCCAGCTGCTCGACGTGCAGGCGCACGCGGGTACGGGCCTGTTTCAGGGTGCGCAGTTGCTCTTCGCTGTAGAGCGCGCTGTCGCCCAGGCTCGGCGACCAGAACACCGCTATCAGTGCGACCAGGGCGGTTGAGCCGGCCACGCTGAGTGCGCCGACGGGCGCTGCAGCAGCCGGCGTCCACAGCGCCAGTCGGCCGATGGCGAGCGCCGTGCCGCCGATGCGGTTGAGTTCTGCCAGGCCTGCGCTATTGACCTCGGAGGCGCCGAGCCAGGCCACTTCGCCGTAATCCTTGAGGCTGTCGGTGGGCACCATCCCCGAAGGGTTCGTGTAGTCGATGATGGCGTCCGGCAGCTTGCAGGACTTGGCGAACACGCAGCCCTTGCGAACCGTCGCGGGCTCGCCTGGCACCACCGTCCGGCTGTCCTCGAACGCCTGCTGCCGTTCGCGCATGGCGTCGTAGGCCTTTTGCCTTGCCTCCCGCTCCGCCAGCTCGGTGGCGTTCATCAGGCGATAGGTCACATGATGGCCATCGCCCGACGGAGGGTTTTTGACCCTGGGAATATCCTTGTTGCCAGCCACTGATCGTCCTTGCATTCATACGTCGCCAACCCTTGGCAAACGGGTTGTGCGACGTTATCGAAGCGGATTGATCGTGGCTGTAGGAAGCGTCGCTAATGTGACGCGAAGTTGTCTCAGATGATCAGGACAGCAGCGCAGCGCTCCTGCGACTCGCCGCCGCCGTCACCGCATAACCGATCAAGGCGGCCAGGATCGAGCCGGTGAGGATGCCCATGCGGTCCATGCCGGCGTAGTCGCTGGCGCCGGGCACGAAGGCCAGGGAACCGACGAACAAGCTCATGGTGAAGCCGATCCCGCAGAGGATCGCCACACCCAGTACCTGCCCCCAGTTGGCGCCTTGGGGCAGGGCAGCGATGCCGGTTTTCACTGCCAGCCACGTCAGGCCGAATACACCGATCGTCTTGCCCAGCAGCAGGCCCAGTGCGATGCCCATGGGAACGTCGTGGGTGAAGCTTTCGACGGTCACGCCACTGAGGGACAAGCCGGCGTTGGCGAAGGCGAACAGCGGCAGGATGCCGTAGGCCACCCAAGGGTGGAGGGCGTGCTCCAGCGTCAGCAGGGGCGAAGGTTCGGCGTTTTTCGTGCGCAGAGGGATGCAGAACGCCAGGGTCACGCCGGCCAGCGTGGCGTGGACGCCGCTCTTGAGAACGCACACCCACAGGATCAGGCCGATGATCATGTACGGCCCGAGCTTGACCACACCCATCCGGTTCATCGCGATCAGCGCCCCGATGCAGACGGCTGCCAGCGCCAGGGACAAGGTCGACAGGGCGCCGGAATAAAAGATCGCAATGATGACGATTGCACCGAGGTCATCGATGATGGCCAGGGTCATCAGGAACAGTTTCAGCGACACCGGCACCCGCTTGCCCAGCAGGGCCAGCACGCCGAGGGCGAAGGCGATGTCGGTGGCGGTCGGAATGGCCCAGCCACTCAGTGCCGCCGGGTTGTCGCGGTTGAGGAACCAGTAGATCAGGGCCGGCACGATCATGCCGCCAATGGCCGCCGCGCCGGGGAGGACGATCTGCGAGGGTTTCGCCAGTTGGCCGTCGAGCACTTCGCGCTTCACTTCCAGGCCGATCAGCAGGAAGAACAGCGCCATCAGGCCGTCATTGATCCACAGCAGCAGCGGCTTGGCGATTTTCAGCGCCCCGACCTGGGCGACCACGGGGGTGTCCAGCAGACCGTTGTACAGCCATGACAGCGATGAGTTGTTGATGATCAGGGCCAGGGCGGCCGCGGCGATCAACAACAGACCGCTGGCAGCTTCCAACTGAAAGAAACGCGTGAAAGTGCTACGCAGAGGCAAGGTCGCTCTCCATCGAATTATGAAAAAGGTGGCACACCCTAACCCGTACCGTTAGTTGTTAAAACAAAAGTTATATTCTTTTTTGTTATATGCCGTTGAGGTGCGATGGGCAGCACGGACCTGAGCCTAGCAGTTGATTCAGGTATTGAGGCTCAGCTGTATCTGTGCGCGATGTCGGATTTTTCCTAAGCTGCGGGGCTGAGCCTTGCAACAAGGCCGCCTCAACGAGAAGCCATCATGAGCGACAACCGACAATGGGCCCGGGAAGCCATCCGGATCATCGAAGCCGACTTCCAGCGCAGCGCCGACACGCACCTCATCCCCTTGCCCCTGCCAGGTTTTCCGGGCATCGAGTTGTACTTCAAGGATGAGTCGAGCCATCCCACCGGCAGCCTGAAACATCGCCTGGCGCGCTCATTATTCCTGTATGCGCTGTGCAACGGCTGGCTCAAGCCCGGTGCGCCGGTGATCGAGGCATCCAGCGGCTCGACGGCGATTTCCGAGGCGTACTTCGCTCGTCTACTGGGGTTGCCGTTCATCGCGGTGATGCCGGCAACCACCTCCAGGGAGAAGATCGCGCAGATTGAATTCTACGGCGGCAAAAGCCACCTGGTGGACGATCCGACCCGAATCTATGCCGAGTCCGAGCGCCTGGCCCGTGAGCACGACGGGCATTTCATCGACCAGTTCACCTACGCCGAACGCGCCACCGACTGGCGGGCGAACAACAACATCGCCGAGTCGATCTTCCACCAGATGCGTTTCGAGCAACATCCCGAGCCGAGCTGGCTGATATCCAGCCCCGGCACCGGCGGCACTACCGCGACCCTCGGCCGCTACGTGCGTTATCGCCAGCATTGCACCCGCGTGTTGTGTGCCGATGCCGAGCGTTCGGTGTTTTTCGCTTACTACCAGACCGGCGATGCCAGCCTGCGCCTGGATCACGGCTCGCGGATCGAAGGCATCGGACGGCCGCGGGTCGAGGCGTCGTTCCTGCCGAAAGTGATCGATGCGATGGTCAAGGTGCCGGACGCCTTGTCGCTGGCTGCCATGCACTACCTGGCGCAACGCCTGGGGCGGCGTGTCGGCGGGTCGAGCGGGACCAACCTGATCGGCGCGTTGATGGCAGCGCAGCAGATGGCGGCAGCGGGGGAGTCGGGGTCGATCGTGGCGATTCTGTGTGATGGCGGCGAGCGTTACGAGACCAGCTACTACGATCAAGCCTGGCTCAAGGCCCAAGGGTATGAATTGAGCGGGTTGATGGCTGAAGTGGCTGCCACGGTCGAACGAGGTGAGCCACTGCCGGACACAGTGCTGCGCGCCAACATCTGACACACACACTATCAAGTGTGGGAGCGGGCTTGCTCGCGAAGGGGTTTAACACTCAACAGAGATGTTGGCTAATCTACCGCATTCGCGAGCAAGCCCGCTCCCACATTTGAATCGGGTCAGGCTGGCAGGCCGAGGATGTCCCGCGCCACGGCTTCGGCAATGCGAATGCCATCGACACCCGCCGACAGAATCCCGCCGGCATAACCTGCGCCTTCACCCGCCGGGAACAGACCCTTCACGTTCAGGCTCTGCATCGACTCATCGCGGGTGATGCGCAAAGGCGACGACGTGCGGGTTTCGATGCCCGTCAACACCGCATCATGCAGCGAGTAACCACGGATCTGCTTTTCGAACGCCGGCAAGGCTTCGCGAATGGCTTCGATGGCGAACGCCGGCAAGGCCAGGGCCAGGTCACCCAGTGCCACGCCGGGTTTGTAGGAAGGCTCGACACTGCCCAGCTCGGTGGACGGTTTGCCGGCGATGAAATCGCCCACCAGTTGCGCCGGTGCCTCGTAGTTGCTGCCACCCAGGACATAGGCGTGGGATTCCAGGCGTTCCTGCAATTCGATGCCCGCCAGCGGGCCGCCCGGGTAATCGACTTCCGGGGTGATGCCGACCACGATGCCGGAGTTGGCGTTGCGCTCGTTACGCGAGTACTGGCTCATGCCGTTGGTCACGACGCGATTGGGCTCGGACGTCGCGGCAACCACGGTGCCACCCGGGCACATGCAGAAGCTGTAGACCGAGCGGCCATTCTTGGCGTGGTGCACCAGTTTGTAATCGGCGGCCCCAAGTTTCGGGTGGCCGGCGTATTTGCCCAGGCGCGCGCGGTCGATCAGCGACTGCGGGTGCTCGATGCGGAAGCCCACGGAGAACGGCTTGGCTTCCATGAACACGCCACGGCCGTGGAGCATGCGGAAGGTGTCGCGGGCGCTGTGGCCGAGGGCCAGGATCACGTGTCTGGAGTGGATCTGTTCGCCGCCGTGGAGCTCGACGCCGACCAGTTGACCGTCTTCGATCAACACGTCGGTGACGCGCTGCTGGAAGCGCACCTCACCGCCCAGGGCGCGGATCTGCTCGCGCATGTTTTCCACGACGCCCGTCAGGCGGAAGGTGCCGATGTGCGGCTTGCTGACGTAGAGGATTTCTTCCGGCGCGCCGGCCTTGACGAACTCGTGCAGGACTTTGCGGCCGATGAATTTCGGGTCTTTGATCTGGCTGTAGAGCTTGCCGTCGGAGAAGGTGCCGGCACCCCCTTCACCGAACTGCACGTTGGACTCAGGGTTGAGGACGCTTTTGCGCCACAGCCCCCAGGTGTCCTTGGTGCGCTGGCGGACATCGGGGCCGCGCTCGAGGATGATCGGCTTGAAGCCCATCTGCGCCAGCAACAGGCCGGCGAAAATGCCGCAGGGGCCGAACCCGACCACGACCGGGCGTTGCTCTAGGCCGGCCGGCGCCTGGCCGACCATTTTGTAGCTGACATCCGGTGCCACGTTGACGTTACGGTCGTCGGCGAACTTGTGCAGCAGGGCCGCCTCATCCCTGGCGGTGAGGTCGATGGTGTAGATGAAGCACAGTTCGGAGGATTTCTTGCGCGCATCGTAGCTGCGCTTGAACAAGGTGAAGTCGAGCAGGTCATCACTGGCGATGCCCAGGCGTTGCACAATGGCGCGGCGCAGGTCTTCATCGGGATGGTCGATCGGCAGCTTGAGTTCGGTGATTCGTAACATGGCGGGATCCGGTTCGCGGGGCGCTCAACTGCGCCAGGGCGTTTGAAGGCCGCGATTATAAGCCTCAAAGGACGATTCCCGTGAGGCTTAAACGATCAGTCGTTGCGCGAACCGCCGAAATACCCGCAGCCCCGTTGGACCTGGCCATCGACACGCAACTCGGCGCTCATGTGCGCAATGCTGCCGGTGCTGCTGTCGACGCAACGCTGCGGCGCGACCCACAGTTCGATGTGCTGGTTATTGGCTTCGGTGCTGAGGTTGAAGCGCCCGTCGCCCAGTTGCTCCTCAACGTAGGGAACGGCCAGCGGCGGTTGCCCCGCCCGGTCGATGACCATGCCCTTGCCGCTGACCCTGACGTTCCAGTCCGGACCATGGCCGGCGGCACGCAGGATCAGCAACTTGAAGTTCGGATCGTCGCACGCGGTGCCCGAGCGCTCGACGCGGTACAACTGCGCCAGGTCCAGCCGGTCCTCGCCGCCGCTGGCAACGACGCGCCCGCGAACATCGGCGAACAGCTTGCCCTGCGCGTCGGCCAGGGTCGCGGCCTCCTGCAGGACACTGGTGCCGCCGATGTCGTTGACCACCAGGTTGCGCTGCTCATTGCACGGCTGGAACACCAGTTTGCCATCGGCTGCCATCAGTTGACCCTGCATTCGGCTCTGACCCACGTGAGAGGCACTTTCACGGGGGCTTTCCAGTAACTGGCAGGCGGCGAACAGCGGAAGCAGGGCAACGAGGACTAAGGAACGGGCAACACGCATCTTTGGCTCTCCAGACAAGTGCCGCCACGTTACTCAGCCTGACCGTTCATCACAAGGGCTCAGCCCACATGAAAGGTCTGACCTGTTTGCAGGCCTTCCACGCTCTTGGCGTAGGCCAGTGCCACATCGGCTGCGGGAACCGGCTTGAAGCCGCGGAAGTACGGTGCATATTTGCCCATGGCCTCGAGCAGCACGTTAGGGCTGACCGAGTTCACGCGCAGGCCGCGCGGCAGTTCGATCGCGGCAGCCCGCACGAAACTGTCGAGGGCGCCGTTGACCAGCGCCGCCGACGCGCCGCTGCGGATCGGGTCGTGACTGAGCACGCCGGTGGTGAAGGTGAACGAGGCACCGTCGTTGGCGAATTCGCGGCCGATCAGCAGCAGGTTGACCTGGCCCATGAGTTTGTCCTTGAGGCCCAGGGCAAAACTGTCTGCGCTCATTTCGTCGAGCGGGGCGAAGGTCACGTTGCCGGCGGCGCAGATCAGCGCATCGAATGTCCCGGTCTTTTCGAAGAGGCGGCGAATCGAGGCGCTGTCGCTGATATCCACCTGCAAATCACCGCTGTTGCGACCGATGCGGATGATCTCGTGACGCTCGGACAGCGCTTTGTCGATGGCCGAACCGATCGTACCGGCTGCGCCGATCAGAAGAATTTTCATGGGGTGGATCCTCGTGTGGGTTGAAAGTGGTTTCAGTCTAGAGTGGTTTTTTCCGTGGATAAGCGCGCTAATAGGCAACCTTTGGTTTTCTATTGGAAACAATCCATGAGCGAGATGGATGATCTGGCGGCGTTTGCCGTGTTGATCGAAGCCGGCAGCTTTACCCTGGCGGCGCAGCGACTGGGGTGCAGCAAAGGCCAGTTGTCCAAGCGCATCAGCTTGCTGGAGACGCGGTTTTCCGTGGTCCTGTTGCAGCGCACCACGCGTCGGCTGAGCCTGACGGCAGCCGGGGCGGCGCTGTTGCCGCAAGCGCAGGCGCTGGTGGTGCAGGTGGAAAGGGCGCGTCAGGCATTGGCCCGCCTGAAGGACGACATGGTCGGACCGGTGCGCATGACCGTTCCGGTGTCCCTGGGAGAAACCTTCTTCGATGGCTTGTTGCTGGAGTTTTCCCAGCAGTACCCGCAAGTGCAGATCGAACTCGACCTCAGCAACGACTACCGGGACCTGTCGCGGGAAGGTTTCGACCTGGCGGTGCGTTCCGAAGTGGGCAATGACGAGCGTCTGGTGGCGCGCCCGCTGCTGGCCTGGCACGAACTGACCTGCGCCAGCCCGGCCTATCTCGCGCAACACGGCGAACCCCTGGCGCCACAGGCCCTGGCGGAGCACCAGTGCCTGCTCAACAGCCACTACAGCGGGCGCGAGGAATGGCTCTATCACCAGCAACACGAGCTGTTGCGGGTGCGTGTCTCGGGGCCGTTCGCCAGCAATCATTACAGCCTGCTGAAAAAAGCCGCACTGGCGGGCGCCGGCATTGCGCGCCTGCCGTCCTACCTGTTGCAGGCGGAATTGGCTGACGGTCGATTGCGCTGGCTCCTGCGCGACTTCCAGACCCGACGCATGCCGATGTACCTGGTGCACCCCTACCAGGGTGGCTTGCCCAAGCGTACGCAGGTGCTGGCGGATTATCTGATGGGCTGGTTCAAGCGCAGTGGCGAGGCACTGGATCGCCTTTGAAGCATCACCCCGGCCCCGGTGGGAGCGAGCCTGCTCGCGATTGCGGTTTGACCTTCAACGATCGTGTTGAAGGATCTGAGGCCATCGCGAGCAGGCTCGCTCCCACAATCGGGGGGCATAAAAAAACGGCCCGAAGGCCGTCTTTTCTGGTTCTGCAGCCACTTAGCCGCCCAGGTACGCTTCGCGCACTTTCGGGTCGGTCAGCAGCGCTTCACCGGTGCCTTGCATCACCACCCGGCCGTTCTCCAGAACATAGGCGCGGTCAGCGATCTTCAGCGCCTGGTTGGCGTTCTGCTCGACCAGGAACACCGTCACGCCATCCTTGCGCAGCTGCTCGATGATATCGAAGATCTGCTGGATGATGATCGGGGCCAGGCCCAGCGAGGGCTCGTCGAGCAGCAACAGCTTGGGTTTGCTCATCAGTGCACGACCGATGGCAAGCATTTGCTGTTCGCCGCCGGACATGGTGCCGCCGCGCTGCGTGAAGCGTTCTTTCAGGCGTGGGAAAAGTCCCAGAACCTTGTCCATCTGTTCCTGATAATCACCCTTTTCGGTGAAGAAGCCGCCCATCGAGAGGTTTTCTTCCACGGTCAGACGGGCAAACACCCGACGACCTTCCGGCACCACGGCGATGCTCTTGCGCATGATCTGCGACGAACTCTGGCCGACGAGCTCCTCACCCAGGTAGCGGATGCTGCCGCTGTGGGCCTGCGGCGAACCGCAGAGGGTCATCAGCAGGGTCGACTTGCCGGCGCCGTTGGCACCGATCAGGGTCACGATCTCGCCCTGGCGGACTTCGACGTTGACGCTGTGCAGGGCCTGGATCTTGCCGTAGAAAGTGGAAACGTTTTCGAACTGCAGCATTTACGCTTCCCCCAGGTAGGCTTTGATCACTTCAGGATTGTCGCGGATCTGTTCCGGCGTGCCATCGGCCAGGGGGGTGCCCTGGTTGATCACGACGATGTGGTCGGAAATGCTCATGACCAGTTTCATGTCGTGCTCGATCAGCAGCACGGTCACGTCGTGTTCTTCACGCAACACGCTGATCAGCGCCTTCAGATCTTCGGTTTCCTTCGGGTTCAGGCCGGCGGCCGGTTCGTCGAGCATGAGGATCCGTGGGCGGGTCATCATGCAGCGGGCGATTTCCAGGCGACGTTGCTGACCGTAGGCCAATGTGCCGGCCGGACGGTTGGCAAACTCCGTGAGGTTGACCTTGTCCAGCCAGTACTCGGCGAATTCCATCGCCTCGCGCTCGCTCTTGCGGAACCCCGGGGTCTTGAACAAACCGGACAGGAAGTTGGTGTTCAGGTGACGGTGTTGCGCGATCAACAGGTTCTCGACCGCCGTCATGTCCTTGAACAAGCGCACGTTCTGGAAGGTGCGCACCACGCCCTTGAGCGCAATCTTGTGGCCGGGCAGGCCCTCGATCGGCTCGCCGTCCAGCAGGATGCTGCCGCCGCTCGGCTTGTAGAAACCGGTCAGGCAGTTGAACACCGTGGTCTTGCCGGCCCCATTGGGGCCGATCAGGGCAACCACCTGTTTCTCTTTCACGGTCAGGGCCACGCCGTTGACCGCGAGCAGGCCGCCGAAGCGCATGCTCAGATTTTCAACTTTAAGGATCTCGCGGCTCATTTGCGCAGCTCCATGTGAGGACGTTGCATGGGCAGCAGACCTTGAGGTCGCCAGATCATCATCAGCACCATCAGGGCGCCGAACATCAACATGCGGTACTCACTGAACTCACGCATCATTTCAGGCAACAGGATCATCACCACGGCCGCCAGGATCACGCCCAGCTGCGAGCCCATGCCACCCAGCACGACGATGGCGAGGATGATCGCCGACTCGATGAAGGTGAACGACTCCGGTGTCACCAGGCCCTGGCGGGCGGCGAAGAAGCTGCCGGCGAAACCGGCGAAGCTGGCACCGAGGGTGAAGGCCGAGAGCTTGATGACCGTAGGATTGAGACCCAGCGCACGGCAGGCAATTTCATCTTCACGCAGGGCTTCCCACGCACGGCCGATCGGCATGCGCAGCAGGCGGTTGATGATGAACAGCGCGGCGAGGGCCAGCAACAGCGCAACCAGGTAAAGGAAAATCACCTTGTTGATCGAGTTGTATTCCAGGCCGAAGTACTCGTGGAAGGTCTGCATGCCTTCGGCGGCTTTACGTTCGAAGGTCAGGCCGAAGAACGTCGGTTTCTCGATGTTGCTGATGCCGTTCGGGCCACCGGTGATGTCGGTCAGGTTACGCAGGAACAGGCGGATGATTTCACCGAAGCCCAGGGTCACGATGGCCAGGTAGTCACCGCGCAGGCGCAGGACCGGGAAGCCCAGCAGGAAGCCGAAGGTGGCGGCCATCAGGCCGGCGATCGGCAGGCAGACCCAGAAGCTCAGGCCCAGGTAGTGGGAGAGCAGCGCATAGCTGTAGGCGCCGACGGCGTAGAAACCGACGTAGCCGAGGTCGAGCAGGCCGGCCAGGCCGACCACGATGTTCAGGCCGAGGCCGAGCATGACGTAGATCAACACCAGGGTGGCGATGTCCACCGCACCGCGGGAGCCGAAGAACGGCCAGATCAGGGCGCCGATGATCAACGCAATGATGATCCAGCGCTGAGTGCTCGGCAGGGTCAGGAAGTGGCTGGTCTTGGCCGGGATCAACGGCATGCCGGGCGAGGAGCGCCAGGCCGAGCTGATCTGCTGATCGAACAGCACCCGCAGGAACATCAGGACCGAGCACACCGCGATGATGGCCAGCGTGGTGGTGCTGGTGCCGTGAACTTCGAGCTTGATACCGACGATGGACAGTTTCAGGCCCAGTACCGGGTAGGCAACCGCCCACACCAGCAAGGCGCTGAACAACGCCTGTTTAAGATTCCTAGTCATACTTTCTCAACCTCCGGACGACCCAGCAGGCCGGTTGGCCGGAACAACAACACCAGGACCAATAGACCGAACGCCACGACGTCCTTGTACTGGTCGCCGAAGATATCGGCACCGAAGGCTTCCGCAACGCCGAGCACCAGCCCGCCGAGCATGGCGCCGGGGATGCTGCCGATTCCGCCCAGTACGGCGGCGGTGAAGGCCTTGAGGCCGACCAGGAAACCGGCGTTCGGGTTGATCACGCCGTATTGCATGCTCAGCAGCACGGCCGCGATGGCCGCCAGTGCGGCGCCGATGACGAAGGTCAGGGCGATGATGTTGTTGGTGTTGATGCCCAGCAGGTTGGCCATCTTGATGTCTTCGGCGCAGGCGCGGCAGGCGCGGCCCAGGCGAGAGCGGGAGATGAACAGCGTCAGGCCGAGCATGGCGATCAGCGTCACCACGAACACCACGATTTGCATGTAGGAAATCAGCACTTCATGTGCGCCACCTGGCCCAAAAGCAAAGTTGCCCGGAATCAGGTTGGGAATGGATTTGTCCTTGGAGTCTTGCGCCAGCAGAACGGTGTTCTGCAGGAAGATCGACATGCCGATGGCGGAAATCAGCGGGATCAGACGGTTGCTGCCACGCAAGGGGCGGTAGGCGATCCGTTCGATGCTGTAGCCGTAGGCACTGGTCACGACAATGGTCGCGAGGAAAGCGGCGGTCATCAACAGCGGAACACTGTCGAGTCCCATCATGGCCAGCCCGGCAATGGCGATGAACGCCACGTAGGAACCGATCATGTACACCTCGCCGTGGGCGAAGTTGATCATTCCAATGATGCCGTAAACCATCGTATAGCCGATGGCGATCAGGGCATACGTGCTGCCAATGGTCATGCCATTAACCAGCTGTTGGAAAAAGTGATAGATGTCAGGCATTACAGCGCTCCTAAAAACCTGATACGCATTTCACTGGTGGAGTCATTTTCCCGCCCGAGCCCCGTGGATCTGCATCCACTTCGAATCCGGGTTTTGCCAGCGAACCGCTGATGACGGTTTTGAGATTTTCAGGTGGGGAGACTGGCGGATCACGCCAGTACGGCCCAGGTACATTCGTAAAACAAAGCCCACGGCACGCCGTGGGCTTTGTTGGCAGTCAGTCAGGCAAAGCCTTACTGAGGCGAAGCTTCGGTTTTAGGTTTGCCGAAGTGCCACTCGTAAACCACGAATTTGAAGTCTTTCAGGTCGCCCTTGGCATCGAAGCTCAGGTCGCCGGTCGGGGTTTTGAAAGTGCCTGCGTGGATGGCGGCAGCCACCTTGGCAGGGTCTTCGCTCTTGGCGGAGGTGATGGCATCAGCGATCACGGTCACAGCCGAGTACGACGGGAACACGAACGGACCGCTCGGGTCTTCTTTCTTCGCTTTGAAGGCGTCAGCCAGGGCAACGTTGGCCGGGTCCTGGTCGAACGACTTCGGCAGGGTGACCAGCAGGCCTTCGGAAGCACCCTGGGCGATTTGCGAGATGGAGTCGTTACCCACGCCTTCCGGACCCATGAACTTGGCTTTCAGGCCTTTTTCCTGGGCCTGGCGCAGGATCAGGCCCAGCTCAGGGTGGTAGCCGCCGTAGTAGACGAAGTCGACGTTGGCTTGCTTGAGCTTGGCGATGATCGAGGAGAAGTCCTTGTCGCCGGCGTTGATGCCTTCGAACACGGCAACCTTGACGTTCTTGCCTTCCAGGGTTTTCTTCACGGCCGAGGCGATGCCTTCGCCGTATTGCTGTTTGTCGTGCAGCACAGCAACGATTTTCGGTTTCACGTGATCGGCAATGTAGTTACCGGCGGCAGGGCCCTGGGCGCTGTCCAGGCCGATGGTGCGGAACACCATTTTGTAGCCACGGCTGGTGATGTCCGGGCTGGTGGCAGCCGGGGTGATCATGATCACGCCTTCGTCTTCGTAGATGTCCGAAGCCGGTTGAGTGGAGCTGGAGCACAGGTGACCGACCACGAACTTGACGCCGTCGTTGACGACCTTGTTCGCTACCGCCACGGCTTGCTTCGGATCACAGGCGTCGTCGTATTCAACGGCTTCGAGTTTCTTGCCGTCCACGCCGCCCTTGGCGTTGATTTGCTCGATGGCCATTTTGGCGCCACTGAACTGCATGTCGCCGTATTGGGCTACAGCACCGGTTTTAGGGCCGGCGATACCGATCTTGATGGTGTCAGCTGCGAACGAATGGCTGGCAACCCCGGCCAGAACCATAGCGGCAAACAGTTTGGAAATCTGCTTAGTAGCCTTTGTCATAGTGCTCCACTCTTACTGTTGTAATTTTTATAGTCCTGGCGCCGTAGCAGCAGAACCGGGTCAGATATCTACGACATCCTCCGGAAAATGCCCTCGGCAACTGTACCGGTACAGTGTAGAGCGCCGATTGTCAGCCTGGGAAGCTGGCGCCGGGGGGCAAAATCAAGGGGTGTCGCTTTTGTGAAAGAAAAAGACAGAATTGCGGCGGGGTTCCAGCTGAACAATCCAGCAATCCTTGGCGCTCCTGCAGTTTTCAATCGGTGATGCAATTGCTTCCGGGTTTTTCTGCCAGACCACCGACGTTATCATCCACGTCGATTTCTTTTCCGGACAGGACCCATGACTGAAGAACCTAGCACCCTCTATGCCAAGCTGCTTGGTGAAACCGCATCTATTTCGTGGAAAGAGCTGGAGCCCTTCTTCGCCAAGGGTGCCCTATTGTGGGTCGATCCGGGCCTGGATTTGATCGCGGCGGCAGAGGCCGTGGCGACCGACGATGGGGAGAAAGTGGCTGCCTGGCTGGCCGCCGATGAGGTCGCCAAACTGTCTGAAACGCGGGCGCTGGATCTTTTCGAACGTGATCCAACGCTTTGGGCAGTGGTGGTTTCGCCCTGGATTATGATCCAGGAAAGGGCGACTGAATGAAGTTGCGCACTTGATTGGTGCGTCAGATTTTCGTGGGAAAGTGTGTAGCCGAGTAGCGTGATGGCATGTTGCCGTAGAGAAAGGCTACAGCTTCACGGTGACGTAAACGTAACGGGCACAGTTGAGGGCGCTGGTTGAGGCTTGTTTAATTGTTTCCAGATGTGGATTTGCGCCGCTTTCAGGGCCCATCGCGAGCAGGCTCGCTCCCGCAGGGGCTCACTGTCCACCTGTGGGAGCGAGCCTGCTCGCGATGGGGTCGCCTCGGTCACTATCAGACCGAGTAAGTCTTGCCCGTGTGGTTGTTCAGCGATATCACCTTGGTCTTGCCGATGCGGTGACGGTAGATCTCGCGCAGGTACTTGATCGCTTTCTTCACACAATCGCGCGACAGGCGAATGTCATTGATCGAGACGAACTTCTCCTTGTCGTTGATCAGTTCGCGGTACTTCTTCTCGTACATCGGCTTGATCGCATACCAGTTGGTGTCGAGGATTTTCGCCGGGTTCTCGAACTCGTTGAGCAAGTCGTCAATCAACTCTTCGTTGAATTCCTCCTGGATGATGAAGTCCAGGATCGAGTTGTCCAGCGTTTCGTCGAAGCGGTACGGGTTCTTCGCGAAGCAGCGCTTGATGAATGCGACGATCAGCGTCAGGAAGTCATCCGACAGGCAAGGGCTCTTGGCGATCAACGTGGTCAGCGACAGGTTGGCCGAGGCGCCGATCACCAGCGCATAGCGTTTGAGCGTGGTGTTCGGGAACAGGCTGTTGAGGTGGGTCTTCAACCGGTTCAGGTCCATGTAGGACAGCTTGTAGTCTTTCGGCAGGGAGACGATCGACACCACCGACGAGCAGTTCTTGAAGAAGTGCAGGTCGTGCAGCGCCGCCGCGTCGTAGCCGGAATTCTTGTATTGCTCCAGCGAGGCGCGGTAACGCTTGGATTCGATCGGCAGCAAGCTGATGCCTTCGATGGCCTGGGTCACCTTGTTGAAATGCGGCAGGTCGATGGAGCGGAAGAACAGGTCGTCGATGTTCAGGCGTTGCGGCTCTTTCTCGAACACTTTGAACTTGTCGCTGCTCGGCGGCGGGGTTTCCGGTACCACGGATTCGGCGTAGGCGATGGCGACCGGGCCGGCCAGGCTCATGAACAGGTCGTTGGCGTCCAGGCGAATGGTTTCGCCGATGTCGATGCCGGCGCGACGGAAGTAGTTCTGGTCGTAGTCGGTGGTGACCGCCTGCGCCGTCAGGATGTTGAAGATCTGTTGCGAGATGTACTGGTTGGCATGCTTCTCCATCGCGTTGACGTCGATGTTCTGAATGTTGCCATCATCGTTTTCTTCGGCGTAGCGCATGATGTCGTTGGAGATCAGCATCATCGCGTTCCAGGGGCGGATACGGCCCATGACGCTGGCTTCGCTGCTGTCTTCGTTGGCGAAGTTGTAGGAGAAGTCCCACTCTTCAGACAGGTACTTACACAGCAGGCGACCGGCGTTGATGTGCAGGGCTTCGGACATTTCGCTGCGGTGATCGGAGATGTTCGGCAGCACGCAGATGCCGCTGGTGAAAATCGGTTCGAACACGAACGAATGACCGCTCTTGCCGTCGTGTTCGTCCATCGGCTTGGTGTCGAACGTTTTGTTCATGTACGAATGCTGTTGGGCCAGGCCGAACTCCGAAGCCATGCCCGAACCGGTACCGCCACCGGCACTGAAGATCGAGAAGTACAGGCGCGACTGGTTGGCCTTGATCCCGCAGCTGTCGATCAGGTACGAGTGGATCATTTTCCAGTCGGGGCTGGAGAAGCGCTGGGTGTCCTTGTTCAGGATGATCTTGGCCAGGTACTGGCCGAGGATCGGCGCGTTACCGGCGCCACCGGCGTGGACTTCCGACAGGTCCATGATCTTCATTTTGCTGTAGTCGCGCAGGAAGCCGCTCTTTTCGCCCTTGCGCGAGAAGCGGATGCGACCGGCGATGTCCTTGTCGAGGTCGCCGAGCATGACCAGCGGCTCGACCAGGAACACCGGCTTGGTGGCCTTGTTCGGGATCAGGCGCAGGCTGGAACGGATCCACTGTGCCGGGCTGTAGCCTTTGTCGGCGAGGCGTTTATCCGACGATACGCGATCTTCGTTGTTGAATTCGTTGAGGTAGAACTTGCGGGCGTTGTACACCAGCTCCGCGACATCCAGTGCGATGTTCGAACCGCAGCGTCCGAGGCCGATCAGGCACACCGACGGGAATTCCTGGGCGCTGTACTGTTCGCTGTCGCCTTCCAGGTGCGGTGGGCGCGGGAACACCAGGTCGCGCAGGCCGTCGAGGTTGTCGAGGATGCGGTCGGTGTTGGTCTCGGTGAAATACAGGTATTGCTGGCTCGCCAGCGGGCGCGACGGCGTCAATGGCTTCGACGGAGCAGGGCTGTTCGCTGCGGGGCTGGGCGTCAGATCGGATATGGCGGGGGCCGGGTTGTTTTTGGAAGTCATTGTGCGCCATGTACCTGGGCTGGTCGGTTGGGCGGCGGGGTGCGCCGGACCGTCACGGTTGGGTTCTCGCGTCTTCGTTCGGCGCGTAATGGGCCCAAGCATCAGGGGGTTGGCCTGAGCATCGCTCGGGGGAATCCTTTCCTAGTCATGATGGATCGGCCAATATTCGGCGATCTTTAATCGAAAAGAAGGCTAAATGATGTCAACCCTACCATCGTTGGGTTTCGCCGGGATTGGCCTGATGGGCCTGCCGATGTGCCGGCGCCTGCTGGCTGCGGGGTATACGCTGGCCGTGTGGAACCGCAATCCGGCCAAGTGCACCCCGCTGGTTGAAGCGGGCGCGCGACACGTTGCCACACCGGCCGAACTGTGCCAGCACGCCGATGTGGTGATGTTATGCCTGGCGGACACTGCCGTGGTTCGCGAAGTGGTGTTTGGGCCGGGTGGTATCGCCGAGGGTGGGAAAAGTGGTCAGTTGCTGGTGGATTTTTCCAGCCTGGAACCTGCCGCCACCCGGGAAATGTCGGCGCAGTTGGCCAGCCAGGCCGGCATGAGCTGGCTGGACGCGCCGGTGTCCGGCGGCGTGGTCGGTGCCGAAGCTGGCAGCCTGGCCATCATGGTTGGCGGCACGGCGGCGGACCTTGAGCGTGTCAGGCCGGTGCTGCTCAGTCTCGGCCAGCGGGTCACCCACATGGGGGCGGTCGGGGCGGGGCAGGTGACCAAGGCCTGCAATCAGATGATCGTTGCCTGTAACGCGCTGGTCATCGCCGAGGTGGTGGCGCTGGCCGAGCGCTCCGGCGTCCACGCGGGTCTGATCGCCGAGGCGCTGGCCGGCGGATTCGCCGATTCGAAGCCGTTGCAGATCCTGGCGCCGCAAATGGCCGACAGCCGTTTCGAACCGGTGAAGTGGCACGTGCGCACGCTGCTCAAGGACCTGGACACGGCGGTGAAGTTTTCCCGCGAGCAGGGCTCGGCCACGCCGATCAGCGGATTGGCCGCACAACTGATGCGCCTGCATGGGGGCCAGGGCTTTTTGGAAAAGGATCCGTCGACGTTAGTGCAGTTGTACCGTGAGCCAGGGTCAGGGAGCTGAAGGCGTACGTGTGTTGGCGCTGGTGGATGTCGTCCAGCACCGTGCGCAGTTCCGTCAGGGGCACCGGACGGCTGAGCAGGTAACCCTGCACCATGTCGCAACCGTTGCGCTCCAGGAATGCATATTGCTCGGGGGTCTCCACGCCTTCGGTG
The DNA here is from genome assembly GCF_949767465.1 of Pseudomonas sp. IT-P12. Taxonomy (NCBI): domain Bacteria; kingdom Pseudomonadati; phylum Pseudomonadota; class Gammaproteobacteria; order Pseudomonadales; family Pseudomonadaceae; genus Pseudomonas; species Pseudomonas sp. IT-P12. The sequence goes on along the minus strand of NZ_CATKPY010000021.1, from coordinate 1,156,433 downwards.
ACCACCTGCAAGTGCAGCGTGTGGGCCATGATGATGATCGCCTGCACGATTTCCATGTCCTGGCTGGCCTTGGGGATGTCCTGGATGAACGAGCGGTCGATCTTCAGCGTGTTCAGCGGCAGGCGCCTCAGGTAGGCCAGGGAGGAATAGCCCGTGCCGAAGTCGTCGATCGACAGCGAAACGCCGAGGGCGCGAATCTGGCGCAGCAGCACCAGGGATTCGGCAATGTTGTCCATCAGCGCGTTCTCGGTGACTTCCAGTTCCAGTCGCTGCGGGGCGACCCCGGCCACACGCAGCGCCTGTTCGATGTCGTTGGCCAGGTCCTCACGCGCCAGGTTCAGCGGTGAGCAGTTGACCGCGACGTGCAATGTTTCTGCGCCCTGGCGCGACAGCTCGGCGAGGTCTTCGCAGGCTTTTCGCAGAACCCATTGATCCAGTTCGGCGATCAGGCCGTTGGCTTCGGCGATGGCAATGAAGCGATCGGGTGTCAGCAGGCCGTGGATGGGATGTTGCCAGCGCACGAGCGCTTCGAGCTTGGTGACCTGGTGGCTTTTCAGGTCATAGATCGGTTGGTAGTGCAGCACCAGTCCGGTGTTCTCGCGCAGGGCATGGCGCAGTTCTTCTTCAATTTGCAAGTCCAGGGAGGCCCGGGTTTTGAGGCTCGGGTTGAAGAAGTTCAGCCCGTTACGACCGCCGCCCTTGGATTGATAGAGCGCGAGGTCGGCGTGTTTCAACAGTTCTTCACAGGTCGTGCCGTCCTCGGGGAACAGGCTGATACCGATGCTGGTGGTCATGACCATGCGGCGCCCGGCCAGCTCGATCGGTTCCTTCATTTTCAGCATGATGCGCTGGGCCATGAGCCGCGCCTCCTCGCGATCACGCAGGCTGATGAGCAGGCAGAACTCATCGCCGCCAAAGCGCGCCACCACATCTTCCTGGCTGCGGACCGACCCCCTGATGTGCCGGGCCATGACGGTGAGCAACTCATCGCCGGCGTCGTGCCCGAGGCTGTCATTGATGCGTTTGAAGTGGTCCAGGTCCAGGAACATCACCGCCAGCATGCCGCCTTCCGTGGTTTTCTGCTGCAGCTTCTCGGCGAACACCTGGTTGAAGCCACGGCGGTTGATCAGGCCGGTCAGGGCGTCATAGTTCGCCGCATGTTGCAGCGACAGTCGTGCTTCGTCCAACTGGCCAAGCAGCATGTTGACCCTTTGCAGGTCGCGTTCCTTGTGCTGCAGTTTCTTGTCCGCCAGTGCCGCGCTGATGCTGCTGCCGATGATCAGGAGGGTTATGACGGCCACCGTCAGTGCCAATTGCTGGTGGCTGCTGTCGCCGGGCAAGGTCAGCGGGCTGCCGGCCGGGAGCACCAGCGTGAAGGCGGCCATGCCGGTGAAGTGCATGCTGATGATGCCTGCGCCGAGGACCAGGCTGGCGCTGAGTTTGATCAGTTGATGCAGCCGACCAGAGCCTTCGCGCAGGCGACTGGAGAGCAACAACGCCGCCAGGCTTGCACCGATGGCGATCGCGATGGACAGACCGAAAAGGACAGGTTGGTAATACGCCACCGCGTTCGAACGCATGGCTGACATGCCCACGTAATGCATGGTGGCGATGCCCATGCCGATGCAGATCGAGGCCTGCACGTATTGTCGGATCGTCAGGCGAGGATGGCTGAGGGTATGCATCGCCAGCCATGAGGCGAAGAGGGCGATCAGCAGCGAGGCCAGGGTGACGGGCAATTCGTAGCGAATCTGCACCGGCGCCTGGAACGCCAGCATGCCGATGAAGTGCATGGCCCAGATACCGCCCGCCAGGCAGCCGGCACCGACCCAACGCCAGAGCCTTTGGGAGGCGGGCTTTTCCGAATGGCCAATGCGTTCGGAAATATCCAGCGTGGCGAAGCCACCGACGCAGGCCACCAGATAGGCCAGCAGCACCAGGAAAGGATCATGCGTGCAGTTGAGAACGACCTGGCCGTCCGCGGTCAGCTCAGTGACAAAATGCAAGCCCAGCCATTCCATAGCACGCCCCATCCGGTCCTTGCCCGCGTCATGCACGCCGGCGAATGCATTGGAGTATAGAACTCATGCAATCAGCGCCAGCCGTAGTGGCACGGTGGTACCAATGATTTTGGTATGGACTCGATAGCGTTTTGTGCTAACGCTCAGACGGCTTCGAAGGTCTCGAACCCGGGTTGCAGAGGGGGCAGGCCGAACGCTGCCCTGGCGGCGTCGCAATCCACGTTCGCCTCGCCATTGGCCCACGAGGCTTCGAATTCCCGACAGGTGCTGGAGCGCTGGTCATAAATCGAACATTGAACGGTGCTGCCCACGGTCCCGACCAGAGCGGTACAGCGGGTGGGCTTGCAGTCCGTGCCGAGCATGGCGACCCGGCTGGGGCTGATCGGCGCGACGAGATCGTCGGGCACTGTTCCGCCGGCAGAGGTGCATTCTCCCCAGAAAAACGAGACGCGAAAATGAGAACAGCAGGCACCGCAATGCAGACACGGACTGGCTTCGGACATGGGCGATCATCAAAGGAGGGATAGGGCAGCGTCAGAGAAGGCGACGCCACCATTCTAGGCTTCGCAACGGGCTTGGGAAGGGGGCGCGGGCGGTATTTTTTCACGCCTGTCGGGGCACATGAAAAGCAACCGGTGTCGGCAGGTTCCGGGTTCGAGCGCCGAGGCGCAACGGGTGTTCGCCATGGGCTGATATCAGCTTTACAAATAATGACAGACAGCTCGGGCGAGCCTGACTAGATTGCAGGTTCCGGGCTCGGATGCGACGGCAGTGAAGCCCCCATAACAATAAAAGAGACGGACCCATGCAGAACTCGACCCAAGCGGCGAATGCCTGGCGCATTCTGTTCCTGCTGTTCCTTGCGAACCTGTTCAATTTCTTCGACCGCACCATCCCGGCCATCATCATCGAGCCGATCCGCATGGAGTGGAGCCTCAGCGATTTCCAGCTGGGGATCATCGGCACGGCGTTCACCATCGTCTATGCCATTGCCGGGCTGCCCCTGGGGCGGATGGCCGACACCGGTTCGCGCGCCAAATTGATGGGCTGGGGCCTGGCCGCGTGGAGCGGGTTGACTGCGGTCAACGGCATGGTGGGCAGTTTCTGGAGCTTCCTGATCGTGCGCATGGGCATCGGCATCGGCGAAGCCAGTTACGCGCCGGCCGCCAACTCGCTGATCGGCGACCTGTTTCCCGCCCACCGCCGCGCGCGAGCCATGGGCATTTTCATGCTGGGCTTGCCGTTGGGCCTGTTGCTGGCGTTCTTCACCATCGGCTGGATGGTCAAGGCGTTCGACAGCTGGCGTGCACCGTTTTTCATCGCCGCCGTGCCGGGGCTGATCCTGGCGGTGTTCATGTTCTACATCAAGGAGCCGAAGCGCGGCGCGGCGGAAAGCGTGCAGGTTTCCCAGGAGCGTGTAGACCGGCCGATCCGTCGGGTGCTGGCGGTGCCGACCTTCCTGTGGCTGGTCATGGCCGGGCTGTGTTTCAACTTCGCGACCTATGCGTGCAACTCCTTCCTGGTGCCGATGCTGCAGCGTTACTTCCTGATGCCTTTGCACGAGGCCGCCGTCGCCACCGGCGTCATCGTCGGTGTGACCGGGCTGATCGGCCTGACCCTGGGGGGATGGGTGGCAGACAAGATCCACCAGCGGGTCGCGAACGGGCGCCTGCTGTTCGCCGCGTTCAGCCTGATCATCTCGACGCTGTGCACCGCCTGGGCGTTGCACGCCGGACGCATCGAGATCGGCGTGTTCGTGGCGGTGTTCAGTGTCGGCTGGTTGTTTGCCTACAACTTCTACACCTGCGTTTACACGGCCATCCAGGACGTGGTCGAGCCGCGCCTGCGGGCGACCGCCATGGCGTTGTTCTTTGCCGGGTTGTATCTGCTCGGCGGCGGCCTGGGGCCGGTGGTGGTGGGCGGCCTGTCCGATCACTTTGCGAAGACGGCCATGCTCGCGGCGGGGGCCGAACAGATGACCGAGGCGTTCAAGGCCGTCGGGCTGCACGACGCGATGTACCTGATCCCGGTCGCGCTGTTCCTGACCATGGTGTTCCTGTTCCTGGCGTCGCGCTGTTTTGTGCGCGATGCCAAACGGATGAAGGAGGAGTTGGGCGCCGTGGTCGAGCCTCAGGTTTCCGCGGCGACGGCATAGTCGCTATCGCGAGCAGGCTCGCTCCCACAGGGGATAGTGCAAACCCTGTGGGCGCGAGCCGGTTCGCGATGCATCATCAGCCGCACTGGAAAACTCAAGCACACAAAAAAGGCCCGCATCACTGCGGGCCTTTTCCATGGTCGGTGGCGCAGGAGGTTTAGCCTGCCACCAGCACCCGAATCGCTTCCAGTCGCAGCGCCGCCTTGTCGAGCATGGCCAGGCCTTGTTCGCGCTGAGTGCGCAGGGCGACCAGTTCGCTGTCGCGCACGGTCGGGTTGACCGCCTGCAACGCGGTCAGGCGCGCCAGTTCTTCGTCGGTATCGGCGGCCAGGCGACGTTTTGCCTCGGCCACACGCTCGGCGTGACGCGGGAGGATTTTCTCTTCACCGGCGTTGATCCGTGGCGTCAGCTGGTCGCGCTGGGCCTGGATGAACTTGTTGGCGCTGGCACGCGGCACGCTTTCCAGCTGATCGTTGAGGGTTTCGAATGCCACCCGGGCCGACAGGTCGTTGCCATTGGTATCGAGCAGGCAGCGCAGGGCGGCCGGCGGCAGGTAGCGGCCCAGTTGCAGGGAACGCGGGGCGACCACTTCGCTGACGTACAGCAGTTCCAACAGCACCGTGCCGGGTTTCAGCGCCTTGTTCTTGATCAGCGCCACGGCGGTGTTGCCCATGGAGCCGGACAGCACCAGGTCCATGCCGCCTTGCACCATCGGGTGTTCCCAGGTGATGAACTGCATGTCTTCGCGGGACAGCGCCTGGTTGCGGTCGTAAGTGATGGTCACGCCTTCGTCGTCGCCCAGCGGGAAGCTGGCGTCGAGCATTTTCTCGCTCGGCTTGAGGATCAGGGCGTTTTCCGAATGGTCTTCGCTGTCGATGCCGAATGCGTCGAACAGGGTTTCCATGTAGATCGGCAGGGCGAACTGATCGTCCTGTTCGAGAATCGCCTCGACCAGCGCTTCCCCTTCGCCAGCGCCACCGGAATTGAGCTCCAGCAAACGGTCGCGGCCAGTGTGCAGCTCGGCTTCCAGGCGCTCGCGCTCGGTGCGGGCTTCGTCGATCAGCGCTTGCCACTCGCCGTCATCGGCATTTTCCAGCAGCGGCAACAGGCGCGGGCCGAACTGGTGCTGCAGGGCGTTGCCGGTCGGGCAAGTCGCGAGAAACGCGTTCAGGGCCTCGTGGTACCACTGGAACAGGCGCTCCTGCGGGCTGGTTTCCAGGTACGGCACATGCAATTCGATGGTGTGTTTCTGGCCGATCCGGTCGAGACGACCGATGCGCTGCTCCAGCAGGTCCGGGTGCGACGGCAGGTCGAACAGCACCAGGTGGTGCGAGAACTGGAAGTTGCGACCTTCACTGCCGATTTCCGAGCAGATCAGCACCTGCGCGCCGAACTCTTCGTCGGCAAAGTAGGCGGCGGCGCGGTCACGCTCGAGGATGTTCATGCCTTCATGGAACACCGTGGCCGGGATGCCGGAGCGCACGCGCAGGGCGTCTTCCAGGTCCATCGCGGTTTCGGCGTGGGCGCAGATCACCAGCACCTTGGTGCGCTTGAGCATCTTCAGCGTGTCGATCAGCCATTCGACGCGCGGGTCGAATTTCCACCAGCGCTCTTCGTCGTTGGCATCCGGCTGGGCCTGGAAACTGACTTCGGGGTACAGCTCGGCGTGATCGCCCAGCGGGAGTTCGAGGTATTCGTCCGGCGACGGCAGCGGGTAGGGGTGCAGCTTGCGCTCCGGGAAACCCTGCACGGCGGCGCGGGTGTTGCGGAACAGCACGCGGCCGGTGCCATGACGGTCCAGCAGTTCACGAACCAGGCGGGCGCTGGCTTCGGTGTCGCCATCGTTGACTGCCGTCAGCAAGGCTTCGCCTTCGTTGCCGAGGAAACCATGGATGGTCTTGTGCGCGGCAGGCGACAGACGCCCCTTGTCCAGCAGCTCTTGAACGGCTTCGGCCACCGGGCGATAGTTTTCGCTCTCGGCGCGGAAGGCGTGCAGGTCATGGAAGCGGTTCGGGTCGAGCAGGCGCAGACGGGCGAAGTGGCTGTCCTGGCCAAGCTGTTCCGGGGTCGCGGTCAGCAGCAGCACGCCGGGAATGACTTCGGCCAGCTGTTCGACCAGCGAATATTGCGGGCTGACCTGGTCTTCGTGCCACACCAGGTGGTGAGCTTCGTCGACCACCAGCAGGTCCCAGCCGGCCGCGAACAGCGCGTCCTGGGCCTTCTCGTCGTCCACCAGCCACTCCAGCGCCACCAGCGCCAGTTGGGTGTCTTCGAACGGGTTGGTCGCATCGCTTTCGATGAAACGTTCTTCGTCGAACAGCGCGACTTGCAGGTTGAAGCGACGACGCATTTCGACCAGCCACTGGTGCTGCAGGTTTTCCGGCACCAGGATCAGCACGCGGCTGGCGCGGCCCGAAAGCAGCTGGCGATGGATCACCAGACCGGCTTCGATGGTCTTGCCCAGGCCGACTTCGTCTGCCAGCAGAACCCGTGGTGCGATGCGGTCGGCCACTTCACGGGCGATGTGCAACTGGTGCGCAATCGGTTGCGCACGCACGCCACCCAGGCCCCAGAGCGAGGACTGCAACTGACGGCTGGTGTGTTCAAGGGTGTGGTAGCGCAGGGAGAACCAGGCCAGGGGATCGATCTGCCCGGCAAACAGACGGTCGCTGGCCAGGCGGAACTGAATGAAGTTCGACAGTTGGGTTTCCGGCAGGGTAACCGCTTCGTTCTGCGCGTTGAGGCCGTGATAGACCAGCAGGCCGTCGATGTCGTCGACTTCCTGGACGGTCAGCTTCCAGCCTTCGAAGTGGGTGATGGAGTCGCCTGGCGAAAATCGCACGCGGGTCAGGGGCGCATTCCGTAGCGCGTACTGGCGTGTGTCGCCAGTGGCCGGGTAGAGCACGGTCAACAAGCGGCCGTCCTGTGCCAGAACGGTGCCTAAACCCAGCTCGGCTTCGCTGTCACTGATCCAGCGTTGCCCCGGTTGATACTGCTGCGCCATGCTGCCTGACTCCCACCTTGAAAAAGCGGGCTATCTTAACGGAATGAGGGCTTGAGGGCCAAAGGACTCTCGGAAAAACTCATCGATTGACCTTGGCTCAACGCTTGAGATGCACAGGGGGCAGGGCACTTGTGTGTGCCAATCAGGTCACAGTTTTCGACCGATGGCTCAAGTCGTCATCGGCGCAGCCGAAAACCTGAGGACAGGAGACAAAAAAACCATGCTGCCACCGATGCTTCCCTTGAGTGCCGTGCCGGTCACGTCACAGCACGATCCGATTCGCCAGCGACCGGATATCCCGCCCGTTGTACCGGTGCAGGAAAGCTCCAACGAAAGCACCATCGACCTGCAACAGCGCGACCCCGAGGAGGCGGCTTTTCAGCTGCGCGAGGAACAGCGCCGCAAGCAGGAGCAGCAACGCCGTCGCCGTGAAGCGGATGAAGATCCCGAAGAGCACCTGGCGATACCCGGCGTCGAGCTCAACGCTGACAACACCGTGCCGGTCAAGCCGCTGATCGATGACGAGCCGCGCCAGGGGCTGTGGGTCGATATTCAGATCTAGCCGGTTGGATGAACGTCGTCCGATTCTTTTTATTTTTCGCAGTTGATCGAGGCCTTGACCGCTGGTCAGCGCGTGCACCAGGCTGCATTATTGGCGCAATCCCCTGCGAACGATTGCGCAGTTGAATTTCAATTCACACGATGCACTGAACGCCATGAGCCAAGACGACAAGTTGATCGACCTGAATGCCGAACGTGCCAAGCGCGTTCATGACCTCAATGAAAAACGTCTGAATGAAGTGCGTCAAGCCTTCGAGCAGGCCATGCCGCTGGGCAAAACCGCCAAGAAGAAACCGAAGAACAAACCGAAAAAGCGTTAATCCCCCCCTTCTTTATTGATGTAGATCACTTTCCCTCCTCCTTTGCCTCCAAACCCTGACGATATTGATCCCGGTCAATTTCCCCGCCTGCCTGATTGGTTAACTTAGCCCCATCGCAACAAGGCAAGCGCAGGAGGCCAGTCATGTTTTTCGACAACGTGGTGTTCGCCGGGGTGCTGACTGTCAGCCTCATGGTTCTGTTTTTTGCAGGGTTTGGATTCTTTATCTGGAAAGACGCACACAAGCGGAAAAAACCGTAGGTCTTTCTGGAGGCAATGAGCACGCAAGGCATTTTGGGCAACTTCGGTTGCCCTTTTTTTTGCCTGTTGAAAAGCGGATCAATCCCCGGCAAGTGGTCGGGATGCAAATAAAAAAGGCGCGAACCTCTCGGAACGCGCCTTTTTCGTTGCAACGATGAATCAGCTACCCAGCGCCTTCGATGCCAGCCAGAACAGGCCGGCCGACAGGGCCACGGTGGCGGGCAGGGTCAGGACCCAGGCCAGCAGGATGGTTTTCACGGTGCCGCTCTGCAGGCCGGCCTTGTTGGCGACCATGGTGCCGGCCACGCCCGATGACAGGACGTGGGTGGTGGACACCGGCAGGCTGAAGATGTTGGCCATGCCGATCAGGCTCGCGGTGGTGATCTGTGCCGACATGCCCTGGGAATAGGTCATGCCTTGCTTGCCGATTTTCTCGCCAATGGTCAGTACCACACGCTTCCAGCCGACCATGGTGCCCAGGCCCAGGGCCAGGGCCACCGCGAGAATCACCCAGAACGGTGCGTATTCGGTGGTGGCGGTCAGGTCCTTGCGCAGTTTGTCCAGGTCAGCCTTTTCACGAGGGGCCAGGCCCGGCAGCTTGCTGACCTTCTTGGCCGTGTCATCCAGGCAAAGCAGGTAGCGACGCACTTCGATGCGGCTTTCCGACGGCAGCGAGTGGTAGTCGGCGACGCCCTTGAGGGTGTCGAGCAGGGCGCTGATGGTCGGTTCGGTCTGCTGCGGGTTGCAGCGGAATTTCTCCGGCAGGTCGCCTTCGACGCTTTTGCCCAGCGCCAGGAACTCACCCAGGGTGTCGCCGTTGCGCTTGTAGAACTGGCTCAGGTGCAGGGTGGCGTCGCGGGTGCGTTCGATCTGGTAGGTGGTGCTGCCCAGGTCGAGCACGAACTGTGCCGGGACGATACCGATCAGCACCAGCATGATCAGGCCGATGCCTTTCTGGCCGTCGTTGGAGCCGTGCACGAAGCTCACGGCCATGGCCGAGATCACCAGCACAAGACGATTCCAGAAGGGTGGGTGCTTCTTGTCGTCGATTTTGCGGCGCTGTTCCGGCGTCTTGTGCATTTTCGACAGCGGGCGCCACCATTTGAGACCCAGCAATATCAGCGCCGCGATCACAAAACCCGCCATGGGCGAGAACACCAGGGAGGCCCCGATATCAATGGCTTTCTGCCAGTTCACGCCATCGGCCAGCGGAATTTCATTGATCAGGGCATTGGCCAGGCCAACGCCGAGGATCGAGCCGATCAGCGTATGGGAGCTGGAGGCCGGGATCCCGAAGTACCAGGTGCCCAGGTTCCAGGCGATGGCCGCAGCCAGCAACGAGAACACCATCGCCAGGCCGTGACCGGTGTTCACATTGATCAGCAGCTCTACCGGCAGCAGGTGGACGATGGCGTACGCCACGCCGACACCGCCCAGCAGTACGCCAAGGAAATTGAATACACCGGAAAAGAACACGGCCAGATGCGGCGGCATGGCTTTGGTGTAGATAACGGTGGCAACCGCGTTAGCGGTGTCATGAAAGCCGTTGATGAACTCGAACGCGAGGACAAAGGTGAGGGCGAGCAAGAGGCTCACAAGCACCCAAGCATCCAGTCCGCTGAATAAATCGATCATGAAGGTTTTCTGACCCGGTCATAAGGGGGCGCGATTATGCCAGAAAAGACGGGTAATCGATGCACTAGCTGCTCATCGGTAACATTCTTCATTGAATTATCCTGCAGCAATACCCCGGGATCGGGGCTTTTTCAGGGGGTTGCAAGTGCTTGAATTTTTTCGCAAAGCACCCAGGCACAAGGGCTCCGCGTGCAATCACGATCCGCGTAAAGACTTGTATGAAATATCTGAGAAGGGGGCCAGACATGAGCCATTTTCTCATCAGATGGATGAGGTGACCGCTGCCCGCTCGTAGCGGGCGCGAATGGCAACATCGGTGCATCCGCTTTTAGCGGTTGCAGACGCAGGCCCTGAAAGGATTCAGACCGACAGGCTCATGGCTCTTCGGCTCTGAGTTCCTTTTCCATCTTCTGCAGTTCCTGGGTAAAGGCCTGATCCTGAACGGTGGCGCGTTTACGCCAGGGTTTGCGTTCCGGTTCGGGCTGGGCGGCGTAAGTGGTGACTTCCCCGCCGTAAACTTCCTTGTAACGTTGTTCCTGGCGCTCTAATTCGGCGCGCAGTTCGTCTTTCGTCACAGTGCTACCTGTATGGGTTGAGATGGATTCTGGTAAATCGCGCTGCATCCAATGTATCGACCGCACACGGCGAAGAAACAGTGCCCGCGAAGGCATCGTTCATGACACGGCGATCAATACTTCCATGTTGCAGGCGGCCACGGCACCAGAGCAAAACAGCTGACGTAGCATCAGTTTCCTGTTTAGCGAGCGCACTGCCTGCGCATTTTGCGATGAGCGTCAGGCGCTGCTTCGGGCAACAACGACTGAACATCGCGTTACCGGTGGCGAAACCGGCCAATCAGAAAAACCAGTCGCCACTGATTCGCATTATAGCGGTCGATTTGCGGAACACTATCGGCAAAGAGTTAAAAATGGATCTTGATGTGTGATGGGCTTAATTACTTGCAACTTTTTACGTCGATTAGGCAGCGATGTCTTTCTGGCGCCATTAAGTCGAATAAGTTCAGGTATTAGACAGGGGTATTTTACTCAAGGCTCAAGCGCAAATAAAAAGCATGTAAGGGACGACGAAGCCTGGCAGAACGGCGGCCGCCTTCAAAGGACGGGAATTTGCGATTATCGATTGCCGGTTCGATAATCGCCCAATCATGACTGTCTGTAGCTTGTGTGAGCGATACCGAGCCGCTTGTAATAGCCGACGCCGATCCGTGTGGGAAAAGGACCTGATATGAACGATCAACTGCGCAACTCCTTCGCTTCAGTAGCGCCGCCGATTGTCGCGTCGCCCGCCAAGCGGATCCAGGCCCTGACCGGCGATCCGGACTTCATGACGTCACTGGCCCGTGGCCTGGCCGTGGTGCACGCCTTCCAGGAGCGCAAACGGCACCTGACCATCGCCCAGATCAGCCACCGTACGGAAATTCCCCGCGCTGCGGTGCGACGTTGCCTGCACACCCTGATCAAGCTCGGCTACGCCACCACCGACGGGCGCACCTACTCGCTGTTGCCCAAAGTGCTGACCCTCGGCCATGCCTACCTGTCCTCGACCCCGCTGGCGGTGTCGGCGCAACCTTACCTGGACCGCATGAGCGAACAGCTCCACGAGGCGTGCAACATGGCCACGCTGGAAGGCGATGACATTTTGTACATCGCCCGTTCGGCCACCACCCAGCGCCTGATTTCCGTCGACCTCTCGGTGGGCGGGCGCCTGCCGGCCTATTGCACCTCCATGGGCAGGATCCTGCTCGCGGCGCTGGACGATACCTCGCTGCGCGAATACCTCGACCATGCCGACCTGCAAGCCAAGACCAGCCGCACCCTGCATACCCCCGAGGCGCTGCTCGAATGCCTGCAGCAAGTGCGGCAGCAAGGCTGGTGCATCGTCGACCAGGAACTGGAACAGGGCCTGCGTTCGATTGCCGTACCGGTGTATGACGCCTCCGGGCAAGTGGTGGCGGCGCTCAATGTCAGCACCCATGCCGGGCGGGTCAGCCGCAGCGAGTTGGAACAGCGTTTCCTGCCGGGGCTGCTCGCGGCCAGCCGCAACCTCAGCGCCCAGCTGTTTGCGTAGGTTGTTCGGCTAAGCTGTTCGATAACCGCACAGACTTGCGTTTATCGAATTGACGGTGTTCCACCCGGATCTCTAATGTCGCGGCAGCGCCAGCCTGCGCTGGCTCCTGTCCGACTGCGTTCTTGCGTGGAATAAAAATAATGAACCAGCCCCAGTCCGTTGTAGGGAACTGCCTCGATGTGCAGTCCTTCATCAATGCTCAACCCATCTCGCGCTATCAGTGGCGGGTGGTGATCCTGTGTTTCCTGATTGTCTTTCTCGATGGCCTCGACACGGCGGCCATGGGTTTCATCGCGCCGGCCCTGTCCCAGGACTGGGGCATCGATCGTGCGAGCCTCGGCCCGGTGATGAGTGCAGCGTTGATCGGCATGGTCTTCGGCGCACTGGGTTCCGGCCCGCTGGCTGACCGCTTCGGGCGAAAAGTCGTCCTGGTGGGCGCAGTGCTGGTGTTCGGCGCCTTCAGCCTGGCCTCGGCCTACAGCAGCAACGTCGATCAGTTGCTGGTGCTGCGCTTCCTCACCGGCCTGGGTCTCGGCGCCGGGATGCCCAATGCCACGACGCTGCTGGCCGAGTACACCCCCGAACGCAAGAAGTCCCTGCTGGTGACCAGCATGTTCTGTGGCTTCAACCTTGGCATGGCCGGCGGCGGGTTCATGTCCGCCAAGCTGATTCCGGCGTTCGGTTGGCACAGCCTGCTGCTGTTGGGCGGCATTCTGCCGTTGATCCTCGCGGTCGTCCTGCTGTTGTGGTTGCCGGAGTCAGCGCGTTATCTGGTGGTGCGCAACCGTGGCAACGACAAAGTGCGCAAGGCGCTGGCACCGATCGACCCCAACACAGTCGCCCAGGCCGCCAGTTTCAGCGTGCCGGAACAGCGGACCGTGAAGGCGCGCAATGTTTTCGCAGTGATCTTTTCCGGGACCTACAGCGCCGGCACCTTGCTGTTGTGGCTCACCTATTTCATGGGCCTGGTGATTGTCTACCTGCTGACCAGTTGGTTGCCGACGCTGATGCGTGACAGCGGCGCGAGCATGGAGCAGGCCGCGTTCATCGGTGCGCTGTTCCAGTTCGGCGGCGTCTTGAGCGCGGTGGGCGTGGGCTGGGCGATGGACCGGTTCAATCCACACAAGGTCATCGGGACTTTCTACCTGCTGGCCGGGGTGTTTGCCTACGCAGTAGGGCAGAGCCTGGGCAGCATCACGCTGTTGGCAACGCTGGTGCTGGTGGCGGGGATGTGTGTCAACGGCGCGCAATCGGCGATGCCGTCCCTGGCGGCGCGGTTTTACCCGACCCAGGGGCGGGCGACCGGGGTCTCGTGGATGCTCGGGATCGGCCGCTTCGGCGCGATTCTCGGGGCGTGGATGGGCGCGACCTTGCTCGGATTGGGCTGGAACTTCGAACAAGTGCTGACGGCGCTGGTGATTCCGGCGGCGCTGGCGACCACGGCGGTGGTGATCAAAGGGCTGGTCAGCCATGCGGATGCGACTTGAAGCTGCCCGGGGGCAGTAATACCGAGTCGCGGCCTTCGCGAGCAAGCCCGCTCCCACAGGGGAATGCATTCCAAGTGTGGGAGCGGGCTTGCTCGCGAAAGCAGGCGGCGCGGTGCTCAATCAGGATGATTAGCAAGACAACATTCTGTTCGATAAACGAACACTTAGGCGATTATCGGATTGTTTGGGGTATTCCCCAGGCTTACCCTTCAGTCATCCGGCGCGCGCATCGCGCCTTGTTCATCCACTGTCGGTTCAAACAAATCGGGAGCCTGCCCCATGGCTGAAATCCTTTCGCTGCACGACGCGGTGAAGCAATTCGTCAACGACGGCGATACCGTCGCGCTCGAAGGCTTCACTCACCTGATCCCTACGGCGGCAGGTCACGAAATCATTCGTCAGGGCAAGAAAGATCTGACGCTGGTTCGGATGACACCTGACCTGATCTACGATCAGTTGATCGGCGCCGGTTGTGCTCGCAAGCTGATTTTTTCCTGGGGCGGCAACCCGGGTGTCGGCTCCCTGCACCGCCTGCGGGATGCCGTCGAGAAGCAATGGCCGCACGCGCTGGAAATCGAGGAACACAGCCACGCCGACCTGGCCAATGCCTACGTCGCCGGCGCTTCGGGCCTGCCATTCGCGGTGCTGCGTGCCTACGCCGGTTCCGATTTGCCGAAGGTCAACCCGCTGATCAAATCGGTGACGTGCCCGTTCACCGGCGAAGTGCTGGCGGCGGTGCCTTCGGTGCGCCCCGACGTCACCGTGATCCACGCACAGAAGGCCGACCGCAAGGGCAACGTGCTGCTGTGGGGCATTCTCGGCGTGCAGAAAGAAGCCGCGCTGGCGGCCAAGCGCTGCATCGTCACCGTCGAGGAAATCGTCGACGACCTCAAGGCCCCGATGAATGCCTGTGTATTGCCGACCTGGGCCCTGAGCGCGGTCTGCCACGTCCCCGGTGGTGCGCATCCGTCCTACGCCCACGGCTACAACGAGCGCGACAACCGTTTCTACCAGGCCTGGGATCCGATTGCCCGCGACCGTGAAACCTTCACCGCGTGGATCAACGAATACATCCATGGCTGCGCTGACTTCAGCGAGTTCCAGGCCAAGCTGGCCGCTGCTTCGGAGGCGAAGTAATGACTTACACCACCAATGAAATGATGACCGTCGCCGCTGCCCGTCGCCTGAAGAACGGTTCGGTGTGCTTCGTCGGCATCGGCCTGCCCTCCAAAGCCGCCAACCTGGCGCGCCTGACGTCCTCGCCGGACGTGGTCCTGATCTACGAATCGGGCCCGATTGGCGCCAAGCCAAGCGTACTGCCACTGTCGATCGGTGACGGTGAGCTGGCGGAAACTGCCGATACCGTGGTCCCGACCGGTGAGATCTTCCGCTACTGGTTGCAGGGCGGGCGTATCGACGTCGGTTTTCTCGGCGCCGCCCAGGTCGACCGTTTCGGCAATATCAACACCACGGTGGTGGGCGACTACCATCAGCCGAAAGTCCGCCTGCCGGGCGCTGGCGGTGCGCCGGAGATCGCCGGTTCGGCCAAGAGCGTGCTGATCATCCTCAAGCAGTCGGCGCGGTCCTTCGTCGACAAACTCGACTTCATCACCTCGGTCGGCCATGGCGAGGGCGGTGATTCGCGCAAACGCCTGGGGCTGCCGGGTGCCGGCCCGGTGGGCATCATCACCGACCTGTGCATCATGGAGCCGGAGGCGGGCACCCACGAATTCGTGGTCACCGCGCTGCACCCGGGCGTGACCCGCGAGCAGGTGAGCGCCGCCACCGGCTGGCCGATCCGTTTCGCCGAAACGGTCCTGGTCACCGACGAACCCACCGCGGTCGAATTGCAGGCACTGCGTGATCTGGAAGCCCGCACCGCAGCCGCCCACGGCCAAGCTCCCGGAGAAGCGTGATGCGCGACGTTTATATCTGCGATGCGATTCGCACCCCCATCGGCCGTTTCGGCGGTGGCCTGTCGAGCGTCCGCGCCGACGACCTGGCCGCCGTGCCGATCAAGGCGCTGATGACGCGTAACCCGTCCGTGGACTGGACGGCAGTGGACGAGGTGTTCCTCGGCTGCGCCAACCAGGCCGGCGAAGACAACCGTAACGTGGCGCGCATGGCGCTGCTGCTGGCGGGTCTGCCGGAAACCATTCCAGGGGTGACCCTCAATCGCCTTTGCGCCTCGGGCATGGATGCCATCGGCACGGCGTTTCGCGCCATCGCCAGTGGCGAGATGGAACTGGCGATTGCCGGTGGCGTCGAGTCGATGTCCCGCGCACCGTTCGTGATGGGCAAGGCGGACGCGGCGTTTTCGCGCAACATGAAACTGGAAGACACCACCATCGGCTGGCGCTTCATCAATCCGTTGATGAAAGCCCAATACGGTGTGGATGCGATGCCGCAGACCGCTGACAACGTCGCGGACGATTACCGGGTGTCCCGCGCCGATCAGGACGCGTTTGCCCTGCGCAGCCAGCAGCGCACCGCAGCCGCCCAGGCTGCTGGCTATTTTGCCGAAGAAATCGTGGAAGTGCGTATTGCCCACAAAAAGGGTGAAACCGTGGTCAACCAGGACGAACATCCTCGCGCCGACACGACACTGGAAGCGCTGACCAAACTGAAACCGGTCAACGATCCCGACAAAACCGTCACCGCCGGCAACGCGTCGGGTGTGAACGATGGCGCGGCGGCGTTGATTCTGGCCTCGGCCGATGCGGTGAAAAAACACGGCCTGACCGCTCGCGCAAAAGTGCTGGGCATGGCCAGTGCCGGTGTGGCGCCACGGGTGATGGGCATCGGCCCGGTGCCGGCGGTGCGCAAGCTCACCGAGCGCCTGGGCGTGGCGGTCAGCGATTTCGACGTCATCGAGCTCAACGAAGCCTTCGCCAGCCAGGGCCTGGCCGTGCTGCGCGAACTGGGGATCGCCGATGACGCGCCCCAGGTCAACCCGAACGGCGGCGCCATCGCCCTGGGGCATCCGTTGGGCATGAGTGGTGCGCGTCTGGTGCTGACGGCGCTGCATCAACTGGAAAAGACCGGTGGCAAGAAAGGCCTGGCGACCATGTGCGTCGGAGTGGGCCAAGGCCTGGCCCTGGCCATCGAGCGCGTTTGACGCCCAGCGGACTAACAAGAACAGAGGAAAGCGAAATGTCTGACAAGCCTGGTTATCGCCGCCCGCAGGAAGGCACCCAGCCGGAATACCTGCACCCGACTTACCAATCCACCAACCTGCGCTCGCCGTCCAAGCCGTTGGTGTTTCTGCCCCATTCATTGTCGGAAATCACCGGGCCCACCGTCGGTGCCGAGCGCATCAACGACAAGGACAATGACCTGACCGCCCAGCACGAGGGACAACCTCAGGGCGAGCGCATCATCATTCACGGCCGTGTGCTGGATGAAAACGGCCTGCCGGTGCCGGGGATCCTGGTGGAAATCTGGCAGGCCAACGCCGCCGGACGCTACGCCCATGCCCGTGACCTGCACGACGCGCCGCTGGACCCGAACTTCACCGGCACGGGCCGCACCGTGACCGACGCCGATGGCTGGTATCAGTTCCAGACGATCAAGCCCGGCGCTTACCCGTGGGGCAACCACCACAACGCGTGGCGCCCGGCGCATATCCATTTCTCACTGTTCGGGCCGAGCATCCTGACCCGCCTGGTGACGCAGATGTATTTCCCCGGCGATCCACTGCTGGCGTACGACCCGATCTACAACTGCGTACCGGATACCAGCGCCAAGGAGCGCCTGATCGCTCGTTTCGACCTGGAAAAAACCATTCCTTCCTACGCCCTCGGTTATCGTTGGGACATTGTCCTGCGCGGCCGCGACGCCACGCCGATGGAGAAATAAGATGACCCTGACTGCGACCACGTCCCACACCGTCGGGCCGTATTACCACATTGGCCTGACCTGGCTGAACCGTGAAAACCTGACCGTCGAGCAGACACTTGGCCAACGCGTGGCGATCACCGGGCAAGTCGTCGATGGCAATGGCGACATCGTCAACGACGCGATGCTCGAAGTCTGGCAGGCCAACGCCGCCGGCAAGTACGACCATCCCGAAGACGATCAGGACAAACCCCTGGACCCGCACTTCGAAGGCTTTGGCCGGATTCCGGTGGACGCCGAAGGGCGCTTCCGCTTTACCACGATCAAGCCGGGAACGGTCGAAGGCCTGAAGGGCTCGACCCAGGCGCCGCACCTGGTGGTGCTGGTGTTCGCCCGTGGCCTGGTGAAGCACTTGCTGACGCGGATTTACTTCGAGGGCGAACTGGCCAACGTGAACGATCCGTTGCTGGAGTGCGTTCCCGCCGAACGTCGCGGCACGCTGCTGGCGAAGCCGGATGCGAGCGGCGTTTATCAGTGGAATGTGGTGTTGCAGGGGACCGAGGCCGAGACAGTGTTTTTCGATTATTGATCGAACGCCGCACATTGCCTTGTGGAGCGGGCAAGCGCGCTCCCACAAGGGAATGTAGGTGCTGAGCCATCTGTGGAACGGGACTGTTGCAAAGTATGTCTAGACTTTCACTGTCCCCAAAGAGTGAAACAACAATGACCATTCCCTCCGCTACTACAGCGCACTACACCGGCGAAGAGCGCAGCAAACGGATCTTTGCGATTGTCGGTGCTTCGTCGGGCAACCTCGTCGAATGGTTCGACTTCTACGTCTATGCCTTCTGCGCGATCTATTTCGCCCCGGCGTTTTTCCCCTCGGACAACCCGACGGTGCAATTGGTGAACACCGCCGGCGTGTTTGCCGCCGGGTTCCTGATGCGACCGATTGGCGGCTGGATTTTCGGCCGAGTCGCCGACAAGCACGGGCGCAAGAATTCGATGCTGATTTCGATTCTGATGATGTGCTTCGGCTCCTTGCTCATCGCCTGCCTGCCGACTTACAAGGACATCGGCGTCTGGGCCCCGGTCCTGCTGCTGTTCGCCCGTTTGCTCCAGGGTCTGTCCGTGGGCGGCGAGTACGGCACCACCGCCACCTACATGAGCGAAGTGGCCCTCAAGGGCCAGCGCGGTTTCTTCGCCTCGTTCCAGTATGTGACGCTGATCGGCGGGCAACTGCTGGCGGTGTTGCTGGTGGTGATCCTGCAACAGTTTCTCAACGAAGATGAGTTGCGTGCCTACGGCTGGCGGATTCCGTTCGTGGTCGGTGCGGTGGCTGCGTTGATTTCGCTGTTTCTGCGTCGCTCGCTCAAGGAAACCACCAGCAAGGAGATGCGCGAGAACAAGGACGCCGGCAGCATCATGGCGCTGTTCCGTGACCACAAGGCCGCGTTCATCACCGTGTTGGGCTACACCGCCGGTGGCTCGCTGATTTTCTACACCTTCACCACGTACATGCAGAAATACCTGGTGAACACCGCCGGCATGCACGCCAAGACCGCCAGTTACATCATGACCGGCGCACTGTTCCTCTATATGTGCATGCAGCCGTTTTTCGGCATGCTCGCCGACAAGATCGGCCGGCGTAACTCGATGCTCTGGTTCGGTAGCCTCGGCACGCTGTTTACCGTACCGATTCTGTTGACCCTGAAAGGCATCAGCAGCCCGTTCCTGGCTTTCGTGCTGATCACCCTGGCGCTGGCCATCGTCAGTTTCTACACCTCGATCAGCGGTCTGGTGAAAGCCGAGATGTTTCCGCCCGAGGTGCGCGCCCTGGGTGTTGGCCTGGCGTATGCGGTGGCCAACGCGATCTTCGGCGGCTCGGCGGAGTACGTCGCCCTGAGCCTGAAGGCCGGGGGCATGGAAAACTCGTTCTACTGGTACGTTACGGTGATGATGGCGGTGGCTTTCCTGTTCAGCCTGCGCCTGCCGAAACAGGCGAAATATCTGCACCACGACCTTTGATCCATCTGCGTGGGCCGCTGC
Source organism: Pseudomonas sp. IT-P12 (assembly GCF_949767465.1). Lineage (NCBI taxonomy): Bacteria > Pseudomonadati > Pseudomonadota > Gammaproteobacteria > Pseudomonadales > Pseudomonadaceae > Pseudomonas > Pseudomonas sp. IT-P12. The sequence goes on along the minus strand of NZ_CATKPY010000021.1, from coordinate 1,137,016 downwards.
GGCCCACGCTTTCAAGGACTGTTTATGAACCAGCGACCGGGCAATCAATTGTTCGATGCCTATTTCACTGCCCGCGATATGCGTGAGGTGTTCTGCGATCAGGGCCGGGTTCAGGCCATGCTCGATTTCGAATCGGCACTGGCCCGGGCCGAGGCGCGGGTCGGGTTGATTCCGCACGCGGCGGTGGCGTCCATCGACGCCGCGTGCCAGGCCGGGCAGTACGACTTTGCCGCCCTTGGCGAGGCGATTGCCACGGCGGGCAATTCGGCGATTCCGTTGGTGAAAGCCTTGGGCAAGCGGATTGCGGCCAGCGATGCCGACGCCGAGCGTTATGTGCACTTGGGTGCGACCAGCCAGGATGTGATGGACACCGGCCTGGTGCTGCAACTGCGTCGTGCGCTGGAACTGATCGAAGGCGATCTGGCGCAACTGGGCGAAACCCTGGCGACGCAAGCCGCGCGCTTTGTTGCCACACCGCTGGCCGGGCGCACCTGGTTGCAGCATGCGACGCCGGTCACCCTGGGCATGAAGATCGCTGGCTGGCTGGGTGCCGTCACCCGCAGCCGGCAACGCCTGCAAGCGCTCAGGCCACGTCTGCTGGTGCTGCAATTTGGCGGCGCGTCCGGCACCCTGGCGGCCCTGGGCGAGAAGGCCATGCCGGTTGCCCAGGCGCTGGCGGACGAGTTGCAGCTGAGCCTGCCGGAGCAGCCTTGGCACACCCAGCGCGACCGCCTGGTGGAATTCGCCTCGGTGCTGGGCTTGATCGCCGGCAGCCTCGGCAAACTGGGACGCGACATCAGCCTGCTGATGCAGACCGAAGCCGGCGAAGTGTTCGAACCTTCGGCACCGGGCAAGGGTGGTTCCTCGACCATGCCGCACAAACGCAACCCGGTGGGGGCGGCGGTGCTGATCGGCGCCGCAACGCGGGTGCCTGGCCTGCTCTCGACCCTGTTCAGCGCCATGCCGCAAGAGCACGAACGCAGCCTGGGCCTGTGGCACGCCGAGTGGGAAACCTTGCCGGAGATTTGCTGCCTGGTGTCCGGCAGTCTCAAGCAGGCGCTGTTGCTCGCGGCCGGTCTGGAAGTGGACGCCGAGCGCATGGCGCGCAACCTCGACCTGACCCGGGGCCTGGTCCTGGCCGAAGCGGTGAGCATCGTCCTCGCCCAGCGCGTCGGGCGCGACACCGCGCACCACCTGCTGGAGCAATGCTGCAAGCGCGCCGTGGCCGAACAACGACACCTGCGCGCCGTGCTCGGCGACGAGCCGCAAGTGACTGCCGAACTGTCGGCGGCTGAGCTCGATGACCTGCTGGACCCCGCCCACTACCTCGGTCAGGCCCAGGTCTGGGTCGAGCGTGCGGTGGCTGAACATTCCGCGTTGACTGCCTGAAGGAGATTGCTGTGGCTTTCGTACAACTCGCCGAGGGCGAACTGCATTACCAACTCGATGGGCCGGTGGAGGCGCCGGTGCTGGTGCTGTCCAACTCGCTGGGCACCAACCTGCACATGTGGGATGCGCAGATGGCTGACTTCACCCGGCACTTTCGCGTGCTGCGTTTCGACACCCGTGGCCACGGCCAGTCGCTGGTCACACCGGGGCCGTACAGCATCGAGCAACTGGGCGCCGATGTGTTGGCGCTGCTGGACGCGTTGAACATCGAACGGGTGCATTTCTGTGGTCTGTCGATGGGCGGCCTGATTGGCCAGTGGCTGGGGATCAACGCCGGACAGCGCCTGAACAAACTGGTGGTGTGCAACACCGCGGCGAAGATCGGCGATCCGTCGATCTGGAACCCCCGGATCGAAACCGTGCTGCGCGACGGCGCGGCCGCCATGGTTGCGCTGCGCGATGCATCGATTGCGCGCTGGTTCACCCCGGACTTTGCCCAGGCCAATCCGGCGGCGGCGAAGCAGATCACCGACATGCTCGCGGCCACGTCGCCGCAAGGTTATGCCGCCAATTGCGCGGCCGTGCGCGATGCCGATTTGCGTGAGCAATTGTCGTCGATCAAGGTGCCGCTGCTGGTCATCGCCGGCACTGAAGACGCCGTTACGCCGCCGTCCGGTGGGCACTTCATCGAGGAGCGCGTGCCGGGCGCCGAGTACGCCGAGTTTTATGCCGCGCACCTGTCCAATGTCCAGGCCGGGGCTGATTTCAGCGCGCGGGTGCTGGCCTTCCTGTTGGCCGATTAAGGGGATTGTTGTGGACGAGAAACAACGTTACGACGAGGGCATGAACGTGCGTCGCGCCGTGCTCGGCGATGCCCATGTCGACCGCAGCCTGACCACGCTGACCGAGTTCAACTCGGAGTTCCAGGAAATGATCACCCGCCACGCCTGGGGTGACATCTGGACCCGTCCGGGTTTGCCGCGCCATACCCGCAGCCTGATCACCATCGCCATGCTGATCGGCATGAACCGCGAGGGTGAACTCAAGCTGCACCTGCGCGCCGCCGCCAACAATGGCGTCAGCCGTGGCGAAATCAAGGAAGTGATCATGCAGAGCGCGATCTACTGCGGCATTCCGGCGGCCAATGCGACGTTTCACCTGGCCGAGTCGGTCTGGGATGAGTTGGGGGTCGAGTCGCGGGAGTAGATCCCGAGATTCGTGTGTTGCTACTGACGCCATCGCCGGCAAGCCGGTCTCGCTCCCACAGGTTGTTCGATGCGGACACAGGCTTTGTATTCACCGTAGATCCCCTGTGGGAGCGAGCCTGCTCGCGATAGCGGTTGCAAGGTTTACAGCAAGCTTATTGGGTAGCTGACAATCAAGCGGTTCTCATCGAACTCGTTGTTGCTGAAGTCACGGCGCAAGGTCGAGTTGCGCCATTTCACGTTCAGGTCTTTCAGCGCACCGCTCTGTACCGTGTAACCCAGTTCACTTTCGCGTCCCCATTCCTTGCCGTCGGTGACGGTGCCGGTGTGCACGTTATCGCCGCTGATGTAGCGATTCATCAGGGTCAGGCCGGGAATGCCCAGCGCCACGAAGTTGTAGTCGTGACGCACCTGCCAGGATTTCTCCCTGGCGTTGTCGTAGCTGGCGTTGTAGCTGTCGTTGGCCAGTGTGCCGCCGCTGGTGCCATTGACGCGCATCCAGGCGCTGTCGCCGGTGAGCTTTTGCAGGCCGACGTAGAAGGTGTGGCCGCCGTACTTGGCCGAGAGCAGGGCCGACCAGGTCTTGTTGTCCAGGTCACCGGCCCGGGCGCTGCCGTCTTCCTTGCCGTAGAAATAGCCGAGGTTGGCGCCCAGGGTCCAGTCGCCGACGGGCTGGCTGTGGGTCAGGTTGAGGTATTGCTGGCTGTAGATGTCCTTGAGTTGGGCATTCCACAACGCAACCTGCGTGCGTTTTTCGTTGAACAGGTATTCACCGCCCTGGAAGTTGAAGCGGTCCGAGGTAAACGCGGCTTTGCCGGTCATCGACAGGTCGCTCATGCTGCTGTCGTCACGCGGGCTGTTCTGCCGGAACTGACCACCGTAGAGCGTCAGGCCGGCAATTTCCTTCGAAGTGACCTGGCCGCCGCGAAAAGTCTGCGGCAACGAGCGGCCATCGTCCGAACGCAGGATCGGCAGCACCGGCATCCATTCGCCGACCTTCACTTCGGTCTGCGACAACCTGGCTTTGAACGCCACGTTGGTGCGACCGAAGTTGTCCGCCGGACGGCCATCGTGGTCCAGCGGCAGCAGTTGCGTGCCCCCGGTGCCTTTGCCGCCATCGAGCTTCACCGAGTACAGGCCCAGCACGTCCATGCCGAACCCGACCGTGCCCTGGGTAAACCCGGACCGGGCGTCGAGGATGAAGCTTTGCGTCCACTCTTCGGCCTTGCCCTGGGTTTTGCTGGGGTTGGTGAAGTTGCGGTTGATGTAGAAGTTGCGCAGGTTCAGGTTGACCCTGGCGCCTTCGACAAAACCCGATTCTTCGGCTGATGCGGGGAGGGTGGTGCTGGCGACGGCGAGGGCGATCAAGTAGTGGGGACGGATTGCGAGTGTCATGGATTCGAGCCTGTTGTTATTGGTTTTGTGGGCCCGATGGTGCTGTGAATGTACTGGATGGTTCAATCTGCGGAAGTGGGTTTTGGGCGATTATCGAACTGATATTGATCAGGGTTTTTGTGATGTATTGACTGGCCTCATCGCGAGCAAGCCCGCTCCCACATTCGACCGCATTCCTCCTGAAGGAACCGGGTCACTGTGGGAGCGGGTTTGCTCCGGGCGGCGTTCCGACGATGACGCCGGCACTGCCAGTAGAGATTCCCCGCTGAAAACAAAAAGCCCACCAAACGGTGGGCTTCTTGTGTCGCGCCAAAAATCAGAACAACCGCATCTTCGGTGCTTCTTCCTTCAGCGGTTCGACCTTTGCCGTCTGCTCGTTCCAGCCGCCGCCCAGTGCCTTGTACAGGTTCACGGCACTGGTCAGCTGTGCCAGGCGGTCGGTGATCAGTGCCTGTTGGGCGCTGAACAGCTGACGCTGGGCATCAAGGAAGGTCAGGTTGCTGTCGACCCCAATGCGATAACGACGCTCGGCCAGGCGGTAGTAGTCCTGGTTGGCACTGACGAAATCACGTTGCGCCTGCAACTGCTCGGTGTAGGTCTGGCGCGCGGCCAGGCCGTCGGCGACTTCCTGGAAGGCCGTTTGAATGGACTTCTCGTAGTTCGCCACGCCGATGTCCTTCTGGATTTTCGAGTAATCCAGGCTGGCGCGCAGGCTGCCGGCGTTGAAGATCGGCAGGTTGATCTGCGGCTGGAACAGCCAGGTGCCCGAACCGCCCTTGAACAGGCCCGACAGGTCGGGGCTGAGGGTCCCGGCGTTGGCGGTCAGGCTGATGCTGGGGAAGAACGCCGCACGTGCCGCGCCAATGTTGGCGTTGGCCGCTTTCAGGTTGTATTCGGCCTGCAGGATGTCCGGACGGCGTTGCAGCAGGTCCGACGGCAAGCCGGGCGGAACATCGCTCAGCAGATCGTCGGACAGCGGCTTGGCGGCTTGCAGATTGGCCGGGATGCCGGTGCCGAGCAGCAGCACCAGGCTGTTTTCATCCTGGGCGACCTGGCGGGTGTAACGGGCCAGTTGCGCACGGGCGTTTTCCACCGAGGTCCGCGACTGCGCCAGGTCCAGCGCCGAGGCAACCCCCACTTCGTTGCTGCGTGAGGTGAGCTTGTAGCTCTCCTCGAAGGCACCGAGGGTGTCCTGGGTCAGCTTGAGCAGTTCCTTGTCGGCCTGCCAGGTCAGGTAGGCATTGGCCACGCTGGCCACCAGGCTGATCTGCGTGCTGCGACGGCCTTCTTCGGTGGCGAAGTATCTTTGCAGCGCTTCTTCGCTCAGGCTGCGAACCCGACCGAACAGGTCGAGTTCATAGGCACTGATGCCGACGGTGGCGGAGTAGGAACTGGTGATCCCGGCCTGGCCGGTCTGCGAGGCATCCGCCGGAACCCGCTGGCGGCTGCCGGTACCGTTGGCCGAAATGGCCGGGTACAGGTCGGCACGCTGGATGCGGTACTGCGCGGCGAACGCATCGATGTTCAGCGCCGCGACACGCAGGTCACGGTTGTTCTCCAGGGCGACCTGGATCATCTGCTGCAGGGCCGGGTCATGGAAAAACTGCTTCCAGCCTTGCTCTGCGGCCGCCTGGGCAGGTGCCTGGGCCGGCGAATACGCCGGACCCTGCGGGTACTGGGCTGCCACCGGCGCTTGCGGCTGCTGGTAGTCAGGGATCAGCGAGCAGCCGCTCAGCACGAAGGCGGCGACTGCGATGGAGAGTAGCGACTTGCTCATTGGCCAGCCTCTTTGGAAGGTTCATGTGCATCGTCCTGGTCGGCAATCTTGCGCTGGCCCATGGACGATACGGCGACGAAGAACAACGGGACCCAGAAGATCGCCAGTACGGTGGCGGTGATCATACCGCCAATTACCACGGTACCGATCGCATGTTGACTACCTGAACCTGCACCGGTGGAAATCGCCAGCGGTACAACGCCGAGGATAAACGCCAGCGAGGTCATGATGATCGGGCGCAGACGCATGCGGCAGGCTTCGATCGCGGCTTCGCTCAGGCTGCGCCCTTGCTCATGCAGTTCCTTGGCGAACTCGACGATCAGGATGGCGTTTTTCGCCGCCAGACCGATGGTCGTCAACAGGCCCACCAGGAAGTACACGTCGTTGGACAGGCCGCGCAGGCTGGTGGCCAGCAGGGCGCCGATGATCCCCAACGGTACCACCAGCACCACCGCGATCGGAATCGACCAGCTTTCGTACAGCGCCGCCAGGCACAGGAACACCATCAGCAACGACAGGGCGAACAGCGCCGGTGCCTGCGAACCTGCCAGGCGTTCTTCATAGGACAGGCCGGTCCAGGAAATACCGACGCCGGCCGGCAGTTTCTTGGCGAGGGCCTCGACTTCGGCCATGGCTTCACCCGTGGAGTAACCCGGTGCCGGGGCGCCGAGGATTTCCACCGCTTCCACACCGTTGTAGCGCGACAGCTTCGGCGAACCGTAGATCCACTCACCCTTGGCGAACGCCGAGAACGGCACCATGGTCCCCGCGCTGTTGCGCACGTACCATTTTTGCAGGTCTTCGGGGCTCATCCGCGAGTCCGGCTGGCCTTGCACGTACACCTTCTTCACCCGACCACGGTCGATGAAGTCGTTGACGTAGCTACTGCCCAGCGCAATCGACAGGGTGTTGTTGATGTCGGCGATGGTAATGCCCAGGGCACTGGCCTTCTCGTCATCGATTTCCAGCTGGTATTGCGGTTCGTCGTTCAGACCGTTCGGACGCACCTGCGCCAGCACCTTGCTTTGCGCGGCCATGCCGAGGAACTGGTTGCGCGCCTCCATCAGCTTCTCGTGGCCCAGGCCGGCGCGATCCTGCAGGAACACGTCGAAACCGGTGGCGTTACCCAGCTCCAGTACGGCTGGCGGAGCAAAGGCGAACACCATGGCGTCACGGAAGGTGAAGAAGTGCTGTTGGGCACGGGCCGCGACCTTGAACACGCTGTTATCGGCGTTACGCTCGTCCCACGGCTTCATCATGATGAACGCCATGCCCGAGCTCTGACCACGGCCGGCGAAGTTGAAGCCGGTCACGGTAAACACCGAGTTCACCGCATCGCCTTCACCGCCGTCCTTGGCCGGACGCAGCAGGTATTCACGCATCTGGTCCACGACCACTTGCGTGCGTTGGGACGTGGAGCCGGCCGGTGTCTGTACCTGGGCAAACAGTACGCCCTGGTCTTCCTCGGGGAGGAACGAGGACGGAATGCGCAGGAACAGCCAGATCATGCCGATGAAAATGATCAGGTAGGCGAGCAGGTACGGCGCCTTGTGACGCAGGATATTGCCCACGCCACGCTCGTAGCTTTGCACGCTGCGATCGAAATTACGGTTGAACCAGCCAAAGAAGCCGCGTTTTGGCGTGCCATGCTCGCCTTTGGGAATCGGCTTGAGCATGGTGGCACACAGGGCCGGGGTGAAGATCAGCGCCACCAGGACCGACAGGGCCATGGCCGAGACGATGGTGATGGAGAACTGCTTGTAAATCACACCGGTGGAACCACCGAAGAACGCCATGGGCAGCAACACCGCCGACAGCACCAGGGCAATACCGACCAGGGCGCCCTGGATCTGGCCCATGGATTTCTTCGTCGCTTCCTTGGGTGACAGGCCTTCCTCGCTCATCACCCGTTCGACGTTTTCCACCACGACGATGGCGTCGTCCACCAGCAAGCCGATGGCCAGCACCATGCCGAACATGGTCAGGGTGTTGATGCTGAAACCGGCTGCCGCGAGGATCCCGAATGTACCCAGCAGTACCACGGGCACGGTCATCGTGGTGATGACGGTGGCGCGGAAGTTCTGCAGGAACAGGAACATCACCAGGAACACCAGCACGACCGCTTCGACCAGGGTTTCAACCACGCCCTTGATCGATTCGGTCACCACCGGGGTGGTGTCGTACGGGAATACCACTTCCATCCCTTGCGGGAAGAACGGCTTCAGGTTGTTGATGGTGGTGCGCAGGGCTTTCGCCGTGTCCAGGGCGTTGGCGCCGTTGGCCAGCTTGACCGCGAGACCGGAGGCCGGCGCGCCGTTGAACTGGGCGTTGATGCTGTAGTTCTCGCCGCCCAGGCCGACGTCAGCGACGTCCTTGAGGCGGACCTGGGAACCGTCCTTGTTGACCTTGAGCAGGATCTTGTCGAACTGCTCGGCGGTCTGCAGGCGGGTCTTGCCGATGATCGTCGCGTTCAACTGGGTGCCGGGCAGGGCAGGCAAGCCGCCGAGCTGGCCGGACGACACCTGGACGTTCTGCGCCGCGATGGCGGTCTTGACGTCGATCGGGGTCAGGTTGAATTTGTTCAACTTGGCCGGATCGAGCCAGATGCGCATGGCGTACTGGGAACCGAACACCTGGAAGTCACCGACACCGGCAGTCCGCGAAATCGGGTCCTGCATGTTGGACACGATGTAGTTGGACAGGTCGTCCTTGGTCATGCTGCCGTCGCGCGATACCACGCCGATCACCAGCAGGAAGTTCTTCACCGCCTTGGTCACGCGGATACCCTGTTGCTGCACTTCTTGCGGCAGCAGCGGGGTGGCCAGGTTCAGCTTGTTCTGCACCTGGACCTGGGCGGTATCGGAGTTGGTGCCTTGCTCGAAGGTCGCGGTGATGGTCATGGTGCCGTCGGAGTTACTTTCCGAGGACACATAACGCAGGTTGTCGATCCCGTTGAGCTGCTGCTCGATGACCTGCACCACGGTGTCCTGCACGGTTTGTGCAGAGGCACCCGGGTAGGTCACCGAGATGGCGATGGCCGGAGGGGCGATGCTCGGGTACTGGTTGATCGGCAACTTGAGGATCGACAGAGCGCCGACCAGCATGATCACCAGGGCAATCACCCAGGCGAAAATCGGTCGTTCGATAAAGAATTTCGACATGGTTTACTCCCCTTTGCCGCTGGAAGCCTTGTCAGCTGCCTGTGCGGGGGCCGGGTTCTTCGCGCCGACGTTGGTTGCCTCGGTGGCCTTGACTTCAACGCCAGGCTTGACGAATTGCAGGCCTTCGGTGATCAGGCGGTCGCCGGCTTTCAGACCGTCTTCGATCAGCCACTGGCTGCCGACGGTGCGGCTGGCCTTGAGCTGACGCAGCTCGACCTTGTTGTCGGGACCGACGACCAGGGCGGTCGGGGTGCCCTTGAGGTCACGGGTCACGCCCTGCTGCGGGGCCAGGATGGCCGCGCTGTTCACGCCGGCCTGCAACTGGGCGTGCACGAACATGCCAGGGAGCAGGGTGTGGTCCGGGTTCGGGAACACGGCACGCAATGTCACGGAGCCGGTGGTCTGATCCACCGAGACTTCGGAGAATTCGAGCTTGCCGTCCAGCTTGTACTGGCTGCCGTCCTCGAGGGTCAGCTTGACCGCCGCCGCGTTGTCGCCGGATTTCTGCAGGCGACCGCTTTCCAGTTCGCGGCGCAGTTGCAGCAGTTCAACCGAGGACTGGGTGACGTCGACGTAGATCGGGTCCAGTTGCTGGATCACCGCCATCGCGTCGGCCTGGCCGCTGGTGACCAGGGCGCCTTCCGTCACGCTGGAGCGGCCGATGCGACCGGTCAGTGGCGCGTAGACCTTGGTGTAGCGCACATTGATCTGAGCGCTTTGCAGGGCGGCTTCCGATTGCAGGCGGTTGGCCTGGGCGGTGTCGTATTCCTGGCGGCTGACCGCCTGCTCGTTGACCAATTGCTTGTAGCGATCGGAGATCGATTTGGTCTGTTGCAGGTTGGCTTCGGCGCTTTTCAGCGTGGCTTCATACACCGCTGGATCGATCTGATACAGCTGCTGGCCGGCCTTGACGTCGGCGCCTTCCTTGAACAGACGCTTGAGAATGATGCCGTTGACCTGAGGACGCACTTCGGCAATGCGATAGGCGCTGGTGCGCCCCGGCAGCTCCGAGGTCAGGGTGAAGGCCTGGGGTTGCAGGGTGACGACGCCGACCTGAGGCGGTGGAGCGGCGGGTGCCGCCTCTTCCTTTTTACATCCGCTGAGCAGCGATGCAAGGGCGACGGCGGCGACCAGAGCGGTAACAGCTGGCTTGAATTGCATGAAAATCCTCGGGTCAGGCGCGCCAATGGCGCACAGGAAATGTGAAAGGGTAAAAAAAGAGTGCCGGGTGGATAAGTAGCTTGCTAAGGAATATACTTACGTTCATGGTTGTTTGTAAATACCTTGGCTGCGTACCCACACCGTTACAAAAGCCGTTTCAAAGGTTCGAATTGTAGGCCGGGGACGACACCCGAGAGCGTCCGCCCCACTTTTATTCAGCGCCTGTTCAGACATCGCTGAAGCACCCTGATTGAGGTTGTACTGCCATGGTCCGTCGTACCAAAGAGGAAGCCCAGGAAACCCGTAGCCAGATACTCGAAGCGGCCGAGAAAGCCTTTTACGAACGGGGCGTGGCGCGCACCACGCTGGCCGACATCGCGACCTTGGCCGGCGTGACGCGCGGCGCCATCTACTGGCATTTCAGCAACAAGGCGGACCTGGTGCAGGCCATGCTCGATACGCTGCACGAGCCGCTCGACGAAATGGCCAAGGCCAGTGAGAGCGAAGAGGAGCCCGACCCGTTGGGCTGCATGCGCAAATTGCTGATTCATTTGTTTCATCAAGTTGCACTGGACCCGAAAACCCGCCGCATCAATGAGATTTTGTTTCATAAGTGCGAATTCACCGACGAAATGTGCGATCTGCGCCAGCAACGCCTGGAGGCGAGCCTCGATTGCAATGTGCGCATCGGCCTGGCCTTGCGTAACGCGGTGAATCGCGGGCAGTTGCCGGAAAATCTCGACACGGCCCGGGCGGCGATCAGCCTGCATGCCTACATCGACGGCATCCTGTACCAGTGGCTCCTGGCCCCCGACAGTTTTCAATTGCACGCCGAGGCCGAGCGCTGGGTCGATACCGGGCTGGACATGCTGCGCCTGAGCCCCAGTCTGCGCAAATGAAACACGTTTCGTGATGGGGTGCTTTTATATACGGCTGAACGCCAAGTTGACAGGCAGTGAGCGACGTATTTTGTAGGGTTTTTGTGTTGGTCCCGGTAGGCGTCAGCTTGCTCGCGATCATCCCGGGCGCGCAGGACCCTCGCGAGCAATCGAGGCCCGGCCGGCTGCTCCAGCATGATGTGCCCGATAACAAAAAGCCCCGGTGCTATCGAACCGGGGCTTTTTGCGTTTCAGGCAGGCAGGGTTACAGCGTTGGATAGTCGATGTAGCCCACCGGCCCCTTGCCGTAGAACAGTTCCGGGCGCGGCTCGTTCAGCGGTGCATCGGCTTTCAGGCGCGCCGGCAGGTCAGGGTTGGCGATGAACGGGATGCCGAAGGCCACGGCATCAGCCTTGCCGCTGGCGAGCCAGGCGTTGGCGCTGTCCTTGGTGAAACGCTCGTTGGCGATGTAAGGGCCGCCGAACGCTTCCTTCAGGGTTGGGCCAAGGCTGTCGGCGCCTTCTTTCTCGCGAGAGCAGATGAACGCAATGCCGCGTTTGCCCAGTTCCCGGGCAACGTAGGTGAAGGTTTCGGCCAGGTTGTCGTCGCCCATGTCGTGGGCGTCGGCGCGCGGTGCCAGGTGTACGCCAACACGGCCGGCGCCCCAGACTTCGATCGCAGCGTCGGTCACTTCCAGCAACAGGCGGGCGCGGTTTTCCAGGGAGCCGCCGTACTGGTCGGTGCGCTGGTTGGTGCTGCTTTGCAGGAACTGGTCGAGCAGGTAGCCGTTGGCACCGTGGATTTCCACGCCGTCGAAGCCCGCGGCCTTGGCGTTTTCGGCACCGGTGCGATAAGCCTCGATGATGTCGGCGATTTCATCGGTTTCCAGGGCGCGTGGGGTCGGGTAGTCGGCCAGCGGACGCACCAGGCTGACGTGACCTTTGGGCTGGATAGCGCTCGGTGCGACCGGAGCTTCGCCGTTCAGGTACGACGGGTGGGACACCCGGCCGACGTGCCACAGTTGCAGGAAAATCTTGCCGCCTGCGCCGTGGATCGCCTTGGTCACGTTGGTCCAGCCACGGACCTGGTCGTTGGACCAGATCCCCGGGGTATCCGGGTAGCCGACGCCCATCGGCGTCACGGAAGTCGCTTCGCTGAGGATCAGGCCGGCCGAGGCGCGCTGCACGTAGTATTCGGCCATCAGTGCGTTGGGCACGCGACCTTCGTCGGCACGGCAGCGGGTCAGTGGCGCCATGATGATGCGGTTGGCCAACTCGACGTCGCCCAGTTTGATCGGATCGAAAATAGTGGTCATTTCAATATCCTCAAGAAAATATCAGTGGGTAGCAGGAGCCAGCTCGGGGTTACCGTTCTGGCGGAAAGTGATCAGGGTGACGAGCAGGGCGAGCACTGCCAGTGCCGCTGCGGCGAGGGGCACGCTGGTCAGGCCGAAGCCGTGGGCGATGACGCTGCCGCCGACCCAGGCGCCCAGGGCATTGCCGACGTTGAAGGCGCCGATGTTCAGGGTCGAGACCAGGTTCGGGGCGGCTTTGCCGTAGGTCACCACGTTGACTTGCAGGGCGGGCACGGCGGCGAAACACGCGGTGGCCCAGAGGAACAGGGTGATCTCGGTCGGGATCAGCGCGACGCTGGTCCAGGTCAGCACGGTGGACACCACGGCCATGGCAATGAACACGCCGATCAGCGTGGCCGCCAGGCCCTTGTCCGCCAGCTTGCCGCCGATGATGTTGCCGACGGTCAGGCCCAGGCCGATGAGCATCAGGGTCCAGGTCACGCCGCGTGGCGAGACACCGGTGACTTCGCCCAGCAGCGGTGCGACGTAGGTGAACAGGGTGAAGACCGACGCGGCGAACAGTGCGGTCATGCTCAGCGACAGCCAGATGCCGGCGCCTTTGAGGGCTCGCAGTTCGGAGCGCATGTCGAGTTTTTCTTCATCGCGCTTGGCCGGCAGGAAGCGGATCAGGCCGATCAGTGCCACCACGCCGATCACGGTCACCGCCCAGAAGGTCGAGCGCCAGCCGGCTTGCTGACCGAGCGCGGTGCCCAGTGGCACGCCAAGGACGTTGGCCAGGGTCAGGCCGGTGAACATCAGCGCCACCGCCGACGCACGCTTGTTGGCGGGCACCAGGTTGGCCGCCACCACCGAACCGATACCAAAGAAGGCGCCGTGACACAGGGCGGTGATCACCCGGGCAAACATCAGCACGTTGTAGTCGCTGGCCAGGGCACACAACAGGTTGCCAATGATGAAAATGCCCATCAACGCTACCAGTGCGGCCTTGCGCGGCAGCTTCGCGGTGGCCAGGGCCATGAACGGTGCACCGATGGCCACACCCAGTGCGTAGCCGGTCACCAGCCAGCCGGCACCGGGGATCGACACACCGAGGTCGGCCGCCACATCGGGCAACAGGCCCATGATGACGAATTCAGTGGTGCCGATGGCGAAGGCGCTCAGGGCCAGAATGAGTAGCGAGAGGGGCATGTTTAATTCCTTGCCGGAGCGCTGAGCTCCTTGACGATGGCGTCGAGGAACGCCTGAATCACGTCCTCGTTGCGTTTGAAAAAGTGCCATTGACCGGCTTTCTGGCTGCTGATCAGACCCGCACGTTGCAACGTCGCCAAATGGGCCGATACGGTCGACTGCGACAGGCCGCAGCGTTGATCGATCTGCCCGGCACAAATGCCGTGCTCGTGGTTGTGGATCTGTTCCGGGAACTGGACCTTGGGGTCTTTCAGCCAGGTGAGGATGTCTCGGCGTACTGGGTGTGCCAGGGCTTTTATTATTTCGTCGAGGTCGATGGTCATGGTATTTGGGCTCGTGATGAGTAAAACGCTATATCGCGATGAGGCGAACTTTAAATCGGTACTTCGCGATATACCAATATGATTTTGCTCTGACAACCGCATAAATCGGTATATCGGGTTATAACGATACGAGTGCGGCAGTGCTAGACTGCGCGGCATGAACTATCTCGCACATCTGCACCTCGGTGGCCAGCGTCCCGGTCAATTGCTCGGCAGCCTGTATGGCGATTTCGTCAAGGGACGGCTGCAAGGTCAGTTTGCCCCGGAGGTCGAAGCCGCCATCCAGCTGCATCGTCGTATCGACGTATTTACCGATCGCCATCCGCTGGTGGATGTGGCGCTGTCGCGCTTTTCACTGACCCGTCGGCGCTACGCCGGGATTGTGCTGGATGTGTTTTTCGACCACTGCCTGGCCCGGGACTGGGCGCTGTACGCCGACCGGCCGCTGGAGGTGTTCACCTCCGACGTGTATCGGGCGCTGTCCAGTGAGCCGCAACTGCCGGACCGCCTGGCGCGGATCGCACCTTATATGGTGGCGGACGACTGGTTGGGTTCTTACCGCGAGTTCGACGTGCTGGAACAGGTGCTGCGGGGTATTTCGAGGCGCCTGAGCAGGCCTGAGGAACTGGCGGGGGCGATGCAGGAGTTGCGCGCGCTGTATGAGCCGCTCAGTGAAGACTTCAGGTTGTTTTATCCACAGTTGCAGCTGTTTGCGCAAAGCCCTGAGACGCTCTGAATGCCTTGTGGGAGCGAGCCTGCTCGCGATGACATCCTCTGATTCAACATCATTGTTGAATGTTGGACCGTCATCGCGAGCAGGCTCGCCCCCACAGGGTTTTGCATTTTCCCGGCTCGATGCTTCAAGCCGCAATCGCCGGCCGCATTGGCGCTGGCTGGTGTTCCGCCGTCGCGCCGAACAATGCCTTCTGCACCGCCTGCTGCGCCTCGAACGCCAGTACCGCGCGCTCCCGGCCTTCGCAGACAATCGGCTTGAGCAGGTGAATCTCCACGTCGCCACGGTCGTTGGCGAACAGGCGCATCAGGTGCGACAGCAAGTCATCGTCACCAATGAACGGCGCCAGCGAGCACACGTGACCTTCGCGCAGATAACGGATGGCCACGGGTTGCAGCTTCACCTGGGAATCGATGGCCGCCGACAGCAGCCGGCCATGGAAAGTGCGCAACGAACGTCCGTCGGTGGTGGTGCCCTCCGGAAACATCAGCAGCGGATGGGCGTGTTCGAGGTGCCGGGTCATCTGCTTGCGGATCAACTGGCTGTCGCCCGAACCGCGACGGATGAACAGACTGCCGGCCTTGGCCGCCAGCCAGCCCGCCACGGGCCAGGTGCGCACTTCGGCCTTGGACAGGAACGACAGCGGCGTGAGCATGCCCAGCAGTGGAATGTCGGTCCAGGACACGTGATTGCTGACCCAGAGCATCGATTCCTTCGGCAGTTCACCGTGTACGGTCACGCGAAAGGGCAGGGCGTTGGTCAGGCGGGCCATGAAAAAACGCGACCAGCGCTGCCGACGGGCCATCGAATGAGCCATGCCCAGACGCTCGAACACATCAAAGACACTGGCCATGGCCAACCCCAGTGTCACCACCGCCAGGACTCGCGCGACCCGCGCGTACACCCGCAGGCGGCTCATTACACCGCCGCCTTGAAGTGCTTGGCATAGCGCGGGCAGAGTTCGTCGCGCTTGAGCAGGATGAACACGTCGGCGACCTGGAAGTCTTCGTCCCAGCAGGGCTCGCCGCAGATTTTCGCGCCCAGGCGCATGTAGGCCTTGAGCAGCGGCGGCATTTCGGCGATGACGTTGGAAGGGATGTCCAGGGCCGGCAACGGCTTTTTCGGTTCGGCCCGCAGGTGTTCGGTGCACAGGTAGCGCTCGCGCAGGCGCTGCATGATCGCATGGGCCTGGACGCCGCCGTCCTGCATCGGGATGCTCGCGCACCCCATCAGGTAACTGTAGCCACCCTGGTTTAGCACTTCGGCCAGTTCCCCCCAGAGCACGGCGATGGTGCCGCCGTTGCGATAGGCCGGGTCGACGCAGGTGCGACCGATTTCCAGAATCGGGCCCTTGAGGTGGACCAGGCCGTGCAGGCTGAATTCTTCTTCGCTGTAAAACTTGCCCAGGCTGCTGGCGGCCGTGTGGTCGAGCAGGCGGGTGGTCGCCACCAGGCGTCCGGTATTCAGGTCGCGCACGCCGATGTGGGCGCAGTGAACGTCATAGTCATCCATGTCCAGCCCCAGCTCCGCGCCTTTGAGCTTGGCGTCGAATTCGCCGCTGAACACGTTGAAGCGCAAGGCCTGGGCCTCCTGCAGGGCGTGGGCGCCGACCAGGCGTTCGGCTTGCAGGCGGCGTTCATTGCCGGTGTCGCTGATGCGGGCGATCTGAGTCATGGCGATTCTCCGTGCGGGCTGCTCACCCGTCTTTGGGTTACAGCGGATCGACTTTCTTTATCCAGCCTTGTTGTGCAAAGTCAGGCTATGTAGCCCCGGTGTCATCGCCGTTAAGCTTTGGTGATGCTTATATGACAGCCCTTGAGGAGCCTCCCATGCCCTGGCATACCCTGTTGCAACGCCGTGATCGCTTGCCTGCCCAGCCGGACCCGGGGGAGGGGTTCGCGGCCTTGTTGCGTGAGTTGGGGACGGTCACGCCGTTCGAGCTGGCGGTGGCCGGCGGGCGCCTGATGGCGACCCCGGGGCTGGCGTTCCTGGTGGGTTATCAGGCGGCGTTGCGCATGCTCTGGCCCAGCGCGCCGCTCAGCCTGGGCGCGTTGTGTGCCACCGAGCAGCGCAGCCTGCGGGCGGCGGACATGCAGACCCGGTTGAACGACCTGCGCCTGAGTGGGCGCAAGGATTTCGTCACCGCTGGCGATGCTGCCGACTGGCTGCTGGTCGCCGCCCGCAGCGAAGCGCCCGGCACCGATCCGCGCCTGAGTCTGGCAGTGGTCTACCCCGGCGAGCCCGGCGTGCACGTGGAAACACTGCCGCCCATGCCGCTGATGCCGGACCTCAGCCACGGGCGTCTGGTCCTGGACAATGCGCTGTGTGAATTGCTCGCGGGGGATGGCTGGGACGCGTACGTCAAACCGTTCCGCACCCTCGAAGATCTCTATGTGCTGAGCGCCATGGGCGCCTGGCTGTATGGTGTCGGCCAGGACTGCAATTGGCCGCAGACCTTGCAACTGCGTCTGCTGGCGTTGCTGGCCGGCTGTGCGGAAGTCAGCCGCCAGGCGCCGAACAACCCGTCCGGGCATGTCTTGCTGGGCGGGTTGTTTGCGCAGTTCGACGGGCTCAAGGCTGAGCTTGAGCAGGCACTGGCCGATGGACCGCCGCAGTGGGCGACGATGTGGCAGCGCGATCGGGCGGTGATGGACCTGGCGGCGGGGGCCAGAGCCAAACGGTTGGCCAAGGCACTCGCCTTGACCTGAAGGGCTCCATCGCGAGCAGGCTCGCTCCCACAATGACTTGTGTACGCCACCTACTCCATGTGGGAGCGAGCCTGCTCGCGATGGCGGCGGGATGAACTACACACATACACATACACATTCCGAAACTGTCATCAACCTCAGCTAACCTCACCCCGCCCATTCCCCAGAGCCCCCGCCATGTTCAAAGGCGTGTCCCTGATTGTCCTGCTGCTACTGAGCCTCACGGTCCACGCCGACACCTGGCCCGGCGAGCAATGGTCCACCGTGCCGGCTCCGGCCGGCCCGGCCCTCCAGGCGCTTGAAGCCTACGCCTTCCCGCCCCGTGACGACGCACACCGCACAGGCATCCGCACCGACGCCTTGCTGGTGATCCGCGACGGCCAGTTGATCTACGAACGCTACGCCGGCCCGACCACCGTCGACACCCCGCACCTGACCTGGTCGATCAGCAAGAGCCTGATGGCCACGGTGCTCGGCGTGGCCTATGGCGAGAGCCTGTTCAAGCTGGAGGATCCCGTGGCGAAGTTCTACCCGGCATTGGCCAGCCGCCCGGCGATGACCCTGGCCGACCTGCTGCACTGGGCCTCGGGCCTGGACTGGCAGGAGGACTACGAATACGCGCCGTTGAAGTCTTCGGTGGTGGCGATGCTCTATACCCGGGGCCAGCACGACATGGCCGGGTTCACCGCCGGTCACGCCGACTACGCCAAACCCGGTCAGGCCTTTCGCTATTCCAGCGGCGACAGCAACCTGCTGTCCGCCGCGCTGAAAAACATCGTCGGCCCGGCGCGTTATCCGGACTATCCCTGGAGCGCCCTGTTCGAGCCGCTGGGCATTCGTCATGCGATCTGGGAAACCGACGCTAGCGGCACCTTCGTCGCTTCGTCCTATGCCTACCTCACCGCGCGGGACCTGGCGCGGGTCGGTCTGTTGATGGCTCGCGACGGTCGTTGGGGCGACCGGCAATTGCTGCCCAGGGAGTGGGTGACCTTCAACCGCCAACCGTTCGAGCGCTACCGGGCCCATCAGGACGAAGCGGTGCCAGGTGGTCACTGGTGGCTCAATCGCGCGGCGGACGGCGCGTCCCGTCCCTGGCCCGACGCCCCGGCCGACACGTTCGCCGCACTGGGCCATTGGGGCCAGGCCTTGTACGTGATCCCCGGCGAACAGTTGGTGATCGTGCGCTACGGCGATGATCGCGACGGCAGTTATCGTCACAACGAGCTGTTGAAGCTGACCCGCCAGGCATTCGCCGGGGCGGCACGGCCATGACGCGCCGTCATTTTGTGCGCCGTCACCCAGTTGCCACACTGGGGCTGATCCTGCTGTTCGCCCTGTTCGGCTGGATCTGGCAGGAGCGCGTGGCGCTGTGGGCCTTCCCCGATATCATCAGCGCCTACACCGCCAAGGAATACTGCTCGTGCCGCTATGTGATGAACAACGATGCCGGGTATTGCCGCGGTTATGTGAAGCAGTGGCTGCCCGTCAGCGATTTCCACGATGACCCCGTTCAACAGCGCGTGTCGGTGAGCGGCCTGGGACGCAGTCACACTGCGCAATGGCTCGGCGAGCGCCGGGGTTGTCGCTTGAATCCCTGAAGACTCGATACCCGCGGTAACGGCTGGCGGTTTGCAACGGGCTCGCGGGCGGTTAAGGTTCGTGCAGGTTTATCTGCCCCACGAGTCTCTATGTGCAAACGGTCCCTCTCCAAAACCCTCGCCGCTGTGCTGTTGGCAGGAGCCACGTGCTCGGCCCAGGCCAATTGGTACCTGGACGGCGAGTCCTCGCGGCTGTCGTTCGTCAGTACCAAAAACGCCAACGTTGCCGAGGTGCAGCGTTTTCTGGTGCTGCATGGCAAGGTCAGCCCCAAGGGGCTGGCTGAGGTCGAGGTCGAGCTGGATTCGATCTACAGCGGCATCCCCCTGCGCGACGAGCGCATGCGCAAGGATTTGTTCGAGATCGAGCGCTTCCCCGAAGCGCTGATTTCCGCGCAGATCGATTTGCGCCCGATCAACGATCTGGCCTCCGGCGCGCAACTGGAACTGCGCTTGCCGGTCACCGTCAATCTCCACGGCAAACAGCATCAATACAACGCCGAACTGCTGGCCACCCGCCTCGACGACCGGCGTTTTCAGGTGGTGACCCTGGAACCGCTGGTGATCAATGCGGCGGACTTCGATCTGGCGCCGGGCCTGGATGCATTGCGCAAGACCGCCGGTTTATCGGCCATCAGCCTGTCGGTGCCGGTGGGTGCGGTGCTGATTTTCACGGCGCGCTGACATGCAAGGCGCGATTTTTCCCTGGCGTGAAGGCAATCACTTCGAACTGTTGATCGACGGTCCGCAGTTCTTCCCGCGGATGCTGGTGGCGATTGCCCGGGCCGAGGAACAGGTCGAGCTGGAGTTGTATCTGGTGGAAGCGGGCGAGTGCGCCGAAGCCATGGTCCAGGCCTTGGTCCAGGCGGCGGAGCGTGGCGTGCGGGTGCGCTGCCTGTTCGACGATTACGGCAGCCTGGCGTTTACCCTGACCTTGCGGCAGCGGCTGATGGCGGCGGGGGTGGAACTGCGGTTCTACAATCGCCTGAGCTGGCGGCGCTGGGTGGGTAACTTCTATCGCGATCACCGCAAGCTGTTGCTGGTCGATCAAAGCCTGGCGGTGGTGGGCGGGACCGGGGTCACCGATGAGTTCTGGTCGCCGAGTGAAAACACCAGCCAATGGCATGAAGTGATGGTGGAAATCACCGGCCCGCTGGTGATCGACTGGCAGTTGCTGTTCGATCGCCAGTGGATCGCCAACCGTCACCGGCGCGCCTGGAAACCCGCCGCGCATTTCGGCTTGCCGCGACTGCCGCGCCTGCCGTCCACGGGCGAGGGTATGGGGCGCGTGGCCTACGCCGATGCGCGTCAGCACCGTGACATCCTGCAATCGCTGGTGCGCGCGCTGAACAGCGGCCAGCGCCGGATCTGGCTGGCCACGCCGTACTTCCTGCCGACCTGGAAAGTGCGTCGCTCACTGCGCCGGGCGGCCGGTCGCGGGGTCGATGTACGGCTGTTGCTGACCGGTCCGCGCACCGATCACCCGTCGGTGCGCTACGCCGGGCATCGCTATTACCCGCGCCTGCTCAGGGCCGGGGTCAAAATATTCGAGTACCAGCCGTGTTTCCTGCACCTGAAAATGGTGCTGGTCGATGACTGGGTCAGCATCGGTTCGTGCAACTTCGATCACTGGAACCTGCGCTTCAACCTCGAAGCCAACCTCGAAGCGCTGGACCCGAGCCTGACCCGGGCGGTGGTGGCCAGTTTCGAGCAGGATTTCGCGTTGAGCCAGGAAGTCAGTCTGGAAGCCTGGAAGCGCCGGCCATTGTGGCGGCGGGTCAAGCAGAGGATCTGGGGATGGGTGGATCGGGTGGTGGTGAACCTGCTGGATCGGCGCGGCTAGCCGTCCCCGCCACAACCGGAGAGGGATAAAATGACTGTGGGAGCGAGCCTGCTCGCGATAGCGGCGTATCAGTCAACGATGATGTCGACTGAATGTCCGCTATCGCGAGCAGGCTCGCTCCCACAGATTCCACCGTTATGGTGTCGTTTTCGGCCTACAGCAACTCAAAACTCTGCTGCGTCACATCCTGTGAATCCAGGCCGATCTGCACGTTGAACTTGCCCGGCTCCGCTGCGTACTTGAGCTGGGTGTTGTAGAACTTCAGGTCGTCCTCGGTGATGGTGAAGTGCACGACTTTCTCTTCACCGGCCTTGAGCATGATTTTCTGGAAGTTCTTCAGTTCCTTGACCGGACGGATCATCGAGCCGGTCACGTCCTGGATGTACAGCTGCACCACGGTTTCGCCGTCACGCTTGCCGGTGTTTTTCACCGTGACGCTGGCGTCGAGCTTGCCGGTCTTGTTCAGCGTGGTCGATGACAGGGCCATGTCGCTCAGGCTGAAACCTGTGTAGCTCAGGCCGTAGCCGAACGGGAAGAGGGGGCCGGTGGTGTCGTCGAAGTACTGCGAGGTGTAGTTGCCCGGTTTGCCCGGTGTGAACGGCCGGCCAATGCTCAGGTGGTTGTAGTAGGTGGGAATCTGCCCCACCGAGCGTGGGAAGGTGATCGGCAGTTTGCCCGACGGGTTGTAGTCGCCGAACAGCACGTCGGCGATGGCGTTGCCGCCCTCGGTGCCGCTGAACCAGGTCTCCAGGATCGCGTCAGCCTGTTGGTTTTCGTCGAGCAGCGCCAACGGACGACCATTCATCAGCACCAGCACCAGCGGCTTGCCCGTGGCTTTCAGGGCGCGGATCAGTTCACGCTGGTTTTCCGGGATGTTCAGTTCGGTACGGCTCGACGATTCGTGGGACATGCCACGGGACTCGCCCACGGCGGCAACGACCACGTCAGCGTCCTTGGCCGCTTTGACCGCTTCGTCGATCAACACGTTGGCCGGGCGCGGATCGTCCACCACTTCCGGGGCATCGAAGTTGAGGAAGTTCAGGTAGTCGAGGACTTTCTTGTCGCTGGTGATGTTGGCGCCACGGGCGTAGATCAGCGTCGATGGGTCGCCGATCACATGGCTCATGCCGTCGAACAGGGTCACCGACTGCGCGGGACGACCGGCGGCGGCCCAGCTGCCCATCATGTCGATCGGCGCCTTGGCCAGCGGACCGACCAGGGCAATCTTCGCGGTTTTCTTCAGCGGCAGGGTTTCGTTGCTGTTTTTCAACAGCACCAGGCTGCGACGGGCCACGTCACGGGCATCCGCGCGGTGCAGGCGGCTGTCGGCGTAGGTGTCGACCGGATCGTCCTCGGCCTTGCCGATGCGCAGGTACGGGTCCTTGAACAGGCCCATGTCGTACTTGGCGTCGAGCACCGCGCGCACGGCGTTGTCGATGTCGCTCTGCTGGATCTCGCCGGACTTGAGCAGCCCCGGCAGTTCCTTGCCGTACAGGGTGTCGTTCATGCTCATGTGGATGCCGGCCTTGATGGCCAGCTTCGCGGCCTCGCGACCGTCGCGCGCGACGCCGTGCTTGATCAGCTCGAAAATCGCCCCGTGGTCACTGACCGCCAGGCCCTTGAAGCCCCATTCCTTGCGCAGCAGGTCGTTCATCAACCAGGTGTTGGACGTGGCCGGCACGCCGTTGATCGAGTTCAACGCCACCATCACCCCACCCGCACCGGCGTCGATGGCCGCGCGGTACGGTGGCAGGTAGTCCTGGTACATCTTGACCGGGCTCATGTCGACCACGTTGTAGTCGCGGCCGCCCTCGACCGCGCCGTACAGGGCGAAGTGCTTGACGCTGGCCATGATGCTGTCGGCTGCGTTGGCGCCGGCCCCCTGGAACGCCTTGACCATCACTGCGGCAATGCGCGACACCAGGTAGGTGTCCTCGCCAAAGCCTTCGGAGGTACGGCCCCAGCGCGGGTCGCGGGAGATGTCGACCATCGGCGCGAAGGTGATGTCGAGGCTGTCGGCGGCAGCTTCCTTGGCGGCAACGCGCCCGGAGCGGCCAATGGCGTCCATGTCCCAGCTCGAGGCAAGCGCCAGCGGAATCGGGAAAATGGTGCGGTGGCCGTGGATCACGTCGTAGGCGAAGAACATCGGGATCTTCAGCCGGCTACGCATCGCGGCGTCCTGCATCGGACGGTTTTCCGGGCGGGTGATCGAGTTGAACGTGCCACCGATGTTGCCGTCGGCGATCTCCTTGCGGATCATCTCCCGGGGCATTTCCGGGCCGATGCTGATCAGGCGCAACTGGCCGATTTTTTCATCGAGGGTCATCTGCTTCATCAGGTTGCTGATGAAGGCGTCCTTGTTCTCCAGCGGCGGGGGTGTCGTGGCGGCCAATACGTTATGACTGGCCAGGCTGACGAGCAGTCCCAGCAAACACAGCTTCTTCATGAATAGTTTTCTCAAGGGCCTAAACGGCAGTCGATACACGCCGATCAGCCAAAAGTTAGGGAGCGACTATTGTTGTTCAGGTAAATGCAGCAAACTTCTGCAGGGTTTTTTTGTGCTGGTGCATCTTTTAGCCCATCGGCTGGATGCAATCCAGTGCGGTGGCAGATTATGCCCGAAGAGTGGATCGGACGGTCGCTGGTTGCGGCTTGAAGGTCGACGGTTCAATGGATGAGGCAAGGGAGCAAAATCAAATGAATGCACGACACCACACCCGATCGGGCCTGCAGGTCACCGTCCTGCTGCTGGGCACCTTGCTGGCCGGTTGCGGCATCAACAACATTCCGACCCTGGACGAACAGGCCAAGGCCGCCTGGGGCCAGGTGCAGAACCAGTACCAGCGTCGTGCCGACCTGATCCCCAACCTGGTGGAGACCGTCAAGGGTTACGCCAGGCACGAGGAAGAAACCCTGACCGCCGTGATCGAGGCGCGGGCGAAGGCGACGTCCATCCAGGTGGATGCCAGCACCCTGGACAACCCCGAACGACTCAAGCAGTTCCAGCAGGCGCAGGACCAGTTGACCGGCGCCCTGAGCCGCTTGATGGTGGTGTCCGAGCGTTATCCGGACCTCAAGGCCAACCAGAATTTCCTGGCGTTGCAATCGCAGCTCGAAGGCACCGAGAATCGCATCGCCGTGGCCCGTCGCGACTTCATTCTGGCGGTGCAGAACTACAACACCGAAATCCGTACCTTCCCGGGGCGCTTGTGGCACACCGTGATGTACAGCAACCTGCCGATCCGTGAAACCTTCGAGGCCACCAGCCCTGGCGCCGAAAAAGCGCCTGAAGTGAAGTTCTGACCGGCCTGAAGCGTCACCACGGACGAGGTTGCCAATGCGCGTGTTGAAAGTGGGCCTGGTGCTGTTGCTGTGGGTGTTTGCCCTGACGGCCCAGGCTGAGCTGAAGTTTCCCGAACTGACCGGGCGGGTGGTGGACAACGCCCGGATGATCGAACCGGCGGTGCGCGAGCAACTGACGCAACAGCTCGCCGCCCATGAAAGCGCCACCGGCGAGCAATTGGTGGTGGTGACGTTGCCGGACCTGCAGGGCGCCGAGATCGCCGATTTCGGCTATCAGCTCGGCCGCCATTGGGGCATCGGCCAGAAGGACAGGAACAACGGCGCGCTGCTGATCGTCGCGCGCGATGAGCGCAAGCTGCGGATTGAAGTCGGCTACGGCCTGGAAGAGCGCCTGACCGATGCGCAGAGTTCGGTGATCATCAACCAGGTGATCACCCCGGCGTTCAAAGCCGGCAACTTCAGCAAGGGCATCAGCGACGGGGTCGCGGCGATGCTGGTGGTGTTGGGCGGCAACCCGCTGGACGAGCCGTCGACCCTTTATGAGTCGAACGGTGACCAGGGCGACTTCGTGTCCCGGCATCCGGGGATTTTCGTGTTTCTGGTGATGCTGTTCATCCTGACGATTTTCGTCCTGCAGATGCTCGGCATCCTGCCGGCCGGCCGGGGAGGTTCAGGCGGTTCCGGTGGTGGCTTTGGCGGTGGTGGTTTTGGTGGCGGCGGGGGCGGCGGGGGCTTCAGCGGCGGCGGGGGCAGTTTCGGGGGCGGCGGGTCGTCGGGCGGCTGGTGATCACAATAATCGATGGGCACTTTCAGACATGGCATTACTGACCGAACACGAACAGCGCAAAGTCGCCGAGGCGATTGCCCGGGTCGAGCGTGACACCGACGCCGAACTGGTGACGGTACTCGCGGCCCGTGCCGACGATTATGCGTACATCCCGTTGCTGTGGGCCAGCCTGCTGGCGCTGGTGGTGCCGGGTGTCGTGCATTACCTGACGGGATGGCTGACCATGAACAGCCTGCTGCTGGTGCAGTGGATCACCTTCATCGTGCTGTGCCTGCTGTTTCGACTACCGAAGGTCACCACGCACCTGGTCCCGCGTTCCGTGCGTCACTGGCGTGCCTCGAACCTGGCGCGTCGGCAGTTCCTGGCGCAGAACCTTCACCACACTGTGGGCAGCACCGGCATGCTGATTTTCGTCTGCGAAGCCGAGCGTTATGTGGAAATCCTGGTGGATGAGGGCATTTCCAGCCGGCTGGATAACCAGCACTGGGCGTCCATCGTTGCAGCCTTCACCCGGCAGGTGAAGCAGGGCCAGACGTTGCAGGGCTTCGTCACCTGCGTCGAGGCCTGCGGTGAGTTGCTCAAGGTGCATGTGCCGGTCACCCACGTGCGCAACGAGCTGCCCAATCGCCTGGTGGTCCTGGGCTGAATCCGGATTCCCCTGTGGGAACGCGCCGTTCGTAAATAACTGCGTGTCCTGAGCCGCCATCCCCCCTAAAATGCCCGCCATTCCCGATTCGCTCCGCCCGAGGCCGTTTTCTCCATGTCCGTCACCGCCACACCCGCCAGCCTCGCGCCGGACCACCACGCCCAGTTCATCGACCTGCTGCAAGGAAGCCTCGACGCCAACGCCTTCATCAAACTGGTGTTGGCCAAGTACGTTGGCGGCGAAGCGGACCTGCAGCGGCTGATCATCAAGCAACTGACGGTGAAGGACCAGCCGTGCCTGTCTTTCGTCTACCGCTACAAGACCCGTGACATCACCAAGAACCTGCCGCTGGCCGAAGGCGTGGCGAGCATTGCCGCGCTGTTGCCGACCTCGTTCAAAAATGCGCATTTGTTGTCGCTGACCGACGAAGCCCAGCTCGAATACAGCAAAAAGGGCAAGTCTTCACTGTTCAAGAGCAAACCCCAGCAATTGCGTGAAGTGCCCTCCACCGGGCACAACCGCGAAAAAAACCGGTTTCTCGACCTCGGCCGGCCGTTTCTCGCCGACCTCGGGGTGACGAACAGCCAGCATGAGCTGATCCCGGCGATGTCGCGCAAGTGGAAGCAGATCAACAAGTTCATCGAGGTCTTCAGCCATGCGCTGACGTCCTCGCCGCTGGCGCTGGACCAGCCGGTGCGGGTGGCAGACTTCGGTTCGGGCAAGGGGTACCTGACGTTCGCGATCCACGACTACCTGCGCAACACCTTGAACACCCAGGCTGAGGTGACCGGTGTCGAGCTGCGCGAAGACATGGTCACCCTGTGCAATGCCGCGGCCGCCAAGCTCGATCATCCGGGGCTGGTGTTCAAGTGCGGTGACGTGCGCAGCGTCGCGCCGAGCGAGCTGGAGGTGATGATCGCCCTGCATGCCTGCGACATTGCCACCGACTACGCGATCCACACGGGCATTCGGTCCGGCGCGTCGATCATCATGTGCTCGCCGTGCTGCCACAAGCAGATCCGCCTGCAAATCCAGAGCCCGGTGCTGCTCAAGCCGATGCTGCAATACGGCTTGCACCTCGGCCAGCAGGCGGAAATGGTCACCGACAGCTTGCGTGCGCTGTTCCTGGAAGCTTGCGGTTACGAGACCAAGGTGTTCGAGTTCATCTCACTGGAACACACCAACAAGAACAAGATGATCCTGGCGGTCAAGCGCGCCGAGCCGGTGGACCCGGCCCAGTTGCTGGTGAAAATCCAGGAACTGAAGGATTTCTACCGCATCACCGAGCATTGCCTGGAAACCCTGCTGCGCGCCGACGGTTTTCTCTAGTCCTCTGTCGGAGCGAGCCTGCTGGCGAAAGGGCCGCCCCAGCCAACATTGTCGTTGACGGTCAGTCCGACTTCGCGAGCAGGCTCGCTCCCCCATGAGGTTTCACTGCGGTCTTGCGACCGAGCATCACGGTGACGATGACCCCGACCGCAAACAGCCAGGTGATCGGCTCGACATGCTCGCCAAAAAACAGCGCTGAAAACGCGATGGTGAAGAAGATCTGCAGCAGCTGGATCTGGCTGACCCGGGCAATCCCGCCCATCGCCAGCCCGGCGTACCAGGCAAAGAAGCCGATGAACTGCGAGAACAGCGCGACGTAGCCGAACGCCCACCACGTCCTGGCCGAGACTTCGCCCTGGTGTTGCAGCGCCAGGTACAGCACCGGCCCGATCAATAGCGGCGTCGACAGCACCAGTGCCCAGCAGATCACCTGCCAGCCGCCCATTTCCCGGGCCAGCCGACCACCTTCGGCATAGCCCAGGCCCCCCAGGCCAATTGCGCCGAGCATCAGCAGATCGCCCGCCTGAATGCTGCCGGCACCGCTGATCAGCGCGTAACCGAGTACCAGTGCACTGCCCAGCGCGGCGCAGGCCCAAAAGGCTTTCGACGGTCGTTCGTGGGACAGCCAGGCGGCGTATAGCGCCACACACAGTGGTTGCAGGCCGTTGACCAGTGCGCCGTGGGACGCCGGCAAGGTTTGCATGGCCCAGGCCGAGAGCACCGGGAAACCGAGGATCACCCCGGCGATGACCAGGGTCAGGCCTTTGAACTGTTTCCAGGTCGGCCACTTTTCCCGGCGCCAGAGCAACAGGAGCGCGGCCGGAACCGCCGCGAACAGGGCGCGACCGAGGCCGTTCAACAGCGGGTGCAGTTCCTGCACGACAACCCGGGTAAAGGGCAGGGTGAGGCTGAAAATCACAACGCCCAGCAGGCCGAGGGCCATGCCGGTGTTTTCGCGCGAGGACATGATGGCAACCAGAATCAGGGTGACGGGGACAGTGTTCATCTAGCCATAAACCCGCGGCTTTTCGCTGTTACAGCTAGGTGCAGAGTTATCCGTACAGTTTGAGGGCCCCATCGCGAGCAGGGCTCGCTCCCACAAGGGTTAGGTGTCGTACGCAAGTCCAGTGTGGGAGCGAGCCTGCTCGCGATGAACGATAACGCGGTCCCGAGGTAGTAGCTGGTTATTACCCACCTCCCCGTATTGGGACTACCTTGAATACTCCCAAGCATTTCCCAGAGGAGTCCTCCCCATGGCTGCCAAGAAAATCCTGATGCTGGTCGGTGATTACGTCGAAGACTATGAAGTGATGGTGCCCTTCCAGGCCCTGTTGATGGTCGGTCACACGGTGCACGCCGTCTGCCCGGACAAGTCCGCCGGCCAGACGGTGCGTACGGCGATCCACGACTTTGAAGGCGACCAGACCTACAGCGAAAAACCGGGCCACCTGTTTGCGTTGAACTTCGATTTCGCCCAGGTCGCGGAGGCCGACTACGATGCGTTGCTGATACCCGGCGGTCGGGCGCCAGAATACCTGCGGCTGAACGAGAACGTCCTGGCGCTGGTGCGGGCTTTCGACAAGGCCGGCAAGCCGATCGCGGCGGTGTGCCATGGTGCGCAACTGCTCGCCGCGGCAGGCATTCTTGAAGGTCGCGAATGCAGCGCGTACCCGGCCTGTGCGCCGGAAGTGCGCCTGGCGGGTGGCAAGTTCGTCGATATCCCGGTGACGGAAGGTCACGTTCAAGGCAATCTGGCCACTGCCCCGGCGTGGCCGGCGCATCCGAGCTGGCTCGCCGGCTTCCTTGGCCTGCTGGGCACCCGAATCACGCTGTAGCGAGGGACTTTTGCATGTGCGAGCTCTACGTCAAGGCCGATCCGATTCTCTATGAGTCGCGCTCCCGCTCGCTGCGCATCTGCGGCGTGGTGACCACGTTGCGGCTGGAGAATCAATTCTGGGACATCCTCAGCGAAATTGCCGAGGTCGACGGCATGACCACCAACCAGCTGATCGCCAAGCTGTATGAAGAGGTGATGGACTATCGCGGCGAAGTGGTGAATTTCGCCTCGTTCCTGCGGGTCAGTTGCATGCGATATCTGTCGCAGCGCCGGGTGCAGGCGCCGGAGTTGTCGGTGGTGCGGGCGGTGGCGAAGTAACCTGGGCCGACTCAGCCCCGGAACGATCGAAGCACCTTCCCATGAGGCAGGCGTGGCGAAACCGCGCGGACGGTCTTTACTGTCAGGCAACGTTCACTGGATCAATCCACAGGAGCAGCACCATGTCCGGATGGTATGAGTTGAGCAAAACCAGCATTGGCCAGTTTCGCTTCGTGCTGAAGGCGGCAAACGCCGAAACCATTCTGAACAGCGAGCACTACACCACCCGCAGCGCCGCGGAAAACGGCATTGCCGCGGTGCAGAAGAACAGCCCGCTGGATGAGCGCTACGAGAAAAAGACCACCAAGGACGGTCATCCGTACTTCAACCTCAAGGCGGCCAACCACGAAATCATTGGCAGCAGCGAAGCCTATTCTTCCGAGGCGGCGCGGGACAAAGGCATCGCCAGTGTCAAGGCCAATGGCCCGACCACGGTGATCAAGGACAAGACCTTGCCGGTGCTGTAAAGACCCTGGGAGCGAGCCTGCTCGCTCCCACCCGTCGACTTAAACCTCGACAGGAACCGCCAGCTTCGGATCGCCCAGCGCATGGGTCTTTGAATCGAAGAAGCGCAGTTCTGATCCGGTCCCCTCGAACACCTTCGTATAGTGCCGCTTCTGGTGCTGGATAAACGCCTTGCTGCGCGGGTAGATCGAGATCGCCACCCGTGCCGGTTTTGCCTGGCGCAACGCGTGAATGAGGTGGCTGTCCTGCTCACCCAGCGCATGCCCGAAGAGGCACAACCCTTCGCCATGCGCCAGTAACTGCTCATAGCAGAACGACAGGTAATCCGAACTGCGAATGGTCTTGAGCTTGTCGGCGCTCGACCCTTCGTTGATGAACAGCGGCACATCGTCCAGCGTCTTGATCGTGTTGTTGATCGCAAAGCTGCCGAGCAACGTCGCCTCGGTGGAGGTCAGTTTGCGCGCCGTGCCGTCCTGGTTGCGCACCAAGTGCAGGCCGCCGTGCAGGTACAGCACGCGGGTTTTATCGGTAGCCGTGGCGCTCAGGTCAAAGCCCGGCTCGGCGCCCTGGAACAGATCGTCGAGGGTGCCGGGCTGATGCTGGAGCGCCCAATGGGTGAGCAGATCGTAGTTGCTGCTGAACACCGTCCGGTAGCGTCCCAGCTCCTGATTGATGGTCGCCAGTGTTGCGGGCTGCACCAGTCGCCAGGGAATGTGCACGGCGTGCACACTGTTGATCAGTGCTTCCTTGATCGCGTAGTAGCGATTGCGCGGTGCGGCGGAACTGACGGCCAGGGCCTTGTTCACCCGGCTGGTGGTTTTCAGCGCGCCCAGCACCTGCTCGAAACTGCGAGTCTGCAAGGCATCGAACACACTCAGTTCGGAGGGGCTCAGCGGCTTTTCTTCGACGGTGCGGGCGTTTTCGAACAGCGAGTCATAGCCGAAGTCGTCCCACACCGCGCGACTGGCGCCGTTACCCAGCAGCAAGCCGCTGAACGAGGCGCTGGCGCGCAGCGCGTTCCAGTCTTCAAGCTGGGCATCGACATCCTGGAAATCGGTCATTGCGGGGTCGTCTCAAAAAGCCAAAGGTCAGATGGGTGGCGACTTTATCACGACCCGTCCTTGAGCCAGATCAAGTCAATCATTGGCCGATGGGTCGATGCTGTCGGTGGCCGCCGGATCGAACAGGCGATACGGCCCAGACCTGGAGACTCGCGCATGAGCAGCACCTTTTTTATCCCCGCCGTGAATATCATGGGCAACGGTTGCCTTGACGAAGCAATGGACGCTATCCGCAACTACGGCTTTCGCAAGGCGCTGATCGTCACCGACGTGGGGCTGGCCAAGGCCGGGGTGGCGGCGATGATTGCCGAAAAACTGCGGATGCGCGACATCGACTCGGTGATTTTCGACGGCGCCAAGCCCAACCCCAGCATTGCCAACGTCGAGAGCGGCCTGGGCCTGCTCAAGGAAAGCCACTGT
Source organism: Pseudomonas sp. IT-P12 (assembly GCF_949767465.1). Lineage (NCBI taxonomy): Bacteria > Pseudomonadati > Pseudomonadota > Gammaproteobacteria > Pseudomonadales > Pseudomonadaceae > Pseudomonas > Pseudomonas sp. IT-P12. The sequence continues at coordinate 1,106,179 of NZ_CATKPY010000021.1, read as the reverse complement.
GATTTCGTGGTGTCGTTGGGCGGCGGTTCGCCCCATGACTGCGCCAAAGGCATTGCCTTGTGCGCGACCAACGGCGGGCAGATCCGCGATTACGAAGGCGTCGATCAGTCGAGCAAGCCACAACTGCCGCTGATCGCCATCAACACCACCGCCGGTACCGCCAGCGAGATGACCCGTTTCTGCATCATCACCGACGAAACGCGCCACGTGAAAATGGCCATCGTCGACCGCAATGTCACGCCGCTGCTGTCGGTCAACGACCCGGCGCTGATGGTGGCCATGCCCAGGAGCCTGACCGCCGCCACCGGCATGGACGCGCTGACCCATGCCATCGAAGCCTATGTGTCCACCGCAGCCAACCCGATCACCGACGCCTGCGCGTTGAAAGCGATCACCCTGATCAGCAACAACCTGCGCCTGGCCGTGCGTGACGGCAGCGATATCGAAGCCCGGGAGAACATGGCGTACGCGCAATTTCTGGCCGGCATGGCGTTCAACAACGCGTCGTTGGGTTACGTGCACGCCATGGCTCACCAATTGGGCGGTTTCTACGACCTGCCACATGGCGTGTGCAACGCCGTGCTGCTGCCCCATGTGCAAAGCTTCAACGCGATGGTCTGCGCCGATCGTCTGACCGATGTCGCCCATGCCATGAGCGCCGACATCCGCGGCTTCAGCCCGGAAGAGGGGGCCCAGGCCGCCCTGTCGGCGATCCGCAGCCTGGCCAGGGACGTCGAGATTCCTGCCGGCCTGCGAGCACTCGGCGCTCGCCTCAATGACATCCCGACCCTGGCCAGCAACGCCTTGAAAGACGCCTGTGGCCTGACCAACCCGCGTGCGGCGGATCAACGCCAGATCGAGGAGATTTTCCTCAGCGCGTTCTGACCCGAGCCAGCCCCGAACACCCATGGATGGATCGGGGTCGGCAGCGTTTTGGGTGAAAGGGCACCCTATGGGAGCGGGCTTGCTCGCGAAGGCGCCGTGTCAGTCGATGCACATTTGCCTGACCCACCGTCTTCGCGAGCAAGCCCGCTCCCACACGGGGATTCGGGAACAGCACTCGCGCGATTGATCCAACCCCATTAGGATCGAGCCGCCGATATCGCCCAAAACCCGAGGTGCCCCAGCTTGCTCACCGGCCTCAATCATCTGACCCTCGCAGTCACCGACCTGGCTCGCAGCGTGGCGTTCTACCGCGACCTGCTGCAACTCCAGCTCCACGCCACGTGGGACGACGGCGCCTATTTATCGCTGCCCGGCCTGTGGCTGTGTCTTTCCCGGGATCCGCTGCGCAACGCCGCGCCCGCCGCCGATTACACCCATTACGCCTTTACCTGCGACGCCTCGGACTTCCCGTCGCTCGTCGCCGGCCTTCGTGCCGCCAATGTCCCGGCGTGGCGCGACAACCGCAGCGAAGGCGACTCGTTCTATTTCCTCGACCCGGATGGCCACAAGCTCGAAGTGCATGTCGGGGATCTGGCGTCGCGCCTGGCGGCCTGCCGGCAGCAGCCGTATGCGGGAATGAAGTTCTTCGACGAGCAGTGAGTCGATTTCCCGAGAGCTGATATAGACTTGCGCCCACTCACCCGTCCGTTCGAAAGGATTTTCCCGATGACCCCCTCGCTGTTGATGGCCGTTCTCGCCTCGGGCTTCATCTATGGCATCACGCCTGGGCCGGGTGTGCTGGCGGTGTTCGGCATTGGCGCGGCGCGCGGGCGACGGGCCGGGGCCGGCTTTTTGTGCGGGCATTTGCTTGGCGACGTGGTCTGGTGCAGCACGGCGCTGATCGCGATTGTCGGTGCACGGGAAATCGGCAGTACCGCGTTTGACGTGCTGGGCGTGCTCAGTGGCTTGTACCTGTTCTGGCTCGGGCTGCGCGCCGTGCGGGCCAGACGCAGCAGCGCCGAGCAACCCCAGGGCCCGGCACGGCAACCGTTCTGGCATGGCGTGCTGTTCGGCCTGACCAACCCCAAGGCGTATCCGGTGGCGGTGGCGACCTTCACCGCGCTGCTGTCCAGCCGGGCAGAACTGCTGCACTGGGCGATGCTGCCATGGCTGATCGTCCTGAGCTTCGTCGGTGGTCTGGCAGCCTACGCGATCCTTGTTGGCATTGTCGGTGCGCAGCAGGTCCGCAGCCTTTATCAACGGCATGAGCTACTGATCACCCGGTTGTGCGGGGTGATGTTCATCGGCTTCGCCATCAACGCCCTGGTGCATGCCCTGCCGGGGCTGATGCCGAACAAGGCTTGAGGCATGACCACCAGGAACTCCGCGCCGCTGGCGAGTTACATCGATCTGCTGCTGGACGCCGTTTGTGCGGTGGATAAGCAGGGCCGCTTTGTGTTTGTCAGCGCGGCCTGCGAGCGTATTTTCGGTTATGCGCCGGACGAGCTCATCGGTCAGCCGATGATCGAAATGGTGCATCCCGCCGATCGGCAGCGCACGCTCGACGCCGCGCGAGAGATCATGGGCGGCGAGCCCAAGCTCAATTTCGAGAACCGCTACCTGCGCAAGGATGGCCGGGTGGTGCACATCCTGTGGTCGGCGCGCTGGTCGGAAGTCGATCAGTTGCGCATCGCCGTGGCTCGCGACATCACCGACCGCAAGCAGGCCGAGTCCCGCCAGGCGGCGTTGTATGCGATTTCCGAAGCGGCCCACGCAGCGGAAGACCTGCTGGCGTTGTTCAAGCGCATCCACCTGATCATTGGCGAATGGCTGCCGGCACTGAATTTCTCCGTCGCGCTGTATGACGAACACGGCGCCCGGATCAACTTCCCTTATCACGTCGACGACCACGAACAACAACCCGAACAGCCCGGAACGGCCACCGGGCGGCTGTGCGCCGAAGTGATCCGCAGTGGCCAGCCGATCCTGCTGACGCCGGGTCAGGAGGATGCACCGCCGGGGTTCGAGCAACTGGTCGCAGGCCAGCAGGCGCCGTGCTGGCTGGGCGTGCCCTTGAACTCGCAGAAAGGCACCATCGGCGCGTTGATCGTTAAAAGCGTGGCCGGCGGCCAGCGCTATACCGAGCAGGACAAGGAAATGCTGCAATTCGTCTGTGCCCAGGTCGCGACCGCGATCGAGCGCAAGCAATTGCACGCACGGCTGCAGCACATGGCCCAATACGATCAACTGACCCAGCTGCCGAACCGCGAGCTGCTGCGTGATCGGCTCAAGGCCTCGCTGACCCTGGCCAGACTGGACAGCGGGCGCATGGCGTTGCTGTACGTCGACCTGGACCGCTTCAAGGAGGTCAACGACACCCACGGTCATGCGGTCGGCGACATGCTGTTGCAAGCGGTGGCCAATCGGCTCAAGGGCTGCGTGCGCGAAACCGACACCGTGGCGCGCATCGGCGGTGATGAATTCGTGGTGCTGCTGCACAGCATCCGGGCGGCCGAAGACGCCGACAGTGTCGCCGCCAAGATCCGAGTGGTCCTTGCACAACCCTTGCGGCTGGAGGGCCACAGTCTGCACATCCAGCCGAGCATTGGCGTGGCTCATTTCCCCGAACACGGCACCGAGGAACAGCAGTTGTTCCGTCATGCCGACGAGGCCATGTACTGCGCCAAGCGGCAGCATCATCTCGGTGACAAGGTCTGAGCGCGCCGCGCCGTTCGTCGCTTCATGCCGTGATTTTTCTAAACCTTTGCCGTGATGAAAATTCTCAACTAAGGCGGGCTCCTGCTCGCCGCGATCATCACCAAGAGGTAGAGAATCATGCCTAACTCAAGAAACTCGAACTCGGGCAATTTCGCCAACGATCGAACCAAGGCGTCTGAAGCGGGTCGCAAAGGTGGGAAAACTACCACCACGACCGTCGATAAAGAGCCTTCGAAACCCGACATGGGCCGCAAAGGTGGTCAGAAATCCAAGTAGTGGTGACAGTAGTTTTGATTGAGAGGCGGGAGCGAAAGCTCCCGTTTGAATGTTCACTGAAGGAGGGCGCGACCATGAGCTGGATGGCCACCCCATTACGCAACGCCGGTTTTGCCACGTTACTGGGCCTGTTTGCCTGCAATGCCTTTGCCCAGTCCCCTGCCGAATTCATCAACGATGCCTCGGCCAAAGGCATGGCGGACATCGAAGCCAGTCGCCTGGCGCACCAGAAATCCGAGTCCCGGGAGGTCAAGGATTACACCATCGTGGTGATCAACGACCGCACCACCGCCAACCAGCACCTGGCCAAGATCGCCAAGCAACTGGATCTGCCCGTGGCCCCACGGGAAGAAGTGGTCGACAAGGCCAAAGCCCTGATGCCTGAAGTGAAGGAAGGCGCGACATTCGACCAGGCCTACGCCGCCAGTCAGGTCAAGACCACCCAGGAAGCCATCGAGCAACTGCAACAGCAGGCGCAGACCACCGACATCCCGGAAATCAAGGCCTTCGCCGAAGAAACCCTGCCCAAGCTGCAAAACCACCTGCAGATGGCCAAGGCGTTGCAAGCCACTCGGTAATCCCACTCGATACCTGAAACACCCACGGCGTCTGACTGACATCAGGCGCCGTTTTTTGTGCTCAGCAGTCGTTCAGGTCGATTTTTTTCTTGCTACTGGTCGCCAGGCCCGCCAGCGCGTGCACCTCGTTTTCGCCCATGCTGCGGTAGTGTTTGCGCAGCGCCTCCAGTTGCTTGAGATCGAGCAGTTCCAGTCCCAGCATGGCGTTCTGCGCTTCCTTGTTAACCCGCAGCAACTCGTCGATTTTCAGGTGCAGGATGTCCGTGTCGCGGTTCTGCGTATTCTGGATCAGGAACACCATCAGAAAGGTAATGATCGTGGTGGAGGTATTGATGATCAGCTGCCACGTGTCGTTGTAATCAAAAATCGGCCCGCTCAACCCCCACAACCCAATGAGAATCAACGCCCCCATGAAGGTCTTGGGGCTACCGGCCCACAGGGCGAGCTTCTGCGAGATCTTTGCGAATTTCATTGCCGTGTTCCTTATAGGGATGCGCCTGAAGGTGAGACAGCGCGGGCGGGATGAAAATTCTGCTTACATTTGCAGCCTTGAGGAGCGGGCAAAGCGCGCTTGAACAGGTATGTTAGCGAACCGGTATTTCGCACCGACAGGAGAACCCGATGACCTGGTCTGCCAAACAATACGTTGCCTTTGAAGATGAACGCACACGCCCGGCGCGTGACTTGCTGGCGGCCCTCCCGCCGGGGGACGTGCGTTCGGCTATCGACATCGGGTGCGGCCCCGGCAATTCGACCCAGTTGCTGGTCGAGCGCTTCAGCGGCGCCACGGTGCGTGGCGTCGACAGTTCTGCGGACATGATCGAGGCGGCCCGCCAGCGCCTGCCGCAGGTGCAGTTCGACACCGTCGATATCGGCAGCTGGAACGACAGCGGACCGTTCGACGTGATCTTCGCCAACGCGGTGCTGCAATGGCTGCCCGATCACGACACATTGTTGCCCTCGCTGGTCGCGCGCCTGACCGAAGGCGGCAGCCTGGCGATCCAGATGCCCGACACCCTCAACCAACCGTCCCATCGCCTGATGCACGAAGTAGCCGCCGCCGGTCCGTGGGCCGGCAAGCTGGCCGATGCCGCCGGACAACGCACGGACATCGCCAGTGCCAGCGATTATTACTCGATGCTCAAACCGCACTGTTCGAGGGTCGATGTATGGCTGACCACTTACCATCACCCGCTGGCACAAGGCGTTTCAGGCGTGGTCGAGTGGTTCAAGGGCAGCGGTTTGCGGCCGTTTCTGCAGCCGCTCAATGACACGGAAAAAACACAGTTCCTCGAGCAATACCTTGCCGCCGTCGAGCAGGCGTATCCGGTGTTACCGGATGGCTCGGTGCTGCTGCCGTTTCCACGGTTGTTCATTGTTGCGACGCGCTGATGCCAGAAACGGACCGATCACGTCATCGGTCCTTTTTGTTGCTGCTCAGGTACTCGAAAAGAAACGACGCAAAGCCGAACAACCCAATCATTGAAACGATCATGAGCCCCAACTCCGAGTTTTCCATGCTGCTCTCCGTGTGGAAGGTGAGCGGGGAGAGTAGGGGATCCGCTGGCGGAAGGGGCGCCGAGATACGCCGTGTTTATGCGCTTGCGAGGAAGTTTACGAGGTCTATACGGCAGGCCGGATCCTGCTCATGAAAACCGGCCGCAGGGCGCCGGTTCGAGCAGGGTTGAACCCGGCACATCACCGCTGTTGCAGCACCTTGAGGGCCGCCGAAGCCAGAAAGCCTGAACGGCTTTTCTCTTCGGGATGATTCAAGACGTATTCGTCGATGCGGTTGAGCAAGTAGCCCGGTAGCGTAATGTTCAGTTTCTGTGCTTTGCCCAGATACCTGGTGACATCGATGTCCACCACCGCCCACATGCATCCAGCGTACTGCGGGTTGGCAGCATGCAGCGTAACCTTGTTCGCGGGCGGGATCGGTAGACCGTCTTCGGCCAGAATCTCGAAATGCCCTTCAATGGCTTCGCGCGCCATGGTCATTGCATCATCCAGGTCGTCACCTGCAGAGAAGCACCCCGGGATATCCGGCACTTCAACGCCCCAGGCGTGTTCTTCATCGCCCATCGAAATCGCAATCGGGTAAAGCATGTTGATCGTCCTCCAGAGACGCCACGCATGTGTCAGAGCAGCGCCTGTTGCAAAATACTCACGGCCGTTTTTTAAGCAGGTCATTTTTCGGATGGGGAACTGTCACCAACCCAGGCTTGCTCGGATGCTTGAAATGATGATGACTGCCTCTGATTCGAACCAGATACCAGCCATCCGCAACGATTTGGCTTATCAAAAAACGGCTATTCACATCACCTCCGTGTGGTGTGATTCGGTGGTTACTATACCTACTCATTTCCTATGGTCAACACTATAACCACCGAACGGTTCAATGCGAGAAGGTACGGTGGTAGTGATGGAGTTTAGGAGGGGGTGGGGGGCGCAGGGCCTTGTCAGCCGTGTTCTGTATTGCAGGATTTTGCCAGGTAAGCACTGGAGGTAAGCCAGCGATTGGCTTGAGCCCAAAGCAACGCGTTTGGCGGCCAGCGGTGTTCAAACCAAATCCCGGGCATAAAAAAACCGGCCATCGAGGCCGGTTTTTTCTTACCTGCATCCCCCGTCGAAAGTGACGTGGGAGCAAAATTTTGTGGAGCGGGTAGAGGGAATCGAACCCTCAACTAAAGCTTGGGAAGCTTTCGTTTTGCCACTAAACTATACCCGCTCAGAGCGGGTGACTTTGTACCAGATGCGCGCCCGGAATTGAAGTTTTTTTCTTTGTATTTCCCTCAACTGACGGTCATTCGCGAGCAAGCTCGCTCCTACAGCGATTCCGTTAACGCTGTAGGGCAAAGGCTGCTCGCGATGACGCTGTTTCAGATGGCCAATGCATGGTGGTCCTGGACGAAGTGGTAACGCGTTCGGCTGGCTTGCGGCTCAGGCTTCAGGAAGTCGAGCAGTGCGTTGCGGCTGTCCCGGCAAGCGGCTTTGTGTTCCATGTCGAGAAAGTGGCCGGTCGCTTCCACAGTGGTGAACGTGGCGTGTTGCACATGGTTGGCGAATAACCGGGCGTCGCTGGCGGCGGTGTATTCGTCCCATTCGCCGTTCATGAACAGCACCGGCACGTTGACTTTCTTCGCCGCGTTCAGATAGCACTGGCGATCGCTGTGCAACACGTCGTTGATGTGGAAGTGCATCTGCCCGTATTCGTGCTCGGCCAGAGAGCTGACGTGGCGGTAGTTGAAGCGCTTGAACAACGACGGCAGGTGCTTGCCGATGGTGTCGTTCACCAGGTGCCCGACCCGGTCGCCGTCGCGGCTGCCCAGGTAGTCGACGCCGCGCTCGAGGTAGTCGAGCATGTGCGCGTTGATCACCGGGGAAAACGAGCTGATCACGGCTTTTTCGATGCGCCGTGGCCGCTGTGACAAGGCGGTCAGGGTCGCGGCGCCACCCCAGGAAAACGACAGCACATGTTCGGCGGCGAAGTGGTCGATCAGCTCCAGGAGGATCTGCCCTTCGATTTCCTTGGTGAGCATTTTCTCATGCAGGTTGTGGGGCTTGGACTTGCCCGCGTAGGGCTGGTCGTAGCACACCACGTTGAACTGCGGATGGAGGTTTTTCACGGTTTGTGCAAACGACGCAGTCGTGGCCATCGAGCCGTTGACCAGAATAATGGTCTTTTCTGCGGCGTCTGCGCGATAGAACTCCGTGTAAACCCGATACTGACCCTGTATATCCAGCACAGCGATTTCTGGCCTCATGTCATAAGACTCCTGGCAAGCGGGTATGCGCGCAAATGAGATTGCACGAGCTTTGTGACAGGTAGGCATATGCCTGGAATGTTGCGGGCCCATGTCGATCCATTGCAGTCCGGTCGACGGGTGTTGTTATTGGCGGGCAGTCTGTCGGCCTGAGGCGGAGCCTGATGGCTCTCTAACCGACAAAAAGTTTCTTAGAGGTATGGGGTGACTCATCGGTCACATTTTGGCCGACGTCCTGATTCAAGCAGGGGGGCCGTGATCGCGCAAGTGCCGTTGGTAAATTGTTCGACAACATCTGCTGAGCGGTCGTCTGCTTAGATCAATTGGATCTCATCGGTGCGCAGGGGACGGTACTCGCCCGGTTTTAGTGCGCTGTCGAGCACCAGCGGGCCCATGGATTCGCGGTGCAGGCGCAGCACTTTGTTATCGAAGTGGCCGAACATGCGCTTCACCTGGTGGTAACGGCCTTCGACGATGCTCAGGCGCGCCGACTTCGGTCCCAGCAGCTGCAATTGCGCCGGCTGCGTGGTGAGGTCTTCGAAAGCGAAATACAGGCCCTCGGTGAACTTCAGCGCACAGTCCGGACCGATCACCTGCTCTGTCTCGACGTAGTAGACCTTGGGCAGTTTGGTCTGCGGCTGGGTCAGGCGTCGTGACCAGCTGCCGTCATTGGTGATCAGCATCAGGCCGGTGGTGTTGAAGTCCAGGCGCCCGGCGATGTGCAGGTCATGCTTGTCCGGCTCGTCGATCAGGTCGAGCACGGTCGGATGCTGCGGATCGCGGGTGGCGCTCACGCAGCCGGGTGGTTTGTGCAGCATGAAATAGCGCGCAGGCTTGCCTGCCTGGAGCAGCTCTTCGTCGACCTCGACACGGCTGAATTCCAGTACCTCGGCGTGCGGGTCGCTGACGATTTTTCCGTCGACGCGCACGCGCTTTTCCACCAGCAACAGGCGAACCTGCTTGCGGTTGAAGCGCGGCAGGTTGCTGAGAAAACGGTCAACACGCATGAAGGGAAATCGACAGGAAAGGGCCGCGCATCTTACGCGATCGGCCGGGTGGCTGCTTACAGCTGCGCTTCGACCTGCGCGCAACGCGGGCACAGGCAGGAGGCGTCGCGCAGTTCGGCCGGCAGCGCTTCGAGGACTGCCGGGTCGATGCTGACGCCGTAGCACCAGCAGGGCCGGTCGGCGGTGCGCGGGTCGGCCAGGGTGCAGTCGTTGGCGGCGCCGCAGGCCGGGCAGAATTCGGGTTTGTTCATGTCGGTTCAGGCATAACTGGTCTGGGGCATTTCCGCGCAGGTGCGGTTCCGGCCGGATTGCTTGGCCCGGTACATCGCATGATCGGCCCGGGAGATGAGGGTGTGCAAGGTCTCATTCGGTTGCAACGTGCTGAGGCCGATGCTGACCGTCAACTGCAAGGCCTGCCCGTTGTAGCTGTAACGCTGCTGTTCGACATGGTGGCGGATTTTCTCGGCGATCTTCAGGCCGGTCTCACCGTCGGTGTCCTTGAGCAGCACGATGAATTCTTCGCCACCCCAGCGGCAGACGATGTCGGCGTGGCGCAGGCAACTTTCCAGGTCGCGGGCAAAACCGACCAGCACCTGGTCGCCGGCCAGGTGACCGTAGGTGTCGTTCAGCACCTTGAAGTGATCCAGGTCCAGCAGCATCGCTGTCAGCGGCTGTGGCTCCCGGTGCGCCTCTTGCAGCGCCTGCGCCGCCAGCAGGTCGAAGCCGCGACGATTGGGTAGCTCGGTCAGGCTGTCCAGCGTCGCCTGCGTCTGGATCTTGCCCTGATAGCGCCCGATCACCCGGTTGAGCAGGACCAGGACGATCAGGGTGACGACCAGGCAGATCAGCAGGTTGAGGTACAGCGACTGGCGGATTTCACTCAAGGCGCCATCTTCGCGCTTGTCGACGAACAGGTACCAGTTCAGCTCCGGGATGAACCGCACGTTGAGGAAATGTCCGTGGCCCTGGCCGGAGTATTCGTAGCTGCCGCTGTGAGGGTTGGGCAGCTGGCTGACGAGGTTCTTCATGCTCTCGATTTCGCCCAGGGTCTGGCCGATGTGCGCACCTTGCGGGCCGCCATCGGCGCCGGTCAGCACCAGGCGGCCGAAGTTGTCGACGAAAAACACGCTGCGCTGATAACGCTGCTGGTATTTGTCGATCAGCTTGATCACCGCATCGACGGTCAGGCCGACGCCCGCCGCGCCAATGAAACGGTTGTCGTAGTCGAAGACCTTGTAGTTGATGAAGAAGGTCAGGTTGTCGCGGTTGGCCAGGTCCGGGTCGACGTTGATCTCGTAGGGATCGGCCATGTCACGCACGCGGAAGTACCAGGCATCGCGCGGTTCATCGACTCGGACCTGCTTGAGCACGCCTTTGGCGTGGTAGTAGGTCAGCGTGGAATTGGAGACGAAGAACGCGGTGTAGGCGCCGTAGTGGGTCATGACCTCGTTGAGGTAGCGGGTCATTTGCTCGGGGTTTTGTTCGCCCCCGACCACCCAGTCGCGCATGAAGGTGTCACGGGCCATCATCGAAGAAATCAGGATCGGCCTGACGAGGTCTTTCTGGATTTCGGAGTACACCGTGTCCGACGTCAACGGCAGTTCGGTGTTGACGATGTTGTCGCGGATCGAGGCGCGCGAGGCGTAGTAGCTGAGCAGGGACGTGGCGAGAAAGCCGGCGCCCAGCAGCGCGATCAGCGTGAGCACCAGCGAACGTTGCGTATACAGCGGCGAGTGAAGCGGCATGGCGAATCCGTTGGCAATGACTCCGTGATCAGCATTCTAGTGGCACTGCGCGGAAAAAACTGCGGGATTTGCAGGGTGAATCGGCACGGATCAGGTCTTACCGGGTCCTTGTGGGCGCGGGCTTGCTCGCGAATGGGCCTGGCAGGCGACAGCCTGCCGAATGTCAGACCGCCTTCGCGAGCAAGCCCGCTGCCACAGCAGGGATCACTGGGCCAGGTAGGCGCGCCATCCGCCCAGATGACTGATGTTCACCGCGCCCTCCAGTCCATACTGCTCACAGATGAAGCCGCTTTCCCAACGGCCATCGGCCAGTTGCACCTTGCCCAGGCCGAGCGGCGCCGGAATGCCGGTCAGGAACGAACCCAGTTCGCTGCTCGGCAACTCCCAGACCTCCACCGCAATCGCCACGCCGCCTTCCCTGACGCGCACCATGCCCGGGCGAAACGGTGGGCCGCCGGCCAGGGCATGGAGTTGATAGTCCGGCGAGCTGAAGGTGGTCTCGACCAGCGTCGCGCCACGCCGCTTGAGTTGCCAGTTCAGCGCCAGCCCCTCCAGGTGCGCGCCGCACACCACCAGCCGCGCGCGGTCGTGGCGGGCGACGGCGCTGGAAGCCGGCGCCGATGAGCCACGCTGGAACGCCTCCGCCACGCTCAACAGGTACTGATCGGTAAAGGCCCGGCCAAACAACGTCACGCCCCAGGGCAGGCCATTGCCCATGAAACCGCTCGGCACCGCGACGGCGGCGTAGTCGAGCAGGTTCATGAAGTTGGTGTAGTAACCCAGTTCCGAGTTGCGCAGCACCGGCTCGGCTTCCAGCTCGGCCAGCGTGACGGGCCGACCGATGGTGGGCGTGACGACGCAATCCAGACCTTCCAGGGCCTGGTCGCACTGGGCTTTCAGGGCTTGCAGTCGATACTGCGCACGGAATGTCTGCACACCGCTCACGGCGGGTGCCTTGGCCAGCACGGCCTGGATCACCGGCAGCACCGCCTGCGGATTCTGTTCCATCAACTCGCCCGCAACGCTGTAGCGCTCAGCCACCCATGGGCCTTCATAAAGCAAGCGTGCCGCTTCGAAGAACGGCGTCATGTCCAGCTCGATCGCTTCGCCACCCAGAGATTTGAGCTGATCGACCGCTTGAGCAAACAACCGTGGCCCTTCGGTGCAACCGAAGAACTCCAGGTCCTGGGCACGCGGCACGCCGAAGTGGAAAGGGCGCGGCGTACCGAACGCCGAGCCGTCATTCCACAGCGGGTTGCGGCGACTGTACGCGTCCTTTGTATCGAAGTGGGCGGTGAGCGCCAGCAACTGGCTGGCCTCCCGGGCGGTAGCGGTAAAGGTCGTGACGCAATCCAGCGTGCGGCACGCCGGCAGCACGCCGGCGGTGGAGATCAGGCCCTTGCTGGCCTTCATCCCCACCAGATTGTTCAGCGCGGCGGGCACGCGCCCGGAGCCTGCGGTGTCGGTGCCCAGGGAAAAGCTCGCGACCCCCAGCGCCACGGCCAGCGACGAGCCGGCACTCGAGCCGCCCGAGGGATACTCCGGCAGCACGCTGTTGGGGCAGGCGCCATACGGCGAGCGACTGCCGTTGAGGCCGGTGGCGAACTGGTCGAGGTTGGTCTTGCCCAGCGGAATCGCCCCCAATGCCAGCAGCTGCTCGACGATGGTCGCCGACGCCTGCGGCACATAGGCAAACGCCGGGCACGCCGCCGTGGTGGGGATGCCCGCCAGATCGATGTTGTCCTTGATCGCGAACGGCACGCCGTACAACGGCAGGCTGTCGAGGTCACGGTCGTCGAGTGCGGCGAGGTACGGTTCCAGTTCCTCGACACTGAGCAGGTGAATGAACAGGTGATAGTCGGGGTTCAGCGCCGCGGCTTTTTCGCGCAGGGCCAGCAGCAGTTTTCGGGGCGTAGTGCTGCCATCGCGGTAGGCGCTGCGCAGGGCGTCGAGTTGCAGATTGAAGTTCATGGGGTCAGTCCTGTTCAAAGGGGTTCAGTCGAGTGCCAGCACCACGACGCGCTGTCCGGCGCGTACCGCCGAACCCGGTTGCACGCGGATCTCGCGCACCACGCCGGCCATCGGCGCCAGCAGTGGAATTTCCATCTTCATCGACTCCAGGATCACCAGCACATCACCGGCGGCCACGCGGCTGCCGACCTGCACCTGGACTTGCCAGAGGTTGCCGGCAATGTGGCTGTCGACGCTCATTTCACCGCTGGCCAGGGGGGCGTCCTCGGTGGTGGGCGGCGCCGCTTCTTCGCTGTCGAAATGCGCCTGGCCGCTGGCGAGCCAGCGCTCGCGCTCGGCGTTGAACGCGCCTTGTTGGCGGGTGCGAAACGCGGCAATGGTCTCGGCCTGCCGGGCGAGAAAGGCCTGGTAGTCGGCGAGGTTCAGCTGACTGTGCTCGATGTTCAGGTCGAAGCGCCCGAGCGGGAAATCGCGGCGGATGCGCAGTAATTCGTCGGCACTCACCGGGTAGAAACGGATCTGGTCGAAGAAGCGCAGCAGCCACGGCTTGCCATCGAACGCGGCGACTTCGCGGTAGCGGTTCCACATCTGCAAGGTCCGACCGACGAACTGGTAACCGCCGGGACCTTCCATGCCGTACACGCACATGTAGGCGCCGCCGATGCCCACCGAGTTTTCGGCGGTCCAGGTACGGGCCGGGTTGTACTTGGTGGTCACCAGGCGGTGCCGTGGGTCGAGCGGGGTGGCCACCGGCGCACCGAGGTACACGTCGCCCAGCCCCATCACCAGGTAGCTGGCGTCGAACACCGTGCGCTGCACTTCATCGAGGTTCGGCAAATCGTTGATGCGGCGGATGAACTCCAGGTTGCTCGGGCACCAGGGCGCGTCCTTGCGCACGGTGGTCATGTATTTTTCGATGGCCAGCTGGCAGGCCGGGTCGTCCCAGGACAGCGGCAAATGGACGATGCGCGACGGCACTTGCAGGTCCCGGGCGGCGCACACCGCGTCCCATTCGCCGGCGACGATGCCGAGCAGGTCGGCCAGCGGCAGTTGTTCGGGCTGGTAGTGCACTTGCAGCGAACGAATGCCCGGCGTCAGGTCGATCACGCCGTGCAGCTGTTTGCCTTGCAGCGCCTGCATCAGGGCATGGGCGCGAAAGCGCAGGACGAGGTCCAGTTCGGGATCGCCGATTTCCAGCAGCAGGTGCGTGTCACCCGACAGCCTTGCGACCAAACGTGTGTCTCCCAGACCCAACTCCAGCACCACCGGCGACGTAAGCCCCTGTGGGAGCGAGCCTGCTCGCGATGAAGTGGACGCGGTGTCAGGGCTGGCCCCATCGCGAGCAAGCCCGCTCCCACAGGGGGCGTTCCAGTTCAAGGCGAGGCTGCGGGCGGTTGCGAGATCAACGGGGACAAACTGCACCTTGTCCCCAGCCTTCAGTTGGCCAAGTTGCCACAGATCCGCCTCGATCACCGTCACCGGACAGACGAACCCGCCCAGGCTCGGTCCGTCCGGCCCGAGGATCACCGGCATGTCGCCGGTGAAGTCCACCGCGCCAATGGCGTACGGGTTGTCGTGGATGTTCGACGGATGCAGGCCGGCTTCGCCGCCGTCGGCGCGCACCCATTGTGGCTTTGGTCCGATCAGGCGAACGCCGGTGCGGCTGGAGTTGAAATGCACTTCCCAGCGGGTGTCGAAGAAGGTGCCGATGTAGTCTTCGGTAAAGTATTCCGGCGCGCCGTGAGGGCCATAGATCACTCGGATCTGCCGAACGGCCGGCAACACGGTGACCTGTTCGTCGGACAGTTGTCGGCCGGCGCTGCGGTCGGCCAGGGCCGGCAGATGCAAGACGTCCCCGGCGCGCAGGGCACGACCGCCGTGGCCGCCAAACTGGCCGAGGGTGAACGTGCTTTTGCTGCCCAGGTAATCCGGCACCTGCAGGCCACCGCGCAGGCACAGGTAGCTGCGTGCGCCCGCACCGGCGAGGGTGCCCAGGCTCAACGTGGCCCCGGCGGGAATCAGCAGCGCGGTGTTCATCGCGACCGCTTGGCCATTCAGCGTCAACGGGATCGCGGCGCCGGTCACTGCCACCACCGCTTCGCAATTGAAGCGCAGCAACGGCCCGCTCATGGTGATTTCCAGCGCGGCGGCGCCTTCCTCATTGCCCAGCAACAGATTGCCCAGGCGCAATGCGCGGCTGTCCATCGGCCCCGATGGCGGCACGCCTACGGCCCAATAGCCGAGGCGGCCGGGATAGTCCTGAACGCTGGTCTGGGTGCCGGCGCCAAGCACTTCAAAGGTGTTGGCACGATAGACCAGGTCTTCCAGGCAGCGGGTCCATGGCTGGCCGCTGGCGAACGGCGTATCGAGGACAATCTGGCGCAGGTAGTCGCGGTTGGTTTCCACGCCGTAGAGCACGCTGGCGCCCAGGGCTTGGTGCAGGTCGGCACGGGCTTGCTCGCGGGTCGGTGCCCAGCAGATGACCTTGGCGATCATCGGGTCGAAGTAGGGTGGAATCTCGCAGCCGGCCTCGACCCAGGTGTCGATGCGCAGTCGCTTGCCGTCGGCGACAGGGAAATCGACGGCCGTGAGCAGGCCCGGACTCGGCTGGAAATCGCGGCCCGGATCTTCGGCGTACAGCCGCGCCTGAATCGCATGGCCGTCGGCGTTCAACCCCTGGCCCAGGACGCTCAGGGGCGGCAGGTCACCGGCCGCCAGTTCGATCATCCAGCGCACCAGGTCGACGCCCCACACCTGTTCGGTGACCCCGTGTTCGACCTGCAGGCGGGTGTTCACTTCCAGGAAGTAGAAGCGCTGGTCTTCGCTGTCGAAGACGAATTCCACGGTGCCGGCGCTGCGGTAGTTCACCGCTTTCGCCAGTTTGATCGCCGCCGCGCACAGGGCCTCGGCCATGCCGTCGGGCAGGTTGGGTGCCGGGGTTTCCTCGAGGACTTTCTGGTTGCGGCGCTGCACCGAGCAATCGCGCACGCCGAGGGCAATCACCTCGCCGCGACCGTCGCCGAACACCTGCACTTCGAGGTGACGGGCACGCTGGATGTATTTCTCGATGAACACCCCGGCGTCGCTGAAATTGTTCTGGCCGAGGCGTTTCACGGCGTCGAAGGACTCGCCCAGCTGCGCCGCGTCGCGGCACACCCGCATGCCGATGCCGCCACCGCCGGCGGTGCTCTTGAGCATCACCGGGTAACCGATCTGTTCAGCGGCTTTCAGCGCGGCGTCGAGGCTGTCGAGCAGTTCGGTGCCTTCGAGCATCGGCACGCCGTGTTGTCTGGCCAGGGCGCGAGCGGTGTGTTTGAGGCCAAACACGCGCAGTTGCTCCGGCGTCGGGCCGATGAACGCGATGTCGGCGGCTTCGCAGGCTTCGGCGAACGCGGCGTTTTCCGAGAGGAAGCCGTAGCCGGGATGGATCGCCGTGGCGCCAGTGGTTTTGGCGATGGCGAGGATTTTCTCGACCGCGAGATACGTGCCGGCCGCCGCGCCTTCACCGAGGCTGTGGGCTTCATCCGCTTGCAGGATGTGCAGGCTGGCGGCATCGGCTTCGGAGTACACCGCCACGCCGGTGACGTGCAGGTCGCGCAGGGTGCGCAGGATGCGGCAGGCAATGGCGCCACGGTTGGCAATCAGGACTTTTTCGAACATGGCATAACCCCTGGAGGGGATGCGGGCCGTCCCGCAGTTTTTCGATCAGCGCCGGGGTCGTCCCTGGCGGGAAAATCTCTTCAAACCATCGTTGGCTCCTTGTGGGAGCGAGCCCGCTCGCGATGGCGTCGGCACATTCCTCCGTGAGGTCGCCTGATACACCGCTATCGCGAGCAGGCTCGCTCCCACAGGGGAAAAACCGTAGGGGTTTATTTTTTCAGGCACTGCCCCGAACGCGCCTGGCACAGGACGAACAACCAGCGACGCAAGCGCACCATTTTCAGTTCCATACCAGCAGCTCCGCAGGCGTCGGGTTGTAGGCGTTGCAGGGGTTGTTCAATTGCGGGCAGTTGGAGATCAGCACGATCACGTCCATCTCCGCCCGCAGGTCGACGTACTTGCCCGGAGCCGAAATACCGTCTTCGAAGGTCAGGCCGCCGTCGGCGGTGACCGGCACGTTCATGAAGAAATTGATGTTCGGCCCGATGTCGCCCTTGCCCAGGCGACCGTCGTGGACGCAGGCGCGCAGGTAGTTGTCGCGGCAGCTGTGCATGTAGCGTTTTTCCAGGGCGTAGCGCACGGTGTTGCTCTCTTGTGCGCAGGCACCGCCGAGGGTGTCGTGACGTCCGCAGGTGTCCGCGACGATGGTCAGCATCGGTTTGCCGAGGTTGGAATACAGCACGCTGCCGGTGCTCAGGTAGACGCTGTTCTGCCGGCGCAGGGTGCGCTGCACGTCGTAGCGCTCCTTGGGGTTGGCGACGCTGTAGAACAGGGTGTCGACCGCCTGGTTGCCTTCCAGGTCGAGGATGCGCAGGGTCTGGCCGGCCTTGACCTCCATCAGCCAGGGTTCGCCGGCCGGGATGGTGGCGCGGTAGACCGCTGTTTCCGGGAGCTTTTGAGCGGTAGCGATTGCAAGTGACATGGCAGCGATCCTCAGGCGAACAGGCGGTCGGTGTTGATGAAGCCGCGCTCGTTTTCCGGGCGCGAGGTACGGCAGTGTTCGGCGACGCTGGCGTCGGCGTTCATCCAGCTCAGCTTCAGCGGTTTGGGGGCGTAGTCCGGCGACGGGTCCATCGGGTGTTGCAGCGCGGTCAGCACCACCAGGGTGTCCATGGGCGCGTACAGCTCGATGTAGTCGCCGGCCCTGGAATGGCCTTCGACGAAGTGGAACCGCCCGGCCTCATCGACATTCACCCGGCTGAACAGGTTGAGGGTCATCAGCAGGTCCGACAGGCCCAGGCCCCACTTGCCCAGCTCCACCAGCAGGTTGTCGGTGCCGTTGCGGAAGAAGCCGTTGCGCAGCTCCTGGTAGCGCCCGGCACCGTATTTTTCTGCGACTTCCTCAGCGCACAGCACACCGCCGAGGCTGTCGCTCCAGCCGCAGGTGTCGGCGGTGATCGCCGCCAGCACCCGGCCCATGTCCGAATACAGGCAGTGGCCGCGGGTGAGCTTGGCGGTGTGTTGGCATTTGAGGCTGTCGGGCAGGTTCAGGCGTTCGGTTTTTTCGTTGGCGTTGAGCAGCGTCAGGCTGACGTTGGCGCCGCCGCGCAGGTCGGTCAGGCGCAGCAGTTGGCCGCGCTTCAGGACGAAGGAGCGATGGCCGCCACCGGGCAGGGTTTCTTCGGCGAAGGGCGGGAACAGTTGGGTCGAATCGGTCATGGGAAAACTCCTCTCAAGCGGTGCGAAGCACGCCTGCCAGTGTGGGCGGCAAGGCGTCGACGGCGGCGCGTTGGGCGCGGCGGTCGCTGTTCAAAGGGATGTCGTAAGTGATGCGTGCGCCATAGGCGCCGGGGGCGTGCGGGTCGAGTCGAACCTTGTCGAACACCAGCAGGCGCGTGCCGAGGCTGAAGCCTTCGGACAGGTCATGGGTGACCATGAACACCGTCAGTTGCGTCTCGCGCCACAGCTCAAGGAGCAAAGCGTGCATGTCCTTGCGGATGCCCGGGTCGAGCGCGCCGAAGGGTTCGTCGAGCAGCAGCACGCGGGGTTTCATGATCAGTGCCTGGGCGATGGCCAGCCGTTGTTGCATGCCGCCGGAGAGCTGCGCCGGGTATTTGTCCAGCGCGTGGCCGAGGCCGACTTTGTGCAGCAACACCGAAGCCTGCTCCCGGGCGTGTTTTTTCGCGCTGCCAAACAGCCGTCCGAGCAACGGCGAGCGCGGCAGTTCGAGGCCGAGGGCGACGTTGTCGAGCACCGACAGGTGAGGGAACACCGAGTAGCGCTGGAACACCACGCCACGGCTCGCATCCGGTTCACTGGCCAGGGTCTGGCCATCGAGCAGGATCTCGCCGCGACTGGCGCGCTCCTGGCCGAGCAACAGGCGCAGGAATGTCGATTTGCCGCAACCCGAGGCGCCGACCAGGGTGCAGAACTCCCCTTCATTGACGTTCAGGTTCAAGCCTTCGAGCACCACCTGATCAGCGTATTGCTGCCAGACGTTCTTCACGGTGATGAAGCTCATGCGCGCGCTCCTTCATACCAGGGGAAGGCGCGTTGGGTCAGGCGCTTGAGGCCCCAGTCCATCAGCCAGGCAAGCAGGGTGATCCACACCACGTACGGCAGGATCACGTCCATGGCCAGGTAACGACGCACCAGGAAAATCCGGTAGCCGAGACCGTCGGTGGAGGCGATGGCTTCGGCCGCAATCAGGAACAACCACGCCGAGCCGAGCATCAGCCGCAGCGAGATCAGCAGGCGCGGCAGCAGTTGCGGCAGGACCACGCGCAGCATCAGGGTCCAGGTCGAGGCGCCGAGCGTCTGGGCCTTGATCAGCAGTTCGACGGGAATTTCCCGTGCCCGTTGTTCCAGATCCCGCGCCAGGCACGGGGTGATGCCGATCACGATCAGCATCACCTTCGACAATTCCCCCAGCCCGAACACGATGAACAGAATCGGCAGGATCGCCAGCGGTGGCACCATCGACAGCACCGTCAGCAGCGGTGACAACGGTGCGCCAAACAGCGGCAGGGTGCCGGCGGCAATGCCCAGGCACAGCCCGGCCAACGCACTGATACCCAGACCGATGGCCAACCGTTGCAGGCTCGACGCGGTGTCCTGCCACAGCAGGTATTCACCGGTGCGTGTGTCCGCCACGAAGGCCAGGCGCTTGACCGCGTCGGCCATTTGCACGGCGCTCGGCAGCAGCTTGTCGTTGGGGTTTTCCGTCAGCCGCTCGGCCGAGCCCATGAAGTAGGCAAACAGCACCAGGGCGAACGGCAGGATCACCAGCAACAGGCGACTCGGGCGGTCCGGGTGACGATTGATCAGGCGCATGGCCAGGTCCTCTTCTTACAGCTTGGCGTCGGCGGCCATTTGCACGTAGCTGGGGTCGAAACGCAGCTTGAGATTGCTCTTGTCGCCACTGGTCACGCCGTTTGCGAAGGCCATGCCGACCGCGCTGGTGTCCTTGGCCCCTTCACCCAGCAAGCCGTGCTGGAACGAGAACTCGGCGACCCGGCGCATGGTTTCCGGCAATTGCTTGCTGGTGGCGAAGGCGAGGGCTTGCTGTGGGGTGGCGAATAGCTTGGTGGTGTCCAGTTGCGCCTGGAAACCTGCGAGGTCGGTGCCGGAGGCCTTGGCCATATGCTCGAGTGCGGCCTGGCCGGCGGCGTTCTTCGCGTTCATCAACTCGACCACTTCGAACCAGGCGCCGGTCAGGGCCTTGCCCAAGGCCGGGTTGTCCTTGAGGGTGGCGCTGTTGACCACCATCATGTCCATGATTTCGCCGGGGATCTGGCTGGAGTTGAACACTTCGGTCACGCCGGGTTTGGCCTTGATGTCCGAGAGCATCGGGTTCCAGGTGGTGACGGCGTTGACCTGTGCAGTGTTGAATGCGGCAGCGATGTCGGCGTCGGAGGTGTTGACCACTTTCAGGTCTTTCTCGGTGAGATCGACCGAGTCCAGCGCGCGGGCCAGCAAGTAGTGGGACACCGACAGCTCCACCAGGTTGACGTCCATGCCCTTGAGGTCGTTGACAGTCTTGCCCTCGCCCTTGAGGACGACGCCGTCGTTGCCGTTGGAGAAGTCGCTGACGATCAGCGCGGTGCTGTCAACGCCACCGGCGGCCGGGATGGTCAGCGCGTCCATGTTGGTCATGGTGCAACCATCGAACTGGCCGGCGGTGTATTGGTTGATGGATTCGACGTAATCGTTGAGCTGCACCACATCGATCTTGATGCCGTACTTCTTTGCCCATTTGTCGACGATGCCCTGGCTGCCTGCGTACTCCCAGGGCATCCAGCCGGCGTAGATGGTCCAGCACACGCTGAAGTGGTCTTTTTGTGCGGCTTGGGTCGAAACGCTCACGAAGGCTGCGAAGGCAGCGGCAAGCAGGGCGGGTAAACGAAGCTGGGGCATGGTGGTTCTCCAGTTGATCAAGGGCGGACAGGAGGCAATGCGGCACCGTTGACGGTGGCTTGTCTCCCGGGCTTTTGTCCCGCCGTGTAACCTCAACTGGAGGTCGCCAACTCTCGGACCAGCCACTCGCCTTGGCGAGCCGGAACCCTAGTCAGCCATTTGCAAATTGTGGTGCCGCGAACCTGTGATGACTCCTGCACGAGGTTGTTAAAGCGAGAGACGTGCCAAGTCGCTCCAGGCCCTCTGCGCTGGGGATCGATGTGCAAGGGCAGGCCGCAGGTCGGCGTTGGTTGCGTCGTGATGGTGCACGAACGCACCGGGATGCAGCATCGACGGCCGCCGATCCGAAGGTCGCCGCAGGCCTTGCACTCGCTGATCAAAAAACAGTCAATACAGGAGTCAGCTGTTCCTGTATCGGCTGCAGGTCTTTTCAGGAGGCCGCCATGTTTCGTCGACTGTTGTTGGGTGTCGTGCTCGGTGTCGGGCTGTCCGGCTGCTACTACTATGCCGGTTCGTACGACGTGTATTCCTCGCCTTATTACTCCCCGGGCTACGCGCCTTACTCCTACTACTACGGCCCGCGCTATTACTACGGTCCGCGCTTTTACGGTGGTTATCGCTACTACTATTGGGGAGGGCACGCGCCGCGTTATTACGGCGGTGGATATCGGGGAGGGCACCATTAACCAGCGCATGAATGGATGAAAAACCTTTCATCGGCGAGATGTTTCAACTTGTTGCAAGACCGCACCAGATTTCGGATTCGATGTCTGATCTTTCGACAGTCTCCTAATAATTGACTGTCGCTCGCCAGCGTCGCTGGTGTGGCTCACTCGCGGTCCAGGAGGCCGCCATGCACTGTCTAAAGCAGCTACGTCGAATTCTTCTGATTGCTGTCTCGGGTTTGACCATCGGTGCGTGCGTGCCCTACGCCGATGGGGGCAGCTATTACAGTTCCGAGATGTATTCGTCCCCGGCGCCGTACTATTCCGGTGGCGGGGCCTACTATTCAAACGGCGGCTACTACAGCTCGCAACGCCGCTACTACTCGCCACCGGCCCGGTACTACCAGCCCACCCCGCGCTACTACTACCAGCCGCGGGTTTATCAACCAGCGCCGCGTTATTACCAGCCATCGCCACGGGGCGATTACCGAGCCCATCAGAATCGCGGCTGGGACAACCACAGCCGCAGCGGCTGGGATGGTCGCAACCGTGGAGGCTGGAACAACGATTACCGGGGAGGCCATGGCGGTCGCGATGGCCGGGGTGGAAGAGGCGACCACAATGGTCGCGGTGACCATGATGGCCGCGGTGGCCGACGCTGATTTGAGTGAAACGCCTGACCGAGTGGGAGCGAGCAAAAGCGCTCCCACGTTCGTTCAGTGATCCTGCAGATCCGCCAACGGATGCCGCCCCTCCCAGGCTTTCTGGAAGTGCGCCTCGACCACCGCCTGCGGCACGTGGTTGATGTCCGACCAATGCCAGTGCGGCTGCTGATCCTTGTCGATCAAGCGCGCCCGCACGCCTTCACTGAACTCGGGGTGACGGCAGCAATTGAGGCTCAGGGTGTATTCCATCTGGAACACCTGCGCCAGAGACAGGTGGCGAGCGCGGACGATTTGCTCCCATACCAGATGCGCGGTCAGTGGCGAGCCTTCACTCAGGGTGCGGGCGGCGCGGCTGAGCAGCAGGTCGCTGCTGTCGCGCTGCTGGCTGATGGCCTGCCAGGCGCAACGCACGTCGCTGACATCCAGCAGTTCGTCGATCTGCTGGCGTCGTGGCAGCCACTGGGCATCGGGCATCTGAGCGAGGGCTTCCTGTTGCAAGGCCTTGAGCAGGCTGTTGAGTTGCACCGGCGTCTGTTCCTGCCAGTTCAATTGCAGCAAACCTTCGATCAAGGCCTGTTGCTGTTCATCGAGCAGGAAGCGGTCGGCCAAGTCCAGATCGAGCGCATCCCGGCCATTCATGTGCGCGCCGGTCAGGCCGAGGAACAGGCCGAGCTTGCCGGGCAGGCGCGACAGGAACCAGCTGGCGCCGACGTCCGGGTACAGACCGATGCTGATCTCGGGCATCGCCAGGCGGCTGCTGGGTGTGACAATGCGGATGCTGGCGCCCTGCAGCAGGCCCATGCCACCGCCCAGCACATAACCATGGCCCCAACAGATCAGCGGTTTCGGGTAGGTGTGCAGGTAGAAGTCCAGACGGTATTCCGCCGCGAAGAAGTTCGCCACCAATGGCGGCACTTCGCCGGGGTGTGCGCGACACGCTTCCACCAGGCTGCGCACGTCGCCGCCGGCGCAAAAGGCCTTGGCCCCGTTGCCGCGCAACAGCACGCAGACCACCTGTGGATCCTTGGCCCAGGCGTCGAGCCGATCGCGCAGGGCGTTGATCATCGGCAGGGACAGGGCGTTCAGGGACTTTTCGGCGTCCAGGCTGGCGACTGCGATGCGGGCGCCGTCGGTGCCGATCAGTTCTTCGAAGTGCAGATTCATCGTGACCTCGATCGGGAATTTGAGCGTTCAGTATGATCGCTGTGTGGGAAAGTGCCGGATCTGCGTCAGATCAATTGACAAGTGTGATGGGCTTTCCTAGGGTTCGCCCCATTGTTTTTGCCGGGTGTAACCATGACTGCTGACGACCGTATCAAACTCGAACCGAGCTGGAAGGAGGCACTGCGTGCTGAGTTCGACCAGCCCTACATGGCAGAGTTGCGCAATTTCCTGCAACAGGAGCGTGCGGCCGGCAAGGAGATCTATCCACCGGGCCCGCTGATTTTCAACGCACTCAATTCCACGCCGCTGGACAAGGTCAAGGTGGTGATCCTCGGCCAGGATCCTTATCACGGTCCGGGCCAGGCCCATGGCCTGTGTTTCTCGGTGCAGCCGGGCGTGCCGGCGCCGCCGTCGCTGGTGAACATCTATAAAGAGTTGAAGCGCGACCTGAACATCGACATTCCCAATCACGGCTACCTGCAAAGCTGGGCCGACCAGGGCGTATTGATGCTCAACACCACCATGACGGTCGAGCGTGCCAATGCCAACGCGCACAAGGACAAGGGCTGGCAGTTCTTCACCGACCGGATCATTGAAGTGGTCAGCCAGCAGCAGCCACACCTGGTGTTCATGCTCTGGGGCTCCCATGCCCAGAGCAAACAGAAGCTGATCGATGCGACCAAACACCTGGTGTTGACCTCGGTGCATCCGTCGCCGCTGTCGGCTTATCGTGGCTTTCTGGGGTGCGGGCACTTCAGCCGGACCAACAAGTTCCTGGAGCAGCATGGCGAGACGCCGATCGAGTGGCGGTTGCCGCCGGTCTGAGGTGTTGACCGGGATGGCCCCTTCGCGAGCAGGCTCGCTTCCATAAGGAGCAAGCGTACCCTGCTCGCGAAAGGGATGATTCGTCCTTCAGTCCGGGTTGCGATTCCAGTACTTGAACAACGGCTCGGCCAGAAACAGCACAAACAGCAGCCGCATCACCTGCATTGCCGTCACCAGCGGCACCGACAATTGCAGGGTTTCCGCCGTCAGGCTCATCTCCGCAATCCCGCCCGGCATCATGCCCAGGGTCAGCGAACGCAAATCCAGATGCGTCAGCGCACTCAAGCCCAATGCCGCCGCCGTGGCGATCAACATCGTCAGCACGGTGCCCATCAGGGTCCGTCCCATGAAGGAAGGCGCGCGCCGGAAAAACTGCCGGTTGAAATGACAGCCAAGGCCGCTGCCGATCAGCCATTGGCCCATCTGGCTGCCGCCGTTGGGCAGACTGATGTGCAGGTCCCAGGCAATGCTCACCGCTGCACTGACCAGCAAAGGCCCGAACAGCCATGGGTTGGGTTGACGAAGACGTTCCCACAGCCAGGCGGCCAGAGCACCTGCCGGAAACAGAAGGGCCAGCCAGCGCCAGTCGACGGCCGCCGGATGAAAGATCGGCGCGCCATCACCCAGCAGGTATTTGAAAGCGGCCGGCACGCACAGCACCACCACCAGCACCCGCAGGCTTTGCCCCGCCGCGACGCGGCTGAGGACCGCGCCATTGCGCGCGCCGAGGTTGACCATCTCGCCGGAGCCGCCTGGCATGCTGGAGAAAAAGGCGGTGGCGCGATCCTCGCCGGTGCGTCGCATCAACCAGACGCCGACCACGGCCGACAGGCTGGTGACCAACGCACCGAAGAAGATCAGGCCGAAGTGGCTCAGCACCTGCTCCATCACCACCGGGGTGAAATGCAGGCCGATGCCGATGCCGACAATCCACTGGCCGCACTTGCGGCCGCCAGGGATTTCCGCCAGTTGCCACGGCGTCAGGCAGCGCACCAGGATGATCGCCAGCAAAGAGCCGACCATCCAGGGCAGCGGCCAGCCAACCAGGCTGGCCAGGTAACCGCCCAGCGCGCCCACCAGCGGCGTCCCCCACCAGGCGTTGAACGGTGTTCGATCAGACATCGGCTACCGCGCGACGAGCGAGCGAACGTTTGCGCCAGATCCGCAGCAGCGGCAGCGACAGCATGAACACGGTCAGTACCCAGACGCCCAGGGTGATCGGGCTCGACCAGAGGATTTCCAGCGCACCGTTGGAAATCGACAGGGCGCGGCGCAGGTTCTGCTCCATCAGGCCACCGAGGATGAACCCCAGCAACACCGGCGACAGCGGGAAATCCAGCTTGCGCAGGATGTAACCGAAGATACCGATACCGACCATCAGGAACAGGTCGAAGGTGGTGGCATGCACCGCGTAGACACCGATCCCGGTGATGATCGCGATCACGGGCACCAGCGCCCAGTTCGGCACGGCAAGGATGCGGGTGAAGATGCGGATCATCGGGATGTTGAGGATCACCAGCATGATGTTGGCGATGAACAACGAGGCGATCAGGCCCCAGACGATGTCCGGTTGCTGCTGGAACAGCAGTGGGCCGGGGGTGATGTTGTACAGCGACAGGGCGCCGATCATCACGGCTGTGGTGCCCGAACCCGGAACGCCCAGGGTCAGCATTGGCACCAGCGCGCCGCACGCCGAAGCGCCGATGGCGGTTTCCGGCGCAGCCAGGCCACGCATGTCGCCCTGGCCGAAGGTGCCCTTGGCGCCGGCGATGCGCTTTTCGGTCATGTAGGCCACGGCGCTGGCGAGGGTCGCACCTGCACCCGGCAACACGCCCATGATGAAGCCGAACACGCCGCAGCGAATGTTCACCACGAACACCGCCGATGCTTCCTTGAGGTTGAACATCATGCGGCCGGTGGCTTTCACCGCTTCCTGGCCGCGATGGGTTTTTTCCAGCAGCAAAAGGATTTCGCTGATGGAGAACAGGCCCAGCACCAGCACCACGAATTGAATGCCGTCGGTCAGGTGAATGTTGTCCCCGGTAAAGCGGTACACGCCGCTGTTGGCATCAATGCCGACGGTCGACAGGAACAGGCCGATCAACGCCGCGATGAAGGTCTTCAGCGGACGATCGCCGGCCATGCCGCCGAGGCAGACAATCGCGAACACCATCAGGACGAAGTATTCCGCCGGGCCGAAGGCAATCGCCCATTTCGCCAGCAGCGGCGCGAACAGCACCATGCCGCAGGTGGCAATGAACGCGCCGATGAACGAACTCCACGCCGACAGCGACAACGCCACACCGGCCAGGCCTTTGCGGGCCATCGGGTAGCCATCGAGCGTGGTCATCACGGTGGATGCTTCGCCAGGAATGTTCAGCAGGATCGAGCTGATCCGGCCGCCGTACTCGCACCCCAGGTAAACCGCCGCCAGCAGGATCAGCGCCGACTCCGGTGGCAGTCCGAGGGCGAAGGCGATCGGGATCAGCAGCGCCACGCCGTTGATCGGGCCCAGGCCCGGCAACAGGCCGACGACGGTGCCGATCAGGGTGCCGGACAGTGCCGTCACCAGGTTGTAAGGGCTCAGCGCGACGCCGAAACCCTGGCCCAAATAGCCAAGCGTATCCATATCAGTTCTCCAGAACGTCGAGCAGGCCCAGGGGCAGCGGCACGTCCATCAACTTGTCGAACAAAAGGTAGAGACCCACCGCCATCAGGGTGGTGACCACCACGCTGGGCAGCCAGCGACCGCCATACAGGCGTGCCATGGGGATGCCGATCAGCATGCTGCTGAGAATGAAACCCAGGGGCTCGAACAGCCCGGCGAAGATCAGCAGCAGCACGACGCAGAGGCCGATCTTGTTCAGGGTTTCACGGTCCAGCTGCGGGTCGTCCTCGCTGTGCACGATGGGCGTCGGACGGAACACCATGTACAGCAGCGCGCACCCCATCAGCCCGAGCATCAGCAAGGGAAAAGCCCTTGGGCCCACCGGTTCATAGGAGTAATCGGCCTGATAAGGCCACGCCATCAGTGCCAGGCCCAGACAGGCCAGCAACAACACCGAGGCAAAAATACGTTGTAAGAGCATGGCAAACTCCTGTGCCGCGACCCCGCCAGGCGGAGTCGCAGCCGCTAGACAGAGACGATCACTGAATCAGGCCGAACTCTTTGGCCAGCACCTTGTAGTCCGCGACCTGCTTCTTCACGTAGGTGTCCAGCTCCGGGCCGGTCATGGCGAACGGGAACAGCTCGCGCTGATCGCGCAGCTTGGCGAACTCGTCGGAAACCAGCAGCTTGTCGAACGCCTCTTTCCACCAGGCGTAATCTTCATCGCTGACCTTCGGCCCGAGGTAGAAGCCGCGAACCACCGGCCAGACAATGTCATAGCCCTGTTCCTTGGCGGTCGGGATGTCTTTCATTTCCGGCTCGTCCAGGCGTTTTTCGGAGAACACCGCCAGCAGGCGCATGTCACCACTCTGGATATGCGGCATGGAGTCGGAGATGTCGGTGCTGCCGACCTGGATGTGGCCGCCAAGCAGTGCCGTGGCGATTTCGCCGCCGCCTTCGAGGGCGACATAACGCAGGTCGCGCGGGTTGATCCCGGCGGCCTTGGCGATCAGCGCGGTCTGCATCCAGTCCTGGCTGCCGACGGTGCCGCCGGAACCGATGACCACGGAGCTTGGGTCTTTCTTCAGTGCCTTGACCAGGTCGTCCAGGGTCTTGTACGGCGAATCGCTTTTGACGGCGATGGCGCCGTAGCTGGTGCCGACGGCTGCCAGCCAGCGCACGGCATTCTCATCGAAGCGGCCGAACTTGCCCTGGGCCAGGTTCAGCAGCGAGCCGCTGGACCATGCCACCAGCGTCCCGGCATCGGCCGGCCGCTGGGCGACCACCGCGTTGTACGCCACGGCACCGACACCACCGGGCATGTAGGTCACGCGCATCGGTTTGGTCAGCAGTTTTTCATTGACCAGCGCGCTTTGCGCCAGTTTGCAGGTCAGGTCGAAACCGCCGCCGGGCGAAGCCGGGGCAATGCATTCCGGGCGTTTCGGTTCGGCCATCAGTTGGCCGGCAAACAGCATGCAGCTGGCGGCGAGGGCGAAACGGCGCAGTGATCGGTTCATGGTTTTCTCCACGGGAGTTGTTGTTTTTGGGGATGTTTCAGGTGCGACGGTTTCGCGTTGCGCAGCCGCAAACGGCGCTGACACGCGTCATCGAATCGAACGGGAGAGAAGGGAGCGGCGGACAAGCCTGGGGCTGTGTGGACAGCATGGCGCAGTACCTCGGTTATTGTTCTTATTGGCGAAAACGCTTCGTGGCGTTTTTCGGGCGCTACATTCAACGCAGGTGCAACGGTTGGAATGGGCAGGTTGAAACATTCCGTAACTTGACTCTAACCAGCGAACCTTTCGCTAACCTTTCAACAAACCTTCAGCAACCTTTTGCGTGGGTTTTCACGATTTTCAGGCTTCACAGCGACGGATGCAGCGGTAAACTCCGCGCCAAACAATGGCGTCGACCATCCCTGAACGAGGAAAAAATCCATGCGTGTTCTGCTCGTCGAGGACCATCTGCAGCTCGCCGAAAGTGTCGCCCAGGCACTCAAGAGCACCGGCCTGACCGTGGATGTGCTGCATGACGGCGTGGCCGCCGACCTGGCCTTGAGCAGCGAGGAGTACGCCATGGCGATCCTCGACGTCGGCTTGCCGCGCATGGATGGTTTCGAAGTGCTGGCGCGCCTGCGAACCCGTGGCAAGAACCTGCCGGTGCTGATGCTGACCGCCCGCAGCGACGTCAAGGACCGCGTCCATGGCCTGAACCTTGGCGCTGACGACTACCTGGCCAAGCCGTTCGAACTCACCGAACTGGAGGCCCGGGTCAAGGCGTTGTTGCGCCGCAGCGTGCTCGGTGGCGAACGCCAGCAGACCTGCGGCGTGCTGGCTTACGATCTGGACACCCGACGTTTCACCCTCAACGACGAACTGCTCACCCTGACCTCCCGCGAACAGGCGGTGCTCGAAGCGCTGATCGCCCGCCCCGGCCGGGTGATGAGCAAGGAGCAACTCGCTTCCCAGGTCTTTGGCCTGGACGAGGAAGCCAGCCCTGACGCCATCGAGATCTACGTCCATCGCCTGCGCAAGAAGCTCGACGGGCACCCGGTGGCCATCGTGACGTTCCGCGGGCTCGGCTACCTGCTGGAAAGCCGCGATGCATAAGCCCAGCAGTCTGCGCTGGCGGTTGCTGTGGAACCTCGCGCTGTTGCTGGTGGTGCTGATGCTGGCCAGTGGTTTGAGCGCCTACTGGAACGGGCGTGAAGCTGCCGACACGGCCTACGACCGGACCTTGCTGGCGTCCGCCCGAACCATCGCCGCCGGCGTATCGTCACGCGATGGCAGCCTCAGCGCCGACGTGCCTTACGTGGCCCTCGATACGTTTGCCTATGACAGCGCCGGGCGGATTTTCTACCTGGTCAACGACATCGACCAGAAGCTGATTTCCGGTTACGAGAACCTGCCGCCACCACCGCCAGGCACGCCGCGCACCGACGACTATCCGGCGCTGGCGCGGTTCTACAACGCCACGTACCAGGGCCAGAACGTGCGGGTGGTCAGCCTGCTCAAGCCCGTCAGCGAGCCGAACATGAACGGCATGGCGGAAATCCGCGTTGCGGAAACCGATGAAGCGCGCGTCAGCATGGCCCGCAGCCTGGCCGCCGACACCCTGTTGCGCCTGGGGATGCTGGCGATCGGTGCGTTGCTGATGGTGTGGTTCGCTGTCAGTGCCGCATTGCGTCCGCTGGAACGTTTGCGCACGGCGGTCGAGGAGCGGCAGCCCGACGACCTGCGGCCGCTGCCGTTGGTGGAAGTGCAGCATGAACTGTGGCCGCTGGTGCGGGCGCTCAATCACTTTACCGAGCGTCTGCGCGGACAGTTCGAGCGCCAGGCGCAGTTCATCGCCGATGCGGCCCATGAACTGCGCACGCCTTTGGCGGCGCTCAAGGCACGGCTGGAGCTGGGCCTGCGTTCGAACGAGCCCGAGACCTGGCGCAACACCCTGGACACCGCTGCACAGGGCACAGACCGCCTGACTCACCTGGCCAACCAGTTGCTGTCGCTGGCGCGGGTCGAGAACGGTGCCCGGGCGATCGCCGAAGGTGGCGCGCAGTTGCTGGACCTGAGCCAGTTGGCCCGTGAACTGGGCATGGCCATGGCGCCGCTGGCCCATGCCCGTGGCGTTGCCCTGGCGCTGGAAGCGGACGAGCCGGTATGGCTGCGCGGCGAGCCGACGCTGTTGAACGAGCTCTTGAGCAACCTGGTGGATAACGCGCTGGCTCACACGCCACCCGGTGGCAATGTCATCCTGCGGGTCTCGGCGCCGGCGGTGCTGGAGGTCGAGGACGATGGGCCGGGGATCCCGCTGGAAGAGCGCGACCGTGTATTCGAACGCTTTTACCGGCGCAACCAGCAAGTCGCCGGCTCCGGCTTGGGCCTGGCAATTGTTGGGGAGATCTGCCGTGCGCACCTGGCGCAGATCAGCCTGCATGATGGCGAACAGGCGGGATTGAAGGTGCGGGTGAGTTTTATTGCCGGCTCGCGATGGGGCGATGCGGTCTGTCAGTAGAACATCGACCGCGACTCTTCGAGATCGCTGCACATTGCCTTGTTTTCCGGGTCAATCCCCAGTCGTTTGAAGGCTGGCACGTTGAACGGGTCGATCCGGGCAATGGGGTGGTCGGTGTCCTTGTAGCAATACAGGCTGGCGACCTGCACCAGGTCGATGTAATCCACGTGTGCGGACTCACGCTTGAAGTCCAGGTACAGCCGCGGAACCTGTACCAGCATTTCCGGAAACTCCCAGACCTGCAGCAGTTTTTCGCCCAGCACCGGATGAATGTGGTCGATCACGTGGTTCAGGCTGACCGGATCCGACAGCAGCTCATAGTGGTCTTCGGCGTAGGTCAGGATCGGCAGCACGCCGATCTGGTGCACCAGCCCGCCGAGCGCCGCCTGGTCCGGCTTGAGTTGCGTGTAGCTGCGGCACAACGCGTAGCTGACCCCGGCGATCTCCAGGCTCTTGCGCCAGACATCGCGCATCTTTTTTTCCACCACCTCGGAGCGTGCGTGGAAAATCTGTTCCATGACCAGGCCAATCGCCAGGTTACTGCTGTAATTGACACCCAGGCGAGTAATGGCCGTGTGCAAGTCAGTGACTTCCTGGGTCGCGCGCAGGAGCGGGCTGTTGACCACCTTGATCAATCGCGCGGACAGCGCGGTATCACGGCCGATCACCTTGCTCAGGTTACTGACACTGATTTCCGGGTCTTCAGCGGCCTTGCGAATTTGCATGGCCACTTCCGGCAACGTTGGCAGAACCAGGTCATCGTTATCGATGGCCTCAACCAAATCCTGTTGGATCTTATCCGCCAGCTCACTCATTTCTTTTCTCTAGGTGTTGCGACAAATGCTGCCGTCAGTGCTGGATTTCTCGATCGCGGTCCAGCTCGTAGGGCAGGTCGAGCAACTGCAGGGCCGGCCCTTCGAGTGTGCCCAGGTGGACATCACCGCTTTGCGCTGCTTCAGCTTGCAGCACGGCCAGCAATTCAACGTTGTGCCCGGTGTGCGCGGCCATCACGACTTCACCGATGGAACTGGCGTGGGTCGCCGAAAACAGGGGGGTTCCAGGCTCCGGTAGCTGATCGCCCGAAAGGCTCAGGCGATACAGGCGACGCTTGAGTTTGCCCAGGTACTGCATGCGCGCGACGATTTCCTGGCCGGTGTAGCAACCCTTCTTGAAACTCACGCCACCGACGGCCTGCAGGTTGAGCATCTGCGGAATGAACAGTTCGCGGGTGCCCGCCATGACCTGGCCGATCCCTGCTCGGACCTGGCCCAGCAGCCATTGGTTCAGGTCGCCCTCGGCCAACAGGGCGGACAGCTTGCCTTTGACGGCGTCAGCCTGATCGGCGGGCACCCAGAGTTCGGCGCGGTCCGGCGACACTCGCACGGCAATCAATGGGTCATTGCGCACGACGCTGTCGGTTTCGGCCGGCAGTTCAAGGCCCAGGCTGAGCAGAGCGGCATCACCCTTCTCTAGACCGAAGCGTACCCAGGCGGCGCTTTCATCGGTCAGCTTGGACTTGGAGAACACCGCGTACTTCTTCAGGTCCGCCAATTGCGGTTCCAGCAGTTCGCTGGCCATGGCCATGAGCACGCCATCCCCTTGCAGCAGGATGCGGAAGCTCGATTGCATTCGGCCTTTCTGCGTGCAGCGCGCGCCCAGGCTGGCCCGGGTGTCGCTGAGGTAATTGAGGTTGCAGGTCAGCTGGCCTTGCAGGTATTTGGCGGCATCCACGCCGCGGACCGCGAGAACGCCTTCGTGAGAGAGGGTGCAGAAAAAAGCAGAATCGGCCATGGGATATCGCAGGGTGAAAAGTCTGGGGGACATCATAAGGGGGCGCCCATGAAATGGGTAGTTCGCAAAAGGTCGGTAGTGACCGACCAAAGCCGACTGTTCGACGCAGTCCGGGGCTGTATACTTGCCGCCTATTTGAGGAGGGCTCCATGGTCGAAGATGTTGAACTGAATCGCCTCTACTGGCACAGCCGCCGCGGCATGCTCGAGCTTGACGTGCTGCTGGTGCCGTTCGTGAAAGAGGTTTACCCGCATCTCAACGAGGTTGATCGTGCCTGCTATGTCCGTTTGCTCGAATGCGAGGATCAGGACATGTTCGGCTGGTTCATGGAGCGCGCCGAATCCGAAGATCCGGAGCTGCAGCGCATGGTTCGCATGATCCTGGATCGTGTCCAGCCCAAATAATGCCTTCGAATGCCGCTGGCATGCCTCACGGCAGTTGCTGGCGGCGTATCTGCTGGCCCAGCTGTTCGCGCTGGGTGCGCTGTGCCTTCTTGCCATACCGTTCTGGGTCAGTCTGCCGGCCGCCGTGTGTTGTCTGGCGCAGGCTGCCTGGGTGTTGCCACGACAGATCCTGCTGACACACCCTCAGGCGTTTCGCGGCTTGCGTCGCGATGCGGATGGCTGGCAGGTCTGGAATCAGGCGCACGGCTGGCAGGCCGTTCAATTGCGCCGGGACAGCCTGGCCCTGCCGTTGATCGTGGTGCTGCGTTTTCGTCTGCGCGGCGAGCGACGAGTCCGCGCGATTTGCGTGCCACGGGACTCGCAGGCGCCGGACGTGCACCGACGCCTGCGGGTCAGGCTCAGGTTCAGCCGGCGTAGGTGGGCGGCACCAGAATAGTGTCCAGTGCCACGGGCAGCATGTCCGGGTAGTCGAGGGTGTAATGCAGGCCGCGACTCTCCTTGCGTTCCATGGCTGACTGGATCATCAACTCGGCGACCTGGGCCAGGTTACGCAGTTCGATCAGGTCTCGACTGACCTTGTAGTTGCTGTAGAACTCGTCGATCTCATCCAGCAACAGTTGCACGCGATGCTGGGCCCGCTGCAGGCGCTTGTTGGTGCGCACGATGCCGACGTAGTCCCACATGAACCGCCGCAGCTCATCCCAGTTGTGCGCGATGATCACGTCCTCATCCGAATCGGTCACCTGGCTGGCGTCCCAGACGGGCAGGGCGACGGGCATTGACACCTGCGGCAGTTGTTCAAGAATGTCCGTCGCTGCCGAACGCGCATAGACGAAGCACTCCAGCAGGGAGTTGCTGGCCATGCGGTTGGCGCCGTGCAGACCGGTGAAACTGGTTTCGCCAATCGCATACAGCCCGGGCACGTCGGTGCGCCCTTGCTGGTCGACCATCACGCCGCCGCAGGTGTAGTGCGCTGCGGGAACCACCGGGATCGGCTGCCGGGTGATGTCGATGGAGAACTCGAGGCAGCGTTCGTACACGGTCGGGAAGTGCGACTTGATGAACGCTTCCGGCTTGTGGCTGATGTCCAGGTAGACACAATCGATGCCCAGCCGCTTCATTTCATGGTCGATCGCCCGGGCGACGATGTCCCGTGGTGCCAGTTCGGCACGTGGGTCGAAACGCTGCATGAAGCGTTCGCCGTTGGGCAACTTAAGGTGCGCGCCTTCGCCGCGCAGGGCTTCGGTGACCAGGAAGCTCTTGGCCTGCGGGTGATACAGGCAGGTCGGGTGGAACTGGTTGAATTCCAGGTTCGCCACCCGGCAGCCCGAACGCCAGGCCATGGCGATGCCATCGCCACAGGCACCGTCGGGGTTGCTGGTATAGAGGTAGACCTTGGCCGCGCCCCCGGAGGCAAGAATCACGAAACGCGCCCCGTAGGTGTCGACTTCGCCGGTGCCACGATTCAGTACGTAGGCACCAAGGCAGCGATCACCCTCAAGGCCCAGGCGTTTTTCGGTGATCAGGTCGACCGCGACCCGCTGTTCGAGCAGTTCGATGTTCGGCCGTTGCCTGGCTTTGTCGAGCAGCGTTCTGAAAATCGCCGCCCCCGTGGCGTCGGCCGCGTGAATGATGCGCCGGTGGCTGTGGCCGCCTTCGCGGGTCAGGTGAAACTCGAAACCGCCGTCCTCGGTGCCGGATTGTTCATCGCGGGTAAAGGGGACACCCTGGTCGATCAGCCACTGAATCGCCTCCTTGCTGTGCTCGACGGTAAAGCGCACGGCGTCTTCGTGGCACAGGCCGCCGCCTGCGTTGAGCGTGTCATCGACATGGGATTCGACGGTGTCGGTGTCATCCAGAACAGCGGCGACGCCGCCCTGGGCCCAGAAGGTCGAGCCATTGGCGAGGTCGCCTTTGCTCAATACGGCAATGCGCAAATGATCGGGCAAGGTCAGCGCAAGGCTCAAACCGGCAGCACCGCTGCCAATGACCAGAACATCGTGTTGAAACTGTTGGCTCATTTCAGGATTCCGCTCAAAACGACCCGGGTCGGGGGTGGCACCGGACGTGTACAACGGCGAGTCGGGCGACCACACAGCCCACTAGTATATAGAGGGGGGGATCGGCACAATAGCCGGGCAGTTATGGCATTGTGAAACTACAGTGACAGGATGGAGCTGACACTTCGTCGGATGTTTTTTCGGCCGGTTAGGCGACAAAGCGACTGTATCGTGGATTTAACAGATTTTTTCCATTCAAGGTCGCACAATGTCAGCGTTGCACTGTTACAAATATTTGGAACTTTTGCCAAAGGCCCAAGATCAATAGACCGTTGCCTGAATCAAGGGACAGCGTCGGTGCCAGTGCAGGATTGCATCTCGATCCTGACTGTCGAAGCCGATGACAAGATAATTCGCGCAGCCGGGGTCATCCCGAGCTGCGCTTTTCGTGCGTGCCAAAACGGTGCCCGCAGGAAACTTGCTTGGAGGGGAGAACTTTTGCGAAAAGCCCGAGTCTATGTTTGCAAGTCTGGTCGTTTAGTTATGCAAGCTTCCTCCGAGCTTATCGAGGAGAGTTCATGCTAACCCAGGAAGAGGATCAGCAGCTGGTCGAACGCGTTCAGCGCGGCGACAAGCGAGCTTTTGATCTGCTAGTGCTGAAATACCAGCACAAAATTCTCGGGTTGATCGTGCGTTTCGTGCACGACACCCATGAAGCCCAGGATGTGGCACAGGAAGCCTTTATCAAGGCGTACCGTGCACTTGGAAATTTTCGCGGAGACAGCGCGTTTTACACGTGGCTTTACCGCATCGCCATCAACACGGCGAAGAACTACCTGGTTTCACGCGGCCGCCGGCCGCCGGATAGCGATGTCAGTTCCGAAGATGCAGAGTTCTACGATGGCGATCATGGCCTCAAGGATCTCGAGTCGCCAGAACGGGCTTTGCTGCGGGATGAGATCGAAGGCACCGTCCATCGGACCATTCAGCAACTGCCAGAAGATTTGCGTACGGCGTTAACTTTACGTGAATTCGATGGTCTGAGTTACGAGGATATTGCGAGCGTCATGCAATGTCCGGTGGGTACCGTGCGCTCCCGGATCTTCCGCGCTCGGGAGGCCATCGATAAAGCCCTGCAGCCGTTGTTGCAGGAAAACTAAAGACAGCGGCGATAGCCAAGAGAGGAACGCCATGAGTCGTGAAGCCCTGCAGGAATCGCTGTCCGCAGTGATGGATAACGAAGCGGACGAATTGGAATTGCGTCGGGTATTGAATGCCATCGACGATGTTGAAACCCGTGAAACCTGGGCTCGTTATCAGATCGCTCGGGCAGCGATGCACAAGGATCTGCTGCTTCCACGCCTGGATATCGCCGCGGCAGTTTCCGCTGCGCTGGCTGACGAAGCCGTACCGGCAAAAGCTTCTCGTGGTCCATGGCGCAGCCTGGGTCGACTGGCGGTTGCAGCGTCGGTCACCGTTGCCGTACTGGCCGGTGTTCGCCTGTACAACCAGGACGAAATCGCCGGTGTCGAACTGGCCCAGCAATCCACTCAGCCGGGTCTGACCGTTCCTCAGGTCAAAGGTCCAGCCGTATTGGCAGGCTATAGTGAGAGTTCGGAAGCCACTGGCCCAATGGCCAACGGCGTATTGCAAGGTCAACCAGGCTGGCACGATCAGCGTTTGCCAGGTTACTTGCGCCAACATGCTCAACAGGCTGCAATGAAAGGAACTGAGAGCGCGCTTCCTTACGCTCGTGCGGCAAGCCTGGAAAACCGTTAAGGAGGATCATGCGCGCCATACCTCTACTTTCGCTTCTGCTCGGTGGCTGGTTCATTGTTCCAGCCCACGCCGATGAAGCCCAGGATTGGTTGACCCGTCTTGGCCAGGCCGAGCAACAGCAAAGCTTTCACGGTACTTTCGTTTACGAGCGCAACGGTAGTTTTTCTACCCACAACATCTGGCACCGCGTCCAGGATGGCAAGGTCCGCGAGCGTATCCTCCAGCTCGATGGCTCTGCCCAGGAAGTCGTGCGCATTGACGGGCATACTCAATGCGTCAGCGGCATCCTGATTGCGGGGCTTGGGGATTCTCCCAACTCCGCGGCGCGTGCACTCGATCCTCAAAAGCTGAAAAACTGGTATGACATTGCCATCATTGGCAAGTCGCGCGTGGCCGGGCGTCCGGCCGTCATCGTTTCCCTCAAGCCTCGCGATCAACACCGCTACGGTTTTGAACTGCACCTGGACAAAGACACCGGCTTGCCACTCAAGTCATTGTTGCTCAATGACAAGGGGCAGTTGCTGGAGCGTTTCCAGTTCACGCAGCTCGATACCTCTGGCGTACCGTCCGACAATGAGTTGCAGGCGGGCCCGGATTGCAAGGCCGTCTCGCTCGACAGCGACAAGCCGTCAGCCGTCAAGGCCGCTCAGAACTGGCGCTCGGACTGGCTGCCAGCAGGTTTCGAACTGACCAGCAGCACATCGCACAAGGACCCGCAGACCAAGATTCAGGTCAGCAGCCTCATGTACGACGATGGTCTGGCGCGTTTCTCGGTGTTCCTGGAGCCGTTGAACGGTGCACCTGTCACCGATGCCCGTACCCAGCTCGGTCCGACCGTCGCGGTCTCCCGGCGCCTGACTACGCCGGAAGGCGACATGATGGTCACCGTTGTCGGTGAAATTCCTGTAGGTACTGCTGAACGGATTGCGTTGTCCATGCGCACCAATGCCACTGCAACCCAGTAGTGAGCCCATGGCGAAATGTTTCGTGAGCATTTCAGTTTGCAAATACCCCTGAATTTTCTTATAGGTCAGAGCCCCTCGGCTCTGGCCTTGTTTGTTGTTCCCGGAACAAAAATACCGGCGTATCGTTCCCGGTGTTCCTTGATCCATATCGCTTAACCATGCTCGTCTTAACGGGAGCCGTATGTCGATACCACGCTTGAAATCTTATCTCTCCATATTTGCCACGGTACTGGTGCTCGGTCAGGCAGTTGCAGCTCAAGCCGTCGAGCTGCCTGACTTCACGCAACTGGTCGAGCAGGCCTCGCCTGCCGTCGTCAACATCAGTACCACGCAGAAACTGCCTGATCGTCGAGTCAGCGAGCAGATGCCGGATCTCGAAGGCTTGCCGCCGATGCTGCGCGAGTTCTTCGAGCGGGGCATGCCTCAACAGCGCTCGCCGCGCGGCGGTCGCCAGCGCGAAGCCCAATCCCTGGGATCGGGTTTCATCATCTCGTCCGACGGCTACATCCTCACCAACAACCATGTGATCGCCGATGCCGACGAAATTCTCGTTCGTCTCGCCGACCGCAGTGAGATGAAAGCCAAGCTGATCGGCACCGATCCACGTTCCGACGTGGCCTTGCTGAAAATCGAAGGCAAGGATCTGCCCGTCCTGAAGCTGGGCAAATCCCAGGACCTGAAGGCCGGCCAATGGGTCGTAGCCATCGGTTCGCCCTTCGGTTTCGACCATACCGTGACCCAAGGTATCGTCAGCGCGGTGGGGCGCAGCCTGCCGAACGAAAACTACGTGCCGTTCATCCAGACCGACGTGCCGATCAACCCGGGCAACTCCGGTGGTCCGCTGTTCAACCTGTCGGGTGAAGTGGTGGGGATCAACTCGCAGATCTACACCCGTTCCGGTGGCTTCATGGGCGTATCGTTCGCGATCCCGATCGACGTGGCCATGGATGTTTCCAACCAACTGAAAAGCGGTGGCAAGGTCAGCCGTGGCTGGTTGGGCGTGGTCATCCAGGAAGTGAACAAGGACCTGGCCGAGTCGTTCGGTCTCGACAAGCCGGCGGGTGCGCTGGTGGCACAGATCCAGGATGACGGTCCGGCGGCCAAGGGCGGTTTGCAGGTCGGCGATGTGATCCTGAGCATGAACGGTCAACCGATCGTCATGTCGGCGGATCTGCCGCATCTGGTCGGTGCGTTGAAGGCCGGTTCCAAGGCCAAGCTGGAGGTGATCCGCGAAGGCCAGCGCAAGAACGTCGAGCTGACGGTCGGCGCTATCCCGGATGAAGGCGATGAGCAGGCTACCCTGGCCAAATCCAACACCGAGCGCAGCAGCAATCGCCTGGGTGTGTCGGTGGCCGAGCTGACCGACGAACAGAAAAAGACCTACGACCTCAAAGGCGGCGTGGTGATCAAGGAAGTTCAGGACGGTCCTGCCTCCCTGATTGGCTTGCAGCCTGGCGACGTCATCACTCACCTGAACAACCAGGCGATTGGCTCCGCCAAGGAGTTCACCGACATCGCCAAGGCGCTGCCGAAGAACCGTTCGGTTTCGATGCGGGTCTTGCGTCAGAATCGCGCCAGCTTCATCACCTTCAAGCTGGCTGAATAATCCGATTGCTGGTCGAATGAAAAACCGCCTCGAAAGAGGCGGTTTTTTTATACCTGTATTTTGGCGGGAGCGTCGATCAACCCATCATGTCCTTGATCATGCGCTCCTGTTCCATCAATTCCCGCTGGCGCGCGTCGATACGCGACGACAGTGGGAAGTTGCTGCCGGCCTTGCGCTTGGCGAAGTCCAGCTGCTGGATGGCCTGGCGGTAGTCGCCAACCAGTGCGAAATACTCGGCGCGGGCCTGATGCAGGCCGATGATGTTGCCGGACAGGCCGCGGGTTTCCGCCACCATGTACCAGACGTCCGGGTCATCCGGGCGGCTTTTCAGCAGGTTTTCCAGGGCTTTCTCGGCGTCGGCGGCACGGTTTTGCTTGAGCAACAGATCGACACGCACCTGGTTCAGCGGGTAGTTGCCCGGGTATTGGGTGAGCAGGCGGTCAACCCGTGTCTGGGCGTCCGGCAGTCGATTGCTGGTGATGTCCAGGTCGATCTGCGCGAGGTTGTAGATGATCTCGTTGGGCGACTTGGCCAGCAGCTGCTTGAGGTTTTCCCGCGCTTCGTTGAGCTGGCCACCCTTGATCTGCGCAATTGCCAGGCCATAGCGGGCCACATCGTTTTTCGGGTTTTCATCCAGCTGAGCGCGAAAGCGTTTGGCGCCCAGGCCAGGGGTTTCCTCGTAGATCAGTTGGACGCGTGCGCGAATCAGCTGATAACGCATGCTGTCTTCGATGCCGCCCGGCCTGGCTTGCTCGGCGCGGTTACGGGTGTCGGCAATACGCGATTCGGTCACCGGGTGAGTCAGCAGGAATTCCGGTGGCTTGGCGTCGAAGCGGTACTGGCGGGCCAATCGCTCGAACATGGTCGGCATCGAACGTGGATCGTAACCGGCCTTTTCCAGGTTCAGGATGCCGATGCGGTCGGCCTCCTGCTCGTTCTGGCGCGAAAAGCGTCGCTGCTCCTGAATCGCGGCGGCCTGTGTGCCGGCGATGGCGGCGATCCCGGCATCGCCGGCGCCGGCCGCGGCAATCACGATCCCGGCCAGCAACGCCGCCATCATCGGCACTTGCATGCGTTGCTGGGCTTCGACGCCGCGGGCGAAGTGGCGTTGCGACAGGTGAGCCAGTTCGTGGGCGAGGACCGAGGCGTATTCGCCTTCAGTCTGCGCGTTCAGGAACAGACCACCGTTGACCCCGACGATCCCGCCCGGCGCCGCAAAGGCGTTGAGTTGCGGACTGTTGATCAGGATGAACTCCAGGCGCCGGTCATTGACCTGGCTGGTTTCCACCAGACGGTAGACGCTGGATTCGACGTAGTCCTTGAGCTGCGGATCGTTGAGCTGGGAAACCTGGCTGCGCAGCAATGCGAGCCAGGCGCGACCCAATTGGTATTCCTGTTGTGGCGAGACAATGGCAGAACTGGCGTCACCGAGTGACGGCAGGTCGTCGGCGAAGCCCGGTGAGGCGAGCAGGCAAGCGAGCGTCAGCAGGGTAGGGCGCAAAAAAGTCATGCACAAAGCCTTAATCGACAAAGACCTTACTGTAGCCGGACAGTAGGCTTCGGACCAGATATTCTAAGCCGCTCGATCACCTGACCCGGAGTAACGCAATGACCGACGCTGTAGCCCACGACGCCGAACTGGACGCCAGTGGCCTGAATTGTCCGTTGCCGCTGCTCAAGGCCAAGCTTGAACTCAACCGCATGAGCCGTGGCGCAGTGCTCAAGGTCATCGCCACCGATGCCGGTTCACAGCGCGATTTCCGCACCTTCGCCCGATTGGCCGGTCACACGCTGCTGCGTGAGGAAGAGGAAGCCGGTGTCTACCGTTACTGGCTGAAAAAGGCCTGAAAACCGCTGCGTTCGTTTCTAAGGATGACTGATGTTCAAAGTGTTGCGCGACTGGATCCAGCGTTATTTCTCCGATGAGGAAGCGGTGGTCCTGGCGGTCCTGTTGTTTCTGGCGTTCACCGCCGTCCTGACCCTGGGTGGCATGCTGGCGCCGGTGCTGGCAGGGATGGTGCTGGCGTACCTGATGCAAGGCCTGGTGGTCACGCTGGAGCGCCTGCGTGTTCCGGGCGGGGTGGCCGTGGGGTTGGTGTTCGCCCTGTTCATGGGTGTGTTGCTGGTGTTCATCGTGGTCGTGGTGCCGTTGCTCTGGCATCAACTGATCACGCTGTTCAACGAATTGCCCGGTATGCTTGCCAAGTGGCAGTCGCTGCTGTTGCTGCTGCCCGAGCGTTATCCGCACCTGGTGTCCGACGAACAGGTGCTGCAGGCCATCGAGGCCGCACGTGGCGAGATCGGCAAATTCGGCCAGTGGGCGCTGACGTTCTCGTTGTCGAGCCTGCCGTTGCTGGTCAACATCATGATCTATCTGGTGCTGGTGCCGATCCTGGTGTTCTTCTTTCTCAAGGACCGGGAAATGATCGGTCACTGGGTTCGCGGTTACCTGCCTCGCGAGCGGACCCTGATCACCCGTGTGGCGCATGTCATGAACCGGCAGATTGCCAACTACATTCGCGGCAAGGTCATCGAGATCCTCATCTGTGGCGGCGTCACCTACATCGGCTTCGTCATCCTGGGACTCAACTACGCGGCGCTGCTGGCGCTGCTGGTCGGCATATCGGTGGTCGTGCCCTACGTCGGGGCCGTGGTGGTGACCGTGCCGGTGCTGCTGATCGCCTTGTTCCAGTGGGGCTGGAGCGATCAGTTCATCTACCTGATGGCGGTCTACGGGATCATTCAGACGCTGGACGGCAACGTACTGGTGCCGCTGTTGTTTTCTGAAGCGGTCAACCTGCACCCGGTGGCGATCATCTGTGCGGTGTTGCTGTTTGGCGGGTTGTGGGGATTCTGGGGCGTGTTCTTCGCGATTCCCCTGGCGACCCTGTTCAAGGCCGTGCTGGATGCCTGGCCGCGCAAGGAGCCGGTGGTGGCGCCGCTGCTCTGAGGGCCCTATCGCAAGCGTGCCCGCTCCCCTGTGGGAGCGGGCACGCTCGCATCTGCCCGGACGCCAGAAGCATTACGCCTTGTTCAAGGCCTGAGCTGCCGCCAGAACGGCATCCACATGCCCCGGCACCTTCACGCCACGCCACTCCTGGCGCAGTACACCGTTCTTGTCGATCAGGAAGGTGCTGCGATCCACTCCCAGGTATTCCTTGCCATACAGCTTCTTCAACTTGATCACATCAAACAGCTGGCACAGCGCTTCTTCCTTGTCGCTGATCAGGTCGAAGGTGAAGCCCTGCTTGGCCTTGAAGTTTTCATGGGATTTGAGGCTGTCGCGGGACACACCGAACACCTCGGTGTTCGCGGCCTTGAAGGCCTCGAGCTGATCGCGAAAGCCCTGGCCCTGGGTCGTGCACCCCGGCGTGCTGTCCTTCGGGTAGAAATAGATCACCACCTGCTTGCCCTTGAGGCTGGCGAGGCTGATGGTCTGCCCGC
The DNA here is from genome assembly GCF_949767465.1 of Pseudomonas sp. IT-P12. NCBI lineage: Bacteria > Pseudomonadati > Pseudomonadota > Gammaproteobacteria > Pseudomonadales > Pseudomonadaceae > Pseudomonas > Pseudomonas sp. IT-P12. Next base: position 1,063,289 of record NZ_CATKPY010000021.1, on the reverse strand, counting down.
CGGTGGCGGGGGCTTCGAAGTCGGCAACCGGTTGGTCGATGGAGACGGCCATGAAAGCTTCCTTACATTGGGTTTTGTGGGCGCCACGGTTCGATCAGGGCATCCAGGTTCAGCGCATCGGCGAAATCCAGGAACTGATCGCGCAGCCAGCTGATCTGCACGCCGGCCGGCAAGGTCACGGTAAAGGTGGCATTGAGCATGGTGCCGCCGGTTTGCGGTGCCTGGTAGGTGTCACAGGTCAGGTTTTCCAGCTCGACGTTGTGGTCCATGAAGAACTGGCACAGCTCGTTGATGATGTCCGAGCGATAGGCCGAGCTCACATAGGCGACGTACGGCAACGCCTGCGGGCGGTTTTCCAGGGCGGCACTGCGCACCACGTTGACGGTGAAGGCGTGCCGTTTGGCCAGCACGGGAAGGCTGCCTTCCAGGCGCGCCAGGGCGTCCCAGCTACCGGAAACTTCAAGGACCAGCGCACTGCACTCGCCATGACGGGTCAGGCGAGAGGTGACCACGGCGCAGCGGTTTTCATGGCTGGCGCGGCACAGGACATTCGTCAGCTCCATGGGGTTGGCGCCAAGGGCACTGATGACAAGGAATTGTTCGCGAACTGTGGGGGTGGACATGCAGCATTCCTAAAGCGATGAGCGGTCGGTACTTCTACGGGCTTTTTGACCGGGGCGAGCCTGTGAAGGCAAATTCGAAAAACCGAGCCCGAAGGTTGCAACGTGCTCCGGTATGGCGGGAGCGGGGGCTGGCAACGCTGGATAGGGGCTCGTGAAGCCGAAAATGGAGGTTGCAACCCGGCGTGGGAGCTTGTCAGTACCAATCAAAGTCTGAAGGGTAGCGAAAAGCAGCGCCAAGGGGAATGGCGGCAGCGCAGTACTTCGCTTGTGCAAGCATCTTGGCGCCAGTACCATTACGGCTCTCTTTTTCCGGCAGGAGCGGTTGCATGATTGCGGGCAGTATGGTGGCACTGGTCACACCCATGGATGCACAGGGTCGTCTCGACTGGGACAGCCTGAGCAAACTGGTGGACTTTCACCTGCAAAACGGCACCCACGCCATCGTGGCGGTCGGCACGACAGGTGAATCGGCGACGCTGGACGTCAACGAACACATCGAAGTGATTCGTTACGTGGTCAAGCAGGTCGCAGGGCGCATTCCGGTGATCGCCGGGACCGGTGCCAACTCGACTCGCGAAGCCATCGAGCTGACCACCAATGCGAAGACCGCCGGCGCCGATGCCTGCCTGCTGGTGACTCCGTATTACAACAAGCCGACGCAAGAAGGCCTGTACCAGCACTTCAAGGCCGTTGCCGAAGCCGTCGATATCCCGCAGATCCTCTACAACGTGCCTGGCCGTACCGCGTGCGACATGCAGGCCGACACCGTGATCCGCCTGTCGACCGTCAAGAACATCATTGGCATCAAGGAAGCCACTGGCGACCTGGACCGCGCCAAAGCCATCCTCGCAGGCGTGAGCAAGGACTTCATCGTGCTCTCCGGTGACGATGCCACGGCCGTGGAACTGATCCTGCTGGGCGGCAAGGGCAACATTTCGGTGACCGCCAACGTCGCCCCGCGCGACATGGCCGACCTGTGCAACGCCGCCCTCAAAGGCGACGCCGTCACGGCCCGGGCGATCCATGAAAAGCTGATGCCGCTCAATAAAACCCTGTTTATCGAATCCAACCCTATCCCCGTGAAATGGGCGCTGCATGAGATGGGCCTGATGCCGGACGGTATCCGTCTGCCGCTCACCTGGCTCAGTGCGGCCTGTCACGAACCGCTGCGGCAGGCCATGCGCCAGTCCGGCGTCCTGGTTTAATTGAGGAAGCACTACGCATGAAGCGATTGGCCGGACTTTCCGCACTTGCCTTGATTATCTCCAGCACCAGTGGCTGTGGGTGGATCTGGGGCCCGGAAGGTTATTTCCGTGACCGTGGTAGCGATTACCTGGAAGCGCAACAGACTGCCCCGATGCAATTGCCACCGGACGTCACCACCTCCAAGCGCCTGGATCCGCTGTTGCCGATCCCGCGTAACGTGGCTGACGACACCGCCAAGGGCGAATACATCGTGCCGCGTCCACAGCCGCTGTCCGCTGCTGCCGACGTAACGCCGTACTCGTTGCAGAAAACCGGCGACGCGAGCTGGATCGTGGCGCAGAACCCGCCGGCCGAAGTCTGGCCAGTGGCCGTGCAGTTCTTCCAGGACAACGGTTTCCGCCTGGATGAGCAGCGCCCGCAAACCGGTGAATTCACCACCACCTGGCAGCATGCCGATGAACTGTCAGCCGCCATGGCCAAGCGCCTGAGCGCCGCCGGTGTCGGCAGCGACAGCGAAACCCGCGTGCGGGTGCGTATCGAGCCGGGCGTGCAGCGCAACACCAGTGAAGTCTACGTCGTGAGCGCCGAGCGTCCTGCCGGCAGCACCGCCGACGTGGCGTTCACCAACCGTTCGGTCAACACCGGCCTGGACGCGGCACTGGTCGACGACATGCTGGCAAGCATGAGCCGCATCTCGGAGAAGGGCGGTTCGGTATCCATGTTGGCTTCGCGTGATTTCGATACCCCGAGCCGTGTCAGCCTGACCGAAGACGGCAGCGGCAACCCGGTACTCAACGTCGGCAACGACCTGGACCGTGCCTGGTCGAGCGTCGGCCGTGCGCTTGAACAGGGCGAATGGCGTGTCGAGGACATCAACCGCAGCCTGGGCCTGTACTACATCAACCTGTCCGAAAAAGCCGAGAAGAAAGACGAGAAGCCTGGTTTCTTCAGCAGCCTGTTTGGCAGTGGCCCAAGCAAGGAAGAAATCGAAGCGCGTGCCGAGCGTTATCAGGTTCGCCTGAGCAAGGTCGGCGAAAACGTCGAGGTCACCGTCGAGAAGAACATCAACACCGTGGCGCCGGCTGACGTGGCGCGCAAAGTGTTGAGCGTGATTCAGGACAACCTGGGCTGATCACATGCGTTTTGCCGTTCTCGGCAGCGGTAGCCAAGGGAACGGCACGCTGATAGCCAGCGCTGATACGTATGTGCTGGTGGATTGTGGTTTCTCCCTGCGGGAAACCGAAAAACGCCTGTTGCGCCTGGGTGTGAACCCGGCGCAACTGAGCGCGATACTCGTGACCCACGAACATGCCGACCACGTGCATGGCGTGGGTTTGCTGTCTCGGCGCTACAATCTGCCGGTCTACCTCAGTCGCGGGACCTTGCGCGGGATGCGCAAACCCATCGAGCCTACGGGTTTCCTGGCAGATGGCGAGCAATTGCAGATCGGTCACCTGAACATCGGCGTCATTGCCGTGGCACACGATGCACAGGAACCGACGCAATACGTGTTCAGCGACGGTGAGCGCCGCTTCGGCCTGCTGACCGACCTGGGGTCGTATTGCAACAAGGTGCTGGACGGCTATCGTGACCTCGATGCGTTGATGATCGAGGCCAACCATTGCCGGGACATGCTGGCTCGCGGTCACTACCCGTACTTTCTCAAGCAGCGGGTGGGCGGCGAACTGGGACATTTGAACAACCATCAGGCGGCATTCCTGGTGTCCGAGTTGGGCTGGCAAGGCCTGCAACACCTGGTCCTGGCCCATCTGAGCAGCAAGAACAACCTGCCGCAGCTTGCCCGGCAATGTTTTGTCGACACCCTTGGGTGCGACCCGGACTGGCTGCAACTGGCCGATCAAGATTCAGGGCTCGACTGGCGACACATCGCCTAGCCCACCTACTTAGCAAGCGGAGCCCATCATGGAAAAACGTGAAGAACTCTACCGCGGCAAAGCCAAGTCGGTTTACAAGACCGACGACGCTGACCGTTTGATCCTGCTGTTTCGCAACGACACCTCGGCGTTCGACGGCAAGCGCATCGAACAGCTCGACCGCAAAGGCATGGTGAACAACAAGTTCAACGCCTTCATCATGCAGAAACTCGAAGCCGCCGGCGTGCCGACCCAGTTCGACAAGCTGCTGGGCGACAACGAATGCCTGGTGAAAAAACTCGACATGATCCCGGTCGAGTGCGTCGTGCGTAACTACGCGGCCGGCAGCCTGGTCAAGCGCCTGGGCGTCGAAGAGGGCATGAAGCTCAACCCCTACACCTTCGAACTGTTCCTGAAGGACGACGCCAAGGGCGACCCGTTCATCAACGAATCCCACGTCGTGGCCTTTGGCTGGGGCACCGCCGAGCAACTGGCGCGCATGAAGGAACTGTCGCTCAAGGTCAACGAGATCCTGAGCAAACTGTTCGACGACGCCGGCCTGCTGCTGGTCGACTTCAAGCTTGAATTCGGCGTGTTCAGCGACGGCTCCATCGTCCTGGGCGACGAGTTCAGCCCGGACGGCTGCCGCCTCTGGGACAAGGACACCAAGAAGAAGATGGACAAGGACCGCTTCCGCCAGGGCCTCGGTGACGTCATCGAAGCCTACGAAGAAGTCGCCAACCGTCTGGGCGTACCGCTTTAATCGACGCAAGCATCTGATAGCACGGAAAAATTTCGCTTAGGGGGTTCGCTTCCGGCGAAAGTGTTGTTATGATGCGCGCCGTTGGAGAGATGCCAGAGTGGCCGAATGGGACGGATTCGAAATCCGTTGTACCTTCGCGGGTACCTAGGGTTCGAATCCCTATCTCTCCGCCATTACATTGAAAAAGCCCCGTAGCTGAAAAGTTACGGGGCTTTTTCGTTTCTGTGGTTTTGGCCTGGGTTTTTTTCGAACGTTGAGCTAGCGCCGAGTGTCATTTGCGGTGTTCCAGTGGCCGGGGAGGCTTTGCTGCCAGCCGGATGAAGCGTGATAGCATTCCCGGCTGTTTTGGAGGGATCCATGAAAAAGACAATGGGTGGCTTTTTGCTGTTCATCTTTGCCGCGGTCGCCGTTGCGGATGGCGGGTTTCGGCAGCACGGTGCGGACTACGTGAATCACGCCTCCTCACTGGTTTCCGGGCATTTGCTGGCCTTTGAAAACGAGCCAGGCCTGGACCTTTCCAGCTACCTGGTGCGCGGCGAGGGGGCGGAAAAGGCGTTGGCTGCGGACCTGCTGGAGATGCAGGCGGCGGATGGGGCGGGTGCCGAAGAGCAAAAAAACGCAGCGATAGCGTTTTCGTCTCGCGCCTTATCCGTCATACGCACCTACACCAAGATGCGCATGGCCAATGTGAGCGCCGGTTTGACCAACCGCCGCGTGCTCGAAGCCGAGCGCGTCTGGCCCCTGCAGACCAAACCCGAGCTGAAAGAGGCAGCGTTTCAGCGTCTGCAAGTTGCCCGGCAGGAACATCAGCAAGCCTTGCTTGAGTTGAATCATCAGAGGCTGGCCCTGGGCATGCAGTGCGAACTGCTCCTCGGGGCGGACGAAACGATAAAAACCGTGTTCGGCAACGACAAGGGTCTGGACGCGCAAACCCGGGAATTCGTGAAGCAATTCGATTAAAGCCTCTTGGCCGTCGCAAACAGTGCGCCCTTGCGCGTGACGACTGCGGTTTGTTTGTCGGATCAGTCGGTGCTCACGCGTCAGAAGCGTCAGCCCGTTCCGAAGAAAAATGCTCCCCTCAGGTCATCCGGTTTACCCGCCCCATCACCCATGGGGCGGACCTCGAATCGGCACCGGTATGTCGAAATATCCCCTGACACTGAAAGGCTGTCCCGGCAGAAATCCTCATCTACTCTGGTTTCGCAGATCCCGGATCTGCGTATCAACCATCGCAAGGAGCGAACAATGTATTTCGAGATTTACCGGCAGACCCGAGGCATCCCCCAGACTGGCAGGGGCCAATGGCGGTGGCGCTTGAGGGCGGCGAACCATGAGACGATTGCCAGCGGCGAGTCGTACGTCAACAAGGCCGATTGCGTACACGCCATCAACCTGATCAAGGGCACCCACGATCAGACCCCGATGAAGGAAATCTAGACACGTCTCGACGAAGCTGCTCGATCGAAGCAGCTTCGTTTCAGGCAGCAAAACGTCTTCAGTCGCATAGACGCCGCTTGCACCCGCTACCTAAACTGTCGGCAGACAGGAGATCGGGGGCAGTGGATGAATCGCAATGAACTACGCAAGGCCGACATCAACCTCATGGTGGTGTTCGAAACCTTGATGCATGAACGCAACGTGACCCGGGTGGCGGAGAAGTTATTCCTGGGGCAGCCGACCATCAGTTCGGCGCTCAATCGCCTGCGCACGATGTTCAACGACCCGTTGTTCATTCGGGTCGGGCATCGCATGGAGCCCACGGCCCGGGCCGAAGAGTTGATCCAGTACCTGTCGCCCGCCCTGGACTCGCTGTCGGTGGCCTTGAGCCTGACCCACGACTTCGACCCCGCCAGCAGCACCATGACCTTTCGCATCGGCCTGTCGGACGATGTCGAGTTCGGCCTGTTGCCGCCCCTGTTGCGCGCCCTGCGCCAGGAGGCGCCAAAGGTGGTATTCGTGGTGCAGCATGTCGACTACTGGCGGATTCCCGACTTGCTGGCGTCCGGTGACATTACCGTCGGCATCAGTCAGACCCGCGGCCTGCCGGCCAATGCCAAGCGCAAGCTGTTGCGGCATATCCTGCCCAGCATCCTGCGCGCCGATGCCTCGGACACGCCACTGACCCTCGATGAGTATTGCTCACGTCCTCATGTGCTGGTGTCCCACACGGCCAACGTCAGCGGCTACGCTGACGAGTGGCTGGCAGAGATCGGTCGCACGCGTCAGGTGGTGCTTTCCGTGCCGCAGTACAGTTCGTTGCCCGCCCTGCTCGCCGGGACTGACCTGATCGCCAGCCTGCCGGATTACACGGCCACGGCGATGGCCGCCTCCGGCCAGTTGTTCGTCGAACCTTTTCCGTTCAAGACACCGACCCTGGACCTGTCCATGGTCTGGTTGAGCCATGTCGATACCGATCCTGCCGAGCGTTGGTTGCGTTCGCGGCTGGAGGCATTCATGAGTGAGCGTTTCCAATCACCGATGCCGCAGTAGAGCAGGGCAACTCTGTGATATATGTACGACCTTTCCCCTTTACCTCAGGAACCACGTCATGCCTCACCTGCACATGGAATACACCGCCAACCTGCCTGAGCTGAATGCCGATGTGGCGCTGCTGCGGTTCAACAATGCGCTGGTGGCTTCCGGTCAGTTTGCTGCCGAATCCGACATCAAGGCCCGCGCGGTGAAGGTCGAGACCTTCAAGGTCGGCACCGCCTTGAACGAGCGTGCGTTCGTGTACGTCAACCTGGCGCTGTTGAGTGGCCGCTCGCCGCAGATCAAGAAGCAGTTGTCGGAAAGCCTGCTGGCGGTGCTGCAGGACCTGTGTCAGTGGCCAGCCGGTGTGGAAGTGCAGTTGGCAGTGGAAATTGTCGACATGGATCGCGAGTCCTACAGCAAGGTCGCCATCAATAACTGAGTGTCATCCGGTGCCGAGCAGCCGCAGCGTTCTGGATCGCGTGACGATTCACGGTGTGGCGCAGGCTGCTCCCATCTGTCGAATGTTTAGCCAGACCACAACCAAAGTTCTTCAAATCCCGATTTAACGACTTATCCCGCCGTGTGACGCTGCTGCCATCTGTTCACTGCGGTCTACTCTATGGACGATTGTCCGGTCGCACTCCCTTCTGAACTTGCCTTCTGGGCGTTGTGGCACTGTCGTCACGCGCGCCCGCCGGATTCCTGCCTTTCCCGTTAATGATCCTGACAGGTCCTGGGCTATCCCCCGGATCAAATCGGCAGCGCCTGCGCGTTTGCCTGACGCGGAAACAAGAGAATTCCCATGAGTTGTGCCACGACATCCTTCGCCTCCCCGCAAGAAGCCCTGACTTTTCTGCAACAGAACCCGGATATCGAGATGTTCGAGTTGTTCATCCTCGACAACAACGGTGTGCCCCGGGGCAAGTTGCTGCACCGCGATGAGTTGCTGGCGGTGTACGAAAGCGGGCGCCCCTTGCCCAGCACGATCCTGGGCCTGACCATCAACGGTGATGACGTGGAAAATTCCGGGCTGGTCTGGGAGGTCGGTGATATCGATTGCCGTGCCTACCCGCTCAGCGGCAGCCTGACGCGCATGCCGTGGCGTCTGATGCCGACGGCGGCGGTGCAGGTCAGCATGCATCCGACGCAGGGCATGCCGGCGACGATCGCCGACCCCCGGCACTTGTTGGCGAAGGTGATCGAAGGCCTGCAAGCCGACGGTTATTACCCGGTGATGGCGGCGGAACTGGAGTTCTACCTGCTGGACCAGCAGCGCGACAGCCACGGCCGGCCGCAGCCGGCGCGGGATGTCGATGGTGGCCGTCCTCGGGGCACACAGGTCTACGGTCTGCGCGAACTGGAGCAGATCGAGCCGTTCCTGGCCGATTTGTACAATGCCTGCAAACTCCAGGGCATTCCGGCACGCACGGCGATCTCTGAATACGCCCCGGGGCAGGTTGAAATCACCCTCGAGCATCGCACCGATGCCCTGCAGGCGATGGACGAGGCCGTGCGCTACAAGCGTCTGGTCAAGGGCGTGGCGCACAAGCACGGGATGACGGCGTGCTTCATGGCCAAACCCTTCGATGATCTGGCCGGGACCGGCATGCACATGCACGTCAGCCTGGCCGACCGCGACGGTCACAACCTGTTTGCCAGCGAGGCCGCGGACGGTACGCCGCTGCTCAGGCACGCGGTGGGCGGCATGCTCAGCACCTTGCTCGATTCGTTGTTGCTGTTCTGCCCGAATGCCAACTCCTACCGACGGTTCCAGACCAATAGCTACGCGCCCCTGGCCGCCACCTGGGGCGTCGACAACCGCACCGTGAGTTTGCGCGTCCCGGGCGGCCCGGCGTTCTCGCGACACATCGAGCATCGCATCTGCGGCGCCGACGCCAATCCGTACCTGGCCGCAGCGGCGATCCTGGCCGGCATCCATCGCGGTATTCGCGAGCAGTCGGACCCGGGTGCGCCCGTGGAAGGCAACGGTTACGCCCAGGCCACGCGATTGTTGCCCACCGACTGGCTCACGACCTTGCGTGCACTGGAAGCTTCAAGTTGGGCGCGGGAAGCCCTTGGCGCGGAGTTTCTTGGGGTTTACCTTGCCGTCAAACGTGCCGAGTATCGACAGTTCATGGGGGAGGTCGGAGAACAGGATTGGCGTTGGTACCTGAATCAGGCCTGAACCATTCTCAAATACTACTAAAGTTGTTGTAGAAGACGCTAAGCCAACTAATCGTTGGCTTCTTTTTCACAAAAAATTGATGGTTGTCTGCCTAAAGTTAGTGCTGTCGCGATAAATGAAATTTTCACATTTGTCGACGGCATTTCTTTTCAGGAACAGCCAATCATCATGTTGAAGTTCAAAGCCGTGCGCCCGGAGTGGGTGACACTGATTGCCAGCGCCTTTCTTTTGATCGGGTTCAACTCGGTACTGTGGCAGCACCTGTTTGAAATCACCGCGTCCGACGCCAAGGGTGTCGTCATGCGCGTGGCTTTCGGACTGATGATTCTGGCGGCCTTGAATATGGTGCTGACCCTTTTTGCTTTCCGTCCCGTCATGAAACCGTTGCTGACCCTGATTTTCATGATCAGCGCCAGCGTGGCGTATTTCATGAGCCAATACGGTGTGCTGATGGACACCGGAATGTTGCGTAACTTCGCGCAGACCAATGCCACGGAAGTGCGCGATTTACTCTCGGTCAAGTTGTTTCTCTATATTGTTTTGCTCGGCATATTACCGTCCTGGTTGTTGTGGAGGACACCCGTTAATTATCGTCGCTGGCACCGCGAGTTAATCAGTAAGTTGTTGGTGGGAGTTGCCTCGGTTGCGGTGATTGGCGGTGTTGCACTGGGTAATTATCAGGGGTTGTCATCGTTGTTCCGCAATCATCATGAATTGCGTTTGATGGTGGTCCCCAGTAATTACGTGGGCGCCTCGTTCAGTTACTTGAGCGAACAAGTCGCTTCAGCCCAGCAGCCCTTCGTCAGGATTGGCGAAGACGCCGAGAGAAATCCGGCGTGGCACGCCCACGGCCGCAAATCCCTGACCGTGTTGGTCGTGGGCGAAAGCGCCCGGGCCGAAAACTTTGGCGTGCTGGGCTACCACCGCGACACCACCCCTCAACTGGACAAGGAAGCAGGCCTGATCGCCTTCACCGATGTGCATTCCTGCGGCACGGAAACCGCCGTCTCGGTGCCTTGCATGTTTTCCAACATGGGCCGCAAGGACTACAACGCCAGCAAGGCAAAGAATGAAGAAGGGCTGCTGGACGTGCTCAAGCGTGCAGGGCTCGACGTGATCTGGCGGGATAACCAGTCGGGCTGCAAAGGCACGTGCGATCGGGTCACCCTCGAGGACGTCAGTAATTTGAAGGACCCGGCACTGTGCGCCAACAGCGAATGCCGGGATGAGATTCTCCTGCAGGGTTTGCAGCACTTCATCGATAACCTGGACAAGGACACCGTGCTGGTGCTGCACCAGATGGGCAGTCACGGGCCCGAGTACTTCAAGCGCTATCCAAAGGAGTACGAGCGATTCACTCCGGTTTGCGAGAGTAATGCCCTCAACAATTGCAGTCGCGAAAGTATCGTCAATGGTTACGACAATACGCTGGTGTACACCGACCATGTGCTGTCGACCCTGATCGACCTGCTGCGCAGCAACCAGGACAAGGTCGATACCGCGATGTTGTACCTGTCGGACCACGGCGAGTCCCTGGGCGAGTACAACCTGTTCCTCCACGGCACGCCTTACATGATGGCGCCCGATCAGCAAAAGCATGTCGCGATGCTCGCCTGGTTTTCCGACAGCTATCAGAAGTCGTTCTCGGTGGACACCCATTGCCTGCAACTGAGCCGTGAAAAGCCGTTGAGCCAGGACAACCTGTTCCATTCGATGCTCGGTTTGCTGGAGGTCAGCAGCAAGGTCTACAACCAGGACCTGGATATGTTTGCCGGTTGTCGCGGTGCGGTGATCGACGGTGTGTTGGCCAAGGAGTAAGGGCTTCGACCTTTTTTTCACCTGCCGGCCGTTAACGTGCGTTCCGCCAGACTATTCCTACAAGAGCCTTTGCACATGTCCGCGCAGTCCCCCTCCACCATTGAGCTTGAGTTCGCCCGGCGCCACGAGGAGGAGCATGCCCGCGTCTGCTTGCAGCCGCATCCCCGTGGCTTCATCGGACGCCTGGCGTTCTGGCGCGACGAGCAGTTGGTGCGCAATGCGCTCAAGGTGGCGGGCGAACCGGGATTGATACTGGATGTCGCCTGCGGGGCCGGGCGCTTCTGGCCGGTGCTGGCAGAGCATGCGAACCGGGTGATTCTGGCGTCCGATCCGTCGCGGCAGATGCTCGACCATGCGCCGATCCATCACTCGCAACAGGTGTTGAAACGCATCAAGACTTTTCAGGGGTCGGCGTTCACCCTCGGCTTGTCGGCGAACGCGGTGGACTGCATTTTTTGCATGCAGCTGTATCAACACATCGCCAGTCCCGAGCATCGTCTGGCCATCCTCCGGGAGTTCCATCGGGTCAGTCGCGATACGGTGATTGTGGCGGTGCAGATTGATGCCCGTTTGAAGCGCCGGCCATCGACACAGGGCTCTGGGGCCCGACCGTGGGTCAACAAGGCTGAAGTGGAGGCCGAATTCAGGCAGGCCGGCTTCACTCTGCTCAGTCATCAGGACTTCCTGCCCGGTTGCGTGTGCAAGCGCGTCTACGTCTTGCGTAAGACCTTGTAACCTCCCTCCATCAGACAATTCTTGCCTTCAAGCAGGTTTTTTCGTTAAAGCTCTTGTTTAGCGGATGCGCGGAAATCGCCGGGGGCGATATATACTGCGCGCCATTCTTCAAGGGAGAGCCGTGTGGCCATCGATATTCACTGGATTCGCGACAACGATAGCCTCGCCCGGTTTTGTGCCGAGTGGCAGCAGCTGCCCTACGTTGCCCTCGACACCGAGTTCATGCGGGTCGACACCTTTTATCCGATTGCCGGCCTGTTGCAGGTTGGCGACGGCGTGCGCGCTTACCTGATCGATCCGCTGACCATCGACCGCTGGCAACCCCTGGCTGCCTTGCTGGAAAACCCGGCCGTGGTCAAGGTGCTCCATGCCTGCAGCGAAGACCTCGAGGTGCTGCTGCGCCTGACCGGCAGCCTGCCGGCGCCGCTGTTCGACACGCAACTGGCCGCCGCCTACCTGAACCTCGGCTTTTCCATGGGTTACTCGCGCCTGGTGCAGGAAGTGCTGGGCATCGAACTGCCCAAGGGCGAAACTCGTTCCGACTGGCTGCAACGTCCGCTGTCGGACACCCAGATCAGCTACGCCGCTGAAGATGCCTTGCACCTTGCAGAAGTTTTCGTACAACTGCGTCCCAAGCTGTCTGACGACAAATACGCCTGGGTCCTGGAAGACGGCGCCGAGCTGGTGGCCAACCTGCGGCGCGAAATCGATCCCTATGAGGTTTATCGCGACGCCAAGCTGGCCTGGAAGCTTTCCCGGGCCCAGCTCGCCGTGCTGCGCGAACTCTGCGCCTGGCGCGAGCGCGAGGCCCGCGCCCGCGACCTGCCGCGCAATCGCATCATCCGCGAACATTCCCTGTGGCCGCTGGCGCGTACGCAGCCGGACAACCTCGCGGCGCTGGGTAAAATCGAAGACATGCACCCGCGCACCGTGCGCCAGGATGGCGAATTCCTGCTGGATCTGATCAAGCGCTCCGGCAGCGTGTCGCCCGATCAGTGGCCGCCTGCCGTGCCGGAGCCGCTGCCCGTGGATGCCGCCGCGCTGATCAAGCAGTTGCGCGCCCTCGGCCAGGCCGAAGCCGAGCGACTGAACATTGCGCCGGAACTGATGCTGCGCAAGAAAACCCTGGAAGCCCTGCTCAAGAGCGGCTTCCCCAACGGTCCCTACCAATTGCCTGATTCGCTGCGTGGCTGGCGCCGCGAATTGATGGGCCAGGCCTTGCTCGACAGCCTGGCCACCCCCGGAGAACAGCCTTGAAACGTATTTGCTCGATCTACCGCAGTTCGAAGAGAAACGAGATGTACCTCTATGTGCTCAAGAGTGACGCCCTGGAGCGTGTGCCGGAACCGCTGATGGCGGCCTTCGGCAAGGCCATCCACGCGTTCGATCTGGTGCTGAGCCCCGAGCGCAAGCTGTCGCGCGAAGACATCGCGGTGGTCCTGGAAAACCTTGAGAAGCAGGGCTACCACCTGCAGATGCCGCCGGCCGAAGACGAGTACATCGAACACTTGCCGGAAGAATTGTTGCGGCGCAACGACCCGGTCTGACCGGCAGACAGGCTCTGTTCAGAGTCGGCGTGAAATACTGGAATGATTTTGGCGATGGCCAGGCCGGGGAGCGAGACTTCCCCGGCGGCCGTTTGCACTGCTTTTGAAAGGTTTGAACCATGCGCGTTCTGATTGCCGAACACGACTACGCTGTATACGCCCAACTGTTGCGCCAGGCCGCGCCTGAACTGGAAGTGCTCACCAGCGGTGACTCCGCCGAACTGGCCCGTCAGGCCGCCGATTGCCCGATCTGGCTGGGCCAGCCGGACCTGCTGGCCACCCTGCTGCGTCAGGGCCACCAGCCTCAGTGGCTGCAGTCGACCTGGGCCGGTATCACGCCACTGCTGGCCGACGGGCTGACACGGCACTATCGCCTGACGCGCGCGGTGGGGATTTTCGGTCAGGTCATGGCCGAATACGTGCTGACCTACATGCTCGGCCACGAACGTGAAGTGCTGCCGCGCCTGGTCAGCCAGGTCGAGCGCAAATGGGACAGCCGTCAGGGCCAGAGCCTGGCGGGGCGCAAGGTGTTGATCGTCGGCACCGGCGATATTGGCCAGACCGTCGCGCAGTTTCTGCTGCCGTTCGGGGTCGAGTTGTATGGCATCGCCAGCGAAGCCCGGGTACAGGCCCCGTTTGCCGAAGTGGCCACGCTGGCAGACTTGCCGCGCCTGGTGGGTGAAGTGGATTACGTGATCAACCTGCTGCCGAACACGCCGACGACCCATGACCTGTACGACGCCGCGCTGTTCAGGCAATTCAAGTCGACGGGCCTGTTCATCAACGCCGGGCGCGGGGTGGCGGTGGTCGATGCTGACCTGGTGGAAGCCTTGAAGGAAGGGCATCTGGCGGGGGCGGTGATCGATGTCTGCCGTCAGGAGCCGTTGCCGCAACGCCACCCGTTCTGGACGGCCTGGGGCTTGCTGCTGACGGGGCACAGCTCGGCGCCGACTTCGCCGACGATGATGGTGCAACTGTTCGTCGAGAACCTGCGGGCGTATCACGCGGGCCAGGCACTGCGCGGGGAAGTGGATTTCGATCGAGGTTATTGACACCACCCTGATCAAACTGTGGGAGCGAGCCTGCTCGCGATAACGGCGTATCAGACGATGAAAGTGTCGACTGACAGGTCCTCATCGCGAGCTGGCTCGCTCCCACAATGGAAATCGCGCTATGGCTCAGAGGCTGAAATCGCCTTCGGCAACCGTTTCACTCAACGGCCGACGCGGGCTGGGCGTTTCGCGCGCTTGCAGGTAGTCCGCCAGCGTCGCCTTGTCGCCGAGCTTGCCCACCGCAACGGCGGCGTGCAGCGCGTAACCTTCAGGAATGTTCAGCTCCTTGCGGGTCAGTTCCTGATCGAAACCGGCCATGCCGTGGGTGTGCCAGCCACTGAGGCTCGCTTGCAACGCCAGATGACCCCAGGCCGAACCGGTGTCGAAGGTGTGCCACAAGGCCGGGGTTTCTTCCGTGGCGCCGGGCGCGACGAAGGTGGTCTTGGAGATCACGATCACCAGCGCCGAGGCGTGTTGTGCCCAACTGCGGTTGAATTCGTTGAGCAGGCCCAGGTAACGCTCCCAGTTTGGCGTGTCGCGACGCGCATACAGGAAGCGCCATGGCTGCGAGTTGTAGGCCGATGGCGCCCAGCGTGCGGCTTCGAAGAAGCTCAGCAGGGTTTCTTCGGGGATGGCTTCGCCGGTGAAGGCACGGGGCGACCAGCGATCGGTGAATTGCGGGTGGATGGCATAATCGGCAACGCGTGGATTGGCACTCATGCGGAAATTCCTTGCGGTCAAAGAGTCGATTTAAAACCGGCGGGCACAGGTAGGCTGGGCGATGGGTTTTTTCATGGGCCTGGCATTTCATCTGAATGCAACGCGGTCGGGCGTTCATGGCACGCAGTGCCTGGCTCCTTGCGACTGGCAAAGCTACTTGGCGACGCATTAACTGACAAGTCCCGTTCTACCGGCAGTCGCCAATGCTTGGCCGGCGGGGCGCCGGGCACTAGACTGGCGGCCTTTTCACCACCTGATGTTGATGCTCGAGCCATGGCCGCCAAAGTCGAACCGTTCTGGATACGCAAAACCCTCGATCAACTCGATCAGGAGGAATGGGAATCGCTGTGCGACGGTTGCGGGCTGTGCTGCCTGCAAAAGCTCGAGGATGAGGACGACAACAGCGTTTATTACACGCGCATCGCCTGTAAATTGCTGGACCTGAAAACCTGCCAGTGCAGCGATTACCCCAACCGTCGCGAATTCGTGCCGGACTGCATTCAACTCACGCCCGGCAAGGCCGATGAGTTCAAGTGGCTGCCGCCGACCTGCGGTTATCGTCTGGTCAGTGAAGGCAAGGACCTGCCGCTCTGGCATCACCTGGTGTGCGGTGATCGCGACGCCGTACACCACGAACGCATTTCTCAGTCCGGGCGCATGCTCGCCGAAGGCAGCGTGGCCGAAGAGGATTGGGAAGATCATCTGATTTTCCGCGCAGGTTAGTTTCAACAAGGAGTGTGTATGGCTGTGGGATTGCGCCTGGCGCTGGCCGTCGGGCTGGTGGCCCTGAGTTCGTCGGTGTGGGCGGCGAAGAAAGTCGATCTGGATTATCACGTGCGCCTGCTGCCGCAAAGCGATCAGGCTGAAGTGCGCCTGACCCTGGCCCAGGGCTCGGCGGTGCGCAGCCTGGATTTCGACCTCGGTGACGGCAATCGTTACAGCGACTTCGAGGCCGACGGCAATTGGCAGCTCACCCCTGGCAAGCCGACTCGCGGCATCTGGCGCCCGGCGGCGGACAAGGCCAGCCTGACCTATCGCGTACGCATCAGCCACAGCCGCAAGAATGGCAGCTTCGACACGCGCATGACGCCGGGCTGGGCGCTGATGCGTGGTGACGATCTGGTGCCCGCCGCCAGGCTCGATCAGCAGGATGGCATCGAGTTGGTGTCACGCCTTGAGTTCGAGTTGCCCAGTGGCTGGAAAAGCGTCGAAACCGCCTGGCCGCGCATCGGCAAGAACAAGTTCCGCATCGACAACGTCTCGCGCCTGTTCGATCGGCCCACGGGCTGGATGCTCGCCGGCCACCTTGGCAGTCGTCGCACCCGTCTGGGGGAAACCGAGGTCACCGTGGCCTCGCCGAAGGGGCAGGGCATGCACCGCATGGACGTGCTGACACTGCTGACGTTCGTCTGGCCGCAGGTGCAGGCGGTGTTCCCGCGACATCCCGCCAAACTGCTGATCGTCGGGGCGAATGACCCGATGTGGCGCGGCAGCCTGGCGGCGCGGGAATCGATCTACCTCAATACGCGTCTGCCGCTGGTCAGCGAAAGCGGCAGCAGCGCGCTGGTGCGGGAGTTGGCCCAACTGTTCGGGCGCGTCAACGATACGCAGCGCAGCGACTGGATCAGCGAAGGGCTGGCCGAGTACTACGCGATCGAGCTGGTGCGGCGCGCCGGGGGGATGAGTGACGAGCGTTATGAAAACCTGCATGGCAAGCTGGTCAAGGACAGCCAGAAAGTCACCACCTTGCGTGACGCCCAGGCCAGCCCGGCGCAGGTGGCCAAGGCGGTGTTGTTGCTGCAAGAGCTGGATCGCGAGATTCGCCTGAAAACCCGCAACAAGCGCTCGCTGGATGATGTGATGCGTGGGGCGATGCGGTTGGAAAGTGTGAATACCCGGGACTTTGTGCAACTGGCCGAAAGCGTGATCGGCGAGTCATCCAGAGTGCTCAATACCGAGTTGCTTCAGTAACACTGCTATCGCGAGCAAGGACGACGCATCACCTGTGGGAGCGAGCCTGCTCGCGATGAAGCCATTAGCCCCAGCGTGCAATCAGGCTCAAACCCCGGCTTTAGGCGACTTCAACGAATCATTGCCGGTCACGGTCGCCGTGTTGGTCGCCGCTTCCGCATTCGCTTTCAATCGCCCCAACTCTTCCCCGGCACGTTCGATCTTCGCTCGCACGTTGTTCATGTCCTGGCGGCTTTTTTCCAGCAGGCTTTTGGCCGAACTGTGGCCGGTGATGCCCCGGGCCAGTGCCACGCCGCCGATGGCCACCTGGATCAGGCCGAAAATACCGCCGCGACGCAGGCCCTTGCCGACCATCACCACGCCGCCCGCCAGCGAGCCGAGGCGTTCCCAGCCGTGGACGTTCTGCTCGGAAGGGCTCTGGAACGGAGTGGTTTCGATACGCTCCACGCGTTTGAGTTGGCTCATGATCTGTCTCCTGGCGCAAATGACTGCTTCGATGGATATTTAAGCTGACTGCCGAGGCAGGCGGCTTGTTCCATCGGATGTGGGCGGTTCAGCGAAATTTCGGCCCGGAGCGGGTGTTCAAGCCCTTGGCCATGCGGTCGTAGAGCACAACGTTGACCGTGGCGGCGAGGTTCATGCAGCCGGTGGTCGGGATGTAGACCACGTCTTCGCACCAGTCCCGAATCTCCTTGTCCAGCGAGCCGTCTTCCGGGCCAAAGATATACAGCGCGCGATCCGGATGGGTGTATTCGGGCAACGAGCGGGCACCCTCGACCAGCTCCACGGCGACCGGGACGCAGCCCAGCGGCAAGATCTTTTTCAGGTCGTCGATGCCGATCAGCGGGATGTCGTAGTGCACGCGCTTGGTGTCGGTGACGAAATCGGCGGCGCGTTCATAACGCTTGCCGGTGTAGAACACGGACGCCACGCCATAGCAGCCGGCGGCGCGCATGACCGAGCCGACGTTTTCCGGTGATTTGGGGTTATACAAACCAATGCAGCTGTACCGTTTGTCTGCCACGAGCGGGGTGCCTTCGGGAAAAAACGGCGATTATACGGGGAATGGGGCAGGGCGGCGGGTCTGATGTTTTTTTGCTGTCTGTGCCGGCGTCATCGCGAGCAGGCTCGCTCCCACAGGGGGCATGGGTGTAACGGAGCCAGTGTGGGAGCGAGCCGGCTCGCGATGGGGCCAGTAACGGCCCCGAAAAAACAGCCTCAGTCTTCCTTCTTCATCAACCCGGCCAACGCCGCAAAGGGGTTGTGCGTGGCCTTGGCGATCTTCGGCGTGCTCAGCGAGCCTTCGCCGAAATACTGCTGGTCGGTGTAGCGCGAGTGTTCGTTGTCGTGGCAGTACAGGCACAACAGCTCCCAGTTCGAGCCGTCCTGCGGGTTGTTGTCGTGGTTGTGGTCGCGGTGGTGCACGGTCAGTTCGCTCAGGCGCTTGCCGGAAAATTCACGGGCGCAGCGGCCGCACACGTGCGGGTACATCTTCAGGGCCTTGTCGCGATAACCCATTTCCTTGTCGCGCTGGTTGTCGGCGAGGATGCGGTCCAGCTTCGACGTGTTGGTGGGGGTGGACGAACTCATGGGTTCACCTTTGTAAAAGACTGATGACGGTTAGGCTCGCAGTTTAGCTCAGCCCTTGAGCTTCTCGGCAATCCAGATGGTGTGGCGGGTGCCTTTGTTGCCGTGGGCGAAGACCTGGACTTCTTCGGCCTTGAATCCGGCCTTCTTCAGTTTGTCGGAAAACTGCCGGTCGGCGCTGGCCGACCAGACGGCCAGCACGCCTTTTGGCCGCAAGGCCTTGGCGCAGGCACTCAGGCCGCCGGCCGAGTAGAGCCAACTGTTGGCGCGCTGGGTAAGGCCTTCGGGCCCGTTGTCGACGTCGAGCATGATTGCGTCGAACCCCTGCGGTTCGGCTTGCAGCACCTTGGCCACGTCTTCCATGCGGATCACTGTACGTGGATCCTGCAACGGTTTGCCGGCTTTTTCGCCCAGCGGCCCGCGATTCCACTCGACCACGCCGGGCACCAGTTCGGCGACCACCACCTCGGCGCCCTTGCCCAGATGCTTCAGGGCCGAAGCGAGGGTGAAGCCCAAGCCCAGGCCTCCGATCAGCACCCGCGAGTTCGGACGCCCGGCAACCTTGCGGCAGGGGATCTCGGCCAGGGCATCTTCGGAACCGTGCATGCGCGTGTTCATCAGCTGGCCGCCATCACCGCCCTGGATCTTGATGACAAAATCCTCGCCGTATTCGAACAGGCACAGGGCACCGCCGTTGCCAGGGATTGGGGCGGTGTCGAGCAGGACGAAACGTTTCATGGGGATCTCTTGAGAAGATTGGGCAAAGGGGAAGGCAAAGGCGCGCCGTTGGGAGTAGCCTGCAGGCAGACAACCTGTCAACGGAGCCCTGATGAAGCGCACCATTCTAACGGTCATTGCCCTGGCCGCGCTCTCGATAACTGCAGCGTCGGCCCAGGAGCTGCAAACCATTCCGACCAGCCCGGCGCCGCTGCCCGGTTCGCCCGGTACCGCGACGCCGACACCTTACCCGCAGATCACCCCCAACAGCGTGCCCAAGGCCGGTCCGGGCAGCGGCGGGCCACCGCTGTTGCCACCGATCGACGTCCCCAGCCCGCCGCCCAGGGACCAGCCCCTGCCGGGACTTGAGCAGAACACCACGAAGAGCAAGTCGCCGGGTGGCTAGACCTGTTGCGAAAGCAGTTGCCCGTCGGCCATGCGCAAGCGCTTGGACAGGGACACGGCCAGGGCTCGGATGATCTTGGCGGCGATCTTCGGCGCGTCGTTGAGCATTTTTTCCAGTGAGTCCTTGCCCAGGTTGAGCAACTGGCAGTTGCTCGCGGCCACGCAGCTGGCGGAGCGGCGCTCGCCATCGAGCACCGCCATTTCGCCGAAGGCCCGGCCGCTGCGCAGGATGGTCATGGTCACCAGTTGGCCGTCGCTGTTGGTTTTCTGTACCGCGACCTGGCCGGTGTGAATGATGCACATGAAGCTGCCGGCATCGCCTTCGTGGAAAATCTCTTCGCCCTCGGCCACCGTGCTGATGCTGAAATAGCCTGAAGCTGCCGCGAAGTCGGCGGGCTGCAATTGAGCGAACAGGCCGCAGTCCATCAGCCAGTCGCGAATTTCATTGTTCAGTAAGGTCGGTTCTGACATGTCGTGCGGTCTTTTTTGTTGTGTCTGTCGTGGCGGATCTTGATCGGCTTTTTTGTGGGAGCGAGCCTGCTCGCGATTGGGCCGCCTATTCAATACGAATGCGGGCTGTGCTGCCGCCATCGCGAGCAGGCTCGCTCCCACAATGGAAACGCGATGGTCTTAAGACCGGGCCATCAGGCCAAGTTCCTCAGGCAATGCCCAAAACCTTGAAAACGAATGCGTATTCGAGCGCTACGTCACGTAATCCCTGATAACGGCCGCTCATTCCGCCGTGGCCAGCCCCCAGCTCGGTCTTGAGCAGTAACGGATTGTTGTCGGTTTTGTTGGCGCGCAGCTTGGCCACCCACTTGGCGGCTTCCCAATACTGTACGCGACTGTCGTTGTAGCCCGCGATCACCAGCGTCGCCGGATACTCTTGCGCAGTGACGTTTTCGTACGGGGCGTAGGCCTTGATCCGTTCGTAGACGTCCGGCTCCTGCGGGTTGCCCCACTCGTCGTACTCGGTAATGGTCAGCGGCAGGTCCGGGTCGAGCATGGTATTGAGCACGTCGACGAACGGCACTTCGGCAATCGCCGCGCCGAACAGCTGCGGGCGCATGTTCAGCACCGCGCCGATCAGCAGGCCGCCGGCACTGCCGCCGCTGATCGCCAGTTGCGGGGAAGTGGTGTAACCGTTGGCAATCAGGTGCTCGGCGCAGGCGATGAAATCGCTGAAGGTGTTGTGCTTGTGTTCCTGTTTGCCGGCGCGGTACCAGGCCTCACCCAGTTCGCCGCCGCCGCGCACATGGGCGATGGCAAAGGCCACGCCGCGATCCAGCAGGCTCAGGCGGGCGTGGGAGAACCACGGGTCGAGGCTCTGGCCGTAGGCGCCGTAGCCGTACAGGTACAGCGGCGTCGGTTGGCCCAGCGCTTCGCGCTTGACCACCAGGCTGATCGGCACTTGCGTGCCGTCCGGGGCGGTGGCCCAGAGACGCTGGCTGACGTAGGCATCGGCGTCGAACGGGCCGAGCACCGGGGTCTGCTTCAACACCTTCTGCTCGCCGTTGACCAGTTCCAGTTGGCGGATTTGCGCCGGCCGGTTCAGCGCTTCATAGCGCAGGCGAATCTGCTCGCTGACGAAATCCAGACTGTTCTGGACGTGCAGGCTGTAGGCGGCATCCGGCAATTGCACGCGGTAGCTGGGCAGGTCCTGCGGGTGCACTTCGATAATCGGCAGGCCGCCCTCGCGCAGGCTCAGGGTCATGGCCCCGGCATTGAGGCTCATGCCATCGATCATCGTGCTGTCGCGATGGGGGATCAGGTTGCGCCAGTCGGCTTCGCACGGCGCCACGCCGGTATCGACGGCGGTGTAGAGGGCGAAGTTGATGCCGTCGCGGTTGGTGCGAATGAACCAGGTCCACTGCCCGTCGAGTGCGCCGTGATCGACATCGTACTCATGGTCTTCGACCCGTGGTGCGATGCAGGTAAAGGCCTGCTGCGGCTGGAAGGCGTCCAGCACCCAGATTTCGCTGGTGGTCTTGCTGCCCAGGGCCAGCAGCAATTGCTGTTCGGAGCTGGAGCGGTAGCAGTGCATGAAGAACCGGCCGTCCGGCTCATGGAACACTTCTTCGGCCGCCGTGCCGTCCAGCCGGTAGCGGAGCAGCTTGTGCGGGCGATGGGTGTCGTCCAGTTCGCCGAAAAACAGCGTCAGGCTGTCGTTGGCCCAGGTCATGCTGCCATCGCAGTTCTCGAACGCCAGCTCGCTGACACGGCCGTCGGACAATTCCTTGATGAACAGGGTGTAAATCTCGTCGCCCGTGGCGTCGACGCTGTAGGCCAGGCGCTGGTGATCCGGGCTGATGCTGAACGCGCCGAGGGAGAAGAAGCCGCCGTTGGCCAGTTCGTTCGGGTCCAGCAGCAGCTGTTCCCGGCTTTCGTCGAGCTGCAGGCTGTCGTCGTCCGGGCGCGGGCAGCGGTAGTGCCGGGCGTACTCGTCGCCGGCGGTGGTGCGCGTGTAATACAGATAGGGGCCCCACGGCGAAGGCAGCGACAGGTCGGTTTCGAGGATGCGGCCCTTGATCTCTTCGAACAGGGTTTCGCGCAGCCCGGCCTGATCGGCGGTTTGCGCTTCCTGATAGCTGTTTTCCGCTTTCAGGTAGTCGAGCACCGCGTCGGTGTCGCGTTCCTGCAGCCAGGCATACGGGTCAGTGCCTGGCGCCTTGTGGGCAATAGGGGCGCTGGTGACGTTGGCGGATTGGGGCATGAAGGGCTCTCGGACAATGTACGAATGAGGGATTTGCAGCCGGTGGGAGCGGGCTTGCTCGCGAAAGCGCTGTCCCAGAGCGATGTTGGCTGACAGGACGCCTTCGCGAGCAAGCCCGCTCCCACAGGTGAGGCGTAGCTGTCAGGTATTGGGACAAGCCTGGCGTGCGAAAAGTCGTTACTATAAGCGCCTATTTGCCTGCCTTGCCATGGACACCATGACCGAGAACGACTATCTGATCGCTTGGGGCCTTTACGCCTTCGCCGCTTTGGGCTGCCTGTTGGTGTGGATGCGTATCACCCGCTGGATGTGGCGCTGGCTGCGCGAGCCGCTGCGGCTGCTGGTTGCGGTGTTGCTGTTCAGCCCGACCATCATCGATCCGGTGAAGGAGAAGGTCGCCCCGGCCATTGCCATCACCACCCTGGACCTTGCGTTCAAGGTCGGCAACAACGCCTGGCGCGCCATTTCCGATCTGTTCATGTACGGCATGATCGCCTTTGGCGTTTACCTGGTGTTCGTGGCGATCCGCTTCCCCATCGAGCGCGCTTCCCGAGCCCGCAAGGAGCGGGCGGAGGCGGCCAGGACGGCTGCCCGCGCCGACGAGCCTGACGACGATCAGCCGTTCGGCGGTGCCGGTGATGACCGCTACGGTCGCCCGCCGGTCCCGAGCAACCCGCAGCGCATGCGGGTCGAACCGCGTTTGTAACCGTGCCCCTGCCTTTCAGAGAGTCCGAGCATGTGTGAGTTATTGGGCATGAGCGCCAATGTTCCGACCGATATCGTGTTCAGCTTCACCGGGTTGATGCAACGCGGTGGCCGCACCGGGCCGCACCGTGACGGCTGGGGCATCGCATTCTACGAAGGCCGTGGCCTGCGCCTGTTCCAGGATCCGGCGGCGAGCAGCGAGTCGGAAGTCGCCAACCTGGTGCAGCGGTATCCGATCAAGAGCGAAGTGGTGATCGGGCACATCCGCCAGGCCAACGTCGGCAAGGTCTGCCTGTCCAACACCCACCCGTTCGTGCGCGAACTGTGGGGGCGCAACTGGTGTTTCGCGCACAACGGCCAGTTGGCGGATTTTCAACCGATGACCAGCTTTTACCGCCCCGTCGGCGATACCGACAGCGAAGCGGCGTTCTGCGATTTGCTCAACCGGGTGCGCGCGGCGTTTCCGGAGCCGGTGGAGGTCGAGGCGCTGTTGCCCGACCTGGTCGCCGCCTGCGCCGAATACCGCGGTAAAGGCGTGTTCAACTGTCTGCTCAGCGATGGTGACTGGCTGTTCTGCTACTGCTCGACCAAGCTGGCGCAGATTACCCGTCGCGCGCCGTTTGGCCCGGCGCGCCTGAAGGATGTCGATGTGATCGTCGATTTCCAGGCTGAGACCACGCCCAACGACGTGGTGACGGTGATCGCCACCGAACCCCTGACCGAAAACGAAACCTGGACCCGCTACGAGCCGGGCCAATGGAGCCTGTGGCGACGTGGTGAATGCGTCAGCCAGGGCAAGACCGAATAAAGGACGCTCTCATGTTGCTCAGTTATCTACGGCTGGTGCTGTTCGCGGCGGGACTGTTGATCGGTGTCCAGGTGCCGGGGTTCATCAACGACTACGCCAAGCGCATCGAAGCGCATCTGATCGAGGCGCAGACCAGCCTGAGCGGCTTCCAGGGCACCGCCAATCAGTTCTTCAAGGGCGATATGCAGGCGCTGGTCGCCCACTACCGCGCCAGCGAAGACCCGATCTTTCGCAGCGACGCCGACAGCCTGAGCAACCTGCTGACCCGACAGGTGGCCCTGGATAAACAGTTCCAGGCCATGCAGGGGCCCTGGTACATCCGCTTCCTGCAGGTGGTCCTGGCCGCCGATCCGGATATCCGCAAGGAAACCTGGAACGGTTACAGTTACCAGATCCTGCTGACGCCGGAAGCGATGATCTGGGGCATGAGCGGCGCGTTGCTGCTGTCGTTTGGCATCGAGTGCCTGTTCCGGCTGATCGACTGGGTGGTGCTGGGTGGCCGACGCCTGCGCCAGAGCCGGCCGATCGAGGACCGGGACGTTCGCGGGCTGCAGTGACTGGATTGATCGTTTCCGGGCTCGGGAACGATCAATCAGCCGCTGGCCTTTCTACTTGGACAGAAACCGCATCCCTTCCTCAAGCCCGCGCAACGTCAGGGGGTACATCTGGTCCTCGATCAAATCGCGCACGATGTTGGTCGATGAGGTATAGCCCCACGTGTCCTTCGGATACGGATTGATCCAGATGAGCTTCTTGTATTTCTCCATGAACCGCTGCATCCACACGTAGCCGGCTTCTTCGTTCCAGTGCTCGACACTGCCGCCCGGTTGAGTGATTTCGTAGGGCGCCATGGCGGCGTCGCCGATGAAGATCACCTTGTAGTCGGCGCCGTACTTGTGCAGCAGATCCTGGGTGGAAGTGCGCTCGGAGGTGCGGCGCATGTTGTTTTTCCACACCGATTCATAAATGAAGTTGTGGAAGTAGAAATACTCCAGGTGCTTGAACTCGGTCTTGCAGGCCGAGAACAGTTCTTCGCAGGTTTTCACGTGCGCGTCCATCGAGCCGCCGATGTCGAACAGCAGCAACAGCTTCACCGTGTTGCGCCGTTCCGGGCGCATCTGAATGTTCAGCAGGCCGGCGTCCTTGGCGGTGTGGTCGATGGTGCCATCGATATCCAGTTCTTCGGCGGCACCCTGGCGGGCGAATTTGCGCAGGCGACGCAGGGCGACCTTGATGTTGCGCGTGCCCAGTTCCACCGAGTCGTCGAGGTTCTTGTACTCGCGCTGGTCCCAGACCTTGACCGCCTTGCCCTGGCGTTTGCCGGCATCGCCGACACGAATGCCTTCGGGGTTGAAGCCACCGGAGCCGAAGGGGCTGGTGCCGCCGGTACCAATCCATTTGTTGCCGCCGGCGTGGCGTTCCTTCTGTTCTTCCAGGCGTTTCTTGAACTCTTCGATCAGCTTGTCCAGCCCGCCCAGGGACTGGATTGCCGCCCGCTCCTCGTCGGTCAGCGAGCGCTCGAACTCCTTGCGCAGCCAGTCTTCGGGAATCAGCGCCTGGAGGTGGTCGTCGAGTTTTTCCAGACCATTGAAATAGGCGCCGAAGGCCCGGTCGAATTTGTCGAAATGCCTTTCGTCCTTCACCAGAATCGCCCGCGACAGGTAGTAGAATTCGTCCATGTCGGCGAAGGTCACGCGCTGTTTCAGCGCGTTGATCAGGTCCAGCAGCTCACGGACCGAGACCGGTACCTTGGCGGCGCGCATTTCGTTGAACAGGTTGAGCAGCATGGCGTCAGCCCTCTTTACAAGTGCTTAGCGAGTGCCGCGACGGCTCATGAACGCCAGGCGCTCGAGCAATTGCACGTCCTGTTCGTTTTTCACCAGGGCCCCGGCCAGCGGCGGAATCGCCTTGGTCGGATCGCGTTCGCGCAGCACCGCTTCGCCGATGTTGTCGGCCATCAGCAGCTTCAGCCAGTCCACCAGTTCGGAGGTCGACGGCTTTTTCTTCAGCCCTGGCACCTTGCGCACATCGAAGAACACGTCCAGCGCTTCGCTGACCAGGTCCTTCTTGATGTCCGGGTAGTGCACGTCGACGATCTTTTGCAGGGTGGCGCGGTCCGGGAAAGCGATGTAGTGGAAGAAGCAGCGGCGCAGGAAGGCGTCCGGCAGCTCCTTTTCGTTGTTGGAGGTAATGATGATGATCGGCCTCTGCTTGGCCTTGATGGTCTCGTCGATCTCGTAGACGTAGAACTCCATCTTGTCGAGTTCCTGCAGCAGGTCGTTCGGGAACTCGATGTCGGCCTTGTCGATTTCATCGATCAGCAGGATCACCCGCTCCTCGGACTCGAACGCTTCCCAGAGCTTGCCCTTTTTCAGGTAGTTACGGACGTCGTGGACCTTTTCGTTGCCCAGTTGCGAGTCGCGCAGCCGGCTCACGGCATCGTATTCGTAGAGACCCTGGTGCGCCTTGGTGGTGGACTTGATGTGCCAGGTGATCAGCCGGGCGCCGAAGGACTCCGCCAGTTGCTCGGCGAGCATGGTCTTGCCCGTGCCCGGCTCGCCCTTGACCAGCAGCGGACGCTCCAGGGTGATGGCGGCGTTGACCGCCAGCTTCAGGTCATCGGTGGCGACGTAGGCCTGGGTGCCTTCGAACTTCATCTGCTAATCCTCGAACGGTAAAGCCGGCCTGACAGGGCAGGGCGGGTCGCAATAGACAAGTGTCCGACTATAACGCGCAGGCCGGGCGACTGTGAACGCGGACGGCTTATTCAGTCTCTGAATGGAGCGTCACAACTTGACTCAGTCTCGGTGGCAGAGGCGGTTAACCAGCCTCCGGCTTTGGCCGTTCATAGCGGGCATTGAACGCCTGGACGAATCCATTGCGTAAAATCTGCAAAAACGCCTGGAACGCGCTGATATCTTGCCGGTGCACGTTGCCGCTCAACTCCACGCGTGTCGCAAACTGATTCTTGCCCTGGTTTTTCAGCACGGTTTCGGAACCCCCGACAATGGCTTCCCAGATGGAGCGGAACAGTCCCTTGTCCTTGTTCTCGACGTCCTGCTGCCAATTGAACACGTCCACGTCTTTCAACAGGGGTTTGATGTAGCCGGTCAACTGCGCCTTTTTCGCCTGGGCTTCAATCACCACGTCGCCGTGACCGGCGTTGAAATCGAATTTGCCGTAGGCCGACGCGAAGTCGTTCATGCGTTTGAGTTCGATGTCCCTGGCGCGCAAGCGGAACTGGAATTCTTCGAAGTTGCTCAGCGGATCGAAGGTTGCGCTGGTTTCAAGCGGCGCGTGGCCCAGCAGCAGGGCTTTGCCCTCGAAGCGGGCGTCGCGTTTGCCGTCCTTGTCGACGACGTTGGTCAGGTTGTAGATGCTGGCATTGACCTGAGTGGCGTTCATGTTGACGGGCGGCTTGGAATTGAAGTTGCGGAAGCTGATCTTGCCGTCGTAGAGGCGCACTTCGTCCAGGGTGATCGGTAACAGCTTGCTCAATTGCGCACGCCAGTCGGTGCCTTCACCGGTCTGCGAGTTCTGCTTGTTGGCCCCGCCATCGACGAAGTTCACTTGCGGGTTGAAAAACTGCACCTTGGCCACGACGGCGTGGTCGTACACGAGCGAGTGCCAACTGACGGACAGGTCGATCAGCGGGGCATCGACGAAGGGCACCGGAACCTTGCCATCGACCTTGACGATTTTCAGGCCGTTGATCCTGTAGGCACCGCGCCACAGCGCGAGGTCCACGTCGGTCACCTGGCCACGGTAGTCGCCCATGTCGGCGAGCTTGCCGTTCAGGTAGTCGCGCACCATATAGGGCAGGGCGATGTGCAGGGCAATCAGGAGCACCACGAGACCGACAAGGGTCCATAGGGGCCAGCTGTATCGACGTTTCATGATGGCAAATCTCTGGCGTTGTAATGCATTGACTCTGATGCTCGGCGGACGTTCGACCCGACTGGACGAGCACCGGCAACAGGCATACCGTTAAGGGCTAATTCAACGCTGCATTAAGGACCCGGCCATGAGTCGTATCTACGCTGACAACGCCCACTCCATTGGCAATACGCCACTGGTGCAGATCAACCGCATCGCGCCTCGCGGCGTGACCATCCTGGCCAAGATCGAGGGGCGCAACCCGGGTTACTCGGTCAAATGCCGGATTGGCGCCAACATGATCTGGGACGCTGAAAGCACCGGCAAACTCAAGCCTGGCATGACCATCGTCGAACCCACTTCCGGCAACACCGGGATTGGCCTGGCGTTCGTCGCGGCGGCGCGGGGCTACAAGCTGATCCTGACCATGCCGGCGTCCATGAGCATCGAACGTCGCAAGGTGCTCAAGGCACTGGGCGCCGAGCTGGTGTTGACCGAACCGGCCAAGAGCATGAAGGGCGCGATCGAAAAGGCGACCGAGATCGTCGCCGGCGATCCCGCCCGGCACTTCATGCCGGGGCAGTTCGAAAACCCGGCCAACCCGGCCATTCATGAAAAAACCACCGGTCCGGAAATCTGGAACGACACCGACGGTGCCGTCGATGTGCTGGTGGCGGGGGTGGGCACCGGTGGCACCATCACCGGTGTATCGCGGTATATCAAAAACACCCAGGGCAAGCCGATCCTGTCGGTGGCGGTCGAACCGGTGGTATCGCCGGTGATTACCCAGGCGTTGGCGGGCGACGAGATCAAGCCAAGCCCCCACAAGATCCAGGGCATCGGTGCCGGTTTTGTGCCGAAGAACCTGGACCTGTCGATGGTCGACCGCGTCGAACTGGTCACTGACGAGGAATCCAAGGCCATGGCCCTGCGTCTGATGCAGGAAGAAGGGATTTTGTGCGGCATTTCCTGCGGTGCCGCCATGGCCGTGGCGGCGCGTCTGGCCGAAACCCCGGAAATGCAGGGCAAGACCATCGTGGTGATTCTGCCGGACTCCGGCGAACGCTACCTGTCGAGCATGCTGTTCAGTGACCTGTTCACCGAGCAGGAGACCCAGGTTTAAGCACCGTGTGTCCGATCGGGGGCTGATTGACGTCAGGCCCCGTTCAGGAGGCTTATGTTAAGAAGTGCTTTATTGCACAATTCTCAACACTGAATGTCGAGTCAGGCGGGTTTCCCCCCTGGCCACGAGTGCTTATCATGGCTGGCTGCCGCGCCGGGAACATGGCGCTGTGCAGGGGTGTTTATTTCAAGGAGTTGTGGATGACTGTTTCTTTTGCCGTGAAGGCGTTGCTGTTGCTGCTGTTCCTGGGCAGCACGCTGTATGTGCACTTGCGCGGCAAGGCGCGTTTGCCGGTCTTGCGCCAGTTCGTCAATCACTCGGCACTGTTTGCGCCCTACAACGCCTTGATGTACCTGTTTTCCAGCGTGCCTTCCCGGCCTTACCTGGATCGCAGCAAATTCCCTGAACTGGATGTGCTCAAGGATAACTGGCAGGTCATTCGCGACGAGGCGATGCACCTGTTCGACGAGGGCTACATCCGTGCCGCCGAGAAGAACAATGACGCCGGTTTCGGCTCGTTCTTCAAGAAAGGCTGGAAGCGTTTCTACCTCAAGTGGTACGACAAGCCCCTGCCTTCGGCCGAAGCCCTGTGCCCGAAAACCGTGGCGCTGGTCAGCAGCATTCCCAACGTCAAGGGCGCCATGTTCGCGCTGCTGCCCGGTGGCAGCCACCTCAACCCGCATCGCGACCCCTTTGCCGGTTCCCTGCGTTATCACCTGGGCCTGTCCACGCCGAACTCCGACGATTGCCGCATTTTTGTCGATGGCCAGGTTTACGCCTGGCGCGATGGCGATGATGTGATGTTCGATGAAACCTACGTGCACTGGGTCAAGAACGAAACCGAGCAGACCCGGGTGATCCTGTTCTGCGACATCGAGCGTCCGTTGAGCAATCGCCTGATGACCGGCCTCAACCGTCGGGTCAGTGCCCTGCTCGGGCGCGCCACGGCACCGCAGAACCTCGACGATGAGCGCGTGGGCGGAATCAACCAGGCTTACGCCTGGAGCAAGCGCTTCAGCGACCAGTTCAGTGGCATGGTCAAGCAGTGGAAACGCCGCAACCACAAGGCCTATCGTGTGCTGCGGCCGGTGTTGGCCGTGGTGGTGCTGACGTTGTTGGGGTATTGGTTGTTTGGGTGAGATTGACCGTGGAATGAAAAACCGCTCCTTGGGAGCGGTTTTTTTATGAGGAAAACCTGAACGATTCGCCGGCAAGGACGCCAACAGGTTCTTCTGCTTCGCTGTCGTTGCTGGCCCTTTGTCCAAGTCATTGCAATCCATGTCGCCCGCTGGTTATAGTCGGCACTCGGTTATTTCCCCTCGAAAAAGATCAGCCCATGCCTGCAGCCCTCATCAACGCGGTAGTCGATTCAGCGGTCAACGCTGGCGTCGTGCCGTGCGGGAATCAGCAGCCTGTGCAGATCAGTCATTACCCTCCACCTGTCCGTAGCACGCCGGTGTGCGCAGTCGTATCACCGCCGGGCGCTGGCATTCGGGGCTGATCAGCTTTCCTGCTGTTCCATGTCCTCGCAAACGCCTGAAAAAACTACTGGATTTCAGCTTCGGCTGAGTTGGCTTCTTGCCTGACTACAGGTGGTATTCATGTTTGTCCTTTCGAAAAAAACCGCGCTCGCGGCGGCGTCCACGAGCCTGTTCGTCCTGCTGTGGAGCAGCGGGGCGATCTTCTCCAAGTGGGGCCTGGCCCACGCGTCACCCTTTGCCTTTCTGCTGATTCGCTTCGCCATCGCCCTGTGCGGGCTGGTGCTGCTGGTGCCCTTGCTCAAGCTGAAGTTGCCCCGGGGCGGCAAACCGATGTTGTACGCCATGGCCACCGGGGTGGTGTTGCTGGGGGCCTATCAGATTTTCTATCTGCTGGCCCTGGACCTGAAAGTCACGCCGGGGGTGATGGCCACGATCATGGGCGTGCAGCCCATTCTCACCGTGGTGATCATGGAACGGCAGCGCTCGGCCAGCCGCCTGTTCGGCCTGGCTCTGGGCCTGGTCGGGCTGATCATGGTGGTGTACCAGGGCATCGGCCTGGCGGGCATGTCACTGGCGGGGATGCTCTTCGGTCTGCTGGCGCTGGCGAGCATGACGTTCGGCTCGATCATGCAAAAACGCATCACCGACAACCCCCTCGGCACACTGCCGGTGCAATACCTCGCGGGGCTGTTGCTGTGCGGGATCTTCTTGCCTTTCCAGCCGTTCCATTTCGAGCACACCAGCGGCTTCATCGTGCCGGTGCTGTGGATGGGGCTGGTGGTGTCGGTGCTGGCCACGTTGCTGCTGTATCGCCTGATCGCTCGCGGCAACCTGGTCAATGTCACCAGCCTGTTCTACCTGGTGCCGGCGGTGACAGCGGTGATGGACTACCTGATTTTCGGCAATCGGCTGGCAGCGCTGAGCCTGCTGGGCATGCTGTTGATCATCGTCGGACTGGTGTTCGTCTTCCGTAAAAAAACCTAGCACTGCGGGAACAAGAAAAGGCCTGGCGCAGTACGCCAGGCCTTTTTTCATTTGCTCGAGGCATGCTCGGCACGCACCGAGTTCATGAACGCCTGCATGGCCGACGATTGAATGCGGTGGCGCCGTGTGATCAAGCCGTACGGTGGCAGCCGCGCTTCAAACTTGATCGGCAGCACCGCCAAGAGGTCGCGGCCGGGATAGTCCTCGACCACCGAAACCGGCGTGACGCCGAGCATGTCGGTTTGCTGGATCAGCGAGAGCAAAGTCATGATCGAGGTGGTTTCGACGATGCTGCTGGGGATGTCCACCCGCGCATTGTGAAACACCTGATTGATGATCGCGCGCATCGGGCTGGGCTGCTGTTGCAGCACCCAGGTCATGTTCTGCAATTCCGCCCAGCTCAGGTGCTTCTCGTTGGCCAGCGGATTCTGCGCACTGGCGATCACGCACAGGGCCTCTTCGCCGAGGCTGTCGAACAGCAACTCTTCAGCCCGCGCCCCCACCGGAATCCGACCCAGGACGATGTCGAGCTGGTCCTGGAGCAGGGCCTGGACGAGCACGTCGCTGGTGTCGACCTGAATGCTCATCGACAAGCGTGGATGGCTCTGTTTCAAGGTGGCGATGGTGCGGGTCAGCAACCCCGAGGCCAATGCCGGGATGGCTCCGACGGCGACGCGCCCCAGGTTGCCGGATTCCAGGGCCACCAGTTCCTCGCGCATGCCGCTGAGTTCGGCAAACACCATGCGCGCGTAATAAATCACGGTTTCCCCGAACGGGGTTGAACGCATGCCCCGGGGCAGGCGTTCGAACAGTTCGACGCCAAGCAGATCCTCGGCCTCGTGCAGCATCTTGGTCGCCGCTGGCTGGGTCATGCCGATGTGATCGGCGGCGCGGCGCAGCGAGCCGAATTCCTGCAGCGCCAGCATCAGGCGCAATTGGCGCAGGCGCAGTCGGCTGTGGATGACATTGGCATCAGGAATTCGGGTCATGGGCCACGCTCGCAGAGAAGACGGTGGCAAGCCTGACAACAAATGTCAGGCGTTGCCAGCATTACGGTGTCACTGCACCGGTTTGGTCTTGGCCGCCGCGGATTTGCGCAGGCCGATCAAGCTGCCCAGTGCCTTGGAAATCAACGGCCAGAACAGCATCAGCAGGGCGGCCGTGGTCAGGCTGCCCACCAGCGGGTTCGACCAGAAAATACCGATCTGGCCGTCGGAGAACAGCATCGACTGACGGAACGCATCTTCGGCCTTGTCGCCCAGCACGGCAGCCAGCACCAGCGGTGCGATCGGATATCCGAGCTTCTTGAACAGGTAGCCCAGCGCGCCGAAGCCCAGCATCAGCACCACGTCGAAGAACGAGTTGTGCACCGAGTAGGCACCGATGGCGCAGACCATGATGATGATCGGCGCGATGACCGAGAACGGAATGCGCAGGATCGAGGCGAACAGCGGCACGGTGGCCAGGACCACGATCAGGCTCACCACGTTGCCCAGGTACATGCTCGCAATCAGGCCCCAGACAAAGTCATGCTGCTCGACGAACAGCGTCGGGCCAGGGTGCAGGCCCCAGATCATCAGGCCGCCGAGCATCACCGCCGCCGTGGCCGAACCCGGAATGCCCAGGGTCAGCATCGGCAGCAGGGCGCTGGTGCCCGCCGCATGGTCGGCGGTTTCCGGTGCGATCACGCCTTCCAGCTCGCCCTTGCCAAAGTTCTCGCGGTTCTTCGAGAAACGCCGCGCCAGGCTGTAGCTCATGAACGAAGCCGCCGTCGGGCCGCCCGGGGTAATGCCCATCCAGCAACCCACCAATGTGCTGCGCACAATCGTCCACCAGTAGCGAGGCAGTTTTGCCCAGGTGCGCAGGATGACCATCGGCGTGATCCGCGCATGCTCGCCACGGAACACCAGGCCTTCCTCGACCGTGCAGAGGATTTCGCCGATACCGAACAAACCGATCACCGCCACTTCGAAGCTGATGCCGGTCATCAGGATCGGCTGATCGAAGGTCAGGCGCAGGTTGCCGGACACGGTGTCCATGCCGACGGCCGCCATGGCGAAACCGATCATCATCGCCACCACGGTTTTCAATGGCGGGTTCTTGCTCATGCCGATGAAGGTGCAGAACGCCAGCAGGTACACCGCGAAGAACTCCGGCGAGCTGAAGGTCATGGCGAACGCGGCGATCTTGGTCGACAGGAAGGTCAGCAGCAGCACCCCGGCCAGTGCACCGATCAGTGCCGAGCTGAAGGCGGCGGTCAAGGCTTCGGCGGCGCGACCTTCGCGGGCCATCGGGTAGCCGTCGAACGTGGTCGCCACCGATGAGGGTTCACCGGGAATGTTGAACAGGATCGAGGTGATCGAGCCGCCGAACAAGGCGCCCCAATACATGCACGAAAGCAGGATGATCGCCGACACCGGCGACATGGTGAACGTCAGCGGCAGCAGCAACGCCACGCCATTGGGGGCGCCGAGGCCGGGCAATACACCGACCAGGATGCCCAGCAGCACGCCGATCACCATCAGGCCGATGTGGCCGGGCGTGAGGATCAGGTTCATGCCTTGCAGCAGGGAATCGAATTCGCTCATTTGAAGGTTCTCCCCAACAGGTTCAACAGGTCGCCCAGGGGACCTGCATCCAGCGGGACCTTGAACCACAGCGCGAAAATCAGGTAGCTGGCCAGTGCCGCGCCGAGGGACACGCTGGCGATCATCAGTTTGCCGTAGGGCTTGGCGCGGACTTTGTCACGGGCCATGAACCAGGCAATGAAACAGGCCGACGCCACGTAGATGCCGGTGAAGGGCATGGCCGCGACGAACAGGGCGATCGGGATGAACACCGACAGCACTTGCCTGAACGCGCTGCGGCTGACGAATGAAATGCTCAGCGCCTGCCAGCGCACCAGGGTCAGTACGCCGTTGGCCACGCTCGCGGCGCACAGCATCAGGCCGATGTAGAACGGGAAATAACCCGGCTCGGGGCCGGAATCGCCCCAGCCGATACCCTGTTCGACACTGCCGACCATCACCACCGCGCCGATCAGCGCGGTGAAGATGGCCAGGCCGAGTTCGACCCAGCGGGTACCGACCAGGGCCGGTGAATCCGAAGAATGGGACATGAAAGCACCTCCAGGGATGACGGCCGTGCGCAGGCGTACGGCCGTCGCTGACTCAGTTTTTCAGCCAGCCGGCTTCTTTGAACACCGGGGTGACGCGGGCGGTGTCTTTTTCGATGTAGGCGGTCAGTGTCTCGCCCTCGAGGAAGGTCGGCACCAGCGCGTTCTGCTTCACGTAAGCCTTGAACTCCGGGGTCTCGGTGACTTTGCGCATCAGCTCGACGTAGAACGCCCGCTGCTCGGCGGTGACTTCGCCGGGCATGAACACGGTGCGCGGGAAGCGATACTGGTCGACGCCCAGGCCCTGTTCGTGGCAGGTCGGCACGTCAGCCCAGGATTTGTCGCCAGCGACCTTGTCGGTGTAGTTCATGCGCTCCTGGCTGAACACACAGAGCGGTTCGACCTGGTCGCCGCGCCATTGACTGATGCTTTCGGCGGGGTTGTTGACGTTGGCGGCGATGTGTTTGCCGGCCAGTTGCGTCGCGGCTTCGCTGCCGCTTTTGAACGGGATGTAGACCAGCTTGCTCTGGGTGGTCTGGTTCAGCAGCAGGGTCAGGGTCTGGTCAACGTCCTTGGACTGGCTGCCGCCCATGCGCAATTTGCTCGGGTCGGCCTTGACCGCTTCGTAGAAGCCTTTGGCGTCCTTCCACGGCGCACCCTTGTAGCTCCAGAGAATGAAGTCGTCCTCGGCCACGGCGGCGACGGGGGTCAGTTCCTGCCACTGGTAGCCGAGCTTGGACACCAAGGGCAGCAGGTAGATATTGTTGGTGCCGATCACCAGTTTTTCCGCGTCGCCCTTGTTCATTTTCAGGTCGAGGAAGGCTTCGGCGCCGTTGCCGCCGCCCTTGTTGAGGACGATGGTGTTGACGTCGAGCAGTTTGTGGGTGGTGATGATCGACTGGATCAACCGGCCGAGTTGGTCGGTTCCGCCACCGGGGCCGCCGGCAACGACGATCTCGACGTTCTTGTCCGGTTGCCAGGCGGCGTGAGCGAGGGCGGGCAGGGCGCCGGCCGCGATCAACGAGCAACCAAGCAACAGACGGGATGTGCGACGGACGAATGCATTTCGCATGGAAGGGCCTCGTTTTTGTAGTTGTTATGAGTGACTTGTCGGTGCTCAAAAGCTGCAAGCCTGGCCCGAGTGTGGGAAGCCGCCGCCCTCGCGTCTAGTCAAAACAATACATACACCGATAGCCTGGGGTTATAGCTTGTCGGGCGATCGATCAGGCCGATCGCCAGGAGCCTTGCGCCAGAGCGGTTTCAGGGCAAAGTCCGGTTGAGACGTGTTGACTGAAAGGTCCCTGAAAGCCGGGCATGCCATAACTCACGGCTATCGCCGTATTTCCAGTTTTGATTAGACGGTTATCGCTGGGCCTTCGATAGTGCTCACCCATGCCGTCCTGAAACGGCAAATGCGACACTCCTACAAAAATAATAAATCGAGGTATGCACCATGGCTCGTCCCAGTGCTTCCCTGCATCTGCCAGACGCAGATGTCCCACCCGCCGCAGCGGCCACACCCCTGGCGGGCACCACCAAGGCCAGCAGCGTAC
This sequence comes from Pseudomonas sp. IT-P12, assembly GCF_949767465.1. NCBI lineage: Bacteria > Pseudomonadati > Pseudomonadota > Gammaproteobacteria > Pseudomonadales > Pseudomonadaceae > Pseudomonas > Pseudomonas sp. IT-P12. The sequence continues at coordinate 1,027,253 of NZ_CATKPY010000021.1, read as the reverse complement.
GCTGGCGGATCTTCGCGATCGTATTCGCGCTGACCATGGTCAACCTGATCGACCGGGTGTCACTGTCGATTGCGATGCCGACCATCGCCCATGAATTCTCCCTGTCGCCGAGCCTGCAAGGGCTGATCCTCAGCAGCTTCTTCTGGGCGTATGCACTGTTGCAGATTCCCGGCGGCTGGATGATCGATCGTTTCGGACCGCACCGGGTGATCAGTTGGTCCACCGGGCTGTGGGGGACTTTCCAGGTGCTCGCGGCATTTGCCACTGGCGGGTTGTCGTTGCTGTTCGCCCGGGTCGCGCTGGGGGCCGCCGAGGCGCCGTTGTTCCCGTCGGGCGGCAAGTTGATTTCGCTGTGGCTGGCACCCATCGAACGCAGTCGCGGCGCGGTGCTGATGGACAGCGGCAGCCCCTTGGGCGTTGCACTGGGCGGGCTGATCATTGCCTACCTGATTGCCACGCTGGACTCCTGGCGACTGGCCTTTGGCATCGCCGGCGTCGCCACGCTGGTGCTGGGCTGGCTGGCGTGGCGCTACCTGCGCGATGACCCGGCCACTCACCCGCAGGTCAATGCGCAAGAGCTGGAGAAGATCAACGCCGGGCGCCTGACGCCGGCTGCCGAGGCCGCGCGCGTGCCGGTCAAGGGTCTGGGCATTGCCGCGCGTTCCCTCAGCGGTCTGCTGATAGGCCGCGCCAGTTGGGCGATGGTGTATTTCGGGCTGCTGACCTGGGGGCCGAGCTACCTGGCGCAGGCCCGTGGCTTCGATATCAAGGGCATTGGCGCGGCGACGTTCGTGATTTTCATCTGCGGCGCGCTGGGCTCGTTGACCGGCGGCTTTCTCTGCGACGGTCTGATCCGCAAGGGCGTGCGCCGTGGCGTGGCGGTCAAGGGCCTGCTGGCGTTTTCCGGCCTGGTGGCGCTCGGCGCGTTCCTGTTGTTGCCGACCCTGACCAACCCTTTTGCCGCCGTGGCGCTGTTGGCGATGACCGCGTTTTTCCTGATGTGGGGCAGCCTCTACTGGAGCTTCCCGGCGCTGCTCGCGGCACCGGCTCGGGTCGGCCTGATTGGCGGAGTGATGAACATGGCCGGCAGCACCGGCGGGATTGCGGTGCCGATCCTGGTCGGGGTGATCCTGCAAATGGCCGGTGGGTTCGCCCCGGTGCTGGGGTTCTTTGCGCTGTGCTCGGCGGTGTTTGTGCTGGCAACGCTGTTCATCAGTCTGGACGAGGTGCGCCATGGCTAAGCTGTACGACGGACCGATCATCGACGCCCATCATCATTTCTGGGACCCGACGCTCAACCCGCATCCCTGGCTTGCGCCCGAGGCCAACATTCCGTTTCGCTACGGCGACTACAGCGCGATCAAGCGGCGCTATTTTCCCGACGATTACTTCGCCGATGCCGGCCCGCACAACGTCGTGCAAACGGTGTACATCGAGACCGAATGGGACCCACGGGACCCGATTGGAGAAACCCGTTTCATCGAGCAACTGGCCGCGCGCTACGGGGTGCCGAATGCGGTGGTGGCGCAGGCCTGGCTCGATCACCCGGACGCACTCGCGGTGCTCGCCGAGCAAGCGGCGTTCAAGTGTGTGCGCAGCGTGCGCCACAAGCCTGGCGGGCCGACAGCCCCGGCGCAGGTGGGCCATGTGCGCAGCCTCATGAGCGACGAGCACTGGCGCCGCAGTTATGCGGCCCTGCAAGGGCTGGGGCTGCACTTCGACTTGCAGACGCCCTGGTGGAATCTGCACGAAGCCGAACGGTTGGCCCGGGACTTTCCCGGCACCACGCTGATCCTCAATCACGCCGGTTTGCCCAGTGACCGCAGCGCCGAAGGCCTTGCCGGCTGGCGCCGGGCGATGGCGCGGCTGGCCGAATGGCCGAACGTCCAGGTGAAGATTTCCGGCCTGGGCCTCAAGGGCCGGGCGTGGCGCGCCAAGGACAACGCGTGGATCGTGCGCGAAGTGATCGCCATGTTCGGCGCCGGGCGTGTGATGTTCGCCAGCAACTTTCCGGTGGACAGCCTGTGCGGCTCGTTCGACGACATTTACAGCGGTTTCAAATCCATCGTTGCTGACCTGCCGCCGGCGGATCAGGAGCGACTGTTCTACAGCAACGCGCAGCGGGTGTACCGCTGCGAACCTTGCGCCATTGACCGGACACGGCCTGAATCCCTGAGGAGTGAAGCATGAACAAGACAACCATCGCCATGGTCCTGGGCGACCCCGCCGGCATTGGCCCGGAGCTGATCGCACGGTTGCTCGGCGAGCCCGACGTACGCCGCCAGGCCAACGTGATCCTGATTGCCGACGAGGCGGAGATGCGTCGCGGCATGCGCATCGCCGAGGTTGAGTTTCCCTACCGTCGCGTGGAATCGCTGGAGCAGTTGTCGTTCACCGACGACACGCCGCTGTTCTATGACTTCCGAGGCGACACGCTGGGGGAATTTGCCCGCAGCGAAGCCAGTGTCATGGGTGGGCGCTACAGCCTCGACACCCTCGAAAAAGCCCTGCGCCTGACCGAGGCCGGCACCACCGATGCGGTGCTGTTCGGGCCGTTGAACAAGACCTCGCTGCACATGGCCGGCATGGCGCACAACGATGAACTGCACTGGTTTGCCGAGCTGCTGGATTTCCACGGCCCCTTCTGCGAGTTCAATGTGCTCGACAACCTCTGGACGTCCCGGGTGACTTCCCATGTGGCGTTGGCGCAGGTGCCGGGGATGCTCAGCCAGGAGCGGGTGGTGGAAGCGATCCAGTTGATCGACACCGCACTGAAACGCAGCGGCCTGGAAAAACCGCGCATCGGCGTCTGTGGTTTGAACCCGCACAACGGCGATAACGGCTCGTTTGGCCGCGAAGAGCTGGACATCATCGGTCCGGCGGTGCGCACCGCGCAGGCCGCCGGCATCGCGGCGGAAGGACCGTATCCGGGCGACACGATCTTCCTCAAGGTACAGGGCGACGCCAGTGCCTTCGACGCAGTGGTGACCATGTATCACGACCAGGGACAGATCGCGATCAAGCTGATGGGCTTCTCCCGTGGCGTGACCGTCCAGGGCGGCCTGCCAATCCCGATCACCACCCCGGCCCACGGCACCGCCTTCGATATCGCCGGGCAAGGCAAGGCCAACCCCGGCGCCATCCGCCAGGCCTTCGAAATCGCCTGCCGGATGGGTGGCAACAGCTACTGATGATCAACGCGTAACCCTGTGGGCGCTGTGTGCATCCACACAAACTGTGAACGACTGAAATCAACCTGTGGGAGCGAGCCTGCTCGCGACGACGGCTGTACAGGCACTGCGAGGGTGACTGTCCGCCCGCTATCGCGAGAAGGCTCGCTCCCACAGTGGTTTTGGGAATGGCAAAGCTGTTTGGCAGCCTGATAACCCAATTTGCGCAATTACTGCTCGAACCTATCACCCCAGGTTATCGATGGATGCGCATAAGTGATTATCCGCACCTCCCTGCGCTGGCTACAGTCGCTCCATCGAATGAGCTCAGCCGGCCACACAGGCCGCTTCGGTCCATCCGACAACAACTACAAAAAGCCTGCCTTGTCACTTCCGCGAGGCACATACCGGCAGCAAAGGAAACTTCACATGACCCGTCCAGATTCCGTCCTGGCTCTGTCCAGTGCCATCTCCAAAAGCCGGCTGCGTTTGCTGCCGTTTCTGATCCTGATGTACATCCTCGCGTTCATCGATCGCTCCAACGTCGGCTTCGCCAAAGCGGCGCTGCAAGCGGACACCGGGCTGGGCGATGCGGCGTTTGCGTTTGGCGCAAGCATCTTCTTCATCGGTTATGCGTTTTTCGAAGTGCCGAGCAACTACATGCTGCATCGCCTCGGTGCGAAGGTCTGGCTGTGCCGGATCATGGTGACCTGGGGGCTGGTGTCGGCGGCGATGATGTTCGCCCACAACGCCGAAACCTTTTACGTCCTGCGTTTCCTGCTGGGTGTGGCCGAAGCCGGTTTCTTCCCGGGGATCATTCTCTACCTCACTTACTGGTTCCCGGCGCAGAGCCGTGGCCAGGCGCTTGGCCTGTTCTATTTCGGCTTGCCGCTGGCGCTGGTCCTGGGCAGTCCGCTGTCGGGCTGGCTGCTGGATTTCCACGGCGTGTTCGGCCTGACCAACTGGCAGTGGCTGTTCGTCGTGGAAGGCTTGATGGCATCGGTGGTCGGCATCGCCGCATACTTCTATCTGGTCAACCGTCCGGCCCAGGCCACCTGGCTCAGCGCTGAAGAAAAGCAGGCGCTGGAAACCGCGCTCAGCGAAGAAGACGCGAAGAAAAAGGACAGCAGCCCCCATGGTTTCTTCAGCGCTTTGCGCAATGGGCGAGTGCTGCAATTCTGCCTGGCGTATTTCACCATTCAGATGAGTGTCTACGGCGTGGTGTTCTACCTGCCGACCCGCATTGCCGGTCTGCTCGACGGGCACGTCGGCCTCAACGTCGGCCTGATCACCGCAATACCGTGGGTCTGCGCCCTGGTGGTGACCCGCCTTGTGACCCGCTATGCCGACCGCACCGGCCAACACCGTCGCCTCGCCGTGTGCATGCTGACCATGGCAGCCCTCGGTATCGCCGCTTCGGCGCTGGGCACCAGCATGGTGCCGGTGGTGATCGCCTTCTGTTTCGCGGCCGCCGGTTTCGTCTCGGTACAGCCGCTGTTCTGGACCATTCCCACCAGCTACCTCAGCGGTGCGGCGGCGGCGGGCGGGATTGCGCTGATCAACTCCATCGGCAACCTCGGCGGCTTCGTCGCGCCGAACCTGAAAACCGTGATGGAAAGCAGTTTCGCCGACCCGCGTGCCGGCATGTTCGCCCTGGCCCTGGTGGGCATTCTCGGCGCCGTCCTGCTGTCCCGACTTCGCACCACCCACACCCCCGAAACCCCCTCGCAGCTCACACCGGCTCAGGTTGGCTGATCACTACCCAAGCGTTAGCAAGGAAATGAATTCATGAAAATCAAAGCAATCCGTACCCGCGTTTTCGAGTGGAAAGGCAAAGTCGTCCCACCGCAGGCGCACTTCTGCACCAATGCCAGCGACATCCTGTTCGAGCGCGGCGATGCCATGGGCTCGTTCCGGTTCCACGGCTGGCTGGTGGTGGAAGTCGAGACCGACACCGGTCTCGTCGGCATCGGCAACTGCGCCCTGGCGCCGCGTGTGGCCAAGGAAATCATCGACACTTACCTGGCACCGATCGCGATTGGCGAAGACCCGTTCGACAACGAATACATCTGGCAGAAAATGTACCGCCAGAGCCACGCCTGGGGCCGCAAAGGCATCGGCATGGCGGCGATCTCGGCGATCGATATCGCGATCTGGGACATCATGGGCAAAGCGGTCAACAAACCGGTGTTCAAGCTGCTGGGCGGGCGCACCAAAGAGAAGATCTGGACCTACGCCTCCAAGCTCTACGCCAACGACAACCTCGACCTGTTCCTCGAAGAAGCCCAGGGCTACCTGAACCAGGGGTTCACCGCGCTGAAGATGCGCTTCGGCTACGGCCCGAAAGACGGCCCCGCCGGCATGCGTCGCAACATCGAACAAGTGCGTGCCCTGCGCGAGCTGGCCGGCCCTGACGTCGACATCATGCTCGAGTGCTACATGGGCTGGACCCTGGAATATGCGCGCCGCATGCTGCCCAAGCTTGCCGAGTTCGAACCGCGCTGGCTGGAAGAGCCGGTGATCGCCGACGACATCGAGGGTTACATCGAGCTGAAAAAAATGGGGATCATGCCGATCTCCGGTGGCGAGCACGAATTCACCTCCTACGGTTTCAAGGACCTGCTGGAACGTCGCGCCGTCGACGTGATCCAGTACGACACCAACCGCGTCGGCGGCATCACCGCCGCGCGCAAGATCAACGCCATGGCCGAGGCCTGGTCGGTGCCGGTCATCCCGCACGCCGGGCAGATGCACAACTACCACCTGACCATGTCCACCACGGCCTCGCCGATGGCCGAGTTCTTCCCGGTGTTCGACGTCGAGGTCGGCAACGAGCTGTTCTACTACGTGTTCAAGGGCGAGCCGCAGCCGGTCAACGGCTACATCCAGCTCGATGACAACAAACCGGGCCTGGGCCTGGAAATCTCCGATGAATACCTGAGCGACTTCAACATCATCGAGTGACCTTGAGGCGCCGTCCCGGACGGCGCCATCCCGACTCAGTGGAGGAAAACATGCGCCTGATTCAATTTGAAAATACCGCTGGAGAACGCCAGGTCGGCGTGGTCGAGGGTTCCCTTGTGCAGGTGTTGAACAACACCGGCAGCACCCGTGAACTGGCCCTCGCGGCCATCCGTGCGCAACGCAGTCTGCAGGATGAAGTGGCCCTGCGCGGCACCCGGCCGGGCCCGGATTACGCGCAGCTGTTGCAGCAGGGCAAGGTCCTGCCGCCGCTGGACCACGACGACCCGGCGCACTGCCTGATCAGCGGCACCGGCCTGACTCACCTGGGCAGTGCCTCGGCGCGGGACAAGATGCACCAACATGACGGTGCGGTCGAAGCCGGCATGACCGACACCATGCGCATGTTCAAGTGGGGCCTGGAAGGCGGCAAACCGGCGGACGGCCAGGTCGGTGCGCAACCCGAGTGGTTCTACAAGGGTGACGGCAGTATCGTCGTGCGCCCCGGCGCGGACTTTCCGGTGCCCCCGTTCGCCGAGGATGCCGGTGAGGAACCGGAGTTGACCGGTCTCTACGTGATCGGCGACGACGGCCTGCCGTATCGCGTCGGTTTTGCCTTGGGCAACGAGTTCTCCGACCATGTGATGGAGCGGCGCAATTACCTGTACCTGGCGCACTCGAAACTGCGCAGTTGCGCCTACGGTCCCGAGTTGCGCGTCGGCGAATTGCCCCGGCATCTGGTCGGCACCAGCCGCATCGTGCGCAACGGCGAAACCCTCTGGGAAAAGGAATTCCTCAGCGGTGAGGACAACATGTGCCACAGCCTCGCCAACCTGGAATTTCACCACTTCAAGTACACGCAGTTCCTGCGTCCCGGCGATGTTCACGTGCACTACTTCGGCACCGCGACGCTGTCGTTCGCCGACGGGGTGAAGACCCAGCCGGGGGATCGGTTCCAGATCAGCCTCGACGAGTTCGGCGCGCCGTTGGTCAACGGTATCGGCGAAAGCGCGCAGCCACTGCCCATCGGCCAGGTGCGTACGCTTTAACTCTTCACTTGTCAGCCGCTCAAGGAAACCTCATGACCACGTTACTGGGCCACAACTACATTGGCGGGCGACGCAGTGCCAACGGCACCGTGCAACTGCAAAGTCTCGATGCCACCACCGGTGAACCCTTGCCGGTGCGGTTTTTCCAGGCCAGCGAAGCCGAGGTGGATGCCGCCGCCAAGGCCGCCGCTGCGGCCTACCCGATCTACCGCAACCTGAGCGCGGAAAAACGCGCCACGTTCCTCGACGCCATCGCCGATGAAATCGATGCGCTGGGCGATGAGTTCGTCGCCACCGTGTGCCGCGAAACCGCCTTGCCGGCCGCTCGTATCCAGGGTGAACGGGGTCGCACCAGCGGCCAGATGCGTCTGTTCGCCAAGGTCCTGCGCCGCGGTGACTTCTATGGCGCGCGGATTGATCGGGCGCTGCCGGACCGGCAGCCGCTGCCGCGTCCTGACCTGCGTCAGTACCGCATCGCCATCGGCCCGGTGGCAGTGTTCGGTGCGAGCAACTTTCCACTGGCCTTTTCCACGGCCGGTGGCGATACCGCGTCGGCCCTGGCCGCCGGCTGCCCGGTGGTGTTCAAGGCGCACAGCGGGCATATGGCGACGGCCGAGTGGGTCGCTGACGCGATCATCCGCGCGGCCGAACGCACGGGCATGCCGGCGGGTGTGTTCAACATGATCTACGGCGCGGGCGTGGGCGAGTGGCTGGTCAAGCACCCGGCGATCCAGGCGGTCGGGTTTACCGGTTCGCTCAAGGGCGGCAATGCCTTGAGTCACATGGCCGCGACCCGAGCGCAGCCGATCCCGGTGTTCGCCGAAATGTCGAGCATCAACCCGGTGTTCCTGTTGCCCGAAGCGCTCCAGGTGCGTGGTGAGCAGATCGCGGCGCAACTGGCCGGTTCGGTGACGTTGGGGTGTGGCCAGTTCTGCACCAACCCGGGCCTGGTCATCGGCCTGCGCTCGCCGCAATTCAGCGCATTTTTGCAGGCGTTCTGCACCTCCATGAACGAGCAACCTGCGCAGACCATGCTCAACGCCGGTGCGCTGGCCAGCTACAGCCATGGGCTGGTCGAGCTGCACGAACATCCCGGGCTGACGCACCTGGCGGGCAAACCGCAGCAGGGCCGGCAGGCACAACCCCAAGTGTTCAAGGCCGACGTCAGCCTGTTGCTCAAGGGCGACGAACTGCTTCAGGAAGAGGTCTTCGGACCGACCACCATCGTCATCGAAGTCGAGGATCGGGCGCAGCTCGCGGCAGCGTTGCACGGCTTGCGCGGGCAATTGACCGCGACACTGATTGGCGAGGCCGACGAGTTGCTGGAGCACCGCTGGCTGACCGACGTGCTGCAGGAAAAGGTCGGTCGGATCTTGCTCAACGGTTATCCGACCGGCGTCGAAGTCTGTGACGCCATGGTCCATGGCGGGCCGTATCCGGCGACGTCGGATGCCAGGGGGACGTCGGTGGGGACACTGGCGATCGACCGCTTCCTGCGGCCGGTGTGCTTCCAGAATTATCCGGATGCGTTGCTGCCCGAGGCGTTGCAGGACAGCAATCCGCTGGGGATACGGCGGTTGGTGGATGGGGAGGTGAGTCAGGCAGCTTTGTAGTGGCTGAACGAATCGCGAGCAGGCTCGCTCCCACAGTGATGAGGGTGTACACAGATTCCTGTGTTACCCGAGATCCTGTGGGAGCGAGCCTGCTCGCGATGCTTTTACCGACCCACCTGCCGGGCCGGCTTCAACACCAACCACAACGCCGCCGCAATCAACACTCCGCCATACACGTGCGCAATCGACAGCGGTTCATCCAGCAACAGCGCGCCCCACAGCACGCCAAACGGTGGAATGAGGAAGGTCGTCGTCATCGATTTCACCGGGCCGATCGAGCTCAGCAGGCGGAAGTAGATGATGTAGGCGAACGCCGTGCACACCAGCCCCAACCCCAGCAACGACAGCCAGACGTTCCAGCCGCCCCAGCTCGCCGGTGGCTGGCTGAGCACGCTGTAGCCGAACAGCGGCAGCAGGAACAGAGTGGCCCCGAGCATGCTGCCCAGCGCCGACAGGCGACTGTCGAGCCCTCCGGCCTGATCGAGCCAGCGGCGGGCGAGAAACCCGGCAAAACCATAGCAAGTGGTGGCCAGCAGGCAGGCGAGGGCGCCCATCAACAGTTGCAGGTCGAACGCCACCGGACCGGCGCGGGTCAACACACCCACGCCGAACAGGCCGAGAAACACCCCGCCGAGTTTGGCGGCGGTGAGCCGTTCACTGAAAAACAGCCCGCCGATCAACACGCCCATCAACGGCGTCGTCGCGTTGAAAATCGCCGAGTAGCCGGCAGGCAGTACCTGGGCCGCCACCGAATAGAGGGTCGCCGGAATGCCCGAGTTGATCACCCCGAGCAACATCACGGTTTTCAGCTTGCCCTTGAAATCCCAGCGCACGCGCAGCAGCCCGAGAATCGCCAGCAACCCGACGGCGGCTATCGAGACACGGAAAAACGCGGTGGGAATGGGGCCGATCACCGGGGCAATGATGCGCATGAACAGAAAGCTCGCACCCCAGATGGCCGCCAGCGACAGCAGACGCACAGAATCGACAGGGCTCACGGTGCACTCCTTCCTTTGATGGGGGCGAGAGTGTTGCCGAGCGCCCGGTCGATGGCAACCGAAAAACCGGCATCAAATTACAAAGCGCGTCACCAGGCCGTTGAGGTCAACCGCCAGCCGCGACAGTTCATGGCTGGCGGCCGAGGTCTGGGTGGCGCCTGCCGCGGTCTGGGTCGAAAGATCGCGGATGTTCACCAGGTTCTGATCGACTTCCCGGGCCACCAACGCCTGCTGTTCGGCGGCGCTGGCGATCACCAGGTTGCGTTCGTTGATCTGCGAGATCGACGCGGTGATTTTCTCCAGCGCATTGCCCGCACTGTTGGCCCGGCGCAAGGTCTGGTTGGCATGCTCGGCGCTGCTTTGCAAAGCGCCGACCGTGGCCCCGGTGCCTTGCTGGATGTTGGTGATCATCAGCTCGATTTCTTCGGTGGAGTTCTGCGTGCGTTGCGCCAGCGAGCGCACTTCATCGGCCACCACGGCGAACCCGCGTCCGGCTTCACCGGCGCGCGCCGCTTCAATGGCGGCATTGAGTGCCAGCAGGTTGGTCTGGCCGGCGATGCCGCGGATCACCTCCAGCACCTTGCTGATGTCCTGCGCCTGGACGGCCAGGCCCTGGGCCTGTTCCGAGGCGCCCAGCACTTCACTGACCAGCCCCTGGATCGAGGTGATGGTTTCGCTGACCTGAAGGTGCCCGTGCTTGCTGTCCTCGTTCGATGCCTGGGACGCTTCGGCGCTGGACACGGCATTGCTGGCCACTTCATCCACCGCCGTGCTCATTTCGGTGACGGCGGTGGCGGCCATTTCGATCTGGTCGTTCTGTTGTTGCAGGCTGCGGGTGCTTTCCTCCATCACCGAACTCATCTCTTCGGCGGCGGAAGCCAGTTGTCGGGCCGACTCACTGATGCCGTGGATGGTCGAACGCAGGTTGCCCTGCATGTCGGCCAGGGCATCGAGCAACTGCGCAGCTTCGTCCTTGCCATCGCTGACGACTTTGCCGCTGAGGTCACCCGAGGCAATCCGGCGGGCGACGTCCAGGGCCTGATTGATGGGCGTGGTGATGCTGCGGGTCAGCGCCCAGGCCAGGAGCAGGGTGGCCAGCAAGGCAACGACGATGATCGAGCCGACGATCCATTGCGCGCGCTGGTACAACGCCGTGGCGGCATCGGCGGCGGCGTCGGCACCTTGCTGGTTGAAGCTGATCATCGACTCCAGGATTTTGTCCAGCTGGGTGCCCTGCGCGTTGGATTCGACGTTGAGGTGCTCGTAGGTCTGGCTGTCATGGCCGGCGTCGATGTGGGCAATGACCTGGTCGACGAGCGACAGGTACTTGGCGACGGTTGACTTCAGGCTGTCGAGCATGGCCCGTTCCTGATCGCTTGACAGCAGGGCCGCGTGATCCTCGAGACGCTGGAGCAACTCCTGGCGTTGGGCGCTGATGATGCCCTTGCTCTTCTGCCTGACCTCACTGTGGCTGCTGGTCCTGAGGCGCAACGACTCCAGGCGGATGGTCGCGATGTTGGCCGCGCTGTCGTGGATGCGCTCGCTGCTCGGCATCCATGATTCTTCAATGATTCTGGCGCTTTCGCGCAAGGTCGCCATCTGACCGAGACCAAACAGTCCGACCAGTACCAGAAGACTGGCGAGAACGGCGAAACTCAAACTGGCACGCAAACCGATGCGCAGGTTCCTTAACGGCATGAAAATGCTCCTTGGGCATATGAGAGAGGTAGTCCTCGTTGACCGAAGATCTTGTTATCAGGCGGGTAACGGCGGCGTGTATATCAAAGTGCCACTACTTTGGTAAGGCCACCTTGGGAGGCGTTCAGGGGGCCACGAAGGTTTGAAGTGGGCGGCGCAAACTGGCGTGCGCCTCCAGGATTGGATCCGAAGGCCACGGAATTCGAGGTCTGTGGATGAATCGATTCATCACTGAGATGCGCTGATGGAAGGTCGTTTATTGACTAAACGGTCGACTTAAAAAAACCGAAAAAATATCTGTGTCCAAATGAATCATCCGCAACAACGGCCGAAAATACCCTTCTCCTGCACCGGGTTGACTGGCTAAGCTCAGGTCTTCCAGATACCCGCAGAGGTTTCACCATGCCGCAGCAATGGCCCGCCGCCGACATCGCCCGAATGGTCCTCGATGGCTTTGACGATTACCGTGAGCATTTTCGCCAGATCACCGACGGCGCCCGGGCGCGTTTCGAGCAGGCCCAGTGGCAGGCGACGCAGGTGGCGTCGGCGGCACGGATCAACCTCTACGAAGAAAAAGTCAGTGAAACGGTGGAGCGGCTGCGCATTGCCTTCGATACCGACACCCTGGATGTCAGTTGCTGGCCGCTGGTCAAGAGCGCCTACATCAGCCTGATTGACCTGCGCTTCGACGATGAGTTGTCCGAGACCTGGTACAACTCGATCTTCTGCGGCCTGTTCAGCCATGACCTGATCAGCGATGGCTGCATGTTCATCCACACCACCCGGCCCAGCCTGCGCCGGGCGCGCGCCGCGCAAACCCGCACCTACAAACCCCAGGGGCACTTGGCGGAGATGCTCGCGAGCATATTTGCCGACTACCGTTTCCGCGAGGATTACGCCGACCTGCCGGGCGACCTGCGACGCCTCGAGGTGCAATTGCGCGAGAACCTGCCGGACTGGGTGTGCAAGGATCCGGACCTGAGCGTCGAGTTGTTCTCCTCGGTGCTGTACCGCAACAAGGGCGCGTACCTGGTGGGGCGCATCTTCACCGCCGATGAGCAATGGCCGCTGGCGATCCCGCTGCTGCACCTGGAAGGTCGCGGCATCCAGATCGATGCGCTGATCACCGACGAAGCCGACGTGTCGATCATCTTCTCCTTCACCCGTTCGTATTTCATGGTGGATGTGCCGGTGCCGGCGGAGTTCATCGGCTTCCTCAAACGCATCCTGCCGGGCAAGCACATCGCCGAGCTGTACACCTCGATCGGTTTCTACAAGCACGGCAAATCGGAGTTCTACCGGGCGCTGATCAATCACCTGGCCAACACCGACGACCAGTTCATCATGGCCCCCGGCGTGCGTGGCATGGTGATGAGCGTGTTTACCCTGCCGGGTTTCAACACCGTGTTCAAAATCATCAAGGACCGGTTTTCTCCGTCGAAAAACGTCGACCGCGCCACGGTGATCGAGAAGTACCGGCTGGTGAAAAGCGTCGACCGCGTCGGGCGCATGGCCGATACCCAAGAGTTCGCCGACTTCCGTTTTCCACTGGGTAAATTCGAACCGGCATGCCTTGAAGAATTGCTGGAAGTGGCGCCGTCCACCGTGTCGGTCGAAGGTGACACGGTGCTGATCCGCCACTGCTGGACGGAGCGGCGGATGACGCCGCTGAACCTGTACCTGGACAACGCCAACGAGGCGCAAGTGCGCGAGGCGCTGGACGACTACGGGCTGGCGATCAAACAACTGGCGGCGGCCAACATCTTTCCCGGCGACATGCTGCTGAAGAATTTCGGCGTGACCCGTCACGGTCGCGTGGTGTTCTATGACTACGACGAAATCTGTTTCCTGACCGAAGCCAACTTCCGCCACATCCCGGCGCCGCGCACGCCCGAGGACGAAATGGCCTCGGAGCCGTGGTATTCGATCGGGCCGCTGGACGTGTTCCCGGAAGAGTTTCCGCCGTTCCTGTTTGCCGATGCGGGGCAGCGCAAGTTGTTCGACCAGTTGCATGGCGAGTTGTACAACGCCGATTACTGGAAGGGTTTGCAGGAGGCGATTCGGGCCGGGAAAGTGATCGATGTGTTCCCGTATCGGCGCAAGGGCCTCGATAACGAGTAGCTCTGTGTGTCCGCTTCGCGAGCCGGCTCGCTCCCACACTGGGTCTGTGCCGACCCTGCAATCGGCGGCACCACCGTCAACGGTGGGAGCGAGCCTGCTCGCGAATCGGCCGCGCAGCGGCCGTGAAATCTGCGACAATCGCCCCCCTGCGCCACTAGACGACTTATTGCGTACCTGATGACTGACGAATCGCCTTCCATCGACAAACTGCTGAAAAACCTCGATCACGCCATGCTCGCCGACCGTCACCGGCTGCGGCGGCAGTTGCTTGAGCTGCGCAAGAAACCCGACGAGGCCAAGCTGGCCCAATGGGTGGCGCGCATGCAGGCGTCCTGCGATCAGGTGCTGGCGCGCAAGGCCAGCCTGCCGGTGATTCGTTACGACGACAGCCTGCCGATTGCCGCCAAGCGCGACGAAATCAAGCAGGCGCTGGAAAAGCACCAGGTGTTGATCATCGCCGGCGAGACCGGCTCGGGTAAAACCACCCAGTTGCCGAAGATCTGCCTGGAAATCGGTCGTGGCCAGCACGGCCTGATCGGCCACACCCAGCCGCGCCGCATCGCCGCGCGCAGTGTCGCCAGCCGGGTCGCCGAGGAACTGGGCACGCCTTTGGGCGCGCTGGTCGGTTACCAGGTGCGTTTCGAGGATCAGAGCGACGCCAACACCCTGATCAAGCTGATGACCGACGGCATCCTGCTGGCGGAAACCCAGAACGACCGTTACCTGGAACGCTACGACACGATCATCGTCGACGAGGCCCACGAACGCAGCCTCAACATCGATTTCCTGCTGGGTTACCTGAAAACCCTGCTGCCGCGCCGTCCGGACCTGAAAGTCATCATCACCTCGGCGACCATCGACCTGGAGCGGTTCTCCAGGCACTTTGACGACGCGCCGATCGTCGAGGTGTCCGGTCGGACCTTCCCGGTGGACACCTGGTATCGCCCGCTGACCCTGGAGCAGGACGAAGAGGGCAACCGGGTCGAGGATGACCTGACCGTGGACCAGGCGATTCTCGCCACCCTCGACGAAATCGCCGCTTATGAACGCAGTGAGCGGCGCAGTCCGGGCGACGTGCTGGTGTTCCTGCCCGGTGAACGAGAGATCCGCGACGCCGCCGACATGCTGCGCAAGGCCCAGCTCAAGCACACCGAAATCCTGCCGTTGTACGCGCGGCTCTCGCCGGCCGAGCAACAGCGGATTTTCCAGTCCCACCCGGGGCGTCGCGTGGTGCTGGCGACCAACGTCGCGGAAACCTCGCTGACGGTGCCCGGCATTCGTTACGTGATCGACAGCGGCACCGCGCGCATCAGCCGCTACAGCTACCGGGCCAAAGTCCAGCGCCTGCCCATCGAAGCGATTTCCCAGGCCAGCGCCAACCAGCGTAAAGGCCGTTGCGGACGGGTCGAGCCGGGTATCTGCGTACGCTTGTACAGCGAAGAGGATTTCCTCGGTCGCCCGGAATTTACCGATCCGGAAATCCTGCGCACCAACCTGGCCGCCGTCATCCTGCAGATGCTGCACCTGCGCCTTGGCGAAATCACCGATTTCCCCTTCATCGAGCCGCCGGATGGCAAGGCCATCAGCGACGGTTTCAACCTGTTGCAGGAACTCTCGGCGGTGGACCGCAACAGCCAGTTGACGCCGCTCGGTCGGCAGTTGGCGCGGTTGCCGGTGGACCCGCGCATGGGCCGCATGCTGCTGGAGGCGGCGAAGCTGGGCAGTTTGCAGGAAGTGCTGATCGTCGCCAGCGCCATGTCGATCCAGGACCCGCGCGAGCGTCCGCCGGAGCGTCAGCAGGCGGCGGACCAGGCGCATGCGCAGTGGAAAGATCCCGATTCGGATTTTGCCGCGCTGGTCAATCTGTGGCGCGGTTTTGAAGAGCAGCGCCAGGCGCTGAGCGCCAGCCCGCTGCGCAACTGGTGCCGCAAGAACTTCCTCAATTACCTGCGCCTGCGCGAGTGGCGCGACTCCCATCGCCAGTTGAGCCTTATTTGCCGCGACCTGCAGTTAAGCCTCAACAAGGAGCCGGCGGATTACCCGAAACTGCACAAGGCGGTGCTGGTGGGGTTGCTCAGCCAGATCGGACAGAAAACCGAAGACGGCGATTACCTCGGCGCCCGTCAGCGGCGGTTTTGGATTCACCCGTCTTCGGGCATCGGCAAGAAGCGCCCGCAATGGCTGATGACCGCCGAACTGGTGGAGACCACCAAGCTCTATGCGCGCATGGTCGCCAAGATCGACGCCGACTGGATCGAGCCATTGGCCGGGCACCTGATCAAGAAGAACCACTTCGAACCCCATTGGGAGAAGAAGCGCGGGCAGGTCGTGGCCTACGAGCAGATCACCTTGTTCGGTCTGATCGTGGTCGGTCGCCGACCGGTGCATTTCGGTCCGGTCGACCCGGTGGTGTCCCGCGAACTGTTTATCCGCGAAGGCCTGGTACGCGGTGAAATCCAGTCGAAGGCCAAGTGCCTGGCGGCCAATGCGCAGTTGCTGGAGCAACTCGACGAACTGGAAGCCAAGGCCCGTCGACGCGACATTCTCGCCGACGAAGAAACCCTGTATGCGTTCTACGATGCGCGGCTGCCGGCGGAAATCCATCAGACCGCGACCTTCGACAGCTGGTATCGGGTCAACAGCCAGAAAGATCCACTGCTGTTGATCATGCGCGAGGAAGACGTGCTGGCCCGCGAGGCCAGTGAAGTCACGGCGATGCAATACCCGGATACTTTGCACATCGGCGACCTGGAGCTGGCGCTCAGTTATCACTTCGAGCCCAACCATCCACGCGATGGCGTGACCTTGCGCGTGCCGGCGCCGCTGTTGCCGATGCTGCCGCCGGAGCGCCTGGAATGGCTGGTGCCGGGGGTGATCGAGGCCAAGTGCATCGCCCTGGTGCGCAACCTGCCCAAGGCGCTGCGCAAGAATTTCGTACCGGTGCCGGACTTCGTCAAGGCCGCGTTGCAGCGCATGACCTTCGCCGAGGGCTCGTTGCCCCAGGCGCTGGGTCGCGAACTGCTGCGCATGACCGGTGCGCGGGTCAGTGATGAGGCCTGGGCTGAAGCTGCGCAACAGGTCGAAAGCCATCTGCGCATGAACCTGGAAATCGTCGACGGCCAGGGCAAGTTCCTCGGCGAAGGGCGTGATCTGGCGCAACTGACTGCGCGCTTTGCCGAGGCGAGCCAGGCGGCGCTTGCGGTGCCGCAGACGGCGAAGAGCCAACAGCCGGTGGAGGCGAAGGTCTTTGCCGCCGTGGCGCAAAAGACTCAACAGAAGATCGCCGGGCTGTCGATGACGGTGTATCCCGCGTTGGTGGAAGAGGGCGGTACGGTCAAGGAAGGGCGCTTCTCGACGCCGGCCGAAGCCGAATTCCAGCACCGCCGCGCCCTGCAACGCTTGCTGATGCAGCAACTGGCGGAACCGGCGAAGTTCCTGCGCGGCAAGTTGCCGGGGCTGACCGAGCTCGGCCTGCTGTACCGCGACATGGGGCGCGTCGATGCGCTGGTGGAAGACATTCTGCTGGCCAGCCTCGACAGTTGCATTCTCGACGGCGAAGACCCGTTGCCCCGCGATGGCGCTGCATTGGCGGCGCTGGCCGAGCGCAAGCGTGGCGGCTGGACCGAACATGCCGAGCGTCTGGCGAAGCTGACCCTGGAGATTCTCAAGCTCTGGCACGGCCTGCAAAAACGCTTCAAGGGCAAGATCGACCTGGCGCAGGCCGTGGCCTTGAACGACATCAAGCAGCAACTCAGCCAACTGGTGTATCCGGGGTTTGTCCGCGAAACGCCGATGCAATGGCTCAAGGAGTTGCCGCGTTACCTCAAGGCCATCGAGCAGCGTTTCGAAAAGCTCGGTGCCCAGGTGCAGAAGGACCGGGTCTGGAGCGGTGAGCTGTCTGCGCTGTGGACCCAGTACCAGACCCGCGCCGCCAAGCACGCGCAGGAAGGCAAGCGCGATCCGCAGCTCGAGCTGTATCGCTGGTGGCTGGAGGAATACCGGGTGTCGCTGTTCGCCCAGCAGTTGGGGACCCGGGTGCCGATCTCGGACAAGCGCCTGAGCAAGCAGTGGAGCCTGGTGGAGCCCTAGCACAATTCCCTGTGGGAGCGGGCTTGCTCGCGAAAGCGCTGCGTCAGTCAACATTGGTGTTGACTGACGGCCCCTTCGCGGGCAAGCCCGCTCCCACAGGGGAATGTCGTTGTTCTTGCAAAAGGCGCCAAAACCCGGCGTTTATGGCAAACTTCGCGACCATAAATGCCGGTTTCGCGACCCAGAGCCTTCGCTCGGGGCGGATCTCGGAATAAAGCGACGCCAGGTTTGCGTCCCCGGGATGGGAACAGACCCTTTGTGTATTGGTACGTCGGTGCCAATGCTTTCTGCCTGAACAGATTAGAGAAACGACCATGCATAATGTCGTCATCAGCGGCACCGGCCTGTACACCCCGGCCAACAGCATCTCCAACGAAGAGCTGGTGCAGTCTTTCAACACCTACGTCGCGCAGTTCAACGCCGACAACGCCGAGGCCATCGCCCGTGGCGAAGTCGAAGCCCTGACCGAGTCCAGCGCCGCGTTCATCGAAAAAGCCTCGGGCATCAAAAGCCGCTTCGTCATGGACAAGGAAGGCATCCTCGACCCGCAGCGCATGACGCCACGCCTGCCGGAGCGCTCGAACGATGAGTGGTCGGTGCTCTGCCAGATGGCCATCGGCGCCGCCGAGCAAGCCTTGCAGCGCGCCGGCAAGACCGCTGCGGACATCGACGGTGTGATCGTTGCGTGTTCCAACCTGCAACGCGCCTACCCGGCCATCGCCATCGAAGTCCAGGAAGCGCTGGGCATCCAGGGTTTCGGTTACGACATGAACGTGGCCTGCTCCTCGGCCACTTTCGGCATTCAGGCCGCCGCCAACAGCATTCAACTGGGCCAGGCCCGGGCGATCCTGATGGTCAACCCGGAAGTCTGCACCGGTCACCTGAATTTTCGTGACCGCGACAGCCATTTCATCTTCGGCGACGCGGCCACCGCCGTGATCATCGAGCGCGCCGACCAGGCCACGTCGCAGTACCAATTCGACATCGTCAGCACCAAGCTGCTGACCAAGTTCTCCAACAACATTCGCAACAACTTCGGTTTCCTCAACCGCGCGGCGGAAGAGGGCATCGGCGCCAGGGACAAGCTGTTTGTCCAGGAAGGTCGCAAGGTGTTCAAGGAAGTCTGTCCGATGGTGGCCGAACTGATTGGCCAGCATCTCGAAGAGAACCAGCTCAACGTCGCCGACGTGAAGCGCTTCTGGCTGCACCAGGCCAACCTCAGCATGAACCACCTGATCGTCAAGAAGTTGCTGGGCCGCGATGCGACCGAGCAGGAAGCCCCGGTGATTCTCGACACCTACGCCAACACCAGCTCCGCCGGTTCGGTGATTTCGTTCCACAAGAACCAGGACGACCTGGCGCCCGGTTCGCTGGCGGTGCTCAGCTCGTTCGGTGCCGGTTATTCGATTGGCAGCGTGATCCTGCGCAAACGCTGAAAAACATCTGTAGGCGCGAGCTGGTTTCGCAGCAACAAAAAAACTCGCGCTGCGGGTATCGGACGGATGATGGGGACCGATACGGCAACGCGAGTTTATGAAGTCAGCTCAGGCTTCCCTGCCCGAGTCGTGTAGCGGGGATCAGAACTTGGCTTCAGCATCCAGTTGCAGGGTGTTGATCTTCGAGTCCCGCAGGGTGGCGTTGGTGTAGTCGGACTTCGCCATGAAGTACGTCGCGCCAAGGGCGAAGTTCTTGTCCAGCTCATAGTTCACTTTCAGCTTGCTACCGCGCGAACCGGTGAAACCGTTGGCGAAGTCGGAGTCGGTGAAGGCACCGACCACGGCGTTACGCTGCACGTCGCGATAGTTGTAGTCCACGCCGAAGCCATAGAACTTGGTCTTCACGCCGGCCAGCCAGCCTGTGTCCTGGTCGTTGCTGGCATCTTTGTTGTTGACGATCTGACCGTACAGCGACAGCGGCATGGGCAGGCCGCCGATGTCGAGCTGACCAAAGCCTTCGTACAATTTGAACTGTTCGTTCGGGGTGTTGCCGTTGGTGGCCAGTACCGATGGGATGCTGGTGCCGCCGGCGGTGATGTCGTCGTCGTTGTCGTAGCCGTAGACGCTGCCACCCAGGGTCAGTTTCAGGTTGTCGGTAATCGCGAAGCGTGCGCCCAACTGGCCGGCGTACAGGCGCAGGTCGTGTTTGAACTGCACGCCGTCGCCATCGACGTTGTCCTTGAGGGTGTAGTGGCCGGCGCTACCGAACAGTTCTGCGGTGGAGCCCAGCGGGTATTTATAGGACAGGGACAGACCTTCCGGGCTGATGTCGCTATCCCAGATGATGTCGCCCATGCTCACCCATTGCTGTGGCATCTTGCCGCCAACGATGTGCAGGTTCTTGGCGAAGTCAGGGTGGTAGTCGACGTAACCCTGGTCCAGCCAGATCGACTTCTTGTCGAAGTAGTTGTCCAGACTCTGGTTGGTGGAACGCGCGTCGTCGTTGTTACCGGTGGCAATACGGATACCGGTGTCGACTTGCGGGTTGATTTCGGTGTAGGCACCCAGGCGGGCACGAACGCGCTGACGATCCTGGTCGCGGTTGTTCGAAACACCGTCGTTCTTCACGGTTTCCTGACGGAAACGCACGTCACCCTTGAACTGGGTCTTGGCAGCCCACGCCAGTTTCTGGTCGAAGGAACTCAGCTCGTTGGTTTTCTTGGCGGTCGCTGCGATCTGCTCATTGGTCTCTTGTTGAGCCTGGCGAGCGATTTGCTGTTCTTTCTGATCCCGGGCCAGTTCGGCTTGCAGTTCGCTGTACTGCGCGTTGGTAATCGAGCCGTTAGCCTTGAGCATGTCGAGCAGTTTGGCGTCGACTGCGGCGCTGGCCGGTACACTCATGGCCAGCAGCAGGCCGCCACACAGGGCCGCCGCAGTTTTCGTGGAAGCAAGACGCATATCAATCTCCGAAGGATGAGAGAGGATGACGGGGTCATCCAGGACACAACCGACCGTGGAAGGACGGAAAACAGTGACCGGGTTAGAACCCGGCGCTCTAAAAACTGGCGCCAGTATCGCGATGGTTTATGACAAAGCAGTGGCAATGTGATGGCGTGTCGATGACGATTCGGAGGCGCCTTGAACTTTTTTTTCGCACGTTTGTCGGCAGTTCCCGAGGTGTGGAATTCACGGCGATAAGCGATACTTGCAGCGCTCTAAACCGCGTAGTGGAGAGGATTCAATGCCGTTGCAACGTCTGCACAAGCTGTCGGAAATAGACCCGCATGCCTGGGATGACCTGGTGCCGCAGACCCAGCCGTTCCTGCGCCACGCCTTTCTCAGCGCGCTGGAAGACAGTGGCAGTGTCGGTGCGCACTCCGGCTGGCAGCCCGAGCATTTGCTGCACATGGATGGCGAGCGCCTGGTCGCGGCGTTGCCCAGTTACCGCAAATGGCATTCCTACGGCGAGTACGTGTTCGATCACGCCTGGGCGGACGCCTGTGAACGCGCCGGCATCGACTACTACCCGAAGCTGTTGACCGCCGTGCCGTTCAGCCCGGTCAGCGGGCCACGTTTGCTGGCGGCCACGCTTGAGGACGGTTTCGAGTTGCTCAAGAGTGTGCCCGGCTACCTGGAGATCGAAGCGCTCTCCAGTGCGCACATCAATTTCACCGACCCGTTCACCGACGCCGCGCTGGCCGAACAGTCCGGCTGGTTGCAGCGCATTGGCTGTCAGTACCATTGGCAGAATCGCGGTTATGGGGATTTCCAGGACTTCCTCGACACTCTCAGTTCACGCAAGCGCAAACAGATGCGCAAGGAGCGTGAGCAGGTGGCGGGGCAGGGCTTTGACTTCGAATGGCTGGAAGGCCGGCAACTGGACGAGGCGCAGTGGGATTTCGTTTATGCCTGCTACGCCAATACCTACGCGGTGCGCCGGCAACGGCCTTACCTGACCCGGGCGTTCTTCAGCCTGTTGGCCGAGCGCATGCCCGAGGCCATTCGCGTGGTGCTGGCCAGGCAAGGCTCACGGCCGGTGGCGATGGCTTTCAGCCTGGTCGGTGGCGACAGTTTTTACGGTCGCTACTGGGGCTGCCTGGCGGAATTCGACCGCCTGCATTTCGAGACCTGTTTCTATCAGGGCATGGACTACGCGATCGCCAACGGCTTCCAGCGTTTCGATGCCGGCGCGCAGGGCGAGCACAAGCTGATTCGCGGCTTCGAGCCGGTGATCACCCATTCGTGGCACTACCTGCGCCACCCGGGCCTGAAGGCGGCGGTCAAGGATTTCCTGCAACAGGAGCGCTTGGGCGTCCTGGCCTACGCCGAGGAAGCGCGGACCGCCTTGCCTTATCGCCAAGGCTGATCCTCGCCTCCGGAGTCCGCAGGCTTAAGTGCCTTCCTTGCCCAGCCATCGATAGGTCACGCCACCGATCACCGCACCGATCAGCGGCGCGACCCAGAACATCCACAATTGCGCGACGGCCCAGCCACCGACGATCAGGGCCGGGCCGGTGCTGCGGGCCGGGTTGACCGAGGTGTTGGTGACGGGAATCGAGATCAGGTGAATCAGGGTCAGGGCCAGGCCGATGGCGATCGGTGCCAGCCCCGCCGGTGCGCGCTTGTCGGTGGCGCCGAGGATGATCAGCACGAACATCGCCGTCATCACCAGCTCGCAGACGAAACCGGCGGCCATCGAGTATTTACCGGGTGAGTGTTCGCCATAGCCGTTGGAGGCAAGGCCGGCAGAGAGGTCGAACCCTTCCTTGCCGCTGGCGATGTAGTAGATCAGCGCGGCGGCAATGATCGCGCCGATCACCTGGGCGACGATGTAGGCAGGCAGTTCCCGCGCGGGAAAACGCCCCCCCACGGACAGGCCCACCGAGACGGCGGGATTCAGGTGGCAGCCGGAGATGTGGCCAATGGCGAAGGCCATGGTCAGCACCGTCAGGCCAAACGCCAGGGCTACGCCCAGCACCCCGATTCCCAGCGGAGACGACGCGGCCAGGACCGCACTGCCGCAACCCCCCAACACCAGCCAGAACGTACCTAACAACTCAGTGACTGAACGTTTGAACAGAGACATGAGAGTGTCCTTGATAGGCTTGCTATCGAGACTGTATCGAGTTGTGCATCCTGCAGAATTACGACAGGTTCATCTCCAGAACCTGCGCTGAGTACAGCACGATTCGTGCAGATTTCCAGTGCCCAAAAAAACCGCCAGGGCCCTGTATCAAAGGGCTGTGGCGGTTTTTCATGGTTCAAATCCTGTGCGGGCGAGCCTGCTCTCTCCCAGCGATCAATCGATTCCGACGAACCCACCCGTCTGGTGCTGCCATAACCGTGCATACAGCCCGCCGTGGGCCAGCAGTTCGGCGTGGGTGCCCATCTCCGCGATCCGGCCTTTTTCCAGGACCACCAGCCGGTCCATGCGGGCAATGGTCGAGAGGCGGTGGGCGATGGCGATCACGGTCTTGCCTTGCATCAGGGTTTCCAGGCTCTCCTGGATCGCGGCTTCGACTTCCGAATCCAGCGCCGAGGTGGCTTCGTCCATGATCAGGATCGGCGCGTCCTTGAGCAGCACCCGGGCGATGGCGATCCGTTGCCGTTGGCCACCGGAAAGCTTGACCCCGCGTTCACCGACATGGGCATCGAAGCCGATACGGCCTTCGGCGTCCGACAGCAACGGGATGAACTCGTCGGCGCGGGCCTTGTGCACCGCCTCCCAGAGTTCGGCGTCGGTGGCATCGGGTTTGCCATAGAGCAGGTTGTCGCGGATCGAACGGTGCAGCAGCGAGGTGTCCTGGGTGATCATGCCGATGCGCGCACGCAGGCTCTCCTGGCCGACCTCGGCGATGTTCTGGCCGTCGATGAGGATCTGCCCACCCTGCACGTCGTAGAGGCGCAGCAGCAGGTTGACCAGAGTCGATTTACCGGCGCCGGACGGGCCGATCAGGCCGATTTTCTCACCGGGTCTGATCGTCAGGTTGAGGTCGCCGATGATCCCGCTTTTCTTGCCGTAGTGAAAATCCACGTGCTCGAAGCGCACTTCGCCACGGGCCACGGCCAACGGCTTGGCTTCTTCGCGGTCGGTGACGCTGACCGGTTGCGAGATGGTCTGCAAACCGTCCTGGACCATGCCGATGTTTTCGAAGATGCCGGTGACCACCCACATGATCCACCCGGACATGTTGACGATACGAATCACCAGGCCGGTGGCCAGGGCGATGGCGCCCACGGTGATCAGCGACTGCGTCCACAGCCACAGCGCCAGGCCGGTGGTGGTGACGATCAGCAGGCCGTTCATGCTGGTGATGACCACGTCCATGCTGGTGACCACGCGGCCGGCCAGCTGGGCTTTGACGGTCTGTTCCTCGATCGCTTCCCGGGCGTACTGTTGCTCGTAGTTGGTGTGGGCAAACAGCTTCAGCGTGGTGATATTGGTGTAGCCGTCGACGATGCGGCCCATCAGCTTGGAGCGCGCATCCGAGGACACCACCGAGCGCTCCTTGACCCGGGGCACAAAGTAGTAGAGCGCGCCTATGTAGGCGGCGATCCAGCTCAACAACGGAATCATCAGGCGCCAGTCGGCTTCGGCGAACAGCACCAGCGAACTGATCGCGTAGATCAACACGTGCCAGAGGGCGTCCACCGCCTGCACGGCGGAATCGCGCAGGGAGTTGCCAGTCTGCATGATGCGTTGGGCGATGCGCCCGGCGAAGTCGTTCTGGAAGAAGTTCAGGCTCTGTTTGAGCACGTAGCTGTGGTTCTGCCAGCGGATCAGGCTGGTCATGCTCGGGCTCAGCGTCTGGTGCACCAGCAGGTCATGCAGGCCCACGAACACCGGGCGCAGGACCAGCGCCACCACGGCCATCCAGGCCAGCTCGAGGCCGTGGTCCTTGAAGAAGTTGACGTTGGGCGTGCCCTGGGCCAGGTCGATGATACGGCTCAGGTAGCTGAATAGCGCCACTTCGATCAGCGCACCGAACAGGCCAACGGTCAGCAGGGCGGCAAAGCTCGGCCAGACCTGCTTCAGGTAATAGGTGTAGAAGGGGAAAACACGGTCCGGCGGCGCCGCCGTCGGAGCGTCACGGAAGACATCGATCAGTTGTTCAAAACGGCGATAAAGCATTGCTTCTCCGCCCGCTAACGGGCTCTTCTTCAAACGCTGAGAGCGGCGCCGTGACCGGCGCCGGCTCTACATCCCTGTGCGCGTGGTTCTCAGTCGATGCGCTTGGCCGACTTGATGAACACAGGGTCGGCAGGCACATCCTTCATGCCACCACGGACGGTGGTTGGCGAGTTGACGATGATGTCGACGACGTCCATGCCCTTCACGACTTTGCCGAACACCGCGTAGCCATCACCCTGGTCGAGGAAATCGTTGTCCTTGACGTTGATGAAGAACTGACTGGTGGCCGAGTTCGGGTTCGAGGTGCGGGCCATGGACAGCGTGCCACGCACGTTATGCAGGCCGTTTTTCGACTCGTTCTGGATCGGCGCCTTGGTGTCCTTCTGCTGCATCTGCTGGGTGAAACCGCCGCCCTGGACCATGAAGCCCGGAATCACACGGTGGAAAATCGTGTTGTTGTAGAAGCCGCTGTCGACGTATTCAAGGAAGTTCTTGGTACTGATCGGTGCCTTGACCGGGTCCAGTTCGATTTCGATCTGGCCATTGGTGGTGTCCAGCAGCACGTGTGGCGCCTTGGCAGGCGTGGCGGCCATCAGGTTGGCGGCAAACAGAACGGAGCCGGCGACGAGGACGATTTTTTTCAGCATGGGTCAGTGATCCTGAGTGAAGTGGTGTCGACTGCGGTGAGAAACTCGAGCAGGGTTTGATTGAAACGTTGCGGTTGATCCAGCGGGGTGGCGTGGCGTGAATCGGCGATCACCACCAGCCGCGCATCGGGCAGCAGTTTGACGTACGTCTCCTTCAGCGAGACCGGTGTGTAGTCACGGTCGGCGCTGACGATGAGGGTTGGACAGGACACCCTGGACAGTCGTTCCTGAACACCCCAGCCAACGATGGCGTCGAAGCTGGCGAGATAAGCACGTTTGTCGTTTTTTGCCCAGCGTTCGGCCATCTTTTCACGTAACCGGGCCTGGTCCGGTTTCGGGAAAAGCTTGGCTCCCAGGGTCCGGCCGATGGTGCCCAGGCTCAGCACCCGCATCAGACTCCAGCGCTTGAACCACTGCCAGTAGTCGTTGCGGCTGCGCAGCTTGACCTGTGGCGCGCTGTTGACGATGCACAGGCTCTTGAGCAATTGCGGTTGGTCCACCGCCAGTTGAAAACCGATCATGCCGCCCATGGACAGGCCCACATAATGCACCGGGCCCAGGTTCAAATGCTCGATCAGGGCGATCAGGTCGGCACTGAATCCGGCGATGCTGTAGCGCTCGCGGGGTTTGTCCGAGCGTCCGTGGCCGCGTACATCGGGCACGATCACCCTATAGCGGGCGGACAGTGCCGGGATCTGCATTTCCCAGTCCAGGGTGCTGGAACCCAGGCCGTGGACCAGCAGCAGCGGTTCGCCGTGGCCATATTCCTCGTAGTGCAGGTGGCAACCTTCATGTTCGAAATAGGCCATCGGTTCACTCCGTGTCAGGCTTGTTCGGGGGCGGCGAACGGTGCGTCCAGCGGCGCGGTGTCGAAGTTGCGCAGCAGGTCGATGAGGATTTGCGTCGCCGGCCCCAGCGGTTTGTCCTTGTTCGAATACAGGTAGAAGCTCGGATTGCGGCTGCCGCCCTTATCCAACGGTAGCAGCTTGAGCGAACCTTCCCTGAGTTCCCGCTCGATCATGTGCCGGGGCAACCAGGCAAAACCCAGTCCGCTGCTGACGAACGTCGCCGCCGTGGCCAGGCTGCCGACCGTCCAGCGTTGCTCGGCGCCGAGCCAGCCGACATCCCGAGGCTGCTGGCGGCCGGAGTCGCGGATCACCACTTGCATCTGGCTTTCCAGGTCCTGGAAGTTCAGCTCGCGGTTCAAACGGTGCAGGGCGTGCTCGGGGTGGGCTACGGCGACGAACTCGACGTCACTCAATTCCGTGCCCAGGTAGCCCGGAATGCTGAAGCCGGTGATCGCCAGGTCGGCCACGCCTTCGAGCAGGACCTCTTCCACACCCGACAACACTTCCTCGCGCAGGCGCACGCGGCAGCCACGGCTTTGCGGCATGAACGCGGTCAAGGCGCGGACGAGGCGGGCGCTCGGGTAGGCGGCGTCCACCACCAGCCGCACCTCCGCCTCCCAGCCTTGCTCCATGTGGTGCGCGAGGTCTTCCAGCTGGCTGGCCTGTTTCACCAGTTGCCGGGAACGGCGCAGCAGCACGCCGCCGGCTTCGGTCAACACGGCCTTGCGGCCGTCGATCCGCAGCAACGGCACGCCGAGCTGGTCCTGCATGCGTGCCACGGTGTAGCTGACTGACGATTGCGAGCGGTGCAGCGCTTCGGCGGCCTGGGCGAAGCCGCCGTGGTCGACCACGGCCTGCAGCGTTCGCCATTGATCAAGGGTCACGCGGGGCGCTTTCATGTTGAGCTCCTCTTGTCCTAAGCTGGCGGTCCCTATTGGAGACTGCCGAATGAAAAAATTGTGTTGTCTGGTCCTGGCGTTGTTGCCATTGACGGCGTTTGCCTACCCGATCGATGTGCAAAAACAGCTGAACGGCCTGAGCATCGACTACAACGCCAACGACACGGATACCGACATTGCCTCTATCCAGGTGAACAACTACGGCACCACCGATGCATCGTGCAAGGTCGTCTTCAATAATGGTCCGGAGGCGCCACGCACCCGCAACATCGAAGTGGCTGCCGGCAAACACAAGACCGCGACCGCCAAGTTCAACCGCTCCATCATCAAGATGCGCATCAAGCTGACCTGTACCCCGAAATAGCCTCGGGTCCTGTGGGAGCCGGTTGCCTCCCACAGGGCATGCTCAGCTTATAAACGAATTTATTGATGGGTTGTAGCAGTTATTTGCGCTTTTTCATCGATATGACTCTGTTTAACCTTCACTCCATCGACTTACAGCATTCTCAGATGGAGGCTACATCCCATGTCCCGCGTTCTGATCATCGAAAGCAGCGCACGTCAGCAAGACTCGGTTTCGCGTCAACTGACCCAGACCTTCATCAGCCAGTGGAAAGCCGCGCATCCGCAAGACCAGATCACCGTCCGTGACCTGGCCGTCAACCCGGTGCCGCACCTGGACATCAACCTGCTGGGCGGCTGGATGAAATCCGCCGAGCTGCGCGGCGAGATCGAACAGGCATCCCTGGAGCGTTCCAACCAACTGACCGATGAAGTGTTGGCCGCCGATGTACTGGTCCTGGCCGCACCGATGTACAACTTCGCCATCCCGAGCACCCTGAAGGCCTGGCTCGACCATGTGCTGCGTGCCGGCGTGACCTTCAAGTACACCGACACCGGCCCGCAAGGCCTGCTCAGCGGCAAGCGTGCCTACGTGTTGACGGCTCGCGGCGGGATCTACGCCGGTGGCCCGGCGGACCATCAGGAACCGTACCTGCGTCAGGTCATGGGTTTCATCGGCATCCACGACGTGACCTTCATCCATGCCGAAGGCATGAACCTGGGCGGTGACTTCCAGGAGAAGGGCCTGAACCAGGCCAACGCCAAACTCGCCCAGGTGGCTTGAGCTTTAATCGCCAGATAATCCCTTGAGGGTCAAATGGTCTGGCGAATCCCCTTCAAGGTTTCACGCGCATCGAACCTCCCTTTGCACTTGTTGCTCCTGAGTGCTGCCGCCCGATTGTACGCATTAGCGAGATCGGGCTTTTTTTTGCCTGGGATTTGCCGATTTACCGATGCCTCCTGTGGGAGCGAGCCTGCTCGCGATTGTGCTGTGCCAGTCGCCCTTCATTTCTGACATAACGCTATCGCGAGCAGGCTCGCTCCCACAGTGTTCCAGGTGTTCTCGCGATCCTTGATAAAAACCGCTATCGTCGCCGCCATTCCAAACGAGGCGAACATGGGCTATCTACTTTTTGTCACGCTGATCCAGGCGTTTTCCTTCAGTCTGATCGGCGAATACCTGGCCGGTCATGTCGACAGTTACTTTGCGGTGCTGGTGCGGGTTTTGCTGGCGGGGCTGGTGTTCATTCCCCTGACACGCTGGCGCTCGGTGGAGCCGGCGTTCATGCGCGGCATGCTGCTGATCGGCGCGTTGCAGTTTGGCGTGACCTACGTCTGCCTGTACCTCAGCTTCCGGGTGCTGACCGTGCCCGAAGTGCTGCTGTTCACCATTCTTACGCCGCTGCATGTGACCTTGATCGAAGACGCACTGAACCGGCGTTTCAATCCCTGGGCCCTGGTCGCCGCACTGGTGGCAGTGATGGGGGCGGCGGTGATTCGCTATGACCGCATCAACCCGGATTTCTTCATGGGGTTCCTGCTGCTGCAACTGGCCAATTTCACCTACGCCGCCGGGCAAGTGCTCTACAAGCATCTGGTGGCGCGGCATCCGAGCGACCTGCCGCATTACCGGCGCTTCGGTTACTTCTACCTGGGGGCACTGGCGGTGGCCTTGCCGGCGTTTCTGCTGTTCGGCAAACAGAACTTCCTGCCCGAAGCGCCGCTGCAATGGGGCGTGCTGGTATTCCTTGGCCTGGTTTCGACCGCACTGGGGTTGTACTGGTGGAACAAGGGCGCGTGCCTGGTCAATGGCGGCACGCTGGCGGTGATGAACAACCTGCACGTGCCCGTGGGGCTGCTGCTCAATTTGCTGATCTGGAATCAGCATGAGGAACTGGGGCGATTGCTGTTGGGCGGGTCGGTGATTCTGGCGGCGGTGTGGATCAGCCGGCTGGGTGTACGTCGTCCTGTCGTTGCCCATTGATAGCTGTGGGAGCACGCCCACTCCCACAGGGACTTCGTTCTTACATGATGTGTTTTTCGGCTTGCGGGATATGACTGGCACCCAGCACCGCCGGTAGCAACCCGGCCCGGAGATCCCCGCCACTGGGTTGCTGATACAGACTCAAGCCAAACTCCGGCAGCACCGCCAGCAAGTAATCGAAAATATCCCCCTGGATCCGCTCGTAATCGGCCCACACCGTGGTCCGGGTGAAGCAGTAAATCTCAAGGGGTATGCCCTGGGCCGTGGTCTGCATCTGCCGCACCATGCAGGTCATGTTCGGCTGGACCTCCGGATGGCTTTTCAGATAAGCCAGCGCATAGGCGCGAAAGGTGCCGATGTTGGTCATCCGTCGACGGTTGGCCGACATCGCCGCCACATTGCCCTGGGCTTCGTTCCAGGCCTTGAGTTCGGCCTGTTTGCGACTGATGTAGTCGGTCAGCAGGTGCACCTGGGCCAGCTTCTGCTCTTCGTCATCGCGGATGAAGCGCACACCGCTGGCATCGATGAACAGGCTTCGTTTGATCCGGCGACCACCGGATTGCTGCATGCCGCGCCAGTTCCTGAACGACTCGGACATCAGGCGCCAGGTGGGGATGGAGACGATGGTCTTGTCGAAGTTCTGCACCTTGACGGTGTGCAACGTGATGTCCACCACGTCGCCGTCGGCACCCACCTGAGGCATCTCGATCCAGTCGCCGACCCGCAACATATCGTTGCTGGTCAGTTGCACGCTGGCGACGAACGACAGCAGCGTGTCCTTGTAGACCAACAGGATCACCGCCGACATGGCACCCAGACCCGACAGCAACAACAGGGGCGAACGATCGATCAGGGTGGCGACGATGATGATCGCACCGAAGACGTACAGGACCATTTTCGTCAGTTGCACGTAGCCTTTGATCGAGCGGGTCCGGGCGTGTTCGGTGCGGGCGTAGATGTCCAGCAGCGCATTGAGCAGGGCGCTGACGGCCAGCAGCATGAACAGGATGGTGAACGCCAGCGCGACGTTGCCGAGGAACAGCAGGCTGGTCTTGCCCAGTTCCGGCACCAGGTGCAGGCCGAACTGGATCAACAGCGGCGGGGTCATCTGTGCCAGGCGATGAAACACCTTGTTCTGCCGGAAGTCGTTGATCCAGTGCAGTGCCGGTTGACGGCCGAGCATTTTGGTCGCGTGCAGAATCAGGTAGCGCGCCACTCGTCCGAGGGCCAGCGCCACCACCAGCAATGTCAGCAGGCCGAGGCTGGAACGCAGGAGAGGGTGATGGTCGAGCGCTCCCCACAGGTCTTGCAGGTTGATCCAGAGCTGTTGAATATCCATAAGTAAAACCGGTTCTTCTGTAGGACGCGTCGAGCGATTAGAGCATTTAAGACGCGTGGGATGACATTTGAAGACAATGGACGATACACAAAAGCCACTGTTTGCCGCCGATTGCATAAAGAAACTCGGCCTACGCGCCCGAAACCGGTAACCTATACCGCTGATTTTTTGCATTTCTTCGAGGTAGCACCCGTGTTTTCCGAATTCGCCCTGCACGAACGCCTGCTCAAAGCCGTGGCCGAGCTTAAATTTGTCGAGCCTACGCCTGTGCAAGCAGCGGCTATTCCGCTCGCGCTCCAGGGGCGTGACCTGCGGGTGACGGCGCAAACCGGCAGCGGCAAAACCGCGGCTTTCGTCTTGCCCATCCTCAACCGTCTGATCGGCCCGGCGAAAGTCCGTGTCAGCATCAAGACCCTGATCTTGCTGCCGACCCGTGAACTGGCCCAGCAGACCTTGAAGGAAGTCGAACGCTTTTCCCAGTTCACGTTCATCAAGTCCGGCCTGATCACCGGCGGTGAAGACTTCAAGGTCCAGGCCGCGATGCTGCGCAAGGTGCCGGACATCCTGATCGGCACGCCGGGGCGGATGATCGAGCAGTTGAACGCCGGCAACCTCGACTTGAAAGAAGTCGAGGTGCTGGTCCTCGACGAAGCCGACCGCATGCTCGACATGGGCTTCGCCGATGATGTACAGCGTCTGGTGGACGAATGCGCCAACCGCCAGCAAACCATGCTGTTCTCCGCCACCACCGGGGGTTCGGGGTTGCGCGAGATGGTCGCCAAGGTCCTGAACAACCCTGAGCACCTGCAGCTCAACGCGGTCAGCCAACTGAACGAAACCACCCGCCAGCAGATCATCACCGCTGACCACAATCAGCACAAAGAGCAGATCGTGAACTGGTTGCTGGCCAACGAGACCTACCAGAAGGCCATTATCTTCACCAATACCCGGGCCATGGCCGACCGCATCTACGGTCGCCTGGTGGCGCAGGAGTACAAGGCGTTCGTCCTGCACGGTGAAAAAGACCAGAAGGACCGCAAGCTGGCCATCGATCGCCTGAAGCAGGGCGGCGTGAAAATCCTCGTCGCCACCGACGTTGCCGCGCGCGGTCTGGATGTGGACGGCCTGGACCTGGTGATCAACTTCGACATGCCACGCAGCGGCGACGAATACGTTCACCGCATCGGTCGCACCGGTCGCGCCGGCAACGATGGCCTGGCGATCTCGCTGATCTGCCATGGCGACTGGAACCTGATGTCGAGCATCGAGCGCTACCTCAAGCAGAGCTTCGAGCGCCGCACCATCAAAGAAGTCAAAGGCACCTACGGCGGGCCGAAAAAGGTCAAGGCCTCGGGCAAAGCCGTCGGCGTGAAGAAGAAAAAGACCGACGCCAAGGGCGACAAGAAAAAAGTGGCCGCCAAGACTCCGACCAAGCGCAAGAGCGCCAACCGTCCGAAGGCCGAAGTGCCGTCGCTGGTCAGCAAGGACGGCATGGCACCGCTCAAGCGTCGCAAACCGCAGGCTCCGGCGGCTGAGTAAGCCCCGCACCCGCGCCTAAAAAAACCGGACAGACGTCCGGTTTTTTTTGGCGTGCAATTCGCTTGAAGCGATCAACTCTCGGCTTTCTTTTCCGCCGACCCCAATTCTTTCAGGCGCTGGTCGATCAATTGGCATTTGTCCGGCAGGTCCGCACTGGCCGTGCCCAGGTCCATCTTCTGCAGCTCGTCGTTGATCTCCTTGGCCTTGGCCGGATTCTGCTCGGTGAGCTTGGTGACTTCACGGGCGAGCTGTTCGCGCTTGGCAGTGGCTTCCTCGGGCGTGCAGGCCCAGGCGGGCAGGGCGCAGGCGAGTGCGGTGGCGAGGGTGATGTTCAGCAGGCTTTTCATGGCGTGGCCTCGATTCCGTTTGGGCGGTCAATCGGTTGAGGGCGCCCGGGCCACGAAAGTTCCGCCGTTTGCCTGGATTACCCGCTGTGACAACAGCTCGAGGCGGTCTTGTCTTCATAGCGATCGTGATGCCGTACCCATTCCATGATTTGTTCTTCATTGCGGCCTTTGGGCGTCAGGTCGAGGAAGTTGTAGGCGCCGACCAGCAGGTCGAGGCCGCGGGCGTAAGTGGAGTAGGTGTGGAAGATCTCGCCTGCTTCACTGCGATAAAACACGCTCAGACCGGGAAGCTCCTCTTCGGCACCGTCGGACTTTTCGTAGTTGTACGTGGCTTTGCCAGCGGCGACATCTTCCGCGCGGGCCGAGACGCCAAAGTCGTAGTTGAAATCACAGCCTGCTGACGACACCCAATCGAATTTCCAGCCCATGCGCTGTCTGAACGCCTGGAATTCAGCCAATGGTGCGTGGGAAACCGCCACGACAGCGACGTCATGATGGGCCAGGTGCTGGTTGGCACCGTCGATGTGGTCGGACAGGAATGAGCAGCCTGGGCAGCCTTCCTCCCAGCCGTCGGCAAACATGAAGTGGTAGATGACCAATTGACTGCGACCGCCGAACAGGTCGGCCAGTTTCAGCTCGCCATGGGGGCCCTGAAAGCGATAGTCCTTGTCGATCTTCACCCAGGGCAGGGCGCGCCGCTCGGCGCTGAGTTTATCGCGTTCCCGGGTGAAGGCCTTTTCGTGGGCCAGGTGCTGTTTGCGGGCCGCGAGCCATTCTTCTCGCGACACGACCGGGTGGTTCTGAATGTTCATCGGGTTGACTCCTGCGCAACGCTGGGAGGTGACTGACACAGCCTAGTCGTTCGGCCCGCACCAGGATCGACATACCGCCGGTCGGTCGTGGCAAAAAACCTGGCTGAACGGCTGGCCCGGCAGCCGGTCACAACCAATGAAGGCCATCACACTCACGGGCTTTGGAGGTTGAACAGGATGACGACTTATAACTGGGATTTGATTGAGCGCCTGCTGCACGAAGTGCAGAACGGCGCAGCCAGCTTCACGCCACGGCCCTATGCCGAACAGTACGCGGCGGAGAAAGCGTCGGAGGGTGAGCAGACTGAAAACCTGGATCATCTGAAAGCGGTGGCGGGTGAATACGAAAAGTTGTTGCTCGAGCGCGGCTACATCGAACCTCGGCCCGAAGAAGAGGGCGGCACGGGGTCGAACTACATTCTGACGATGCGCGGTTCAAGGTTGTTGAGCCTGATCGACAGCAGTATCCCTGGCAATGACCATCCGCGGCAGGTGCTGGATGAGCAGGACGATGCGCTGGATGAGGTGACGTTTGATGAGCTGGCGTCGAAGGCGCAGATTGCCTGATGCACCTGGAATCGTTGAGTCCATTGTAAGAGCGAGCCCGCTCGCGATGAGAGTATCCGGCCAACATCAAGGTTGGCTGCACACGCGCTATCGCGAGTGGCTTGGCTCCAGCACGGGGGGCTTTGCTCTCAGCGTTGGGCCGATTTCAGGCACTTCAGATCATTGAAGTCCTTGCGCACCCCATCGATCTTCTTCTGCAAGCGCTGGCGCTGGGCCGGCGTACTTTGCGCCATCAGGTCCACAATCAGGCTGCGCGCCTGGGCTTCGGTGTTGGCGTAAGCCTTGCGGTAGTCCTGCGTCCATAAACTCTCGCGATTCACCAGAAGCGTCTCGATTCTCTGTGGGAATTCGGGACTCTGGCGTTGTGCAACGGCTGCGCTGAACTGCTTCTGCCAATGGGCACGGTTGGCGATCCATTGGGTGTTCTGGTCGCCCAGGGCGGTCGACCAACTGACAACGCGCTGCTGCTGGGTCGGGCTGATAGGCCCGAGCCAGTCATTCAGGCGTTTTTCCATGCGTTCGCTGCGTTCCTTGATCTGCTGGTCGAGCGAAGGCTCGAGGTATTCCTGCTGGCGCTTGCGCAGGTCCTTGGCAAAGGCCTCGTTCATCTCTGCGACTTGCCGGTCGTTCAGCCCCTGCAACAGCTCGATGGCCGACGGCGTGATCTCGCGTGCGGTCTGGGCTATCGCCTGCTTGGCTTCCTGGGTACGGGCTTGCAGGGCGGCGTCCGTGACCTGGTTGCTCGCGACCATTCCCTGCAGGCGGTCCAGCCAGTCGAGGTAGCCTGGCAGTTGCGTGGTGCAGTGCCAGGTGAGGTGTTCCTTGAGGCGCTCGTTGAACCAGCCTTTCTGTTCGCCGTTCATGTCCAGGTAATCGCTGAGCGTCCAGGGAATGATCACGTCGAGGTTGCGATAGGCCAGGCCTACCCGGCTGCAGGCACCGAGGGCGAGACTGAGGGTGATGACAACGGCGAGACACTTCAACCAGCGCGACATGGGCGAGTCCTTGCGAAAGCCTGGGTTCTCATGTGAACGCAGGATGGGCCTGCCAGTTCAGCCGATCAATAGAACGCGCGTTCGGCCTTGAGGGTGACCAGCCCGTCGCACTGACCGTTACGCCCCGAGTAGGCCGAGCAATCGCTGCCACTGAGGCTGGAGTCGCTGTAGATCAGGTCCAGGTCGATGCCCATGAACGGTCGGGACAATTTCAGCGACCAATCGGTGAAACTGCCCACGTAGCCTCCATCCACCGAGACGGGAGTGTTGAGCTGGTGGGTGGTGTATTTCATGCTGATCCCGATGCCGAACGGCTGATTGCCACCCAGGTCGGCGAACAGGGTGCTGTTCTGTTTGTCCGGGTCGTTGCTGAAGGCGGCGCCGAATCGGCTGCCCAACAATGTCAGGCCGCCAAAGAGTTGTTGGGAATCGGGGGTCTGCACCCTCGGGTAGCTGTAATGAATCATCCCGACTTCATACCCCAGGGTTTGATCGAAGGGTTGTTTAAAACCCATGTAGGAATCGACTTCAAGGGTTTTTCCCGGACTCAAGCCCATGCTCGGTGACCACTGGCCGACGTAGAAACCGCTGTCGTGGCTGAGGTCGAGGCCACCGTGAAAGGAGCCGGTGGCCGAAGGTTTGACCAGACCCTGGGCCATGCTGCGGCTGGGCGTGGTGCCGAGCTTGAGGTCGAAGTCCCCCAGTTCACGCTGGAAAATCTGCGCACTGGCCACCGAACACCACAACAGGCTCGTGAGCAGTAAAAGAGAGGGCTTGAGCATGCGTCACTCCATGACCGCGAGGAGCAGAAACGAAAAATCAATGAAAGGCTTGATCTAGACGCGTGCAAGCATACCGACGAATGTCCGGCGTCGAGGGCCGTTCGTCGATTTTCTGCAATTTTGAAGGGTACGACAGGAGGAGGTCAGTCCAAGCGCTTCGAATCTCAAAGCGCTCAGGGACCGGGTGATGCGGGGATTATTTCTTGCCCAGGGTGATCTGCTTGGAAGGGCCGAAGGTCTGGCCGCTCACGCCTTTGGCAATTTGCTGGATCTGGCCACCGGACTTGAGGAAAGCAGCAATCTGGTCGTTGATCGATTCGCTGGTTTCAACGGCTGGAGCTGGCTTTGCTTTGCTGTTGGATGCTTTTACGCGCATGGCGGCCAATTACCTGTAGAAAATCAATTTGGCCAGTCATCGTACAGGAACGAGCGGGTAATTGCTTGGTAAATATCCCCTGATACGGACAGGGGCGTCCGCGAATCAATCGCAAGTTATCGCCGAAACAGCTCCGTAAGCTGCTGTTTTAAATACGAACATCAGCAGGGTTAAATGATTTTTTCGCCGGTCTCTGGGGGCGCCGGTTGTCACGGCGGCCTGACGAATGGCCAGATGTGGCTGAGAATTACAGGAAAATCAGGGTTTTCCGTACCTTTTCTCGGTCCGCGGGGGCGGGCGCCGGGCGCAGCCGGCAAAAACAGGTAGAATGCCGCCCACGCAATGAGGGTATTGGAAATGGCTTTAGTCGGGCGTTACAACAGTTTGCAAGTGGTTAAACACACTAACTTCGGTTTATATCTGGACGGTGGCGCGGATGGCGAGATTCTTTTGCCCAATCGTTATATTCCAAAAGATATTCCCAGCGAAGATGAAGACTGGCTCAATGTTTTCGTTTATCTGGACAGCGATGACAAACTTATCGCAACGACCGAAAAGCCGAAAGTTCAAGTGGGTGAATTTGCCAGTTTGAAAGTTGTTGAAGTCAACAGCATCGGTATTTTCCTGGATTGGGGATTGCCCAAGGATCTGTTGCTGCCTTATTCCGAAGAAAAGCGCCAGATGACCGCTGGCGAGTATGTGGTGGTGCATGTCTACCTCGACAAACACACCCGCCGCATCACCGCCACGGCTCGCCTGGACCGCTACCTGGACAAGACGCCGGCCAACTACGCGCCTGGCCAGGAAGTTGATCTGCTGGTTGCCGAAGCCACCGACATGGGGTTCAAGGCAATCATCAACAACAAGCACTGGGGCCTGATCCACAAGAACGAAATCTTCAAGTTCATGCGCGCCGGCAAACAGGAGAAGGGCTTTATCAAGGAAGTCCGCGCCGACGGCAAGATCAGCCTGAGCCTGCAACCGGTCGGCCAGGAAGCGGCCACCAGCCTCAACTCGAAGATCCTCGCCAAGTTACGTGAAAACAACGGCACCCTGGCCGTCAGTGACAAGAGCGATCCCGCGTTGATCAGCAGCCTGTTCGGCGTCAGCAAGGGTAACTTCAAGAAGGCCATCGGTGCGTTGTACAAAAATGGCCAGATCGTCATTCACGCGGATCGCATCGAGCTGAGCTGACCTTGAAGCGGCCCCAGCGGGCCGCTTCGTGCGTTTGTCGGGCGCTCAGCGTTGCTGCGTGGTGGCTCCGCCGGCGCAAAGGCCGCGCCCGGCCCTGGTCGGGCTGAACGACAAGCCACCTGCAATGAGCAGGCCGCTGCCCGCCACGATCAAGGCGGGTTGCAATCCGCCGCTGAAATGGCTGCTCGAAGCGGCGAGCAGCGGGCCGGCGAGCTGGCCAACGGCGAAACAGGCGGTCAGCAGACCGGCATTGCGCTGGGTGGCGTGGGGGGCCTGCTCCCGCGAGCGTTGCATCACCAGCTGCATGCAGGCCAGGAACGGCGTACCACACAGCAGCACTCCCAGCGCCAGGCCGACGCCGCTGCCCAACAGGCAGGCAAACACACCGGCCGCCTGCAACCACAACGTCGCCGTCAACCAATGACGCGTGGCATTCGGGTTATGTCTACGAAGACTGACCAGCACCACGCCGAGCGCGGACGCCAGGCCAAAGCATGGCCAGAACAGATCGGCTTGCCATTGCCCGTGGAATTGCGCGTTGGCCATTTGCGAAAGGAACGTGGCCGGGATGATGTAGCCCAGGCCGTACAAGCCGTAGATCACACCCAGGCGACCGATGCCCCGATTGCCCGAATGCGTGGCGTTGGGCGCGGCCGCAACAGCGGGCGCCGGTTGTGGCAGGAACGGCAGGACCATCAGCAACATCACCAGGGCGACCACCGCATACACCAGCCAGAGAGTGGCGGATGTCTGCCCCAGCAGGT
The DNA here is from genome assembly GCF_949767465.1 of Pseudomonas sp. IT-P12. Classification (NCBI taxonomy): domain Bacteria; kingdom Pseudomonadati; phylum Pseudomonadota; class Gammaproteobacteria; order Pseudomonadales; family Pseudomonadaceae; genus Pseudomonas; species Pseudomonas sp. IT-P12. The sequence goes on along the minus strand of NZ_CATKPY010000021.1, from coordinate 989,051 downwards.
GCGAGCCCAGCGCCAGCAACCCCGTGAGGAAAATCCCCAGGCCCGGTCCGGCGAACACCAGCGCACCCAGTCGTGGCCGGCCGGCTGCAGCGGCGAGTGGCTGGCTCAGTGCGGTGATCATCACCAGCACCCAGGCGCTCGCCACACCCGTGCCGAAGCGCAACACCAGGTGCGACCAGAAACCGTTGGCCCAGAACGACGCGAGGGTCAGTACCACACACAGCCACAACCCGCCGAGCAACCGCTGCCGTACTTGTTCGGGGCGACGGGAGAACATCGCGTCCACGGCCCCCACGAAATAGCCCAGGTAGTTGGCGGCGGCAATCAGGCCGGCGGCGGTCAGGTCGATCTGACCTTCGCTGAGCAGGTGCGGCATTTGCGGGGTGAGGGCGAATCGCCCGATACCCATGGCCATCATGAGGGCGATGAAGCTGGCGAGTAAGCGAATCAGAGGCGACATGGTCTGGGTTCCGGCAAGAGATCAATGACCGTCAGGCTAGGACTGATTGACTTTCTTTAAAAATGAATAATAGTGAGTAACTTGTTCTGATTTGGAGAATGACGTGGAATTCAGCCAGTTGCGGATTTTCCAGGCAGTGGCCGAGGAGGGGTCGGTGACCCGTGCCGCCGAGCGTCTGCACCGGGTGCCGTCGAACCTGTCGACCCGGCTTAAACAGCTCGAAGAGCAGTTGGGCGTGGAACTCTTCGTTCGCGAGCGTCAGCGCTTGCAGCTGTCACCTGCGGGAAAAGTCCTGCTGGACTACACCGCCAAATTGTTCAGCCTGCGCGACCAGGCGCAAGCGGCGGTGCAGGGCGGGCAGCCGGCGGGGGATTTCGTGCTGGGGACGATGTACAGCACCGCCGCTATCCACCTGCCGAGGTTGTTGGCGCGCTATCACCGCACCTACCCGGCCGTGAACCTGCAAGTGCAGGCCGCGCCCAGCGGTGAACTGCTGGAGGGGCTGCTCACCGGCCGCCTGGATGCGGCTCTGGTGGACGGTCCGCTGGAGCTGGCAGGGCTCGACGGTGTGCCTTTGTGCGATGAACGCCTGGTGCTGATCAGCGAGGCCGACCACCCGCCGGTACGTAGTGCGCTGGATGTGCAGGGGCGTGCGGTGTTCACCTTTCGCCAGGGCTGCTCGTACCGGATGCGCCTGGAAGCCTGGTTTGCGCATGCCCATGCAACCATGGGGCGGGCGATGGAGATCGAGTCCTACCAGGGGATGCTTGCCTGCGTGATTGCCGGTTCCGGGGTGGCGTTGATGGCGGAGTCGATGCTCGCCAGCCTGCCAGGACGCGAAAGCGTCGCGGTGCACCCGCTGGCCGAGCCGTTCGCCAGTGCCACCACCTGGCTGATGTGGCGCAAGGGCATGGTCGGGGCGAACCTGAATGCCTGGATCGAGCAGCAGCAGATGGATTTTCCGTCGACCGCGATGCCCGCGCAGGCAACGGCTTGAACTAACGGTCAGGTATTTGGATCAATTCAGTAACAGATCCTTGCGGATTTTGCTGAGCATTGCGTAGGACTTCGGACTATTATCAGTGCGAAGGGGCTACAGAATTTCAGCCACCGAGCATTACCCTGAAGGGGGCACCATGAAAGAGAAAATTCAAAACTGGCTGCACGACCTCGGTGTTGCGCTGGGTCTGATCGAACCGCCTTTGCAACCTGTGCCTATTCGTACGGACGACGAGCAGCGTCGACGCCAGCAACGCCGCCGGTAATCGCGTTCAAGCCGCCATGCGCTAGCCGCCGCGGCCACCGCATGGCTGTCCATCCGGGTGCCCGACTCGCGGTTCCTCCCGGCATTGGCAGGTTCAGTGCCGCGCAATGGCAAGCAAAAACCGGCTCAAATCATTCGCCGTCCTGGCGTTCCTGAGCATCTGGTCTTCTTCGGCGGTAAACGCCGTCAGCCCCAGTTCATCTTCCAGATGGAAGATCAGGTCTTCTATATCCGCTTTTTCCAGACCCAACTCCACCAGACTGGCGTCATCGTCGAAGTCCTCCTGGTCTTCCAGCAGACGGCTGATGAAGCGATGCACGGCGGCACGCACGGCAGCTCTTTTCATGAGAGTTCTTCAAGGGCGTAACAGGTGTGGCCCGCTTTGAGTACAGCAGGCTTCAGTCATGCGAGCGCTGCCACTGGTCAATCATGTTGCGCAGATGTTCCCCGGAAAAACTGCCGAAATGCCCTCCGTGCACCGTGCGGATCGGCAGCGCACGCAAGCGTTGCAGGCTGCGGGCGTAGTCGCCGAGATCTGAGTGGTAGGCGTCTTCGATCAGCGGCCCGTCATAGATGATATCGCCGCTGAACAGGGTTTCGGTCGCCGCTTCATAGAGGCTGATGCCGCCCGGCGAGTGGCCGGGTGTGTGCAGCACCTGAAGTGCGCGATTGCCCAGGTCCAGCACGTCGCCTTCCTCGATCGTCCCCGTGGCCGGGGCGGCCTTGACCCGGTATTCGGCGTAGCACAGCGGGCAATCGGGATGGGCCTCGAACATGTCGTCGCCGACGAAGGCGCGACTCAAGTCATTTTCGCCGTCCGGTGCCGCGAGGATCTCGGCTTCGGCGGGGTGCACCAGGCGCTCCGCGAATTCGTGGTGACCGGCAATGTGATCGAAATGGCAATGGCTGGCCACCGCCACCAGCGGCCGTTCGGTGAGCCAGGGCAGTTGTTCGCGCAGGCTGACCAGCCCGGAACCGCTGTCGAGCAGCAGGTCCTTGTCGCGGCCCTGGATGTGCCAGAGGTTGCAGCGGTAGAAGGGGCGGATGTACGGCTCGTGAATCAGGCGGATGCCGTCGGCGAGGGGCTTGACCTCGAACCATTGATCGCGGGAAACAATTTTCATCAAGGGGTTTCTCCAGACGAAAAAAAACGGGTGTGGCAACCGACGCCACACCCGTCGAAGAAAGCTTCGTCAAGGCCGGCTCAGATGGCGCTGGCCACCACCGCCGGGCGACGGGACATCAGGCTCACCAGCACAAAACTCACCAGGCCAACAGCCAGGCTGTAGTAGATCGGGGTGTTGGCGTCCAGCCCGTCCGTGACCATGAACAGCAGGGCCGTGGCAAAGCCCAGGCCCATGCTGGCGATGGCGCCGGCGGTGGTCGCGCGTTTCCAGAAGATAGCACCCATCAACGGGATCAACATGCCCCCCACCAGCAGGTTGTAGGCCAGGGTCAGGGCGCTGATCACATCGTTCACCACCAGGGCAATGCCCAGCACGACCACACCGGTCAGCAAGGTCACCAGGCGGTTGAGTCCCAGGCTCGACTGTTTGCCGCCACGCAGTTTCGGCAGCAGGTCTTCACTCAGGGTGGTGGCGGCGGCGAGCAGGCCGGCGCTGGCAGTGGACATCATGGCGGCCAGCGCAGCGGCGATCACCAGGCCACGGATGCCATCCGGCAGGGACAGTTTGACGATGGCGGCAAACGCGTTGTTGACGTTGTCCAGATCCGGGATCAGCACGTGGGCGGCCATGCCGATCAGGGCGCAGGCCAGGCCGTAGATGATGCAGTAGATACCGGCGGCGGTGCCGGCATACTGCGCGACCTTGGCGGTCTTGACCGTGAACACCCGTTGCCAGATGTCCTGGCCGATCAGGATGCCGAAGAAGTAGATCATGAAGTAGGTGATGATGGTGTCCCAACCGATGGTGGTGAAGCTGAAGCTCGCCGCCGGCAGTTTGGTCACCAGTTCGTCCCAGCCGCCCACGCGGTACAGGCAGATTGGCAGGAGGATGAACATCAGGCCGACGGTCTTGATGATGAACTGGACGATGTCGGTCAGGGTCAGCGACCACATGCCGCCGATGGCCGAGTAGACCACCACCACGCCACCCCCGAGCAGCACCGACACCCAGAACGGCAGGCCGAACAGCACTTGCAACACGGTGCCGATGGCCAGGATCGAGGTCACCCCGATCATCAGCGCGTAGGCCAGCATGATCACCGCGCTGGCGGAGCGGGCCATCGGGTTGTAGCGTTTTTCCAGGACCTGGGTCACGGTGTAGATCTTCAGTTTCAACAGCGGCTTGGCAAGAAACAGGTTCAGCGCCACGATCCCGCAACCCAGTGCGGCGCACAGCCAGAAACCGGAGATGCCATGCACATAGCCCAGGCGTACGGTGCCGACCGTGGAGGCGCCGCCCAGAACGGTGGCCGCCATCGTGCCCATGTACAAGGTCGGACCGAGGTTACGGCCGGCGACCAGAAACTCTTCGTTGGTCTTGGCCTTGCGCATGCCGAAGTAGCCCAGGACCAGCATCGCAGCGGCATAAATGAGAACGACGAATAAATCCAATGCCATGATGGCGTGTCTCCGATTGTCTTTTTTATGGTGAAACAAAGAGGTTCTGTGGCACTGCTTTTTGTGGGAGCGGGCTTGCTCGCGATAGCGATCGGTCAGTCACATCGATGTCGGATGTGCCGCGGTCATCGCGGGCAAGCCCGCTCCCACAGGTAAGGCGTCTATCAGGCAACCTGGCGCAACGCGGTATCCGTTGTTGCGCCTTCGCTGCGCGCATCATCCGGCCCGAACACCGCAGCCGGTTCCGGAAACAGGCTCAACAGCACCAGGTACACCACCGAAGCCAGGCCCAGGGTGACCGGCAGGCTGATGTCGATGCCATCCGCCAGGTTGCCGAGCACACCGACGAATTGCCCCGGCAGGTTGACGAAGCACAGGCCCACCAGCGCACTCGGGATCCAGGCCCCCAGCCCGCGCCAGTTCCAGCCGTGGGCGAACCAGTAGCGACCGCCTTTCTCGCCGCGGGTGAACACCTGCAGGTCATCGGGGCAGTAGAAGCCGCGACGCACCAGCAGGCCGATGATCATGATCACCATCCACGGGGTGGTGCAGGTGATGATCAACACGGCGAAGGTCGATACGCTCTGCACCAGGTTCGCCGCGAAGCGCCCGATGAAGATGAAGGCGATCGACATCACCCCGATCAGCAATGTGGCCTTGACCCGCGACAGCACTCTGGGGAACACGCTGGACATGTCCAGCCCGGTGCCATACAGCGACGTGGTGCCGGTGGACATGCCGCCGATCACCGCAATCAGGCACACCGGCAGGAAGAACCAGTTTGGCGAAACGGCCAGCAGGCCACCGACGTAGTTGTTGGCGGCGATGTAGTCCGGCGCCTTGATCGCCACGATGGTGGCGGTCGCGAGGCCGAACAGGAACGGGATGAACGTGGCGATCTGCGAGATCACCACCGCCGCCATGATCTGGCGCTTGGAGGTGTCGCGGGGGATGTAGCGTGACCAGTCGCCGAGGAACGCGCCGAAGGAAATCGGGTTGCTCATCGCCACCAGTGCCGCGCCGATGAAGGCGGCCCAGAAGCCTGGCTGGCCAAGGCTCACTGTGCCGGCGTAGTTCACATCGAAAGGTCCGGCGAAGGCGAAGACGCCCAGCAGGAACAGCAGGCTGGCGCTCCACACCGCGATCTTGTTGACCCACAGCAGGAAGCGGAAGCCGTAGATGCACACGGTCAATACCAGGATCGCGAACAGTCCGTAGGCCAGGCCCAGGGTCAGGTCGGTTTCCGGCAGGCCGATCAGCCGTTTGGCACCTCCGATCAGCGCGTCACCCGAGCTCCACACCGACAGCGAAAAGAACGCGATCGCAGTCAACAGCGACAGGAACGAACCGACGATCCGCCCGTGCACGCCGAAGTGCGCACCGGAAGACACGGCATTGTTGGTGCCGTTGAGCGGGCCGAACAGGCCCATCGGTGCGAGGATCAGCGAACCGAGCAGCACGCCCAGCACGATGGCCGCCACGCCGGCCTGAAAAGACAGGCCGAACAGCACCGGGAAACTGCCGAGCACGGCGGTGGCGAAGGTGTTCGAGCCGCCGAAGATCATCCGGAACAAGTCCGTCGGCCCTGCGGTGCGCTCGTGGTCCGGGATCTGTTCGACCCCGTGGGTTTCAATCTGCGTAAGGCTTTGGTCGTTGTTGTTCTTATTCATGATCTGCTCCGATCATAAAGGCGCGCTCATCGTGTGTGAGCGTTACCTGTTTGGCTAAGGTGTTGGCAGCCCTTCCGGCATTGCGGATAAATGTTCGTGACAGGCCAGCCACAGGCCTTGTTGTTCTTGGCCAGACGCCTGTTTTCTGAAAACAATCGTCTCGCGCTCCTGGCTGAAGTGTTGCTCCCCTTGCATGCGCAGCTCGGTGGCGACGTCATGGATGAAAATCGCCACGTCACCCTGCAGGCTGACGAAAGCGTTGCTCGACGTGCACGACAGCACTTCGAAGCCATCCTCGGCGCGCCAGCTGTCCCACAACGCCTGGTAGGCATCGCGCGACAGCAGGGGCTGTTCGAGGGTGTAGAACACGAAGCTGGCATCGGCGCTGAAGGCGCCGAAATAGGCCTCGCGATCGTTGCGGGCAAAGGCGGCCACCAGATCGGCGGCCGCTTGCAAAACCTGATCACGTTCAGTCATGGCCGATCCTCAGCGGTGGACGACGCCGGGCAGTACGCAGAGCATTTCGTACAGCAGGTTCGCGGCCAGCAGCGAGGTGTTGCCGGTGGTGTCGTAGGCGGGCGAGACTTCTACCAGATCGCAGCCGATCAGGTCGAGCCCCTGGCAGCCACGAACGATCTCGATGGCCTGAATGGTCGTCAGGCCGCCGATTTCCGGAGTGCCGGTGCCAGGTGCCCAGGCCGGGTCGATGCCGTCGATGTCGAAACTCAGGTACACCGGGCCGCCACCGACCTTCTCGCGAACTTCGGCCATCAGCGGCGCCAGGGACTTGTGCCAGCACTCTTCGGCCTGGACCACGCGGAAGCCCTGGTTGCGGCTCCAGTTGAAGTCGTCAGCGGTGTAGCCCTGGGCACGCAGGCCGATCTGCACCACGCGGTCCGGGTCGATCAGGCCTTCCTCGACGGCGCGGCGGAAGGTGGTGCCGTGAGCGATTTTCTCGCCGAACATGTGATCGTTGACGTCGGCGTGGGCATCGATGTGCACCAGGCCGACCTTGCCGTGCTTCTTGTGGATGGCACGCAGGATCGGCAGGGTGATGGTGTGGTCGCCGCCCAGGGTCAGCGGGATCACGTCGTGTTCGAGGATGTTGTCGTAGGATTCTTCGATGATCCGCACGGCATCCAGCAGGTTGAAGGTGTTGATCGCCACGTCGCCGATGTCGGCCACCGACAGCGAGTCGAACGGCGCGGCACCGGTGGCCATGTTGTACGGGCGGATCATCACCGATTCGGCGCGGATGTCCCGTGGCCCGAAACGGGTGCCGGGGCGCAGCGAAGTGCCGATGTCCAGCGGCACGCCAACGAAGGCAGCGTCCAGGCCGGCAGCGGTCGGTACATGGGGGAGTCGGAGCATGGTGGCGATGCCGCCGAAGCGCGGCATTTCGTTGCCGCCCAGTGGTTGGTGAAGAATCTTGTCCACGGGTAGGGCCTCATCGTCGTTGTTTTATTTATGCGGATACGCCGGCTGCGGAGGCACGGGCACCGTTGTGGGCCGATTCTGCGAAATGCCGGGGAGCGGAAGAATCGCTACGGGCAAATACTTAGTTCAGATTTTTCTAAACTAATGACCCTGAGATGGATAGACTTCACGCCATACGCAAAACCCGATACCAGAGCAAACCTTGTGGGAGCGAGCCTGCTCGCGATAGCGGTGGGTCATTCAACATGGATGTTGGCTGGACATCCTCTATCGCGAGCAGGCTCGCTCCCACAGGGGGCTGCCTTGGCTTGAGCTTCGCGCGTCTCGTCATTGGAGCTTTTGACATGGCCAACGCTTTACCCGACCTGAAACTGTTGCGCATCTTCGTCAGCGTGGTCCGCCATCAGGGGTTCGCCAACGCCCAGCAGGAGCTCAATCTCTCGACGTCGGCGATCAGTACCTACATGAGTCAGCTCGAAGCCGCCCTTGGCCTGGTGCTGTGCCATCGCGGGCGGGGCGGTTTCAGCCTGACCAGCAAAGGCGAACTGTTCCATCAGGAAACCCTGCGCCTGCTCGCCGAACTCGAGGGTTTCGAGCAATACGCAGCGGCGTTGAAGGGCGAGTTGCGCGGCACGTTGAACCTGGGGGTGATCGATTCCACCGTCAGCGACAAGGCCTTGCCGTTCGCCGAAGCCATCGGCGCCTACAGTCAGGAACACCCGGCGGTGCACCTGCACCTTTCGGTCATGAGCCCGTATGAACTGCAACTCGGCGTGCAGGACAACCGCCTCGACCTGGCCATCGGTGCGTTCTCCACGCGCATGAGTGGGCTGGTGTACATGCCGCTGTATCGCGAGCAGCACTGGCTGTATTGCAGCAACCGCCATCCGCTGTTCGCCGAGCGCCGTATCCCCGAGCAAGTCATTACCCAGCAACGCATGGTCGGCCGGGGCTACTGGAGCCAGGCCGAACTGGCGCGCCACGGTTTCAAGCACAGCGCGGCGACGGTGGAGAGCATGGAGGCGCAGCTGATTCTGGTGCTGTCCGGCGCCTACATCGGCTACCTGCCGGAGCACTATGCCCAGGCTTGGGCGGACAAGGGCGACTTGCGCGTGCTGCTGCCGGCGACCTTCGGTTACCAGGCGCCGTTCTCGATGATCGTGCGCCGTGGCCGCAGCCGCGAACCGCTGATCCAGACGTTCCGCGACCTGCTCAAGGCGCAACTCAACCAGGCGGCCTGAGGAAAAGCAAACGATGTCCAGAATCCACTGCCCGCGTTGCCTGCGCCCGCAAAGTCATTGCCTGTGTGCATTGATTCCGAGCCTCGACAGCCGCACCCGGGTATTGCTGTTGCAACACCCCAGCGAAGTGAACCATGCACTGAACACCGCGCGGCTGGCTGCGCTGGGATTGAAGAACGCCGAATTGATCGTCGGCGAGGTGTTCGAGGACCTGCCGCAGCGGTTGAACCCGCCGGGGTATCAGGCGCGATTGTTGTTTCCCGGCGACGAGGCGCAGCCAATGCAGCCCTACCGCTCGACCGATCAGCCGTTGCTGCTGGTGGTGCCCGATGGCACCTGGCGCAAGGCGCGCAAGATGCTGCACCTCAATCCGCTGTTGGCGGCGCTCCCTCGGGTGACCCTGGCCGACGGCGGCGTGTCGCGCTATCGACTGCGCAAGGCACCGGGGCCGGGGGCATTGTCGACGGTGGAGGCGGTTGTGCAGGCGTTGCAGGTGCTGGAAGCGCCCGCCCGTTTCGAGCCGTTGCTGAAACCGTTCGAGGCGCTGATCGAGGGGCAGATCGCGGCGATGGGGGAGGAGGTTTTTCAGCGTAATCATGCGGACAGATAAGTGTTGACTGTACTGGCCTCATCGCGAGCAGGCTCGCTCCCAAGGGATCTCGGTTGTCCACAGGTCGTGTAAACACTACAAAACACTGTGGGAGCGAGCCTGCTCACGATGAGGCTCGCATGAACAGCCGAGATTACCGCTCCCGCATCGCCTCGGTCCGTGCCTTCAGCACTGGTTTCAACAGGTAATCCAGTACGCTTTTCTCCCCGGTGATGATATCCACCGTCGCCACCATGCCTGGAATGATCAGCAGCGGCTTCACGTCCCCGCCCAGGTGATTCTTGTCGGTGCGCACCTGGATCAGGTAGAAACTGTTGCCCTTGTCATCGGTGATCGTGTCGGCGCCGATCAATTCCAGTCTGGCGCTCAGGCCGCCGTAAATCGTGTAGTCATAGGCCGTGAACTTGACCATGGCTTTCTGCCCCGGGTGCAGGAAGGCCACGTCCTGGGGGCGTACCTTGGCTTCGATCAGCAGGTTGTCCTCGATGGGGACGATTTCCACCATGTCGCTGCCCGGCTGGACCACGCCGCCGATGGTGTTGACCTTCAGCACCTTGATGATCCCGTGCACCGGCGACACCACGGTGGTGCGGCTCACCCGGTCATCGATGGCAATGCTCGATGCTGTGATTTTCGACAGGTCGGTGCGTTTTTCGTTGAGGTCCTTGGCTGCCTCCGAGCGGAAGGTCTGTTCGGATTCGTCGATCTTGCTCTTGATCTCGGCGATGGCCGCTTCGGCACGGGGAATCGCCAGCGTCGTGGCATTCAGCGAGCCGCGAATCTCCACCGCGCTACGCTTGAGCCGCAGGATTTCCACCGGCGACACCGCGCCGGTGCCCACCAGGGGCGCGGACATGTTCATTTCCTGTTGCAGCAGGGCCAGGCTGGAGCTGAATTGACTCTGCTTGGAGCGAAACTCCGCCAGTTCCTGGGTTTTCTGCCGCAGTTGTTCGCTCAGCGTGCGCTGTTCACTGGCCAGGCGACGCTGGCGCTGCTCGTACAGCGCGCGTTCGTCCTCGGCCACCTGCGGCGCCTTGTCGATCACTTCCTGGGTCAGCTTGAACGGCCGACCCTCGGCCTCCGCCGACAGGCGCTCGACCTGTGCGGTCAAGGCATAGCGGTCGGCCTCGCTTTCACCCTTGTTCGACAGAAAGCGCGTGTCATCCAGGCGCAGCAGGGTGTCGCCCTTGTTCACCATTTGCCCTTCGCGAACGAAGATCTCAGTGACGATGCCGCCCTCCAGGTTCTGGATCACCTGAACCTTGCTCGAGGGAATCGCCTTGCCTTCGCCCATGGTGACTTCGTCCAGCACCGCGAATTTGGCCCAGACCACGGCGCTGATGATCAACGCCGCGGCGAGCCAGACGGTGATCCGCGACCAGCGCGGCGAATCCTGCAACGAAGCGCCGGCGGTTTCCGGCATGTATTCGCTCTCGGCGCTTTTGCTGAAGCTGTCGAAGTAACCGCGTGAACTTTGTGAAGATGCCATGGCGGCCTCCTAGACGGCCGCAGAGCCGACACGGCCCTTGCGCAGTGCATCGATGACCGCTTCTTTCGGACCGTCGGCGACGATCCTCCCGTTGTCCAGCACCACCAGCCGATCCACCAGACTGAGCATCGAGGTGCGGTGCGTGACCAGCAGCAGGGTCTTGCCCTGGACCAGGCCGTGAAGTTTCTGCCGCAGGATGTCCTCGCTGCTGTTGTCCATGGCGCTGGTGGGTTCGTCGAGCAACATGATCGGCGGGTCGAGCAACAGAGCCCGAGCCAGCAGCACGGCCTGGCGTTGACCGCCGGAGAGCAACTGGCCACGCTCGCCGACTGGGCGGTCGAAGCCGTGTGGATGTTGGCGGGCCAGGTCGGTGACGCCCGTCAACTCGGCCACTTCCAGCATCCGCGCGTCGCTGATGTAGCGTGCGCCGAGGGTCAGGTTGTCGCGCAGGCTGCCGGCGAGCAGCGGCAGGTCATGGGCCACGTAACCGATCTGTTGGCGCAGGTCGGCGACGTCGAGTTGTCGCAGGTCCAGGCCATCGAGCAGCAACTGCCCTTCACCGGGTTCGAAGAACCCCATCAACAACCGCCCCAGGGTACTTTTGCCCGAACCGCTGCGACCGATGATGCCCACCCGTTCACCGGGCTTGAGGCTGAAACTGATGTTGTTCAGTGCCGGCGCATTCTGGCCGTTGTAGTGGAAGGTCACACCGCTGACGTCCAGTGCGCCTTGCAATTGCGTGCGTTCCAGCGGGCGCTGGCGGGCGTCGCGTTCCTGCGGCAGGCTCATCAGCGCGTCGGTGCTCTTCATGGTCAGTTGCGCTTGCTGATAGCGGGTGATCAGGCCGGCGATCTGTCCCAGCGGGGCCAGTACCCGGCTGCCGAGCATGTACGACGCCACCAGCGCCCCCACGCTCAGGTTGCCAGCGATGATGCTGTACACGCCAGCGACGATGGTCGCCATGCCGGAGAACTGCTGGATGAACAACGTACCGTTGGTGGCCAGCGCCGAGAGGTTGCGCGCATGGCTGTCGAGGCGGGTGAGGGCGCCGTGGGTGCTTTCCCATTTGTGCTGGCGTTCGCTTTCGGCGCTGCAGGCCTTGAGGGTTTCCAGGCCGCCGAGGGTTTCGATCAACAGCGCCTGGCGCTCGGCGCCGAGGGTCAGGCTTTTTTGCACGGTGTCACGCAGGCGCGCCTGGATCACCATGGCAAACACGATGGTGATCGGGAAGGCGAGCAACGGAATCACCACCAGCCAGCCACCGAGCAGGCCGATCACCACCAGCATCAGTACGACGAACGGCAGGTCGATCAGGCTGGTCAGGGTGACGGCGGTGAGGAATTCACGCAGTCCCTGGAAGTCATGGATGCTCTGGGCAAATCCGCCGATGGTCGCCGGGCGTGCTTTCATCGACATGCCGGTGATGCGCTCGAACAGCGTTGCCGACAGGATCACGTCGGTTTTCTTGCCGGCGGTGTCCAGCAGGTGCGCGCGCACGACCCGCAACGCCAGTTCGAAGCCGGTGCCGATCAGCAAGCCGATGGACAGCACCCACAAGGTTGAAGTGGCCTGGTTCGGCACCACCCGGTCGTAGGTCTGCATCACGAACAGCGGTACCATCAAGCCCAGCAGGTTGATCAGGAAACTGGCGAGGATGGCGTCGCTGTACAGCCATTTCGACAGCTTCAACGTGTCGCGAAACCACGCTTCGACCCGGGGCACCAGGGGCGAGCGCAGGTCTTCGAGCTCATGCCGTGGCCGGGCGAACAAGGCCTGGCCGCTGTAGTTTTCAGTGAGTTCCTCGCGGCTGACCCATTGCTCGCCGCCGTCTGCCTCGCTTGGCAGGATCAGCAGGCGGCCGTCTTCGCCGAAGCGACGCAGGACCGCCGTGCGGCCGTTGTTGAGGATCAGCATGACGGGCAGGTTGAGCGGGGAAATGTCTTGCAGGTCACGGCGCAGCAGGCGTGCCTGCAAACTGGCCCGGGCCGCCGCGCGGGGCAGCAGGTCCGGGCTCATGCGTTGGTGTGCCATTGGCAGCCCGGCACTGAGGCTGGCGCGACTGACCGTCGCGCCATGGAGTTTGCAGAGAATCAGCAGCCCGTCCAGAAGCGGGTCGTCGAAGCTCAGCCGTGGATCGACACCGGTGTTGCCCGGTTCCATGCTGGTCACAGGGATCGCTCCATTGCGTTATCTCAACTCAGGCAGGCGAGCTTCACTTTTCACTTCGGTCCTGGCGACCGCATCGGCGGGCAGCACCACGCGCTGCTTGCTCAACAACTCGCCCATGTTCGCCAGGACACGGTACATCGAGAACTCCTCGGTGTAGCGTACCTCGGTATAGCGGCGGTTGGCGTTGTAGAGTTCGTTTTCACTGTCGAGCACGTCGAGCAGGGTGCGTTGGCCGAGGCCGAACTGATCCTGGTAGGCCGCGCGCACACGGGTGGTGGTTTCGGCGTATTCGCGGGCGGTCGGCGTTTGTTTGCGGGCGTTGAGCATGGCGTTCCAGGCCAGGCGGATGTTTTCGTTGAGCTGGCGCAGGGCGTTGTTGCGGATGTCCAGTGCCTGATTGATCTTGTGTGCATCGGAGGCCAGCCGCGCCTTGTCGCTGCCGCCACGGAACAGGTTGTAGTTCATCACGATGCCGACGCGCCACTCGTTGTCGTGGCCTTCCTCACCCGCGATGTTGTTGTTCGCACCCACCGCCGCTTCCGCGTCGAAGCGCGGGTAGAACGGCGATTTGGCCACTTCATACTGGCTCTCGGCCGATTGCACGTCGGCCTGGGCCGATTTCAGGTACGGGTTGTTATCGACCATGCTCTGCTGGGCGTCCTGGATCGAGGCGGGCATTTCGCCGCGAATCGACGGCGCGGTTTCCAGTTCGTCGGGCAGGCGCCCGACCACGGCGAAGAAGTTCGCCTCGGCGTCGGCCAGGTCGACCTCGGCAGTGTCGAGGTTGTTCTCGGCCAGTGCGCGACGGGCCACGGATTGATCGGCGTCGGCATTGCTGCCGATGCCGCGCTGGGTGCGCAGGCCGATCTGGTCGTTGACCCGCAGGTGCGCCTGCAGGTTGTTCTTGGCCAGGGTTACCAGTTCGCGCCGCTTGAGCACTTCGAGGTAGACCTCGATGGTGCGCAGGGCCAGGTCCTGGGCGGTGCCCTGGGCGTAATAGGCCCGGGAGTTGACCACGCCCTTGGTGCGCTCGACTTCATTGGAGGTGTTGAAACCGTCGAACAGCATCTGCCGCAAACGCAGCTCCGACTGGGTGTAATTGAGGATTTCGGTGTGGTGATTACCGAAGGCCCGGGTGTTGGTGTTGTCGCTGTACCCGCGCCCGTACGAGGCGTTCAGGTCAACGGAAGGGTAAAACCCGCCCTTGGCGACTTTCACGTCTTCATCCGCCGACAGACGGCTGTCCACCCGCGACGCCAGTTCCGGGTGAGTGGCGATGGTGCTCTGGATCGCCTCGGTCATGGTCATGGCCTGAGCCTGGGAGATGCAGGCCATGGCCAATAGAATCGAGCTGCAAAGGGGGGTCAGTCGGCGCATGGGTACATCTCCCTGAAATCCTAATAGTGCTTTATCAGTCGCCAAATATTTGACGACATTTATGTGTAAAACCGTTTCATACTTGTAACATCAGAGCTAAGAACATTCTTGAAAGAAACTTAGAAGTTTTTCTCATAATAGTTATTCCAAAAAAAACTTATGCACTCCGAAAAATCCAGCACATTGTTCAATCCGTGAACCCCTTGTTTCATGAGCCTTAGGGAGCTTATCGAGGGGTTACGGAAAGTTCCATCGACTTATCGACATGGGGCGAAGAAGTGTTGGAGGGGAGGGACGCGGAACGGTTTTTGAGTGACGGTTTTTTGTCACTCACTGCTTCAAAACCGTTACGCATCGCTCGCAGGAGGGTGAGTTCGCAACAGCAACTTGATGTGATTGATTGCATTGGGTTTTATGTTGAAACGGAACACCTGGCCGCGAGCGAATCGCTTGGCGAGAACGTCGCCAGGGCAGCGGCTTGATGGGTAAAGCCGCTGCCCGGTCGACGATCCGCCGTTCACCCGTTTGTGCCATCGCATTTCTTCGCCAACAACAGGATGCCAACAGACGTTGGCAGCGGAGGAAATGCACATGGCTACGCTCATCGGTATCGTCAGTAAGGTCATTGGTCAGGTGTTCGCCGAATCCGGCGACGGCACTCGCCGCGCTCTGATCGAGGGGGACCGCCTGTTTGCCGGCGATCAACTGGTGACCGGAGCCGACGGTGCGGTGGCAGTGCATTTGCAAAATGGCCAGGAACTGACCCTCGGGCGCGGCAGCAGCCTGAACATGAATGCGCAGCTGCTGGCCGATCGTGTGCCTCACGTGGAAACGGCCGAAGCGACGACGCCGACCCAGGCCCAACTGACAGACGTCGAACAGCTGCAAAAAGCCATCGCCGCCGGCGATGACCCGACGCAAACCGCCGAAGCAACGGCAGCCGGTCCCGGCACACCTGGCAATCCGGGTGGTGGTGCACTGGGAGGTGGCCACAGCTTCGTGATGCTCGAGGAAGTGGCGGGACGGGTCGATCCGACGATCGGTTTTCCCACGGCCGGCTTCAACGGCATTCCCGAGTTTCCCCTGGAGCGCCTGGCCGGTGACCCCGACAACGGCGGGCCGGATGCGCCCATCACGCCGATCGTGCCCGACACCCCGGACAATCCCGTCACCCTCGACGGCCTGTCGGTGGAAGGCGGCGAACTGACGCTCAACGAAGCGAACCTGAGCAGCGGTTCCCTCGACAACCCGGCAGCGCTGACCCAGAGCGGTACGTTCTCGGTGACGGCGCCCGACGGCGTCAGCAACCTGAGCGTCGGCGGGATCAACGTGGTCAGCAATGGCGTGGTCGCCGGTTTCCCACAAACGGTCACCACCCCATTGGGCAACACCCTGACCGTGACCGGTTACAACCCGGCCACCGGCGTGGTGAGCTACAGCTACACCCTCAACGGCAACGAAGCGCATGCGACGGGTGACGGACAGAACAACCTCAGTGAACACTTCACCGTGGTCGCCACGGACAGCGATGGTGATACCGCCACGGGTTCGCTGGACGTCAACATCACCGACGACGTGCCCAAAGCCGTGGACGACAGCAACGCCGGCACCGCCACCTCGACCCATCTGACCCTCGACGGCAACGTGCTGACCAATGACGTGCAAGGCGCCGACCGCGTGCCGACCGGTCCGGACAGCGGACCGATCACCGCCGGGACCTTCACCGGCACCTACGGCACCCTGGTGCTGAACGCCAACGGCACCTACACCTACACGCTGAACACCGGCACTGCCGGGTTCCAGGCGCTGCATGAAGGCGGCAGCGGCACCGAGACTTTCACCTACACCCTGACCGACGCTGATGGTGACACCAGCACCGCCAACCTGGTGCTGAACATCCACAACAATGGCGTGAGCCTCGGCGGCCTCGACGTGACCGGCGGCGAGCTCACCGTCTACGAGAAAAACCTTACCTACGGCACCGACCCGGATGCCCCGGCGTTGACCCAGACCGGTACCTTCACCGTGACGGCGCCCGATGGCTTGCAGACCCTGACTGTCGGTGGCATCCCGGTGATCAGCGGCGGCGTGACGGCGGGCTTCCCGCAAACGATCCTCACCGACAGCGGGGCGAACTTCACCATCACCGGCTACAACCCGGCGACCGGCGTGGTCACCTACAGCTACACCCTGAACAACGCAGACACCCATCCGAATGCCGACGGCACCAACAGCGTCTCCGAGCATTTCACCGTGGTTGCGACCGACACCGATGGCAGCACCGCCACCGGGCAGATCGACGTCAACATCGTCGACGACCTGCCGACCGCCAATCCCGACAAGGCGTCGGTGGGCGAAGGCGGCATCATCGAAGGCAACGTGCTGGCCAATGACGTGGCGGGTGCCGATGGCCTCGCGGCGAGCGGCGGCGTGGTCGGCGTGCGCGCAGGTTCCGATACCTCGACCCCGGTCAGCGGCGGCCTCAACACCCAGATCAATGGCACCTACGGCTACCTGATCCTCGATGCCCAGGGCAACGCCGAATACCACAGCTACCCGAACGCCGTGAACGGCCCGGGTGCCAGCGACACCTTCACCTACACCATCCGCGATGCCGATGGCGACCTGAGCACCACCACCGTCACGGTCGACGTGATCAACAGTTGCCTCACTGCGGCGGTCGATAACGAGGTGACGGTCTACGAAAAAGCCCTGGACCTGAACCAGGATGGCAAGGATCTGGCCCCCGGCACGGTGACCGGCAGCGATCCGACCCATACCGGTGAAACGGCTTCCGGCACGCTGGTGGGTTCGGTCACCGGCGGCTCCGGGACCATCACTTACACTCTGGTGGGCAGCAATCAGGGCAATTACGGCCAGATTCAGCTCAATGCGGACGGCACCTACACCTACACCCTGACGTCGCCGGCCAGCACCACGCCGCATGCGGACAACGGGGCCAATACGCTGACCGAAACCTTCACCTACCAGGCCACGGACTGGATCGGCAACAAAGTCACCAGCACCATCGTGGTCAACATCGTCGACGACGTGCCCCAAGCCGTGGACGACAGCAACGCCGGCACGGCCACCTCGACCCATCAGGCTCTGGAAGGCAACGTGCTGACCAACGATGTGCAGGGCGCCGACCGTGTGCCGACGGGCCCGGACAGCGGACCGATCACCGCCGGGACCTTCACCGGTACCTACGGCACCCTGGTGCTGAACGCCAACGGCACCTACACCTACACGCTGAACACCAGCGGCGCAGGTTTCCAGGCGCTGCACGAAGGCGGCGCCGGCACCGAGACGTTCACCTACACCCTGACCGACGCTGATGGTGACACCAGCACCGCCAACCTGGTGCTGAACGTCCATAACAGCGGCGTTACCCTGGGTGGCCTTGATGCCAGTGGCGGCGAGCTCACCGTCTACGAGAAAAACCTCATCTACGGCACCGATCCGGATGCCCCGGCGCTGACCCAGACCGGCACCTTCACCGTGACCGCGCCTGATGGCTTGCAGACCCTCACCGTCGGCGGCATTCCGGTCATCAGCGGCGGTGTGACGGCAGGCTTCCCGCAAACGATCCTCACCGACAGCGGGGCGAACTTCACCATCACCGGCTACAACCCGGCGACCGGCGTGGTCACCTACAGCTACACCCTGAACAACGCCGACACCCATCCGAATGCCGACGGCACGAACAGCGTTTCCGAACACTTCACCGTGGTCGCCACTGACGCCGATGGCAGCACCGCCACCGGACAGATCGACGTCAACATCGTCGATGACCTGCCGACTGCCCACGCCGACAACGCGTCGGTGGGCGAGGGCGGCATCATCGAAGGCAATGTGCTGGCGAACGACATCGCCGGCGCCGATGGCCTCGCGGCGGGCGGCGGCGTGGTCGGCGTGCGTTTCGGTTCCGATACGTCGACCCCGGTCACGGGTGGCCTCAACACCCAGATCAACGGCACCTACGGTTACCTGATCCTCGACGCCCAGGGCAATGCCGAGTACCACAGCAACCCGAACGCGGTCAGCGGCCCCGGTGCCAGCGACACCTTCACCTACTCCATCCGCGATGCCGACGGCGACGTCAGCACCACCACGGTCACGGTCGACGTGATCAACAGCTGCCTCACGGCCGCGGTCGATAACGAACTCACCGTCTACGAAAAAGCCCTGGACCTGAACCAGGACGGCAAGGACCTCGCGCCTGGCACCGTCATCGGCAGCGATCCAACCCACACCGGCGAAACGGCTTCCGGCACCCTGGTGGGTTCGGTCACGGGCGGCTCCGGCACCCTCACCTACACCCTGGTGGGCAGCGACCATGGCAATTATGGCCAGATCCTGCTCAACCCGGACGGAACCTACACCTACACCCTGACCTCGCCGGCCGGCACCACGCCGCAAGCGGACAACGGGACCAACACCGTTACAGAAACCTTCACCTATCAGGCCACCGACTGGATCGGCAACAAGGTGACCAGCACTATCGTCGTCAACATCGTCGACGACGTGCCCAAAGCCCATGCCGACAACGCGTCGGTGGGCGAGGGTGGCATCATCCAGGGCAACGTGCTGGCCAATGACGTGGCGGGTGCCGACGGACTTGCGGCGGGTGGTGGCGTGGTCGGCGTGCGCGCAGGCTCCGACACCTCGACCCCGGTCAACGGCGGCCTCAACACCCAGATCAACGGCACCTATGGCTACCTGATCCTCGACGCCCAGGGCAATGCCGAGTACCACAGCAACCCGAACGCCGTGAATGGCCCGGGTGCCAGCGACACCTTCACCTACTCCATCCGCGATGCCGACGGCGACGTCAGCACCACCACGGTCACGGTCGACGTGATCAACAGCTGCCTCACGGCCGCGGTCGATAACGAACTCACCGTCTACGAAAAAGCCCTGGACCTGAACCAGGACGGCAAGGACCTCGCGCCTGGCACCGTCATCGGCAGCGATCCAACCCACACCGGCGAAACGGCTTCCGGCACCCTGGTGGGTTCGGTCACGGGCGGCTCCGGCACCCTCACCTACACCCTGGTGGGCAGCGACCATGGCAATTATGGCCAGATCCTGCTCAACCCGGACGGCACCTACACCTACACCCTGACCTCGCCGGCCGGCACCACGCCGCAAGCGGACAACGGGACCAACACCGTTACAGAAACCTTCACCTATCAGGCCACCGACTGGATCGGCAACAAGGTGACCAGCACCATCGTCGTCAACATCGTCGACGACGTGCCCAAAGCCCATGCCGACAACGCGTCGGTGGGCGAGGGTGGCATCATCCAGGGCAACGTGCTGGCCAATGACGTGGCGGGAGCCGACGGACTTGCGGCGGGCGGCGGCGTGGTCGGCGTGCGCGCGGGCTCCGACACCTCGACCCCGGTCAACGGCGGCCTCAACACCCAGATCAACGGCACCTACGGTTACCTGATCCTCGACGCCCAGGGCAATGCCGAGTACCACAGCAACCCGAACGCCGTGAACGGCCCGGGTGCCAGCGACACGTTCACCTACTCCATCCGCGATGCCGACGGCGACGTCAGCACCACCACGATTACGGTCGACGTCAACAACAGTTGCCTCACCGCGTCCGCTGATAACGACGTGACCGTGTACGAGAAAGCCCTCGACCTGAGCCAGGACGGCAAGGACCTCGCCCCTGGCACGGTCACCGGCAGCGATCCCCATCACACCGGCGAAACCGGCTCGGGAACGCTGGTGGGGTCGGTCACCGGCAACTCGGGTTCGATCACCTACACCCTGATCGGAAGCGATCACGGCACCTATGGCCAGATCCAGCTCAACCCGAACGGCACCTACACCTACACCCTGACCTCGCCGGCCAGCACCACGCCGTCGGCCAACAACGGCGCGAACACGCTGAGCGAAAGCTTCACCTACAAGGCCACCGATAACCTGGGCAACACCAGCTTCAGCACGATCAAGGTCAACATCGTCGACGACGTGCCCAAGGCTGTTCCTGTCGAGCGTTCTGTGGCGGCGGCGGAGGTCGACACCAACCTGCTGCTGGTGATCGACGTGTCCGGCAGCATGAAGGACCCCTCCGGCGTGACCGGCCTGTCGCGGCTGGAGCTGGCCAAGCAAGCGATCAGCGCCTTGCTCGACAAGTACGACGACCTGGGCGACGTGAAAGTGCAGATCGTCACCTTCAGCAGCGGTGCGTCGGATAAAACCGAAGTCTGGACCGACGTGGCCTCGGCCAAGTCGATCATCGCCGGCCTGAAGGCCGACGGTAATACCAACTACGACGCCGCCGTGGCCGTGGCGAAAGATGCGTTCGACACCAGCGGCAAAATCGTCGGCGCGCAGAACGTCGGCTACTTCTTCTCCGACGGCAAACCCAACGAAGGCGACATCGGCAAGACCGACGAGGCGAACTGGAAGTCGTTCCTGGAAGAGAACCACATCAAGAACTACGCGATCGGCCTGGGCAACGGGGTCAGCAATGCCAACCTGGATCCGCTGGCGTATGACAGCAGCGCCGGAACCGGTCACGGCACCAACACCAACGCCACGGTGGTGACGGACCTCAACCAGCTCAACTCGGTGTTGTCGGGCACGGTGGTCGGTGCGCCGATCACCGGTTCGCTGGTGGGCGACGGCGGTTCGTTTGGTGCCGACGGCGGGTTCGTCAAAACCATCACCGTCGATGGCACCACCTACACCTTCGACCCCAAGGGCGACAACAACAAGGGAGCCGTGGGTTTCAGCGGCGGCGCCAACCACGGCACCTTCAACACCACCGACAACACCCTGAGCATTGCCACCAACGGCAAGGGCACCCTGGTGGTGAACCTCGACACGGGCGAGTACACCTACACCTCGCAGAAAGCCACGACCACGACGATCACCGAGAACATCGGCTACACCCTCAGTGACAACGACGGCGACCTGGCCAGTTCGACCCTGGTGGTCAAGGTCGTGCCGAACGCGCCACCGGTGGCGGTCGCCGACCATGTCATCACCAACGTGCTGTCGGGCAACATCACGCTGCCGGCCGATGCGTTGCTGGCCAACGACACCGACCCCAACGGCAATCCGCTGACCGCCTCCCCGATCACCTTCAACACCGGGTGGGTGGCCAAGGGCGCGGACTTCACCGGCAGCAACCCGAACTTCGGCTTCACCGCCAGCAATGCCCAGAGCGTGACCATCGCCCGCAGTGCCTTCGTCGCCAACACAACGGCCATGACGGCGATGCTGGTGGTCAGCGGCGCACTGGGTGCGGTCACCACCAAAAACAGCAATGACGAGGATCGCATCAACGTCACCCTCAAACAGGGTGAAACCCTCAACCTGGATCACAACCTGGCGGCCGGCCACGTCTCTCTGGAGTATTCGGTCAATGGTGGCCCGTTCATCTCGATCGGCGATGGCCAGACCATCACCGCCAACGTGGATGGCACCTACCAGATCCATATCACCAACCTTGACGAGGGTGGCAAGAACGACAGCGGCAAGGGAGCGGAAAACTACCAGCTGACCCTGACGGTCGATTATTCCGGCGCCCACGACATCACGCCGGACTACCACGGCACCTACACCGCCAACGACGGCCATGGTGGCAGCGGCAATGCCGACGTGAGCATCACCTATCAGGCCGGCCACACCCTGACGGGCACCACGGGCGATGACGTACTCCTGGCGGGCACCGGCGCCAACGTGATCCACGCCGGTGACGGCAACGATGTGCTGACCGCCGGTGACGGCAACAACGAACTCCACGGCGAGGCCGGCAACGACTTGCTCTACAGCGGGGCGGGCAACGACCTGCTGGACGGCGGCACGGGCATCGACACCGCGAGCTATGCCCACGCCACGGCCGGGGTCAAGGTCGACCTGAGCCTGCTGGGGCCGCAGAACACCCTGGGGGCGGGCACCGACACCCTGACCGGCATCGAGAACCTGATCGGTTCCGACTACAACGACACGCTCATTGGCGACAGCCACAACAACACCCTCGTCGGCGGCCTCGGCAACGACGTGCTCAACGGTGGCGCTGGCGATGATTTGCTGATCGGCGGGCTGGGCAACAACACCCTGACCGGAGGCACGGGTTCGGACACCTTCCAGTGGCTCCAGGGCAACAGCGGCCACGACGTGGTCACCGACTTCACCCCGGGCACCGACAAGCTCGACCTGTCACAACTGCTGCAGGGCGAGAACGGCACGGCGGCGTCGCTGGATGACTACCTGCACTTCAAGGTCACCGGCAGCGGCGATTCACTGGTCACCACCATCGACGTCAGCGCCATGGCCGGCGCCGCGCCGAACCAGACCATCGACCTCGCCGGGGTCGACCTGGCCAGTCACTACGGGGTGACACCGGGGGCGGGTGGGCTGATCGCCGGGGCGGACACCGCCACCATCATCAACGGCATGCTCAATGACCATTCGTTGAAGGTCGATACCGTGTGACCTGACGCCCACTGGAAAACCCGCCATCCCTGTCGAGGGGAGGGCGGGTTTTTTTGTGCCTGTGATCTTTCCGGGTGTCTGACCGGTGGTAGCAAACCCTGTGATTTATGACAGTAGGCACCGGTTCAGGGCTGACGTTGAATCAAGGTGGCTGAGTGATGAGTACCGCTGATTCTGGTGGTTCGAGGGGACTCAGGGCTTGTGCAGGGTCTTCTGCCGCAGGATGTACACCGTCACCAGGACCGCACTGGTCAGCATGAAACCCCGGGCCCAGGGCATTGGCACCAGGTAGCAGGAAAACAGGATGCTGACCCACATCAGGCCGATGGCGTAGACCTTGCCCTTGAGTGGAATGCCGTTACCGTCGAGGTAGTCGCGAATCCACGGACCCAGCCGTGGATGCTCCACCAGCCAGTTGTAAAAGCGTGGCGAGCTGCGGGCGAAGCAGGCGGCCGCCAGCAGCAGGAACGGCGTGGTGGGCAACACCGGCAGGAAGATCCCGATCACCCCCAGCGCTACGCTGAGCCAGCCGACGGCCAGCAGCACGTAACGCAACATCAGGGGCCGGTTGCCTATGGGGTTGTCCACAGGCAGAACCTTAGTGGTGACGGGGCTTGAGGATCGCCGGTTTCTCGTCTGGCGCGTTGCACAGCAGGTACAGCGCGGTCAGGGCTTCGGGGATCTGCACGATCATGTCGTCCATCAGGTTGGCATCGGCGGCGATGTCGGAAAACTCGGGCTGCTCGTCGAACAGGCCGGAACCGACCATGATCGGCAGCAGCATTTCGCTGACTTCCTCTTCGGCGGTTTCGAACCAGGCCGCCTCGCGCAGGAACACGCCTTCCATGAAGCCGATGCACCAGCCGCGCAGGTCGGAGTCGTCCGGGTCATCGCCCAGGTCCAGTTCGCAGGGCAGTTCGAATTCTTCGTCGGACGCCAGTTGACGGGCAATGTGCGCCTTGAGGGCCAGCAGGGTGGATTCGATCGCTTCACGCTCGGTGTCGTCGGCGTAATGCGGCTCTTCGGCGAACAGGGCGTCGATCCATTCACGGTCGGGAACCTGTTCGGAACAGATCGACAGGGCCGTGAGGTAGCCATGTGCGGCCACGTAGTCCAGCGCCTCGTCATGCAGTTCATCGGCGTCGAGGAAGACTTGCAGGCGGGTTAGTTGCTCAGCGAAGGACATTAAAGGACTACCTTGGGAATTAAACAGATGCGGGAATTCTAGGCCTTCTTGAGCACACAGGCCAGCCGCGCGGCATATTTGCCCCGCAACACCGCAATCCCCGTGGGAGCGAGCCTGCTCGCGGTCGTGGCAGGCCGGTCGCCATCCCTGCTGAATGTGCCGACGTCATCGCGAGCAGGCTCGCTCCCACAAGGGGTCATGGGGTGTTCGCCATCTACGGCTCACGCTCGACACTGTGGGAGCGAGCCTGCTCGCGGTCGTGGCAGACCCGTCGCCATCCAACCCAGGTATTGAATGGTGTCGCTCTTCTCAGCGGCGCCCCTTGCAGGGAAGGCCTCGGGTATACTCCCGCGTTTTGTGATGTCCCTGCAGGCAGAGCGGCTGGAATGTGAAGCGTCATGCAATGCGCACTTACCATTTGTCTGTGCGGCGTGGCGGGTTCTGCACCAGCCTTGCAGGGATGTTTTGGTGATTTTTGGAGTTTTTATGCTCGAACAGGCTCAACGCGTCCTCAAGGACATCTTCGGCTACGACAGTTTCCGTGGCCGTCAGGGTGCAATCATTGAGCGCGTAGCCAGCGGCGGCGACGCCCTGGTGCTGATGCCTACCGGTGGCGGCAAGTCCCTGTGCTTCCAGGTCCCGGCGCTGTTGCGCGAAGGCCTGGCGGTGGTGGTGTCGCCGCTGATCGCGCTGATGGATGATCAGGTGGCGACCCTCGAAGAACTGGGGGTGGCAGCCGCCTCGTTGAACTCCACCCTGAGCGCCGAGCAGCAACGCGACCTCGCCGCGCGGATCAAGCGGGGTGAGGTGAAGATGCTCTACCTCGCCCCCGAACGCCTGGTCCAGCCGCGCATGCTGGCCTTCCTGCAAAGCCTGGAAATCGCCCTGTTTGCCATCGACGAGGCGCACTGCGTGTCGCAATGGGGCCACGATTTCCGCCGCGAATACCTGCAATTGGGGCAACTGGCGGAGTTGTTTCCCCATGTCCCGCGGATTGCCCTGACGGCCACGGCCGACAAGCGCACCCGCGAGGAAATCGTCGAGCGCCTGCACCTGCAGAACGCCGAACGTTTTCTCTCCAGCTTCGACCGGCCGAACATTTTCTACCGCATCGTGCCCAAGGAGCAGCCGCGCAAGCAGTTGCTGGCGTTCCTCGCCGAGCGCCGCAGTGACGCCGGCATTGTCTATTGCCTGTCGCGCAAGAAAGTCGACGAAGTGGCGGTGTTCCTCAGCGAGCAAGGTTTTCCGGCGTTGCCGTATCACGCGGGCCTGGCCAACGAAACCCGGTCCGAACACCAGAGGCGTTTCCTCAACGAGGAAGGCCTGATCATGGTCGCCACGGTGGCGTTCGGCATGGGCATCGACAAGCCCAACGTGCGTTTCGTCGCGCACCTGGACCTGCCCAAATCCCTTGAAGCCTACTACCAGGAAACCGGGCGCGGCGGCCGTGACGGTTTGCCGGCGGACGCCTGGATGGCCTACGGCCTGCAAGACGTGGTGATGCTCAAGCAGATGCTGCAGAACTCCGAAGGCGACGAGCGTCACAAGCGCCTGGAGCAGCACAAGCTCGACGCGATGCTCTCGCTTTGCGAGGAGACCCGCTGCCGCCGTCAGACGCTGCTGGCCTACTTCGACGAAGACATGCCTCAGCCGTGCGGCCACTGCGACAACTGTGTCGATGGCGTGCAGACCTGGGACGCCACCGAGCCCGCCCGTCAGGCCCTGTCGGCCATCTATCGCACCGGTCAGCGCTACGGCGTCGGTCATCTGGTGGACGTGTTGCTGGGCAAGGACAACGAAAAGGTCCGCAGCTTCGGTCATCAGCATCTGTCGGTGTTCGGTGTCGGCAAGGCGCTGGGCGAAAGCGAGTGGCGTTCCCTGTTCCGGCAACTGGTCGCACGAGGCCTGGCCGACATCGATCTGGAGGGTTACGGCGGCCTGCGCCTGAGTGACCGTTGTCGACCGCTGCTCAAGGGTGAAGTGACCCTGGAGCTGCGCCGCGACCTCAAGCCGCAAACCACGGCGAAAAGCAGCAAGAACCAGGCGAGCCAGCTGGTGCGCGGCGAAGAGCGCGAGCAGTGGGAAGCCCTGCGCGCCCTGCGCCGCAAGCTCGCCGAAGAGCACGGTGTGCCGCCCTACGTCATTTTCCCCGATTCGACGCTGTTGGAAATGCTGCGCAGCCAGCCCACTTCGCTGGCGGAAATGGCTCGGGTCAGCGGCGTCGGCGCGCGCAAGCTGGAGCGCTACGGCGAAGCCTTCCTCGAAGTGCTCGGCGGTCAGGTCGAGGCGCCGAAAGTGGTGGCCGATGTGCGTCACGAACTGATCACGCTCGCCCGGGCCGGCATGACGCCGTTGCAGATTGCCGGCCAGCTTCAGTGTTCGGAAAAAAACGTCTACACCCTGCTCGCCGAAGCCATTGGCAAGCAGCAGTTGTCGTTGGAGCAGGCCCTGGACCTCCCCGAGGACCTGATGGGGGAGGTGCAGGATGCGTTCCTCGATGGAGAGGGCGAATTACCACCGGTGGCAGAGATTGCCGCGCTGTTCGCCGGGCGCGTGCCTGAGGGCGTGTTGTATTGCGTCAGGGCGGCGCTGCAATCGGAATTCGAGATCTGATGCGCAATTCCCGATCACGGTGTGCTGATGTAACGATTCAGTACAGAGCAAACCTTGCCTCCAGCCAAAGGCCATGCTTAGCTGACTAATAATTAGTTTTATCTATTTCAGTTTAATCATGAGTGTTTTATGCCGTTAACCGATCAACACCGCTTTGGCATGCAACTGGCCCATATGTCCCGCGGCTGGCGGGCCGAGCTGGACCGCCGTCTGGCCGGCCTGGGTTTGTCCCAGGCGCGCTGGCTGGTGCTGCTGCACCTGGCCCGTTTCGACGCCGCGCCGACCCAACGGGAGCTGGCGCAAAGCGTCGGCGTCGAAGGGCCGACCCTGGCCCGACTGCTCGACAGCCTGGAAAGCCAGGGGCTCGTTCAACGCCAATCTGTGGTGGAAGACCGCCGGGCGAAAAAAATTGTCCTCTGTGCCCCGGCCCGTCCCCTGATCGAACAGATCGAAACCATCGCCACCCAGTTGCGTCACGAACTGTTTCAGGGGGTCGACGAAGCCGACCTGAAGGTGTGCATGCGGGTTCACGGGCACATCCTGGCGAACCTGGAAAAATCCTGAGGCAAAACCGGGTGTCATCTTTTTGAGATACCCCGCCGAGCAGACTATAAAGAACTAGTAGGCAATATCGTGTTCGTACCGGATACGCGATCACGCGCAGTTGGTTCTGGTTATCTAAGGGATGCTCATGCTCGAGAGTTGGCACGTAGTACTGCGAGGGTGCGCCAGGTTGCTGCTGGCCGGTGGAGTGGTGGCTTACTCGTCATTGGCGTCCGCGCTGGGGCTGGGGGAGATCACCGTGCATTCGGCGTTGAATCAGCCGTTTCGTGCCGATATCGCCCTGGAGGATGCCGCGGGCCTGGAGGAGGGCGACCTGTCCGTCAGCCTGGCGACGGCCGACGAATTCAGCCGCGCCGGCGTCGAGCGGGTGTTCTTTCTCAATGACCTGAAGTTCACCCCGATCCTGCGCGGTAACCGCAGCCTGGTCCGGGTCAGTTCCAGCAAGGTGGTCAACGAACCCTTTCTGGAATTTCTTGTGCAGCTCAATCAGCCCAACGGGCGTGTGGTGCGCGAATACACGGTGCTGATCGACCCTCCAGGTACACCGGGCATCGTGCCGGTGGCCGAGGAACCGGCCACTCGCTCCACGAGTTCGCCATTCCCGAGCGTCACACCGGCTGCCACTGCGCGGCCCGCCGCGAAAAAACCTGCCCCGACCCCACCGCCCACCGCCCCGGCCAACGACCCTGTGGCCGAGCAATTGGCCGCCAGCGTGCTGCAAAACCAGCAACTGCAAACAACCGTCGATGAGCTGAGCGCGAAACTGCAGGGCCAGGACCAACAGATCGCCGAGCAGAAAAAACAGATCACCGAACTGCAGACCCGGTTGGCGGAAGTCAAGCCGGCGCCGACGCCAGTGGCCGTACCGGAAACGGTGGCGCCGGCGCCTGTCGCGGTTCAGGAGCCCGAGGGCATCAATTGGCTGCTGATCGCCGGTTTGCTGGTGTTGCTCGGCCTGTTGGTGCTGGTGTGGTTCGTGCGTCGCAGGCGTCAGTTGGGCCAGGCATTGCCCGAACAAGGGCCTGTTCCGCCGACGCTTGATGACGGGGTGCCTGAAGCGATTTTCCAACCGGTGCAGCAGACCGCGTTTTTCAAGCCCGCTCAGGAGCATCATGACGACGCACCGACCGGCGATGTGCTGGAAGGCGTGAGCTTGTACCTGACCTACGGGCGGTTTTCCGAGGCGGCGGGACTGTTGCGCGATGCCCTGGCCAAGGAGCCGCAACGGACGGACCTTGCCGTGCAATTGCTGGAAGTGCTGGGCAGGCAGGGCGACGAAGCCGCCTACGATGCCCAGGAAAACAGCCTGCGCGAGGCCGGGTTCGATGCTCAGCAGCTTCAGGACCTGCGTGCCCGTTTCCCGAAACTGAGCCAATCGGCGGCGCCAGTGGCGCCGGCGGCAGCGCTTCCCGTCACACCTCCAGCGGCCGAACAGCCGGCCAGCGATGAGTTCCAGTTGAACCTGGAGGCGCTGTCGATGGATTCGAGTTGGGATCTGGTCAGCCCGTTCGAGAGCGACACGCCCCCGGAAAAAACGCCGGGCCCCGCACTCGCTTCCAACCTGCACATGCTGCCGCTCGAACGCCCGGAAGAGCCGACCCTGGGAGAGCCCGAGCTGGAGTGGATCGCCGACCCCGATGCCCAGGCGCTGGACGACGATTTTCTCGATGGCTTCAGTGATGAAGGCCCCTCGCTCGAACTTGAACCCCTGGACCTCGGGCCGGCGGAGGCGAGCAATGCCGACAAACTGGAGCAGGCCCAGACCTGCATCGATGATGGCGATCTGGAGAGTGCCGTCGAGCTGCTCAACGAGTTGCTCCGGGAGGCTGACGAACCCCTCAGGCAAACTGCGCGGACGCTGTTGGCCGGTATTCGCTGAGCCTCTATCATGGCGGCGCCCCCTGGCTCAGGAGTCTGCCCCGTCATGAACATGCATAAACCGGAAATCGTCATCACCTATTGCACGCAATGCCAATGGCTGTTGCGTGCCGCCTGGTTGGCGCAGGAACTGCTCAGCACCTTTGCCGACGACCTGGGCAAGGTGTCGCTGGTGCCGGGCACGGGCGGGGTGTTTCACATCGCCTGCAACGACGTGCAGATCTGGGAGCGCAAGGCCGATGGCGGTTTTCCGGAAGCCAAGGTGCTCAAGCAGCGGGTCCGTGACCAGATTGACCCGGACCGCGACCTCGGGCACAACGACCGCACTCAGTGAGACGTGACTTCGGCCGCCACGGCTTTGCTGCTCGAACCGCCTGAAAGCCGGCTGGACACCACAATCGCGACGATGATCAAGGCGCCGCCGACCAGCATGCGCAGCGTCGGGTTTTCGTTGAACAACAGCCAGGCCACGGTGATGCCGTACACCGGCTCCATGGCGAACACCACGGCGGCGGTGCGGGCCTTGATCACCGCGAGGCTGGCAACGAACAGGCTGTGCGCGAGACCGGTGCAGAACACCCCGAGCAGACTGATCCATAGCCAGTCGATGGCGCGCACGTCACCCAGTTGAGGGGCGGCCACCGGCAGCATGCACAGTGCGACGACCACGTTCTGGCACAGCGCCGCCTGTACCGGCGGAACGGCGGCGGAGCCGGCGCGGTTGGTCAGCGACAGCAGCGAAAACAACAGGCCGGAAGCCACTGCCCACAGCAGCCCGGTGGTGGCGCCACTGGCGAGGTCGAAATCCGGCGTGACCAGCACCAGCCCGATACTCACCAGCACCACCAGGACGATCTCGTTGGCGCGAATGCGCTCGCGGAAAATCAGCCCCTCCAGGATCACGGTGAACGCGGGGAAACTGGCGAAGCCCAGGGTGGCAATGGCGACACCAGCCACTTTTACCGCGATGAAAAAACTGACCCAGTGCCCGGCCAGCAGTACGCCACCGAGCAGCAGGCGTCGCCCGTCCACCGCGCGCAGTTTTTGCCAGCGCGTCTGGCTGGCAAAACGCGCGAAAACAAACAGCGCGAGCACGGCGAAGGCGGCGCGGCCGAAGACGATGACGGCCGGGGAAGCGGCGGCGAGTTTGCCGAACACGCCGGTCAGGCCAAACATCAGGGCGCCGATATGCAAGGCGCCAAGGGCGGTACGGGGAGTCATTGCGATCCTTGATAAACGTAGAGCGTGGCCAGAACCACAGTGGCGATATTTAACCCCGGTCCGGCCCGCCATGTCTGTCGCCAAACTACTGTCATTTGTTGCCAGACTCGCGTCGCAGGGTGCCCGGCGAGGCACCGAACTCACGCAGCACCGCCGCTGAAAAGGCGCTTTGCGAAGCGTAGCCAACCCGGTTGGCAATCTCGCCAATGGGCAGGGCCGAGGTGCGCAACAGGTTGACGGCCATGTGCAGGCGGCGGCTACGGATGTAGTCCATGGGGGTCTGCCCGCACTCGGCGACGAATCGCGCATGCAGCCGGGCGCTGGACAGGCCGGTGATGCGCGCAAGGTCAGCCACTTGCAGTGGATAGGCGGCGTGCTCGTCGATATGGGCATTGAGCGCGGCGTAGGGCAGGCGCCGTCCGCCGCTGACCTCGGGTTCGCTCCTGTTGAGGCTGGCCAGCAACAGCACCGCACCCTGCTGGGCAATCAGCGGATCGCTGACGGGGCTGCTCGCCAGCCAGTTGACCAGCTGATTCTGCCCGGCATCCAGCGGCAGGCGCCCGCTGTGGTCAAGCAGGCGACGGCTGGCATCGGCATGATCGCCCAGGCACTGCGTCACCCACTCATCGCCGGGTACATCCAGCACCAGGCAGCGGCTGCCGTCGCGGCTGCCGCAGGCATGGTGGAAACCGGAAGGAACCACCACGAAACTCTGCTGAACCACCTGGCTGCCACGCCCGTCGACTTCGAAATCCAGCGCGCCCGACAGCCCGAACACCAGTTGCGCGTGGTCGTGGCTGTGGACGATCAGGTCATGTGTGTAGTGGCGCAGCGTGAGGATCGGTCTCATCGCGGGTCTCCCGAACAAGGCCGACAGTCTACACCCGGGCCGTGCCGGCGTGCTGTCACGGGACTGACTCGCGGTTGTCATGGGCCATTAACCCGACCGGCGCAAGCTTGCAAAAACAATCGCAGAGGGTTGCCCATGACCAGCGCCGAGCTCGCCAAACCCAGTCGCAAGCAACGTGTGCGAACCTTGTGGATTTCCGATGTGCACCTGGGCACTCGGGATTGCCAGGCCGAACACCTGTCACAGTTTCTCAAGCGCTATCACGCGGACCGGATCTACCTGGTCGGCGACATCATCGACGGCTGGAAACTGCGCGGCGGCATGTACTGGCCCCAGGCACACACCAACGTGATCCGGCGCCTGTTGACCATGAGCAAGCGCGGCACCGAAGTGATCTACGTCACCGGCAACCACGACGAATTCCTGCGCCGTTATTCGAAGCTGATCCTGGGCAACATCCAACTGGTGGACGAAGCGGTGCACGTGACCGCCGATGGCCGCCACCTGCTGGTGATTCACGGCGATCAGTTCGATGTGATCACCCGCTACCATCGCTGGCTGGCGTTTCTCGGCGACTCGGCCTATGAGTTCACCCTGACCCTCAATCGTTGGCTCAATCACTGGCGCGCCCGTTATGGCTATGGCTACTGGTCACTGTCGGCGTACCTCAAGCACAAGGTCAAGACCGCGGTCAATTTCATCAGCGATTTCGAGGAAGCGATCGCCCACGAATGCGTCAAGCGTGAGTTGCACGGTGTGGTGTGCGGGCACATTCACCACGCCGAGATTCGCAAGGTCGGTGAGGTGGACTACCTCAATTGTGGCGACTGGGTGGAGTCCTGTACGGCCCTGATCGAGCACTGGGATGGTTCGATCGAGCTGTACCGGCTGGCGGATGCCCAGGCGCGGGAGGCGGAATTGAAGGGGCTGAAGGTCGCGGAGCCGGCCTAGAACGAGTTGTCTGGGCCGGCCCTGTCGCGAGATCTTTCAGGCCGGTGCATACGTCTGCATCGCCGCCTTGTAGATCGAGTTTTTCGGCTGCGCAAACACACGCTCCATCATCGGCTCGAAGAAACTCAGCGGCAGCGTGTCGTAGGCCGGGTCAAACGCGGCGGCGTCGTAGCGGGCGCAGAATTCGATGGTCGCCTGGTACTGCGGATGATCGCGGAATTGCTCGCGCAGATGCCGATCCATGCCCAGGTGATGGAAGAAATAATAGCCCTGGAAAATCCCGTGCTTCTCCACCATCCACAAGTTGTCGGCACTGACGAACGGCTTGAGGATCGCCGCCGCGATGTCAGGGTGGTTGTAGGAGCCCAGGGTGTCGCCGATGTCGTGGAGCAGGGCGCAGACCACGTATTCTTCATCGCGACCGTCGCGCCAGGCCCGGCTGGCGGTTTGCAGGGAGTGGGTCAGGCGATCCACCGGGAACCCGCCGAAATCACCCTCCAGCAGCTTCAGGTGCGCCAGGATCCGCGCCGGCAGCTGCCTGGCGTAGGCACTGAAGTCCGCAGCGATTATCGCCCAGTCTTCCTGCGTGCCGTCCTGCATGTGGGTGAAACGGGCATTGGCATTCATCGGTCATCCTCTTGTTCTTGTCGACAGGGATTTTTTCAGTCTAGAACCTGCCATCGCCTGCGCACTGGCCGGGCAGGACGCTTTGCTGGCCCGGCGGGCCTAGAACGGCACGCGGCCCAGCAGCATGTCGCGGTACATGACGAAATCGCCGAGCAGGCTGTAGAACGGATGCTGGAAGGTCGCCGGCCGGTTCTTTTCGAAGAAGAAATGCCCGACCCAGGCGAAGCTGTAGCCGGCCAGCGGCAGGGCCAGCAGCCAAGACCAGGCCCCGTTGCCGATGCTCAGGGCCACGATCAGAAAAACCAGCGTCGTGCCGATAAAGTGCAATCGTCGGCATGTACGGTTGCTGTGTTCACTGAGGTAATAGGGGTAAAACTCAGCGAAGCTATTGAAACGCCTGATGTTTTCCACGACTGCGATCTCTGTGGTTATTGTTATGACTGCAAGTTGTTCTGCGGGGAGCCTATTTGAGTCTAGAGTGATCATTGGCATCAGCCAGTGACAATAGGCGCCACTTTAGTATCCTTCGGAAATTGGCCGTGGCATGCGGCTCACCATGTAAGTAAACGCCATGAGTGAACGAACGACTTCTTCAAGCTGGGCGATGGGGATTGTCAAGGCACTGGAAATGGACGGCCTGGACTGCCGGGTTCTGTTCAAGCAGCTGGGGCTCGACTACGCGTTGCTGGATGATCCGGATGCGCGCTTCCCGCAAGACTCCATGACTCGACTGTGGCAGCGCGCCGTCGAGCTGTCCGGCAACCCGGCGATCGGCCTGAACATGGGCAAGGTGGTGCGACCGGCATCCTTCCATGTGGCCGGCTACGCCCTGATGTCCAGCCAGACCCTGGCCGAGGGCTTCAAGCGGCTGGTACGTTATCAACGCATCATCGCCGAAAGCGCCGACCTGAGCTTCCGCCTGCTGGACGAAGGTTATGCGCTGATTCTGACGGTCCACGGCGATCACCTGCCGCCGACCCGGCAAAGTGCCGAGGCGTCGCTGGCGTGCGCGCTGGCCTTGTGCGGCTGGTTGACCGGGCGGACCCTGCAACCGCGCAAGGTGCTGGTGCAGGGCGAAGAACCCGCCGATCTCGCTCCCTACAAACAGGCGTTCCACGCACCGTTGATGTTCAACGCGCCGTATGACGCGCTGATCTTCGAACGCGCCGACATGGAAGCGCCGCTGCCCACTGCCAACGAGGCCATGGCGCTGTTGCATGATCGCTTTGCCGGGGAGTACCTGGCGCGGTTTTCCGAGAGTCGCGTGACCCACAAGGCCCGCCAGGTGCTGTGCCGACTGCTGCCCCAGGGCGAGCCCAAGCGCGACGCCGTGGCGCAAACGCTGCACCTGTCACAACGGACATTGCAGCGACGCCTGCAGGAAGAGGGCACCAGTTTTCAGACATTGCTCGACGACACCCGGCGCGAACTGGCCGAGCAGTACCTCGCGCAGCCGACCATGACCTTGCTGGAAATCGCCTACCTGCTGGGTTTTGCCGACCCGAGCAATTTCTTCCGCGCCTTTCGCCGCTGGTTCGATGCCACACCCGGCGAGTACCGGGTGCGGCTGATGGAGGCGCCGAACCGGGTCAGTGACGCCAGAACGCCGGAATACACAGAACGAACACCGTAATGATCTCCAGTCGGCCGAGCAGCATGCCGAACGAGAGAATCCACTTGGCCGCATCCGGCAGGCTGGCGAAGTTGCCCGCCGGGCCGATGGTTTCGCCCAGCCCCGGGCCGACGCCGGACACGGTGCTGGCCGCGCCGGTCAGGGCCGTCATCCAGTCGACGCCGAGCAGTGACAGCAGCAGCGCAATCACGCAGATGGTGATGGCGAAGAAGAACGAGAAGGTCAGGATCGAGCGCACGATCTCTTCGTCGAGACGGTGGCCGTTGTACTTCTGCTTGATCACCGCGCGCGGGTGAATCAGCTGGTTAAGGTTGGCTTTGAGCAGGATGTAGGCCACCTGGAAGCGGAAAATCTTGATCCCCCCCGCAGTCGAGCCCGAACAGCCGCCGACAAAACCCAGGTAAAAGAACAGCATCAACGAGAAGTTGCCCCAGAGGCTGTAGTCCCCCAGCGCAAAACCGGTGGTGGTGACCACCGAGGTCACGTTCAGCGCCACGTGCCGCAACGCCTCCAGCCAGTGCAGCTGGGTTGTCCACCAGTACCAGGTGCCGAGCACCAGCCACGTGACCAGCAGCATGCCGAGCAGCCCCTGGACCTGCTGATCCTTGATCAGGGCCTTGCGATTGCCGCGCAGGGTCGCCACGTACAGGGTGAACGGCAGGCTGCCGAGAATCATGATGACGATGGCCACCCAGTGCACCGCCGGTTGCGTCCACTTGGCCAGTGACAGGTCGGAGGTGGAGAACCCCCCGGTGGAAATGGCCGACATCGCATGGTTGATCGCATCGAACGGGCTCATGCCTGCCCACCAGAACGCCAGGCTGCCGAGAATGGTGATGCCGACGTAGGCCGCCACGATCAACCGCGCCACCATGTGCGAGCGAGGCATGACTTTTTCCGAACGGTCCGAGGACTCGGTCTGGAACAGGCGCATGCCACCGATGCGCAGCAACGGCAGGATCGCGACCGCCATGCCGATGAAGCCGATGCCGCCGATCCAGTGCAGCAGCGAGCGCCACATCAGGATGCCGGGCGACATGTCGTCCAGATGGTTGAGCACCGTTGAGCCGGTGGCCGTGATCCCCGACATGCTCTCGAAGAAGGAGTCGGTGTAGCTGATGTGCTGGGTCAGCAGGAATGGCAGCGCCGCAAAGATGCACACCACCAGCCAGCTGCTGACCGTCAGCAGGTACATGTCCCGCGGGCGCAGATGCACATGCTCGGGACGACCGGGGATGACCAGGGCGAGACCCGCCAGGAACGTGATCATGCTGGACCAGAGGAACGATGGCATGTCACTGGTGCGTTCGAAAATCACCAGGGTGGCCATGGGCACGACCATGGCGATCGCCAGCGTGATCAGGAAGAGGCCGATGATGAAACCAATGGTTCGTAAAGTCGGCAACGCCATGAAGTCCGCTCGGGCTGAAAGTGGGGAGGGCGCCATTCTACCCATGGGGCAGGGCATGTAAACCGGCACCGCCGGACGCTTACCGCTAGAATAGCCGGACAATTTTTTCAGGAGGTGGCCGATGCAGGCTCTCGACGCGTTGCTCAACCGTGTTTCCGTCCCACGATTGCTTGATCCGGCCCCGACCGCCGAACAGCGTGAAGTGCTGTTCAACGCGGCAATGCGTGCGCCGGACCACGGCCACTTGCAGCCGTGGCGCTTCCTCACCGTCGAGGGCGCAGCACGGGAACAGATGGGCGAGTTGCTGGCCGAAGCGGCGAAATTGCAGGACGGCGAGGTTTCGGAAGCGGCGCTGGACAAGGCGCGTAACGGGCCGCTGCGGGCACCGCTGGTGGTGGTGGTCATCGCGCGGGTGCAGGATCACGTCAAGTATCCGAAGTCCGAGCAACTGCTGGCGGCGGGGTGTGCGGCGCACGGGATTTTGCTGGCGGCGTACGCCCAGGGAATCGGCGCAGTCTGGCGCACCGGTGAGCTGGCCTATTCGCCCCATGTGGCCAACGGCCTGGGCCTGGCGGAAGGCGAGGAGGTGATTGCCTTCCTGTACCTGGGGACACCGCAAAAGGAACCGCGTGTGGCGGAGAAAGAAAATCTGGGGAAATTTGTCAGCGCCTGGCCGGGCAAGAGCTGATACAACGATCAAATGTGGGAGCGGGCTTGCTCGCGAATACGGTGGGTCAGTCAATATCGATGGTGACTGACACCCCGCTTTCGCGAGCAAGCCCGCTCCCACAAGTGGTCAGGACTGGACGACGGCCCCCGGCACCAGCGGCAACTCCAGGCTGGCAATGAACCCGCCGTCGGGATGATTGGCCAGCACCAGGCTACCCCCATGCCGCTCCGCCGCGCGGCGGGCGATGGCCAACCCCAGGCCATGCCCTGGCGCGGTTTGCCCGGGAGCCCGGTAAAACGGCTCGCCCAACTGGTTCAGGTGTTCGGCGTCCACGCCGGGGCCATGGTCGCGCACCCGAACCACAATCCGCTCGCCTTGACGCAGTGCCTGCAATTCAATCGATTGCCCGGCCGGGTTG
Organism: Pseudomonas sp. IT-P12; assembly: GCF_949767465.1. Taxonomy (NCBI): domain Bacteria; kingdom Pseudomonadati; phylum Pseudomonadota; class Gammaproteobacteria; order Pseudomonadales; family Pseudomonadaceae; genus Pseudomonas; species Pseudomonas sp. IT-P12. The sequence continues at coordinate 952,262 of NZ_CATKPY010000021.1, read as the reverse complement.
AACCGCTGGGCGTTGCGCAGCAGGTTGTCCACGGCGCGCTCGATCATCGTCGGCCAGCCTCTGAGGTTGAGGTTCGCTTCGGCGTCCAGCTCGACGGTCTGTTCCGGCGAGCCCAGTTGTGCGTCCTTTTGCAGGGTATTGAGCAGCGCATTCAGATCGACCTCTTCAGCGCTGGCATTGTCGGCGTCCACCCGGGCCAGCACCAGGATTTCGCTGATCAATGCCTCGAGCCGGTCACACTCGCGGATCAGGCGTGGCCAGAGCCTTTCCCGTTCCTCGGGGCTGGCCCGCTCTGCCAGCGCCAGCGCAATGCGCAGCCGGGCAAGGGGCGAGCGCAATTCGTGGGAAACGTCACGCAACAGTTGTCGCTGACTGCCGATCAGGCTTTGCAGGCGCGCGCCCATGCGGTTGAAGTCGTTGGCCAGCACGCCGAATTCATCGCGACGGTTGGCCAGTTTCACCAGGCTGTTCTGTTGGTAGGTGGTTTGCCCCAGGTCATGCACTGCCCCCCGCAGGCGGCTCAGTGGACGGGTGATGGACAAGGTCACCAACAGGCTGAACAGGGTCAGCACCACCAGGGCGATGCCCAGTGCGCTGAGTGGCCAGAGCAGGCTTTCGCGGTGCCACGCGTCCAGTTCCGGGTGGGGGATGCGGTAGATCAGCAGGTAGGTGTCGCCGGTCTTGGCGCTGGTGTATTCATCGGTCAGACGGCGCCAGGGCAGGCGCCGGTCATCGTTGTTCTGGCGCGCTTCAAAGGCTGCGGCGCGGCGCGGAAAGGTGCCGCGAACGACCGGGTCGCCGCTTTCGTTGAGCACCTGGACGTCAATGTGGTACTGGCGTTTGCGCTGTTCGAGGATGTCCTGGGCTGCTTCCTCGCCCTGGGCTTCGTAGGTTTGCGTCCACTCCTCGGCCAGGGTGTTGAGGCCCGGATGCCGGCTGAGAATCCAGGCATCCTGATTGAGCATGTGCCCGAGCAGGATGGACAGCCCTGCAACCAGGGTGATGGCCAGCCAGAAGCTGGCCAGGATTCGCCAGAACAATGAACGCACAGAAAGCCCTCGAACTTGCACAGTCCATGTGGGAGCGAGCCTGCTCGCGATGGCGGTGGGTCAGTAAAACGTTGTCGACTGACACTCCGTCATCGCGAGCAGGCTCGCTCCCACATTTTTAATGTCAACGAACCCGGCGGGTTCAGCCGCCGGGTTCGGGTTAGCGCATTATTGCGCTTTTTGCGGTTGTTGCGCTTTCCAGGCCTTGAATTCAGCCCATTCGGCACGGCGTTCCGCCTGTTTCTTCTGGATCTCGTCGAATTTCTTCTGTTGATCCGGTTTCAGCAGAGCCCGTACATCCGCTTCGGCTTTCTTGTGGTTGGCCGCCATCTCGTCCTTCATGGCCTTCTGGTCTGCTGGCGAGAGTTTCTCCAGGTACTTGTCGACGACCTGCTTACGCTCGTGCATCTGTTCGCCCATGATCTTGCGGATCTGCTCGCGTTGCTCGCGGCTCAGGTCCAGTTGGCTGTACGGGCCTTTGCCGCGCATCTCGTGCATCTGGCCACCGTGGCGTGGGCCGTCCAGCGGGCCACCCATCGGGCCGGTGCCTTCAGGCATGGCCATGGCAACGGTGGGCAGGGCCGCAGCGAACATCAGGGCGATAAGAGTCTTGCGCATGGTGAATCTCCTTGTCTCGTTCCCGGTACGTTCCGGATGAGTTCAGATTACGGAGTTCAAGGTCAGCGGCGGTCAGCGGAGCGTAAAGCTTGGGTAAAGACTGTTTTGAGCGGTTCTTACAAACGCCGGCCCCTCGTTGACGTGCATCGCGAGCACGCTCGCGCCTGCAAGCGTTTCACCGATGCCCCCTCAGAGGCTGTAGTAGTAACCCCGGCTGCGCAGGGCGACGATGCGGGGGCGGCCGTCGGGGTGGGGGCCGATTTTCTTGCGCAGGTTGCTGACGTGCATGTCCAGGCTGCGGTCGTACAGGGTCAACTTGCGGCCGAGGGCGATCTGCGCCAGTTCCTGCTTGTCCAGTGGCTCGCCGGGCTGCTTGAGCAAGGCTTCGAGCAAACGGCTTTCGGACACGGTGAGGGTGAATTCCTGTTCATCGATACTGACCACGCCGCGCACCGGGCTGAAACACAAGTCCCCCAGTTCGAGCTGACTGGACACCGCCGCCGGATGGCTGCGGCGCAACACCGCGCGCAGGCGGGCAGTCAGTTCCCGTGGATCGCAGGGTTTGGCCAGGTAATCGTCGGCGCCCAGTTCCAGGCCGAGGATGCGGTCCAGCGGTTCGCCGCGGGCAGAAAGCATCAGCACCGGCAAGTCCGGGTGGTCGCTGCGCAATTGCTTGAGCAGTTCAAGGCCGCTGCCGTCGGGCAGCATCACGTCCAGCACCACGGCGGCGGGGGACGTTTCGGCCAGTGCCCGGCGGGCGCTCTGGCCATCGTGGCAGGCACGCACCAGGAAGCCTTCCTGGCTCAGCCAACTGACCAGCAGCTCACACAGCTCCTGATCGTCATCAATTAATAACAGCTCGCTCATGACTCACTCAATTTAGCCATTGTCGACGTTTGCGACTTGCACCACTGGCGAAGATACCGCAGAGCAGGGCCAATAGCGCAACTCCCGCACCGATCACGAACCATTGCTGCTGGTCGGTGAGAAAATGCTGAAGCGGACTGCCGGCCTGGGCTTCCTTGAGTTGCAGCTTCAATCGCTGGTTTTCTTGGCGCAAGCGGCCCAGCTGGGCGCTTTCACGTTCGGCATCGGCATTCTGCAGTTGTTTGCTCAACTCTTCCCGTTGCTGTTCGCTTGCCTTCAAGCGTTGCTGCAACTCGGTGATCTGGGCGCCGGCGCTCAAGGACAGAGGCGTCGAGTGGCTGCCCTCGGTGCTTTCTTCACCATGGGCGGGTGCCACCATCGACAACGTGACCAACATCAGACACAACGGACCTTTGCGCATGGCAACTCCTGAATTCCAATCGAGTATTGGGCAGGTTGTCGGCAGGCAAACGAGAATAATGAGCGATTGAGAGCGCGATGAACCGAGAAGGTTCATCGCGGCGGGAGATGTTAAGGCAGGACTTGCTTGAACGGCTTGACGGTCACGTTGGCGTAGACGCCCGCGGCGACGTACGGGTCGGCGTCGGCCCAGGCCTGCGCGGCGCTCAGGGAATCGAATTGCGCGACGATCAGGCTGCCGGTGAAACCCGCCGCGCCTGGATCGTTGCTGTCGACGGCCGGATGCGGACCGGCCAACACGATGCGGCCTTCGCCCTTGAGCGCCTGCAGGCGCTCGAGGTGTGCAGGCCGTGCGGCCAGGCGGGCTTCCAGGGAGTTGGCGACGTCTGTGGCAATGATTGCGTAAAGCATGTCAGTCCTCGGTTTTTGGCGTGGTGGTCTCGGCGTCGTGCAGATGGCGCGACAGATAAATGCCCTGGGCGACCAGGAACAGCACCGTCATGCCCAGGCTGCCGAAGACCTTGAAGTCGACCCAGTAGTCCTGGAACGTGAACGCGACGAACAGGTTGGCCGCGCCGCAGAACAGGAAAAACGCGATCCAGGCGATGTTCAGGCGCGTCCAGACCAGGTCGGGCAGAGTCAGTGCGTGGCCCATGATGCGCTTGATCAGCAACTGGTCGCCGATGAAGTGGCTGCCGATGAACGCCAGGGCAAACAGCCAGTTGACCACCGGGGCTTTCCATTTCAGGAAGGTCTCGCTGTGGAACGCCAGGGTCAGGCTGCCGAAGACCAGGCAGGCGATGAGGGTCAGCCACTGGCTCTTCTCCAGCTTGCGCTGCTTGATGAAGAGCGTGCCGTAGACCACCAGGGAGCTGATGATCAGCATCGCGGTGGCACTGTAGATACCGCCTACCGTCACCTGATGGCCGGCGATGTCGACGACCCGGGGGTCTATCTTGAATACGATGAAAAACAGCAGGAGCGGGATGAAATCGATGAATTGTTTCACAGTGGCAGCCAGAAGCAGGATGTGGCGGCATAATAACAAACATATGGGCGCGCGATAGCGCCAGCTGATTTGAGGTCAAGTATCCCCGTGAACGTCGATTTGCACTGCCATAGCACCGCCTCCGATGGTGCGCTCGCGCCCGCTGCCTTGGTGGCGCGCGCGCATGAGAAAGGCGTGCAAGTGCTGGCGCTGACCGATCACGACACCGTCGAAGGCCTTGAAGAGGCCCGCAGCGCAGCAACGGCGCTGGGGATGCAACTGGTCAACGGCGTCGAATTGTCCTGCACCTGGGGCGGCGCGACCATTCATGTGCTGGGCTACGGATTTGATGTGACGGCGCCACCGCTGGTCGAGGCCATCGCCCGATTGCACGATGGTCGCTGGCTGCGGTCTGAAGAAATAAGCCGCAAGCTGGCGCTCAAGGGCATGCCGGGTGCTCTGGAAGGCGCACGCGCCATTCAACAGGCACTGGGCGACAGCGGCAACGCGCCGGCCCGGCCGCACTTCGCGGACTGGATGGTGCGTGAAGGGTTCGTCAGGGACCGCGCCGAGGCGTTCCGCAAATGGCTCGGGGCCGGCAAGCTGGGAGACGTCAAGCAACACTGGCCGAGCCTGGAAGAGACCGTCGAGACCCTGCGGGCATCGGATGCCTGGGTCAGCCTGGCGCATCCCTGGCATTACGATTTCACGCGCAGCAAGCGTCGCCGGCTGATTTCTGACTATATTCAAGCGGGAGGCCAGGCGATCGAAGTGGTCAATGGCTATCAGCCCGCCGAGCAAGTGGGCAGCCTGGCCATTCTGGCCCGCGAATTTGGCCTGCTGGTCAGTGCCGGCAGTGATTTTCATGGTCCTGGAGGCTGGTCCGAGATCGGTGAATACCGTCCGCTCCCGGAGGATCTGCCGCCACTGTGGTGTCGGTTCAAACATGACCCAATTATTGCCGCCGTCTGAACAGGTAGAGAATGTGAGTCAATTTTTCCAGATTCATCCGGAAAACCCGCAGGCGCGTCTGATCAAACAGGCTGTCGAGATCATCCGCAAGGGCGGGGTGGTGATTTATCCCACTGACTCGTCCTACGCCATTGGTTGCCAGATCGGCGACAAGGTTGCCGTGGAGCGTGTGCGTCGGTTGAGAGGCCTCGACGACAAGCACAATTTTGCGCTGATCTGCAGCGATCTTTCGCAACTCGGGCTGTTCGCCAAGATCGATACCGGTACCTTCCGCCTGCTCAAGGCGCATTTGCCAGGGCCCTACACCTTTATTCTCAACGCCACCCGCGAAGTCCCGCGCCTGTTGCTGCACCCGAAAAAGCGCACCATCGGCCTGCGGGTACCCAGCCATCCGATCGCCCTGGCGCTACTGGAAGAGCTCGGCGAGCCGCTGATGAGCGTTACGCTGATCATGCCCGGCGACACCGATCCGCTGAGCGACCCTTACGAAATGCGCCAGCTGCTGGAGCACCAGGTGGACCTGATCATCGACGGTGGTTTCGGCGGGATCAAGGCCTCCACCGTGATCAACCTCGCTGACGGCGAGCCGGAAGTGATTCGCGTCGGTTGCGGCGACCCCTCGCCGTTCATGGCCGAGGCCTAGATGTCCGCCGTGGAACCCGTTGTCGACAGTCAGGCCGGCGCTCAGCAGGAGCTGCCCTTCGCCATGGTCTATGGCCAGGCGGTCCTGGAAATGCCGCTGGACCTGTACATCCCGCCGGATGCGCTCGAGGTGTTTCTCGAAGCCTTCGAAGGCCCGCTCGACCTGCTGCTGTACCTGATCCGCAAGCAGAACATCAACATCCTCGACATCCCGGTGGCGGAAATCACCCGCCAGTACATGGGGTATGTCGAGCTGATGCAGTCGGTGCGCCTGGAGCTGGCCGCCGAGTACCTGGTCATGGCCGCGATGCTGGCCGAAATCAAATCGCGGATGCTGTTGCCCCGGGCCGAAACCGTCGAAGAGGAAGAAGACGACCCGCGCGCCGAATTGATCCGCCGCCTGCAGGAATACGAACGCTTCAAGAACGCCGCCGAAGGCATCGACGGCCTGAGTCGCGTCGGCCGCGATGTGGTCGTGCCCAAGCTCGACGCTCCGGAGGCCCGGGCGCGCAAGTTGCTGCCCGACGTCAGCCTGGAGGAATTGCTGATGTCCATGGCCGAGGTCCTGCGCCGTGGCGACATGTTCGAAAGCCATCAGGTCAGCCGCGAGGCACTGTCCACCCGCGAACGCATGAGCGATGTGCTGGAGCGCCTCAAGGGCGGTGGTTTCGTGCCTTTTATCGAGCTTTTTACCGCCGAAGAAGGGCGTTTGGGTGTGGTGGTGACCTTTATGGCCATCCTTGAACTGGTCAAGGAATCTTTGGTCGAGCTGGTGCAGAATGAGCCGTTCGCGGCGATCCACGTGCGAGCCCGAGCCGAATAACGAGTTGAATCATGAACCTGACTGAACCCCGCGAGCTGGCGCCACTGCTTGAAGCCTTTCTGTTGGCCTCGGGAAAACCGCAATCGCTTGAACGCCTGTTCGAACTGTTCGAAGAAGGCGAGCGGCCCGAACCCCCCGTGTTCAAGAAGGCACTGGCCCTGCTCGCCAAGTCCTGTGACGGCCGTGCCTTTGAATTGAAGGAAGTGGCGTCCGGTTATCGCCTGCAGATTCGCGAAAAATTCTCGCCCTGGGTGGGCCGCTTGTGGGAAGAGCGGCCGCAGCGCTACTCCCGCGCCATGCTCGAAACCATGGCCTTGATCGCCTATCGCCAACCCATTACCCGTGGCGAGATCGAAGACGTGCGGGGCGTGGCGGTCAACAGCCACATCGTCAAGACGCTGCTGGAGCGTGAGTGGATTCGCATCGTCGGCTACCGCGACGTGCCGGGTAAACCGGCGATGTTTGCCACGACCAAGGCGTTTCTCGACCACTTCAACCTGAAAAACCTCGACGACTTGCCGCCGCTCGCGGACCTGCGTGAGCTGGAACCCGACCCGGTGCTCGACTTCGATGACGCGCCGGTGCCCGCCGGCTTGCAGGCGCTGGCGGATGCCAGCGCCGAACCGGAGGAGCCACGGGAGGAAACCAGTTTCCACACGCTGTTGCTGGAACTGGACAGCATGGAAGAGGGGCTCAAGACCGATTTTGACGACGTGTTGCGCGATGGCGAGGTGCCTGGACCTGATTCGCCTGATGTTCAGCCGCAAGCCGACGGCGTGCAGATTGAGCCTGAGGTTGAAGTCGAGCCCGAATCCGAATCCGAATCCGAACTCGAATCCGAACCCGAGCCGGAGCAGGACGACGATATTCTCGGCGTTGCCGAGGCCCGGGAAAAACTCCTGGCGGCCGTCGCGGCCCTGGAGCAGCCCAAGCCTGAACTCAGCGATGAGGAAGCCGAAGCACTGGCGCTGGCCGAAGCCATCGAAGCCGAACGCCGCGAGTTCGAGGACTGACGACAAGCTCCGGGACCACCGACAGTCGGTGTGGGAGCGAGCCTGCTCGCGATAGCGGTGGGTCAGTCACCGGGATGTTGAATGAGCATCCGCCATCGCGAGCAGGCTCGCTCCCGCAGTGGATCATCCAGATTCAGTGCTGCCGGCCAGCGGAAAAGCCATTGATCGTGCCTGGATCAACTACTCTCTGATGCGCAAACGCTTGCATGAGCGTATGATTCGCGACCCTTCGGCGATCCCTTCGCCCAGGCCACAGGTTTACAACACTTCAGGCCCAGCCTGAACAGACCACACCGGGAGGTGCCCAGATGAGTATCAACGAACAGAACGACGACCAGCCAATCGGCCCAGCAGGCGAAAAACTGCAGAAAGTCCTCGCCCGTATCGGCGTCGGCTCGCGCCGTGACGTGGAGGCGTGGATCAGCCACGGCCGGATCAAGGTCAATGGCAAAGATGCCACCTTGGGTCAACGTGTCGATATGCACGACGCCATCACCATCGATGGCAAGGTGATCAAGCGCGAAGAGGCCGCCGAATCGGTCCGCCGCGTGATCATGTACAACAAGCCCGATGGCGAGATCTGCACCCGCGTCGATCCGGAAGGTCGTCCGACCGTGTTCGACAAGCTGCCGCGTCCGAAAGAAGGGCGCTGGATCAACATCGGCCGCCTGGACATCAACACCACCGGCCTGCTGATGTTCACCACCGACGGTGAACTGGCCAACCGCCTGATGCACCCGTCTTTCGAGATGGACCGTGAGTACGCGGTGCGTGTGCGCGGTGAAGTCGACGACGAAATGATCGAGCGCCTGAAAGCGGGTGTCGTCCTCGAAGACGGTCCGGCGCGTTTCACCGACATTCAGCAGGCACCCGGTGGCGAAGGGTTCAACCACTGGTACCACTGCGTGGTGATGGAAGGTCGCAACCGCGAAGTGCGTCGCCTGTGGGAATCCCAGGGCCTGGTGGTCAGCCGCCTGAAGCGCGTGCGTTTCGGCCCGGTGTTCCTCAATTCCGACCTGCCGATGGGCCGTTGGCGCGAAATGAGCCAGTACGAAGTCGACATCCTCAGTGCCGAAGTGGGCCTGACGCCGGTGGCGATGCCGCAACTGAACGCCAAGAGCAAGGACAAGCTGGAGCGGATGCAGCGTAAATCGTCGCGGCCGATGGCCAGGACCGAGCGCGTGCGCACCCTGCGTCCGGCGGCGGACGGGCCTGCCGCCCCGCGCGCCGGTCGCGAGCCACAGCTGGAAGGCGAACGTGCGGGGCGCAAGCCGGTCGCGCGTCAGGAAGGCGAACGTGGCCCTCGTACGCCACGTCCGGCCAATGGCCGGACCGAGCGTGGCGAAGGTCGCGGTACGCCGGTCGCCGACCGTCCGGTCGAGACCAGGCGCCCGGCCAAGCCGGCGCCTAAGCGTCCGGGGATCAAGCTGGTCGACGGCGATGCGCCGTCGGGCAAGCGTCGTGGCGGACCGGCCGGTTCGGGCCAGCGTCCGGGCTTTGGCCGTCGCAAGCCGGAGTGATCGCCGGCGCCACATGAAAAACGCCAACCTTCGGGTTGGCGTTTTTTTTTGCGGGTTTTTTGTTCTCGGGGCCCCCTTGCGCGGGCATAGCGACCCCAAAAATCGCTGACTCAGAATCAGGCCCGGACAATCCCCGCAACACTGCGTTGATCAGACGGTGTCTGGCGGCAAAGGGGCAGGCGTGTACAATGCGCCCCGTTTTACCTGTGACCTCCTGCGCAGCTGCGCAACCCTCAAGGCTACCCGCTTTGTTCACTCCGCCACGTCACAAGCGTGTCGGGTTCGATTTCGTCGCAGATAAAAACAAACAGGTGACGCATGACCGTTGTAAATACGCTGAACGTGGGACCCTTTTCATGAGCGGACAAAACTCGCATTCAGGCGAGCTGAAACGCGGCCTGAAAAATCGTCATATTCAACTGATCGCCCTCGGTGGCGCGATCGGTACCGGGCTGTTTCTCGGCTCGGCCGGCGTACTGAAATCCGCTGGCCCGTCGATGATTCTCGGCTATGCCATCTGTGGTTTCATTGCGTTCATGATCATGCGCCAGCTCGGCGAAATGATCGTCGAAGAACCGGTGGCCGGCTCCTTCAGCCACTTTGCCCACCAGTACTGGGGTGGGTTCGCCGGGTTTCTGTCGGGCTGGAACTGCTGGATCCTGTACATCCTGGTGGGCATGTCGGAGCTGACCGCTGTCGGCAAATACATTCATTACTGGGCGCCGGACATCCCGACCTGGGTCACGGCGGCCGGATTTTTCGTGCTGATCAACCTGATCAACCTGGCCAACGTCAAAATCTTCGGCGAAGCCGAGTTCTGGTTCGCCATCATCAAGGTCGTGGCGATCATCGGCATGATTGCCCTGGGCAGCTATCTGCTGGTCAGCGGTAACGGCGGTCCGCAAGCGTCGGTGAGCAACCTGTGGGCCCACGGCGGATTCTTCCCCAACGGCGTTGGCGGCCTGGTGATGGCCATGGCGATCATCATGTTCTCCTTCGGTGGCCTGGAAATGCTCGGTTTCACCGCAGCCGAAGCGGACAAGCCAAGAACCGTGATCCCCAAGGCCATCAACCAGGTGATCTACCGGATCCTGATTTTCTACATCGGCGCCTTGGTCATCCTGCTGTCGCTGACGCCCTGGGACACCTTGCTGACCACGCTCAACGCTTCCGGCGACTCCTACAGCGGCAGCCCGTTCGTGCAGGTGTTCTCGATGCTCGGCAGCAACACCGCCGCGCACATCCTCAACTTCGTGGTCCTCACCGCGGCGTTGTCGGTGTACAACAGCGGCACGTACTGCAACAGCCGCATGCTCCTGGGCATGGCCGAGCAGGGTGATGCGCCCAAGGCCCTGGCGAAGATCGACAAGCGCGGTGTGCCGGTGCGTTCGATTCTGGCGTCGGCCGCGGTGACGCTGATCGCGGTGTTGCTGAACTACCTGATCCCGCAAAACGCCCTGGAGTTGCTGATGTCGCTGGTGGTGGCGACCCTGGTGATCAACTGGGCGATGATCAGCTTCTCGCACTTCAAGTTCCGCCAGCACATGGACAAGACCGGACAGACGCCGCTGTTCAAGGCGTTGTGGTATCCGTACGGCAACTACATCTGCCTGGCCTTCGTGCTGTTCATCCTGGGCGTGATGCTGCTGATCCCGGGCATCCGGATCTCCGTGTATGCGATCCCGGTGTGGGTGGTCTTCATGTGGCTGTGCTACTGGGTCAAGAACAAGCGCAGTGTGCAGCGTGAGTTGGCTGGGGCTGGGTTGAAGTAATCATTCGGATGTAAACAGCTACCCTGTGGGAGCGGGCTTGCTCGCGAAGGCGGTGTGTCAGAGCAGAATTTACAGACTGACACACCGCCTTCGCGAGCAAGCCCGCTCCCACAGGGACCGCATTCATCCCATTTTTTCGCGGTATCCTGCTGGTTCCGACACGGACGCTTTGCCATGCTGGTGATTTCCAACAACGTGCACCTGCCGGATAGCGAGATCGAGTTGACGGCCATTCGCGCCCAGGGGGCGGGTGGGCAGAACGTCAACAAGGTTTCCAGCGCCGTGCACCTGCGCTTCGACATTCCGGCCTCGTCCCTGCCCGAGTTCTACAAGGAGCGATTGCTGGCCTTGCGCGACAGTCGCATCACCAGTGACGGCGTGTTGATCATCAAGGCCCAGCAATACCGCACGCAGGAAGCCAACCGCGCCGATGCGCTGGAGCGGCTGGCCGAATTGATCCTCAGTGCCACCAAGGTCGAAAAGAAACGCCGCCCGACCAAGCCGACCCTCGGCTCGAAAAAGCGCCGGCTCGAAACCAAGAGCAAGCGCGGCAGCATCAAGGCCGGTCGTGGCAAAGTCGACTTCTAGCGGGCCGATCGTTCTTCGCGGTACTTTTCATCCAGTTGCCTCGGAACCTGCCGGTACAGGTAGACGCTGAGGATCAGTCCGCTCAACGCGGCGAGCGCGGCGAACAGGAAGATCGAGGCGAAGCCGAACCCGGCGGCAATCGCACCGGCCAGCGGGCCAGTGATGCCCAGCGACAGATCGATGAACAGCGAATAGGCACCCACCGCAGCACCACGACTTGAAGCGGGCACCAGGTTGACGGCCTCCACGCCCAGCGCCGGGAACACCAGCGAAAAACCGAAGCCGCTCAATGCTGCCCCCGCCAGGGCCCAATGGGCATCCGGCGCCAGCCACAACAGCAACAGACCCAGGGTTTCCACCGACAGGCAGGCAATCGCCACGCGAAAACCGCCAAGACGGTTGATCAGGTTGCCGAACAGCAGGCGCGCTCCGATGAAACTGGCACCGAACAGGCTCAGGCACAGCACCGCGTTGTCCCAATGTTGCGTGGCGTAATACAGGGTGATGAAGGTGGCGATGGTGCCGAAACCGATCGAGCCCAGCGCCAGGCCGCAACCGTGGGGCAGCACGCGTCCCAGCACATGCATGAACGGCAAGCGTTCACCGGCCACGATGGGCGCAGCGGTTTTCGGCCAGGCCAGGGCCAGCCCGAGGATGGCCAGCAGCACAATGCTCACGCCCATGCTCCACAACCCCATCCGGCTGACCAGAAACACCCCCAGCGGCGCACCGACGGCCAGGGCACCGTAACTGGCGATGCCGTTCCAGGAGATGACCTTGGCCGTGTTGGCCGCGCCCACCCGGCCGATGCCCCAGCCGATCGAACCGGAGCCCACCAGGCTTTCTGCGCTGCCGAGCACCAGGCGGCCGATCAACAGGCTGATGAGGCTGAGCATCGGCAGGCTCTGGGTCCAGGCCGATATCAGCATGAACACACCGCTCAGACCGCAACCGGCCAGGCCATACATCACCGCGAGCTTGCTGCCCTGACTGTCGATGATTTTCCCGGCATAAGGGCGGCTGAGCAGGGTGGCGAGGTATTGCACACTGATCACCAGCCCCGCGATCACCGCGCTGAAACCCAGTTCGCTGTGGACATAACCCGGCAGCACGGCCAGGGGGATGCCGATATTGAGGTAGCCGATAAAGGTGAAGAGGACGATGGAGACGACTTGCAGCGTGACCGCCAGGGGGCGCTGGTTTTCAGGCATGGGATAAAGGTCCACGGGAAAGCAGGATAGATAGGCTGCTTATGATAGCGGCGCGAGCGGCGATCAGGCGTGGAAAAGTAAAACTATTTGCCGGACGGACGCGTCAGGACTTGGCGGGTGCCACCAGTTGCGTGGTGACCAGTGCGGCCAGGGCATTTTCTTCGCTGCCGAAACGGGCGAGCAACGCGGCCTGTTTTTCCGGGGAGAGGCGGTTCCAGATCTCGATCATTTTTTCGGCGGTGCCGATCAGAACGCTCGCTTGCTGTTCGTCGAATTCATCGGTCATGGGAGGGCTCAGGGTTCAGGCAGTGTGGAAAGCGCATGTTAGCGCTTTCCACACGGTCTGTACGGCGGGTGTTTCAGTCTTCGCTGTCAGCTGTTCGGCTGTCAGTGGCTTCTTTCGGCTCGGGCTGTTGGGCGCCGGCTTGTTGCGGGGTCGTCTGCTCAGGTTCGTGCAGGCTTGGGAAGGGGAGATTGGGAATCTCGTGCATAGTCGCGCTCCTCGCTAAGTCTGTTGATAGATCTGGTAGATCCGCGCTTTTGAAAAAGCCTGGGCAGGATACAGCAGGAGAAATGACAAATAGACTTTTATATCCGTTTGTTTCGACGGATGGGCTTGTCTAGACAGGTTTGTGTCTGTGAAAAGTTTGTTTATGTGGGAGCGAGCCTGCTCGCGAAAGCGGCGTATCAGTTGCAATCATTGCGACTGACACTCCGTCATCGCGAGCAGGCTCGCTCCCACGAAAGGTTATTTGCAGACTTCGGCAATCGCCTCGGCCAGCAAGTCCAGGCGCGTCGCGTCGATCCCCGCCACGTTCGCCCGGCCAGTGCCGACCATGTACACGCTGTGACGGTCGCGCAGCTGTCGGACCTGCTCCGGCGTCAATCCAGTGTAGGAAAACATCCCGCGTTGCACGCCGATGTGGGCAAAACGGTCTCGCAATCCGTGCGGCTCAAGGGCTTCGAGCAGCCCGCCGCGCAGTTGCGCGATGCGCAAGCGCATGGCCTCCACTTCGTCGCTCCAGAGGCTTTTGAGTTCCGGGTCGCCGAGGATCGTCGCCACCACGGCTGCGCCATGGTCCGGCGGCGTCGACCACAGGTTGCGGGCGATGTTGGCCAGCTGGCTGCGGATATCCAGCAGCTTTTCAGCCGAGCCGGCGCAGACGATCAACGCACCGGTGCGGTCGCGGTACAGTCCGAAGTTCTTCGAGCAGGAACTGGTGATCAGCACTTCCGGCAACTGCGCGGCAAACAGCCGGGTCGACCAGGCGTCCTGCTCCAGGCCATCGCCAAAGCCCTGGTAGGCGAAGTCGATCAGCGGCACCAGTTGGCGGCTGCGCACCACCTCCAGCACACGGCGCCAGTCCTCGTGGGTGAGGTCGAAGCCGGTCGGGTTATGGCAGCAGGCATGCAGCAACACCACATCGCCGATGGGCGCTGTCTTCAATACCGCCAGCATCGCCTCCACGTCGAGTCGGTTATCGCTGCCGACATAGGGGTAGTGATTCACCGTGACCCCGGCCGTGGCGAAGATGGTTTCGTGAATCGGCCAGGTCGGGTTGCTCAGCCACACGCCGCGACCGGGCAGGCACTGGGCGATGAAGTCCGCACTCAGGCGCAACGCGCCGGTGCCGCCCGGTGTCTGGGTGGCGCCAACCCGTTGTTCGGCGATCAGCGACGAGTCGGCGCCCAGCACCAGTTCATTGATCGCCCTGCCGAATGCCGGTTCGCCATGGCCGCCGATGTAGGTCTTGGTGTTCTGGCGATCCACCAGGCGCTGCTCGGCGAGTTTCACCGACGCCAGGATCGGCGTCAGCCCATGGGCGTCTTTGTAGACGCCGACGCCAAGGTCGAACTTGCGCGGGTTCGGGTCCTGCGCGTAGGCCTCCATCAGCCCCAGGATCGGGTCGCCGGGTACTCGACCAATGGCGTCGAAATGCATTATTTACGGCCCTCGGCATCCTTGGCCACGTCGTCGGTGCGCGCCGCCATGATGAAATCGTTGCGGTGCAGGCCCTTGATGGAGTGGCTCCACCAGGTCACGGTGACCTTGCCCCATTCGGTCAGCAGGCCCGGGTGATGACCTTCGGCCTCGGAAATTTCTCCGACGGCGTTGGTGAACGCCAGGGCGTGTTTGAAGTTCTTGAACAGGTAGACCTTTTCCAGCTGCATGATGCCGTCGCGAACTTCGATGTTCCAGTCGGGGATCTGCTTGATCAGTGCCGGCAGTTCTTCGTCGCTGACCTGTGGAGCGTCGGCGCGGCAGGCTTCGCAGTGGGCTTGGTTCAAAGTGGACATGATGTGTTCCTGAATTCGAATGATTGAAAATCTGCCGTCAATGTCGCCACGCTAAACCATGGCGACAGTTCCGGACAGGTTCACGTGTGACTGAAAGTGGCGTATCACGCAGCTTTCGGCGGAAATTTCGGCGCGTGCAGGCCCAACTGCATGCCCTGCCTGACCATGCCCATGATGTCTTCGTGGGCGAGGTCGAACAGGCGCTTGAGGTTGGGCAGGACAAAGTACAGGGGTTGCAGGATGTCGATGCGATAGGGCGTGCGCATGCATTCCAGCGGATCGAAGGCCTGGTGTTCGGGCTCGTCCGACAGGCAGTAAACGGTTTCCCTGGGCGAGGAGAGAATGCCGCCGCCGTAGATGCGCAGGCCCTGGGGTGTGTCCATCAGGCCGAACTCGATGGTCATCCAGTACAGGCGCGCCAGGTACACGCGTTCTTCCTTGGTCGCCTGCAGGCCAAGTTTGCCGTAGGTGTGGGTGAATTCGGCAAACCACGGGTTGGTCAGCAACGGGCAGTGGCCAAAGATCTCATGGAAGATGTCCGGCTCTTGCAGGTAATCCAGTTCTTCACGGGTACGAATGAAGGTGGCCACCGGGAACTGCTTGCTGGCCAGCAATTCGAAAAAGGTCTGGAAGGGAATCAGCGCAGGGACGCGGGCCACTTGCCAGCCGGTGGTCTCACCAAGGACCTTGTTGATTTCACCCAGTTGCGGAATGCGGTCGTGGGGCAAACCGAGTTTTTCGATGCCATCCAGGTATTCCTGGCACGCACGGCCCTCGATCACTTTCAGTTGGCGGGTGATCAGCGTATTCCACACCGCGTGTTCTTCGGCGGGGTAGTCGATAAAACCTTGCGCATCGGGCTCGCGAGCCACGTATTGCGTCTGCTTCATGCTGCTCTCCTGCTGGGGATTCGTTCTTGTTCTATGCGGCTATTGACTCAGGAATAGCGCAAGCGTTGCGCCATTGCAGCAGGTGAGCGTCCTCGTCGGCAGAAAAACTTTGCGGTTTTCGTAAAGTTTTCGTTACGTTTAGGCGTGCGTGATGGTCAGGCGCGGATCTGCCGGTTTGAAAAGTCGTTCAGGTGTCACATAATCTTTACGGTTATCTGCAGGCATCGACAGAAAGTTGTGCGCGTCCGAGTCGTACGCGTCCCCTTGTGGGGGCGAGCAAGCCCGCTCGCACCGATTGGGCATTTCATCCACCTTCCGCAGGCCATCCATATGCGTATCAAAGTCCACTGCCAGAACCGCATCGGCATCCTGCGCGACATCCTCAATCTGCTGGTGGAGTACGGCATCAACGTCGCTCGCGGTGAAGTCGGTGGCGAGCATGGCAACGCGATCTACCTGCACTGCCCGAACCTGGTGAATCTTCAGTTTCAGGCGCTGCGTGCGAAGTTCGAATCGATTGCCGGGGTCTTCGGCGTCAAGCGTGTCGGGCTGATGCCCAGCGAGCGTCGGCACATGGAACTCAATGCCTTGCTGGGGGCGCTGGAGTTCCCGGTGCTGTCGATCGACATGGGCGGCTCGATCGTCGCGGCCAACCGCGCAGCGGCGCAGTTGCTCGGGGTGCGCGTGGACGAGGTGCCGGGAATTCCGTTGTCGCGCTATGCCGAGGATTTCGACTTGCCGGAGCTGGTGCGCGCCAACAAATCGCGGATCAACGGGCTGCGGGTCAAGGTCAGGGGCGATGTGTTCCTGGCGGATATCGCGCCCCTGCAATCGGAGCATGACGACAGCGAAGCCATGGCCGGTGCCGTGTTGACGCTGCACCGCGCTGATCGGGTGGGCGAGCGCATCTATAACGTGCGCAAGCAGGAGTTGCGCGGGTTCGACAGCATCTTCCAGAGTTCGAAGGTGATGGCGGCGGTGGTGCGTGAAGCCCGGCGCATGGCGCCGCTGGATGCGCCACTATTGATCGAGGGCGAAACCGGCACCGGTAAGGAGTTGCTGGCGCGCGCCTGCCACCTGGCCAGTCCGCGTGGACAATCGCCGTTGATGGCGCTCAATTGCGCGGGGTTGCCGGAATCGATGGCCGAAACCGAGTTGTTCGGCTACGGACCGGGCGCGTTTGAAGGGGCGCGGGTGGAAGGCAAGCTCGGTCTGCTGGAATTGACGGCGGGCGGTACGTTGTTTCTCGATGGGGTCGCGGAAATGAGCCCGCGCCTGCAGGTGAAACTGCTGCGGTTCCTGCAGGATGGCTGCTTCCGTCGTGTCGGCAGTGATGAAGAGGTTTATCTGGATGTGCGGGTGATCTGCGCGACACAGGTCGACCTGTCGGAACTGTGTGCCCGTGGCGAATTTCGCCAGGACCTGTATCACCGCTTGAACGTGCTGTCGTTGCACATCCCGCCCCTGCGCGAATGCCTCGACGGGTTGCCGCCACTGGTCGAGCATTTCCTCGACCAGGCCAGTCGGCAGATCGGTTGTCCGCTGCCGAAACTGGCGCCGACGGCCATGGAACGGCTCAGTCATTACCACTGGCCGGGCAATGTCCGGCAACTGGAAAACGTGCTGTTCCAGGCGGTTTCGTTGTGCGAGGGCGGGACGGTCAAGGCCGAGCACATCCGCCTGCCGGACTACGGGGCGCGTCAGCCCCTTGGCGACTTCTCCCTCGAGGGCGGATTGGAGGCCATCGTCGGGCGGTTCGAAAAAGCGGTGCTGGAGCGCTTGTATGCCGAACACCCGAGCAGTCGGCAGTTGGGCAAGCGGCTGGGGGTTTCGCATACCACCATTGCCAACAAGTTGCGCGAGTATGGGGTGGGGAAGGCCGAGCTCTAGCGGAGCTCTGCGGCAGGTGTGCGGGCCTCATCGCGAGCAGGCTCGCTCTCACAGGGAGTGCCGTGCCTTGGGCTGCTTGTGCAACCAGCAAGGCTGGTATGGGATTTGCTATATCGGGTCTAGTCCCCGCTAATCCGTGTTCGGTGGCGATATTTTGACAGGGCAGAGCCCCGGTTTCCGCTGCCGACATGAGGTTCAGGATGCAAAAGAAAATTGCTGTGGTGCAGTCGAACTATATCCCCTGGAAGGGCTATTTCGATCTGATTCGCAGCGTCGATGCATTCGTCCTGTATGACGATGTTCAGTACACCCGCAGTGACTGGCGCAACCGCAACAAGATCAAGACGGCGCAGGGTGAGCACTGGCTGAGTATCCCGGTTAAAAAGAAGGGGCTCCTGGGTCAGTTGATCAACGAGGTGCAGGTCAGCGATCCGGGGTGGGCTTCAGCGCACTGGAAGACCATCGAACAGAGTTACCGGCGCGCACCGTGCTTCACCCAGATGGAGGCGCCGATTCGCGCGCTCTACGAGCAGGCTGCCGACCTGACCCACCTGAGCGCCATCAACCATCTGCTCATCGCAGGCCTGTGCCCACTGCTGGGCATTCATACGCCGCTCTACCGTTCGGAGGAACTGGGGGGCGTGGAGGGCAGGAATGAGCGTCTGATCCACCTGTGTCACGCGCTCGGTGCCGACCACTACCTCTCTGGGCCTGCGGCCAGTCACTACCTCGACGAAGCGCAGTTCGCCGTCAACGGGATCACGGTCTCGTACATGAGCTATGACGGTTACCCCGAGTACCCACAGGTGTATGGCGACTTCCAGCATGCGCTCAGCGTGATCGACCTGCTGTTCAATACCGGCGCGCACGCATCGGATTTTCTGAAGAAAGGGGCTGCCTGAGAAGGCTTGGTCAGTGACCCTTGTTTGATTTGATTCTGGAGATTGCACCCGATGTCCAACCTGGCGCAGCAAGACGTTCATTCGCTCGAACAGGCATTGGCGCGCCTGCGACTGATGTACGCCAAGCCCGAGCATCCTTATTACTTCCTCGCGCCTGCGTATCGTGAGACGTCGTCGGGTGTCGTCACGCTCCATTATCTCTGCCATATGCTCAATCTCAGCGGGCGCGAGGCGTACATCTGCGGCACCGAGGGGGTCAATCCGGACCTCAAGACGCCATTGCTCACCTCGACCATTTCTCAGCGCCATGTGGCAGCGGGCAAGGTGCCCATTGCCGTTTACCCTGAGGTCATCCCGGGCAATCCGCTCAATTGTGCGGTTGTGTCCCGTTTTCTCCTGAACTTTGAAGCATTCCTCTCCGGAAAAGGCATGGATGCCGCCGCCACCGACTTGATTTTCTATTACGCCGCCCGACTTGCCGAGCACCGAGGTGACCCTGACGGTGATCTGTTGTGCGTACCGGCCATCGATGTCGAAATGTTTTCTCCGCCAGCCCCTGGGTCCGTACGTAAGGGCTCGTACCTGTACCAGAACCGTCACCCATTGACGAAGATCGACTATTCGCAACTGCCGGCAGATATTCAATTGCTGAGCATGGCCA
Organism: Pseudomonas sp. IT-P12; assembly: GCF_949767465.1. Lineage (NCBI taxonomy): Bacteria > Pseudomonadati > Pseudomonadota > Gammaproteobacteria > Pseudomonadales > Pseudomonadaceae > Pseudomonas > Pseudomonas sp. IT-P12. Next base: position 933,138 of record NZ_CATKPY010000021.1, on the reverse strand, counting down.
ATCCCCTGACCCTGCCTGAGCTGGCCGAGCTGCTGCGCCATGCGCAAGTGATGTACAGCTACGAGTGGTCGATGACGTGCGTGATGGCAGTGCTATGCGGGTGCCCGGTGATATTCATGCCCGGACATGGCATCGACCAGCAAGTGCTCGACACCAGTTTCTTCGGCAGCACCGGCTTTGCCATGTTCGATCAGCCGCAGCCTCTGGAGATTGCCCGGGCAACACTGGGTGACGGCCTGCATCGTTATGTCGAGCGCACAGCGTCTTTCTGGGAACAGTTGGACATGTTTATCGCCAAGACTCAGGCGGCTGCCGCGCGTGAGGCGGTCGGTAACCGTCTGGGAATGCTCGACTGGTTGCGCCAACGTTACCCGCTGGCTCCGCAATTGCGCCTGATCAACGAGCGGCTGGAGAGCCCGGCAGCGCCGAGCTTTACCGTTCTGGTTCGCGATGGCGGCGATACGTCGGCGCTGGCGCGCACGTTGGACAGCCTGGATGAGCAGTTGTACCCGCACGTCCATGTGTGCGTGTTGGGCAGCACTGATCCGGGACGTGCCCGCATTCAGTGGTTGGCCTGTGATCCGGAGCAGCCGGCGGCCGTGATCAACGGCTTTCTCGAGGGCAGCCAGGGCGACTGGTTGATGCTGATCGAGGCGGGAGAGACGTTCATCGCCCCAGGCCTTTTGGTGACGGCTCTGAATATGCTCGAGGCGGCGGACAGCTGCCTTGCCGTGTTCGCCGACGAGGCGCTGCGTGCGGGGGGAGGCGCAGTCGACATCTCATTGAGGCCGGATTTGAATCTGGACTTGCTCCTGGCGTTCCCGGCAAGTCTTTCCCGTCACTGGATATACCGTCGTGATGCGCTGGTGAGTCTGCGCGGTTTTGACAACTTCAGGGGAGGCGCTTTCGAACTCGCCTACCAGCTTCGCCTTATCGACGAAAAAGGCCTGGCGAGCATCGGCCATGTCAGCGAACCGCTGTTGGTCGCCAACGAAGTGCGCCAGTCGCCGTGCGCTGATGAACGCGCGGTCATCGAGGCGCACCTCCACGGGCGTGGCTATGCTCGGGCGCGAGCGATTGCGCTGGAGAACGAGCCCGGCCGCTACCGCATCGATTACGGTCATGATCGGCAGGCCTCGGTCAGTATCCTTGTTTACCTGGAAGGCCAACTGGCCAATTTCCAGCGTTGCCTGGAGAGTCTGCTGACGCAAACGCACTCCGTGGATCACGAAATTCTGCTGATCGAGCCAGGCTGCGACGATCCCGCCTTGCTGGAGTGGCTGGGCCTGATCGAGCAGATGGGGGCAAACCACATCCAGGTGTTGCGTTTCATGCCGGGGCAGGCTCGTGCGGCGATGTGCAATGCCGCAGCGCAGGAGGCACGCGGCGAGTATCTGGTCTGGCTCGACGCGCACGGCGCCGTGCTCAATCCCGATTGGTTGCAGGCGTTGCTCAACCACGCCCAGCGCTCGGAAGTGGGGGCGGTGGGCGGCAAGTTGCAGGATAGCCACGATCGCATCCGCCAGGCAGGCCTTGTGCTGGGGCTGGGAGGCACAGTCGGTCGAGCTTTCGAGGGGGTGCCATCTCAGGCGGCAGGTTACATGGGGCGGCTGGGGCTTGAGCAGAACTGCTCCGCAGTCGGCGCCGAATGCCTGATGCTGCGGCGTGCGCTTTTCCTCGAAGCGGAGGGCTTCGATACCGATCCGTTGCTGGCACCCTGGGCCGATGTGGACCTGTGCCTGCGGTTGCAACAGGCCGGTTACCTCAACACCTGGACGCCCCATGCGCGTCTGTTGCTGGACCCTGCACCACGCGCGTCGGCAAGCAGCGAGCAGGAAGATGCGTTGTTCGCCCGCTGGTTGCCGCAGTTGGCCCGTGACCCTGCCTACAATGCCAACTTCTCGTTGCGTGCCGGCGAGGGCTTCGCGCTGGAGAACATTGACCTGATCTGGCAAACGCCGTCAGGCAGCGTGCCAAGGGTGTTGGCCTGTGTCACCGACCAGCAGGCTGCGGGGCACTCGCGCCTGGCTCAACCCCTCAAGGCGTTGCTTGAAGCGGGGGAGGTCGAAGGCGCGGCTGTTTCCAGTTTGCTGTCTGCCGTTGAAATCGAGCGGCTGGCCCCGACGAGCGTGGTGTTGCAGCGCCCTCTGGATGACGCCGGGCTCACGGCTTTGCGACGCCTGCGGGCGTTTTCCAAGGCGTTCATCGTCTACGATCTGGACGGCTACCTGCCCCATATGGAATTGAAGGGTCATTACTCTGCCGATGAGTTGCTGGAGCGCATGCGCTTGGGAATGAATCAGGCCGACCGGGTTCTGGTTGGCACGACAGCGCTGGCCGAGCTGCTGCAGGGTGAACACGACGACATTCGTGTAGTGGAAAGCCTGCTGCCGGCTGCCTGGGGGCGTGTGCAAAGCCTGCGAGGCAAGGGAACCAAGCCGCGCCTGGGCTGGTTGGGCGGCAAAGATTCGCAGCTGCTGGCCGATGTGCTGCCAGCGTTGGCGGGCGAAGTGGAATGGGTCGTGCTCGGCGACTGCCCTGAATCCATGCGACCCTTTTTGGCAGAGCTGCATCCGGGGGTCGAACAGCGCCAACTGGCCGTGGCCTTGGCTGCCTTGAATCTTGACCTGGCACTGGTGCCCATGGAGGAGACCCTCAACAACGCCTGCTCCGGTGACCTGCGTGTGCTGCAGCACGCGGCTTGCGGCCATCCGGTCATTTGCAGTCGGGTGCAGGGTTTCGTCGGGGGCGAGGTATTGCCGCTCTCGCGGGTGAGTAACCAGGCACAAGACTGGATACGGGCGATCCGCCTCCATCTGGAGGACCGTAACGCGTCCGCGACGCTGGGGGACGCGCTGCAATCGACCGTGCGTGCGCAGTGGTTGCTCGAAGGCGAGCGCCTGGACGCCTGGCGTCGGGCCTGGTTGGCCGATTGATGGTTATTGATAATTACCTTGGCCGCTCAGTGGAGTGCCTGTGACATGAGCAACGACCTTGATACCTTCATCGCAGCCTACAGCGACAGTTTTGGCTATGCGTATGACAACAACATCATTCTGAACTGGTATCCCCGGCGCATCATGGCGCTCTGCACAGAACAGCAAAGCCTGCTGGAACTCGGTATCGGCCATGGTTTCAGTACCCACCGGTTCTCGCAGTTCTTCACTGAGCACATGGTCATCGATGGGTCCGCATCGGTGATCGATCAGTTCAAGGCTCAGTACCCGGACAATACAGCCGACATCGTCGAGAGTTATTTCGAGACGTTCGACACTGACAAGCGATTCGATCTCATCGTGATGGGTTTTGTCCTTGAGCATGTCGATGATCCACAGGCCGTACTGCAAAAGTTCAAGCGCTATCTTGCGCCGGGCGGTCGTTGCTTCGTCCTGGTGCCGAATGGCGAGTCTCTGCATCGGCGTTTCGGGCATGCTGCCGGGCTGCTCGAGGACCCGATGGCGCTGGGGCAAGGTGATCTGGAGCTGGGCCACGTGCGCAGCTATTCGCTGCAATCCCTGACCGCTGAGCTGGAAGCGGCGGGCTACCAGGTGGAGCGCAAGGAGGGCGTGTTTCTGAAGCCGTTCACCACCGGGCAGTTGAAAACATTGAATCTGAGTGCGGACATCGTTTCAGCGATGTGCACCGTGGGCATCGATTATCCGGAGCTCAGTTGCGCGATGATGCTCGAAGCGATCGTCGCTGCGTCATGAAAAGCCTGGTCATCGGGAGCACCTCGGTCATTGGCAAGGCTGTGGCTCGTGAGTTGTCGCGCCATGGTCAGGTCAAGCTGGCCGGGCGACGGGATGCCGATCTGGCATTCGATTTGAGCAGCCAGGCGTACGGCCCTGTCGACGAGCGCTTCGATGTGGTCGTGATGGCCGCTGCCGATTTTGGTGGTGGGCAGCCGGACGATCTGGTCCGCGCCGAACTGGTGAACAGTGTCGGAACATTGGCCGCCTGCCGTTTGGCCGAACAATGCGGGGCGCGTCATTTTATTCTGCTGTCATCGCATTCAGCGTGCTATCAGGCAAAGGATCCTTACTTCGGCATCTACTCGCTCTCCAAGCGCCATGCCGAAGAGGTGGCGAGCCTTTATTGCCAGCAGCGGGGCATGGCGTTGACCGTCCTGCGCCTCAGTCAGGTCTACGACAGCGAGGGGCAGTGCAGAGCTCACCAGCCTTTGTTGTACGCCATTGCCGACAGGGTGCAGGCGGGGCAGACCGTCGAGCTGTATGGCAGCAACGATGCCAGCCGCAACTACCTTCATCTGAGTGACCTTGCCGAGATCTGCGCGCGGCTGGCAGAGCGGGGGATTGACGGCTTTTTCAATTGCGGGCATGTCGAAACTCCCCGTCTTTCCGAAATCGCCCAGGCGGCATTCGAAGCGTTTGGCAAATCACCGGACGTCCGCTTCCTGACGGAGAAAAAAGACATTCCCGACCTGCCGCCCTTCGACGTTGCCGACGAATTGTTCAAGCGTATCGGGTTCGTTCCGCAGATAGGCATTCGCCAGGGCTTTGAGCTGATGAGAGTACATCGGGAGAATCAGTGATGAAGACCGTCATGGTGACTGGCGTAGGCGCCATCATGGGTTACGGCCTGCTCAAATCGTTGCGTGCGGCCGAGCCTTCCGTTCGCCTGATCGGCGCAGATATCTACGACGACGCCGTCGGTCGGGCCTGGAGCGATGTCTTCGAGCAGGCGCCCTTGACCTGCGCCGCAGAGTACGGGCATTGGCTGGGCGATACGCTGGCCCGGCACAAGGTCGACCTGCTGATTCCGGGGATTGAACAGGATATTCACTGGCTGTCGGATAACCGGGCGTTGCTGGCGACGTTTGACTGCCAGGTCGTGCTCAACAACCAGAAGCTGATCGAGCTTTCCCGGGACAAGTGGGCGATGGATCAGGCGCTGGTGGCACTGGGGGATCCGAGTCGAATTCCCAGCCTGCTGTCGGGGGATTTCCACTCGCTCAAGGCAGCCCTGGGCCTGCCGTTTTTGCTCAAGCCGCGCAAAAGCTACGCCTCCAAGGGGCTGGTGTGGGTTCGCGAGGAGCGTGACTTTACCCCTCATGCAGCATTGCTGGGCGATTATCTGATGGCGCAACCGATCATTGGCAGCGCCGCCGATGAGTTCACTGTGGCAGCGTTTGGCGATGGCCAGGGCGATGCCGGCCCGACCATCACCTTCCGACGCAGTCTGGCGTCCGACGGTTCCACTGCCAAGGCCTGGGTGGAGCAGCATGATTCACTGGATCAGACGGTCGCCAGGCTGTGCCGTGCCTTCCAGCCGGTAGGGCCAACCAACTTGCAGTTCCGGCGTGGCGGTGACGGTACCTGGAGCCTGCTGGAAATCAACCCGCGCATCTCCTCGACCAGCTCGATCCGTAGCGCCTTCGGTTACAACGAGGCTGCCATGTGCCTGGATCATTACCTCGACCGCAAGACGCTGGTCCAGCCAGCCATTCGCAGGGGTTTCGCCGTTCGTTTTATAGAGGACTTCATTGTCTATGATCGGGATCATTTCTGACGTACACGGCAACTACAGTGCCCTGCGGACAGTGCTTGCCAGGCTCGATGGGCTGGGTGTGTCGCGGATCATCTGTCTGGGCGATACGGCCGGCTATTACAGCCAGGTCAACGAATGTTGCGAAGCCTTGCGCGAACGGAATGTCTTTTCCGTGATGGGTAACCATGACTGGTATCTGGCCAGGAATGAGCGGTGTCCTCGTTCCAATAGCGCCAACGCCTGCCTGGACTATCAACATGGCGTCATCACTGCGCAGAATCTGGCGTGGCTGGGGTCGCTCGCCGAGCGCTCGATCCAGGCGGGTGTGAGCATCGTGCATGGCGGGTGGAACGATCCGCTGGAGGAATACCTGCGGCCATCGTCAGAGTATTTCACGCCCTTGCCGGGGCGGTTTTTCGCCTCGGGTCATACCCATGTCCAGTGCTTGTGGAAAGACGGGGACAAGGCCTATTGCAACCCCGGTTCCGTCGGCCAGCCACGTGATGGTGATGCTCGGGCGGGTTTCGCGACCTGGAACGGTGAATCGTTCGACCTGCACCGGGTTGAATACGATATCGGTGAAACCCAGCAGGCGATGAAGAAGGCCGGCTTTACCCCGTACTTCTATGAAAATCTTGACCAAGGTACTCAGATCGGTGGGCGGATCAGCACGCTTTAAGCGGTTGTGCTGTGTGCCACTCATTACCACGCCCACCCAGGGAAATTCGCAATGAGCAAAGAAACAATATTCTTCAATCGGCCGCACATGACGGGCAGGGAGCTGGATTACATTGCCCAGGCCAAGTTCGGCAACATGCTGGCCGGTGATGGTCCATTCACCAAGCATTGTCATCGCTGGCTGGAGAAGCAGACGGGTTGCAACAAGGCCTTGCTCACCCACTCCTGCACGGCGGCCCTGGAAATGGCGGCACTGTTGCTGGACATCCAGCCGGGTGACGAAGTCATCCTGCCTTCCTTCACCTTTGTCTCCACGGCCAATGCCTTTGTGTTGCGCGGTGCAGTGCCTGTCTTCGTCGATATACGTCCCGATACGCTGAACCTGGACGAACGGCTGATCGAGGCGGCAATCACCCCCCGAACCAGGGCCATCGTACCGGTCCATTACGCGGGTGTGGCCTGTGAAATGGACACCATTCTCGCCATTGCCCGTCAGTACGGGTTGGCGGTGGTCGAAGACGCCGCGCAAGGGGTGATGTCGACTTACAACGGCCGTGCCCTGGGCAGTATCGGCGACCTTGGCGCATTCAGTTTTCATGAAACCAAGAACGTCATCTCGGGAGAGGGCGGGGCTTTGCTGGTCAATGATCCTGAGCTGGCATTACGTGCCGAGATCATCCGGGAAAAAGGCACCGATCGCAGTCGGTTCTTCCGGGGCGAGGTGGACAAATATACCTGGCAGGAGGTGGGTTCCTCGTTTTTGCCCGGAGAACTGATTGCAGCCTTCCTCTGGGCTCAACTGGAAGAGGCGCAATCGATCACCGACAGCCGCCTGGCAGTCTGGGGCTATTACCATGAAGCCTTGCTGGAGTTTGAACGGGAAGGGTTGCTGCGTCGCCCGATAGTGCCTGAAAACTGCCAGCACAACGCACACATGTACTACGTGCTCCTGGCGCCTGGCATCGATCGTCAACGGGTGCTTGATGAACTCAAGAAGCATGCTGTGTATGCCGTGTTTCATTACGTACCGCTGCATTCATCGCCCGCTGGAAAACGTTATGGTCGTGTGCAGGGTTCCATGGACATTACCGATGGCTATTCCGAGCGTCTGTTGCGCCTGCCTTTGTGGCTTGGCTTGTCCAGAGACCAGCAGGACCTGGTAGTGAGTGTTCTTCGCAGTGCGTTGGCAAGGGCCTGACCGTCCTTGCCACTTAACGGCATTCCACCGCCGGTTTTTCGTCTTCGATGCATTCTCCTGCCGCCCCTCTGATCCCCTCAACCCCTTTGTTTTGTGGGTCGGGCGGCGCTGCAGCAAAGTTGGTCTGCTAATTGCTTGTGGCTCAGCAGTACAGCGGTGGGCGGCAAACGTCCGGCATGCAGAGGAAAGAGTGTGGACAAGTACCTTTATGTGGCAATGACCGGCGCCAGCCAGAATGCACTGGCGCAGAAGGCTCATGCGAACAACCTGGCGAACATTTCCACCAACGGTTTCCAGAGAGACCTGGAGCAGGCGCGTTCGATGCCGGTGTTCGGTGACAGCTTTCCGGCGCGTGCGTTTGCCATGTCCGAGCGTCCGGCTACCGACTTCTCCCCGGGCTCGCTGGTGCAGACCGGTCGCGACCTCGACGTCGCGGTGCAGGGCAATGGCTGGCTCGCCGTGCAGACCCCCGATGGCGGTGAAAGTTACGTGCGCACCGGCAGCCTGAACATCGATGCCCTGGGCGTGTTGCGTGCCGGCAATGGCATGCCGGTGCTGGGCAACGGCGGGCCGATCTCCGTGCCGCCCGAGCAGCAGGTTGAGATCGGCGAGGACGGCACCGTCAGCATTCGGGCGATGGGTGAAGGCCCCCGGGTGATGGCCGAGGTCGACCGCATCAAGCTGGTCAACCCGGACTTCAAGAACATGACCAAAGGCCTGGACGGCTCGATTCACACCAAGGACGGGCAGCCGGCGCAAGCCGATGCCAACGTCAAGCTGGTGTCCGGGTTCCTTGAATCGAGCAACGTCAACGCCGTGGAAGAAATGACCTCGGTGCTGGCGCTGGCCAAGCAGTTCGAGCTGCACGTCAAGATGATGAACACCGCCAAAGAAGACGACCAGGCCATGGCTCGGGTCTTGCAGATCAGCTAATTATCAGAACGTCGCGCCGTAAAACAGGCGCACGAGGAGAATCGAATGCTTCCGGCTCTATGGGTTGCCAAAACAGGTCTGTCCGCCCAGGACACCAACCTGACCACCATTTCCAACAACCTGGCGAACGTCTCGACCACGGGTTTCAAACGTGACCGCGCCGAGTTCCAGGACTTGCTGTATCAGATCAAGCGCCAGCCAGGCGCCCAGTCGACCCAGGACAGCGAGCTGCCGTCGGGTCTGCAACTGGGTACCGGTGTGCGGATCGTCGGCACTCAGAAAAACTTCAACGCCGGCAGCCTGCAAACCACCGAGCAGCCGCTGGACATGGCCATCGACGGTCGCGGTTTCTTCCAGATCCTGCAGCCGGACGGCACCACGTCCTACACCCGTGACGGCACGTTCCACCTCGATTCCAACGGCCAGATCGTCAACGCCAGCGGCTTCGCCCTGGAGCCGGCCATCGTGATCCCGAACGACGCCCAGACCTTCACCGTCGGTCGCGACGGCACCGTGTCCATCACCGTCGCCGGCAACCCTGCCGCCCAGGTGATCGGCAACCTGCAAACCGCCGACTTCATCAACCCGGCCGGCCTGCAAGCCGTGGGGAACAACCTGTTCCTGGAAACCGCCGCCAGCGGCGCGCCGCAAGTCGGCACGCCAGGCCTGGCCGGTTTCGGCACCACGCTGCAGAACACCCTGGAAACCTCCAACGTCAGCACCGTTGAAGAGATGGTCAACATGATCACCACTCAGCGTGCCTACGAGATGAACTCCAAGGTGATTTCCACTGCCGACCAGATGCTCTCGTTCGTAACGCAGAATCTGTAATCAAGTCTATGAGGCGACCATGAGGTCGCCTGCAACACCGTGAGGTAGGGTCATGAATCGCTTTGTATCTGTCCTGGCACTGAGTGGGGTCACCGCGTTGGCGGGGTGCGTCGCTCCGACGCCCAAGCCCAATGATCCTTACTACGCCCCGGTGTTGCCGCGTACGCCGTTGCCGGCCGCCGCAAATAATGGCTCGATCTACCAGGCCGGTTTCGAGCAGAACCTGTACAGCGACCGCAAGGCGTTCCGGGTCGGTGACATCATCACCATCACCCTGAACGAGCGCACCCAGGCCAGCAAGAACGCCAACTCGCAGATCGGCAAAAACAGTGATACCAGCGTGGGGTTGACCTCGTTGTTCGGCTCCAGCCTGACCACCAATAACCCGATCGGCAGCAACGACCTGAGTTTGAATGCCGGCTACAGCGCCGACCGCGCCACCAAGGGTGACAGCAAGTCCGGGCAGAGCAACAGCCTGACCGGCTCGATTACCGTCACCGTCGCGGACGTGTTGCCCAATGGCATCATCGCCGTGCGTGGCGAGAAGTGGCTGACGCTCAATACCGGCGATGAGCTGGTGCGGATCGCCGGCCTGGTTCGCGCCGATGACATCGCCACCGACAACACGGTGTCGTCGACCCGCGTGGCCGATGCGCGCATCACCTATTCGGGGACCGGTGCCTTTGCCGATGCGAGTCAGCCAGGCTGGTTCGACCGTTTCTTCCTCAGCCCGCTGTTCCCTTTCTAGGTGGCTACGTTGAATCTTAAACACCTGATGGTGGCCGCCCTGTTGCTGTCTTCCGCTTTCAGCGCTCAAGCCGAGCGCCTGAAGGATATCGCCAGCATCTCCGGCGTGCGTTCCAACCAGTTGATCGGCTACGGCCTGGTGGTCGGGCTCAACGGCACCGGTGACCAGACGACCCAGACGCCGTTCACCCTGCAGACCTTCAACAACATGCTCTCGCAGTTCGGCATCAAGGTGCCGGCAGGTTCGGGCAACGTGCAATTGAAGAACGTCGCGGCGGTGTCGGTCAGCGCCGATCTGCCGGCCTTCGCCAAGCCCGGCCAGCAGGTAGATATCACGGTTTCCTCGATCGGCAACTCCAAGAGCCTGCGTGGCGGCACCTTGTTGCTGACCCCGCTCAAGGGCATCGACGGCAACGTCTACGCGGTCGCCCAGGGCAACCTGGTGGTCGGCGGTTTTGATGCCGAAGGTCGCGACGGCTCGAAGATCACCGTCAACGTTCCGTCGGCCGGTCGCATCCCTGGCGGTGCGTCAGTGGAGCGTGCGGTGCCGAGCGGTTTCAACCAGGGCAACAGCCTGACCCTGAACCTCAATCGTTCGGACTTCACCACGGCCAAGCGCATTGTCGACAAGATCAACGACATGCTCGGCCCGGGCGTTGCCCAGGCCATCGACGGCGGTTCGATTCGTGTCAGTGCGCCGCTGGATCCGAGCCAGCGTGTCGACTACCTGTCGATTCTGGAAAACCTCGAAATCGATCCGGGCCAGGCGGTGGCGAAAGTCATCATCAACTCGCGCACCGGCACCATCGTGATCGGCCAGAACGTCAAGGTTTCACCGGCCGCCGTGACCCATGGCAGCCTGACCGTGACCATCACCGAAGACCCGATCGTCAGCCAGCCTGGTCCGCTGTCCAATGGCCAGACCGCAGTCGTGCCACGCTCGCGGGTCAACGCCCAGCAGGAAGCCAAGCCGATGTTCAAGTTCGGCCCGGGCACCACGCTCGACGAGATCGTGCGTGCAGTGAACCAGGTCGGCGCAGCGCCAGGTGACTTGATGGCCATCCTCGAAGCACTGAAGCAGGCTGGCGCATTGCAAGCCGACCTGATCGTGATCTGAGGACAGCGACCATGGACATGTACAAGAGTGGTCTGGTCAGCAGCAGCGATTCGGGTTCCTACTCGGACCTCAATCGCCTGAACCAGCTCAAGGTCGGCGACAAGAACAGTGACGCCAACCTGCGCAAGGTCGCGCAGGAATTCGAGTCGCTGTTCCTGGGTGAAATGCTCAAGTCGATGCGCAAGGCGACCGACACCCTGGGCGAGGGCAACCCGCTCAACACGCCGGCGGCCAAGCAGTACCAGGAAATGTACGACCAGCAACTGGCTGTTTCCATGTCACGCGAAGGCGGCGGTATCGGCCTGGCGGACGTGCTGATGCGCCAGATGCAGAAGAACAAGCCATTGGCGCCGGGCGAAGCGGAAGCGGCATCGGCCGCCAAGCAGGCCGCGGCGAAAGCAGCGGTGGAAACACCGGTGGCCGCCGGTACGCTGGCGATCAACGGGCCGTTGTCGCGGGTCAACGGCGAGCGCCCATTGTGGGCCTCGCGTTCGGTCCGCGCGCCGCAGGCGGGCGAGGGCGCTCATCGCAATGACATGGCGCTGATCAATCAGCGGCGTCTGGCGTTGCCACCGAAGCTGGCCGATCGTTTGCTGGCGGGCCTGGTCCCTTCGGCGACGACAGCGGCCGCGGCATCGGTGGCGGCGACCGGAAACACGCAACTGCCGGATCGCGCCACGCTCACCGGTTCAGGTCCGCTGTTCAATGGCGACTGGCTGGCGAATGCGCAAGCCGCCGCCAACGGTGGCCTGCAGATCCACGGTCGTGCCATGGCGCAGATTCCGCTGGCACCGGCAAAGAAAGCCTTCGGTTCCGCCGACGAATTCGTCAACACCATGCTGCCGATGGCCAAGGAAGCAGCCGCTCGCATCGGAGTCGACCCGCGTTACCTCGTGGCCCAGGCCGCGCTGGAAACCGGCTGGGGCAAATCGGTAATGCGCGCCCAGGATGGCAGCAGCAGCCACAACCTGTTCGGCATCAAGGCCAGCAGTAACTGGACGGGCAATTCGGCGCGGGCGATCACCAGCGAATTCAGGAACGGCGCGATGGTCAAGGAGACGGCCGAGTTCCGTTCCTACGACTCCTACAAGGACAGTTTCCATGACCTTGTGACTTTGCTGCAAACCAACAATCGCTATCAAGAAGTCGTGAAGTCAGCCGATAACCCAGAACAGTTTGTACGCGAGTTGCAAAAGGCCGGTTACGCAACCGACCCCGACTACGCAAGCAAGATTTCGCAGATAGCCAAGCAGATGACGAGTTACCAGAACTACGCTGCGGCGGGCGTTTCCACCACGCCTTTATAAGGGCACAAGGATTAAGGTCTGAACCATGAGTTTGCTCAATATCGGGATGTCGGGACTGGCCGCTGGCCAATCCTCATTGATGACAACCGGCAATAACATTGCCAACGTCGACACCGCCGGGTACTCGCGCCAGCAAACAGTGCAAGGCACCAAGGCCTCGCAGCAGTTCGGCAACGTATGGATCGGCACCGGCACCACGCTGGCCGATGTACGTCGGGTCTACAACAGCTACCTCGATGCACAGTTGCAGACCACCACTTCGCTCAACAGTGACTCGGCTGCCTACCTGGGCCAGGTGACGCCGCTGGACAAGCTGCTGTCGGACAGCGGCACCGGCCTGAACGGCGCCCTGACCAAGTTCTTTGCCTCGGTGCAGAACGTCAATGCCAAGCCCGGCGACGATGCGTCCCGGCAGTTGCTGCTCAGCGATGCCCAGGCCTTGAGCAACCGCTTCAACTCGATGTCCACGCAGTTGAATCAGCAGAATGCCACGATCAACGGCAACCTGACGAACATGGCCGACCAGGTCAACAAGCTGGCCGCGACCGTGGCCCAGTTGAACCAGCGCATCTCGGAAATTTCCAGTGCCGGCGGCATGCCGAACGAGCTGCTCGACGCCCGTAACGAAACCGTCCGCCAGCTGTCGACCTTTACCGGTGCGCAAGTGGTGGAGCGCGAAGGCAGCCTCGATATTTACCTGGGCAGCGGCCAGCCGCTGGTCATGGGCAACACCGCCAGCAAACTGGAAATGGTCCCGAGCAAGGACGATCCGGGTCGTCTGGGGATTCAGCTCAATCGGGGTTCGAGCACCATCGACATCACCTCGATCATGACCGGTGGCGAGATCGGCGGTCTGCTGCGCTATCGCAGCACCGTGCTGGACCCGGCCATGAACGAACTGGGTCGCGTGGCCCTGGTCGTCGCCGATCAGATGAACAGCCTGCAAGCCCAGGGCATCGACAAGAACGGTGACTTCGGTTCGAACCTGTTCAACAGCATCAACAGCGCTGCGCAAATGTCTCAGCGCAGCGTCGCGGCCCTCGGCAACAATGCCGGCAGTGGCAATTTCGACGTCACGATCGAAGACACCGGCAAGCTGACCATCAACGATTACAAGGTGACCTTCACCAGCGCCACCGACTACACCGTCCAGCGTCTGCCGGACAACACGCCGATGGGTAGCTTCAGCACCACGACGACGCCACCTCCGGTCATCGACGGTTTCTCCTTGAACCTGAAGGGTGGCACGCCGGCTCCAGGTAACACCGCGACCGCCGGCGACACCTTCAAGATCACCCCGACCCGCAACGCGGCGACGAACATCAAGACCGAGATGACCGACTCCAAGCGCCTGGCCATCGCGGCGCCGCTGGGTGCGGCCATTGGCGCCGGCAACAGTGGCACCCTGACGATTCCGGCCAGCGGCCAGCCGACCCTGACCACCAAGTTCGACATCTACGACACGGCCACCGCAACAGCGATGCAGAACGGCCTGAAGTACTCCACGCCGACCAAAGTGGTGTTTGGCGACGTGTCTGCCGACGGCACCAGCCAGACCTACCAGTTCCTGGATGCCAATGGCGGTGTCATCAGCAGCGGCACCATCAAGCCGAACGAGAACAACACGCTCAACCTGACCATCCCGCTCAAGGATGCCACGGGCGCGCCGATCCCGCCGCCGCCTGCGACCCAGTACACCGCGACCTTCGAAATGACCGTCGCCGGTTCGCCGACGTCGGGCGCTTCGATCAACGTTTCGCTCAGTCAGCCGGGGAGCCTGGACAACCGCAATGGCACGGCGCTGGCTGGCCTGCAAACCGCGCAGACCGTGGACACCGGTTCTGCCAGCAAGGGCATTTCCCTGACCGACGCCTACGGCAAGCTGGTCGAGGGTGTAGGTTCCAAGGCCGCCCAGGGCAAGCTCGACAGCGCCGCCACCGAAGCCATCCTGGCCAACGCCAAGGGCGCACGCGACTCGCTGTCGGGTGTCGACCTCGATGAAGAGACCGGCAACCTGGTCAAGTATCAGCAGTACTACACCGCGTCCTCGCAGATCATCAAGGCTGCGCAGGAAATCTTCAGCACACTGATCAACAGCCTTTAAGGAGTCGTAGTCCATGCGCATTTCTACCGCCCAGTTTTACGAGACCACGGCTGCCAACTATCAGAAGAACTTTTCCAACGTGGTCAAGAGCAGCGAAGAGGCCAGCAGCCTCGTGCGCGTGAACACCGCCGCCGATGATCCGGTCGGTGCTTCGCGCCTGCTGCAATTGGGTCAGCAGGCTTCCATGCTCGATCAGTATGCGGCCAATACCAACACCATCAAGGCGACCCTGGGTCAGGCCGAGTCGGTGCTGGACAGCATCAACAACGTGCTGCAACGCGCCAAGGAACTGGCCATTGGTGCCAACAACGCCGGCTACACCGACGCCGACCGTCAGGCCAACGCCTCGGAACTGGGCCAGATCGAAGAGCAGCTGTTGAGCCTGATGAACACCAAGGATGAAAACGGCAAGTACATCTTTGCCGGCTCCAAGGGTGATGTCGCTCCGTTCAGCCGCAACTCTGACGGCACCTACTCCTACAACGGCGACCAGTCGACGCTGAACCTGCCCGTCGGCGACAACATGTCGATGGCCACCAACAGCACCGGTTGGGAGCTGTTCCAGCAGGCGATCAATACCGCCCGCACCCAGGTTACCGGTTCGATGAATGACGGTCTGGTGACCCTGTCCAACGGGCAAGTGACCTCGAATGTGACCTACAACAGCAAGTTCCGCGGTGGCGAGCCCTATCAGATTTCGTTCGTCAGCGGCACGCAGTTGCTGATCAGGGACAACCTGGGTAACGACGTGACCAACGAAGCCACTCAGGGCGGCGTGATCACCACGGGCAAGAACCAGAGCATCAGCTTTCGCGGTATCGACCTGTCCCTGAACTTCAACGACCCGGCGGCTCCATTGGCCGGTCGTACGTTCACCCTGGAAGCCAAGCCGGATACCTTCAACGTCGCTCGTGGCCCTGGCAACCCAAGCTCGGTGCAGACGACCGGTACCCGCATTACCGATCCGGTTGCCTACCACGCCAGCTTCCCGAGTGGATCGGCGGTGCTCAAGTTCACCAGCGACACCACCTTCGACCTGTACGCGGCACCCATCACGGCCGACAGCCGTCCTGTTTCCAGTGGCACGATGGTCGGCAACACCGCGACTGCATCCGGCGTGGAGTTCACGCTGGACAACACCGCAGCCAATCCCTTGCAGAACGGCGACCAGTTCAACGTGGCGGTCAATACCCACGAGACCCAGAACATCCTGGACACCGTGAGCCAGCTCAAGACTGCGCTGAACACGCCGACCACGGGTAACGCTGTCGCCCTGCAGAAACAACAGGCGGCCATGACCGCAGGCATGGCCAACCTCGCCAGCGGCATTGACCAGGTGTCCGCCGGCCTGAGCTCGATCGGTGGTCGTGGCTCGGCGCTGGACATCCAGAGCGACTCCAACCAGGCGCTGGTGCTGGCGAACGCCCAGACCCAATCGGTGATCCGTGACTCGGATCCGGCCGAGGTGATGACCCGCCTGACCCTGCAGCAAACCATGTTGCAAGCTTCGCAGTTGGCGTTCAGCAAGATCGCGCAGTTGGGCTTGTTCAACAAAGTCTGATCCGGGGCATGGGGTCGCATGCGGCATGCGGCCCTGACCCTCCATTTTTTACGGTTCAGTACGTCGCGCTTTCGCAGCCGATGACGCCCACCGGTCGAGAATCACGCGTGTGAAACCTACTCCTCTTGTCAGTATCGCCATCCCTGCCTTCAACCCGCGTTTTTTCCGTGAGGCACTGCAAAGTGCACTCGACCAGACTTACGAAAACCTTGAAATCGTCATCTGCGATGATTGCCGTACGGATGAGATCGAACAGATCGTCGAGTCACTGAACGCCCCTGCGCACGTGCAGGTGCGTTATCAGCGCAACTCGGTTCGGCTGGGGTTCCAGCAGAACTTGCTGCGCTGCTTCGAAGAGAGCCGGGGCGAGTTCATCAAGTTCCTGTGTGATGACGATCAACTGATGGTGAGCGACGTCACCAACCAGGCGGCCATTTTGCGCGAGCATGCCGAAGTGATCCTGGTCGTGAGCAAGCATCACGTGGTCGACGCCGACAACTACGTCTTGCCGATCCGCATGGAAAACGTCGGGCTGACGCCGTTCGATGCGTTGTTCAAGGGCGATGATCTGCTGGCCGCCTTCGAGAGGGCACCGCGCAATATTCTGGGCGGCTTCACCTGTGCACTGATGCGTCGCGAAGACATCGCCACCTTGCTGCCTGCCCTGGCCGACGCCGGGTTCAATGCCGTGCTCGATTTCGCGTTGTACGTCTGTCTGTTGCGGCGTGGCAATCTGGTACAGCTCAGCAACGTTGGCAGCATCGAACGCCTGTACCCGGAGCGTTTGAGCAAGCGCCCGGAGATGGTCTCTGCTGCGGCCGTCGAATGGGAATGGCTGACTCAGATGATCGCTCAACGCGGTGGCGAGGCCCCACCGGCCACTGACTGGGTTCGCTACGTGATGATGGAGGAACTCACGGCGCCGGAGTCGCGAGAGTGGGACGAGCTCAATCTTTACACGATAATGTCCACGCGCCAGGGCATCATGCTGGTTCAGGTCGGTACCGACACTGAAAGCTATGCCGACCTGTATGCGCAATGGATTGACTGCCGCCGCCTCACGCCATCGCGCAAGCAAGTGCTGTCTCGGCAGATCGCGCGTTGGGCGCACCGTCCTGCGATTGTTCCGGTGATCATCGATGCGGATGAAGACGCCTACGCGCTGCGTGTGACCCTCGAGAGTCTCGAGGCCCAGACCTACGCCTGTGAATCGATTGTGCTGTTGTCCAATGGCACTGGCGAGCTGGATGACCGGATTGTGCGTCTGCCACTGCAATCGGACTGGCCGCAGCAACTCAACCAATTGATGCCGCAATTGGATACGGCCGACTGGTTCTATCTGTTGCGTGCCGGCGACCGGCTGACCGAGTCCGCGCTGCTGGTTCTGGCCGATCGGATCGTGGGTGCGCCGGGCGCGTCCTGCATCTACAGCGACGAAGGTGCGCTGGTGGACGACGAATCCGAGCAGCCGGTTTTCAAGCCCGATTTCAACCTCGACCTCATGCGCAGTTACCCCTATGTTGGCCGCACTCTGGCGTTCGAGCGGCAACGATTCCTCGCATTGGGCGGATTCGATTCGCAGGCGGGTGAGCTGGCGCCACATGACCTGATCTGGCGCCTGGTGGAAACGGACGGGACGCATGCCATCGGGCATATCTCGGAAGTGCAGGTCGAATCGATGTTCGCCTTCGCGCAATGGTTATCCCTGCCCCAAGTGATCGAACAGAACATGCGTCTGATCACGGCGCACTTGCAGCGCATCGGGGTCAGTCATGTGTTGCATCCGGGGCCGGTGCTGAAGCTGGTCCCGCGGATCGAATATCAGTATGGCGAGCGTCCGCTGGTGTCGATCATCATCAACGTGCGTGACGAATTGTCTGCGCTCGAACGTTGCATCAACAGCCTGATCAGCACGACGGCCTACACCCGTTACGAAATCATCGTTGTCGACAATGCCAGTGAAAGCACTGAGATGCGCCATTGGCTCGAGGCCATGGCAGAACTGGGCAGCGACACCTTGCGCATCTATTGCTGTTCCGAAAGGGGCAGCGATGCACACGTCAGGAACTTCGCGGCGCAACAGGCGCGGGGCGATTATCTGTTGTTGCTCAGCCCCTATTGTGTGGCCCATGAAGAGCGTTGGCTGGATGAGCTGCTCAATCATGGGCAGCGACCGGAGGTGGGGATCGTCGGGCCACGCACACTCAACCTGCAAGGCAATGTGATCGATGCCGGTCTGGTCCTGGGCCTCAATGGTCTGGCGGGCCGGGCATTCGTCAATGAGCCGGTAGCCTCCGGTGGCTACATGCAGCGACTGCACGTGGTGCAGAACTGGAGTGCCGTCAGCGGGCATTGCCTGTTGGTGCGCAGGCAGGTGTTCGACAGTGTCGGCGGTTACGAAGAGACCATCAGCACACAAGGCATCAACGCCCTGGAACTCTGTCTGCGCGTGGGCCGGGAAGGTTACCTGATCGTTACCACACCCTATTCGAATGTGGTGCTGGTTCCGCCTGTACAGACCCGGACCGAAGAGCGCAGCAAGGAGCAACTGGAACTCGAACAAGAGACGTTCTACCGACGCTGGTTGCCACAGATCGCCAATGATCCGGCCTACAACCGCAACCTGAATTTGAGCGGCGACAGCTTCGGCCTGTATCCCGGCGCGCGCACGGGGTGGAACCCGCTGTGTACGCGCAATGTGCCGACTGTTCTCGGTCTGGCGCTCAACAGTTCGGCGATCGGTCACTACCGCGTCAGCCAGCCGTTGTTCGAGTTGCAGAATGCGGGACGAATCGTCGGGCGGGTGGCCTATGACATGCCGTCGATCATCGAAGTCGAGCGTCAGTCGCCCGATGTCGTTATTTTCCAGGGGCGCTACAACCCGAACAAAATCAATGACATCGTCCAGCTGAAAAACTATTCCCAGGCCATGCGCATTTACGAACTGGACGATTACGTCGTCCGGATTCCCGAGAAGAACGAACACACGCGCAACATGCCCGAGAACATCGAGGCGTTGATGCGCAAAGGCATCGCCATGTGCGACCGGGTGGTGGTGTCGACCCATGCGCTGGCCGGTGTACTCGCGGACATGCACCACAACATTCGCGTGGTGCCAAACATGCTGGCACCTTACCTGTGGAGCCACCTCACCAGTCGGCGCCGGACCTCGAACAAGCCGCGTGTCGGCTGGGGGGGTGGCACCAGTCACCGTGGCGATCTGGAGCTGATCGCCGACGTGGTTCGCGAACTGGCTGATGAGGTCGAGTGGGTGTTGTTCGGCATGTGCCCGGACATGCTCAAGCCCTATGTTCACGAGTTTCACCCAGGCGTTGCGCTGTCGGAGTACCCGGCCAAACTCGCGAGCCTGAACCTCGATCTCGCGCTGGCTCCGCTGGAATTCCATATTTTCAACGACTGCAAGAGCAACCTGCGACTGCTCGAATACGGCGCCTGCGGGTACCCGGTGATTTGCTCCGATACCGAAGCGTATCGCGGTCATTTGCCGTGCACCCGCATCCGCACCAACAGCACCGATGAATGGCTGCAGGCTATTCGAATGCACCTGTCAGACCCGGCGGCCAGCTATCGGATGGGCGACGAATTGCGTGAAGTGGTCTTGCGCGACTTCATGTTGCGCGGCGATAACCTGCAGTACTGGGCCGATGGCTGGCTGTCGGAGTCTTGAGTCTCAACGTGGAACAGCCAAAAGAACGTCATGCCGCTGATTCGGCAACCCGCTCGTTATAGGAATTTATATGCAAAGCAACTTCTCGAATGGAACAACTGCTGCGTTGAACGAGCAGTTGACTCTGGTGCTGTTGGCCCACGAACAACCGCGTGCCGTGCGCCGTGCTCTGCGCTATTACAGCGCCTTGCCATGTGCCGTACTGGTGGTCGACTCTTCTGCAGAGCCGGATGCCGATATTGCCTCGACCTTCTCCGGCGTGCAGTACCTGCACGCGCCTGCGCCGCGGTTCGAGCATTTCACCGTGACCGTCCGCAAGGTGATCGAGCGTATTTCTACGGCTTACATGGCGGTCGCCGAAGTCGAAAGTTTCCTGTTGCCTGAAGCGCTCGGCCAATCGCTGGCGTTCCTCGAGGCCCATTCTGATTACGGCACCTGCCAGGGTTACAGTCTGGCATTCGAAGCCCATGCTGATCGTGTCGACTATTACCGCCGTGACCGCAAGGGGTGCGAGGACTACAGCGACGATTCGGCTGAAGGTCGCCTGGCGGTGCTGGAGAACGATGGTCCGTCCTTCGCCAACGCCGTCACACGCACCGATGTCCTGCGGCGCTGGTTTGCCTCGATGGGTCAGAACTTCAATCCGAACGTGCAGGGCAATGGCTATTCCGATGGATTGACGGCAGGTGCCAAAGTGCGCGTGTTGCCTATTCCTTACGCGCTGCACGAGCGCCGTAGCGCTACGTTTGGCGAAGTGACCGAGAAACTCTTCGAGTCGAGCTGGAACGCCCAGCTGGGTGAGCCTGTTCGTCGTTTCGAGCCAACCCAATACATCGAGTTGCCGTTCTATAACCAGGCATTTTTTGATGTGCTGAGTGCACTGGAGTTTCTGCTGCACGCAGTGCCGACGAGCCAGGTGCAACTGGAAGAGCTTGAGGCCGCGATGCTCAAGCAGAAAGAATGGTCACGCGTTCACCGCAACACCAGTGCCGAGCCGCTCAATGAGCGCTTGCTCAAGGCCTTCGAACTGTACGCATTCAATCAGGATGTGGTGCAGCAACTGGCTCGCTCGCTGCAGGCCGATGGCGACAAGGAACAGGCGCAGAAAGTTCTGGCATGGGGCCAGCGACTGGCGGCGGCGACGCTCGAAGACAATGGCCGGCTGTTCGATGCCACGCAGTCCGGTCAACTGCTGCAGTGGCTCGAGGCGCGGGATCCGAGCGCGGCTCAAGTCAAGGACATTTCCCGGCACCTGGCGCGTCACGCCGGTGGTCCGACATTCGGCATTCTCTTGCTCGATCTGGAAGCCGACATTTTCAAGCTGCAGGCGACCTTCGACAGCATCATGAACAGCCACTGCCGGGCGTTCAAAATCGTCGTCTTCACCACGGGCGATCTGCCGGCCGAAACCACTCTGCAAAACACCCTGCATTTCGTCAAAGTCAACGAAAGCAACTATGTGGACAAGATCAACCAGGTTGTCGAGCAGAGCGACTGCGACTGGATGGTGTTGGCCGAGGCGGGCGATGAATTGACGCCGAGCGGGCTGTACCAGGCGAGCCTGGAACTGCTGGGCGACGATCAGATTCGTGCCGTGGCCATGGACGAATTCCAGCGCCAGGAGAACGGGACGCTGGCCGGTGTGTTCCGTCCGGGCTTCAACCTCGACCTGCTGCAAAGCTACCCGGGTGTGATGGCGCGTCACTGGCTGGTACGTCGGCAAGTGATGGTTCAGGCCGGTGGATATGCCCGCGAATTCAAGAAGGCGTTGGAATTTGACCTGTTGCTGCGTCTGATCGAGCAAGGCGGGCTGGACGGTTTCGCGCATCTGGCTGAGCCTCTGTTGATTTGCACGGCGCCGCAACAGGAAACCAACGCGGATGAGCGCAGGACGCTGTTGCGTCACCTGGCCACCCGTGGCTACCAGGCCGAAGTCGGCTCGGTGGTGCCGGGCACTCACAAGATCGACTACCGTTTCACCGAGCGCCCGATGGTCTCGGTCATCCTGCATGGCGCCACCGATCTCGAAGCGTTGCAACGTTGCATCCGCAGTATCCTGCAGCGCACTCGTTACCATCGTTACGAAGTGCTGCTGGCGGACAATCCGGCTTATGCGGCGGCATTGGGTAACTGGCTCGACAGCCAGGGCCCGCATGCCAACCGGGTTCGTCTGTTCAGCGCAGAAGCTGGCCTTTCAACCGCCAACCTGATCAACACCGCCAGCCAGCACGCCCAGGGTGAATACCTGGTGACCCTGGCAGCAGACGCAGAGGTGGTCAATGTCAACTGGATCGAGTCCTTGCTCAATCAGGTGCTGCGTCCGGAAGTCGGCGTCGCCGGCGCCAAACTGATCGATGAGCAGGGCCAGGTCACGCAGGCGGGTCTGATCCTCGGTTTCAACGGCCTGGTCGGTTCACCGTTCGTGGGCGAACCGAAGACTGCCCATGGCTACATGAATCGCCTGGCTGTGGAGCAGAACTGCTCGGCCGTTTCCTTCGCCTGCCTGATGATCTCCAAGCAACTGTTCGAAGCGGCTGATGGCATCGATGTCGAGCAGTTTGCCGATGCGTTCGGTGATATCGACCTGTGCCTGCGTGTCGGTCAGGCCGGTTATCTGACGGTGTGGACGCCCCATGTGCAGGTCATCCAGTCGGGTGCGCTGGCGCAGTCCGAAGCGGCTCGTCAGGCGTTCGGCGAGAAGTGGGCCGAAGCGCTGGGCCATGACCGTTTCTACAACAGGAATCTGTCCGTCGAAGGTTCCGGTTTCACCCTTGGGCCAGTGACCAGCGTTGCCTGGGCTGAAGTCATGAAAGAAAAGGAGCAGGTATGAAAGTCTGCATTACCCACCGAGAAGCCTTTTACCACCTGCTTCGTGCGGTGTTTACCGCGTATGACAAACAGCCACTGATCGCCGAGCTGGGTGTCCTTCGCGGTGAGAACGCGCTGAATCTTTACCATGCGCTGGACCCGAAACACATGGTCCTGATCGACAGCTGGAGCCCTGCTGCCAGTAATGCCTACAGCCCTTTTGACCCATTGCCACACTGGCTTGAACCGGTTGAAAAATATGCTTACTACTACGGCGGCCCGCTGGATGAAATGGCCACCTTCGACAGGCTGTATGACGAGTGTCTGACCCGGTTCAGCGACAAGGACAACGTGACGGTGATCCGCTCCGAAACCATTGCCGCGATTGACGACATCCTGCCGAGAAGCGGTATTGAAAAATTCGATCTGGTCTACATCGACGCCAACCATCAGTACGAGTACATCCTGCGTGACTTGATGTACTACCAGGAACTGGTGGCTGACGATGGTTTCATCCTGTTGAACGATTGCTGCCACAGCGTGCAGGGCACCAAGCAGAACCTGGGTGTACTTGAAGCGATGAGCAGTTTTATCAAACGCTCGGACTTCATCCCTCTGGCGGTCAGCAGTACCGACTGGTCCGACGTGATCCTGGTCAGAAAAAACTCGATCATGGTGCAACTCGTCGATATCGCCCTGACCAACTCGGATATTCCGTTCGTCGAGATCCCTCACCAGCTGATGCCGGCGGCGCGAGTTGTCTACGGACAGCGCCGGGTCAACCTGAGCTTTACCTGATTCACCCCTTACAAAGCCCCGTTCGGGGCTTTGTTCTTTCTGGCATGGCGACCTTTGAGCCAGCGGGCCAAGAGCACGGAAAGTCAGCACTTTCCTGCAGCATTTTTTCGCTTCGCGGGTGAAATATTACATTCATGCGCTTAACGGCGTGACGCATAGGTCATAAAGTGCATCTTCACTGTATTGTGTTCCTGGGAGCGGGCGATGAGTCCGCCCCCGGAAATCAACCATTTTGATGCGCCCCTGAGCTTTTTCGGGGTGAACCTAGTCGCTGTTTTGATCGGGAAGCCATGATGATTGGCATAAAAAGCATAGCGAGTTACGTGCCGGCTGCCGGTGTGGATAACTACGCTCAGGGTGCCAAATTCGCCAAGGATGAAGAGTTCATTCTGGGCAAGATCGGTTCGGCGTTCCTGCCGCGCAAAGGCGCAGAGCAGGAAACCTCGGATCTATGTGTTGAAGCTGTCAATGCACTGTTCGCCAACCATCCTGAATTGAAGCGCGATTCCATCGATGCGCTGATCGTCGTGACCCAGAACGGCGATGAGGAAGGTCTGCCCCATACCGCCGCCATTGTGCAGGACAAGCTTGGCCTGCCAACGCATGTGGCCGCATTCGATATTTCCCTGGGGTGTTCGGGTTACGTCTACGGTATCTACGCCATGAAGGGCTTCATGGAAGCCACGGGTTTGAAAAATGGCTTGCTGATCACCGCTGACCCGTACTCGAAAATTGTCGATACGGAAGACCGCAACACCACCATGCTCTTTGGTGATGCTGCCACCGTCACCTGGATGGCCGAAGACGCACCGTGGTTGCTGGGCAAGTCCAAGTTCGGCACTGACGGTTCCGGCGCGCCGCATTTGAAGGTCAGTGATGGCGTGTTCTTCATGAACGGACGTCAGGTCTTCAATTTTGCCTTGTTGAAAGTGCCCGCTCACTTGCACGAGCTGCTCAACGAGTCGGACTTGCAAGCCGGCGACATCGATGCGTTCTGCATTCACCAGGGCAGCGCGGCGATTGTCGATGCCGTCGCCCGGCGTTTCGAAGGTGAGCCGGAGAAATTCATCAAGGACATGGTCGAGACCGGTAACACCGTGTCGTCCAGCATTCCCTTGTTGCTGGAAAAGCACGTTCTGACGTCTGACTGGAACCGCGTGGCCATCAGTGGTTTCGGGGTGGGGTTGTCCTGGGGGTCGGCGATTCTCTATCGCGACTGATCTTCAGCTGCTTTTTCATAGCGCTGCCGGCCTGCCGTCAGCGCTTTTTTTTGGCCTCAATCTTTCATGTGGTTTTTTTTGACGTCATTTTTCAAACCCCGTCAACGCCAAGCCCTTGATTTACAGGGGGTGGCAGTCTGCTAGTAATTTTTTTTAAAAAAGCCCTCAAGCAACCTGCCATGACGACGATAACTATTACGAAGGTTCTCTAGGCCACACCCGGCGGTTGCCAGGGCCGGAAGCCGCAGTACCCAACCAACGAGGAATTCGTCATGGCTTTAACCGTAAACACTAACGTTACATCGTTGAACGTTCAGAAAAACCTGAACAAAGCTTCCGATGCTCTGTCGACTTCGATGACCCGTCTGTCTTCCGGTCTGAAAATCAACAGCGCCAAAGACGACGCCGCCGGCCTGCAAATCGCTACCCGTATGACCTCGCAGATCCGCGGTCAGACCATGGCGATCAAAAACGCCAACGACGGTATCTCCATCGCTCAGACCGCTGAAGGCGCGATGCAGGAACAAACCAACATCCTGCAACGTATGC
Organism: Pseudomonas sp. IT-P12; assembly: GCF_949767465.1. Taxonomy (NCBI): domain Bacteria; kingdom Pseudomonadati; phylum Pseudomonadota; class Gammaproteobacteria; order Pseudomonadales; family Pseudomonadaceae; genus Pseudomonas; species Pseudomonas sp. IT-P12. The sequence goes on along the minus strand of NZ_CATKPY010000021.1, from coordinate 908,091 downwards.
GTGAACTGGCTGTTCAATCCCGAAACGACAGCAACAGCTCCGATGACCGTGACGCTCTGAACAAAGAGTTCAGCCAAATGGCTGCCGAGCTGACCCGTATCGCCGGTTCGACCAACCTGAACGGCAAAAACCTGCTCGACGGTTCCGCCAGCACCATGACCTTCCAGGTTGGCTCCAACACTGGCGCTACCAACCAGATCACTCTGGACCTGAACGGCAAGTTCGACGCCGTGAGCCTGGGCATCACTTCCGGCATCACCATCGCCGGTTCGTCCACCACTATCGCTGAGACCAACTTCTCGGCTGCAGTTGGCGCGATCGATACCGCTCTGAAGACCATCAACGCCAGCCGTGCTGACCTCGGTGCTGCACAAAACCGTCTGACCAGCACCATCTCCAACCTGCAGAACATCAACGAAAACGCCAGTGCTGCACTGGGTCGCGTACAAGATACCGACTTCGCTGCTGAAACTGCACAGCTGACCAAGCAGCAAACTCTGCAACAAGCTTCCACCTCGGTTCTGGCTCAAGCCAACCAGCTGCCATCCGCTGTACTGAAACTGCTTCAGTAATAGCCGGTGAGTTTTGGCGGGGGAGTGCGCTTGTCGCGCTCTCTCGCTTTTTCGATTAAAGAGAGGTGATGGACATGGATATGAGCGTGAAGCTGAACTTGTCTTATCCTGCAGCCAAGCAGGCGACGCCTGTCGCTGAAGCGACTGCGGAAAAGCCTCGAGCCGATGCTGCGCCTGTGGCATTGGTCAAGGATGAGCCCAAAGATGCAAAAAGTGACCAGGACAAGTTGAAGACGGCTGTCCAGGAGATTGAAAAGTTTGTTCAATCGCTCAAGCGTAACCTGGAGTTCTCGATCGATGAGCCTTCAGGCAAAGTGGTTGTCAAAGTCATTGCCAGCGACTCCGGTGAGGTGATCCGTCAGATCCCCAACGAAGAAGTCCTGAAGTTGGCCAATAGTTTGAATGACGCCAGCAGTCTGCTGTTCAGCGCGAAAGTCTGACAGCTGGCATGAAATTTGTTGCTATGTTCTTTTGGGCGTTGTAGTGGTCAAAAGACCGGCGAGACACTGAAGGGAGATCTACATGGCAAGTCCAATTCTACCGGGCACGGGCTTAGGCTCTGGCCTCGACACCGGCGCCATCGTCAAGGCGCTGGTCAACGCTGACAAAGCGGCCAAACAGGGCCAGATCGATCGTGGTACCACGACCAACACGGCTTCGATCTCCGGTGTGGGTACCCTGAAATCATTGCTCGCCACCTTTCAGACGGCAATGAAGAGCCTTGGCAATACCACCGAACCCCAATTCACGGGTTTCGTTGCTACGTCGTCCGACGCCAAGGTGCTGACCGCCACGGCCAACAATTCGGCTGTCAGTGGCATCTACAAGATTCACGTCGATAAGCTCGCAACCGGTTCCAAGGTCGCTACCGCCGCGTATGCCGACGGGTCCAAGGCCTCGGTCAACAACGGTGCCGCTGGCGTCCTGACCATTACCCAGGGAACGCCTGGTGGGGCTGATAAAACCTACAACCTTGACGTGCCAGCGGGCTCTACGCTCGAGTCTGTCGCCAAGGCCCTGAACGACAAGTATCAATTCAGTGGCCTCAGCGCCAGCGTGGTCACCGACAACTTCGGTTCCCGTTTGGTCGTGGGCTCGGTCAACACCGGTAAAGGCAGTGACATCACGCTCAGTGGTGTTCCAGGCCTCGAAGCCAATGGCAAGCAAGTGATGACGACGCCTGCGTCAGCGACCACCTCGGGTGCTATCGGAGCACTTGCGCAGGACGCCGAGTTCACGCTGGACGGCATGGCAATCACCAGCCCGACCAACAAGCTGGACAAGACCTTGTCGGGTCTTTCCATAACCCTGCAGGGGACGGGCGACTCCCAGATTTCGATCGGGGCCAACACCGATGGCCTGAAAGCGTCGATCCAGAAATTCGTCGATGCCTACAATGCGGTGGCGAACGCAATCAGCTCGTTGACCAAGCCATCCCTGGATGACGATGGTAACCCCACCATCCCGGCGGCATTGACCGGCGACGCCATGCCTCGTTCAATCCTCGCAGCCATGCGCGGACCGTTGGCGGAAACCGGTAACGGCGACAAGCTGACCGTGCTTTCGCAGTTGGGGATCACCACCGACCAGAAAACGGGTGCGCTGAACTTCGATACCACCAAGTTCAATGCGGCAATGACCGATAAGAAGCTCGGCGGGGAAGTGCAGACGCTTTTCTCGGGTGAGAACGGTCTGCTGGCTCGGATGGACAAGGCAATTTCGCCTTACACCGAGACCGGCGGAATTCTCGACACTCGCACCACTGCCTTGAACAAGACCAAGACCAAACTGGCCAACGACCAGTTGGCGCTGGACCGTCGGATCGAGTCCCTGACCGCTGTGCTGACCAAGAAGTACAACGACATGGACACTCTGGTCGGCAAGCTGAAGGCGACTGCGAGCAACATCACTTCGATGTTCGAAGCGATGAACGCACAGCAGAAGAACAGCTGACAGCCCCATAGCGCCAAAAGCCCGGCAGCGTTTTAAAGCGCTCCGGGCTTTCGTGTTTGGTGGCTAAAGTTTTTTGACGCATCGTCGATACACTGGTTATACGAACCAAAAGCTTTTTGATGAGGTAGAACATGAATCCAATGTTAGCCCTTCGCCAATACCAGAAGATTGGCGCCCAGGCGCAAACTTCCGAGGCCAGCCCTCATCGTCTGGTGCAGATGCTGATGGAAGGCGGCCTGGATCGTATCGCGCAGGCCAAAGGTGCGATGGAGCGCAAGGATATTCCGGCCAGAGGTGTCCTGATCGGCAAGGCCATCGGCATCATCGGTGGTTTGCTCGAAGGTCTGGACCTGGAAAATCAATCGGAATCGGTTGGCGAACTGGCCAATCTGTACGAATACATGATGAAGCGCCTGACCGAGGCCAACGCCAAGGCCGACCCGAAGATTCTCGACGAAGTCGCTGACCTGCTGCGCACGGTCAAGGACGGTTGGGATGCCATCGGTACGCCGGCTCCGCAGTTTTAAGGAGATCACCCATGAGTCTTGTACTGCAGCGAATCGAACAAACCCGCGAAGGCCTGGTGGATGCACTGGCCCAGCGAAACTGGGAAGCCATCGGTGAGTTGGACCTGGCTTGCCGTTCCTGCATGGAAGACGTCTTGAGTGAGGCTTCGGTGGACGAAGCGGCGTTGCGCGATAACCTCGAGGAGTTGCTGGGGGTCTACAAGCAGCTTCTCGAGGCGGCTACCGGGGAGAGGCAGGCGATCGTCGAAGAGATGTCGCAGATCCACCAAGCGCAGAGCGCGGCAAAGGTATACCATCTGTTTGGTTAATTGAGCTCAGTTAATCCAAGCGAGTGCGCCATAAATTTGACTGTGCACGGTTTTTTGACTTAACTAGTGGCTGGTTGCAGATTTCAGGCGTCTACAGGCATAAGATGTCTGCAAGCGTCTAGCTTGCCCCGAATTCTTGGGCATTGAGTTGACTAGGGAAGTTGCTATTGCATGTGGCGTGAAACCAAAATTCTGCTGATCGATGACGATAGCGTCCGCCGCCGCGACCTGGCGGTGATTTTGAATTTTCTCGGCGAAGAAAATTTACCCTGCGGTAGCCATGACTGGCAGCAGGCTGTCGGCTCTTTGTCATCAAGTCGTGAAGTGATCTGTGTCCTCATCGGAACGGTCAATGCGCCTGGTGCACTTCCGGGCTTGTTAAAGACACTCTCGACCTGGGATGAGTTCCTTCCGATTTTGCTGATGGGCGATAATTCTTCCATCGACCTGCCGGAAGACCAGCGCCGCCGCGTGCTTTCGACCCTCGAAATGCCGCCCAGCTACAGCAAATTGCTTGATTCCCTGCACCGTGCCCAGGTCTATCGCGAGATGTATGACCAGGCGCGCGAGCGCGGTCGTCACCGTGAACCCAATCTTTTCCGTAGCCTTGTCGGCACCAGCCGGGCGATTCAACACGTCCGTCAGATGATGCAGCAGGTTGCCGATACCGACGCCAGCGTGCTGATTCTGGGCGAGTCCGGGACCGGCAAGGAAGTGGTGGCGCGCAACCTGCACTACCACTCCAAGCGCCGTGACGCCCCCTTCGTTCCGGTCAACTGCGGGGCGATCCCGGCCGAGTTGCTGGAAAGCGAGCTTTTCGGTCATGAGAAGGGCGCCTTCACCGGGGCAATCACCAGCCGCGCCGGGCGTTTTGAGCTGGCCAATGGCGGCACGCTGTTCCTCGATGAAATCGGCGACATGCCGCTGCCGATGCAGGTCAAGTTGCTGCGCGTGTTGCAGGAGCGCACCTTCGAGCGCGTGGGCAGCAACAAGACCCAGAGCGTCGATGTGCGCATCATCGCGGCGACCCACAAGAATCTCGAAAGCATGATCGAGATCGGCACCTTCCGCGAAGACCTGTACTACCGCCTGAACGTATTCCCGATCGAAATGGCGCCGCTGCGTGAGCGTGTCGAAGACATTCCTTTGCTGATGAACGAGCTGATCTCGCGCATGGAGCACGAAAAGCGCGGCTCGATCCGTTTCAACTCGGCGGCGATCATGTCGCTGTGCCGTCACGGCTGGCCGGGCAACGTCCGCGAGCTCGCCAACCTGGTGGAGCGCATGGCGATCATGCATCCGTACGGGGTGATCGGCGTGGTCGAGTTGCCGAAGAAATTCCGCTACGTCGACGATGAAGACGAGCAACTGGTCGACAGCCTGCGCAGCGATCTGGAAGAGCGCGTGGCCATCAACGGTCACACGCCGGACTTCACCACCAGTGCCATGCTGCCGCCGGAAGGCCTGGACCTGAAGGACTACCTGGGCGGTCTCGAACAAGGGCTGATCCAGCAGGCGCTGGACGACGCCAATGGCATCGTGGCGCGTGCCGCCGAACGTCTGCGGATCCGTCGCACCACCCTGGTGGAGAAGATGCGCAAGTACGGCATGAGCCGTCGTGACGGTGATGAACAGGCGGATGATTGACGCCTGTTTTTCAAGTCCTTCATTTGTAGGCGGTTTTTTTTAGGCACGGGTATTGCTAAGTCCCTCGCAACGTTCCGTTTCACTGACGGTCAGCCAAGCGAGAGAGCACGATGCCCCAAGCCGCCCAGATGTCTCCTGTCCCTGACGTTTCGGGGCACCCGTCGTCCGTAGAGCAGGCCAGTCGGCAAGGCCTTGAGCAGGCATTCGCGCTGTTCAGCCAGATGTCCAGCCAGTTGACGGATTCCTACAGCTTGCTGGAGGCCCGGGTCACCGAACTCAAGGGCGAGTTGGCGGTGGTCAGTGCCCAGCGCATGCAGGAACTGGCGGAAAAGGAGCGTCTGGCCAACCGCCTGCAAAACCTCCTCGACCTCTTGCCCGGTGGCGTGATCGTCATCGACGCCCACGGCATCGTGCGCGAAGCCAATCCCGCAGCGTGTGAGTTGCTTGGCCTGCCCCTCGAAGGTGAGCTGTGGCGTCATGTGATTGCCCGCTGCTTCGCGCCGCGTGAAGACGACGGCCATGAAGTGTCCCTCAAGGACGGTCGACGCCTGTCGATTGCCACCCGCTCGCTGGATGCCGAACCTGGTCAACTGGTGTTGCTCAACGACTTGACCGAAACCCGCCATCTGCAAGATCAACTGGCCCGTCACGAACGCCTGTCGTCACTCGGCCGCATGGTTGCCTCGCTCGCCCATCAGATCCGCACGCCGTTGTCCGCTGCGTTGCTCTATGCCAGTCATTTGACCGAGCAGGCGTTGCCGGTCGACACGCAACAGCGTTTTGCCGGACGCTTGAAAGAGCGTTTGCATGAGCTCGAACATCAAGTGCGCGACATGCTCGTGTTCGCGCGCGGCGAATTGCCGCTGATCGATCGTGTCACGCCGAAGGGGCTGATGCAGTCCCTGCAGTCGGCGGCCTCGACCCACGTCCAGGGGTTGCCGATTCGTTGGCAGTGCGACAGCCATGCGGGGGAGTTGCTGTGCAATCGCGACACCCTGGTCGGGGCGATCCTGAACCTGATCGAGAACGCCATCCAGGCCAGTGCGGGTGACGTTCGCCTGAAAGTCCATCTCTACACCCGTGACAAGCACCTGCGGGTGTCGGTCAGCGACAGCGGCAGCGGTATCGACACCCAGGTGCTGGCACGTCTTGGCGAACCTTTTTTTACCACCAAGGCCACCGGAACCGGCCTCGGCCTGACCGTGGTCAAGGCGGTGGCACGGGCTCATCAGGGAGAGTTGCGGTTGCGCTCGCGACCCGGTCGCGGCACGTGTGCGCAGGTGATCCTGCCGCTTTTTTCCGGTGAAAGACTCAACGCTCTCGCAGCGGAGTGAAAGAACATGGCAATCAAGGTTTTACTGGTCGAGGATGACCGCGCGCTGCGCGAGGCACTGGCGGATACGCTGCTGCTCGCGGGGCATGACTACAAGGCTGTCGGTTCGGCGGAGGATGCGCTGGAAGCGGTGGGGTGCGAAGCGTTCAGCCTGGTGCTCAGCGACGTCAATATGCCGGGCATGGACGGGCATCAGTTGCTCGGTTTGTTGCGGGCGCGTCAGCCGCAGTTGCCGGTGTTGCTGATGACGGCTCACGGCGCCGTGGAGCGTGCCGTCGACGCCATGCGCCAGGGGGCGGTGGACTATCTGGTCAAGCCGTTCGAGCCCCGGGCACTGCTGGACCTGGTGGCTCGCCACGCGCTGGGCAGTCTCGGCGCGGCCGACAGCGAAGGGCCTGTGGCGGTTGAGCCGGCCAGTGCGCAATTGCTCGAGCTGGCCGGGCGAGTGGCCCGCAGTGACTCCACGGTGTTGATTTCCGGCGAGTCCGGGACCGGCAAGGAAGTCCTGGCGCGCTACATTCATCAGCATTCGCATCGTGCCAGCCAACCTTTCATCGCCATCAACTGCGCCGCCATTCCTGACAACATGCTGGAGGCGACGCTGTTCGGCCATGAAAAGGGCTCGTTCACCGGTGCCATCGCGGCCCAGGCCGGCAAGTTCGAACAGGCCGACGGCGGGACCATTCTGCTCGACGAAATTTCCGAGATGCCCCTGGGGCTGCAGGCCAAGTTGCTGCGTGTGTTGCAGGAGCGCGAAGTCGAGCGTGTGGGGGCGCGCAAGCCGATCACGCTGGACATTCGCGTGGTCGCGACCACCAACCGCGACCTGGCCGGTGAAGTGGCGGCAGGGCGGTTCCGCGAAGACCTCTACTATCGTTTGTCGGTGTTTCCGCTGGCCTGGCGTCCGCTGCGCGAGCGTACTGCCGATATCCTGCCGCTGGCCGAGCGCCTGCTGGTCAAGCACGTCAATAAAATGAAGCATGCTGCTGCCAGGCTGACGCCTGAGGCGCAGGCCTGCCTGATCGGCTATCCGTGGCCAGGTAACGTGCGCGAGCTGGATAACGCGATCCAGCGTGCATTGATCCTGCAGCAGGGTGGTTTGATCCAGCCGCAAGACTTCTGTCTCGCCGGGCCGGTTGCCTGTGCACCCTTGCCGACTGCAACGCCATCGCCGGTACGTGCGGTGGAGATCGAGGCCGAGCCGGCCGGGGCGCTGGAGGACGATCTGCGTCGCCGTGAATTCCAGATGATCATCGACACGCTGCGCGCCGAGCGTGGACGCCGCAAGGAGGCGGCTGAGCGTTTGGGGATCAGCCCGCGCACCCTGCGCTACAAGCTGGCGCAAATGCGTGATGCCGGGATGGATGTCGAGGCGTATCTGTTCGCCAGCTGATGACCTGATGTCTCCCTGTCTGTGGGGTGAGCCTGCTCGCATTGAGCGCGAAGACGCTCCGGGCATTCAGAGGGCCGACGTTTTCGTTGGCGAGCTTCGCGAGCGGGGGCTTTTGTGCGTGATGTCGATCGAGCTGGCACCCTTGTTGCTAACACCTATGTATCGCTGAGTGAGTGTCAAAAAAATGCGTGCCGCCATTGAGAGTAGAACATGAGCCAAGGTATTGAATTTAATCGATTGATGCTGGATATGCGTGCCATGCAAATGGATGCCATGTCTGCGCCGAAATCGACGGCCGCCGTGCCTGAAATGAGTGGCAGCAGTTTTTCCGACATGCTCGGCCAGGCCGTCAATAAAGTGAACGATACCCAGCAGGCGTCGAGCCAGTTGGCCACTGCTTTCGAGATCGGCAAGAGTGGCGTCGACCTGACGGACGTGATGGTCGCCTCGCAAAAGGCCAGTGTGTCTTTCCAGGCGTTGACCCAGGTGCGCAACAAGCTGGTTCAAGCCTATCAAGACATCATGCAGATGCCGGTTTAAGGACGAGATTGAGTCATGGCAGAAGCAGTCGCCGATAACGTTCCGGCCAAGGCCTCCCCGATAGACGGCAAACCGCCGCTGTTCGGCTTGTCCTTCCTGGAAAACCTCTCCGAGATGACCATGTTGCGTCAGGTAGGCCTGTTGGTCGGCCTGGCCGCGAGCGTGGCGATTGGCTTCGCCGTAGTGTTGTGGTCTCAACAGCCGGACTACCGGCCTCTGTACGGCAGTCTTGCCGGTATGGACGCCAAGCAGGTCATGGACACCCTGGCCTCCGCTGATATCCCCTACACCGTCGAACCGAACTCCGGTGCCTTGCTGGTCAAGGCCGATGACCTGTCCCGTGCGCGACTCAAGCTCGCGGCGGCGGGCGTCACGACAGGCGACGGCAACATCGGCTTCGAGATTCTCGACAAGGAACAGGGTCTGGGCACCAGCCAGTTCATGGAAGCGACCCGTTATCGTCGTGGCCTGGAAGGTGAGCTGGCGCGGACCATTTCCAGCCTGAACAACGTCAAGGGTGCCCGTGTGCACCTGGCTATCCCGAAAAGCTCGGTGTTCGTGCGCGATGAGCGCAAGCCAAGCGCTTCGGTGCTGGTCGAACTGTATTCCGGTCGCTCGCTGGAGCCGGGCCAGGTGATGGCGATCATCAACCTGGTGGCGACCAGCGTTCCCGAACTCAGCAAGTCGCAGATCACCGTCGTCGACCAGAAGGGCAACCTGCTCTCGGATCAGGCGGAAAACTCTGAACTGACCATGGCTGGCAAGCAGTTCGATTACAGCCGTCGTATGGAAAGCATGCTGACCCAGCGTGTGCACAACATCCTGCAACCGGTATTGGGCAACGATCGCTACAAGGCCGAAGTGTCGGCCGACGTGGATTTCAGTGCCGTCGAATCGACCTCCGAGCAGTTCAATCCGGACCAGCCGGCATTGCGCAGCGAGCAGTCGGTCAACGAACAGCGCACCGCCAGCAATGGCCCGCAAGGCGTGCCGGGTGCCCTGAGCAACCAGCCGCCAGCGCCGGCCTCCGCACCACAGACCACCGGCGGGGCGACCGCGCAGGCTGGCATGGTGCAGCCTGGCCAGCCGCTGCTGGACGCCAACGGTCAGCAGATCATGGACCCGGCCACCGGCCAGCCGATGCTGGCGCCGTACCCGGCGGACAAGCGTCAACAATCCACCAAGAACTTCGAGCTCGACCGTTCCATCAGCCACACCAAGCAGCAGCAGGGTCGCTTGAATCGCCTGTCGGTGTCGGTGGTGGTGGACGATCAGGTCAAGGTCAACGCGGCCAACGGCGAAACCACCCGTGCGCCATGGAGCGCCGACGAATTGGCGCGCTTCACCCGACTGGTGCAGGACGCGGTCGGCTTCGACGCCAGCCGTGGCGACAGCGTCAGCGTGATCAACATGCCGTTCTCCACCGACCGCGGTGAAGTGATTGCCGACATTCCGTTCTACTCCCAGCCCTGGTTCTGGGACATCGTCAAACAGGTACTGGGCGTGCTGTTCATCCTGGTGCTGGTGTTCGGTGTACTGCGTCCGGTGCTCAACAACATCACCGGCGGTGGCAAGGGCAAACAACTGGCCGGCATCGGCAGCGACGTGGAGCTCGGCGGCATGGGCGGCCTGGACGGCGAACTGGCCAACGATCGCGTCAGCCTTGGTGGGCCGACCAGCATCCTGTTGCCGAGCCCGAGCGAAGGCTATGACGCACAGTTGAACGCAATCAAGAGTCTGGTGGCAGAAGATCCGGGTCGCGTGGCCCAGGTCGTGAAAGAGTGGATTAACGCAGATGAGTGATAACCGAGCCGTTGCCGCCAAACTGACCCGGGTCGACAAAGCCGCGATTCTGCTGCTGTCCCTGGGGTCTACCGATGCCGCACAAGTGCTGCGCCACATGGGCCCCAAAGAGGTTCAGCGGGTGGGTGTGGCCATGGCGCAGATGGGGAACGTGCATCGCGAACAGGTCGAGCAGGTGATGAGCGAGTTCGTCGATATCGTCGGCGACCAGACCAGCCTGGGCGTCGGTTCCGACGACTACGTGCGCAAGATGCTGACCCAGGCCCTGGGCGAAGACAAGGCCAACGGCCTGATCGATCGCATCCTGCTGGGTGGCAACACCAGCGGCCTGGACAGCCTGAAGTGGATGGAGCCGCGCGCGGTCGCCGACGTGATCCGTTACGAGCACCCGCAGATCCAGGCGATCGTGGTGGCGTACCTCGACCCGGACCAGGCCGGTGAGGTCCTGGGCAACTTCGACCACAAGGTGCGTCTGGACATCATTCTGCGGGTATCCTCGCTGAACACCGTACAGCCGGCGGCCCTGAAAGAACTCAACCAGATTCTCGAGAAGCAGTTCTCCGGCAACTCGAATGCTTCGCGCACCACCCTGGGTGGCATCAAGCGCGCGGCCGACATCATGAACTTCCTCGACAGTTCGATCGAAGGTCAACTGATGGATTCGATCCGCGAAGTCGACGAAGACCTGTCCGGTCAGATCGAAGACCTCATGTTCGTGTTCAACAACCTGGCCGATGTCGACGACCGCGGTATTCAGGCGCTGCTGCGCGAAGTGTCGTCCGACGTGCTGGTCCTGGCCCTCAAGGGGTCGGACGAAGGCGTCAAGGAAAAGATTTTCAAGAACATGTCCAAGCGGGCGGCCGAACTGTTGCGCGACGACCTCGAGGCCAAGGGCCCGGTGCGCGTCAGCGACGTGGAAACCGCACAGAAGGAAATCCTCACCATTGCTCGCCGTATGGCCGAAGCCGGAGAAATCGTTCTCGGCGGGAAGGGCGGCGAAGAGATGATCTAATTTCACTATGTCGTCCAAACATGATGAGTCCCCCACCGACCTGATCCGTGCCAGGGATGTCAGTGGGTTCGACGTCTGGTCGTTGCCCAGCTTCGACCCGCCTGCCCCGGAGCCCGAGCCGGAACCCGAGCCGGAACCACCGGAAATCGAGGAAGTGCCGCTGGAGGAAGTCCAGCCGCTGACGCTCGAAGAACTCGAAGCCATTCGCCAGGAGGCCTACAACGAAGGCTTCGCGACCGGCGAGAAAGAGGGTTTCCACAGCACCACACTCAAGGTCCGTCAGGAGGCCGAAGCGGCCCTGACGCCGAAAATCGCGGCGCTCGAACAGCTGATGGTCAACCTGTTCGAACCCATCGCCGAGCAGGACACGCAGATCGAAAAGTCCTTGGTCGACCTCGTGCAGCACATCACCCGCCAGGTGATCCAGCGCGAACTGGCCATTGACTCGACGCAAATCGAGCACGTCATGCGCGACGCTCTGAAGTTGTTGCCGTTGGGCGTGGGCAATGTTCGTCTGTACATCAACCCGCAGGATTTCGAACAGGTCAAGGCCCTGCGCGAGCGCCATGAAGAAACCTGGCGCATCGTCGAGGACGAAGCCTTGTTGCCTGGCGGTTGTCGGGTCGAAACCGAGCACAGCCGGATCGATGCCACGGTCGAAACGCGTGTGGCCCGGGTCATGGACAAGCTGTTCGATCAGTTGCACGAGCAGGCCTTGCACCCGTCTGCGCCGGACCTGAGCCTGGAACTGCCGGTCGCTCCGGCGCCTGCTGCCGCGCCTGAGCCGGAAGAACCCGATGCGCCTTGAACGCACCAGCTTTGCCAAGCGCCTGGGCGGTTACGCCGAGGCCACGGAGTTGGCCGGCGCGCCGATCCTCGAAGGTCGCTTGCTGCGCATGGTCGGCCTGACCCTCGAGGCTGAGGGTTTGCGTGCCGCCATGGGCAGCCGGTGCATGGTCATCAACGACGACAGTTACCACCCGGTACAGGTCGAAGCCGAAGTCATGGGTTTCTCCGGCAGCAAGGTGTTCCTGATGCCGGTCGGCAGCGTGGCCGGCATTGCGCCGGGCGCGCGGGTGGTGCCACTGGCGGATACCGGTCGCTTGCCAATGGGCATGAGCATGCTCGGACGGGTGCTCGACGGCGCCGGTCGTGCGCTGGACGGCAAGGGCGGGATGAAGGCTGAAGACTGGGTGCCGATGGACGGCCCGACGATCAACCCGCTCAAGCGCCACCCGATCAGCGAGCCGCTGGACGTGGGCATTCGCTCGATCAACGGCTTGCTGACGGTCGGTCGTGGCCAGCGACTCGGGCTGTTCGCCGGTACCGGCGTGGGCAAGAGTGTGCTGCTGGGCATGATGACGCGCTTCACCGAGGCCGACATTATCGTCGTCGGGCTGATCGGCGAGCGGGGTCGTGAGGTCAAGGAGTTCATCGAGCACATTCTCGGTGAAGAAGGCCTCAAGCGTTCCGTGGTCGTGGCGTCCCCGGCGGACGATGCGCCGCTGATGCGGATGCGTGCCGCGATGTACTGCACGCGGATTGCCGAGTATTTTCGCGACAAGGGCAAGAACGTCCTGTTGCTCATGGATTCGTTGACCCGTTTCGCCCAGGCCCAGCGGGAAATCGCCCTGGCCATCGGCGAGCCGCCGGCGACCAAGGGTTATCCGCCATCGGTGTTCGCCAAGCTGCCGAAGCTGGTGGAGCGCGCCGGTAATGCCGAGAAGGGTGGCGGCTCGATCACGGCGTTCTATACCGTGCTGTCCGAAGGCGACGACCAGCAAGACCCTATCGCCGACTCGGCGCGGGGCGTGCTCGACGGGCATATCGTCCTGTCCCGACGCCTGGCTGAAGAGGGCCATTACCCAGCCATCGATATCGAAGCGTCCATCAGTCGGGTGATGCCGTCGGTGGTATCGCCGGAGCACATGGCGCGGGCGCAGTATTTCAAGCAGTTGTGGTCGCGTTATCAACAGAGCCGCGACCTTATCAGCGTCGGTGCCTATGTCGCCGGTGGTGACCGGGAAACCGACCTGGCGATTTCCCTGCAGCCGCAACTGGTCAAGTACCTGCGCCAAGGGCTTAACGACAGCATCAGCCTGGGCGAGAGCGAAGCCTACCTCGGTTCGATCTTCGCGCCGGCAGCTGGCGGTTAACCGGTCATGGCGCAGAGTCGGGCAGGGCGCCTGGCGCCGGTGGTGGAGATGGCCGAGAAGGCCGAAAAAACCGCCGTCCAGCGCCTGGGGTATTTTCAGGGCCAGGTACGCCTGGCGGAAAGCAAACTCGCCGACCTCGAGGCCTTCCGCCTGGACTATCAGGAGCAGTGGATCATTCGCGGCAGCAGTGGCGTCTCGGGCCAATGGTTGCTGGGGTACCAGGGCTTTCTGGCGCAGTTGGGCGTGGCGATCGATCAACAGCGCCAAAGCCTGGTCTGGCATCAGAACAACCTGAACAAGGGGCGGGAAGCCTGGCAGCAGGCCTACGCACGGGTCGAGGGGTTGCGCAAACTGGTGCAACGCTACGCCGATGAAGCCCGGCAACTGGAAGACAAGCGCGAACAGAAATTGCTGGACGAATTGTCCCAGCGGTTGCCGCGTGAGCATCCTTATTGACTCAGGTGGACCGCGTTATCGGTCTTCGCGGGCCAGTTGCAGGTGCCCTTGAATGCACCGCCGCTCTTCGGCCTTGCCCCTGTCTGCGCCAAGTGCTAAACCTTGTACAACGTTGTTCACTAATGACAAGGAAGCCATGCAATGTCAGTCGTTACTGAAGTCTCTCCCGATGGACAAAAGCTGACAATATCGATCAAGGGACGCTTCGATTTCGCCAAGCACCAGGCGTTCCGCGAGTCCTACGAATTTCTTCAGCCAAAGCCCGACTACTTCGAAGTGAACCTGAAAGACGCCACCTACCTCGACAGTTCGGCGCTCGGCATGCTGTTGCTGTTGCGTGACCATGCCGGTGGCGAGAATGCCGATATCAGGTTGACCCACGCCAATGCGGATGTGCGCAAGATTCTCGCCATTTCCAACTTCGAACATATCTTTGACGTGGTATGAGCATCGTGCAACCGATGCTCGAAGCGCTGACGATCCTGATCGCCGAGGACAGTGCGGCTGATCGCATGCTGCTGTCGAGTATCGTGCGCCGCCAGGGCCACGACGTGCTCACTGCGGCCAATGGCGCCGAAGCGGTCGAAGCGTTTCGCCAGCAACGACCGCAGTTGGTGTTGATGGACGCGATGATGCCGGTCATGGACGGATTCGAGGCGGCGCGGCAGATCAAGGACCTGGCCGGGGAAACCCTGGTGCCGATTATCTTTCTGACGTCGCTCAGCGAAAGCGAAGCTTTGGCCCGTTGCCTGGAGGCGGGTGGTGACGACTTTCTGGCAAAACCCTACAACCAGGTGATCCTCGCCGCCAAAATCAAGGCGATGGACCGCTTGCGCCGGTTGCAAGCCACGGTGCTGGAGCAACGGGACCAGATCGCCAGGCACCATGATTACCTGCTCAACGAACAGCGCGTCGCCAAGGCCGTGTTCGACAAGGTCGCCCATTCCGGCTGCCTGAACGCCCCCAATATCCGTTATCTGCAATCACCCTACGCGTTGTTCAACGGCGATTTGCTGTTGGCGGCATTCACCCCGGCCGGCGACATGCATGTGCTGCTGGGCGATTTCACTGGGCACGGCCTGCCCGCCGCCGTCGGAGCCATGCCACTGGCCGAGGTTTTCTACGGCATGACCGCCAAGGGTTACGGCCTGGCGGAAACCCTGCGGGAGATGAACGCCAAACTCAAGCGTATCCTGCCGGTCGACATGTTCTGCTGCGCGACGCTGCTGAACCTGAGTTTCCAGCGGCGCTCGGTGGAGGTCTGGAATGGCGGAATGCCGGATGGCTATCTGCACAGCATCGCCAGCGGCGAGCGCACCCCGTTGAAAGCCCGGCATTTGCCGCTCGGGGTGCTGAGTCCGCAGGCTTTTGATGACCGCACCGAGGTGTATCCGATGGCCTTGGGCGATCGGGTGTTCCTGTTGTCCGACGGGGTCATCGACACCTGCGACGCTCACGAGCGCCTGTTTGGCGTGGAGCGTTTGCAGCAGGTGTTTGCGGCCAATCGCGACCCGGACCGACTGTTCGAGGAGATCGACCAGGCGCTGCGGGATTTCCGCGGCGAGGCCCGCGACGATGTCAGCATGGTCGAGGTGAGCCTGGTGGAAGCGGCGCAGTTGAGTCCGCCGGCATTGGTTTATTCCGATAGCGGCCAATCCTGTCCGCTGGACTGGTCGGTGAGTTTCGAGTTTCGCGCCGCCACCCTCAAACGCTTCAATCCGCTGCCCTATCTGTTGCAACTGCTGCTGGAAGTCCACGGTCTGCGCGCGCAGAGCGGAGCGCTCTACAGCGTGCTGGCGGAGTTGTATTCCAACGCCCTGGAGCATGGCGTACTGGGGCTGGACTCAAGCCTCAAGCGCGATGTCTCGGGCTTTACCCGCTACTATCAAGAACGCAATGCGCGCCTGGACGAGCTCCAGGAAGGTTACGTGCGAGTCCATTTGCAGGTTACGCCAAGGGACGAAGGCGGTTGCCTGACGATTCGGGTGGAGGACAGCGGCAAGGGCTTTGACGTCGAACGAGTGATGGCGCGCCCGTTGGACGGCATCCGTTTGTCGGGTCGCGGCGTCAGCCTGATTCGTCAGTTGGGTCGAAATGCCAACTGGTGCGACGATGGTCGTACCGCCTGCGTGGAGTTTTTCTGGGAGGCTCTGGCATAATCCACGCATTCTTGATCAAGGAGTGAACAAGTGGCTGACACACACCTGAACCGCGACGTGCTCAGCGCGTTGCAAGAGGTCATGGGCGATGAGTATTCGATGCTGCTGGATACCTTCCTGGCCGACTCCGAAGAGCGCCTGAGTCAGTTGCACGAGACGGGCGATGCCGAAACGCTGGGTGCCACGGCACACAGTTTCAAGGGCAGTTGCAGCAACATGGGCGCCACTCGCCTGGCCCAGTTGTGCCATGAGCTCGAGCAACGCAGCAAGCAGAAGCCGCTGTCGGGCATCGAACGACTGGTCGGTGAAATCGATGGCGAATTCGCGATTGTCCGTCCGCTCTATGAGGCGGAACGCCAGCGTTCCCTTGCTCAAAGCACGACCGTCCAGCGCTTTTAACGCATATTTGTAAAAGCTGGCTCAACCCTTGCAGCAATCTCCGTAACTGTACCTACGATTCCAGTGCAGCGGAGACCGTTTTCATGCCCGTTACCCCCAATATTCTTCTTCAGGCCACCGCGCAGGCCAAGACTCAAGCCGCCTCCGCCAATTCATCGGCGCTGACCGCAGAGCCTGGGGACAAGGCGTCCAGCTTCGCTCAGGTCTACGCCAATCAATCCCAGACCAAGCCCTTTGCCATGGCCGATGCACCGGCTAGGCCGGCGCGGGACAAGGCGCCGGAAAAGACCCCGGACAACGCCGGCAAGAAAGACCTGAGCGACAACAAATCTGCCGCCTCGGAGCCGACGGTTGCCGATAGCGGCAAATCCTTGCCCGCCGAAAAGCCGGCGCCCGCCGACGACAAGACCGCCAGCGACGACACGGCGGACGGCGATGCGAATGCGGCGCCGGTAGCGGACACCGCGCCGGTCGATCCGGCCCTCGATCCCGCCTTGCTGCCGGTGATACAACCGGTGGTCACGGAGCCCGCACCGCAGGCGGCACCGGTGGTCGCCACCGTGCAGCCACAGGTCGAAGCACCTGTCGCTGCGGCCGTGGTGACGACGCAGCCAGCCGTTGCCGCCGACAGCGATTTCGATCCCGAAGCCGACCCGCTCGACGCGCTTCCTGCGGTGCGTATGGCCATGGAGCAGGGGGGGCATATTTCGGCAGCCAGTCAGGCACAGCCCAAGGCGGCGCCGACGTCGGCGCAGGCGCAGGCTGATGGTGAGCCGACTTCCGCGCAGAACTTCGCCGCCGGCATGGCCAGCATGCTCGATGTACAGGCTGACAAGGACAGCACCAGTCAGGGTGGAGAGAAGGCATTCAGCGGGCTGATCAGCGACGGCCTCAAGGACCTGAAATCCGCCAGCAGCGATACCCGTGTCGACGACTTCGCCAACCGTCTGGCGGCGTTGACCCAGGCGGCTACGCCAAAAACCGCCAACGCCTTGCCGGTCAACCAGCCGATCGCCATGCATCAGAACGGCTGGACCGAGGAAGTGGTGAACCGGGTCATGTACCTGTCCAGCGCCAATCTCAAGGCGGCCGATATCCAGTTGCAGCCGGCTGAGCTGGGGCGGCTCGATATCCGCATCAACATGGTTCCGGACCAGCAGACCCAGGTAACGTTCATGAGTGCTCATCCGAGCGTTCGTGAGGCGCTGGACGGGCAGATCCATCGCTTGCGCGATATGTTTGCCCAGCAGGGCATGGGACAGGTCGACGTCAACGTCTCCGACCAGTCCCGCGGTTCGCAGCAAGGCCAGGAACAGGCTCAACAGAGTCAGGGTGGTCGCACCAACGCCAGCGGCGGTCGCCTCGATGCCTCGGATGACGAACTCGCCTCCGGCATTGCCGAAGCCGCCGCCACGGCAACCAGCGTGATCGGCACCAGCGCGGTGGATTACTACGCCTGAACTGATTCACTCCTCTCCTTGTGGGAGCGGGCGGGCTTGCGAATGAGCCAGCCAGGCATCGAAACGGTGTCTGGCTGGCGCTTTCGCGAGCCAGCCCGCTCCCACAGTCGTTTGTGGTGAGCGTTCTGGCATAACACTTGCTCTTTCCTCTCCGTGCGACTGTGAAACCCCGAATAGTGACGGATTATTGGCATGGCGAAGAGCGAAGCTGCAGCAGTAAAAGACCCCGCAACCAAAGGCAAACTCAAGCTGATCATCGCGGGCGTGGTGGCTCTGCTGCTGGCGATCGGCTTGTCGGTAGGGGCCACCTGGTACTTCATGCACAGTGCCCAGAGCAAGCCTGCCGCACCGGTCGAAGCCGCACCGGTCGGCCATCAACCGGCGGTTTTCGAGGCCATGGCGCCAGCCTTCGTGGCCAACTACAACCAGAACGGCCGTCAACGCTACATGCAGGTGAGCATCACCATGCAGGCCCGCAGCCAGGCCGACCTCGATGCGCTCAAGGTGCACATGCCGGTCATCCGCAACAACCTGGTCATGCTGTTCTCCGGGCAGGATTTCGCGACCCTGGCGTCGCCGGTCGGTCAGGAAATGCTGCGCCAGAAAGCCACGGCCAGCGTCCAGGAAGTGGCGCAGAAGGAACTCGGCAAAGTGGTCATCGAACAGTTGCTTTTCACTAATTTCGTACTGCAGTAGGAACACGACATGGCCGTGCAGGACCTGCTGTCCCAGGATGAGATCGACGCGCTGTTGCATGGCGTCGACGATGGTCTGGTACAGACCGATATCGCTGCCGATCCCGGCAGCGTAAAAAGCTATGACCTGACCAGCCAGGATCGCATCGTCCGTGGACGCATGCCGACCCTGGAAATGATCAACGAGCGTTTTGCCCGCTACACGCGCATCAGCATGTTCAACATGTTGCGTCGCTCGGCGGACGTGGCGGTCGGTGGTGTGCAGGTGATGAAGTTCGGCGAATACGTGCACTCGCTGTACGTGCCGACCAGCCTCAACCTGGTCAAGATCAAACCCTTGCGCGGCACGGCATTGTTCATTCTCGACGCCAAACTGGTGTTCAAACTGGTGGACAACTTCTTCGGCGGCGACGGCCGTCACGCGAAGATCGAAGGGCGTGAATTCACCCCGACCGAACTGCGCGTGGTGCGCATGGTGCTGGAGCAGGCCTTCGTCGATCTGAAGGAAGCCTGGCAGGCGATCATGGAAGTGAACTTCGAGTACATCAACTCGGAAGTGAACCCGGCCATGGCCAACATCGTCGGTCCGAGCGAAGCCATCGTGGTGTCGACCTTCCACATCGAGCTCGATGGCGGTGGCGGCGACCTGCACGTGACCATGCCGTACTCGATGATCGAACCGGTGCGGGAAATGCTCGATGCCGGCTTCCAGTCGGACCTCGACGACCAGGACGAACGCTGGGTCAACGCCTTGCGCCAGGACGTGCTGGATGTCGATGTGCCGATCGGCGCCACGGTTGCCCGTCGCCAGTTGAAGCTGCGCGACATCCTGCACATGCAGCCGGGGGATGTCATCCCGGTGGAAATGCCCGAAGACATGATCATGCGCGCCAACGGCGTGCCGGCCTTCAAGGTCAAGATGGGCTCGCACAAAGGCAACCTTGCCTTGCAAGTGATCGAGCCGATCGAGCGTCGTTGAACGGCGCTCCAAACCATTCGCGATTAACTGACGGCAACCCGATCGGGGGTTGCCTGCCGAGGACACATGATGGCTGACGAGATGAATACCCAGGACGACCAGGCACTGGCCGATGAATGGGCTGCGGCCCTGGAAGAAACCGGTGAAGGTGGGCAGGACGACATCGATGCGCTGCTGGCCGCCGATGCCGCCAGCTCGTCTTCCAACCGTTTGCCGATGGAAGAATTCGGCAGCGTACCGAAGAACAACGAACCGGTAAGCCTGGAAGGCCCGAACCTGGACGTGATCCTCGATATCCCGGTGTCGATCTCCATGGAAGTCGGCAGCACTGACATCAACATTCGCAACCTGCTGCAACTCAACCAGGGTTCGGTGATCGAGCTTGATCGCCTGGCCGGCGAGCCGCTGGACGTACTGGTCAACGGTACGTTGATCGCCCACGGCGAAGTGGTGGTGGTCAACGAGAAGTTCGGCATCCGCCTGACCGACGTGATCAGCCCAAGCGAACGCATCAAGAAGCTGCGCTGAGTGAAAAAGGTTCTGGGTTACCTGCTGTCGATGGCGCTGTCGGGCGCGGCCCTGGCGGCCGAGCCGGCGGCGACCGCTGTCGCTGCACCTGCCGTCAACGGCGGCGTCGCGGGGCAACTGACGCAACTGGTGCTCGGTCTGCTGCTGGTGCTGGGGTTGATCTTCTTCCTCGCCTGGTTGCTGCGCCGGGTTCAGCAGGCCGGGCCGGCCGGCAAAGGGCAGGTGATCGAACTGATCGGCTCCCGCGCGCTCGGTCCGCGTGACCGCCTGATGCTGGTGCAGGTCGGCAACGAGCAGATCCTGCTCGGGTTGAGTCCGGGCACCATCACCGCGTTGCATGTGCTCAAGGAGCCGGTGCACGTGCCGGTCACCGAGAAAGCCACTCCGGAGTTTGCCCAGCGCCTGATGGAGCTGATGGGCAAGGATCAG
Source organism: Pseudomonas sp. IT-P12 (assembly GCF_949767465.1). NCBI lineage: Bacteria > Pseudomonadati > Pseudomonadota > Gammaproteobacteria > Pseudomonadales > Pseudomonadaceae > Pseudomonas > Pseudomonas sp. IT-P12. The sequence goes on along the minus strand of NZ_CATKPY010000021.1, from coordinate 887,742 downwards.
AAGGATAAGAAGTAATGGGTGCGCTACGCATCGTCTTGACCCTGGCCCTGATGCTGGCGGCGCCGCTGGCTTTCGCCGCGGACCCGTTGTCGATTCCGGCCATCACCCTGGGCACCAATGCCGAGGGTGCGCAGGAGTATTCGGTCAGCCTGCAGATCCTGCTGATCATGACCGCGCTGAGCTTCATTCCGGCGTTCGTCATGCTGATGACCAGTTTCACCCGGATCATCATCGTCTTCTCGATCCTGCGTCAGGCCCTGGGCCTGCAGCAGACGCCGTCGAACCAGATCCTCACCGGCATGGCACTGTTCCTGACCCTGTTCATCATGGCGCCGGTGTTCGACCGGGTGAACCAGGATGCCTTGCAGCCGTACCTGGCGGAAAAACTCACGGCGCAGGACGCGGTGGCCAAGGCCCAGGTGCCGATCAAGGACTTCATGCTTGCCCAGACCCGCAGCAGCGATCTGGAACTGTTCATGCGCCTGTCCAAGCGCACGGATATCGCGACGCCGGACCAGGCGCCGTTGACCATTCTGGTGCCGGCGTTCGTCACGTCTGAGCTGAAAACCGCGTTCCAGATCGGCTTCATGATCTTCATTCCCTTCCTGATCATCGACCTGGTGGTGGCCAGTGTACTGATGGCCATGGGTATGATGATGCTCTCGCCGCTGATCATTTCCCTGCCGTTCAAGATCATGCTGTTCGTGCTGGTGGATGGCTGGGCCTTGATCATCGGCACATTGGCGAGCAGCTTCGGCGGTGTCTCGCCATGACGCCGGAAGTCGCGGTAGACATCTTTCGCGAGGCGCTGTGGCTGACCACCATGATGGTGTCGGTGCTGGTGATTCCCAGCCTGCTGGTCGGCCTGCTGGTGGCGATGTTCCAGGCCGCCACGCAGATCAACGAACAAACCCTGAGTTTCCTGCCGCGCCTGCTGGTGATGCTGGTCACCCTGATCGTTGCCGGTCCCTGGATGGTGCAGACCTTCATGGAGTACATCATCCAGCTGTACCACAACATTCCGCTGGTCATCGGTTAAGCCATGTCATCGCTGCTGCAGCTGACCGATACCCAGATCAGTACCTGGGTGGCGACGTTCATGCTGCCCCTCTTTCGCGTCGGTGCACTGTTGATCGTCATGCCGGTTTTCGGGACGAAGATGGTGCCCACGCGCGTGCGGCTGTATTTGGCGCTGGCCATCACCGTCGTGATCGTTCCAGGGCTGCCGCCGATGCCTCCCGTCAACGCGCTCGACTTGAGCGCGCTGCTGCTGATCGCCGAGCAGATACTCATCGGTGCCGTGCTGGGGTTTTCGCTCCAGCTGTTTTTCCAGGCTTTTGTTGTGGCGGGGCAAATCGTCGCCGTGCAAATGGGGATGGCGTTTGCCTCCATGGTCGACCCGACCAATGGCGTATCAGTGGCCGTGATCGGACAGTTTTTCACCATGCTGGTGACGCTGTTGTTCCTGTCCATGAACGGCCACCTGGTGGTGTTCGAAGTCCTCACCGAAAGCTTCACCACGCTGCCGGTCGGTGGCGGGTTGATGGTCAATCATTACTGGGAGCTGGCCGGCAAGCTCGGCTGGGTGCTCGGTGCAGCGCTGATGCTGGTGCTGCCGGCGATCACTGCGTTGCTGGTGGTCAACATCGCGTTTGGCATCATGACCCGGGCTGCGCCGCAGTTGAACATCTTCTCCATCGGTTTTCCGCTGACCCTGGTGCTCGGTCTGTTCATTGTCTGGGTCGGCCTGGCGGACATCCTCAATCAGTATCAACCGCTGGCCTCCGAGGCCCTGCAGTTTTTACGCGAACTGGCACAGGCGCGCTGAGTCATGGCTGAGAGCGAAAGCGGTCAGGACAAGACAGAAGACCCCACGGAGAAAAAGAAAACGGACGCCCGTGAAAAGGGTGAAATCGTCCGCTCCAAGGAGTTGAACACACTGGCCATCATGCTCGCCGGCTCCTCTGCGCTATTGATTTTTGGCGGGGCGCTGGCGCAAGACCTGATGGAGTTGATGCGGCAGAATTTCTCTCTGTCGCGGGAAGTCATCCTCGATCAGCGCTCGATGAGCACTTACCTGATGAGCTCGGGGCTTAGCGCGTTGCTGGCCATTCAGCCGATCATGATTACCCTGGTACTCGCGGCGTTTCTCGGGCCGATATCGCTGGGGGGATGGTTGTTTGCGGCAAGTTCTCTGGCGCCGAAATTCAGCCGGATGAACCCGTTGGCGGGTCTCAAGCGGATGTTCTCGGTCAAGGCGCTGGTCGAGTTGCTCAAAGCGTTCGCGAAATTTCTGATCGTACTGATCGTCGCCCTGACGGTGTTGTCTTCAGACATCGATGACCTCATGCGTATCGGCCATGAGCCCATGGAGATGGCCATCATCCACTGCTTGCAGGTGGTGGGCTGGAGTACGTTGTGGATGTCGTGCGGGCTGCTCGCCATCGCGGCGGTGGACGTGCCGGTGCAGCTCTGGGAAGGCCACAAGAAACTGCTGATGACCAAGCAGGAAGTGCGTGACGAGCACAAGGATCAGGAGGGTCGGCCGGAGGTCAAACAGCGGATTCGCCAGTTGCAGCGCGAAATGTCCCAGCGGCGCATGATGGCGGCGATTCCCGAGGCTGACGTGGTCATTACCAACCCGACTCACTACGCGGTGGCGCTCAAATACGATCCGGACAAAGGCAGCGCGCCGGTGCTGCTGGCCAAGGGCAGTGACTTCCTGGCCCTGAAGATCCGTGAAATCGCCGTGGCCAACGAAGTACTCCTGCTGGAATCGCCGGCGCTGGCGCGTTCGATCTATTACTCCACGGAGCTTGAGCAGGAAATCCCTGGCGGCCTGTACCTCGCTGTCGCCCAGGTGTTGGCCTACGTCTATCAGATCCGCCAGTACAAGGCGGGCAAGGGCAAGCGGCCGGATCCGTTGAAGGATGATTTGCCGATTCCGCCGGATTTGCGGCGCGATTCCTGACGCCCCGAAGTCAATAACCCACAGGCACATATCCTTTTGAGCCGTTGCCGCTGGTGGCAAATCGACAGGCAAAGGTCGAACCGGCCTGGCTTCCAGATGAATTGAACCCGCTTGGTGGAAACGATGAGTCGTTAGTTCGGCGCCACAGGATTGATAGGTGATGCGAATTTTTCCGGGAAGGCTCCTCTTATATTACCGATTTCAAATTCATGTCGATGTAACGCTCTGGAGGTCCTCGCGAAATCTCGGGCGGGTATTCCTTCATGGTGTAATTCGAATTCTAATTTTGATAAAAGGTTTTGGCGATTTCTTTCGTCAATCGCAGGGGGCACCATGTTGCGTGCAAATTTTCTATCGGCCGAAGTTAGAGTTTTGGGTTTAATTGCGCTGTAGGCGAGGTCCTTCAGTGTAAGTTCTGCGGGATATTGAATGGCCGGGTAGCCTGGACGCATCAGCGTCATTGTGTCATCAAATTTTTCGAGGAATGTGACTTCAGTGTTTCGTTTTTTAAAAACTGTCGTTTTTTGGGAAAATGAGCCGTCAGCTAGCGTTGTTCTTTTTGATATACTTTTTATTTTAGTGGTTATTCTCTCGGCAGAAGCAATGGTCACGTCATCGATCGAGGAGCCTTTACTAAAGATGAGTGTTGAACTGATGATTTTCATAGTGGGGTTATGCCCATTTTTGTCCATGAAATTGATCGGATCACCCAGGCAATAACAGTATGGATTCAGCCCGCCCCTGCCAAATGGACTGAAACTGTCCCTGTCCGGGCTATTGAAACGCATCAACGCGGGATTGAATGCTCGATACCCATTCCCTAACAAATACAATCCGGTTACTGGATCTGGCCGCTCTCCATTGAAGCCCAGGAGGCTGAGCCATCCACTTTCAGTCTGGCGATGTCCATAAGGGGTGTAAGAGACAAGTGGCTCTGATTGATCGATATTGAGCGTTCGAAGAACCGAGCGTTGTTGATCGGTAGCCAGCAAGGTGCTGTCGAGCGTATCCCCCTCGCATCGAAGTTGTGTGAGCAATTCTTCTTCGTGCTGAAAAATTGAGTAGGCAATCGCGCCATGTATTTCGCTGGCCAATCGGTTTTTGCAGTAAAAGCGCTGATGGACCGGCTCATTCGGCAGCGCATGGGCGATCAACCGATCGAGTGAGTCATAGCGATACTGGCAGAGCGTAGTTACACGTGCCGGTTGCATAGGTGGGTCCTCGGAAGTGCTGGCGCTCAGTATCCGGTTAATAATGAGAATTGAGTACTAGCAGATCTGATAGGTAGGCCGGCATCGGCCGGTTCGTTCGTATTCAGCCCATCCCCAGGGGACCCGCATTCCCGTTGCCGACAAAAGTTGGAAGGCTTCTTGCAGTAGCCGCTCTGCGCCTGCTGCTGGCGTCAAAAGTTTGCTTTAAAGGAACGGGGAAAACCGGTGGATCGCACTCAGTTACTCAACACTGCTCGCACGAACATGGCAGACCTCAGTCGAGGCAATCTGGGCGTGCCGCTGTTGCTGCTGGTCATGCTGGCCATGATGATGCTGCCAGTGCCGCCGTTCCTGCTGGACGTGTTCTTCACGTTCAACATCGCGTTGTCGATCGTGGTCCTGCTGGTGTGCGTCTACGCCTTGCGGCCCCTGGATTTTGCGGTGTTCCCGACGATTCTGCTGGTGGCGACCCTGTTGCGACTGGCGTTGAACGTGGCTTCCACACGGGTGGTCATGCTCCACGGCCAGGACGGTCATGCCGCGGCGGGCAAGGTGATCCAGGCGTTCGGCGAAGTGGTGATTGGCGGCAACTACGTCGTCGGTATCGTGGTCTTCGCGATTTTGATGATCATCAACTTCGTCGTGGTGACCAAGGGTGCCGGGCGGATTTCCGAAGTGAGCGCACGTTTCACCCTCGATGCGATGCCCGGCAAGCAGATGGCGATCGACGCCGACTTGAACGCCGGCCTGATCGATCAGCCCCAGGCCAAGGCCCGTCGCGCGGAAGTGGCCCAGGAAGCCGAGTTCTACGGCTCCATGGACGGTGCCAGCAAGTTCGTGCGCGGTGACGCCATCGCCGGCCTGCTGATTCTGTTCATCAACCTGATCGGCGGCATGGCGGTCGGTATCTTCCAGCACGGCATGTCCTTCGGCGATGCCGGCCGGGTTTACGCCCTGCTGACCATCGGTGACGGTTTGGTGGCGCAATTGCCATCACTGTTGTTATCCACAGCGGCGGCGATCATGGTGACCCGTGCTTCCGGTTCGGAAGACATGGGCAAGCAGATCAATCGCCAGATGTTCGCCTCGCCGAAAGCCCTGGCTGTGGCAGCCGGTCTGATGGCGGTGATGGGCCTGGTGCCTGGTATGCCGCACGTCTCCTTCCTGAGCATGGCGGCCCTGGCCGCAGGCGGTGCCTACCTGTTCTGGAAAAAGCAGAACGCCGTCAAGGTCCAGGCCCTGCAAGAGGTCAAGCGTCAGCAGGAACTGCTGCCATCGCCTGCCCGCGCCATGGAAACCAAGGAGCTTGGCTGGGACGACGTCACGCCCATCGACATGATCGGCCTGGAAGTCGGCTACCGCCTGATTCCGCTGGTGGACCGTAACCAGGGTGGCCAGTTGCTTGCGCGGATCAAGGGGGTGCGCAAGAAGCTCTCCCAGGACCTGGGCTTCCTGATGCCGACCGTGCACATCCGTGACAACCTCGACCTGGCGCCAAGCGCCTACCGCCTGACCCTGATGGGGGTCATCCTGGCGGAAGCGGAGATTTACCCGGATCGCGAACTGGCGATCAATCCGGGGCAGGTCTATGGCACGCTCAACGGGATCAACGCCAAGGATCCGGCTTTCGGCCTGGAGGCGGTCTGGATCGAAATCAGCCAGCGTGCGCAGGCGCAATCGCTCGGCTACACCGTGGTCGATGCCAGTACCGTAGTTGCGACCCACTTGAACCAGATTCTGTACAAGCACTCCAGTGAGCTGATCGGCCACGAAGAAGTGCAGCAACTCATGCAATTGCTGGCCAAGAGCTCGCCGAAACTGGCCGAGGAGCTGGTGCCGGGCGTGGTGTCGCTGTCGCAGTTGCTCAAGGTTCTGCAGGCGCTGTTGGCCGAGCAGGTGCCGGTGCGCGACATCCGCAGCATTGCCGAAGCCATCGCGAACAATGCCGCCAAGAGTCAAGATACTGCCGCGCTGGTGGCCGCCGTGCGCGTTGGCGTATCCCGCGCAATCGTCCAAAGCATTGTAGGGACTGAGTCCGAGCTGCCAGTTATCACTCTGGAGCCCAGGTTGGAACAAATTTTGCTCAATAGTCTGCAGAAGGCAGGACAAGGCTCGGAAGAGGGCGTTTTGCTGGAGCCAAGCATGGCTGAGAAGCTGCAGCGGTCGTTGATCGAAGCGGCGCAGCGTCAGGAAATGCAAGGTCAACCGGTCATCCTGCTGGTGGCGGGTCCGGTCCGCGCGATGCTGTCGCGATTCGGCCGCCTGGCAGTTCCCGGTTTGCACGTGTTGGCTTACCAGGAAATCCCTGACAACAAGCAAGTGACCATCGTTGCGACAGTAGGGCCCAATGGCTGAGGTAGTGGTTTATGCAAGTTAAGCGTTTTTTCGCCGCCGATATGCGCCAGGCCATGAAACTGGTTCGTGATGAGCTGGGCGCTGATGCCGCCATCATCGGCAACCGCCGGATCGCCGGTGGTGTCGAGCTCACGGCAGCCCTGGATTACAAGCTGTCGGCGCTGGCCCCGCGCGTTCCGAACATGGAACTCGAGGATGAGCTGCGCAAGACCCAGTCGCGGATCGTCAACGCCCAGGCCGAGTTGAGCCTGCGCAACGAGGGCGAGAGCGACAAGTCGACCAATCGCCAACTGTTCGCCGGCCTGCCGCTCACCGCTGCCGAGCCACTGATCGAGCCGACCTACACCGAGCCGCGCCGTGCGGCACCTGCCCCGGCACCGGCGCCTGCCGGCGTGGATCCGCGGGCATTGGAATCGATGCGTTTCGAGCTCAACAGCCTGCGCGAGCTGATGGAAGTCCAGCTCGGCTCGCTGGCCTGGAGCCAGATGCAGGGCAATGCCCCGGCACAGGCCAACCTCTGGCGTCGCCTGCAGCGCATCGGTTTGTCCGGTCCGTTGTCCCGCGACCTGCTGGCGTTGATTTCCGACGTCGAGGAGCCTCGCCAGGCCTGGCGCATGTTGCTGGCACACCTGGCTCGGATGATCAGCACGCCGGAAGTCGAGCCGCTGGAAGAAGGGGGTGTGATTGCCATGGTCGGTCCGGCCGGCATGGGCAAGACCACCACGCTGGCCAAGCTGGCTGCCCGTTACGTGCTCAAGTACGGCGCGCAGAGCATTGCGCTGGTCAGCATGGACAGCTACCGCATCGGCGCTCAGGAGCAACTCAAGACCCTTGGGCGGATTCTCAATGTGTCGGTGACCCACGTCGATCCGGGCCAGTCCCTGGTGCAGGCGCTGGATCCCCTGCTGCGCAAGCGCGTGGTGCTGATCGATACCGCAGGCCTGCAGGCCAGCGATCCGGCCCTGCGCATGCAGCTTGAAAGCCTGGCCGGTCGTGGCATCCGGGCAAAAAATTACCTGGTGTTGGCAACCACCAGCCAGAAACAGGTTCTAACGGCTGCTTATCACAGTTACAAGCGCTGCGGGCTCGCTGGCTGCATCCTGACTAAACTGGATGAAACGGCAAGTCTGGGCGAGGTGTTGAGCCTGGCAATCAGTCATGAGTTGCCGGTGGCTTACCTGACCGATGGCCCGCGGATTCCGGATGACCTGCATCTGCCGCGTCGTCATCAACTGGTCAGTCGCGCCGTCAGCGTGCAAATGCAGGAAGAACCCAGCGAAGAAGCCATGGCTGACATGTTCGCTGATATCTACCACAGCCCGACCAAGCAGGTCGGCTGAGGTAATGAACATTTTTTGTACCTACATCGATGGTCTGCCAGGCATTGTTCCGTTTACGAACGCGCAGCCAGTAATGTGGCCTCCGTCTATGCAAGACAAGGTAAAGAAATAACATGGGCAGCATGCATCCCGTACAGGTGATCGCGGTGACCGGCGGCAAAGGTGGCGTCGGGAAGACTAACGTGTCAGTGAACTTGTCCCTGGCCCTGGCTGAGCTTGGCCGGCGCGTCATGCTGCTGGACGCCGACCTGGGGCTGGCAAACGTCGACGTTCTGCTGGGCCTGACACCCAAACGCACGCTGGCCGACGTGATCGAAGGCCGCTGTGAGCTGCGTGACGTATTGTTGCAGGGGCCCGGTGGCATCCGCATCGTCCCGGCAGCGTCCGGCACCCAGAGCATGGTGCACCTGAGCCCGGCCCAGCATGCCGGCCTGATCCAGGCGTTCAGCGATATCGGTGACAACCTCGACGTGCTGGTGATCGACACCGCTGCGGGTATTGGTGACTCGGTAGTCAGCTTCGTTCGCGCCGCGCAGGAAGTGCTGCTGGTGGTCTGTGACGAGCCGACCTCCATCACCGATGCCTACGCGCTGATCAAACTGTTGAACCGCGACTACGGCATGAACCGCTTCCGCGTCCTGGCCAACATGGCCCAGAGCCCGCAGGAAGGGCGCAACCTGTTCGCCAAGTTGACGAAGGTCACGGATCGCTTCCTGGACGTCGCCTTACAATACGTCGGCGCGGTGCCCTACGACGAAAGCGTGCGCAAGGCCGTCCAGAAGCAGCGCGCCGTCTACGAAGCCTTCCCGCGTTCCAAGTGCTCCCTGGCCTTCAAGGCCATCGCACAAAAGGTCGATACCTGGCCGCTGCCCGCCAATCCGCGTGGGCACCTGGAGTTTTTCGTCGAGCGCCTCGTGCAACAAACGGCAGGACCCGTGCTATGACAGCCAGCGGTTACAACCTCTACAAGAAGTCGGCGCGTGACGCGCAGTACGAGCTGATCGAGCGTTACGCGCCACTGGTCAAACGCATTGCCTACCACTTGCTGGCGCGTCTGCCGGCCAGTGTCCAGGTCGAAGACCTGATCCAGGCCGGCATGATCGGCCTGCTGGAAGTATCGACCAAATACGACGCCAGCAAAGGCGCCAGTTTCGAGACGTACGCGGGCATTCGAATCCGCGGCGCCATGCTTGATGAAGTGCGCAAGGGGGACTGGGCGCCACGTTCGGTCCACCGCAATACCCGCATGGTCAGCGACGCGATTCGCTCGATTGAAGCTAAAACCGGCCGTGACGCTAAAGATCACGAGGTTGCGGCCGAACTCCAATTGAGTCTCGACGATTATTACGGGATTTTGAACGACACCCTGGGCAGCCGGTTATTCAGTTTCGACGATCTGTTGCAGGACGGCGAACACGAAGGGCTGCACGAGGATGGCGCGAGTGCTCATCTCGAGCCGTCACGCGACCTGGAAGATGAACGCTTCCAGGCGGCGTTGGCGGACGCGATTGCCAATTTGCCGGAGCGCGAGCGACTGGTGTTGGCGCTGTACTACGACGAAGAGTTGAATCTCAAGGAAATCGGTGAAGTCCTGGGGGTCAGTGAATCTCGGGTCAGCCAGTTACACAGCCAGTGCGCGGCCCGTTTGCGGGGGCGTTTGGGGGAGTGGCGAGCGCGCTGAAGGCAGTGTGGGGACACTGCGAACGTGGCTGGTGTGGTGTTGAACCACGCCGGTCTCGATCTGTTGTGCTCCAGACAGTCATTGAGTGCTCTGCCGAATTGATTGAAATGGCGCGTCCAGGTGCTGGGCGCGTTTAAGACTGCTTGGAGGTCGAATTGGACAAGAACATGAAAATCCTCATCGTTGATGACTTCTCAACGATGCGGCGGATCATCAAGAACCTGTTGCGTGACCTTGGGTTCACCAACACGGTCGAGGCTGACGATGGCACCACCGCCATTCCGGTTCTCAACAGCGGAAGCATCGACTTTCTGGTCACCGACTGGAACATGCCCGGCATGACCGGTATCGATCTGCTGCGCCACGTGCGCGCCGACGAAAAGCTCAAGCACCTGCCGGTACTGATGGTGACGGCTGAAGCCAAGCGCGAGCAGATCATCGAAGCGGCCCAGGCCGGTGTAAACGGTTATGTGGTCAAACCCTTCACGGCCCAGGCGTTGAAAGAAAAAATCGAGAAGATTTTCGAACGCATCGGTTGAGTCACGGCGCCACGGGGGAGCTATGGACCACAAAGAATCTTCACAGGGCGACTTTGAGTCGACCCTGAAAAAACATGCGGTCGAACTGGTCGAAAGCCTTGAAAAAGGCAAGTTCGGCGACGCGGTGCAACTGATCCATGAGCTCAATCAGACCCGTGACCGCGGCCTGTATCAGGAAGTGGGCAAGCTCACCCGCGAGTTGCATAGCGCGATCGTCAATTTCCAGATCGATCCGAACATGCCGCAAGCCGAGGAAGTGTCCCAGATCACGGATGCCACCGAACGCCTGGGGTATGTTGTCAAGCTGACAGAGGCCGCTGCCAATCGCACCATGGACCTGGTCGAGAGCTCAACGCCCCTGGTCAACAGCCTGGGCGATGAAGCCCAGGCGCTGAGCACCGACTGGGGGCGCTTCATGCGTCGCGAGGTCGGGGCCGAGGAGTTCCGCGAGCTGGCACGGCGTGTCGACGGTTTTCTGGCACGCAGCAGCACGGACAATCGGGCGGTGTCGAGCAACCTCAACGACATCCTGCTCGCGCAGGATTACCAGGACCTCACCGGCCAGGTGATCAAGCGTGTCACGCAATTGGTCACTGAAGTTGAAGCCAACCTGCTCAAGCTCGTGCTCATGGCCAGTCAGGTGGACCGCTTTGCGGGCATCGAACATGACCGTGAAGCAATGCTTGCAGAAAAAGATCCACAAAAACATCTCTCTCAGGGTGAAGGTCCACAGATTCATGCCGATAAAAGAGAAGACGTTGTGTCCGGTCAGGACGACGTGGACGATTTGCTATCCAGCCTGGGCTTTTAACATTCAGGCATTTTAGGTTTTTGGGTTTTTAGACCTGTAGGAGCACACCCTTAATGAGCTTCGGCGCCGATGAAGAGATCCTTCAGGATTTCCTGGTTGAGGCCGGCGAGATTCTAGAGCAACTGTCCGAACAGCTGGTCGAGCTGGAAAGCCGACCTGATGATGCGGACTTGCTCAATGCAATTTTTCGCGGTTTTCACACTGTAAAAGGGGGCGCCGGCTTCCTTCAGCTCAATGAGCTGGTGGAGTGCTGTCACATCGCCGAGAACGTGTTCGACATCCTGCGCAAGGGTGAGCGCCGCGTCGACTCGGAATTGATGGACGTGGTTCTCGAAGCGCTGGACTCGGTGAACAGCATGTTCGGCGAAGTCCGCGATCGCAGCCCGATCACGGCTGCCACACCTGAATTGCTCGCCGCCCTGGCGCGTCTGGCCGAGCCGCAATCGGCCGATCAGGCCGCGCCGGTGGCCGACGTGGTGGAAGCGCCACAGGCAGCGGCCGCCGAAGCCGAGTCGGGCGATATTACCGATAACGAATTCGAACAACTGCTGGACTCGCTGAACGCCGTCAAGGCCGAGGCCGAGGCACCGGCAGCTGCTCCGGTCGCAGCGTCCGACGCGGCCAGTGATGAAATCACCGATGCCGAGTTCGAGTCGCTGCTCGACCAGCTCCACGGCAAGGGCCAGTTCGCCGCCGACGCGGTGGGCGCAGCGCCAGCCGCTCCGGCCGCCGCCGCGCCGAAAGAGCCGGGCGACAGCTCCGACATTACCGACGACGAATTCGAGGCATTGCTCGATCAGTTGCACGGCAAGGGCAACTTTGCGGTCGACGCACTGGAGTCGGCCATCGCGTCGGTCCCGGCCTCGGCTGCGCCAAGTGCCGCCGCGGCGGGCAGCGACCTGATCACCGATCACGAGTTCGAATCGCTGCTCGACGATTTGCACGGCAAGGGCAAGTTCACCGATGTCGCCAGCGGTGCCGCCGCTTCTTCGGTCGCCACCCCCGCTGCCAAGGCACCGGCTGCCAAGGCTGCCGAGCCCAAGGCCGAAACGCCCAAGCCTGCGCCCGCGCCGAAGCCTGCCGCTGCACCGGCACCTGCCCGGGCCGCCGCCGCAGCCCCTGCGGAAAAACCGGCCAGCGAGGCCGAGACCACTGTGCGGGTCGACACCGCGCGTCTCGACGAAATCATGAACATGGTCGGTGAGCTGGTGCTGGTGCGCAACCGCCTGGTGCGCCTGGGTGCCAACAGCGCCGATGAAGCCATGTCCAAGGCGGTGTCCAACCTCGATGTGGTCACGGCCGACCTGCAGACCGCGGTCATGAAGACCCGGATGCAGCCGATCAAGAAGGTGTTCGGGCGTTTCCCGCGTCTGGTCCGCGACCTGGCACGCCAGCTCAAGAAAGAGATCAACCTGGAGCTGGTCGGCGAAGAAACCGACCTCGACAAGAACCTCGTCGAGGCCCTGGCCGACCCGCTGGTCCACTTGGTGCGCAACGCGGTCGACCACGGCATCGAGTCGCCGGAAGAACGCGAAGCCTCGGGCAAGGCCCGTGGTGGCAAGGTCATCCTCGCCGCCGAGCAGGAAGGCGACCACATCCTGCTGTCGATCTCCGATGACGGCAAGGGCATGGACCCGAACGTCCTGCGCGCCATCGCGGTAAAACGCGGGGTGATGGACAAGGATGCGGCCGATCGCCTGAGCGACACCGAGTGCTACAACCTGATTTTCGCCCCGGGTTTCTCGACCAAGACCGAGATCTCCGACGTGTCGGGTCGTGGCGTGGGCATGGACGTGGTGAAGACCAAGATTTCCCAGCTCAACGGTTCGATCAACATCTACTCGACCAAGGGCCAGGGCTCGAAGATCGTCATCAAGGTGCCGTTGACCCTGGCGATCATGCCGACGCTGATGGTCATGTTGGGCAACCAGGCGTTTGCGTTCCCGCTGGTGAACGTCAACGAGATTTTCCACCTCGACCTGTCGACCACCAACGTGGTGGATGGCCAGGAAGTGGTGATCGTGCGGGACAAGGCACTGCCATTGTTCTACCTCAAGCGCTGGCTGGTCAGCTCCGCCGCTCACGAAGAGCAGCGCGAGGGCCATGTGGTGATTCTTTCGGTGGGCACCCAGCGGATCGGCTTCGTCGTCGATCAACTGGTGGGCCAGGAAGAAGTGGTCATCAAGCCATTGGGCAAAATGCTGCAGGGAACCCCGGGCATGTCGGGCGCCACCATCACCGGTGATGGCCGCATCGCGCTGATTCTCGATGTTCCGAGCATGCTCAAGCGTTACGCCGCACGGCGTATTTGATTCAGGGGGAGCGGGGCGACCTAGCCTCGCTCCCGCCTAACGGAGTGTTTATGGTAGTCAAGGTCCTGGTGGTGGACGATTCGGGTTTTTTCCGCCGCCGCGTCTCGGAAATTCTTTCAGCGGACTCCAATATCCAGGTCGTCGGTACGGCGACCAATGGCAAAGAGGCGATCGATCAGGCGCTGGCCCTCAAGCCGGACGTGATCACCATGGACTACGAGATGCCGATGATGGATGGCATCACGGCGGTGCGGCACATCATGCAGCGCTGCCCGACTCCGGTGTTGATGTTCTCCTCACTGACGCACGAAGGCGCCCGGGTCACCCTGGACGCGCTGGACGCCGGTGCGGTGGATTTCCTGCCGAAAAATTTCGAAGACATCTCGCGTAACCCCGAGAAGGTCAAGCAACTGCTGTGCGAGAAGATTCTCAGCATCTCGCGCAGCAACCGTCGTGTCAGCGCCTACAGCGCACCGGCACCGTCGCCCGCGCCGACTTCCGCGCCCACCAGCGCCAGCAGTTATGGCAGCGCTGCGCCCGTCCGTGCGGCCATCACGCCGTCCCGGACCCCTGCGCCTGCCCACGCACCGGCACATGCAGTGTCTTCGCCGGCGCCCAAACGCAAAGCCTACAAACTGGTGGCCATTGGCACGTCCACGGGCGGCCCGGTGGCCCTGCAGCGGGTGTTGACCCAGTTGCCGGCCAATTTCCCGGCACCGATCGTGTTGATCCAGCACATGCCGGCGGCCTTCACCAAGGCGTTCGCCGAGCGTCTGGACAAGCTGTGCCGAATCAGCGTCAAGGAAGCCGAGGATGGCGACATCCTGCGTCCGGGCCTGGCACTGCTGGCGCCGGGCGGCAAGCAGATGATGATCGATGGCCGCGGCGCGGTGAAAATCCTGCCGGGCGACGAGCGTCTGAACTACAAGCCATGCGTGGACATCACCTTCGGTTCCGCGGCCAAATCCTACGGCGACAAAGTTCTGGCGGTGGTGTTGACCGGCATGGGCGCCGACGGCCGCGAAGGTGCGCGCCTGCTCAAGCAGGGCGGCAGCTCGATCTGGGCCCAGGATGAAGCCAGCTGCGTGATCTATGGCATGCCGATGGCTATCGTGAAGGCCGAGCTCGCCGACGCGGTGTACGGCCTCGATGACATAGGCAAGCACCTGGTCGAGGCGTGCATCTGATGGACGTACTCAGCCTTATCGGGATCATCATGGCGTTCGTCGCCATCATCGGCGGCAACTTCCTCGAGGGCGGTCACCTCGGTGCCCTGGCGAACGGCCCTGCGGCGCTGATCGTGCTCGGCGGGACCATCGGCGCGGCGCTGCTGCAGTCGCCCATGAGCGCCTTCAAGCGCGCCATGCAGATTCTCGGCTGGATTCTGTTCCCGCCCCGCGTGGATTTGGCTGGCGGCATCGACCGCGTGGTGAACTGGAGTCTGACCGCACGCAAGGAAGGTTTGCTGGGTCTGGAAGGGGTGGCGGACGCCGAACCTGACAGCTACTCGCGCAAGGGCCTGCAGTTGCTGGTCGACGGTGCCGAGCCGGAAGCCATCCGCAGCATTCTGGAAGTGGACTTCTACACCCAGGAAAGCCGCGACATCGAAGCGGCCAAGGTCTTCGAAAGCATGGGCGGCTACGCGCCGACCATCGGCATCATCGGTGCGGTCATGGGCCTGATCCACGTCATGGGCAACCTGGCCGATCCGGCGAACCTGGGCAGTGGCATCGCCGTGGCGTTCGTCGCCACCATCTACGGCGTGGCCAGTGCCAACCTGGTGCTGCTGCCGATCGCGGCCAAGCTCAAGTCCGTTGCACTGCGCCAGTCGCGTTATCGCGAAATGTTGCTGGAAGGCATTCTGTCGATTGCCGAAGGCGAAAACCCTCGCTCTATTGAGTTGAAGCTTCAGGGCTTCATGGATTGATGGGGGTAATGGACCATGGCGCGTCGCCGACAACATGAAGAGCATGTGAACCATGAACGCTGGCTGGTTTCCTACGCCGACTTCATTACCCTGCTGTTCGCCTTTTTCGTGGTGATGTACTCGATTTCCTCGATCAACGAAGGCAAGTACAAGATCATTTCCCAGGCGCTCGTCGGCGTGTTCACCGATGCGGATCGCTCGGTGCAGCCGATCCCCATCGGCGATGAGCGGCCGAAGACCGTGACCCCGGCCAAGCCGCTGGTCAAGGACAGCGATCAGGTCGACGCCGGTATCGCCGGGGCCAGCGATCCGCTGAAAAGCATCGCCGATGACATCAGCGCGGCGTTCGGCGACTTGATCAGCTCCAATCAGATGACCGTGCGCGGCAACGAACTGTGGGTCGAGATCGAACTCAATTCCAGCCTGCTGTTCGGCAGTGGCGATGCCATGCCCAGCGACGTCGCGTTCAACATCATCGACAAGGTGGCAGCGATTCTGAAGCCGTTCGACAACCCGATTCACGTCGAAGGTTTTACCGACGACCAGCCGATCCGCACGGCGCAGTACCCGACCAACTGGGAACTGTCCTCGGCGCGTTCGGCGAGCATCGTGCGCATGCTCGCGATGCAGGGTGTGAACCCGGGCCGGATGGCCTCGGTGGGGTATGGCGAATTTCAGCCGGTGGCCAACAACGCCACGGCAGAGGGCAGGGCGCGCAACCGTCGTGTGGTGTTGGTGGTGTCGCGCAACCTCGACGTGCGGCGCAGCCTGACCGGCACCGGAACTGCCAATGCGCAACCTGACGCCGCGTTGAAGCGTGCTGGCACACAAACTGCACCTGCACCGGTCAAACCACCGGTACGAGAGAGCGCCGTCAATTCTCCGTCACCCGTATTAACACGTTGAGCTATTTCTCGGTCGACCGGTTCGACCGGGAGGAACAATCCGAATGAGAGTCTGGGCAGTTGCCAATCAAAAGGGTGGTGTTGGTAAAACCACTTCCTCCATCGCTTTAGCCGGGTTGCTGGCTGAGGCGGGCAAGCGCGTGGTCGTGGTCGATCTCGACCCTCACGGCTCGATGACCAGCTACTTCGGTTACGATCCAGACACCCTGGAGCACAGCAGCTACGACCTGTTCCTGCACAAGGGCAGCGTGCCGCAAGGCCTGCCCGGCCAACTGCTGTTGCCCACCAGCCATGCCAGTATTTCCCTGCTGCCGTCGAGCACCGCACTGGCGACGCTGGAACGCCAGTCGCCGGGGCAAAGCGGCCTGGGCCTGGTGATCGCCAAGAGCCTCGCGCAACTGTGGCAGGACTTCGATTACGCCGTGATCGACAGTCCGCCGTTGCTCGGCGTGCTGATGGTCAATGCCCTGGCGGCCAGTCAGCAACTGGTCATTCCCGTGCAGACCGAGCACCTGGCGGTCAAGGGTCTGGAGCGCATGGTCAATACCCTGGCGATGGTCAATCGCTCGCGCAAGCAGCCGCTGGCCTTCAGCATCGTGCCGACGCTGTTCGACCGCCGCACGCAAGCGTCCCTCGGGACCTTGCGGGTATTGCGCGACAAGTACCCCGACGAAATCTGGCAGGGCTATATTCCGGTCGACACGCGCTTGCGTGACGCCAGCCGTGCCGGTGTCACCCCTTCGCAATTCGACGGCAAGAGCCGTGGGGTGCTGGCCTATCGTGCCCTGCTCAAGCATTTGCTCGCGCAGCAATCCGTTGCGCAGGTGGCGTGAGATGAATCGCCCGGTAAAAGTCACGTCCCGTCCGCAGCTTGCACTTCAGTCCTATCTGGACAACTTGCTGATGGACGCGACCGAAGAGGCGCCAGCGGAAATCGAGACGATTGCCGAGGTGATCGAGGTCGAGGCGGCACTCGACGAGTTCCAGGCAGCGGTGCTTGAAGAGCAGGCCCGCGACGCGCAGAAGGCGCCGCAAGAACCTGCGCCGGTTACGGCACCGGTGGCCGCGCCTGTCGTGCAAGCGCCAGTGGCGCTGATCGATGCACCGACCCCGGTCATGGCGCCGGTGTCGACCATCGCGCCGTTGCTGCAGGCGCTGGTGCCGCCGATCGTCGAAGTCCATTTGCCACCCAGCAACACGCCGCCGCCGGTGGAAACCGACGGTCGTCCCGCCTGGGCCGCCGACGCGTTCGAATGCCTGTTGTTCGATGTCGCCGGGCTGACCCTCGCGGTGCCGCTGGTGTGCCTGGGCTCGATTTATTCACTGGCCGGCCAGGAGCTGACGCCGCTGTTCGGTCAGCCGGAATGGTTCCTCGGGATCCTGCCGAGCCAGGCCGGCAATCTGAAGGTGCTCGACACCGCGCGTTGGGTCATGCCCGACCGATACCGGGACGACTTCCGCCAGGGCCTGCAGTACGTCATTTCGGTCCAGGGCTACGAGTGGGGGCTGGCGGTGCATCAGGTCAGCCGCTCATTGCGCCTGGACCCGAACGAAATCAAATGGCGCACCCATCGTGGCCAACGGCCGTGGCTGGCAGGCACGGTCATTGAACACATGTGTGCGTTGCTCGACGTGGCCGCGCTGGCCGAGCTGATTGCCAGTGGCGGCGCAAAACACCTGGGCGGCAGCAAGCCGGTCCACAAGCCAACATAAAAAACACGCGGGGCAAATGAGTTGCCATCGCACCGAACACACACCGCCAGGGCGGTTTTTCGAGGGGTCAGGGTATGAATGATAAGGCGTCGTCTGCAAAGGGTTCCGAAGATCCGATCCTGCAATGGGTAACCTTCAAGCTGGACAATGAAACCTACGGCATCAACGTGATGCGCGTTCAGGAAGTCCTGCGTTACACCGAGATCGCTCCGGTTCCGGGTGCCCCAAGCTACGTGCTGGGCATCATCAACCTGCGCGGCAACGTGGTCACCGTGATCGACACCCGCCAGCGCTTCGGCCTGATGAATGCCGAGATCAGCGACAACACCCGGATCGTCATCATCGAGGCCGACAAGCAAGTGGTCGGCATCATGGTCGACAGCGTGGCCGAAGTGGTTTACCTGCGTCAGTCGGAAATCGAAACCGCGCCGAACGTGGGCAATGAAGAGTCCGCCAAGTTCATCCAGGGCGTGTGCAACAAGAACAACGAGCTGCTGATCCTGGTCGAACTGGACAAGATGATGAGCGAAGAGGAATGGTCGGAACTGGAGAATATCTGATTGATTCTCGAGGTTGCGGTCATTGTCCTGTTCCTGTTCTGGGCAGGCACGCTGGCAATGTTCCTGGCGTACATTCGCGGGCAGCGGCAGATCGCCGCGCAACAGGCCCAGGGCGATGCGCTGCGCGATCAGCGCATCAAGGAACTGGCCAGACTGGTTGAGAACTACCAGAGCGGCACCGTGCGCATGGGGGAAGACCTGCATGAGCTGCGCGCGGTGGTTGCTCCGTTGCCGGACAAGCTGGCTCAACTGGAACAGCGCGACCCGTCGAGCCTGTCGTTTGCCCAGGCGGCGCGATTGGTCGGGATGGGAGCGAGCGTCGATGAACTGACCCAGTCCTGCGGTTTGACCCAGGCTGAGGCCGAGTTGATGAGCAAGTTGCACAAGAGTTGATGGTCAGTACCCAATCGCCGGCTCGCCGGCGATGGCGTCCCCAACACCTCAGTAATCATCCCCACGGTCGGTCACGTCTTTCTCGACCATCGGCGCATCCGGGTCCTGCCCGGCAGGAAACTTGCCTTTCAGGTTCCAGGCAAACGCAATGATCTCGGCGATCGTGCGGTACAGCTCCTCCGGAATACTGTCTCCCAGCTCCATGCGCGCCAGCAGTCTCACCAGCTCGGCGTTTTCGTAGATCGGCACTTCATAGTCGCGGGCGATCCGCAGGATTTCTTCGGCCATTTCCTCATCGCCCTTGGCGGTCAGGGTCGGTGCGTGGCTGCCGTCGTATTTCAGCGCGATGGCCTGGCGTGGGGCGTGGGTGTTGTTCATGCGGTTTCGTCGACCCAGCGTTGTTCGAGACGGGTTTGTGGACCTTGGGGCGGTTTGCCTTGGTGGCAATCGAGGTCGCCCACGTTCAGGCCCGAGTCCAACAGGCGTTGGCGCAGCGCGGCCAGGTTGCTTTCGATCAGGCTCGCCGTGTAGGGCCGTTCGGCCCACAACTGGCTCGACAGGCTGCCCTGAATCAGTTGCGCCTGGATCTGCAGCGGGCCCAGCGGTTCCATGTCGAACGCCAGATCGACGCGCCACAATTGCTGTTTGGGTTCGCGTTCGTCGCGGCGCTCCTGGGGCTGTTCCTTTTCCGGTGCTTCCTCGCGCTGAAACTTGACTTGCAGGGGCACGATGTCTTGCAGGTTGCGCATCGGGATTTCCAGCTGCCAGGTGCTCATCAGGCGACCGTCGCTGGTCACGCCGGTCTGCTCCAGGCTCGACAACTGGTGGCTTTGCAGGCGAGAAACCGCTGCGGCAGCCAGGCGCAGCAGGTGTTCGAGATCGTCTTCGCCTTCCGCGCTCTGCAACAGGCGCTCGGGCAGCGGGAATCCGGTCGGTGACGGCTTGGCGCTGACCTGCCCGAGCATGCCCAGGGCATTGCGCACGAAGCTCGGCATGGCCTGGGCGAGGGTGTTGGCCGCAATGATCGCGTTGAGATTGGTGTTGGTCGGCAGTCCCTGGGTCACTTGTGCAATCAACCTGAGCAGGTCGCCTTTCAAGTCCGGCGCCAGCGTCGGGTTTTGTCCGCCCAACAGCTTCGATTCGAGGAAGGCGCCGCTACTGGCCAGTGCCAGCGCCAGGCCTTTGGGGGTGCTCAGTTGCTGAGCGTCCGGCAGGCCGGCGAGCAGCCTGTTCGCCGCCGCCCTCAGGTCGCTGGACGTCTGGTCGGTGGCCGGCAGGTTTTGCAGCAATTTCAGCAGGCCGTCCAGCGAGCCCTGGCGACTCTGTTGGCTGGCCAGTTGCTGAGTAACCGCCAGTTGTTCCTGACGACTGCTCAGCGGGACGAATTTCAGGGTCTGGCTGTCTTGCACCTGGGCGCTGAGCAAGGTGCCGATGCGCAGGGGCGTCGGGCTGTCGAGGGTCAGCGTCCGGCCGCTCAATGCGGTGTTGAGCAGGCTCACCAGCGAGCGAAATACCGTTGGCTGGCCCGGCACTTGCGGCAGCACCTGGGCCGTCAGCACCTTGCCTTGCAACAATGTGCCCACCGGCAGTTGCGCGGTGTCGATGCGGGTGAGGGTGGCGACACTGGAGGCAATCGCCTGTTGCACCGTCACGGCCAGATTGCTCGCCGAGGGCTGGGTGATCGCCAGGTTCGTACCCTGGGGCAGCGGTTGGCTGCTGGTGGCCTGGACCGTGGTCTGCCGGCCGTTCTCGAGGGTGACCTTGAGCAGCAGTTGAAAGGTCTGGTCCGCCTGCTTCAGCGACAGCACTTCAGCCTTGGCCGACTGGCCGGGCGTGATCAGGCCTTCCATCGGCGTCAGCAACTTGAGCAGGTCACCGCTGACCACCAGCGGCCGTGAGGTCGCGGGTGTGGGCTGCGGGAGCGGGAGGATGTTCATTTCGCCTGTCATACGCGGTCACAACCTGAAGAAATTGCCCTCATTAGAGTAGGGCATGGCATGTATAATGCCGCCCGTCTTTCGGAGAGTGGCAAAAACATTGCAATTGTTTGACGCAGCTCTCTAGAACAGGCCGCCATTGCGACTATGCTGCACCCCTTTAGCGGCCGCTCCGCTGCCGACTTGAACCGTAAAGGCCCGTGATCTCTTGACCAGTCCAGTCCTGCAAACCGTCGCACTCGCCTGTGAGCGAGACCTTCGACTGCTGTTCGAAAATCTCGATTTGAGACTGGCCAGTGGCGAAATGGTGCAAATCAGCGGCCCCAACGGCAGTGGCAAGACCAGCCTGTTGCGCCTGCTGTCCGGTCTTATGCAGCCGACGGCCGGGCAAATCCTGCTCAACGGCCAACCACTCAACGAACAGCGCAACGAACTGGCGCGCAACCTGTTATGGATTGGGCATGCCGCCGGCATCAAGGACCTGCTGACGCCGGAGGAAAACCTCAGCTGGCTCTGCGCCCTGCATCATCCGGCCAGCCATGAAGCCATCTGGAGCGCGCTGGCAGCCGTCGGACTGCGCGGCTTCGAGGATGTTCCCTGTCACACCCTGTCTGCCGGCCAGCAACGTCGCGTGGCGCTGGCGCGGTTGTACCTCGACAGTCCGCCGTTGTGGATCCTCGACGAGCCGTTCACCGCGCTGGACAAGCAAGGCGTGGCGCAACTCGAATCTCATCTGGCCGGCCACTGCGAACGCGGTGGCATGGTGGTGTTGACCACTCACCACACGCTGACCCGCATGCCGGCCGGGTATCGTGACATTGACCTGGGGAATTGGGCCGCATGAGTGTGTTCGGTCTGCTGGTCGCCCGTGAGGCGCGTTTGTTGTTCCGCCGCCCTGCGGAGTTGGCCAATCCACTGGTGTTCTTTGCGATCGTGGTCGCCCTGTTCCCGCTGGCCGTCGGTCCCGAGTCTCAATTGTTGCAAACCTTGTCTCCGGGACTGGTCTGGGTCGCGGCCCTTTTATCGGTCCTGCTCTCGCTGGACGGGCTTTTCCGCAGTGATTTCGAGGACGGTTCCCTCGAACAGTGGGTCCTTTCGTCGCACCCCCTGCCTCTTCTGGTTTTGGCCAAGGTACTGGCACACTGGGCCTTCTCTGGCCTGGCTCTGGTTTTACTCGCTCCACTGCTGGCACTGATGCTCGGTTTGCCCACCGCCTGTCTCCCGGTGTTGCTGCTTTCCCTGTTGCTGGGTACACCGGTGCTGAGCCTGCTCGGTGCCGTGGGTGCGGCCCTGACGGTGGGGTTGAAGCGCGGCGGCCTGTTGCTGGCGCTGCTGATTCTGCCGCTGTACATCCCGGTGTTGATTCTCGGCAGCGGCGCTTTGCAGGCCGCCTTGATGGGCATGCCGGCAACCGGTTATCTCCTGTGGCTTGGCAGCCTGACCGCCCTGGCGATAACCCTGACACCTTTTGCAATCGCTGCTGGCCTGAAGATCAGCGTCGGCGAATAATGAGGTCTGATCAAATATTGATCAGCAAAGACCCAGCGCTGCTCGTGATGACGAGTGGCAACCGTGATGGAAACAGCAATGAACTGGACCTGGTTTCATAAGCTCGGCTCACCCAAGTGGTTCTATGGCATCAGCGGCAGACTGTTGCCCTGGCTGAGCATCGCCGCACTGTTGCTGATCGGCGTCGGCGCCGTCTGGGGCCTGGCCTTCGCGCCGCCGGACTACCAGCAAGGCAACAGCTTTCGCATCATCTATATCCACGTGCCCACCGCGTTGCTCGCCCAGTCCTGCTACGTGATGCTCGCGGTGTGCGGCATTGTCGGGCTGGTGTGGAAAATGAAGCTGGCCGATGTCGCGCTGCAGTGCGCGGCGCCCATCGGTGCCTGGATGACCGCCGTGGCGCTGGTCACCGGCGCGATCTGGGGCAAGCCGACCTGGGGCTCGTGGTGGGTCTGGGATGCACGACTTACGTCGATGCTGATCCTGCTGTTTCTGTACTTCGGTCTCATTGCACTGGGCAACGCCATCAGTAATCGTGACAGTGCGGCCAAGGCCTGTGCGGTGCTGGCGATTGTCGGCGTGATCAATATCCCGATCATCAAGTACTCGGTGGAGTGGTGGAACACCCTGCACCAGGGCGCGACCTTCACCCTCACGGAAAAACCGGCGATGCCGGCGGAAATGTGGCTGCCACTGCTGCTGATGGTATTGGGCTTCTACTGCTTCTTCGGTGCGGTGCTGTTGTTGCGCATGCGCCTTGAAGTGCTCAAACGCGAGGCCCGCGCCAGTTGGGTCAAGGCAGAAGTGCAGAACAGCCTGGAGGCCGCTCGATGAGTTTTGCTTCATTCGGCGATTTTCTCGCCATGGGCCATCATGGCCTGTATGTCTGGTCAGCCTATGGCATCTGCCTGGCGGTGCTGGTCCTGAACGTGGCGGCGCCAGTCCTGGCCCGCAAGCGGTATCTGCAACAAGAGGCGCGTCGTTTGCGCCGGGAGAACGGCAAGTGAATCCGCTGCGTAAAAAGCGTCTTATCATCATTCTCGCGATTCTGGTCGGTGTCGGCGCAGCCGTCGGCCTGGCCCTGAGCGCCCTGCAACAGAACATCAACCTGTTTTACACGCCGACCCAGATTGCCAATGGCGAAGCGCCGCTGGACACGCGCATCCGTGCCGGCGGCATGGTCGAGAAGGGGTCGCTGCAACGTTCCGGCGACTCGCTGGACGTGAAGTTCGTCGTCACCGACTTCCAGAAGTCCGTGACCGTCAGCTACCGCGGCATCCTGCCGGACCTGTTCCGCGAAGGGCAGGGCATCGTTGCCTTGGGCAAGCTCAACGCCGAGGGTGTGGTGGTGGCCGACGAAGTGTTGGCCAAGCACGATGAAAAATACATGCCGCCCGAAGTGACCAAGGCTTTGAAAGAAAGCGGTCAATCTGCTCCAACGCCCGCGAAGGAGGGTTGATCGATGACTTCCGGTCTTTTTATCCCGGAGCTGGGCCATCTGGCGATGATCCTGGCACTGTGTTTTGCCTTGTTTCAGGCCGTGGTGCCGTTGCTCGGCGCCTGGCGCGGTGACCGCCTGTGGATGAGCCTGGCGCAGCCGGCCGCCTGGGGCCAGTTCGCCTTTCTGGCGTTTGCCTTCGGCTGCCTGACCTACGCCTTCATGACCGACGACTTCTCGGTCGCCTATGTCGCCAGCAACTCCAACAGTGCGTTGCCGTGGTACTACAAGTTCAGCGCCGTGTGGGGCGCGCATGAAGGTTCGCTGTTGCTCTGGGCATTTATCCTGGGCGGCTGGACCTTTGCGGTATCGGTCTTCTCCCGGCAGTTGCCGCAGGTGATGCTGGCGCGGGTGCTGGCGGTGATGGGCATGATCAGCAGCGGTTTCCTGCTGTTCCTGATCCTCACCTCCAACCCGTTCTCGCGCATCCTGCCGCAGATCCCCGCCGACGGCCGTGACCTCAATCCGTTGCTGCAGGACATCGGCCTGATCGTGCATCCGCCAATGCTGTACATGGGCTATGTCGGATTCTCCGTGGCGTTCGCCTTTGCCATCGCCGCCTTGCTCGGCGGTCGCCTCGATGCCGCCTGGGCGCGCTGGTCGCGTCCATGGACCATCGTCGCCTGGGCCTTTCTCGGTATCGGCATCACCCTCGGGTCGTGGTGGGCCTACTACGAACTCGGCTGGGGCGGCTGGTGGTTCTGGGACCCGGTGGAAAACGCCTCGTTCATGCCATGGCTGGTGGGCACCGCGCTGATTCACTCGTTGGCGGTCACCGAAAAGCGCGGCGTGTTCAAGAGCTGGACGGTTTTGCTGGCCATCGCTGCATTCTCGCTGAGCCTGCTGGGTACGTTCCTCGTGCGCTCCGGCGTGCTGACCTCGGTCCATGCGTTTGCCTCCGACCCTGAGCGCGGCGTGTTTATCCTGATGTTCCTGCTGTGCGTGGTCGGTGGCTCGCTGACGTTGTTCGCCCTGCGCGCGCCTGTGGTCAAGAGCCAGGTCGGCTTCAACCTCTGGTCCCGGGAAACCCTGTTGCTGGGCAACAACCTGGTGCTGGTGGTCGCCGCGTCGATGATTCTGCTGGGCACCCTGTACCCGTTGATCCTCGATGCGATGACCGGTGCCAAGCTGTCCGTTGGCCCGCCTTACTTCAACGCGCTGTTCATTCCCCTGATGGCCGTGTTGATGGTGGTGATGGCGGTCGGCGTGCTGGTGCGCTGGAAAGACACCCCGGTCAAATGGCTGGTCGGCATGCTGACCCCGGTGTTGCTCGGCAGCGCTGCACTGGCCGTGGTGGCGGGCGTCGCTTACGGCGATTTCAACTGGGCGGTGATCGCGACGTTCATGCTCGCCGCGTGGGTGTTGCTGGCCGGTGTGCGCGACATCTTCGACAAGACTCGCCACAAGGGCCTGATCAAGGGCTTGCCGACCCTGACCCGCAGCTATTGGGGCATGCAGGTGGCGCACCTGGGGATCGCCGTGTGCGCGCTGGGTGTCGTCCTGTCGAGCCAGAACAGTGCCGAGCGCGACCTGCGCCTGGCACCGGGCGAATCGATGGAGCTGGGCGGTTATCAGTTCCTCTTCGAAGGTGCCAAGCACTTCGAGGGCCCGAATTTCACCTCCGACAAGGGCATCGTGCGGGTGATCCGTGACGGCAAGGAAGTCAGCGTGCTGCACCCGGAAAAACGCCTGTATACCGTGCAGAACTCGGTGATGACCGAAGCCGGGATCGACGCCGGATTCACCCGTGACCTGTATGTTGCCCTCGGTGAACCCCTGGGCGACGGTGCCTGGGCGGTGCGTGTACACGTCAAGCCGTTCGTGCGCTGGATCTGGTTCGGCGGTTTGCTCACAGGCCTGGGCGGGGTGCTGGCCGCGTTGGACCGGCGCTACAGGGTCAAGGTAAAAAGCCGCGTGCGGGAAGCACTGGGCATGAGTGGAGCCACTGCATGAAACGTTGGTTGATGCTGTTGCCACTGGCGATTTTTCTGGTGGTTGCTGTTTTCCTGTATCGCGGGCTCTACCTGGACCCGGCCGAGTTGCCTTCGGCGATGATCGGCAAGCCGTTCCCCGAGTTTTCCCTGCCAGCGGTGCAGGGCGACAGGACCCTGACCCGGGCCGACATCGTCGGTAAACCGGCATTGGTCAACGTGTGGGGCACCTGGTGCATTTCCTGCCGGGTCGAGCATCCGGTGCTGAACAAACTGGCCGAGAAGGGGGTGGTGATCTACGGCATCAACTACAAGGACGTCAACGCCGACGCCTTGAAGTGGCTGGCGGAGTTCCACAACCCGTATCAGCTGGACATCCGCGATGACGAGGGCACGCTCGGCTTGAACCTGGGCGTGTACGGCGCTCCGGAAACCTTTTTCATCGACGCCAGGGGCATCATCCGCGACAAGTTCGTCGGGGTGATCGACGAGCAGGTCTGGCGCGAGAAACTGGCGGCCAAGTACCAGGCCCTGGTGGACGAGGCCAAGCCATGAAGCGCTGGATTGCCGCGGCCATCCTGGGATTGAGCATCGCGGGGGTGGCCCACGCCGCCATCGATACCTACGAGTTCGCCAGGGAAGCCGATCGCGAACGCTTTCGCGAGCTGACCAAAGAGCTGCGTTGCCCCAAGTGCCAGAATCAGGACATCGCCGATTCCAACGCACCGATCGCCGCCGACCTGCGCAAGGAGATTTTCCGCATGTTGGGCGAGGGCAAGGACAACCAGCAGATCATCGACTTCATGGTCGATCGCTACGGTGATTTCGTCCGTTACAAACCGGCCCTGACGGCCAAGACCGCGTTGCTCTGGTTTGGCCCGGCCGGCCTGTTGCTGGGCGGCGTGGTGGTCATCGCCGTGATCGTCCGCCGCCGGCGCGTGCAACAACGTGCCGAGAACCGGACCGAGCTTTCCTCTGAAGAGCGTGAGCGCCTCGACCAACTGTTGGATAAAAACCAAGAATGATTGATTTCTGGCTCGCTGCAGGTCTGCTGCTACTGGTTGCCCTGAGTTTTCTGCTGATCCCCGTTCTGCGCGGCCGTCGGGCCCAGCTTGAAGAGGATCGTACTGCCCTGAACGTCGCGCTGTATCAGGAGCGCGTGGCCGAGTTGCAGACCCAGCAGCAAGAGGGTGTTCTCGACAACGCGCAAATGGACAGCGGCCGTGCCGAAGCGGCCCGTGAACTGCTGGCCGACACCGAAGGTGCCGATACGCCGCGGATGTCACGCCTGGGCAAAACGTTGCCCCTGTTGGCCGCCGTCCTGGTCCCGCTGCTGGGTCTGGGGCTGTATCTGCATTTCGGTGCCAGCGACAAGGTCGAACTGACCCGCGAGTTCGCCCAGGCGCCGCAATCGATGGAAGAAATGACCCGGCGCCTGGAACGCGCCGTCGCCGCGCAACCGGATTCGGCCGAAGGCCTGTACTTCCTCGGCCGGACCTACATGGCGCAGGATCGTCCCGCCGACGCGGCGAAGATCTTCGAGCGCACGGTCAACTTGGCCGGACGTCAGCCCGAGCTGTTGGGGCAATGGGCCCAGGCCCAGTATTTTGCCGATGGCAAGCAGTGGTCGGACAAGGTCCAGGCCCTGACCGATGAAGCGTTGAAGGCCGATCCGAAAGAGGTCACCAGCCTCGGCTTGCTGGGCATCGCCGCGTTCGAGAGTGCGCGTTATCAGGACGCCATCGACTACTGGACGCGCCTGTTGACGCAACTGCCACCGGAAGACAATTCCCGCGCTGCGCTGCAGGGCGGTATCGACCGGGCGACGGAAAAACTCGAGGCCAGCGGCGGCAAAGTGGCCAAGGCGCCCATTGCCGCCAAGGCGGCGCTGCTCAAGGTCAGCGTCGATCTGGCGCCGGAGCTCAAAGCCAAGGTTCAGCCGAGCGACAGTGTGTTCATTTTCGCCCGCGCCGTATCCGGCCCGCCGGCACCGCTGGCGGCCAAGCGCCTGACGGTGGCCGACTTGCCGGCGACCGTGGAACTGGGCGATGCCGATGCGATGATGCCGCAGTTGAAACTGTCCAACTTTCCTGAAGTCCAACTGGTTGCACGCATCTCCCGCGCCGGTCAACCGACTGCCGGTGAGTGGGTCGGTCGCAGCCAGCCTATGGCCAGCAGCACCACCGCGGCGCAGAAACTGACCATCGACAGCCCGGACCAATAACAGGAAAGCCGCCATGACCGTTCTCGCACGTATCACCCTCCTCAGTCTGGTGTTGGGGTTAAGCGCGTGTGCGGTCCAGCGGCCCGAGCCTACGCCGCTGCCACCGATCCCGCCCGCGCAACCCAGTCCGACGCCTTCGACCAGCCCGGCGCCCGGCAAGCCCGCTGTCCCGGCCAAACCTGCCAAGCCGCTGCCCCGCACGTCCGCCAGCTTCGCGCCACCGCCGGGGGGCAATAGCCATTGGGATCAGAAAATGGGCGTGTATGTGCTCGACGATCAGCCCAACACTTTCTATCGCCAGCGCACCTATTACCGCTGGAACAACGGCTGGAGCCGCTCGATCAGCCCCAACGGGCCGTGGGAAGATACCGATATCCACGGCGTCCCGGGTGGCCTGGGACGGCAATTCGGGCAATAGGAAAAGGCGACCTCCGGGTCGCCTTTTTTGTGCCTGTTGAATACCGGAAAGTGGGAGCGAGACCGGTTTGCCGCTGATGGCGCTGGCGGGCTTGCCCGCGAAGAGGTCGACAGAGTCAACAGAGATATCAGCAGACCTGCTCGTGAGCTTTTGCTGCGCTATGCCGCCGCCAACGAAGCCTTCTGTGAAACACTCAAAAAACGCAACAATGCCAGCAGTGGAAAGGTGCTGCCCACGATCACGATCCACAACCAGCCACCGTGCTCGTACACCGCACTGGCCACCGAGGAGCCGAACGCGCCACCGATGAAAATGCTGGTCATGTACAAAGCGTTCAGGCGACTGCGGCTTTGGGCGTCGAGGGCGTAGACCGCGCGCTGGCCCAGGACCATGTTCATCTGCACGCAGAAATCCAGAACCACGCCGGTGACCGCCAGGCCGATGACGCTGTAGACCGGATGGATGAAGGCGGGCAGGAAGCTCAGGCTGGCGAACAGCAAGGCGAGCAACGAAGCGATGCGGGTGTGCCCGGCGTCGGCCAGGCGACCGGCAATCGGCGCGGCGATGGCACCGATGGCGCCCACCAGGGCGAAGATCGCGATCTGGGTTTGCGACAGACCATGACTGCGTGCCAGTTCCAGCGGTACGGCGGTCCAGAACAGGCTGAACGTCGCGAACATGCAACCCTGATAAAACGCCCGCTGGCGCAGGACCGGCTGTTGCCGCAGCAGCGTCCACAGCGAACCCAGCAACTGGCCATAAGAGGCACTGTGATCGGGCTTGCGCTTGGGTATCGTCAGGGCGAGCACGATGCTGATCGCCGCCATCAACAGCGCCGCGATCACAAACATCGCGCGCCAGCCAAAATGATCGGCCACGACACTGGACACCGGTCGCGCCAGCAGAATCCCCAACAGCAGACCGCCCATGATGCCGCCGACGACCCGGCCGCGTGTCTCTTCCGGCGCCAGATGCGCTGCCAGCGGAATCAGGATCTGCACCGACACCGAGCTGAACCCCACCAGCAACGAGATCAACAGGAACACGTTCGGTTGATCGGTGAACGCAGCGCCCAACAGGCTGGCGATGGCCACCACCGTGGTGATGATCATCAACCGGCGGTTCTCCAGCAGATCGCCCAGCGGCACCAGGAAGAACAGGCCCAGCGCATAGCCGATCTGGGTCAACGACACGATCAGGCTGGCCAGGGTGCTGCTCAGGCCGACGTCCGGCGCGATCAGGTCGATGATCGGTTGCGCATAGTAGATGTTGGCGACGATGGCGCCGCAGCAGAAGGCAAACAGCAGCACCATGCCTTTGGTCATTGTCGCGGCGCCGTGGGGCAATGGGGTGGTTGAGGTCATCAGGTTTCTCGTTGGGCAAGTTGAAATGCGCGCAGCCCGGGAAAGTAGGGCGAAACGGGTTTTGGCTCAATGTTTTTTCCCGCTTGCCGATAGTCTGAGTGCGTGGTTAGGATTTCTCGGTTTTTTTCGGATGATGCCTGGAGATCTCTCCCAGGGTTTTGGAGTCGATATGAAAGTGCAGGGCATGGCGTTGGCCAGCAAGTATTGTCAGGGCGCGGGTCTGGAGGTCGGGGCCGCTGCTCATAACGCCTTTTACCTGCCCAATTGCCTCAACCTGGGCCCCAGTGATGGCGAATCCTACCTGTATCCGCAGGATCTTCAGGACTACGGCCATTACAAGAAGGAACAGGCGAACTATAACGTCGAGTCCGCCAAGGTTGATGCGCTGGGCGATTTCCTGGCAATCCCGTTTCCTGACGCCACCTTCGATTACCTGATCAACTCACACGTGATCGAGCATGTGCCCAACATGTTCGCAGCTTATGTGGAATCCTCGCGTGTGGTGAAGGAGGGAGGGGTTTTCTTCTGCATCTTCCCGAAAAGGAATGCCGAGCCTACCGATCGACCTCGAGCGCTGACGACCCTGGAGCAAATGATCGACGCCTATGAAAAGCGTGTCGACATGAACACCGTGGACCCCGCGACGTGGAGATGTCACTACCTGGTGTTCTCTTTGCAAAGCATGCTTCGCGCAATCAACCTGATGAACTCGGTCGGCTTGGGCCACTGGCTGATTGAATGCGTAGAAGAGACTGATACCAAAGTCGGAAACGGCCACACAGTGGTGCTCAGAAAACAGGTCGGGTTGTCGGCTCTGGTTTACAAGGACATCAAACAGTTCAACGAAGTGTTCAATGCACACCTGACGGCCCAAGAGCTTGGCAAGGCGCTGCACATGGTCAAGGTCGCTCTGTCGTTCGACTTCTTCAATGCCCACTTCCTGTATCTGGCGTTTGCCCTCAACTGCCAGTTGGACAATATTCAGGAAGGCGTCGAGTTTTTGCGTCAGGCCTTGATCATCGATCCGGAAAATGAAGAGTATCGTCGATTGTTCATCCAGTTCACGGGCGGACCGTATATCAACCCCGTGCATTAAGACTTCTGGGTGGCCTGACCCCTGTCAGGCAATCAAACGCACAAAAAAAGGCGACCTTCGAAGGTCGCCTTTTTCATGGCCATTCAATGCTTACTGGGCGTAGATCTGATCGAAAATCCCGCCGTCATTGAAGTGGGTTTTCTGCACGGTGCGCCAGTCGCCGAAGGTTTTCTCCACGGACAGGAAGTCCACTTTCGGGAAACGATCGGTGTACTTGGCCAGTACCGCCGGGTCGCGCGGACGCAGGTAGTTGGCGGCGGCAATTTCCTGGCCTTCAGGCGACCACAGGAACTTCAAATATTCCTCGGCAGCGGCGCGGGAGCCTTTTTTCTCGACGACTTTGTCGACCACCGACACCGGTGGCTCGGCTTCGGCGGACACGCTCGGGTAGATGACTTCGAACTGGTCGCGACCGAACTCGCGGGCAATCATTTCCGCTTCGTTTTCGAAGGTTACCAGCACGTCGCCGATCTGGTTGGTCATGAACGTGGTGGTGGCGGCGCGGCCACCGGTGTCGAGCACCGGCGCCTGTTTGAACAGTTTGCCGACGAATGCCTTGGCCTTGTTCTCGTCGCCGCCGTTCTTCAGTACATAGCCCCAGGCGGACAGGTAGGTATAGCGGCCGTTGCCCGAGGTTTTCGGGTTCGGCACGACCACTTGCACGCCGTCCTTGAGCAGGTCAGGCCAGTCTTTCAGGGCTTTCGGGTTGCCTTTGCGCACGATGAACACCGTGGCCGAGGTGAAGGGAGCGCTGTTGTTCGGCAGGCGGGTGACCCAGTTGTCCGGGACCAGTTTGCCATTGTCCGCCAGGGCGTTGATGTCGGTGGCCATGTTCATGGTGATGACGTCAGCCGGCAGGCCGTCGATGACCGAACGCGCCTGCTTGCTGGAACCGCCGAACGACATCTGGATGGTGATGTTTTCCTTGTGCTCGGCTTGCCAGTGCTTCTGGAACGCAGTGTTGTAGTCCTTGTAGAAATCGCGCATCACGTCGTAGGACACGTTGAGCAGGGTCGGTGCAGCCTGAGCCACGCTGGTCAGGGCCAGGCCTGCGGCCAGAAGTGAGGCGCCAAAGAGTTTTTTCACTGCGCATTCCTTGTTCGAGATTTAAAGGTGAGGCATTTTGCCAGCGACTATAACCGGGCCCGCATAGGCCTTTAAAGATTAAAAAGCACTTTGCTTATTCCAGTTTCTTAAACAGCGCATTGCCACAGCGCGAACAGAATGCGGCGCCATGCTCATGGCTGTTTTTCCTGCAGACCGGGCAATCGTGTTGCAGTTGTTCACCGCGCATGGCGTTGGCCAATTCGGCGGTGAAGATCCCGGTCGGTACGGCGATGATCGAGTAACCGGTGATCATCACCAGTGACGATATCACCTGGCCCAGCGGGGTCTTCGGCACGATATCGCCGAAGCCTACGGTGGTCAGGGTCACGATAGCCCAGTAAATGCCTTTGGGAATGCTGGTAAAGCCATGCTCCGGGCCTTCGATCACATACATCAGCGTGCCGAACACCGTGACCAGGGTGCAGACGCTGACCAGGAACACCACGATCTTCTGCTTGCTGCCCCGCAAAGCCGACATCAGGTAGTTGGCTTGCTTGAGGTACGGGCTGAGCTTGAGTACCCGGAAAATCCGCAGCATCCGTATGATCCGGATGATCAGCAGATATTGGGCGTCGGCGTAGTAGAGGGCGAGGATACCGGGCACGATGGCCAGCAGATCCACCAGGCCGTAGAAGCTGAACGCATAACGCAGCGGTTTGGGCGAGCAGTACAGGCGCAGGATGTACTCGCCGAGAAAGATCACCGTAAAGCCCCACTCGATGTACGCCAGGACATTGGCGTAGTTCTTGTGGACGGTGTCGATGCTGTCGAGCATCACGATCACCAGGCTGCTGAGGATGATCAGCAGCAAAATGCCGTCGAAACGCCGGCCGGCCCGGGTGTCGGTCTGAAAAATCATGACGTAGAGCTGTTCACGCCAGTTTTTGTTGCTGTCCATGGATAACGCCTGACTCGAAGATCAGCGCAGCCTAGGTTGATTGTCGCCGTGAGCGCAAGGATCGACAGGGGTTTTGCCGAACATTTGGAGGGCGGCGCGGATCAGCCAGCAGGCGAGGATGAATGGCGCGGTGAGTGTCGCCAGGCCAACGGCGGCGAATAGCGGCGTCAGCAGCAAGGCCAGGACAATGCCCGCCAGTGGCAGCCAGGGTGGCTGGCGCTGCGTGCTGAAGGCCAGGGCGGCCAGCACCGCGTTGGCACCGCCCAGACCCGCCAGCGCGGTGGCGGTCTCATGGTGCAGCAGGCTGGAGCCCAGGCCGAGCATCGAGGCCGTCAATGCCCAGCCGAACACCCGGCGGTCGGCGATCAGCAAACCGACGGCAATCATCGCCCCGGCCAGCGGATGTTCGAGGAACATCACCTGGCCGATTCCCCTGAACGCTGCGGCCAACAGGTTAGCCGTGTTCAGGTCGATCAGCGGGGGCATGACCGACGGTGTGGCGAAACACAGCAGCAGCCAGCTCAGGCCCACGAACGGTGCGGTGTAGGCGGGCACGCAGTGATTGACCCGGGCACGCTTGAGCCACTGCTGGGTGATCATCGCACTCAGGCCGCCGGCTGCCAGGATCAGCAGCGGCATCATCGGCGACCAGGGGAAATACAGGCTCAGCAACAGGCCGAGCAACACGCCGTTGTAGCTGAACAGGCCTGCCTGGCGATCGGCCTTTGCATAGTGGCGTCGTTGAGCGGTGAGCAGCCCGGCGACGCCCCCGAGCAGTGCGCCGCCCAGCAGCGCCGGTGCGGTAAACAGGATGGCGCACAGGCACAGCAGGCCGCAGAGCGGGTGGCGCTGGAGGAAGACCTGACTGAAACCGTTGAGCAGGGCTTCGGCCCAGTCGGGGCAGTGGCTGTTGAAGTGATTGGCAGGCATGGCAGTTCAAGAAGTCAGTGGGATCGAGTTGCCCTCATCGCGAGCAGGCTCGCTCCCACACCATCCACTGTAGGAGCGGGCTCGCCCGCGAACGGGGCGACGCAGCCGCTAGATAAGGGTCTCGATACGCAGCGAGTTGGTCGACCCCGGCTGCCCGAAGGGCACACCCGCCGTGATCAGCAGGGTGTCGCCACGCTCGGCCATGCCCTGGGCCTGGGCAATTTCCAGCGCGGTGGAACACACCTCATCCACCTGGCGCAGGCGATCGTTGACCACAGAGTGCACCCCCCACGCCACGGTCAGGCGACGCGCCGCCTGCAGGTTCGGCGTCAGGTTGAGGATTGGCACCGTCGGCCGTTCCCTCGCGGCCCGCAGGCTCGACGTCCCCGATTCGCTGTAGTTCACCAGCACCGCCACCGGCAGCACGTTGCTGATCCGGCGGATCGCGCAACTGATTGCATCGGACACCGTGGCTTCCGCCCTGGGACGGCTGACGTCCAGCTGGGTCTGATAGTCCGGGCCGTTCTCCACCTGGCGGATGATCTTGCTCATCATCTGCACGGCTTCCAGCGGGTACTCACCGGAGGCGGTTTCCGCCGACAGCATGACCGCATCGGCACCCTCGGCCACGGCATTGGCGACATCGGTGACTTCAGCGCGGGTCGGCGCCGGGGAGAACCGCATCGATTCAAGCATCTGCGTCGCCACCACCACCGGTTTGCCGAGCTGGCGGCAAATGCCGATGATGGTCTTCTGAATCTGCGGCACGCTTTCGGCCGGGACTTCCACGCCCAGATCGCCGCGAGCGACCATGATCGCGTCGCTCAATTCGGCAATTTCCCGCAGTTGCGTGACTGCCGAGGGTTTCTCGATCTTGGCCATCAGGAACGCCTTGTCACCGATCAGTGCACGTGCCTCGCGCATGTCTTCCGGGCGTTGCACGAACGACAGCGCGACCCAGTCCACGCCGAGTTCCAGGCCGAAACTCAAGTCGCGGCGATCCTTGGCGGTCAACGGGCTCAGCTCCAGCACCGCTTGTGGCACATTCACGCCTTTGCGGTCGGACAGCTCGCCGCCATTGAGCACGGTGGTGTCGATGGCGTCGCCGACCTTGCTGACCACCCGCAAGCGCAGCTTGCCGTCGTCCAACAGCAGGTCCATGCCCGGCTCCAGTGCGGCAATGATTTCCGGATGCGGCAGGTTGACCCGGCGCTCATCGCCCGGGGTCGGGTCCAAGTCCAGGCGCAGGGCCTGGCCGCGATGCAGTTGCACCTTGCCCTCGGCGAACGTGCCAACCCGCAGTTTCGGGCCTTGCAGGTCCATCAGGATGCCCAGCGGATAATTGAGCTGGCGCTCGACTTCACGAATCCACCGGTAGCGCTGGGCATGGTCGGCATGATCGCCATGGCTGAAGTTCAGGCGAAAGATGTTGACCCCGGCCTGCACCAGTTCGCGGATGTCGTCGATCCCGCCGATGGCGGGGCCCAGGGTGGCGAGGATCTTGACCTTTTTATCGGGCTTCATGGTGAGGGCTCTCGAGAATCAGAATGGCGCGGAAGTCGTTGACGTTGGTGCGGGTCGGTTCCGTGACGATCAGGGCATCGAGCGCGGCGAAATAGCCGTAGCCATTGTTGTTGTCCAACTCGTCACTGGCGCTCAGGCCCAGCGCCGTGGCGCGGGCGTAGCTGTCCGGGGTCATGATCGCGCCGGCGTTGTCCTCGGAGCCGTCGATGCCATCGGTATCACCGGCCAGCGCGTAGACGCCGGGCAGGCCTTTGAGGCTGTCGGTCAGGCTCAGCAAGAATTCGGCGTTGCGCCCGCCACGGCCATTGCCGCGCACGGTGACGGTGGTTTCGCCGCCCGACAGAATCACGCAGGGTGCCGCCAGCGGCTGGCCATGTAACACCACCTGGCGGGCGATGCCGGCATGGACTTTGGCCACTTCGCGGGATTCGCCCTCCAGGTCGCCGAGGATCAGCGGGCTGAACCCGGCCTGACGGCATTTCACCGCCGCCGCCTCCAGCGACTGTTGCGGGCGGGCGATCAACTGAAAGTGGCTGCGGGCCAGGCTCGGGTCGCCGGGTTTGACAGTTTCCGATGCCGGGTTTTGCAGCCAGTTGCGCACGGACGCCGGCACCTCGATGGCGTAGCGCTTGAGGATCGCCAGCGCCTCGGCCGAGGTGCTGGGGTCGGCGACGGTGGGGCCGGAGGCGATGACCGTGGCAAGATCCCCCGGCACATCGGAAATCGCGTAGGTGTAAACGGTGGCCGGCCAGCAGGCCTTGCCCAGGCGCCCGCCCTTGATCGCCGAGAGGTGCTTGCGCACGCAGTTCATCTCGCCGATGGAGGCGCCGGAGGTGAGCAGGGCCTTGTTGATCGATTGCTTGTCGGCCAGGCTGATGCCTGCCGCTGGCAGGGCGAGCAACGCCGAACCGCCACCGGACAGCAGGAAGATTACGCGGTCGTCTTCCGTCAGGCCGCTGACCAGTTCGAAGACGCGCCTGGCCACCGCCTGGCCGGCCGCATCGGGCACCGGGTGTGCGGCCTCGACCACTTCGATTTTTTCGCAGGGGGCGCCGTGACCATAACGCGTCACGACCAGACCGGACACTTCGCCCTGCCAGCAGCGCTCGACCACCTGGGCCATGGCGGCGGCGGCCTTGCCGGCACCGATGACAATCACCCGACCGCTGCGGTCGGCTGGCAAGTGCGCTTCGAGGACGTGCTGCGGATGGGCCGCGTCGATGGCTGTGGCAAACAGCTCGCGCAGCAGTTGTTGCGGATCGACCGACATGGCGGGCTCCCGGGATTCTTGTTATTGGAAGGGGTCACTCGGAACCCTGTGGGAGCGGGCAAGCCCACTCCCACAGGGGGGCGTACGGGGTTTACTGATCGCGAATCGAGAAGTTCGCCATGTGTTCCAGGCCCTTGATCAGCGCCGAGTGGTCCCAGTTGCTGCCGCCGATGGCTGCGCAGGTGCTGAACACTTGCTGGGCGTTGGCAGTGTTCGGCAGGTTGATGTTCAGTTCCTTGGCGCCTTGCAGGGCCAGGTTGAGGTCCTTCTGGTGCAGGCTGATGCGGAAACCTGGATCGAAGGTGCCCTTGATCATGCGCTCGCCATGCACTTCAAGGATCTTCGACGAAGCGAAGCCACCCATCAGCGCTTCACGCACCTTGGCCGGATCGGCACCGTTTTTCGACGCGAACAGCAAGGCTTCGGCCACCGCCTGGATGTTCAGCGCGACGATGATCTGGTTCGCCACCTTCGCGGTTTGACCGTCGCCATTGCCGCCGACCAGGGTGATGTTCTTGCCCATGGCCTGGAACAGCGGCAGGGCGCGTTCGAAGGCATCCGCCTCGCCGCCGACCATGATGCTCAGGGTCGCGGCCTTGGCGCCGACTTCACCGCCGGACACCGGAGCGTCGAGGTACTGCGCGCCTTTCTCGTTGATCCTGGCCGCGAAGGCCTTGGTGGCCGTCGGCGAGATCGAACTCATATCGATCACCACCTTGCCTTTGCCGACACCGGCAGCCACGCCGTCGGCGCGGAACAGCACGTCGTCGACTTGCGGGGTATCCGGCACCATGACGATGATGAACTCGGCTTCCTGGGCGACTTCTTTCGGGTTCGCCAGAGCGATGGCGCCAGCGGCGACCAGATCGGCCGGTGCCGCATCGTGATGCGCCGACAGGAACAGGCTGTGACCGGCTTTCTGCAGGTTCGCCGCCATTGGGTGGCCCATGATGCCGGTGCCGATGAATCCGATTTTAGCCATGAGAAATTCCTCTTGTTTTTGTCTTGCTCAAGCAAATGGGGGGTGCTGCTTTTTGTGGGGGCGAGCCCTGCTCGCGATAGCGGTTTGGCAGGCAATACAAGTATTGAAAGTGCCACCCTCATCGCGAGCAGGCTCGCTCTCACATAGGATCCGGGTCAGATCGCGTTGTGGGTTTTCAACCAGCCCAGACCTGCTTCGGTGGTGGTCAGCGGCTTGTATTCGCAACCCACCCAACCCTGGTAGCCAATGCGATCCAGGTGTTCGAACAGGAAGCGGTAGTTGATTTCACCCGTGCCCGGTTCGTTGCGCCCCGGGTTGTCGGCCAGCTGGATGTGGTTGATCTCGCCCAGGTGCGCGGCCATGGTGCGGGCCAGGTCGCCCTCCATGATTTGCATGTGATAGATGTCGTATTGCAGGAACAGGTTGGGGCTGCCCACCTGTTCGCGAATCGACAGGGCCTGGGCCGTGTTGTTTAGGTAGAAGCCCGGGATGTCGCGGGTGTTGATCGCTTCCATCACCAGCTTGATGCCCACCGCCTGCAGCTTGTCGGCCGCGTACTTGAGGTTGGCGACGAAAGTCTTTTCCACGGTGGCGTCATCGACGCCCTGTGGGCGAATGCCGGCCAGGCAGTTGACCTGGGTGTTGCCCAGCACTTGCGCATAGGCAATCGCCAGGTCGACACCGGCGCGGAATTCTTCAACGCGATCCGGCAGGCAGGCCAGACCGCGCTCGCCCTTGGCCCAGTCACCGGCCGGCAGGTTGAACAGCACTTGGGTCAGGCCATTGGCATCGAGCCGGGCCTTGATCTCGGCGGAGCTGAAGTCGTAGGGGAACAGGTACTCGACACCACTGAAGCCGGCCTTGGCGGCGGCTTCGAAACGGGCGAGAAAATCCTGCTCGGTGAACAGCATGGACAGGTTGGCTGCGAAACGCGGCATGGTGGTCTCCTGTAAATCTTGTGAGGTCCCCTGCGGGAGCGAGCCTGCTCGCGATGAAACCGGTGTGTTCAGCCTCCCTGTAATCTGACACACCGCTATCGCGAGCCTGCTCGCTCCCACAGGGAAAAGTTCAATCTTCAATCAAGCATCGAAATCGCCGTTGGTGCGTCGTTGCCGACCAGTGCCAGGTCCTCGAACTCGTTGACCGCGTTGATCTCGGTGCCCATGGAAATGTTGGTCACGCGCTCCAGGATAATCTCGACGATCACCGGCACCTTGAACTCTTCGATCAACGCTTCGGCCTTGCGCAGGGCAGGGGCAATGTCAGCCGGTTCGAACACGCGCAGCGCCTTGCAGCCCAGGCCTTCGGCCACCGCGATATGGTCGACACCGTAACCGTTGAGTTCCGGTGCGTTCAGGTTATC
Source organism: Pseudomonas sp. IT-P12 (assembly GCF_949767465.1). Classification (NCBI taxonomy): domain Bacteria; kingdom Pseudomonadati; phylum Pseudomonadota; class Gammaproteobacteria; order Pseudomonadales; family Pseudomonadaceae; genus Pseudomonas; species Pseudomonas sp. IT-P12. Next base: position 848,973 of record NZ_CATKPY010000021.1, on the reverse strand, counting down.
GAAGGACAGCTGCACGCAATAGTCCATGTCGAAACCGCGCTGGGCCTGACGGATCAGCCCCAGGTACGAGTTGTTGACCACGACGTGGATGTACGGCAGCTTGAATTGTGCGCCTACGGCCAGTTCTTCGATCATGAACTGGAAGTCGTAATCGCCGGACAGCGCCACGACCTTGCGGCTCGGATCAGCCTTGACCACGCCCAGTGCCGCCGGAATGGTCCAGCCCAGGGGACCCGCCTGGCCGCAGTTGATCCAGTGACGCGGCTTGTAGACGTGCAGAAACTGCGCGCCGGCAATCTGCGACAGACCGATGGTGCTGACGTAGCACGTGTCCTTGCCGAAGACCTGGTTCATCTCTTCGTAGACGCGTTGTGGCTTGACCGGCACGTTGTCGAAGTGGGTCTTGCGGTGCAGGCTGGCCTTGCGCTGCTGGCAGTCCTGCAGCCAGGCGCTGCGGTTTTTCAACTTACCGGCGGCTTGCCACTCGCGAGCGACCTCGATGAACACAGTCAGCGCGGCGGCGGCGTCGGAGACGATGCCCAGGTCCGGGGTGAACACACGGCCGATCTGCGTGCCTTCGATGTCCACATGAATGAATTTGCGGCCTTCGGTGTACACCTCCACCGAACCGGTGTGACGGTTGGCCCAACGGTTGCCGATGCCCAGGACCACGTCCGACTTGAGCATCGTCGCGTTGCCGTAACGGTGCGAGGTTTGCAGGCCGACCATGCCGACCATCAACGGGTGATCGTCCGGAATGCTGCCCCAGCCCATCAGCGTCGGGATGACCGGGATACCGGTCAATTCGGCGAACTCTACCAGCAGATCGCTGGCATCGGCGTTAATGATGCCGCCACCGGCCACCAGCAATGGGCGTTCGGCCTGATCCAGCAAGGCCAGGGCTTTTTCCACCTGGACGCGGGTGGCACTGGGCTTGGCCAGTGGCAGCGGCTGATAGGCGTCGATGTCGAATTCGATTTCCGCCATCTGCACGTCGAACGGCAAGTCGATCAGCACCGGGCCTGGGCGACCGGAGCGCATTTCGTAGAACGCCTTCTGGAACGCGTAGGGCACCTGGCCCGGCTCCAGAACGGTGGTTGCCCACTTGGTCACCGGCTTGACGATGCTGGTGATGTCGACAGCCTGGAAGTCTTCCTTGTGCAGGCGGGCGCGGGGTGCTTGCCCGGTGATGCACAGGATCGGGATGGAGTCCGCAGAGGCACTGTAGAGCCCGGTGACCATGTCGGTGCCGGCAGGGCCCGAGGTGCCGATGCACACGCCGATGTTGCCGGCCTTGGTGCGGGTGTAGCCCTCGGCCATGTGCGAGGCGCCTTCGACGTGGCGAGCGAGGACGTGATCGATGCCGCCGACCTTTTGCAGGGCGGAGTACAGCGGGTTGATTGCGGCGCCGGGAATGCCAAAAGCGGTTTCAACCCCTTCACGGCGCATCACCAGAACGGCGGCTTCGATTGCTCTCATTTTGCTCATGGTTTTGTGCCTCTTTACGTTTTGTAATTGTATACAAGTGGCTTTGCGTCGAGTTTATTCACGGCAGGCCGTGCAGGTCAATCCATTTTCTCAAGCAGCTGTTTCATTCGTCGGAAGGCCGTTTTGCTGTGGTTTTTCGTCGCTCACAACGAATTAAGAGAATTATTGTATACAAAAACATATCTCATTGTGTTCTATTTGTTGTATTCGGCTGCGGCGAAAGTGTCAGAGAAATGCGCAGCCCCCGCTTTCCCAATCACGAAATGAGGACGGCACCATGAGCGCTTTAACCTTGAAAGTGGCAGTCAACCTGGCTAACGAAGCCATCAACGCGGGGCGGGCTATCGGCGCCGCCCCCCTGACCATCGCGGTCCTGGATACAGGCGGGCACCTGGTCACCCTGCAACGCGAAGACGGCGCGAGCCTGCTGCGCCCCCACGTCGCCATCGGCAAGGCCTGGGGCGCCATCGCATTGGGCAAGGGCTCGCGCCTGCTGGCGCTGGACGCACAACAACGCCCGGCCTTCATCGCCGCCCTGAACAGCCTGGGGCAGGGCAGCGTGGTGCCGGCACCGGGTGGTGTGCTTGTTCGGGATCAGGAAGGGAATGTGCTGGGAGCGGTGGGAATCAGCGGGGATCTGTCGGATGTGGATGAACAGTGCGCGATCAACGCGATCGAGAGGGTGGGGTTGAGGGCGGATGCGGGGGTGGTGGCTTGATTCTTCGCTGATTGAGCGGCCGCTTTCGCGAGCAAGCCCGCTCCCACAGAGGTTCTGTGTCAGACACAAAATGTCTGAGCACCGCAAATCCACTATGGGAGCGGGTTTGCTCGCGAAAGCAATCTTGCAGACACATCCAGCTAAAAGCCCGTGCGCATCATGCACAGGCACTGACCTAGCCTTCTGATGACTTCAATAGGAGAGGGGCAAGGGAATGCCTGAACTATCAGCTTCACATCGCCTGCGCATCGGTCGCTATGCCGAGCAGAATAGAATTTATCTGCTGACTGCCAATATCCTGAGACGAGAGCCCGTTTTCAGGGACTATTGCCTTGGCAGATTGGTGGTTCATCAATTCAGACAGGCACAGGATGACGGCTTCGCCGACTCGCTGGCTTGGGTGGTCATGCCAGACCATTTCCATTGGTTGGTTCAGTTGAACAAAGGCTCGCTGGGCCAACTGATGTGTCAGGCCAAATCTTTAAGCGCCCGAGCGGTCAACTCAGTCACTGGCAGATCGGGGAGTCTTTGGCAGCAGGGCTTTCATGATCATGCACTCCGCAAGGAAGAAGATCTGGTGAAGCTTGCCAGGTATGTGGTGGCTAACCCATTGAGGGCGGGGTTGGTGGAAAAGCTTGGCGACTATCCATTGTGGGATGCGATCTGGGTTTGATCGGATACCGAGTTGCCCCATTCGCGAGCAAGCCCGCTCCCACAGGAGGCCGCGTTTCAAAATGTGGGAGCGGGCTTGCTCGCGAATGAAGGCAACTCGGTCCTTCAGTCCGGCTCACACCCCTTGAGCACCAACCGGATAATCGTTTGTGCCGCGGCTTCATAGTCCGCTTCGTCGAGCTTTTCCTTGCCGGTAACCGCCGTGATCTGCCAGTCGAAGTCGGCGTAGGTCTGGGTCGCTGCCCAGATGCTGAACATCAGGTGATGCGGGTCGAGGGGGGCGATCTGGCCGCGGTCGATCCAGGTCTGGATGCAGGCGATGTTGTGCCTGGCCTGGCTGTTGAGCTGTTCCACCAGGTCGGTGCTCAGGTGCGGGGCACCGTGCATGATTTCGCTGGCGAACACTTTCGAGGCGAAGGGCAGATCGCGGGAGATGCGGATTTTCGAACGGATGTAGCCGCTCAGCACGTCACTGGGTTTGCCTTCCGGATTGAAGGGCGTCGACGCCTGCAGGATCGGCTCGATGATGCTTTCCAGGACCTCGCGGTAAAGGTTTTCCTTGGTCTTGAAGTAGTAGTAGACGTTGGGTTTGGGCAATCCCGCCTTGGCGGCGATGTCGCTGGTTTTGGTCGCAGCGAAGCCCTTGTCGGCAAATTCCTCACTGGCGGCACGCAGTATCAGTTGTTTGTTGCGCTCGCGGATCGTGCTCATAAACCAGGGGGTTCCTTGCCTGTTCTGGCGGTTGCGCATGGTAGCACCGGCCTTTGGCGGCGCTCAAGAATGCACCATGCGGCGCGCGGCCGCGCTATGCTGCAAGGCATTCATTGAATGAAGGAAGTGCGATTCATGGCAGGAAGCAGCTTGCTGTTGCTGATCGACGACATTGCCGCCGTACTGGACGACGTCGCGTTGATGACCAAGATGGCCGCAAAGAAAACCGCCGGCGTGCTGGGCGATGATCTGGCCCTCAATGCCCAGCAGGTCAGTGGCGTGCGTGCCGAGCGGGAAATTCCCGTGGTGTGGGCGGTGGCCAAGGGCTCGTTCGTCAACAAGCTGATCCTGGTGCCATCGGCATTGGCCATCAGCGCGTTCATTCCGTGGCTGGTCACGCCGCTGTTGATGGTCGGCGGCGCGTACCTGTGCTTCGAAGGTTTCGAAAAGCTCGCGCACAAGTTCCTCCACAGCAAGGCCGAAGATCAGGCGGAGCATGCCGAGCTGGTCGAGGCCGTGGCCGATCCGGCGGTGGACCTGGTGGCCTTCGAAAAAGACAAGATCAAGGGGGCGATCCGTACCGACTTCATTCTCTCGGCGGAAATCATCGCCATCACCCTCGGCACCGTGGCCGGCGCCGCGCTGACCCAGCAGGTGCTGGTGCTGTCCGGCATCGCCATTGTCATGACCATTGGCGTTTACGGTCTGGTCGCCGGTATCGTCAAACTCGATGACCTGGGTTTGTGGTTGACGCAAAAACCGGGGCAGATCGCCAGGCGCATCGGTGCGGGTATTCTGCGTGCGGCACCGTACATGATGAAAAGCCTGTCGGTGATTGGCACGGCGGCGATGTTCCTGGTGGGCGGCGGCATTCTGACTCACGGTGTGCCGCTGGTGCATCACTGGATCGAGGGTGTCAGTGCCGGAGCGGGTGCAGCTGGGTTTGTCGTGTCGATGCTGCTCAATGGGCTGGCGGGGATCGTGGCGGGGGCGGTGGTGCTGGCGGGAGTGATGGCGGTCAGTAAAACCTGGAAAGCGCTGAAAGGCTGAAGCCGACCCCTGCAGACAGGTGGGAGCGAGCCTGCTCTCTCCCACCGTACATCGGGGTGATCGTTACTCGGCAATCTGCAACTTGCGCGATTCGGTGTACACGTACCGCACCTTCTCGTACTCGAACGGCGAGTTCAGCTGACCGTAGCGGAAGCTGGTCTGATAGCGCTTGTCGACGGCGCGCAGAAGCCACACTTCCGGGTGGTTGGAGCTGACTTCGGCCACATTGAGGAAGTTGATCGCATTCTCGGCGCTGAAATCCACCACCAGGCCACCGGTATCCCGCAGGTTCGACGGTCCGAGAATCGGCAGGACGAAGTACGCGCCGGCGGGGACGCCGTAGAAGCCCAGGGTCTGGCCAAAGTCTTCGCTCTGGCGCGGCAGGCCCATGGCGGTGGCCGGGTCCCACAGGCCGGCGATGCCAATGGTGGTGTTGAGCAGCAGGCGCCCGGTGATTTCCATCGAGCGCTGGCCCTTGAACTGCAAGAGGCTGTTGAGCAGGTTGGGCACGTCGCCCAGGTTGTTGAAGAAGTTGCTGACACCCGTGCGCAGGAAACTCGGGGTGACGTAACGATAGCCGTCGACCACCGGCAGGAAGATCCATTGGTCGAAGCGGTAGTTGAAGTGGTAGACGCGACGGTTCCATTCTTCCAGCGGGTCATAGACGTTCAGCGCACTCAGCGTCGAACGCTCGAACTCGCGTTGATCCAGTCCCGGGTTGAACTTGAGCTTGCTCAACGGTTCCTTGAAGCCATCACTGTCGATGACCACGGGGGCGTTGGCCTTGCTGTTGTCGGCATTGGCGGTGGTTGCACAGAGCAGCGCGGCGATAAGCAGGAGGTATTTAGCCACGGAAGAACTCCAGCATGGCGTCGCTGTTGACGCGGTAGTTAAGGTTGCCGCAGTGGCCGCCCAGTGGGTAGACGGTCAGGCGATCGCCAAAGGTGCGGCGCAGGAAACCGAGGTCGCCGGGGCCGAGGATCACGTCGTCGGCATTGTGCATGACGGCGATTTTCGGGCTCTTGCGCAGGTAATCCTCCAGCGCATACATGCTCACCTGGTCGATCAATTGCAGCAGGCTGCCGCCATCGGTGCGGGCGCGCCACATCGGGATCACCTGTTCGGTGATATAGCAGTCGAAGTCACATTGCAGTGCGCGTTTGAGGTAAGGCGTGAGGCTGGTGCCTTCGGTGATCGGCGTCTTGGGCGGCGTGATCAGGCCGCGGCGGTTGATCAGGTCCGAGGTGAAGGCAATGTCGGCCGCCGAAAAACGGAACGAGGTGCCGATCAACATGGCCATCTGTTCGTTGGTCAGGTGCTGCTTGGACTGCTGGAAGTCGTAGAGCAGCGCGTCGTTGAGGTCGATGTAGCCTTTCTGCTGGAAGTAGCGGGTCAGTTTGTTCAGCACCAGCTCATAGAAGGTGGTGGTGTTGTTGATGCCCTTGACCTCGGTCTGGACCAGCTTGTCGAGGTTGGTGATCGAGGTGTAGAGATTGACCGGCGGGTTGAGCAGCAGCACTTTCTTGAAGTTGAAGCTGCGGCGGGTTTCGTCCAGGTGGGCGACGAACGCGGCATCCAGTGCGCCCAAGCTGTAGCCCGACAGGTAGTAATCGGTGACCGGCAGTTTCGGGTTTTGCGCCCGCACCGCCTGCATCACGCGGTACATGTCCTCGGCGTCGTCCTTGCTGATGCCGGGGGTGGCAAAGCGCGACGCGGCGCTGATGAAGTCGAAACTGGTCGGCGACGACAGTTGCACCACGTGGTAGCCAGCCTTGTAGTAAAGCTTTTTCAGGTACTCGTTCAGGGTGCTGTCGTAGCGTGCGCCGGTGCCGGCGATCAGGAAGATCAGCGGTGCGGGCTTGTCCTGGGTGGCGATGCGGTAGGTGAGTTTTTTCACCGGCCAGAAGTTGTCAGGCAACTGGAACTCGCGCTCCGGGCGTAGCGCGAGGGTGTGGTCCGATTGATTGATGTCATCATCCAGCGGCAGCTCCGGACGCAAGTCGGGCGGTGTCGTGGCGATCGTGGCTTCAAACGGGTTGGTCAAAGGGTAGCCATAACTGGCGGCGTCGATATCAGCCGCCAGTGCGGACGCACTCAATATAAGGCCGCTAAACAAGGCGGCGAAGCGCAAGGAACGGAGCATGACTGAATCCCTTAAGGAAAGGTGCCGAATGAAGTTCGCAGGCTATGACCACGGCAAATGCGCCAAAGTGCCATGCATCGGCACCAAACAGGCCTGATTTCGGAGTAATAGTAGCTGGACGATACACTTTGCAGCGATTGGATGACCAGTTAACTGTTGTTAGCGTTTGCTTAACGCTGTTGGGCGATTAAGCTGACGGCCGTTTTCGATGATTGGAGTGCTTCATGTCCCGCCGCCTGCCCGTGATTCTTCTGCTCGTTTTGCTGCCGTTGTGGCTGGCCGCCAGTTATGGCGCGCGTTACGGCTTCATGGAGGATGCGCAGTGGGTCGGCATCTGCGTCGATGAGGCGAGTCGCTGGGAATGCCAGGTCCGTTCGAACCTGGGCTTGATGATTCACTTCAAGGTCTTGGGCTGGGGCGCCCTGGTCTGCGCCCTGACCGGTTTCGTGTTGCCAGGGCGGGCAGGGTGGTGGCTGGCGGTGCTGGCGCTGGTGCTCGGGTTGCCGGCACTGGCGTTGTACAACACGACACTGGCGGTGTTTGCGGTGGTGATTGCGGGGTTGCGGCTGGTGCGGGCGTCTCGCATCGCCTGATCGATGCTATCGGTGGCAGGCTCATATTTTACTGATCAGTGAGGCATCAAGGGCATGCCAATTCGACAGGCCTATCAGTTCTGATAGTGGACAGCCATGCCGTTTGCTCCGACTCTAGTCATACACCACCCGTATGAAGCGGAGCGTCGCCATGACCGGTCAGGCAGAAACTGTGCTATCTCGCTATCGGTACGACGCACTGGATCGTGTGACCGACAGTGCATCTCTTGACCATCAAACCAGTCAGCGTTTTTACCGGCATGATCGGCTGGTGACAGAGGTACAGAATACGACTCAGTATTCCGTGTTCGAGTGGCAGCAATCGCTGTTGGGGCAGCACCAGCGTCACGCTGACCGGATTGAGAGCGCTCTGCTGGCGACGGACCTGCAGCGTTCGGTGCTGCATTGCGTGACGGCTGATGAACATCAGCAATACGTTTATTCACCTTATGGTCATCGTCACGCTGGCGTTCAGGCGATCAGCCTTCTGGGCTTTGCTGGTCAGCGTCGAGAGTCGGTGGTCGGGAGTTATTTGCTGGGCAACGGTCACCGCGTTTACAGTCCTGTGCTGATGCAGTTCTGCAGCGCGGATCGCCTGAGTCCGTTCGGCAAAGGCGGATTGAATGCATACGGCTACTGCGGGAGGGAGCCGATCAATCGAGTTGATCCGTCGGGCCGTTTTTTTTCAGCGTTTCTCGGTAAATATCTGCAACGCACCGTACAACGATCGTCATCGGGGACTGGCATTGCTGCTCTGCAGGGCGGACAAGCAATGGGGCGGGGCTCGAAAATGAATGCCAGCATCAAGAGTGCCGTACTGCCCCCTTTTGGTCCAGGTGCCGATGTCCAGACGTTGATGCCGCTTGATTTGGCTAGTACTGTGCCTCAAGGCAATGCCTTGGGACTGGTAGATATCACGGCTGACAATGTATCAAGAGCAGCCAGCAAGTTGCATTCAGCCGAAACGAATCTCACCAAGCTCAAAGAAGTTGTCAATGCCAAGGGTTTGGATGTCACGTTAATCCCCGAGCACCCTGCGTATAAAGCATATATCGACGCTAACAATTCGGCTATCGAGGCTAGCAGGGTGTTTAACAACGCACTGCGTGGGTATTTCCTAGGTGATCCTGGAGCCCTACGGGAATGGCGGCAGGGCATAGACGGGAGAAGGTATTCAATCGGTTGAACGCACTATCTGGGAGTTCCAGGAATGTGGCGAACCCGCAAACATCGCCACAACGCCGCCACCATCAACCCACTCACCAGCGCCCAGCCCCAGGCTTGCTGGTTTTCCAGCCCTTCGCGAAACAGCTGCGGCGCGATGCCGGCACCGATGATGAAGGTCAGCAGGGCGATTTCGCGACGGGGAGCGCTCACCGGGCGGCACAGGTAGACCAGCGCCGGTACGATGAACGCCACGCTGGGAAAGCTGCGATAGCGCGGGTCGAACACCAGTTCCAGCATCGACACCGCCGCTGCGAACCCGATCAGCGCCAACAACCCGCCTGATCGGCGTTCGAGGGCATTGAACGCCCGTTCCCGCCAGCCGGTGCGAGCACTCAATGTCAACGCCGCGTGCGCCAGTACCAGCAGGTTCAGCGCCGTCAGCAAGGCCACCCACAGCCACTCACTGGTAAAGCGGGTGGTTACCCGGGCCAGGTCGCCCCAGGCGCCCAGCGAGCAGGCCGCCAGGGCCCCCAGCAGCGGCAGTACCAGAGCTGCACGGGTATTTCTCACGCGACCGCCCAGGATCAGCGTCCCGAGGAAAATCAGCCCGCCCACCCCCAGCCACTGTGACCAGTACGGCACGTTCGACACCGGGCCGGCCAGCACGCCTTTGTCCTGGCGGTCGGCATCGAACAGGCCCCAGTACCCGCCGACCGCCCCTTCACTGGCGCGTTTCCACGGCTGGTCGAAGGCCTCGATCAGGTTGTAGTGCCAGCCTTGCTGTTCGGCCATGGCCACAAAGCCGCGAATGAACTTGGCTTCGTTGACCCGACTCGGCAGCGCCGTTTCGCGCTGACGGCCTTCGCTGGGCCAGCCGGTTTCACCGATCATCACGTCCTTGGGCGCGAACTTGTTGCCGAACACCTGGCGCACTTCGGCAACATGTTGCAAGGCGGCGTCGATGTTGGAGGGATCGTCTTCCCAATACGGCAGCAGGTGGATGGTCAGGAAATCCACCGCTGGGGCGATTTCCGGGTGTTTGAGCCAGAACTCCCAGACGTCCGCGTAAGTGACCGGCTGCTTGACCTGGCTTTTGACCTTGTTGATCAGCCTGGCCAGCTGCGCGCCGGTGACTTCCTTGCGCAGCAGGGTTTCGTTGCCGACGATCACGGCGGTCACGACGTCCGGGTTGGCATTGGCCGAGTCGATCAGCAGGTCGACTTCCTTGGCGGTGTCCACCGGGTTGCTGTTGACCCAGGCACCGATCATCAACTTGAGCCCATGTTTGCGCGCCAGATCGGGCAAGGCCTCGAGGCCGGTCATGGAGTAGGTGCGGATGCATTCGAAGCGGGTGGCCAGCAGGGCCAGGTCGGCGTCCATGCGCTCGGGACGCAACTTGAAGGGCTGGTCGAAGGGCGACTGGTCCTTGTCGAACGGTGTGTAGGAGGCACATTGCAACTTGTGCGTCGCGCTGGCCACATCCGGCAGGATCACCGGCTGGCCAAGGCCATACCAAAAGCCGCCCAGGGCAAACAGGCCCAGCAGACAGGCGAATACATAGGCAGCAAAAGGAAAGCGTGAGGTCGCGGACATGGTCAGGCCGTGTGGGAGCAAAGCGGCGCATGTTACCTGCATTTGTCCCGGGATTGATGGCCTGCATGATTTTGACATGCAAAGTTCGGGCGGATTGCCCGGTTCATTTATATGGCGCTGAGTTAATGGCGTTCTGATGTCGTTTCTCGATGCCTTGAGGTCGTTGGCAGCACAGGTTCAGGTCGGCGTCAGGTTGATTATCGAGGCGTCAGTACTCCGCTGATGATCGAGCGAGTTTGCGGTGAGGCGTGATGGGGGCGCTGTGCACCATAACAATACGTTGACGCGGCTCGGCACCCGTCGAGCGCAGCATTTCGGGGAAGTAACGATGAAGATGCGACGACTTTTAGGCGCAGGTGCCGCTCTGGTACTTGCGATGGGCTCGACATTCGCCAGCGCAGAAACCAAGACCCTGAGCATCGGTTACGTTGACGGCTGGTCCGACAGCGTCGCGACCACTCATGTGGCGGCCGAAGTGATCAAGCAGAAGCTCGGCTATGACGTGAAGCTCCAGGCCGTGGCCACCGGGATCATGTGGCAGGGCGTGGCGACCGGCAAACTGGACGCCATGTTGTCGGCGTGGCTGCCAGTGACCCATGGCGATTACTGGGCGAAGAACAAGGATCAGGTCGTTGACTACGGCCCGAACTTCAAGGACGCCAAAATCGGCCTGATCGTGCCGGAGTACGTCAAGGCCAAGTCGCTTGAAGACCTGAAGACCGATGACAGCTTCAAGAAACGCATAGTCGGCATCGACGCCGGCTCAGGCGTGATGCTCAAGACCGAGCAGGCGATCAAGGATTACGACCTGACCGGTTATCAACTCAAGGCCAGTTCCGGCGCCGGCATGATTGCCGAGCTGACCCGTGCCGAGAAGAAGAACGAATCCATCGCCGTGACCGGTTGGGTGCCACACTGGATGTTCGCCAAGTGGAAACTGCGCTTCCTGGAAGACCCGAAAGGCGTGTACGGCGCGGCTGAAACCGTGAACAGCATCGGCAGCAAGGAACTGGATGCCAAGGCACCGGAAGTGGCCAAGTTCCTGAAGAACTTCCAGTGGGCTTCGAAGGACGAAATCGGTGAAGTCATGCTGGCCATCCAGGAAGGCGCCAAGCCTGACGCCGCCGCGAAGGACTGGGTAGCCAAGCACCCGGATCGCGTGGCTGACTGGATCAAATAAACACAACAAGCGTTTCACTGTGGGAGCGAGCCTGCTCGCGATAGCGGCCTGCCAGTCGACAGCGATGTTGGTTGACAGGATGCCTTCGCCAGCAGGCTCGCTCCCACATTTGTTTCGTCATGCTGGAAATTGGCGAAAACGTCATGGCGTTCTAAGACTAAGGTCGTCTGGAACCCGGCTCGCAGCCGAATAGAGTGGGTAGTGTTCCAACAATAATCTGTGCTGCGAGGATAAAAACAATGAACGACAGCATTTACCTCTCGATTCAAAACAGCCCGCGCTTCAAGGAGCTGGTTAGCAAGCGAGAAAGGTTCGCCTGGATTCTATCGGCGATCATGCTTGGGCTTTACTCCGGATTCATCCTTTTGATCGCCTATGGACCGCACGTGCTGGGGGCCAAGATCAGTCCTGAGTCATCCATTACCTGGGGTATACCGATCGGTGTCGGGCTGATTCTCTCGGCCTTCGTCCTGACCGGCATCTATGTTCGACGCGCCAATGGCGAATTCGACGACCTGAACAATGCGATTCTCAAGGAGGCTCAGCAATGATCCGGCGTCTAATGGCTCTATTGAGCATCGCAGCATTCGCACCGGGGGCCTGGGCGGCTGACGCCCTGACCGGCGCCGTACAGAAACAACCGCTGAACGTTGCCGCGATCCTGATGTTCGTGGCCTTCGTTGGCGCAACGTTGTACATCACCTACTGGGCATCCAAGAAAAACAACTCGGCCGCCGACTACTACGCGGCGGGTGGCAAGATCACCGGTTTCCAGAACGGTCTGGCGATTGCCGGTGACTACATGTCCGCGGCGTCCTTCCTGGGGATCTCCGCGCTGGTGTTCACCTCCGGCTACGACGGCCTGATCTACTCGATCGGCTTCCTGGTGGGCTGGCCGATCATTCTGTTTCTGATCGCCGAGCGCCTGCGTAACCTGGGCAAATACACCTTTGCCGACGTGGCGTCCTATCGCCTGGGGCAAACCCAGATCCGCTCGCTGTCCGCCTGCGGTTCGCTGGTGGTGGTGGCCTTCTACCTGATCGCGCAAATGGTCGGTGCCGGCAAGCTGATCCAGCTGCTGTTCGGTCTCGATTACCATATTGCGGTGATCCTGGTCGGCATCCTGATGTGTGCCTACGTGCTGTTCGGCGGCATGCTGGCAACCACCTGGGTGCAGATCATCAAGGCTGTGCTGTTGCTGTCCGGCGCTTCCTTCATGGCGCTGATGGTGATGAAGCACGTGAACTTCGACTTCAGCACGCTGTTCTCCGAGGCGATCAAGGTTCACCCCAAAGGTGAGGCGATCATGAGCCCGGGCGGCCTGGTGAAGGATCCGATCTCCGCGTTCTCCCTGGGCCTGGCCCTGATGTTCGGTACTGCTGGCCTGCCGCATATCCTGATGCGCTTCTTCACCGTGAGTGACGCAAAGGAAGCGCGCAAGAGCGTGCTGTACGCAACCGGCTTCATTGGTTACTTCTACATCCTGACCTTCATCATCGGTTTCGGCGCGATCCTGCTGGTCAGCACCAACCCTGCGTTCAAGGATGCAGCGGGCGCGCTGTTGGGCGGCAACAACATGGCGGCGGTGCACCTGGCTAACGCCGTGGGTGGCAGCATCTTCCTGGGCTTCATCTCGGCGGTAGCGTTCGCGACCATTCTGGCGGTGGTTGCCGGTCTGACCCTGGCCGGTGCATCGGCGGTGTCTCACGACCTGTATGCCAGCGTGATCAAGAAAGGCAAGGCCAACGAGAAGGATGAAATCCGCGTCTCGAAAATCACCACCATCACCCTGGCGGTGCTGGCGATCGGTCTGGGTATCCTGTTCGAAAGCCAGAACATCGCGTTCATGGTGGGCCTGGCGTTCTCCATCGCGGCAAGTTGCAACTTCCCGGTCCTGCTGCTTTCCATGTACTGGAAGAAGCTGACCACCCGCGGTGCGATGATTGGCGGCTGGCTGGGCCTGATCAGTGCCGTTGGCCTGATGATCCTCGGCCCGACCATCTGGGTGCAGATCCTGCATCACGAGAAGGCTATCTTCCCGTATGAGTACCCAGCACTGTTCTCGATGATCATTGCCTTCGTGGGGATCTGGTTCTTCTCGATCACCGACAAATCGACTGCAGCCGACAACGAGCGGGCGCTGTTCTTCCCGCAATTCGTTCGCTCGCAGACCGGTCTGGGCGCGAGTGGGGCGGTTTCTCACTAAGCTTGACGCTGTTGTTCAGATAGCAACGTTTGAAGAAATGCCCCGGTCGAGAGACCGGGGCTTTTTTTGTGCGCGATACCTGTGGCAGCGAGATTGACTGGCTTTGGCTTTGGCTTGGCTTGGCTTTGGCCTGACCTGCCCCCTGTGGGAGCGAGCCTGCTCGCGATGGGGGTAACGATGGGGTGGTGTTGCCTGGGCGCTCACCGGGGCGCGCTCGCTCCCCCAAGGGGTCAGGCAAGCCTGCCACAAACAAAAACGGCCTCCTGCTTATATAAAAAGCAGAGGCCGTTTCCGGTGCAACTCAGCGCGCTAGAGCAAGACAGGTCTTACTTGCGGTCTTCCAGCTTGGTGATGTCACGCGACTCGTAGCCGGTGTACAGCTGGCGCGGACGGCCAATCTTGTACGGGCTGGAGAGCATTTCCTTCCAGTGGGAGATCCAGCCGACGGTCCGCGCCAGGGCGAAGATCACGGTGAACATGCTGGTTGGGATGCCGATCGCCTTGAGGATGATCCCCGAGTAGAAGTCGACGTTCGGGTACAGCGAGCGCTCGATGAAGTACGGGTCGGTCAGGGCGATCTCTTCCAGGCGCATGGCCAGTTCGAGTTGCGGATCGTTATTGATGCCCAGTTCCTTCAACACTTCGTCGCAGGTCTGCTTCATGACGGTGGCGCGTGGGTCGCGGTTCTTGTAAACGCGGTGACCGAAGCCCATCAGCTTGAACGGATCGTTCTTGTCCTTGGCCTTGGCGATGAACTTGTCGATGTTCGAGACATCGCCGATTTCATCGAGCATGGTCAACACGGCTTCGTTCGCACCGCCGTGGGCAGGGCCCCACAGTGCAGCGATGCCGGCGGCGATACAGGCGAACGGGTTGGCACCCGAAGAGCCTGCCAGGCGCACGGTGGAGGTCGAAGCGTTCTGCTCGTGGTCGGCATGGAGGATGAAGATCCGGTCCATGGCCTTGGCGAGCACCGGGCTGATCGGTTTGATCTCGCACGGGGTGTTGAACATCATGTGCAGGAAGTTTTCCGCATACGACAGGTCGTTGCGCGGGTACATCATGGGTTGGCCCATGGAGTACTTGTAAACCATCGCTGCCAGGGTCGGCATCTTGGCAACCAGACGGATCGCGGAGATTTCGCGATGCTGCGGGTTATTGATGTCCAGGGAGTCGTGGTAGAAGGCGGAGAGGGCGCCGACTACGCCGCACATGACGGCCATCGGGTGGGCGTCGCGGCGGAAACCGTTGAAAAACGTCTTCAACTGCTCGTGAACCATGGTGTGGTTCTTGACGGTGCTGACGAACTGGGCCTTCTGATCTGCGGTCGGCAATTCGCCGTTGAGCAACAGGTAGCAGGTTTCCAGGTAGTCCGACTTTTCAGCCAGTTGTTCGATCGGGTAGCCGCGGTGCAGCAGGATGCCGTTGTCGCCGTCGATATAGGTGATCTTCGACTCGCAGGAGGCGGTCGACATGAAACCAGGGTCAAAGGTGAAACGGCCCGTGGCCGTCAGGCCCCGTACGTCGATAACATCGGGACCAACGGTGCCGGTTAAAATGGGCAGCTCGACGGGGGCTGCGCCCTCGATGATCAACTGCGCTTTTTTGTCAGCCATGTGGCCTCCTATTTATGCTTGAAATCATCAGACAGACCCCCCACGCAGGGCCCGCACCACTATAGTGAGATAAATTCGAATGTCAATTTGCCTAAAGTCTTGCCCCAGAAGGCTTTAACCGGACTTTTTCCTCGAAATTGACTGCCATTTACGCCTTTTATCCAACTTGCGCAATCCGCTATTAGGGGAAGGTGAACGCGTTGTCATTAGTAGCCTAACTGTCTATACTCGGCCACCGACCGCCAAGGGCTTTTGGGCTTGCGTTATTGGGGGTCGCCTCCCTGGGTGGTGGTTACCTGACCAGTGCACTCCCCAACAACTTTGCCCTGATTGTTAGGGGCTCTTCAGTGTGAAAAAAAAGCCGTGAAAAGCCAACGACCTGTAAACCTAGACCTAAGGACCATCAAACTCCCAGTCACTGCTTACACGTCCATTCTTCACCGTATTTCCGGTGTCATCCTCTTCGTGTGCCTTGCCATCATGCTTTACGCATTGGACAAGTCGCTGAGCTCCGAGGAAGGCTTCGGCCAGGTGAAAGCGTGTCTGACCAGTCCGCTAGCCAAGCTAGTGATTTGGGGCATCCTGTCCGCTCTGCTGTATCACCTGGTAGCCGGCGTGCGCCACTTGATCATGGACATGGGCATCGGTGAGACGCTGGAAGGCGGCAAGCTGGGCTCGAAAATCGTTATCGCCGTTTCCGTGGTGGTAATCGTTCTGGCAGGAGTTTGGATATGGTAACTAACGTCACGAACCTGTCGCGTTCGGGCCTCTATGACTGGATGGCGCAACGTGTGTCTGCGGTCGTTCTCGCGGCTTACTTCATTTTCCTGATCGGATACGTCGTTGCCCACCCTGGCATCGGCTACGCCCAATGGCATGAACTGTTCGCCAGCAACTGGATGCGTATCTTCAGTCTCCTGGCCCTCGTTGCCCTCGGCGCTCACGCCTGGGTCGGCATGTGGACCATCGCGACCGACTACCTGACGCCAATGGCGTTCGGCAAGTCCGCGACTGCAATACGTTTCCTTTTCCAGGCAGTATGCGGCGTTGCGATGTTCGCTTACTTCGTCTGGGGTGTGCAGATTCTCTGGGGTATCTGAGTCATGGCTAACATTCCAACGATTTCTTTCGACGCCATCATCATTGGTGGCGGCGGCGCCGGCATGCGCGCAGCGCTGCAACTGGCACAGGGCGGTCACAAGACTGCCGTGATCACCAAGGTGTTCCCGACCCGTTCGCACACCGTTTCGGCACAGGGCGGCATCACCTGCGCCATCGCGTCGGCGGATCCGAACGATGACTGGCGCTGGCACATGTACGATACCGTCAAGGGCTCCGACTACATCGGTGACCAGGACGCTATCGAATACATGTGTCAGGAAGGCCCGGCTGCCGTATTCGAGCTGGACCACATGGGTCTGCCATTCTCCCGTACCGAAACCGGCCGCATCTATCAGCGTCCGTTCGGTGGCCAGTCCAAGGACTACGGTAAAGGCGGCCAGGCTGCCCGTACCTGCGCAGCATCCGACCGTACCGGTCACGCGCTGCTGCACACCCTTTATCAGGGCAACCTGAAAGCCGGTACCACGTTCCTGAACGAGTACTACGCTGTCGATCTGGTGAAGAATGACGACGGCGCGTTCGTCGGCGTTATCGCCATCTGCATCGAAACCGGCGAAACCACCTACATCCGTTCGAAAGCCACCGTGCTGGCGACCGGCGGTGCCGGCCGTATCTACGCGTCGACCACCAACGCCCTGATCAACACCGGTGACGGCGTCGGCATGGCTCTGCGTGCAGGTGTACCGGTACAAGACATCGAAATGTGGCAGTTCCACCCGACCGGTATCGCCGGCGCCGGTGTACTGGTGACCGAAGGTTGCCGTGGTGAAGGTGGTTACCTGATCAACAAGCACGGTGAGCGTTTCATGGAGCGTTATGCGCCGAACGCGAAAGACCTGGCTGGTCGTGACGTGGTTGCCCGCTCGATGGTCAAGGAAATCATCGCCGGTAACGGTTGCGGTCCGAATGGCGACCACGTAATGCTCAAACTCGACCACCTGGGCGAGGAAGTGTTGCACAGCCGTCTGCCAGGCATTTGCGAACTGTCGAAAACGTTTGCTCACGTTGACCCGGTGGTTGCCCCGGTTCCGGTTGTTCCAACCTGCCACTACATGATGGGCGGCGTTGCCACCAACATTCACGGCCAGGCGATCACCCAGAACGGCGAAGGCGTCGACACCATTATCCCGGGCCTGTTCGCTGTAGGCGAAGTGGCTTGCGTATCGGTTCACGGTGCCAACCGCCTGGGCGGCAACTCGCTGCTCGACCTGGTGGTCTTCGGCCGTGCTGCCGGCCTGCACCTGGAAAAGGCGCTGACCGACGGTATCGAGTACGACGACGCCACCGAGGAAAACATCAAGACCGCTCTGGCCCGTCTGTCCGCCCTGAACGAGCGCACCGATGGCGAAGACGTCGCGACCCTGCGCCGCGAGCTGCAAAGCTGCATGCAGAACTACTTCGGTGTATTCCGTACCGGCGAATACATGCAGAAGGGTATCGCCCAGCTGGCCGAACTGCGTCAACGCATTGCCAACGTCAAGATCAACGACAAGTCGCAAGCGTTCAACACGGCTCGTATCGAAGCGCTGGAACTGCAAAACCTGCTGGAAGTGGCTGAAGCTACCGCCATCGCTGCCGAAGTACGTAAAGAGTCCCGCGGTGCTCACGCCCGTGAAGACTTCGAAGACCGTGACGACGAAAACTGGCTGTGCCACACCTTGTACTTCCCGGGTGAGAAACGCGTTGCCAAGCGTGCCGTGAACTTCTCGCCGAAGACTGTTCCGACTTTCGAACCTAAAGTCCGGACTTATTAAGGGTGACCGCCATGTTGCAAGTCAGTGTTTATCGCTACAACCCTGATCAGGACGCTGCGCCGTTCATGCAGGAATTCCAGGTCGATACCGGTGGTAAGGACCTGATGGTGCTGGACGTGCTCGCGCTGATCAAAGAGCAGGACGAAGGGTTTTCCTACCGTCGTTCCTGTCGTGAAGGCGTCTGCGGTTCCGACGGCATGAACATCAACGGCAAGAACGGCCTGGCCTGCATCACGCCGCTGTCTGCCGTTGTAAAAGGTAACAAGTTGATCGTTCGTCCTCTGCCAGGTTTGCCGGTTATCCGTGACCTGGTCGTCGATATGAGCATCTTCTACAAGCAATACGAGAAGGTTAAGCCATACCTGCAGAACGACACGCCGGCTCCGGCCATCGAGCGTCTGCAGTCCCCTGAAGAGCGTGAAAAGCTCGACGGTCTGTACGAGTGCATCCTGTGTGCCTGCTGCTCGACCTCTTGCCCGTCCTTCTGGTGGAACCCCGACAAGTTCCTGGGTCCAGCTGCTCTGCTGCAAGCGTATCGCTTCCTGGCAGACAGCCGTGACACCAAGACTGCCGAGCGTCTGGCTTCGCTGGATGACCCGTTCAGCGTATTCCGCTGCCGCGGGATCATGAACTGCGTCAACGTCTGTCCGAAAGGCCTGAACCCGACTAAGGCCATCGGTCACGTACGTAACATGTTGCTGCAAAGCGGCGTGTGATTCAGCTGCTGTACCCGTAGGACCGCTGTACCCGTGGATGCTACGGCGCAGGCTTCAACCGGCGCCGTAGTTTTAACCTGAGCAGCAGCTTGCAAAGCTGCGGCTCTTATTTTGAAGAAATGAGACAAGCAGGGGCATCCGGGCTGGTACCCGGACTATCAGCGTGATCCTAGGTGGCTTGTTTTGGTCGCTGCATTCGGACTTCTGCAAGTTTGCTCGGTGTCGACGCCGGTGGTGTTCCCCTAACCGAGGGTGACCAAGCATGCAAGAAAGCGTGATGCAGCGCATGTGGAACAGCGCCTACCTTTCCGGAGGTAACGCTGCCTATGTGGAAGAGCTTTATGAGCTCTACCTGCACGACCCTAACGCTGTGCCAGAAGAGTGGCGCACCTACTTTCAGAAGTTGCCGACCGAAGGCAACTCTGCCACCGATGTTTCGCACTCGACAATTCGCGATCATTTCGTCTTGCTGGCAAAGAACCAGCGCCGCGCCCAACCGGTTTCCGCCGGGAGCGTGAGCAGTGAGCACGAGAAGAAGCAAGTTGAAGTGCTGCGATTGATCCAGGCCTACCGTATGCGTGGCCACCAGGCAGCCCAGCTTGACCCGCTGGGGCTGTGGCAGCGTCCTGCACCAGCAGACCTGTCGATCAATCACTACGGCTTGACCAATGCCGATCTTGATACGACCTTCCGTGCCGGCGACCTGTTCATCGGCAAAGAGGAGGCGAGCCTACGCGAAATTCACGAAGCGTTGCAGCAGACATATTGCCGCACCATCGGCGCTGAATTTACGCACATCACCGATTCCGAGCAGCGCCAGTGGTTCCAGCAGCGTCTGGAAAGCGTACGTGGCCGTCCAACGTACTCCGCGGACATCAAGAGCCACCTGCTTGAGCGCGTCACCGCCGGTGAAGGCCTTGAGAAATACCTGGGCACCAAATACCCGGGCACCAAGCGTTTCGGTCTGGAAGGCGGCGAAAGCCTGATTCCGATGCTCGACGAACTGATCCAGCGTTCCGGTTCCTACGGCACCAAGGAAATCGTCATCGGCATGGCCCACCGTGGTCGTCTGAACGTGCTGGTCAACACCTTCGGCAAGAACCCGCGCGAGCTGTTCGACGAGTTCGAAGGCAAGAAGAAGGTCGAGCTGGGTTCCGGTGACGTTAAATATCACCAGGGCTTCTCGTCCAACGTCATGACCACCGGTGGTGAAGTCCACCTGGCGATGGCATTCAACCCGTCCCACCTGGAAATCGTTTCTCCAGTGGTCGAAGGTTCGGTTCGCGCCCGTCAGGATCGTCGTAACGACCCGACCGGTGAGAAGGTTCTGCCGATTTCCATCCACGGTGACGCTGCCTTCGCAGGTCAGGGCGTGGTCATGGAAACCTTCCAGATGTCCCAGACCCGCGGTTTCAAGACCGGCGGCACTGTGCACATCGTGATCAACAACCAGGTCGGTTTCACCATCAGCAACCCGCTGGACTCGCGTTCCACCGAGTACGCGACCGACGTTGCGAAAATGATCCAGGCCCCGATCCTCCATGTGAATGGCGATGATCCGGAAGCGGTATTGTTCGTGACCCAGCTGGCCATCGATTACCGCATGCAGTTCAAGCGTGACGTCGTGATCGACCTGGTCTGCTACCGTCGTCGCGGCCACAACGAGGCCGACGAGCCAAGCGGTACCCAGCCTCTGATGTATCAGCAGATCACCAAACAGCGCACGACCCGTGAGCTGTATGCCGATCGTCTGACCCAGGCCGGTGTGCTGGACGCAGAACGTGTACAGGCGAAGGTAGACGAATACCGCAACGCGCTGGACAACGGTCTGCACGTGGTGAAAAGCCTGGTCAAGGAGCCGAACAAAGAGCTGTTCGTGGACTGGCGTCCGTATCTGGGCCACGCCTGGACTGCGCGTCACGACACTCGCTTCGACCTCAAGACCTTGCAGGAACTGTCCGCCAAGCTGCTGGAAATTCCAGAAGGCTTCGTCGTCCAGCGCCAGGTTGCCAAGATTTACGAAGACCGTCAGAAGATGCAAGCCGGCGGCCTGCCGATCAACTGGGGTTATGCCGAAACCATGGCGTACGCGACCCTGGCATTCGAAGGGCACCCGATCCGCATGACGGGTCAGGACATCGGTCGCGGTACGTTCTCGCACCGTCACGCTGTCTTGCACAACCAGAAAGACGCGGGCACCTACATCCCGCTGCAAAACCTGTACAACGGCCAGCCACGTTTCGACCTGTACGACTCGTTCCTGTCCGAAGAAGCGGTACTGGCATTCGAGTACGGTTACTCGACTACCACGCCGAACGCCCTGGTTATCTGGGAAGCCCAGTTCGGCGACTTCGCCAACGGTGCCCAGGTGGTCATCGACCAGTTCATCACCAGCGGCGAGCACAAGTGGGGCCGTCTGTGCGGTCTGACCATGCTGCTGCCGCACGGTTATGAAGGTCAGGGGCCGGAGCACTCCTCGGCTCGTCTGGAGCGTTACCTGCAGCTGTGCGCCGAGCACAACATTCAGGTGTGCATGCCGACGACCCCGGCTCAGATCTACCACTTGCTGCGCCGTCAGGTGATTCGCCCGCTGCGCAAGCCACTGGTTGTCCTGACTCCGAAGTCGCTGCTGCGTCACAAGCTGGCCATCTCGACCCTGGAAGATCTGGCCGAAGGTTCGTTCCAGACCGTTATCCCGGAAATCGATGCCCTGGACCCGAAAAAGGTCGAGCGCGTTGTTCTGTGTAGCGGCAAGGTCTACTACGACCTGCTGGAAAAACGCCGTGCCGAAGGCCGTGACGATATCGCCATCGTGCGTATCGAGCAGCTGTACCCATTCCCTGAGGACGACTTGAAAGAAGTCCTGGCTCCTTACACCAACGTCAAGAATGCCGTTTGGTGCCAGGAAGAGCCGATGAACCAGGGTGCCTGGTACTGCAGCCAACACCACATGCGTCGCAGCATCGGCAACCTCAACAAGTCTCTCGTACTCGAGTACGCGGGCCGCGAGGCTTCTGCTGCACCGGCATGCGGTTACGCATCGATGCACGCCGAGCAGCAGGAACAATTGCTGCAAGCTGCCTTTACTGTTTAACGCCTTCGCGCACCTGAAACCGAATTTAAGGAACCACAGATAATGGCTATCGAGATCAAAGCCCCCACTTTCCCGGAATCGGTTGCCGATGGCACCGTTGCCACCTGGCACAAGCAACCGGGCGACGCCGTCAAGCGCGACGAACTGATCGTCGACATCGAAACCGACAAGGTCGTACTGGAAGTGCTGGCGACTGCTGACGGCGTGCTGGGCGCAATCGTCAAGAACGAAGGCGACACCGTTCTGTCCGACGAAGTGCTGGGCTCGATCGTTGAAGGTGGCGCGGCTGCCGCTGCTCCTGCCGCCGCTGCCGCACCGGCCGCTGCCCAGGCAGCTGCTCCTGCTGCCGAAGGCGAAGACGATCCTGTCGCTGCACCGGCTGCTCGCAAGCTGGCTGAAGAAAACGGCATCAACATCGCTTCCGTTGCCGGTACCGGCAAAGGCGGTCGCGTGACCAAGGAAGACGTGGTTGCAGCCGTTGCCGCCAAGAAGGCCGCTCCAGCCGCCGCGCCTGCCAAGGCTGCCGCACCTGCCGCTGCTGCTCCGGTCTTCGCTGCCGGTGATCGCGTTGAAAAACGCGTTCCAATGACCCGCCTGCGTGCCAAGGTTGCCGAGCGTCTGGTTGAAGCTCAATCGAACATGGCGATGCTGACCACTTTCAACGAAGTCGACATGACCGAAGTCATGGCCCTGCGTTCGAAGTACAAGGACCTGTTCGAGAAGTCCCACAACGGCGTGCGCCTGGGCTTCATGTCGTTCTTCGTGAAAGCCGCCACCGAAGCGCTGAAACGCTTCCCGGCCGTGAACGCCTCGATCGACGGTGCCGACATCGTTTACCACGGCTACGCCGACATCGGTGTTGCCGTGTCCAGCGATCGTGGCCTGGTCGTACCGGTTCTGCGTAACGCCGAACTGATGAGCCTGGCTGAAATCGAAGGCGGCATCGCGACTTTCGGCAAGAAAGCCCGTGACGGCAAACTGTCGATGGAAGAGATGACCGGTGGTACGTTCACCATCACCAACGGTGGTACCTTCGGTTCGATGATGTCGACTCCGATCGTCAACCCGCCGCAGGCTGCGATTCTGGGCATGCACAACATCATCCAGCGTCCTATGGCAATCAACGGCCAGGTCGTTATCCGTCCGATGATGTACCTGGCGCTGTCCTACGATCACCGTCTGATCGATGGCAAAGAAGCTGTAACCTTCCTGGTGACCATCAAGAACCTGCTGGAAGATCCGGCTCGTCTGTTGCTGGATATCTGATAGAAGCAGCCACGGGCTGCAAGCGTCGAGCTGCCTGAAACGGCAGCCTGGCTTGCAGCCTGTGGCTTGAAGCTTTTCGCTAAAGAGGATTTTTTGAATGTCGCAGAAATTTGACGTAGTAGTGATTGGTGCGGGCCCTGGCGGCTACGTGGCCGCCATCAAGGCCGCGCAGTTGGGTCTCTCCACTGCCTGCATCGAGAAATACACCGATGGCGAGGGCAAACTGGCCCTGGGCGGCACCTGCCTGAACGTCGGCTGCATTCCATCCAAGGCGCTGCTGGACAGCTCGTGGAAATACAAGGAAGCGAAAGAAAGCTTCAATGTCCACGGTATCTCCACGGGCGAAGTCAAAATGGACGTCGCTGCGATGGTTGGCCGCAAGGCCGGTATCGTCAAGAACCTGACCGGCGGTGTTGCCACCCTGTTCAAGGCCAATGGCGTCACTTCGATCCAGGGCCACGGCAAGCTGCTGGCCGGCAAGAAAGTCGAAGTCACCAAGCCTGACGGTTCGGTTGAAGTCATCGAAGCCGAGAACGTGATCCTGGCCTCCGGCTCCCGTCCGATCGACATTCCGCCGGCTCCTGTTGACCAGAAAGTCATCGTTGATTCCACCGGTGCCCTGGAATTCCAGACCGTGCCTAAGCGTTTGGGTGTGATCGGCGCCGGCGTCATCGGCTTGGAACTGGGTTCGGTATGGTCGCGTCTGGGCGCAGAAGTGACTGTCCTGGAAGCCCTGGACACCTTCCTGATGGCGGCGGACACCGCCGTTTCCAAGGAAGCGCTGAAAACCCTGACCAAACAGGGCCTGGACATCAAGCTGGGTGCTCGCGTAACCGGTTCGAAAGTGAACGGCGAAGAAGTCGTGGTGAACTACACCGACGCCAATGGCGAACAGACCATTACTTTCGACAAGCTGATCGTAGCCGTTGGTCGCCGTCCAGTGACCACTGATCTGTTGGCTACCGACAGTGGCGTGAACATCGACGAGCGTGGTTTCGTGTTCGTCGACGACCACTGCGCGACCAGCGTACCGGGCGTTTTCGCCATCGGTGACGTGGTTCGCGGCATGATGCTGGCGCACAAGGCCTCGGAAGAAGGCATCATGGTCGTCGAGCGCATCAAGGGCCACAAAGCCCAGATGAACTATGACCTGATCCCTTCGGTTATTTATACTCACCCGGAAATCGCATGGGTCGGGAAAACCGAACAGGCCTTGAAAGCTGAAGGCGTAGAAGTTAACGTCGGCAGCTTCCCGTTCGCAGCCTCCGGCCGCGCCATGGCCGCCAACGATACCGGTGGTTTCGTCAAGGTCATCGCCGATGCCAAGACTGACCGTGTATTGGGCGTCCACGTGATTGGCCCAAGCGCTGCAGAACTGGTTCAGCAAGGCGCGATCGCGATGGAATTCGGCACCAGCGCTGAAGACCTGGGCATGATGGTTTTCTCCCATCCGACCCTGTCCGAAGCCTTGCACGAAGCAGCTTTGGCTGTGAATGGCGGCGCCATCCACATCGCCAACCGCAAGAAGCGTTAAGCGAAGGAACAATAAGAAACCACGGCGGTTTGGCCCGTCGTGAGCCTTGCGTGCAAGACTCACCGCGGAATATCCGCTGGACGCAGTCTTGCGTAGCCCGGCTACGCAAGCAGCAGTCACAGGTGGTGCGGCACTCGATCGAGTGCAGCACCGAATGCGCAGTACCTAACGAAGACGGTAATAAGCATGAATCTTCACGAGTATCAGGGTAAGCAGCTGTTCGCTGAGTACGGCCTGCCAGTATCCACCGGTTACGCGGTAGACACCCCGGAAGCAGCAGCAGAAGCTTGCGACAAAATCGGCGGCAGCGAATGGGTTGTCAAAGCCCAGGTTCACGCCGGTGGTCGCGGTAAAGCGGGCGGCGTCAAGCTGGTTCGCAACAAAGAAGACGCCAAAGCCTTCGCACAGCAGTGGCTGGGCAAGCGTCTGGTGACTTACCAGACTGACGCCAATGGTCAGCCTGTCACCAAGATCCTGGTTGAATCGTGCACTGATATCGCTAAAGAGCTGTACCTGGGCGCTGTCGTTGACCGTTCGAGCCGTCGCATCGTGTTCATGGCTTCCACCGAAGGTGGCGTGGACATCGAAAAAATCGCTCACGACACTCCAGAAAAAATTCTCAAGGCCACTATCGATCCACTGGTTGGCGCTCAGCCATTCCAGGGTCGCGAGCTGGCATTCCAACTGGGCCTGGAAGGCAAGCAAGTTGCCCAGTTCGCCAAGATCTTCGTAGGTCTGGCCAAACTGTTCCAGGATCACGATCTGGCCCTGCTGGAAGTGAACCCGCTGGTGATCAAGGCTGACGGCGATCTGCACTGCCTGGACGCCAAGATCAACATCGACGCCAACGCCATGTACCGTCAGCCCAAGCTGAAGACTTTCCACGATCCGTCGCAGGACGATCCGCGCGAAGCGCACGCTGCCAAGTTCGAACTGAACTATGTAGCGCTGGAAGGCAACATCGGTTGCATGGTCAACGGTGCTGGCCTGGCCATGGGTACCATGGACATCGTCAACCTGCATGGCGGCAAGCCAGCCAACTTCCTCGACGTGGGCGG
Organism: Pseudomonas sp. IT-P12; assembly: GCF_949767465.1. Lineage (NCBI taxonomy): Bacteria > Pseudomonadati > Pseudomonadota > Gammaproteobacteria > Pseudomonadales > Pseudomonadaceae > Pseudomonas > Pseudomonas sp. IT-P12. The sequence continues at coordinate 823,292 of NZ_CATKPY010000021.1, read as the reverse complement.
CGGTGCTACCAAAGAACGCGTTACCGAAGCATTCAAGATCATTCTGTCCGACACCAACGTCGCTGCAGTACTGGTTAACATCTTCGGCGGCATCGTTCGTTGCGACATGATTGCCGAAGGCATCATCGGTGCAGTGAAAGAAGTCGGCGTGAAAATCCCGGTTGTTGTTCGTCTTGAAGGCAACAACGCTGAACTGGGCGCTAAAGTACTGGCAGAAAGCGGTTTGAACATCATCGCTGCTACCAGCCTGACCGACGCTGCTCAACAAGTCGTTAAAGCTGCGGAGGGCAAGTAATGAGCGTCCTGATCAATAAAGACACCAAAGTTATCTGCCAGGGTATCACCGGTTCGCAAGGTAGCTTCCACACCCAGCAAGCCATCGAGTACGGCACCCAGATGGTCGGCGGTGTAACGCCGGGCAAAGGCGGCACCGAGCACCTGGGCCTGCCAGTGTTCAACACCGTGAAAGACGCCGTAGCTGCCACTGGCGCCACCGCCAGCGTGATCTACGTTCCGGCTCCTTTCTGCAAGGACTCGATCCTGGAAGCTGCTTTCGGCGGCATCAAGCTGATCGTCTGCATCACCGAAGGCATTCCTACCCTGGACATGCTGGATGCCAAGGTCAAGTGCGACGAGCTGGGTGTTACCCTGATCGGCCCTAACTGCCCAGGCGTGATCACTCCAGGCGAATGCAAGATCGGCATCATGCCAGGTCACATTCACTTGCCAGGCAAGGTCGGTATCGTTTCCCGTTCCGGCACCCTGACCTACGAAGCTGTGAAGCAGACCACTGACGCCGGTTTCGGTCAGTCGACCTGCGTCGGCATCGGCGGTGACCCGATCCCGGGTTCGAACTTCATCGACATCCTGAAGCTGTTCCAGGAAGACCCGAAGACCGAAGCGATCGTCATGATCGGCGAGATCGGCGGTTCGGCTGAAGAAGAAGCGGCTGCCTACATCAAGGCACACGTGACCAAGCCGGTTGTTTCCTACATCGCAGGTGTGACTGCTCCTCCGGGCAAGCGCATGGGCCATGCTGGCGCAATCATCTCTGGCGGCAAAGGCACTGCAGACGAGAAATTCGCTGCTCTGCAAGACGCAGGCGTAAAAACCGTGCGTTCGCTGGCAGACATCGGCAACGCCCTGGCCGAGCTGACCGGTTGGGCTGTCAAGTAAGCCTCGCGCTTAACTGACGCTTCATCCAACAAAGGCCACCTTCGGGTGGCCTTTGTCGTTCTTGCGTTACAGACCTGCTCCCGCGTTCGCTGGCAGTTCCAGGGTGGGAGCGCGCCTGATCGCGAAAGCGAACGGTCAAGCAAAGACTTTTTACATACTGAAACGCGACACAAAGATGTCGCAGATCGGAATGTTCGCCCTCTAACAGTGCGTTATTCGCCCAAATTCGTTAGGCTAGCCGCCATTTTAGCGTCCGCAGCCCACAAGGCCGCTGTACGCCAAACGGGTCGGTCCCATACGGACCGACAGCATTTCCCTCACCCATAGGGAAATCCCTCTCTAAATTCCGATTCAGTAGTGTGGTTTCCTTAATGAAAGTGTTGAAAGGCCAGGACATCCTGGCGCTTGGTTTCATGACATTTGCCCTGTTTGTCGGGGCTGGCAACATCATCTTCCCGCCTATCGTCGGTTTGCAGTCCGGACCTCATGTCTGGATGGCGGCGCTGGGCTTTCTGATCACCGCCGTCGGTCTGCCGGTGATCACCGTCGTGGCCCTGGCCAAGGTCGGTGGGGCTATGGATGCCCTTAGCAGTCCGATCGGCAAGATAGCCGGTGGGTTGCTCGCCGCAGCTTGCTACCTCGCCGTCGGACCGTTGTTCGCAACGCCACGCACCGCGACCGTGTCTTTCGAGGTCGGCCTGGCGCCGCTGACCGGCGAGAGCCCGCTGGCACTGTTCCTCTATAGCGCGGTGTACTTCCTGCTGGTGTTCTTCATCTCGCTCTATCCCGGTCGCCTGCTGGACACCGTCGGGCGTTTCCTCGCACCCCTGAAGATCATTGCCCTGGCCATTCTCGGCATCGCCGCGTTTGCGTTGCCCGCCGGTGACATCGGCGTGGCCACGCCCGAGTATGTGGCGGCGCCGTTTTCCCAAGGGTTCATCAATGGCTACCTGACCATGGATACACTGGGTGCGCTGGTGTTCGGCATTGTCATCGTCAATGCCATCCGCTCCCGTGGCGTCGAGTCCCCTGTGTTGATCACACGTTACGCGGTGATTGCCGGCCTGATTGCCGGTGTCGGCCTGGCACTGGTGTACGTCAGCCTGTTCCGTCTCGGTTCGGGCAGCCATGAAGTGGCAGCCGGCGCGACCAATGGCGCAGCCGTGCTGCATGCTTATGTGCAGCACACCTTCGGTTCGCTGGGCAGCGGCTTCCTCGCGGTGTTGATCTCGCTGGCGTGCCTGGTCACAGCCGTCGGCCTGACCTGTGCCTGCGCCGAGTACTTCAGTCGCGTCCTGCCTCTGTCGTACAAGACACTGGTCGTTATCCTGGCAGCGTTTTCCCTGCTGGTGTCCAACCTGGGCCTCACCAAGCTGATTGCGTTCTCGATCCCGGTACTGACCGCGATCTACCCACCGTGCATCGCGCTGGTCGCCCTGAGCTTCTGCAAGGACTTCTGGCATGAGCAGGGGCGTATTGTCGGTCCGGTCATGCTGGTGTCGTTCCTCTTCGGCCTGGTCGATGCCCTCAAGGGCGCGGGCCTGGCGGACTGGATGCCGGCGCAGCTGGCGAACCTGCCGCTGAGCGAGCAGGGGCTGGCCTGGCTGGTGCCGTCGGTCATGACCCTGGTGGTCGCCGTCGCTTGCGACCGCCTGCTGGGCAAGCGCGCCGAAGCAATGGCTTAAGCGCCAGCTCCCGTCATGACGGGGACGCAGAAAAACAAATGCCCCGCATCAATCGATGCGGGGCATTTTTTTGGGTTGAATTTCATGCCCAGCACCGGTCAAGTATGGGAGCGGGCTTGCTCGCGAAGAGGGCATAACATTCAATACACCGGTTGCCTGAAGGGGCCTCTTCGCGAGCAAGCCCGCTCCCAAAGGGATCATGTACGCCATCTACACATCACAAGGACCTGCATGTCGTTCATCCAAGCCAACCTGATCCATATTATCGCCGCCGCCTGGTTCGTCATCTGCTGGGGTGGCTACACCCGTTATGCGACATGGAAGGGCCGCGACACCGCGTGCCTGGCCAGTGTGCTGCACCTGTACCGTGAAGACTGGATGCGCCGGATGCTCCTGCGCGACAACCGTATTGCCGATGCCAGCGTGATTGGCAATCTGGAGCGCAACGCGTCGTTCTTCGCCTCCAGTACCCTGATTATCCTGGCCGGTATCCTGACGGTGCTGGGGGCGTCGGAAAGGGCGGTGTCGTTGCTGGCCGATATCCCGATGGTGCAACAGGCCTCCCAGGGCATGTCGGAAATCAAGTTGCTGTGCCTGGCGCTGGTATTCGTCTATGCGTTCTTCACCTTCAGCTGGTGCATGCGCCAGTACAACTTCGCCGCGATCCTGGTGGGCTCGGCCCCGATGGTCGGCGAGCGCCACGTCTCCGAGCAGGAGCGCAAGGCCTTCGCCGCCCGGGCGGCGCGAGTGATCTCGATGGCCGCCAACCAGTTCAACTTCGGCCTGCGTTCCTACTATTTCGGCATGACCATGCTCGCCTGGTTCATCAGCCCGTGGCTGTTCATGCTGATGAGCGCCGGCGTGGTACTGGTGCTCTATCGCCGGGAATTTCATTCCGACGTGCTCGACGTGATGGTCTATACCCCTACAGAGGCGCCGTTGCCTGAAGCCAACAAAGAGGCCGCTTGATGAGTATTCCATTCTGGTGCGTGTTCATCAGTGCCCTGCTGATCTACATCGCCCGTATGCCGGTGACCAAGGCCATGAAAGAGCAGGGGGGTTATGACAATCACCTGCCACGCCAGCAACAGGCACAACTCAGCGGATTCGGTGCCCGGGCGGTGGCGGCGCATCAGAACAGTATCGAGGCGTTCATATTGTTTGCGGTGGGGGTATTGATGGCCCATACCACGCAGACGGCGGGATGGCTGATTGATTCACTGGCGATCATCTTCGTGATTGCGCGCGTCTTGTACTTGCTGTGCTATTGGCGTGATCTCGCCTGGCAGAGAAGTCTGGTATGGCTGATCGGGTTAGTGTGTTCGTTACTGTTGATGATTAGTCCGACTTTTAGAACTATTTTGCTCTAACGGAGCCAATGACAGATAAAAGAAAACCCGCAGTTGGCGGGTTTCCTTTTCACGCTGAAAACTGTTTTAGTTTTTAGGCGCTTCTTTTGCAGCGGCTTCGTTCGATTCAGCCTGATCTTTGGCAGCTTCGGCGTTTTCTTTCGCTGCTTCGTTCACTTTATCCTGAGCCTCGTTCATTTTTTCCTGAGCTTGCTCGGCGTGTTGGTTGGCATCTTGAGCTTTGTCCTCGGATTTTTTATCGCAGGCAGCGAGACCGAGGGAAGCGGTCAACATCAAGGCAATAGCTAAAGTCTTACGCATGGGGTGTTTCTCCTTATGGAAATCATCTACTGGCCTTTCGAACGCGGCCATCCTGCTTAAGTTCCTCAAAGTGTTCAGATATATAAGTTTGTCCCTGTGGGGAACTTTTACCGAACGCGTCGAGTGCAATGTCTGCTTATTAAGAAGAGTTCTTGTGATATGGCCGAAAGCCCCGTTTTTGAGCGTGCAACGCGATTCCTGTCGGCGCTGCGACACTGTCAGGTGCTTGGGCTGCGCGTGCACAGTGCCAGCAATGAAGGACTCACCGTGATTCTGCCGTACAGTCCGCAGATCGTCGGAAATCCGCAGACCGGCGTCATCCACGGCGGGGCACTGACGTCGTTGATGGACACTGCCTGCGGCATGTCCACACTCTGCGTGCTGCCTGAATTCGAGGTGTGCCCGACCCTGGACCTGCGCATCGACTACATGCACGCCGCCGAGCCGCATAAAGATGTCTACGGCTTTGCTCAGTGCTATCGGGTGACCACGGATGTGATTTTCGCCCGCGGGTTCGCCTATCAGGATGATCCCGAGCAGCCCATCGCCCACGTCGTGGGTACGTTCATGCGCATGGGCAAAGGGGTCAAGGGCGCCAAGGGACTGGGCGGCACCATCGCGGGAGCCGGGAAATGATCGAGAATCTCCCGGAACACCTGCAACAGGCCCATGAGAAAGGGGAATACGCCGCACTGCTGCAACTGATTCCCTACGCCCAATTGATCGGTGTCGAGTGCTCGCGGGTCGGTGATGACCTGTTGTTTCGTCTGCCGGCGAACAGGGACAACATTGGTAACCCTTTATTGCCGGCGATCCATGGCGGGGTAATAGCCGGGTTCATGGAGCTGTCGGCGGCCTTGCATTTGCTGATTCTCACGGGTTCACCGGACGTGCCGAAAATCATCGACTTTTCGCTGGATTACCTGCGTGCCGGGCAGTTTCGCGACACCTGGGCCCGGTGCCAGGTGTGTCGGCAGGGGCGTCGTGTGGCCAACGTGGCCGTGACCGCCTGGCAAAGCACCGAAGCCGAACCCATCGCCACGGCCCGCGCCCATTTCAAAGTCGACGAGCCCTTGAAATCCTCATCGTAGCCCCCACCTTGATGACAACCCGCCGCCGACCCTCCGGGTCGCGGCCACTGCCATCTGATTGGAGTTTGATGACCATGAGTGTGGAAACTCAAAAGGAAACCCTGGGCTTCCAGACCGAGGTGAAGCAACTGCTGCACCTCATGATCCATTCGTTGTATTCCAACAAGGAAATCTTCCTTCGCGAATTGATCTCGAACGCCTCTGACGCTGTCGACAAATTACGTTTCGAAGCCCTGTCCAAGCCCGAGTTGCTGGAAGGTGGCGCCGAACTGAAAATCCGCGTGAGCTTCGACAAGGACGCGAAAACCGTCACCCTCGAAGACAACGGTATCGGCATGAGCCGTGACGATGTGATCACCCACCTGGGGACCATCGCCAAGTCCGGCACCGCCGATTTCATGAAAAACCTGTCGGGCGACCAGAAAAAGGATTCGCACCTGATCGGTCAGTTCGGCGTCGGTTTCTACTCGGCGTTCATCGTCGCCGATAAGGTCGACGTGTTCAGCCGTCGTGCCGGCGCGCCCGCCAGTGAAGGCGTGCACTGGTCGTCGAAAGGCGAAGGCGAGTTCGAAGTCGCCACCGTCGAGAAGGCCGAGCGCGGCACCCGCATCGTGTTGCACCTGAAATCCGGGGAAGACGAGTTCGCCGACGGCTGGCGCCTGCGCAACATCATCAAGAAGTACTCCGACCACATTGCCTTGCCGATCGAGTTGCCGAAAGAAGTGGCCGCCACCGAAGGCGAGGAGCAGCCTGCCGTCGAATGGGAAACCGTCAACCGCGCCAGTGCCCTGTGGACCCGTCCTCGCACCGAGATCAAGGACGAGGAATACCAGGAGTTCTACAAGCACATCGCTCACGATTACGAAAATCCGTTGAGCTGGAGCCACAACAAGGTCGAAGGCAAGCTCGAGTACAGCTCGCTGCTTTACGTACCGGCCCGTGCGCCGTTCGACCTGTACCAGCGCGAAGCGCCGAAAGGCCTGAAGCTGTACGTGCAGCGCGTGTTCGTCATGGATCAGGCCGAGTCGTTCCTGCCGCTGTACCTGCGCTTCATCAAGGGCGTGGTCGACTCCAACGACCTGTCGCTGAACGTGTCGCGAGAAATCCTGCAGAAAGACCCGATCATCGACTCGATGAAGTCGGCGCTGACCAAGCGCGTACTGGACATGCTGGAAAAACTGGCGAAGAACGAGCCTGAGCAATACAAGGGCTTCTGGAAGAACTTCGGCCAGGTCATGAAGGAAGGCCCTGCAGAAGATTTCGCCAACAAGGAGAAAATCGCCGGCCTGCTGCGTTTCGCATCGACCAATGGCACCGACGGCGAGCAGGTTGTCGGCCTGACCGAGTACCTGGCACGCGCCAAGGAAGGTCAGGACAAGATCTACTACCTCACTGGCGAGAAATTCGAGGCCGTCAAGGACAGCCCGCACCTGGAAGTCTTCCGCAAGAAAGGCATCGAAGTGCTGCTGTTGACCGACCGCATCGACGAGTGGCTGATGAGCTACCTCAGCGAGTTCGACGGCAAGAGCTTCGTCGATGTGGCTCGTGGTGACCTCGACCTGGGTAATCTGGATTCGGAAGAAGACAAGAAAGCTGCCGAGGAAGTCGCCAAGTCCAAGGAAGGTCTGGTTGAGCGTCTGAAAACGGCACTGGGCGACTCCGTTGCCGAAGTGCGGGTTTCCCATCGCCTGACCGACTCGCCGGCCATCCTGGCCATCGGCGAACAGGACCTGGGCTTGCAGATGCGCCAGATCCTTGAAGCCAGCGGGCAGAAGGTCCCCGATTCGAAGCCGATCTTCGAATTCAACCCGGCTCACCCGCTGATCGAAAAGCTGGACGGCGAGCAGAGCGAAGAGCGTTTCGGCGACCTGTCGCACATCCTCTTCGATCAAGCGGCCCTGGCGGCCGGCGACAGCTTGAAGGACCCGGCGGCCTATGTGCGCCGTCTCAACAAGCTGCTGGTTGAACTGTCGGCTTGATCGAGTTGTAAAAAAAACCCGCTTCGGCGGGTTTTTTTATGGGCGGATTCTGAACGGGCCCCTTCGCGAGCAAGCCCGCTCCCACACTTGGAAGCGATCAACCCGTGGGAGCGGGCTTGCTCGCGAAAGCGGCTTCACTCTCGCATAAAATCTTAAGGCAGCTCAATCCGCTCGACTTCTCCCGGCACCGTCGGCCAGTCCCCAGCCGCCCAGCGCCGGCGTGCGTCGTCGATGGCCGCCGGATCGCTGGCCACGAAATTCCAGTTGATCCGGCGCGGCCCATCCAGAGGCGCTCCGCCAAACAGCACCGCATGGCAGTCGCTCTCGGCGAACAGCGTCATTTCCTTGCCCGGCGGCAACACCACCAGCGAGTGGGGTTCTACCGGTTCGTCATCAAGCTGCACGTCGCCATCGAGCACATACAGCGCTCGCTCTTCATGTTCCGTAGGAATCAATAAAGTCGTCGAGGTTTGCAGGTTCAATTCGGCATACAGCGTAGGAGAAAGCACCGGGACCGGAGACTCCAGGCAAAAGCCCGAGCCGGCGATCATGCGGATCTTCACCCCAAGGTTATCGCTGACCGGCAGGGTGGCGGCCGGGTGATGGCTGTAGTGCCCGGGCCCCTGCTCATGATCCCTGGGGGACGCCAGCCAGATCTGCAGGCCGTGCAAGGTGAAACCGCTGGCTTTCAGGGCCTCGGGCGTACGCTCGACATGGGCGATGGCGCTACCGGCCGTCATCCAGCTGACATCACCGGCTTGCACCACCTGGTCGGAGCCGAGGCTGTCTTTGTGCTGGATTTCCCCATCGAACAGGTAGGTGAGGGTCGACAGGCCAATGTGCGGATGTTGACGAATGTTCATGCCTTTGCCGGCGGGATAGCGGGTTTCGAGCATGTGGTCGAAAAACACGAAAGGTCCGACGTTGCGGCATTTGGCTGACGGCAAAGGGCGAAGAATCGGTTGCCCTTCGACATCTTCGGCGCGGGGGCGGATCACAAGCGGAGTGTTCATGGTGCGTTCCAGGCTGAGCGGGTGACGCGTGGAGCATAACCCGCTTGCCCGGCGGTTGCCGCTATTGGCTGAACGCACCTTCGGACAGATGGGTTTCGATGCTGACGTCGGTGGTGGTCATCAGTTTGTGGATCGGGCAACGATCGGCCACGCGGTGCAGTTCGTCACGCTGGGCGTCGGTGAGGACACCCTTGAGGGTCAGTTTGACGTGCAACGCGTATTTGCCTTTGAGTTCCTCGCTGTTGTCGCGCTTGACCTCGACCGTGACCCCCGTGAGCGGGATGTCCTTCTTCTTCGCGTACAACTTCAGGGTCAGGGCCTTGCAGGCGCCCAGGGCGGCGTCGAAGTAGTCATGGGGCTCGGGCGCCGAGCTTTCTCCGCCGGCGGAGGTCGGTACATCGGCAAAGAGTTCGTGCTCATCGATGTCTACGCTATGGCGAAAACCTTCAGCGGAAACGGTATTGACGGTGACAGTCATGGAATACCTCGCAGGTAGGAAAAGTCGTTCGATAAAAAAATACCTTGCAGTTATAGAGCATTCCCACTGTCACGCGTTCCACTTTCTTGCTGGTGAACCCCGGGCCGCGTGCCGGGGTCTACGCTGTTCATGACTTCGGAGATCGCCCGTGCCCCTGAACCGCTTGAGCCTTGCCTGGATGTGGGTATTTTGCAGTGCGTGCGCTGAAGCTCGCGAATATGCCTACAGCGATGCGCACCTGCATTACGTGGATTTTTTCCAGGAAACGGCGGGCATGCCGAAATTGCTCAAGGCCATGGCGGACAATCGCATCGAGCATGTGATGATTTCCGGCATTCCGGTGGCCAAGAAATGGCATGAGGACGAACCGAAGCGCCCTCGCTACTACGCGGGCGACGACGCCGACGCCTATTGGTACAGCGCGACCGACACCCTTGTCGCGGCGGCGGTCAATTCATTGCCCGCGCAGCAGCGTCAGTACTTCCACCCGTTCCTCTCGGGCTTCAACCCCAACGACAAAAACTCCGCCGCTCATATCCAGCGCATGCTCGATCTGAACCCGGGCCTGTGGCAGGGCATCGGTGAAGTCTTCACCCGCCATGACGACCTGACCGCGTTGACTTCCGGCGATACACCGCGGGCCAACAACGAGGCGATGACACGCATTTATCACCTCGCCGCCGAAAACGATCTGCCGGTGATGGTGCATTCGAACATCACCTCCAAGCGTGAGCGAAACCCGTTGTACTTGCCGGAAATCGAAGAACCGCTGCGTAACCATCCGCATACCCGTTTCATCTGGGCGCATGCGGGCACCAGCGCGGAGATTCATCGGCACCAGACCCGGCTGGATTTCCTGCTGCCGACCCTGACGCGGATGCTGGAGGCTTATCCCAATCTGTTTATCGACCTGTCCTGGAGCCTGCTGACGCCCTATCTGCTGGATGAACAGGGCAAGCCCCGGGCCGAGTGGCTGGCGCTGGTGGAGCGCTTTCCTGAGCGTTTCATGATCGGTTCGGATGTGGTCGGGCGCTTCAACAAGCTCGGCAATGAGATACACGGCTTTGATCCGTTTCTCGATGCCTTGCCTGAGGACGTGGCCAGAAAGGTCGCGAGGGACAATTTCCTCGCGATCCTGCCGCGTCATGCAGCGAAGTGAACGTGCTCCAACGTCACGCTCGCTGGAACGACAGGTGCACGCGCGAAACGATTTTCATCGTTGGACTGTCATTTGTGACAGTAGTGGTGCGACTTCAGGTGTGATTGAATCGCAACTCATGAACGCAGTCCTTTCCAGGCCAAGCATCTTCCCCTTCATTGCTCTGCACTTGCCTGCGCGAAGTTGTTCTTTTTTCCGGTTTGCAGGAGAGAAGCGATGGCGAGTGAACATGATGCCGGCATCAACGTGGCCGGTGAGTTGGATCCTTCCTTTGCAATCGACGGCCGATTCGAAGTCCCCACTTCTACCGGCGAGGCCGTTGCGCTGATTGCAGATACGAACTCGTTGACGGTGGCAATGAACGCGGGCATGGAGTTTTGCCTGTGCAGGGTGGATGCGAACGGCGTCCTGGACAGCAGCTTCGCCAATCAGGGCTGGCTGAAATGGAAGTTCGACGATGGGGGAGGGTCAAGCGTCTGGCGCCTCTTGCTTCAGGCTGACAAGAAGATTGTGGTCATCGGGGCCTCCTATTCTTCACAGGTCGGCCAGCCTGCCGTGACGCGTTTGAATCCGGGTGGAAGCCCGGATCTGGTATTCGGCCGCAAGGTTCTCCAGGTGTTCCCCGAGTCACAGATCGGCATCACGCGCATACGCGGTTGTCTGCAGGCGGACGGCAAGATACTCCTGTGCGGCGGGTACTCCTCGCGCACCGGAAACGGAACGCTGCTGATCAGGTTACTGCCCGATGGCAATCTGGATTCAAGCTTCGGGGTCGAGGGTGTCGCACAGTTGTTTCATCCCTACGGCAGGCTGTACGTGTCACAAGTGGCTGTGCAGAGCCAAGGCCGCATACTCGTTGCCGGGGACGTGGCAAACCAGGGTTATGTCGCCGGGATCAACCAGAATGGCGACCTGGACACGAGTTATGGTGAGCAGGGCTTTTCCTTCTCTGGCCGACCGGGGGCTACCTACTCGTTCAGTGACATGTTGCTGCGCGGGGATGGAAGCGTGCGCTGCGTTGGCGGTACGGGCGACGCGGGTGCCTTGGTCGTTGGCCTCGACCAGAACGGACAGCCGGATCAGGCATTTAACGGCGGGCAGCCCGTTGAGACCCCTGAGTTGTTGGGCAGGTGGGTTTGCGTTTCTGAACAAGCCGATAGCAAGCTGCTCGTTGCTGGCCATTCGGGGCGCCCGGACCTGGAGCAGGTGTCCACACGTTTCACTGTCGATGGCACCATAGACGCCAGCTACGGTTGGTCCGGTTTCATGTATCACCCAGGTGGCCCGGCGGACAGCGTTCTTCAGTCAGGAGGACGTTGGATCACCACCGCGTATCACGCCGACGCGCCCTCGGCGTGGTTATACGGGATCGCCACCCAGCCTTGATGCAGCGTCTGTGGGCTCCTCCCGAGAAGGCGTTCTCCAGGGAAGGAGCGAGATACGAGGCGAAAAAAAGCCCCGCATTGGCGGGGCTTTCATGTGCGGCGGCTCAGTTGCCTTTGACGGTCTTGCCGTTGACCTTCCCGTCGAGGAGCATGATGTTGTACTCCTTGCCGTCGGTCTCGACCTGTTGCAGGCGAACCAGCAGGTAATCCCAATCCTTGGCGAACCACAACACGGTGATGCGCTTGCTTTGTGTCGGGTCGCGCACGCGCTCGACCTTGATCGCGTCGATCTGGCCGGCCTTGGTGTCGACCTTTTCCGAGCCCAGCACGCGGAAGTCATAGGTATCGACTTCGCCATCATCGACCACCTGATAACTCATGCTTTTCTTGCCGGCGGCCACGTCATGCTGCAATGCCAGCTGGTAGGTGGATTTGTCGACCATGCCGCGGTTGAGCGGGATGTTGACCGCATCGCCGCGGTCGGTGCCGGTGACCTTCTTGGCGGTCCAGTCGAAGTCCAGGTCGGCTTTCTTGGCTTTACCCAGGCCGCCGCGTTCAAAGTGGTAGGACTGCGGCAGCAGGGTGTCCTTGTCCAGGGTCAGGGTACTTTCCTCGGACAGGCTGGCGATCATCATCGACGCCTTGAAACTGAGTTTCCAGACACCGTTGGCTTCCTTGGTCAGGCTGCGCTCGGCGGTGCCGCTCATAGGCAGTTGCTTCCAGTCGGCGGTGTAGCTGGCGGAGAAAGGTTGAAGCTCTGCGGCCTGTGCGAAAGGCAGGGCGAGCAGGGCGCAGGCGAACAGCAGGGCACGACGCATAAAATCTCCTAGGTTTGAATCAAGTGGCCGCTGGCCGCGAGTAACTGGCCGTCCAGTAAAGCACCTTGTTCACCGAGCGATAAACGACCTTCGGCAAACCAGCGTACGGCCATCGGGTAGACCAGGTGTTCCTGGGTGTGAACTCGCTGCGCCAGACTGTGCGGCGAATCGTGCAACTCTACCGGTATTACTGCCTGTACGACCAGTGGTCCGCCATCGAGTTCCTCGGTGACGAAGTGCACGGAACAGCCGTGCACCGTGTCGCCGGCCTCCAGCGCGCGCTGATGGGTGTGTAACCCTTTGTATTTGGGCAGCAGCGAGGGATGGATGTTGAGCAGGCGTCCCGTGTAGTGGCGAACAAAGCCGGCACTGAGGATGCGCATGAAACCGGCCAGGACGACCAGTTTGGGGTTGAAGGCGTCGATCAGTTCGATAAGGGCGGCATCGAAGGCCTCGCGGCCGTCGAATGCCTTGTGATCCAGGGAGCGGGTGGCGATACCGGCGTCCCTGGCGCGTTGCAGGCCGTAGGCGTCGGCGCGGTTGGAAATCACCGCAGCGATGCGGACCGGGCTGTCGCCGGTCCGCGTGCTGTCGATCAGGGCCTGCAAGTTACTGCCGGTGCCGGACAACAGCACCACGACATCACAGGTCTGGGACATCAGTGAGCCTTGAGGTTCTTCAGTTCAACCTGAGCCGCGCCTTCGGCAGCGGTGGAGATCTGGCCGATGACCCATGGCTGTTCGCCGGCTTCGCGCAGTACGTTCAATGCGCTTTCAACGTGTTCCTGCGCAACGCAGATCACCATGCCGACGCCGCAGTTGAGCACGCGGTGCATTTCGTTTTCGTCGACGTTGCCTTTTTCCTGCAGCCAGTCGAAGACGGCTGGGCGGGTCCAGCTCGCGACGTCGACCACGGCTTGAGCACCTTTTGGCAGCACGCGCGGGATGTTGTCCAGCAGGCCGCCGCCGGTGATGTGGGCCATGGCCTTGACCGCGCCGGTTTCCTTGATCAGCTTCAACAGCGGCTTGACGTAGATGCGGGTCGGCGCCATCAGCAGGTCGGTCAGCGGTTTGCCGTCGAGCTGGATGTTTTCGATCTCGGCACCGGACACTTCGATGATCTTGCGGATCAGCGAGTAGCCGTTGGAGTGCGGGCCGGAGGATGGCAGGGCGAGCAGGGCGTCGCCAGCCGCCACTTTGGAGCCGTCGATGATTTCGGATTTTTCCACGACGCCGACACAGAAACCGGCCAGGTCGTAGTCTTCGCCTTCGTACATGCCAGGCATTTCAGCGGTTTCGCCGCCGACCAGGGAGCAGCCGGACAGTTCGCAGCCCGCGCCGATGCCGGTCACGACCTGAGCGGCGGTGTCGACGTTCAGTTTGCCGGTGGCGTAGTAGTCGAGGAAGAACAGCGGCTCGGCACCACAGACCACCAGGTCATTGACGCACATGGCGACCAGGTCGATGCCGATGCTGTCGTGCTTGTTCAGGTTCAGTGCCAGGCGCAGCTTGGTGCCCACGCCGTCGGTGCCGGAAACCAGCACGGGCTGCCTGTAGCCGGCCGGGATTTCGCAGAGGGCGCCAAAACCGCCCAGGCCGCCCATGACTTCCGGGCGCGCAGTGCGCTTGGCGACGCTCTTGATGCGTTCGACCAATGCTTCACCGGCGTCGATGTCTACACCGGCGTCCTTGTAGCTCAGGGAGGGTTGCTTGCTCATGATCCAGGCCTTTAGGGGGGATTCAGGGGGTAACGACCGAGTCCAACGGGACCGCCGAAAAAACGAAGGGCATGTGCCCTGCGCGGATTTCAGGGGTCCGGCTGTTGCCGGTCTGCGAAGGCGCGCGATTTTATCAGGCTTGAGCAGCAGCGGCCATCCTCAGGCCGACAGCAGGGGCCTATCGATACAAAAAAACCGCTATGCCCGTGTCCATGGCTATATAAGGTAGGGCCGTTAACCGTCTATCGTAATGGGTGTACGAAAAACATCACCGCAACGGGTGAATGTTTTGCGTCGGGCGATGGTCACAGCTTTGCTCGATTGTCTTCATGCGGCCAGTTCCAGCCGCTCTCGTCGTCAGGAATCCTCCATGCGTTTTTTCAGATCATTGTTTGTGGGTTGTCTGTCCCTGGTCAGCCTGGCGAGTCATGCCGAAACGGTCAAAAGCCTTTATCAGGTGCGCGAGCCCGTCACCAGCCAATCACCCGATGAGCGTGATCAGGCTACCCAGCGCGCGCTCGACACCCTGGTGTTGCGTCTGACTGGCGATGCAAAGGCCGTGCAGAGTCCCGGTCTGGCCGACATCCGCAAAGACCCGCAACAGATCATCAGTCAGTACGGTTTCGAAGCCGGCCCGCCGGAAGTACTGAAGGTCGATTTCGACCCGGCCAGCACCGGGCAGGCACTGCGCCGCGCCGGGCTGTCGTTGTGGGGGGCGAATCGGCCATCGATCCTGACCTGGTGGTTGAATGACTCAACCGAAGGTTCGAGCCTGGTGGGCGATGGCCAGGCCAGTGCCGAGCCGCTGCGGCGCGCCGCTCAGCACCGGGGGTTGCCGCTGCGTCTGCCGCTGGCGGACCTGAGCGAGCAACTGGTCGCCACGGCACCGAATCTCGAAGGAACGGATGCTGCCCCGTTGCGCGAGGCATCGGATCGTTACAACGCCGATGCCCTGCTGGCAGTGCATGCCCGTGAAGAGGGTGGGCAGTGGCAAGCCAAGTGGCACCTGTGGCTGGGCGATCAGAAGGAGGCGGGCAGTGTCCAGGGCGCGGATCAGGCCGCCGTGGCGGATGCGGTGATGCTGGCGGTCAATCAGCGGCTGGCGCCGCGGTTTGTGGTCAAGCCGGGGGCTTCGGGCGAGCAATTGCTGGAAGTGCAGGGCATGAGCCTGGAACGTTACGCGACGCTTGGGCGTTTGCTGGAGCCCTTTGGTGCGCGCCTGGTGAATGTCGACGCTGACCGGATTCTGTACCGGGTCAATGGCAGTGCAGAGCAATTGCGCTCGCAGTTGTCACTGGCGAAGTTGCAGGAGGTCGCGGCGGGTGAGGCGCCTGCGCCGGCTCCGGTGACGCCTGTGCAACCTGCGGCCGAAGGTGCGACGCCTGTCGTGGCGCCTGCGCCGGCCCCGGTGCCGCAGTTGCGTTTCCGTTGGTAAGGTTTTCTTTCTTTATATAAATGCAGATGGAGTGGTACATGGCCGATACGCGGCGTTGGTTCTGGTTGGGTGGAGTGGTTCTGCTCTGCGCGTTTATCTGGCTGTTGCATCCGATTTTGACGCCATTCCTGGTGGCGCTGCTGCTGGCGTACCTGTTCGACCCGCTGGTGGATCGGCTGGAAAAGGCCGGGTTGTCCCGGACCTGGGGCGTGGTGGCGGTGTTTGCGCTGTTTACGCTGATCTTCACCACGTTGCTGCTGGTGCTGGTGCCCATGCTCGCCAAGCAGTTGTTTCGCTTGTACGAGCTGGCACCGCAGATGCTCGACTGGTTGCAGCACACCGCGCTGCCGTGGGCGCAATCGAAGTTCGGGCTGTCGGACGGCTTCTGGAAATTCGACAAGGTGAAGTCCGCCATCAGCGAACACATGGGGCAGACCACCGACATCGTTGGCGTGGTCTTGAGCCAGGCGACCGCTTCCAGCCTGGCGTTGATCGGTTGGCTGGCCAACCTGGTGCTGATCCCGGTGGTGAGTTTCTACCTGCTGCGTGACTGGGACCTGATGATGGCCAAGATCCGCAGCCTGTTGCCGCGTGATCGCGAAGAGCGCGTCGTCAGCCTGGCGGGCGAATGCCATGAAGTGCTGGGTGCGTTCGTGCGCGGGCAGTTACTGGTGATGGTGGCGCTGGGGGTGATCTATGCCGCCGGCCTGATGCTGGTCGGGCTGGAGCTGGGGCTGTTGATCGGGCTGATCGCCGGCCTGGCGGCCATTGTGCCGTACATGGGGTTTGTCATCGGGATTGGGGCGGCGCTGATTGCCGGTCTGTTTCAGTTCGGCGGCGATTTGTATCCCATGATCGGCATCGTCGCGGTGTTCATGGTCGGGCAGGCGCTCGAGGGCATGGTGCTCACGCCGTTGCTGGTGGGGGATCGCATTGGCCTGCACCCGGTGGCGGTGATCTTCGCCATCCTGGCTGGCGGCGAGCTGTTCGGGTTCACCGGGGTGCTGCTGGCGCTGCCGGTGGCCGCCGTGATCATGGTGCTGGTGCGCCACGTGCATGATTTGTACAAGGATTCGGATATGTACAGCGGTATCGATGATCCTGAACTCTAGCGTCCTTCAATGATCGGTTGGGGGTGGCCCGGTGCGCAGCCGGGCTGGGGCCCCATCCCTTGCGCTGCGGTCACATGCGCCGCCATCGACGCGTTCGTCAAAGCGGCGCAATTACGCAAACCTTTGATTTTGCTTATGGTCTGTCGCATTGTGCGGTCAGCGTCACGGGTATAAACTTCGCAAACTTTACACAGAGGCCACTAACGGTTCATTTGGAACTGTTCAGTCAGCATGAAACCGATTCAGCTGCCCCTAGGTGTGCGTCTGCGTGATGACGCCACCTTTATCAACTACTACCCAGGCGCCAATGCCGCTGCACTCGGCTATGTCGAGCGACTTTGCGAAGCCGACGCCGGCTGGACCGAAAGCCTGATTTACCTGTGGGGCAAGCATGGGGTAGGGCGCACGCATCTGTTGCAGGCGGCCTGCCTGCGCTTCGAACAGATGGGGGAGCCGGCAGTCTATCTGCCGTTGGCCGAGCTGCTGGATCGCGGGGTCGAAATCCTCGACAACCTCGAACAATACGAACTGGTCTGCCTGGACGATCTGCAGGTAGTTGCCGGGCGTGCGGATTGGGAAGAGGCGCTGTTTCATCTGTTCAACCGTCTGCGTGACAGTGGACGGCGCCTGCTGATCGCGGCATCGACCTCCCCACGTGAATTGCCGGTGAAGCTGGCCGACCTCAAGTCGCGCCTGACCCTGGCCCTGATCTTCCAGATGCGCCCCCTGTCCGACGAAGACAAATTGCGCGCCTTGCAGTTGCGCGCTTCCCGTCGCGGCCTGCACCTGACCGATGAAGTCGGGCATTTCATCCTGACCCGTGGCACTCGCAGCATGAGTGCGCTGTTCGACCTTCTCGAGCAGCTCGACCAAGCCTCCCTTCAAGCCCAGCGCAAGCTGACCATCCCGTTCCTGAAAGAGACGCTGGGCTGGTAAGGCCCCCGTTTTCCGCGACTTTCGGCATATTTCAGGCGCCAGTAAACCCGCATTCCTATGGGGTACAGGCTGCGCAGGCGTCTAAATGGGGCTTAAGCGCTTAGATGTTAACGGGAAAACGAAAAGTCACAAAAGTTTCGATTGAATTTGCAAATGAGGTTGATAGCGGGCATAGTCTCGGCTTCTTTACAACTATCAGCCACGGTCGTGCCCATGCTAAAGCGCTTCGCACCCCTCGTGCCTCTCGCACTCGTTACCCTGCTGTTCGGTTGCGCTGCTCACTCTCCAGTGTCCGAGCAGGCTCCACAACAGCAGGTCAGCAACAATTCGGTCACTGCACAATCTTCGTCCCAGCGTTTCCAGCAAGAACTGGAAACCGACAAGGAACTGGCCAACTTCGCCGACGGCAAGTCGTATCAGCTTCCAGTGCTGGCGGACAGCATCCTCGAGCGCGGCATGTCCCTGATCGGTACCCGTTACCGTTTCGGCGGCACCTCCGAGGCCGGCTTCGATTGCAGTGGTTTCATCGGTTACCTGTTTCGTGAAGAGGCTGGCATGAACCTGCCCCGTTCGACTCGCGAAATGATCAACGTCGATGCGCCTCTGGTGTCCCGCAGCGCACTCAAGCCGGGCGACCTGCTGTTCTTCGCTACCAACGGTCGTCGCGGTCGTGTCAGTCACGCCGGGATCTACCTGGGCGACAACCAGTTCATCCACTCCAGCAGCCGCAAGAGCGGTGGTGTGCGGGTCGACAGCCTGGGCGACAGCTACTGGAGCAAGACCTTCATCGAAGCCAAGCGCGCACTCGCCATGGCGCCGACCGTGGTCACCGCTCGCAAGTAATACTGCATGGGTCGCCACTTTCGGTGGTGACCCAGGCTTCTCCGCAAGGGAGTAGCCGGACAGGTTACATGGTGAACTTAAAGTCTTACTTGAAGTTTGCCCCATAGGCGCTAGAATCTGATCCATTATTGATGGCAAACCGCCTGCGTTCTGCGCAGGCGGTTTTCTTTTCTGCCGATCGGGCAGAAAAAAGCCGCAGCCAGATCAGGATGTTCTGCTTATGACGATGTCGGCCCGCCTCACACTCATAGTCCTCGCCGCGCTGCTCAGTGCCTGCGCCAGTCGCACGCCGCCCGCTCCGGTCGTCCGTGCACCTATCGTCTTCAGTTCCCCGCAGCCGTCTTCACCCGAGGCCGAGGACGTGTTGTTTCGCGCGTTGGGCCTGGTGGGCACGCCTTATCGCTGGGGCGGCAACACGCCGGACTCCGGGTTCGATTGCAGCGGCCTGATCGGTTACGTCTACCGCGACGCCGCCGGCATTTCCCTGCCACGCACCACCCGTGAAATGATCAGCATGCAGGCGGCCGACGTCGGCAAGGAGGGCCTGCAAAGTGGTGACCTGGTGTTCTTCGCCACCAATGGCGGTTCCCAAGTCAGCCATGCCGGGATCTATGTCGGCGAAGGTCGTTTCGTCCATGCCCCGGCCACGGGCGGCACTGTGAAGCTCGACAGCTTGTCCAAGGCTTATTGGCAGAAGGCTTACCTCAGCGCCAAGCGCGTCCTGCAACCCGAGCATCTGGCGCGCAACCCCTAGTCCGAAGAGGTTGTCATGACCGCTCGCACGCTCAATCTCGATGATGCCCTGTATCAATACCTGCTCGACGTCTCCCTGAGGGAGACGCCGCTGCTCAAGCGCTTGCGTGACGAAACCCAGGCGCTGCCCATGGCGCGCTGGCAGGTGGCGCCGGAGCAGGGGCAGTTCCTCGCATTGCTGGTCAGGCTCATGGGGGCCAGGCGTTTACTGGAGGTCGGCACCTTCACCGGTTACAGCGCCCTGTGCATGGCCGCCACATTGCCGGAGGACGGTTCCCTGATCTGTTGCGACGTGCCCGGTGACTACAACGCTACTGCGCGGCGTTACTGGCAGGAAGCGGGGCTCGCCGCACGGATTGACCTGCGCCTGGCACCCGCGCTGCAAACCCTGGCGGGGCTGAACGAGCCGGGGCAGTTCGATTTGATTTTCATCGATGCCGACAAGGCCAATTACCCCCACTACCTGGAGCATGCCCTGCGCTTGTTGCGCGTGGGTGGCCTGGCGGTGTTCGACAATACGCTCTGGAGTGGGCGGGTGCTCGAACAGGCGCCCGATAGCGCCGACACCCGAGCCATCCAGGCGCTCAATCGCGCACTGAAGGATGACTCGCGCGTGGATCTGTCGCTGCTGCCGCTGGGAGACGGGCTCACCCTCTGCCGTAAACGCTGAAGGTTCTGGCGGCCTCGGCCTCATCGAAGCGAGCCGGCGCTCGAATGTAATCGGTCAGTGGCCGCAGGGCTGGCGGGCGCACCGCTATCGTGAGCAAGCCCGCCTTGTCGCTTGCAGCATCGCCTCTACTTGACCGCCGACACCCGCCACACCTTGTTCCCCACATCATCGGCCACCAGCAGATCGCCCTGGCGGTCAATGACCACGCCAACCGGCCGCCCCATGGCTTCCTCCTTGTCATTGAGGAAACCGGTGAGCACATCAATCGGTGCGCCGTTCGGTTTGCCGGCGCTGAAGGGCACGAATATCACCTTGTAGCCACTGTGCGGCTTGCGGTTCCACGAGCCGTGCTGACCAATGAACGCGCCTTCCTTGAACTGCGCCGGCAGCGTGTTGCCTTCGGCAAACGTCAGGCCCAGCGAAGCAGTATGTGGGCCGACCGCGTAGTCCGGTGCGATGGCCTTGGCGACCAGGTCCGGGTTTTGCGGCTGGACACGCACGTCGACGTGCTGACCGTAATAACTGAACGGCCAGCCATAGAAGGCACCGTCCTTGACGGAGGTGATGTAGTCCGGGACCAGGTCGCTGCCAATTTCATCGCGCTCGTTGACCGCTGTCCACAGGGCGCCGCTCTGTGGTTCCCAGGCCATGCCATTGGGGTTGCGCAGGCCCGAGGCGAAGATCCGGTGATTGCCGGTGGCGCGGTCCACTTCCCAGATCGCGGCGCGGCCTTCTTCCTTGTCCATGCCGTTTTCGGCGACGTTGCTGTTGGAGCCTACGGTGACGTACAGCTTGCTGCCGTCCTTGCTGGCGATGACGTTTTTGGTCCAGTGGTGATTCAGCGTGCCGCCGGGCAGGTCCGCCACTTTGATCGGCTGCGACTTGATCGCCGTGTCGCCCTCTTCATAGTGGAAACGCAACAGGCGGTCGGTGTCGGCGACGTACAGGTCAGTGCCGACCAGGGTCATGCCGAAGGGTGAATTGAGGTTTTCCAGGAACACCGTGCGGGTTTCGGCGATGCCGTCGTGGTCCTTGTCCCGCAACAGGGTGATCCGGTTCGGGCTGGGAACGCCGGCGCCGGCGCGGCTCATGACTTTCTCGGTGATCCAGCCTTTGATGCCTTTGCCGTCATCGGGTTTGGGCGGTGCGTTGGTTTCGGCGACCAGCACGTCGCCGTTGGGCAGCACGTACAACCAGCGCGGATGATCGAGGCCTTCAGCAAACGCGGCCACCTGAGTGCCTGTCGCCGCCGTGGGTTTTGTGCCGTTCGGCCAGCCGATGGCCGGGGCGATGTTCATCGTCGGGATCAGGGTCTTGTTCGGCTCCGGCAACTGGGGTGACGGGCCGGTGCCGTCGGAGACTTGCAGGCTGGAGGTTTCACCGCAGGCGGTGAGCCCTCCGGCGAGTGCGATGACGAAAACGAGCTGAGGCTTGCGCATACTGATCTTCCCTTTGGATGCAGTGATCTGATCAGTAGAGAAGCGCAAGCCCGTGATGGTTCAACCGTTCAGCCGCGGGCCTCCTTGAGCAGCACGGCGATGCCGGGATGGTAGTTGCCCGCTTCGTTGTGCAACTTGCGGTAGGCATAGGGGAAATACCAGGCCACGGCGCAGGTGTTTTCCTTCTGCAGGTCGTCGACCATGTCCTGAAGCTCTTCCGGCGTGGCACCGTGCTGGGCCTTTTGTGGCGCCACGAACAGGCAGCCCAGTTTCAGGTCGCTGCTGTAGCTGATGCGCTTGGCGTCGCTGGTGATTTCTGCCAGCGCCTGTGTCAGGTTCAGTCCGTTGACCCGTGGCCAGCGCTGGGTCGCTTGAAGATAGGCGCGCGCCTCGCTCGAGGCGATGAGCAGGTCGGCGCGGGCGTTGCGTTCGCCGTCTTCGATCTGTTTGCGGGTCTGGGTGTTTTGCAGGGTGAC
Organism: Pseudomonas sp. IT-P12; assembly: GCF_949767465.1. Lineage (NCBI taxonomy): Bacteria > Pseudomonadati > Pseudomonadota > Gammaproteobacteria > Pseudomonadales > Pseudomonadaceae > Pseudomonas > Pseudomonas sp. IT-P12. The sequence continues at coordinate 801,457 of NZ_CATKPY010000021.1, read as the reverse complement.
CATTTCGGCCATCCAGGCAGCGGCCGAGAGCACGCCAAGGTTGGCTTTTTCGTCGTACCAGTAAGGCGTGTCGTTATCGCCGCGCACGGCGTTGTAGCGGTCAATACAGTCAAACCAGCGTTCCAGCAGCGGGCGCAGGAATTCCAGTCGCGGATTGCTGATGATCATGCCTTGCATGGGGCTCACCCTTGTTCTTGTGATGTGGGGTTGTGGCTCTTTGATATCACTGCTGGAAGTGTGGCACAAGATTGGCGTCACTTTATTGATCAGCGGCAGTTATTCGCCCATCGGCGTCCCGGCTTTAATTGACGCTCCATTCCCAACCCTCTAACCTTCGCGGCTTGTTTCAGGTGCTCTATGACCCTGGTTGATAGAGTGAAACAGGGAAGCCGGTGAGTGCGTGCGTTCAACTGATGAGCGACCACGATCCCGGCGCTGCCCCCGCAACGGTAAATGAGTGAACGCTGCGCTTTGAGCCACTGTGTCGATCGCGACATGGGAAGGCGCGCAGTCAGGTGTCATGCCGCTCATGAGCCCGGAGACCGGCCTGATTCAATCCAGCGGCATCACGGTGGGCGATGCCAGGCTTCTTGCCGTCTGTTTTTGCGCCTGCCCGCCGTTATCCAGCCTCAACGGAGAGCTCCCATGACTGATACTCCTGATCGTGACGAACGCCACCTGGCGCGCATGCTGCGTAAAAAAGCCGTGATCGACGAACGCATCGCCAACTCGCCGAACGAATGCGGCCTGCTGTTGGTGCTGACCGGCAACGGCAAAGGCAAAAGCAGCTCGGCGTTCGGCATGCTCGCCCGTTCCATGGGGCACGGCATGCAGTGCGGCGTGGTGCAATTCATCAAGGGCCGCAACAGCACGGGCGAAGAATTGTTTTTCCGTCGTTTCCCGGAGCAGGTGCGTTTCCATGTGATGGGCGAAGGCTTTACCTGGGAAACCCAGGATCGCCAGCGCGACATCGCCGCGGCCGAAGCCGCGTGGGCGGTGTCCCGCGAACTGCTGCGCGATCCGGCGATTGGCCTGGTGGTGCTGGACGAACTGAACATCGCCCTCAAGCATGGCTACCTTGACCTCGACCAGGTGCTCAGCGACCTGCAGGCGCGTCCGCCGATGCAGCATGTGGTGGTGACCGGCCGCGGCGCCAAGCCGGAGATGATCGAGCTGGCTGACACCGTCACGGAAATGGGCATGATCAAGCACGCCTTCCAGGCCGGGATCAAAGCGCAAAAGGGCGTCGAATTGTGAGTGAGCCACGTCATTGCCCGGCGGTATTGATTGCCGCGCCGGCCTCCGGCCAGGGCAAGACCACCGTCACCGCCGCACTGGCCCGTCTGCACCGCAATCAGGGGCGCAAGGTGCGTGTGTTCAAGTGCGGTCCGGACTTTCTCGACCCGATGATCCTCGAGCGCGCCAGTGGCGCGCCGGTGTATCAACTGGACATGTGGATGGTCGGCGAGCAGGAAAGTCGTCGCCTGTTGTGGGAAGCGGCCGCCGAAGCGGACCTGATTCTCATCGAAGGTGTCATGGGCCTGTTCGACGGCACGCCGTCCAGCGCCGACCTGGCGCGGCATTTCGGTGTGCCGGTGCTCGGGGTGATCGACGGCACGGCGATGGCGCAGACCTTCGGCGCCCTGGCGTTGGGCCTGGCGAAGTATCAGGCGGACCTGCCGTTCGCCGGCGTATTGGCCAACCGGGTCGGCACCTTGCGCCATGCGCAATTGCTGGAAGGCAGCCTGACCGAAGGTTTGCGCTGGTACGGCGCTTTGTCCCGGGAAACCGGGATCGAGCTGCCGAGCCGCCACCTCGGCCTGGTCCAGGCCAGCGAGCTGAACGACCTCGACCTGCGCCTCGATGCCGCCGCCGAGGCGTTGGCCAGCAGTTGCGAGGTCGCGCTGCCGCCCGCCGTGGCATTCGCTGCGCCCGAGGTATTCGTCGCCGAGCCGTTGCTGGCCGGTGTGCGCATTGCCGTGGCGCGCGACGAAGCGTTCGCGTTCACGTACGGCGCCAGCCTGGATCTGTTGCGGGCCATGGGAGCCCAATTGTCCTTTTTCTCGCCGATCCGCGACACGCAACTGCCCCCGGCCGACAGCCTCTATCTGCCGGGTGGTTACCCGGAGCTGCACCACGTGGCGCTGGCGCAAAACACCCCGATGCTCGATGCGATCCGCGCTCACCACGCAGCGGGCAAGCCGTTGCTGGCCGAGTGTGGCGGCATGTTGTACCTGCTCGATTCGCTGACCGATGTCGAGGGCACTCGCGCTGAGCTGGTGGGCTTGCTGGCGGGGCATGCCGTGATGCAGAAACGCCTGGCGGCGCTGGCGTTGCAGGCGGTCGAGTTGCCGGAAGGTTCACTGCGCGGACACACCTACCATCATTCGTTGACCACCACCGAACTGACGCCGATTGCACGTGGCCTGAGCCCGAACGGCGGGCGCGGCGCAGAGGCGGTTTTTCGTGAGGGGCGGATGACCGCCTCTTATGTGCATTTTTACTTTCCATCGAATCCCTCGGCCGTGGCCGCGCTGTTTGCGCCGGACCGTGAGAACGATTTCGCGAGCCAGCCTGCTGCCACAATGGATCATCCCGCCCCTGAGGCAGCGAGTCTGCTCGCGAAGCGGCCATGAGCGACAACGCCTTCTCCGAGGACGAACGCGCGGCCGTCTATCGAGCCATCGCCGAACGCCGTGACATGCGCCATTTCAGCGGCGGCACCGTCGAACCTGCGCAATTGAGGCGCCTGCTCGAAGCCGCGCACCAGGCGCCCAGCGTCGGCCTGATGCAGCCCTGGCGGTTTATCCGCATCAGCGATCGCCACCTGCGCGGCCAGATCCAGTCGCTGGTGGAGGAGGAGCGCGTGCGTACGGCGCAAGCCCTCGGCGAGCGCAGCGACGAGTTCATGAAGCTGAAAGTCGAAGGGATCAACGATTGCGCCGAGGTGCTGGTTGCCGCGTTGATGGACGATCGCGAACGGCATATTTTCGGTCGCCGCACGCTGCCGGAAATGGACATGGCTTCATTGTCCTGCGCGATCCAGAACCTGTGGCTGGCCTCCCGTGCCGAAGGGCTCGGCATGGGCTGGGTCTCGTTGTTCGAACCGCAGGCACTGGCCGACCTGCTGGGTTTGCCCGCCGGGGCCAAACCCCTGGCGATCCTGTGCCTGGGACCGGTCAAGGCGTTCTATACGGCGCCGATGCTGGTCCTCGAAGGTTGGGCGCAGGAGCGTCCGCTCAGCGAATTGCTGTATGAAAATTTTTGGGGAGTGAGTCAATGAGTGTGGCGTTGTTGAGTGTCGCCGCCGTGGCGCTGGATGCGCTGCTCGGTGAACCCAGGCGCTGGCATCCGCTGGTGGCGTTCGGTCGTTTTGCCGATCGCATCGAACAACGTTTCAATGGCGGTGGCCGTGGCTGGCGCAGCCACGGTGTCACGGCCTGGGTCATTGCGGTCATACCGCTGACCCTGCTGGCCACGGCGTTTTCCTGGGCGCCTTATGTCGGTTGGATCGTCGAGATTGTTGCGCTGTATTGCGCCCTCGGCCTGCGCAGTCTGGGTGAACACGTCGAGCCGGTAGCCAAGGCTTTGCGCAGTGACGATCTGGAATTGGCGCGCCAGCGGGTCGGGTATCTGGTCAGTCGCCAGACCAGCGAACTGGACTCGACCGAAGTCGCCCGTGCCGCCACCGAGTCGGTCCTGGAAAACGGCAGCGACGCGGTGTTCGCCGCCTTGTTCTGGTTTGTCGTGGCCGGGGCGCCCGGTGTGGTGCTCTACCGCTTGAGCAACACGCTGGACGCGATGTGGGGCTATCGCAACGAACGCTTCGAACGTTTCGGCTGGGCGGCGGCGAAGATCGACGACGTGCTCAACTATATTCCGGCCCGGCTGGTGGCCTTGACGTATGCGCTGCTGGGTAACACCCGACTCGCGTTGAAGTGCTGGCGCACGCAAGGCCCGACCTGGGACAGCCCGAACGCCGGCCCGGTCATGGCGGCGGGTGCCGGGGCGCTCGGGGTCGAGTTGGGTGGGGCGGCGATTTATCACGGTGAACTGCACCAGCGCCCGCCATTGGGCGAAGGTGTGCCGGCGGATGCCGACGCCATTGATCGAGGCTGGCAATTGGTCCAGCGCGGGGTATGGTTATGGCTGCTGATTCTGTGCGTGGGGGCTGAATTTTATGCTTGAACACGGTGGACGGTTGCGCAAGGCGGCGCTCGAATACGGGATTGCCGAAGCCGATTGGCTCGACCTGTCCAGCGGCCTCGCGCCCTGGCCATTTGCGGTCCCGGAGATTGCACTGCGTGCCTGGGCGCGGTTGCCGGAAACCGATGACGGTCTGGAGCAGGCTGCCTGCGAGTACTACGGCACCGCGCAGGTACTGCCGGTGGCGGGCTCGCAAATGGCGATCCAGTTGCTGCCGCGCCTGCGTCGCGCAGGCAAGGTCGGTGTGCTGTCGCCGTGTTACGCCGAGCATGCGCAAGCCTGGCGCCGCAGTGGCTATATCGTGCGCGAAGTGGTGGAGCAGGAAGTCGACTTTTTCATCGACAGCCTCGATGTGCTGGTGGTGGTCAATCCCAACAATCCGACCGGCCTGCACCTGACCCCGGAGCGTCTGCTCGACTGGCATTCCCGGCTGGCCCAGCGCGGCGGCTGGCTGGTCGTGGACGAAGCGTTCATGGACAACACGCCGCACCTGAGCCTGGCCCCCTTTGCCCATCGGGTCGGTCTCGTGGTGCTGCGTTCATTCGGCAAATTCTTTGGTCTGGCCGGTGTGCGCCTGGGATTTGTCCTGGCCGAGCGCAAGTTGCTCAAGTTGCTCGCCGAACAGGTCGGGCCCTGGGCTGTCAGCGGACCGACGCGGGTGCTGGGCCAGGCTTGCCTGCGGGATACCGAGGGCCATGCCCGGCAACGCCAACGCAGCGAAGTGGCCAGTGAGCGGTTGGCGACGTTGCTGGAAAAATACGCTTTCAAACCTCAGGGCGGTTGTGCCCTGTTTCAGTGGCTGAGCACCCAGCGCGCCGAAGAACTGTATGAATTCATGGCCCGGCGCGGCATTCTGCTGCGCTTGTTTACCCACAACAGCAGCGTGCGGTTCGGCCTGCCGGGCGAAGAAGCCGACTGGCTGCGCCTCGATCAGGCATTCGACGCCTTTGCCAAGGAAGTGCCATGACCACGTTGATGGTGCAGGGCACGACGTCCGACGCAGGTAAAAGCACCCTGGTGACGGCGCTGTGCCGTTGGGTCACGCGCCAGGGTGTCGGCGTCGTGCCGTTCAAGCCGCAGAACATGGCGCTCAACAGTGCCGTGACGGCCGACGGGGGCGAGATCGGTCGGGCACAGGCCGTGCAGGCCCAGGCGGCCTACCTGGAACCGCACACCGATATGAACCCGGTGCTGCTCAAGCCCAACAGCGACACCGGGGCCCAAGTGATCATTCATGGCCGCGCGGTCACGACGATGAACGCGGTGGCGTACCACGACTACAAAGCCATCGCGCTGCAAGCGGTACTGGCTTCGCACCAGCGTCTGAGCACGGCGTACCCGGTGGTCATGGTCGAAGGCGCGGGCTCGCCCGCAGAGATCAACCTGCGTGCCGGCGACATTGCCAACATGGGCTTCGCCGAAGCGGTGGACTGTCCGGTGCTGCTGATTGCCGATATCAACCGTGGCGGGGTATTCGCCCATCTGGTGGGTACGCTGGAACTGCTGTCAGCGAGTGAGCAGGCGCGGGTCAAAGGCTTCATCATCAATCGTTTTCGCGGTGACCTCGCCTTGCTCCAACCGGGGCTCGACTGGCTGGAGGCGCGCACCGGCAAACCGGTGATCGGCGTCTTGCCTTATGTGATGGACCTGCATCTGGAGGCCGAGGACGGCATCGATCAACGCCAGACCGTCAAGTCCGACCAGGTGCTGAAAGTCGTGGTGCCGGTGTTGCCGCGCATCAGCAACCACACCGATTTCGATCCGCTGCGCCTGCACCCGCAAGTGGACCTGCAGTTCATTGGTCCTGGCCAGGCGATTCCCGCCGCCGACCTGATCATTCTTCCCGGATCGAAAAGTGTGCGCAGCGATCTTGCGTACCTTCGCGGCAGTGGCTGGGACACCGCCATCGCCCGCCATCTGCGCTACGGCGGAAAAGTGCTGGGGATCTGCGGCGGTCTGCAGATGCTTGGCGAACAGGTGCACGATCCCCTGGGCCTCGAAGGCGCGCCGGGATCCAGTGCGGGCCTGGGCTTGCTGGCATTCGAAACCCGGCTGGAGGCGGACAAGCAACTGCGCAACGTGCGCGGGCGCCTGGCGCTGGAGAATGCCGAGGTCAGCGGCTATGAAATTCATGCCGGTGTGACCACCGGGCCTGGTCTTGCACAGGCTGCGGTGCACCTGGACGACGGGCGCTGCGATGGCGCGCAAAGTGACGACGGGCAGATTTTTGGCACCTATCTGCATGGTCTGTTCGAGTCCCCGGCGGCGTGCGGTGCACTGTTGCGTTGGGCCGGTTTGCAAAATGTGCAGGCAGTGGATTACCACGGGCTGCGCGAGCGGGATATCGAGCGCCTGGCGGATCTGGTGGAACAGCATCTGGATACCGAACTGTTGCGTCGGCTCTGTGGGATTTGATGGGGTGTCGAGCGGCGCTTTCGCCTCACCGAAGAGTTAAGGAATGAACCATGCTCCAACTGATCCTCGGCGGCGCCCGCTCCGGCAAGAGCCGCCTGGCCGAGAAGCTTGCAGTCGACACCGGCCTGGCCGTGACCTACATCGCCACCAGCCAGCCCCTGGACGGTGAAATGAATGAGCGGGTGGCCCATCATCGTGCCCGTCGTCCGGCGGAGTGGGGGCTGATCGAAGAGCCTGTGCAACTCGCCCGGGTCCTGCAGGAAAACGCCCGTGCCGACCGTTGCCTGCTGGTGGACTGCCTGACCTTGTGGATGACCAATCTGTTGATGCTCGACGACGCTGGACGCCTGACACGCGAACGCGAAGCGCTGCTCGACTGCCTGGCGCAACTGCCGGGTGAAATCGTTTTTGTCAGCAACGAGACCGGAATGGGTGTCGTGCCGCTGGGCGAATTGACTCGCCGTTATGTCGATGAAGCCGGCTGGCTGCATCAAGCGCTGGCTGAACGTTGCCAGCGCGTGGTGCTGACCGTCGCCGGCTTGCCCCTGACTTTGAAAGGAACTGCGTTATGACTCAATCCTGGTGGCTGAACCCTTGCCAACCGATCGACACCCAAGCCGTCGAACAGGCGCAGGCACGCCAACAGCAACTGACCAAACCCGCCGGTTCACTCGGCCGTCTGGAGTCGCTGGCCGTGCAATTGGCCGGCCTGCAAGGGCAGGTCAAGCCGAACCTGGATCAGGTGTGGATCGCCATTTTTGCCGGTGACCACGGGGTGGTGGCCGAAGGTGTGTCGGCGTTTCCCCAGGAAGTGACCGGCCAGATGCTGCTCAATTTCGTCAGCGGTGGTGCGGCGATCAGTGTACTGGCGCGCCAACTCGGTGCCCGCCTTGAAGTGGTCGACCTCGGCACGGTGACGCCGACGCTGAACTTGCCGGGTGTGCGCCACTTGAACATCGGTGCGGGCACCGCGAATTTTGTCCAGGGATCGGCCATGACACGGGCCCAGGGTGAACTCGCCTTGCAGGCCGGTCGCGACAGCGCGTTGCGGGCCGTTGCGGCAGGGGCACAGTTGTTCATTGGCGGCGAGATGGGCATTGGCAACACCACGGCAGCCAGTGCGCTGGCCTGTGCCTTGCTCGATTGCCCGGTCGGGCACCTGACGGGGCCGGGCACTGGCCTGGACCCTGCGGGGGTCAATCACAAGGCGCAGGTCATCGAACGGGCATTGGCCTTGCACGGGGCGCAGCGCAGCGATGCATTGCAGACCCTGTTCAACCTCGGCGGTTTTGAAATTGCCGCACTGGTTGGCGCGTACCTGGCGTGCGCCCAGGAAGGGGTGGCGGTGCTGGTGGACGGGTTCATCTGCAGCGTCGCCGCGTTGCTGGCGGTGCGCTTGAACCCTCAGGCTCGCCAGTGGCTGCTGTTCGGGCATCGTGGTGCCGAGCCGGGTCATCGTCATGTGCTCGAAACCCTGGCGGCCGAACCGGTGCTGGAACTGGGCTTGCGGTTGGGTGAGGGCAGCGGTGCGGCCCTGGCTGTGCCGGTGTTGCGTCTGGCTTGCGACCTGCACGGGCAGATGGCGACGTTTGCCGAGGCCGCCGTGGCAGATCGTCCGGCATGAACTTGCGCCTGGACGTCTTGCGCCACGGCGAAACCGAACGCGGTGGCGGCCTGCGCGGCAGCCTCGACGATGCATTGACCGACGCCGGTTGGGCGCAGATGCACGCGGCAGTGGTCGGGCAGGGGCCGTGGGATCGGCTGGTCAGCTCGCCGTTGCAACGCTGTGCGCGGTTCGCGCAGGCGCTCGGGGCGCAACTGGGGTTGCCGGTGCAGTTGGAGTGCGATCTGCAAGAGCTGCACTTCGGTGCCTGGGAAGGGCAGAGCGCAGCGGCGTTGATGGAAACGGACGCCGAGGCGCTGGGCTTGTTCTGGGCTGATCCTTATTCGTTTACGCCGCCGCAAGGCGAGCGCGTCGAGGATTTTTCGGCGCGGGTGCTGGCGGCTGTTGCCCGGCTGCAGGCCGCCCATGCCGGTGAGCGGGTGTTGCTGATCAGTCATGGCGGCGTCATGCGTTTGCTGCTGGCCCAGGCGCGGGGATTGCCCCGTGAGCAGTTGCTCAACGTCGAGGTTGGCCATGGCGCGTTGTTTTCTCTGCAAGTCGAACCCGACATGACCCTCAAGGAAGCGATCTGATCATGTTGCCGTTCTGGATCGCCCTGCAATTTCTCAGCAGCCTGCCGGTTCGCCTGTCGGGTATGCCGGAACCCCAGGCGCTGGGGCGTTCGTTGCTCTTCTACCCGCTGGTGGGCCTGATATTTGGCTTGATCCTGTGGAGTTTGAATGCCTTGCTGGTCGGTACGCCGACGTTGCTGCACGCGGCGTTGTTGCTGAGCGCCTGGGTGTTGCTCAGCGGCGCCTTGCATCTGGATGGGCTGGCGGACAGCGCCGATGCCTGGCTGGGTGGTTTTGGTGACCGCGAACGAACGCTGACGATCATGAAGGATCCACGCAGCGGTCCCATCGCCGTGGTCACGCTGGTGCTGGTGTTGCTGCTGAAGTTCTGCGCGTTGCTGGCGCTGATCGAGCAACAGCACGCTGTATGGCTGCTGATCGTGCCACTGATGGGGCGCGCTGCGTTGTTGGGGTTGTTCCTGACCACGCCTTACGTGCGGGCGGGGGGGCTGGGCCAGGCGCTGGCCGATCATCTGCCGCGCAGTGCCGGCTGGCAGGTGCTCGGCATCAGTGCGTTGGGCTGTGTGCTGATCGCGGGGCTCAGTGGTGTCTTCGCCGTAGTGTTGGCGCTGCTGGTGTTCGTCTGGTTGCGACGGGTGATGCTGCAGCGGCTGGGCGGTACGACCGGCGATACGGCCGGGGCTTTGTTGGAACTGCTGGAAGTTGCAGTGCTGGTGGGGCTCGCCTGGGTCTGATGGTTGATGGGGTGGATGTACCGGCCCCTTCGCAAGCAGGTTCCCACAGGGATGCTTGCCGGCGAAAGCAAACCTCCGGATACTTGTAACTTGATTTAACGCACACGCGGGTATATACACGCACCATGCTCGACTCCCAATGTTTATGCATCAACCTGCGCCGCGCCGCCCGTGGCGTCAGCAGACATTACGACGGCGCTCTCGATGGCTTCGGGATCAACGTCGCCCAGTATTCTTTGCTGTGCAACCTGCAGCGTCTGAATGAACCGAGCATTTCCTCCCTGGCCGAAGCGATGGGGCTGGACCGCAGCACCCTCGGGCGCAATTTGCGGGTACTGGAGGGCGAAGGCCTGGTCACGCTGGTCGAGGGCGAAGACATGCGCAATCGCATCGTCAAGTTGACCGAGGCCGGCGCTGAACGCCTGACGGCGGCCCTGCCGGCCTGGGAGGCGGCGCAACAGCGATTGGTTGATCGCCTGGGCGCCGAAAAACGCGAAACCTTGCTGAAGCTGCTGGATGAACTGGCCTGAGGCCCGTTTGTTCAAACTTAAGCGGGTATATACCCGCGACCGGAGAATAAGAAAATGACATCGATGTGGCGTACGTGCGGTTGGGTCCTGTTGGGGAGTGCGCTCATTCTTGCGTTGTCCCTGGGGGTGCGGCATGGCTTCGGGCTGTTCCTGGCGCCGATGAGTGCCGAGTTCGGCTGGGGACGTGAAACCTTTGCCTTTGCCATCGCGTTGCAGAACCTGATCTGGGGCCTGGCCCAACCGTTCACCGGTGCCCTGGCCGATCGCTTCGGCGCGGCGAAGGTGGTGCTGATCGGTGGTGTGCTCTATGCAGCGGGTCTGGTGTTGATGGGCCTGTCGGACTCTGCCCTGACCTTGTCGTTGAGTGCCGGCCTGCTGATCGGTATCGGCCTGTCGGGCACCTCGTTCTCGGTCATCCTCGGCGTGGTCGGGCGCGCCGTGCCGCCGGAGAAGCGCAGCATGGGCATGGGGATCGCCAGCGCAGCCGGGTCCTTTGGCCAGTTCGCCATGTTGCCCGGCACGCTGGGTCTGATCGGCTGGCTGGGCTGGTCGGCGGCCTTGCTGGTGCTGGGCCTGCTGGTGGCGTTGATCGTGCCCCTGGTGAGCATGCTCAAGGACAAGCCATTGCCCGTGGTCGGCCACGAGCAGACGCTGTCCGAGGCGCTGCGCGAAGCCTGTTCCCACTCGGGGTTCTGGTTGCTGGCGTTCGGCTTTTTTGTCTGCGGTTTCCAGGTGGTGTTCATTGGTGTGCACCTGCCGGCCTACCTGGTGGACCAGCACCTGCCCGCCACGGTGGGAACCACGGTGCTGGCGCTGATCGGCCTGTTCAACATCTTTGGCACCTATACCGCAGGCTGGCTCGGTGGGCGCATGTCCAAACCGCGCTTGCTCACCGGCCTGTATCTGTTGCGGGCCGTGGTCATCGTGCTGTTCCTCTGGGCACCGGTGACAACGACCACTGCGTATCTGTTTGGCATGGCGATGGGCTTCCTGTGGCTGTCGACGGTGCCGTTGACCAACGGCACCGTGGCGACCTTGTTCGGTGTACGAAACCTGTCCATGCTTGGCGGCATCGTTTTCCTGTTCCACCAGTTGGGCTCGTTTCTCGGCGGCTGGTTGGGCGGGGTGGTGTATGACCGGACCGGGAGCTATGACTTGATCTGGCAGGTAGCGATTCTCTTGAGCCTGATGGCCGCCGCCCTGAACTGGCCGGTGCGTGAACGGCCCGTGGCGCGTTTGCAAACGCAGATGAGCGCGACATGAACAGCCTCTGGCCGCGGGTCGCCCTGGCGGCGACGGGCATCCTGCTGCTGGCCCTGGTGTGGTGGGGCTGGCACCAGGGCGGGCTGGCGTTGATGCAATTGGGAATGGGCGCTTGCTAGCACGAGGCGAGGGCGAGTAAGTTCATGGCAGAGACTTTTCAAGGAAACCTGGACATGCTGATGCGTTGGCTTGCCGTTCCGGCGTTACTCGTTGCGTTTACCGGGCTGGCGCATGCCGCCGAGTGTCCGGAGCTGTTGCAGGGCTCGCTGCCCAAGCTGCGCGCCAAGGAATCCATCGACCTGTGCCAGCGCTTCGCCGGCAAACCGCTGGTGGTGGTCAATACCGCCAGTTTTTGTGGTTTCGCTCCGCAGTTCAAGGGGCTCGAGGCACTGAGCCAGCACTACAAGGGTCAGGGGCTGGAAGTGATCGGGGTGCCATCCAATGACTTCAAGCAAGAGTCCAAGGATGGCGAAGAGACCGCCAAGGTGTGCTACGTGAACTACGGCGTGACCTTCACCATGACCGAGCCGCAGAAGGTTCGCGGTGACGATGCGACCCATTTGTTCCAGGTGCTGGCGGCGCAGAGTTCGGCGCCGAAGTGGAATTTCTACAAATACGTCGTCGACCGCAAAGGCAAGGTCATCGCCAATTTTTCCAGCCTGACCAAACCCGACGATCCCGAATTCATCGGCGCCGTGGAAAAAGCCCTGGCGTCGCAACCCTGATCGACGGCCACTAAAAAGCCCCGCCTCTGTGCCAGAGAGCGGGGCTTTTTTGCTTCAGGTGGCGAGTGGCTCAGGCTCGCCCGGCATCATCAGAAGCGATAGGTCGCGCCGACACCAAAACCGTTCGCCGAGTTTTCATACTTGGCGCTGTAAGCCTGGCGGCCGTTGCTGTTGTTGACCTTGACGGACTCTTCCCACAGGTAGGAGTAGGCCACATCGATGGTCAGGTCATCGGTCGGGCTCCAGCCGGCGCCCAGGCTGAAAATCTTGCGATCGCCAGTCGGGATGCGTGGGGAGCGGTTTTCGTTGTTGGTCGGTGCCTGGTCAACCGAGAAGCCGGTACGCAGCACCCACTCCTTGTTCACCTTGTAGGACGCACCGATGGCGTGCGCCCAGGTGTCGTGCCAGTTCTGTTCTTCGGTGATGGTGCCCAGGCCACGAGCCGCCAGCGCCGCAGGAACGCCGCTGTTTTCAACGGTGATTTCCTTCAGGCGGCTCCAACGAGTCCAGGTGCTGCCGGCGTACAAGGTCCACTGGTCATCGAGCTTGTGAGTCACCGAGAAATCCACGGACTCAGGCGTCGTCAGGTCCAGCGAAGCGTCAAACTTCTGGTTTGGGTTCTGACCCAGGGCAGCCAGCACGCCATAGTTGACCTTGGTGTCACCGTCGAGCTTGTATTTCACTTTCGAGTGGTAGGTCAGGCCGAGGCTGGTGCTGTCGGTGGCTTGCACCAGCACGCCGAAGTTGTAACCCAGTGCGGTGTCGTCGCCCTTGATCTTGACTTGACCATCGGGAGCAGCAGGGTTGAGCGACAGGTTCGATTCGAGCTTGCCGTCAATACGGTTGATGGTCGGGCCGAAACCGATCGACACCACATCGTTGAAGGCGTAGCTGATGGTTGGCTGGACGGTTACGATCTTGACTTCGCTTTTGCTGCCGAAGTAACGGCCGGAAAAGCTGTTTTCGTAGTCGGTCACCAGGCCGAATGGCGCGTAGACGCCCAGGCCGAACGCCCAGTGGTCATCGATTGGCTTGACGTAGTAGCCCATCGGTACGCCCATGAACGGCACCATGTCACCTTTGTTGGTGCCACCGCTTGGGCGGGAGCTGACGTCGCTGATGTCGGTGTGTGCGTCGATGAATGCAACGCCGCCGGTGACTTGTTCACGCTTGATGCGCGACATGCCGGCAGGGTTGCCAAATACGGTGGATGCGTCGTCGGCAGCTGAAGATCGCCCGGCAAAACCTGTGCCCATCCCACTGATGCTTTGTTCGTTGAGGGCAAAGCCACTCGCAAAGATCTGGGTGGATGCCAGGGTAACGGCGAGGCTAAGGGTGGTTTTGAGCATTACTTTTTTCATTATTAGAACTCCTGGTGATCACCGGGGCGGAAATTACCAACATTTTCGTCCCAGCGCTATAGGCTGTATCGCTTGAGTTAGAGCGGTTTTGTAGGACAATCCAACCAGATTCGCGACATGTTGCGCGATCTTTCCGGGCGGGCGGATCAGCAGGCGACCTGATTCAGCGGTGAAACACAGGTTTGCCAGGCGTAGGTGAAGTCTCTGAGGCGTCCTTGCGGCTGAAAGGTCTGGCGCCAGATGCGCGCCATGCCCAGCAGGTCATTGGCTTCGGGGAGCGGAGTGTTCTGTTCTTCCACCAGCAGCCAGGCGATGGCTGTGGCGTAACGCAGGTTGACGGTGAGTTCGAGGTGAGGGCCACTGAGAAAAGCGTGCTGGCTGGCCAGGCCACGGACCAGGCTGGCGCGTTCCGGATCCAGCGCCAGGTAATGGTCCCAGAGTGCCTGGTGGCGGGGTTCGGCGATTCGATACAAGCCATGGCCACGGCGGTCATGCAGGGCGGAACCCAGGGCTGACTGGCTGGCGGCGATGCCCAGCAGCAGGGATTCGGCCGTTGCGCTATGGCGCCCAAGGTAGATCAAGGTCGGACGGATGACATAACGGCACAGTTCGCTGGCAGCGATACCCATAACACCCTCGGAACATTGAAGTGGTCGGCGAGTCCTGAGAGGGAGCGTTGGCAGCGGTGGATCGAGACTCAGGCTCGCCGGAAGCGGATCAAGCCGCTTGACTTGAAGTCTAGTGTCATATTCGTGCTGTAAAGGACTGTTTTTAAAATATTTCTGATCGGCAGTTATAATCGTTATATCGATCGGTGCTTAGGCCCGGAGCGCTGAAAGTGAAACTTCAGGCAATAAAAAGCCCCGCTGTCAAAGCGGGGCTTTTGGGTTTTCAGCCTTGCTGGCGTGTCAGGCAACCAGTGCCTGGCGGGTACGCTCGATCACGGCCTGCAGCGGCTCTGCGCTGGAGTATTGATCGGGGTACAGGCGTTCGCTGTGACGAGCGATGCCGTGTTCGTTGACCAGAGTGAAGCTGAAGCAGCCTTTGCGAGCGGCCATGATCAGGCAGTTCATTGGTGCAAAAGCGTTGGTTAGGGTGCGAATGGCATCCTGGGTATGGATTTGAGTAGTCATTAAAGGTGTTCCTGCAAGCGACACGGATAGGAACCGTGCAAAATTAAAACGTTCCAGTAACGACGACCACCATTGGTCGAACGAAGAACCCGACTGGAACAAAGCAGCCAGTTTGAAGCGCTGAATTAATTGGCGCGCTTGGGCTGGCAGGTAGGTACTTAGGAGGGCAGGCAACACATCAAGGGCAAAGGTTCTGGGCCCGGGGTGAAGATCCTGATCAATTTGCAGGTTGGTTCGGTCAGAGTAAGTGAGCTTCGCAACACCCTTTGCATTCGATTCAAAGGCCGTGTTGACGCAAGATTTACCTGGAAACCATCGAGGTGGTCGATCCCGCTTGTTCGGTTCGGGCTTTCCGTAAGAAGGCACACCGGGAGGATTTGTTCGACCAGAATTGACTTTCAGCTTGGTACTAACGCCGCGGATAGTAACGGATTGAATGGCAAAAGGAAAGCGTGCGCGTCAAATAAGCGCTCAATACGCCTCGTGCACACCCGGCAGAGCGGCGCTTCAGCACTTCATTCGCCCCGAAATGGCACAAATTCCGACGATCGGTGAGTGACGTTCGTCGGCTGGAAGTCAGCGGCCATCAGGGATCGCTTGGGGTTATCCCCAGATTGGGTAACAAAATGCGCCGAAAAAGCGCATCGATATAACCGACCTGGAGGTACTTGTGCACATTAGTTGCGCAAGCTGTAACCTCGTTGTCATACAGCTTGCAAGCACAATGGCTGCCTGCAAGCAAAATTTAAGTCAATGAAAAACATCGCTTTTTTTTACTGGTGAAAAAATCGTCAGTTTGTCTGCGAGCCCCATTCCACAGGGCTTTGCGCGAGTTCCGGGGCGGTTGTCCACTGAGTTATCCACAGCTTCTGTGGATTGTCCCGAGCGCTTGCTCTAGGACGGGGGTGCCGGGAATTTTTAGACTTTACCTGTAAGAAAAAGAGAGTAGAGTGGCGCGCCTTCCGATTTGCCCCACAGTGCTTTATGAAGTTTCGCTCAGTATCAGTTTCTGTCACCGCTCAACCCACTGGTGTTACCCCACCCAAGCGCATTTCGATGCGTGTGGCCGAGTGGCTGCTCGACAGCCCGCGCCTGGGGGAGAACAGCAACGTCAAACACCTCGCCGGACGTTTGCTCAAGCAACCGGCTCGCGAAGGCATCGTGGCCGCGCAGAGCCGTCTCGGCCAGCTGATGTGCCGCGAATGTGGCAATGCCCGGGACCGGCGCATCGGCCAGGACCTCCTGCGCCAGGCTGCAAGGGCCGGGGATCTGCGCGCGCAGAGAGAACTCGGACTGATCGAAGACTGAGCTGTCCAAGACCTGACGCCTTGGTTAACCTTCAGGTTTTATCGAATGGGCAGGAATGGCGATGGCGATGGACTTGACCAGCATGTTGCTTGGTCTGGCAGGGGCTGCACTGCCGTTGTTGGCGCTGGCCTGGCAATTACAGCGTCGGGCGAGCCACTCACAGTCGGACGTCGCACTGCTCGAAGAGCGCCTGGCCATGGCCCAAATGGCCCAGGACGGGCTGACCGCCCAGCTTGAGGCCAGTCGCGACGAAATCGCCGATCTGGGCCAGGCCAACGCCGCCAAACAGGCCGACCTGGCCGCGCTGCGTCGTGAGGTCGAGCTGTTGCAGATCGAGCGTGACGACGCCCGCGACGCTTCCCATGCCTGGAACATCGAGCGCGCCGGCAAAGAGGCAGAGCTGCGTCGTCTGGATGCCCAGGCCGCCTCCCTGAATGCCGAATTGCGCGAACAGCAGGAAAGCCATCAGCAGCGTCTCGCAGACCTGCAGGGCTCGAGGGACGAGTTGCGTGCCCAGTTCGCCGAGCTGGCCGGCAAGATCTTCGATGAGCGCGAACAGCGTTTTGCCGAATCCAGTCAGCAACGTCTGGGGCAATTGCTCGACCCGTTGAAGGAACGCATCCAGTCCTTTGAGAAGCGCGTGGAGGAAAGCTATCAGGCCGAAGCCCGCGAGCGCTTTTCCCTGGCCAAGGAACTGGAGCGCCTGCAACAGCTGAACCTGCGCCTGAGCGACGAAGCCACCAACCTGACCCGTGCTCTGAAAGGCCAGAAAACCCAGGGCAACTGGGGTGAGCTGATCCTGGAGCGCGTGCTTGAACACGCCGGCCTGGAGAAGGGCCGGGAATACCAGACCCAGGTCAATCTCAAAGGTCCGGATGGCGAGCGCTTCCAGCCGGACGTCATCATTTATCTGCCGGGCGACAAGCAGGTGGTGGTCGACTCAAAGGTCAGCCTGACGGCCTATCAGCAATTCGTGGCGGCTGAAGACGATGGCATCGCGCAAATTGCCATCAAGCAGCACGTGCTGTCGCTGCGCAGCCACGTCAAGGGCCTGGCCGGCAAGGATTACAAGCGTCTGGACGGTCTGCACAGCCTGGATTTCGTCTTGTTGTTCGTGCCCATCGAAGCGGCATTTTCCGCCGCCCTGCAAGCGGAACCGAGCCTGTTCCAGGAAGCCTTCGACCGCAATATCGTGATTGTCAGCCCGACCACGCTGCTGGCCACCCTGCGGGTCATCGACAGCCTGTGGAAGCAGGAGCGCCAGAGTCAGAATGCCCGGGAGATCGCCGAGCGCGCAGGGTGGCTGTACGACAAGTTCGTGTTGTTCATCCAGGATCTGGATGAGGTCGGCAATCGCTTGCAGCAACTGGACAAGGCCTACAGCTCGGCGCGCAACAAGCTGACAGAAGGCCGCGGCAACCTGGTCAGCCGCAGCGAGCAGCTCAAGTTGCTGGGCGCGCGGGCCAGCAAAAGCCTGCCGGCCGACCTGCTGGAGCGGGCAATGACCGATGTGGACGGGTTGGCGGAGTTGCCGGAGTAGCCGATAGCCAAAAAAGCTGCATCGTCACGCCTTCGCGAGCAGGCTCATTCCCACGGGTCACGCCTGTGGGCGCGAGCCTGACCGCGAAGGCGCCCGTCCAGCCGCTACAGGCTCAAACCATCCACCTCACAACGGCAGATGCCGGCTCAACAACGCACGCAGCGCCGCCGGTTTCACCGGTTTGGCCAGGTAATCCAGGCCCGCCGCATGAACCTGGGCGACCGTCTCCGGGTGGCCGTCGGCGCTGATCACGACACCGGGCACCGGTTCACCCAGACGGGTACGCAGCCAGCCCATCAACTCGGTTCCGGTCTCGCCATCGTCCAGGTGGTAATCCACCAGTGCCAGTTGCGGGCGTACGCCACTGCTCAGCAGCGCTGCGCATTCGTCGCGGTTGCGGGCGGTCCAGACCTGACAGCCCCAGCGGGTCAGCAAGCTGTTCATGCCGATCAGGATGCTGTCTTCGTTGTCGACGCACAGCACCTGCGCACCGCCGAGGAGTTTGCCGTTGAGCTCGGTGGCATTGACGGGGGTGGCGACGGGCGCCTTGGTCAACGGCACGCTGACGCTGAACACACTGCCGCGTCCCGGCCAGGAGCGCACTTGCAGTGTGTGGCCCAGCACGCGGCACAGCCCATCGGCAATCGCCAGGCCCAACCCCAGGCCTTTTTCTGCGCGGGTCTGGTGGCTGTCGAGGCGCTTGAATTCTTCGAAGATCACTTTCAGTTTGTCTTGGGCAATCCCCGGGCCCCGATCCCAGACCTCCAGGCACAGCTCGCCCTGACGGCGACGAACCCCCAGCAGTACCGGGCCCCTGGCATAACGGAAGGCATTGGTGAGGAAGTTCTGCAGGATCCGGCGCAGCAGTTTGATGTCGCTGTCGACCCGCAGGTGGCTGCCGCGTACCCGGAACTTGAGTCCTTGCTCGCGCGCCAGTGCCTTGAATTCCGCGCCGAGGATGTCGAACAGCTCATTGAGCGCGAACGGTTTGATATCCGGGTTGATCTTGCCGTTTTCGAGGCGGGAAATGTCCAGCAGGTCGCTGATCAGGTCTTCGGCTGAACGCAGTGACGAATCCAGGTGTTGCACCAGTTTCTGCGCGTCACTGGACAAGCCGTCTTCCTGGTGCGACAGGGCGGCGGAAAACAGTCGCGCGGCGTTCAGCGGTTGCATCAGGTCATGGCTGACCGCTGCCAGGAAGCGGGTCTTCGACTGGTTGGCCGACTCGGCGGTGCCCTTGGCTTCGGTCAGCGCCACGTTGAGTTGCGACAGCTCGTGGGTGCGCTCCGTCACCCGGCGCTCCAGGCCTTCGTTGGCTTCGGTCAGCGCCTGTTCGGCTTCGCGGAACGCGGTGATGTCGGTGAAACTCATGACAAAACCGCCGCCGGGCATCGGGTTGCCGATCAGCTCGATCACCCGGCCGTTGGGGAACAGTCGTTCGGAGGTGTGGGCGCGGCCCTGGCGCATCCAGTGCAAGCGGCGTGCGACGTGCACTTCCGCCTCGCCGGGGCCGCACAGGCCGCGCTCGGCGTTGTAGCGGATGATGTCGGCAATCGGTCGACCGACGCTGATCAGGCCGTCCGGGTAGTTGAACAGTTCCAGGTAACGCCGGTTCCACGCCACCAGGCGCAGGGACTGGTCAACCACACTGATGCCTTGGGTGATGTTCTCGATGGCACCCTGCAACAGGGCGCGATTGAATTGCAGGACTTCCGAGGCTTCGTCGGCGATTCGCACGACATCCTCAAGCTGCATTTCCCGACCTTCGATGGCGGCCTTGACCACCGCGCGCGTCGATGAGGCGCCGAGCACGCCGGCCAGCAGGCGTTCGGTGTGGGCGATCCATTCGCCGTCGGCGTTCTGGTTCGGGTTGAAGCCTTTGCCCTGGCGATAGGCGAAACGGATAAAACTCTGGCGGGCGCGTTCTTCGCCGACAAAGCGTGCCGCCAGTTGCAGCAGGTCATCGATTTGCACAGCCAGCATCGAACGGGCGCTGGGGCGGGCGCTGATCTCCTGACCGATGAAGCGGCCCGCCTGCCAATGTTCCGAGACGCGGGTGCGCGAGAGCACGGACACCCAGGCAAACAGGGTGAAGTTGCCGGCCAGTGACAGCACCACGCCTTGGGTCAGTGGCGTGATCGGCAGGTTCAGCGGGTTACTGTGCAGCCAGGCCAGGCCCGGGAAACTGCTCAACGACAAGCCGAGGCTGTGGGCGGCAATCGGCAGAATCAGCGTGTAGAACCACAGGAAGGTGCCGGCGGCGAGGCCAGCGAACACACCACGGCGATTGGCCTGTTTCCAGTACAGCGCGCCGAGCATGGCGGGCGCCAGTTGGGTCACGGCGGCGAAGGCGATCTGGCCAATGGTCGCCAGGCTCGCGGTAGAACCCAGCAGGCGGTAGCTGACGTAGGCCAGCAGCAGAATCACCACAATGCTGACCCGGCGCACCGACAGCATCCACTGGCGGAACACTTCGAACGGTCGCTCGGCGTTGTTGCGGCGCAGCAACCACGGCAACAGCATGTCGTTGGACACCATGGTCGACAACGCCACACTGGCGACGATCACCATGCCGGTCGCTGCCGAGGCCCCACCGATAAAGGCCAGCATGGCCAACGCGGGATGGGCCTGGGCCAATGGCAGGCTGATGACGAACGAATCCGGTATCACCGAGCTGGGCAGCAGCATCTGACCGGCCAGGGCAATCGGCACGACAAACAGCGCCGCCAGCGCCAGGTAGGCCGGGAACACCCATTTGGCCAGGCGCAAATCCTGCGGATCGATGTTTTCCACTACGGTGACGTGGAACTGCCGCGGCAGGCAGATGATCGCCATCATCGCCACGCCGGTCTGCACCACCATCGACGGCCAGTTGATGGTTTCCTTCCAGTATTCCTTCAGGCGCGGTGCGAGCATGGCCTGATCGAACAGGTCTTCGAAACCGTCGTACAGCCCGTAGGTCACGAATGCACCGACCGCGAGAAAGGCGAACAGCTTGACCAGCGACTCGAACGCAATCGCCAGCACCATGCCGCGGTGGTGCTCCGTGGCGTCGAGGTTGCGGGTACCGAACACAATGGTGAACAGCGCCAGCACCAGGGAAACGATCAGCGCGGTGTCCTGTGCCCGGGTGCCCATGGCGTCGGCACCGGCGCCGATCAACAGGTTCACGCCCAGCACGATGCCCTTGAGCTGCAAGGCGATGTAGGGCAGTACGCCCACCAGGCAGATCAGGGCAACGACAATCGCCAGGGATTGGGATTTGCCATAGCGGGCGGCAATGAAGTCAGCGATCGACGTGATGTTTTCCTGTTTGCTGATCATCACCATTTTTTGCAGGACCCAGGGCGCGCAGACCAGCAGCAGGATCGGCCCGAGGTAGATCGGCAGGAACGACCAGAGTTGTTCGGCGGCCTGGCCGACGGCGCCGAAGAACGTCCAGCTGGTGCAATAGACCGCCAGCGACAGGCTGTACACCCAGGCGCGCACGCGTGGAGGCAGCGGGGTACTGCGACGGTCACCGTAAAAGGCGATGGCGAACATGATGGCCATATAGGCCAGGGCGACGGCGGCGATCAACCCGCTGGACAACGACATGGAGACTCCAGACAAAAGACACCCGGGACGCGCGCCCGGACAGACAGTCTCGCACGACCGTCTGCGTTAGTCAGTGTCGACCAAGGTCGTGGCGTGGCGGGGTGTCGCATGGGGTGTCAGGCGGATACGCAGGTGAGTGATGCGCAGCGCGAGCAGGCTCGCTCCCACTGGGTTGTGGTGAACAGGGGAGCGACGGTGCGGCGATCCGAGGGGCTCGCGAAGCGGGCCTCACTGATCCAACGCCATCCCGACCAGCCGGTGCAATTCCTCAACCTCAAGCGGCGCTGTGGAAAACAGGATGCGGAACACGGAGGGGGCGACCAGCAGATTGATCAACCGATCCACGCCTGGTTTCGGCTGATCGGGATAGCGGTCCAGTATCGCCTGCAACTGTCCGGCGATGATGGTCGCGCAACAGCCAGGCGTCGGGCTCGCTTGTACATCGCGCAGCATGTTGCGACCGGGTTCCGAGCTCATTTCATCCAGGTACTGCTCCGCCCACGCCTGCACGTCACCGCGCAAGGTGCCGGTGTTGACCGGTTCGCTGTCGGGCTGCATGCGCGCCAATGCGACGTCCGCCAGCAGTGCCGACACATCGCCCCAGCGTCGGTAAATGGTCGACGGCGTGACGCCGGCACGCGCAGCGATCTGCGGGACGGTGACGCTCGATCGGTCGTGTTCGGCCAGCAGCGCGCGAACCGCCGAATGGATCGACTCCTGGACCCGGGCACTGCGGCCGCCCGGGCGTAAACCTTCTTTAATAGCCATGGATCGGACCTTAACACAAAGAATTTGCTTTAAGCGCCAGCGAGTAGCACACTCCGCAAAAGCAAAAAATTAGCTTTTGCGGAGTGTGCACATGCCGAATTCATTTTCCAAACGGTCAAGCCTGGGCTTCCTGGCGATCACTTTACTCAGTTTTCTCGCGGCTTCCACGGCGCCGACGCCCTTGTACCACTTGTACCAGGAGCATTTGCAATTCTCCGCAGCGACCCTGACCCTGATTTTCGGCGTGTACGCGATCAGCTTGTTGGTGGCCTTGCTGACGGTAGGTTCGCTCTCGGATTACCTGGGGCGCAAACCGGTGATTTTTACTTCGGTGTTGCTCAACATGCTGGCCATGCTGTTGTTCATCAATGCCGACAGCGTGGCGTGGTTGATCGCGGCCCGCGTGCTCCAGGGCTTCGCCACCGGGATGGCCACGGCATCACTGGGCGCTGCGTTGCTCGACACCGATCGCCAGCAGGGACCCTTGGTCAACAGCGTCGCGCCGTTGCTTGGCATGGCGGTCGGGGCCATGGGGTGCGGCTTGCTGGCCGAGTTTGCGCCGCTGCCGTTGCAACTGACGTTCTGGGTCCTGCTCGTGCTGTTCGCCTGGCAGGCGTTGTACGTCTGGCGCTTGCCGGAAAGTGTCAGCCGACAACCCGGAGCGCTGGCGTCGCTGCTGCCGACGCTGCACGTGCCTGTCCAGGCGCGCCGCACCTTGTACCTGGTGTTGCCGATCAATACCGCCGCCTGGGCACTGGGTGGATTCTTCGCGTCCCTTGCACCCTCGCTGGTTCGAACTGCCACCGGCTCCACCTCCAACCTGATTGGCGGTGCGACCGTGGCCGTATTGACCGTGACGGGCGCGGTGATGATCTACACCTTGCGCAATCGTCCCGCCGACAAGGTCTTGCGGTTGGGCGCGAGCGTTTTGCCCGTGGGCGTGGCGGCGATTCTGCTGGCTGTACACAGCGCCAGCCTGTCGCTGTTCTTCATCGGGACGCTGATCGCCGGATGTGGCTTTGGCGCGAGTTTTCTCGGTACGCTGCGCACGGTTGTGCCGCTGGCCTTGCCTCACGAACGAGCGGGTCTGATGTCGGCCTATTACGTGCTGAGCTACCTGGCGTTCTGTCTACCGTCGCTGCTGGCGGGGAGTCTGACGCGCACCTTTGGCCTGGTCACGACCACCGACGGTTACGGCGCGGTGCTGATCCTTCTGGCGGCCTGTGCGTTGCTGGCGTTGTTGCGTCAGCGGCCTGCCCAGGTGTGTAGCACTGCCGGGCGTCCCTGAAGAACGCCGTCTCCTGTCATTTATAAAATCGATAATCGTTAGAGAAATTACCCGTTATATAGATATTCGATCCGGGTCTAACATGGGTTCCACCTCAAATGAGGACAGGAGTTCGCCATGCCATGCCCCAATACCGCCCTCTGCGGCATCAAACCGTTCAGTCATTTGCAGCACCCGCGTGATGTGATTCGCCATTTCACACCGAACTGGTTCGCCGCGACCATGGGCACCGGGGTCCTGGCCTTGGCGCTGGCGCAACTGCCGTTCGCGGTGCCTGGCTTGCATGCGCTTGCTGAAGCGCTCTGGTTGTTGAACATCGTTCTGTTCGCGCTGTTCACCGTACTCTACGCCGCACGATGGCTGCTGTTTTTCGACGAGGCACGGCGGATTTTCGCTCACTCCACGGTCTCGATGTTCTTCGGCACCATTCCCATGGGCCTGGCGACCATCATCAACGGTTGCCTGGTATTCGGATTGCCCCGTTGGGGCGACGGCCTGATTGAAATCGCCGGGCTGCTGTGGTGGCTGGATGTGGCAATGTCCGTGGCCTGCGGCGTGTTGATTCCCTACATGATGTTCACTCGCCAGGAACACAGCATTGACCAGATGACCGCTGTCTGGCTGTTGCCGGTGGTGGCCGCCGAAGTCGCGGCTGCCAGTGGTGGCCTGTTGGCGCCGCACCTGGCCGATGCCCATGCGCAATGGGTGGTACTGGTGACCAGCTATGTGCTTTGGGCGTTTTCCTTGCCGGTCGCCCTGAGCATCCTGACGATCCTGTTGCTGCGCATGGCCCTGCACAAACTGCCCCACGAAAGCATGGCTGCGTCGAGCTGGCTGGCGCTTGGCCCGATCGGCACCGGGGCGTTGGGCATGCTGTTGCTGGGCAACGATGCGCCGGCCATCTTCGCGGCCAATGGTTTGCCGGGCATCGGCGAGATCGCTGCCGGGCTGGGGCTGGTGGCGGGGATTACGCTGTGGGGCTTCGGATTGTGGTGGATGCTGATTGCCTTCCTGATCACCTGCCGTTACCTGAGCGTCGGCATTCCGTTCAACCTGGGCTGGTGGGGGTTTACCTTTCCGTTGGGCGTCTATTCTCTGGCAACGTTGAAACTGGCCAGCCAGTTGGGCCTGTTGTTTTTCAGTGTCTTTGGTTGCGCGCTGGTGGCCTTGCTGGCAGTGATGTGGCTGATCGTCGCCAAACGTACCGCACAGGGTGCCTGGCGGGGCGAGTTGTTTGTCTCGCCGTGCATAGCAGGATTAGAGAAATAACCGGTCAGGATTCGGTAAGGTGTGGCCTGGGTCGACATTCGACACTCCAATAATAGAATTCAGGCCACTCGTTACCTAAACCAGGGAAACACGGAAGATGAGTCACCCCTCACAGTTCACCTTGCTTCGCACCCGGCGCTTCCTGCCGTTTTTTCTGACCCAGTCCCTCGGGGCGTTCAACGACAACGTGTTCAAGCAGTCGTTGATCCTCGCCATTTTGTACAAGTTGACGATCGAGGGTGATCGTTCGATCTGGGTCAACCTGTGCGCGCTGCTGTTTATCCTGCCGTTCTTCCTGTTCTCGGCGCTGGCCGGGCAGTTTGGCGAGAAATTCGCCAAGGATGCGCTGATTCGCCTGATCAAACTGGGCGAAATCGCAATCATGGTGGTGGGGGCGGTGGGCTTCGTCTTCGATCATCTTTCGCTGATGCTGGTGGCGTTATTCGCCATGGGCACTCATTCGGCGCTGTTCGGGCCAGTGAAATACTCGATCCTGCCCCAGGCGCTGCACGAGGAGGAACTGGTCGGCGGCAACGGCCTGGTGGAAATGGGCACCTTCCTGGCGATCCTGGCCGGGACCATCGGGGCCGGGATCATGATGTCGTCCGCGAACTACGCGCCCATCGTATCCACGGCGATCATCGGCATAGCCGTGCTCGGTTATCTGGCCAGCCGCAGCATTCCGAGGGCGGCGGCCTCGTCACCGCAAATGCGCCTGAACTGGAACATCTTCAGCCAATCCTGGGCCACCTTGAAGCTGGGCCTGGGGCAGACGCCAGCGGTGTCGCGCTCGATTGTCGGCAACTCGTGGTTCTGGTTCGTCGGGGCGATCTACCTCACGCAAATCCCGGCATACGCCAAGGAGTGGATGCACGGCGACGAAACCGTGGTGACGCTGATCCTGACGGTGTTCTCGGTGGGCATCGCCCTGGGGTCGCTGTTGTGCGAGAGACTCTCCGGGCGCAAGGTCGAGATCGGCCTGGTGCCGTTCGGTTCGTTCGGGCTGACCGTGTTCGGGCTCTTGTTGTGGTGGCATTCCGGCGGGATTCCAGAGAGTGCCAACGGCCACGGCTGGGTCGACATCCTCGGCTTCGGTCATACCTGGCTGGTGCTGATCGACATCCTCGGGCTGGGCGTCTTCGGCGGTTTCTACATTGTGCCGCTGTACGCGCTGATCCAGTCGCGAACCCCGGAAAACGAGCGGGCGCGGGTGATTGCCGCCAACAATATTCTCAACGCCTTGTTCATGGTGGTGTCGGCCATTGTCTCGATCGTGTTGCTGAGCCTGGCCAAGTTGTCGATTCCCCATCTGTTCCTGGTGGTGTCGCTGCTGAACATCGGCGTCAACGCCTACATTTTCAGGATCGTTCCCGAATTCACCATGCGCTTCATGATCTGGCTGCTCAGCCATTCCATGTACCGTGTCGAACATCGCAACCTGGACGTGATCCCGGACGAAGGCGCGGCACTGCTGGTGTGCAACCACGTGTCGTTTGTCGATGCACTGTTGATTGGTGGCGCAGTGCGTCGGCCGATTCGCTTCGTGATGTACTACAAGATCTACAACCTGCCGGTGCTGAACTTCATCTTTCGTACCGCCGGGACGATTCCTATCGCCGGGCGCCATGAAGACATCCAGATTTACGAAAAGGCGTTCACGCGAATCGCGCAGTACCTGAAGGAAGGCGAGCTGGTGTGCATTTTCCCCGAAGGAAAATTGACCGCCGATGGCGAGATCAACGAATTCAAGGGTGGGTTGACGCGGATTCTCGAGGAGACGCCGGTGCCGGTGATTCCGCTGGCGCTGCAGGGGCTTTGGGGCAGTTTTTTCAGTCGCGATCCCGCCAAGGGGATCTTCCGCCGCCTGTGGTCACGGGTGACCCTGGTGGCCGGTCCGGCAGTGGCGGTCGAGGCGGCGCAGCCGGACAGCTTGCGCGGGTTGGTCGGTGAACTGCGCGGCGCGGTGCGCTGAAGCTTGATGGCGGCGGGTGCTCAGCCCGCCATCGTCAGCCGATTGCGGCCTTCGCGTTTGGCCACATACAACGCGCTGTCGGCTCGGCGCAGCAGGCTCTCGGCAGATTCACCCGGCAGCAATGTCGAACAGCCGAGGCTGACCGTCAGATCGATCAAATGGCCATCGGCCAGGAAATCCTTGTTCTGCGCGCAAAGCCGCAGCCGCTCACCGACCAGCGCGGCGGCCTCGCGACCGGTGTTGGACAGCAAAATCAGAAACTCTTCGCCGCCGAAGCGGAACACCATGTCGACGTTGCGCAACTGGCTTTTGATCGAAGCGGCAACGGCCCGCAGCACGTCGTCGCCGGCGCTGTGGCCGTGGCTGTCGTTGATCTGCTTGAAATGGTCGATGTCCAGCATCAGCAGCGACAGGGGTTGCAGGTGCCGACGCGACATCTCGATTTCCCGTTGCAGTGTCTGGTCCATGGCAATGCGATTGCCGGTGTCCGTCAGCGGGTCACGCAAGGCACTCTGGGTGGCTGCACGGTAGAGCAGGGCATTGCGCATCGGGTACAGCAGGGCGGACAGCAACGACTCGAGGTGGCCCAGCTCCTGCTCGCTGAAACGCTGATTGCGGCGAAACAGCAGTTCGCCCAGGTGCTCGCCTTCATGGCTGAGGCTGTAGCTGACCGAATGATGACCGCGCAGGCCGAATTCCAGGCGCAATTCGCAGGCCTTGTGTTCATAACTCAAGGCGTCGAGCGGCACGAGCCGATGAATTTCTCGGAAAAAGGTCTCGAGAATGCGTTGGGGCTCGAGACTGGTCTGCAACTGCTGGTTCAGTTGCTGGCGCACTTGCGCAAGGCTGGCCGGTCGCTTCAGAAGCGGCGGTTGTTGAGCAAAGCCCAGGCGTTGCAATTTGGCAGTGTCGAAGTCAATTGCGTTGGTCTGGGAGGGTGATTTCATATGGCGTGCGCCCTTGAGCAGTAAGGCTGTCTTACAAGCTGGGTGAGAGCGGCTTTGGGCTGCGCGTCGTACTGATCCATCAGTCCCGTAGGACATTTCGCGCAAGTTTAGTCTGCTTTGTCGAAGATTAATAACCCATCGACTGGAGCGTCGGCCCGTCCATTTTCACACGGCGTGTCTGAGTCTAATCAGAGCGAAAGCCGTGCCATTAGTTTTATTTTATTAAAATCAGCTGAAAATCAATGGCTTGCACGGCTTGGAGGGTATGTTTGACTCGGCGGCTGACGTTTGTTTGACTCCAATGGCGTCGTTTGCCGAGTGCCGCGACGGGAATTCGCCGCGGCACAAAAGCGACGCACGGTTATTGGGCATTGAACGCCTGGCCGTTGATGCCGGTACTGTCCGGACCCATCAGGTAGAGGTAGACCGGCATGATCTCCTCGGGCGTCGGGTTGTTCAGCGGGTTTTCGCCGGGATACGCCTGGGCGCGCATGCTGGTGCGGGTCGCCCCTGGGTTGATGCTGTTGGAGCGTACCGGGGCCACGGTGTCGACTTCGTCCGCCAGGGTTTGCATCAGCCCTTCGGTGGCGAATTTCGATACGCCGTAGGCGCCCCAGTATGCACGTCCCTTGCGACCGACGCTGCTGGAGGTGAACACCACCGATGCATCCTGCGACAGCTTGAGCAGCGGCAGCAGGGTGCTGGTGAGCATGAACATGGCGTTGACGTTGACGTGCATGACGCGCATGAAGTTCTCGCCGGACAACTGCTCGATCGGCGTACGCGGACCAATGATCGACGCGTTGTGCAACAAACCGTCGAGGTGGCCGAATTCGCTTTCGATCATCGCTGCCAGCTCATCGTATTGATGGGGCTGGGCGGTTTCCAGGTTGAACGGGATCACTGCCGGTTGTGGGTGCCCGGCCGCTTCGATTTCGTCGTAGACCTGCGTCAGGTTGGCTTCGGTCTTGCCCAGCAGCAGGACGGTTGCGCCATGCGCGGCGTAGGTTTTGGCAGCGGCGGCACCAATGCCGCGACCGGCGCCAGTGACCAGAATGACCCGATCCTTGAGCAGTTCGGGGCGGGCGGAATAATCAAACATATGAAACCTCGATAAAAATTCTTCTGGTCAGCGCTATCCCTGTGGGAGCGAGCCTGCTCGCGAAGGGGCGATGTCAGTCAACACTGATATCGCCTGAAGTATTGCCTTCGCGAGCAGGCTCGCCCCCACATGTGTCATTCGACGAATCCCGCTCAGCAGCTGCAAAGCGCGCTGTCGAGCACCTTGCGCAACTCCAGCGGATGATCCACCACCACGTCCGCGCCCCAGTGCCGCGGGTTGTCGTCCGGATGGATATAGCCATAAGTCACGGCGACGGTCTTGGTCCCGGCATCGCGGCCGGACTCGATGTCGCGCAGGTCATCGCCGACAAACAGCACGCTGGCCGGGTCCAGGTCGAGCATCTTGCACGCCAGGATCAGTGGCTCGGGGTCAGGTTTGCTGTTTTTCACGTGGTCCGGGCATATCAATAGTGCCGAGCGTTCGGCCAGCCCCAGTTGCTGCATGATCGGTTCGGCAAACCGCACGGGCTTGTTGGTCACCACGCCCCAGATCAGGTTGGCTTTCTCGATGTCGGCCAGCACTTCGGGCATGCCGTCGAACAGCTTGCTGTGAACCGCGCAACCGACGAGGTAGCGTTCCAGGAATTCCAGTCGCAGTGCTTCGAAGCCTGGCGACTCGGGGTCCATGGAGAACGTCGCCGCGACCATCGCCCGGGCGCCGCCGGAGATCTCGTCGCGGATGTGCTTGTCATTGATGGGCGGCAAGCCGCGATCGGCGCGCATGGCCTGACAGATCGCGATGAAGTCCGGCGCGGTGTCGAGCAGCGTGCCGTCCATGTCGAAAAGGACTGCTCTGATACGCATCGGCTTACTCCTCGCGCAGGGTCTGGATCATGTAGTTGACGTCCACGTCGGGAGCCAGTTTGTAGTGCTTGGTCAGCGGGTTGTAGGTCAGGCCGATGATGTCCTTGACGGTCAGGCCGGCCATGCGGCTCCAGGCACCCAGCTCGGAAGGGCGGATGAATTTCTTGAAGTCGTGGGTGCCACGCGGCAGCAGCTTCATGATGTATTCGGCGCCGACGATGGCGAACAGGTACGCCTTCGGGTTGCGGTTGATGGTCGAGAAGAACACCTGGCCGCCCGGTTTGACCATTTTGAAACAGGCGCGGATCACCGACGAAGGGTCCGGCACGTGCTCGAGCATTTCCAGACATGTCACCACGTCGAACTGCCCGGGCATTTCTTCTGCCAGGGCTTCGGCAGTGATCTGCCTGTATTCGACGTTCACGCCGGATTCCAGTTGATGCAACTGGGCAACGGCCAGCGGCGCCTCGCCCATGTCGATGCCGGTCACGGTTGCGCCACGCTGCGCCATGGCCTCGCTGAGGATGCCGCCACCGCAGCCGACGTCGAGCACCTTTTTGCCGGCCAGATTGACCCGCTCGTCGATCCAGTTGACCCGCAGCGGGTTGATGTCGTGCAGCGGTTTGAACTCGCTTTCGCGGTCCCACCAGCGATGGGCCAGGGCTTCGAATTTGGCGATTTCGGCGTAGTCGACGTTACTCATGGTTCATCCTCTAAAACTTGAAAAATCCTGTTGCCCCGGCGTCTGGCGCCACGGGCCTTGTCATTCGGCTGCTTACGATTCGGTGTGGCCGCCTATGCGCTGGCCCCAGGCCTTGGCCGTCGCGCTCAGCTGTTCTTCATCCAGACGCGTCAGGCGGCGATCCTCCAGCAATTGCCGGCCGGCCACCCAAAGGTGTTTCACGCAGTCGCGACCGGTGGCATATATAAGCTGCGAAACCGGATCGTAGACCGGTTGCTGCGCCAGGCCGGACAGGTCGAATGCGACCATGTCCGCCACCTTGCCGATTTCCAGCGAGCCCACATCGGCTTCGATTCCCAGCGCCCGGGCGCCGTTCAATGTGGCCATGCGCAGGGCACGATGGGCGTCCAGCGCGGTGGCCGAGCCGGCGACGGCCTTGGCGAGCAGGGCGGCGGTACGGGTTTCGCCGAGCAGGTCGAGGTCGTTATTGCTGGCCGCACCGTCAGTGCCGACCGCCACGTTGACGCCGGCCTGCCACAGCCGCTCTACCGGGCAAAAACCACTGGCCAGCTTCAGGTTCGATTCCGGGCAATGAATCACAGAGGTGTTGCTTTCTACCAGCATCGCCAGGTCTTCATCGCTGATCTGAGTCATGTGAACCGCCTGAAAACGCGGTCCCAGCAATCCCAGGCGCGCCAGTCGGGCCAGTGGCCGTTCACCTCGCTGCTCCAGGGCTTGCTGCACTTCGAATGCAGTTTCGTGAACGTGCATGTGAATCGACGCGTCCAGCTCTTCGGCGATCACGCGGATTTTTTCCAGGTTTTCGTCGCCCACGGTATAGGGTGCGTGAGGACCGAAAGTGATTTTGATGCGTTCATGGTGCTTGAGATCGTTGAACAGCTCGACGCCCTGACGAATGGCTTCATCGGCGTTACCGGCGCCCGGAATCGGGAAATCGAGGATCGGAATCGCAATCTGCGCGCGAATGCCGCTGTTGTGCACGCGTTCGCTGGCAACCTTCGGGAAGAAATACATGTCAGAGAAGCAGGTGATGCCGCCTTTGATCTGTTCGGCGATGGCAAGGTCGGTGCCATCGCGTACAAAGGCCTCATCGACCCATTTGGCTTCGGCTGGCCAGATGTGGTTTTCCAGCCAGGTCATCAGCGGCAGGTCATCGGCCAGGCCTCGGAACAGCGTCATCGCCGCGTGCCCATGGGCATTGATCAGGCCGGGGCTGAGCAGCATGTCCGGCAGTTCGCGCACTTCCTTCGCTGCAAGCTTCAATGCGGCGGCACGCGGGCCGATGAACACGATGCGCCCGTCGCGGATGCCCAGGCCATGCTCCTTGAGGACGACGCCAGCGGGTTCGACGGGTACCAGCCAGGTCGGCAGCAATAACAGGTCGAGCGCAGCGGCAGTGTTCGGCATCGAGGGTGGGTTCCGGTACTTTTGTAAAAGATGGCGAAGTATACCCGAGCGTCTTCGCGGGGGGATCGCTATAATCGGCGGCTTTTGTTCATGAGTGCGGGGTGAGGGATGCGCGATCGACTAATGGCGGCAGAGAAAGTGAAGGCCATCGATTGGCGTGATGGCGCCCTGTATCTGCTGGACCAGCGTATTTTGCCGTTCGAGGAAACCTGGCTCGCTTATACCAGCGCTGCGGGCGTGGCCGAGGCCATTCGTTCGATGGTGGTGCGTGGTGCGCCGGCGATCGGCATCACTGCCGCCTACGGGATTGTACTGGCGGCCCGTGCCCGGCTGGCCGAAGGCGGCGACTGGTACGCCGCGCTGGAAGAGGATTTCGCGCTGCTTGCCGATTCCCGTCCCACCGCCGTCAATCTGTTCTGGGCCCTGGGGCGCATGCATGATCGGTTGGATCGTCTGAAAAAACATGACGATCCTCTGGCGGTGCTGGAGGCCGAGGCCATCGCCATTCACGAAAGTGATCGCGAAGCCAACCTGACCATGGCTCAACTGGGGGTGGACCTGATCCGCAAGCATCAAGGCAATGCCCAGGCGATCCTGACCCATTGCAACACCGGAGCACTGGCCACCGGCGGCTTCGGTACCGCACTGGGGGTGATTCGCGGTGCGTTCATCGAAGGCATGGTCGAGCGCGTGTACGCCGACGAGACCCGTCCCTGGCTGCAGGGGTCGCGGCTGACGGCGTGGGAACTGGCCAACGAGGGCATTCCCGTGACGCTCAACGCCGACTCTGCCGCCGCTCACATCATGAAGACCAAGGGCATCACCTGGGTCATCGTCGGCGCCGACCGCATCACCGCCAATGGCGACGTAGCAAACAAGATCGGGACCTATCAACTGGCAGTGAACGCCATGCACCACGGCGTGCGCTTCATGGTGGTGGCCCCAAGCTCGACCATCGACATGAACCTGGCCAGTGGCGATGACATCCCGATCGAAGAGCGCGACGGCCGTGAGTTGCTGGAGGTGGGCGGCAAGCGGGTAGGGGCCGACGTCGATGCATTCAACCCGGTGTTCGACGTGACGCCGGCGGACCTGATCGATGCGATCGTCACGGAAAAGGGCATTGTCGAGCGTCCGGATACGGCGAAGATGGCGCAGTTGATGTGCCGCAAGCGGTTGCACTGAAGGTGTTGGCTGGCTCTGCGGGCCCTATCGCGAGCAGGCTCGCTCCCACACGGATTTGCGTGCACCACAACCCCTGTGGGAGCGAGCCTGCTCGCGATGAGCGCAAAAAACTCGGCAAACCAGCTGGATATGCACCCTTTTTCTCCATTCAGCACAGCTCTAAGCCCCTGAGCTCTTCCTCAAGCACGCCATCAGTCAACTAACTACACTCCATGCGCATCTGGGGGATAGGTGCGTGGCGGCTCTTGTGATAACATCCGGCGGTTTCCAGGGCAGTCCGACGTGACTGCCTCTACTGCGCAGATCCATGGCATAACTTGTTGATTTGTCGTAAGTCGGTGCATCGGCAGTCGGCCTGCATCGGCGAGCTTCGTTGGTCCCATATGGATGTGACGAAGTTTCACCAGAAAAAGGAATCAGGCTTCTCATGGGCGAACTGGCCAAAGAAATCCTCCCGGTCAATATCGAAGACGAGCTGAAGCAGTCCTACCTCGACTACGCAATGAGCGTAATTGTCGGGCGGGCACTGCCCGATGCGCGCGATGGCTTGAAGCCCGTGCACCGGCGTGTGCTGTTCGCGATGAGCGAGCTGGGCAACGACTTCAACAAGCCGTACAAGAAATCTGCCCGTGTCGTCGGTGACGTGATCGGTAAGTATCACCCGCACGGTGATACCGCGGTGTACGACACCATCGTCCGGATGGCGCAGCCATTCTCGCTGCGCTACCTGCTGGTCGACGGCCAGGGCAACTTCGGTTCGGTGGACGGCGACAACGCGGCGGCCATGCGATACACCGAAGTGCGCATGACCAAGCTGGCGCACGAGCTGCTGGCGGACCTGCACAAGGAAACCGTGGACTGGGTGCCGAACTACGACGGCACCGAATTGATCCCGGCGGTCATGCCCACCCGTATTCCCAACCTGTTGGTCAACGGCTCCAGCGGTATCGCCGTGGGCATGGCGACCAACATTCCGCCGCACAACCTCGGTGAAGTCATCGACGGTTGCCTGGCGCTCATCGACAACCCAGAGCTGACCGTCGATGAACTGATGCAATACATCCCCGGTCCGGACTTCCCGACGGCGGCGATCATCAATGGTCGCGCCGGTATCATCGAAGCCTACCGTACCGGTCGTGGCCGCATTTACATGCGCGCCCGCTCGACCATCGAAGACATCGACAAGGTCGGTGGCCGTCAGCAGATCGTCATCACCGAACTGCCTTACCAGCTGAACAAGGCGCGTCTGATCGAGAAGATCGCCGAGCTGGTCAAGGAGAAGAAGCTCGAAGGCATCACCGAGCTGCGCGACGAGTCCGACAAGGACGGTATGCGCGTCGTGATCGAGCTGCGTCGTGGCGAAGTGCCTGAGGTGATCCTCAACAACCTCTACGCCCAGACCCAGCTGCAAAGCGTGTTCGGTATCAACATCGTTGCGCTGATCGACGGCCGCCCGCGGATCCTCAACCTCAAGGACCTGCTGGAAGCCTTCGTTCGTCACCGTCGCGAAGTCGTTACCCGTCGTACCGTGTTCGAACTGCGCAAGGCGCGCGAGCGTGGTCACATCCTTGAAGGTCAAGCGGTCGCCCTGTCGAACATCGACCCGGTCATCGCCCTGATCAAGGCTTCGCCGACCCCGTCGGAAGCCAAGGAAGCGCTGGTCAGCACCCCGTGGGAATCCTCCGCAGTGGTGGCGATGGTGGAACGTGCCGGTGCCGATTCGTGCCGTCCGGAAAACCTCGACCCGCAATACGGCCTGCGTGATGGCAAGTACTTCCTCTCGCCAGAGCAGGCCCAGGCCATCCTGGAATTGCGCCTGCACCGCCTGACCGGCCTGGAGCATGAAAAGCTGCTGGCCGAGTACCAGGAGATCCTCAACCAGATTGGCGAGTTGATCCGCATCCTCAACAGCGCCGCGCGCCTGATGGAAGTGATCCGCGAAGAGCTGGAAGTGATCCGCGCCGAATACGGCGATGTGCGTCGCACCGAGATTCTCGATGCCCGTCTCGACCTGACCCTGGGTGACATGATCCCGGAAGAAGAGCGTGTCGTGACCATTTCCCACGGTGGCTATGCCAAGACCCAGCCACTGGCTGCGTACCAGGCCCAGCGTCGTGGCGGTAAAGGCAAATCGGCGACCGGCGTCAAGGATGAGGACTACATCGCTCACCTGCTGGTCGCCAACAGCCACACCACGCTGCTGCTGTTCTCCAGCAAGGGCAAGGTGTACTGGCTCAAGACCTACGAGATTCCGGAAGCATCCCGTGCCGCTCGCGGCCGTCCGCTGGTCAATCTGTTGCCACTGGATGACGGTGAATACATCACCACCATGCTGCCGGTCGAGGAGTACACCGAAGGTCACTTCATCTTCATGGCGACCGCCAACGGCACCGTGAAAAAGACCCCGCTGGAATCCTTCAGTCGCCAACGCAGCGTTGGCCTGATTGCCCTGGAGCTGGACGAAGGCGACGTACTGATTTCCGCCGCCATCACCGATGGCGAGCGCGAA
This sequence comes from Pseudomonas sp. IT-P12, assembly GCF_949767465.1. Classification (NCBI taxonomy): domain Bacteria; kingdom Pseudomonadati; phylum Pseudomonadota; class Gammaproteobacteria; order Pseudomonadales; family Pseudomonadaceae; genus Pseudomonas; species Pseudomonas sp. IT-P12. The sequence goes on along the minus strand of NZ_CATKPY010000021.1, from coordinate 766,475 downwards.
GTCATGCTGTTCTCCGACGGTGGCAAGGTGACTCGCTTCAAGGAAACCGACGTTCGCGCCATGGGCCGTACCGCTCGCGGTGTTCGCGGCATGCGTCTGCCGGAAGGCCAGAAGCTGATTTCCATGCTGATCCCGGAAGAAGGCAGCCAGATCCTCACCGCTTCCGAGCGTGGCTATGGCAAGCGTACTGCGATCACCGAGTTCCCGGAGTACAAGCGTGGCGGCCAGGGCGTTATCGCCATGGTCAGCAACGACCGCAACGGCCGCCTGGTCGGCGCGGTTCAGGTGCTCGATGGCGAGGAAATCATGCTGATTTCCGACCAGGGCACCCTGGTTCGTACCCGAGTCGACGAAGTGTCCAGTCTGGGCCGTAACACCCAGGGCGTGACCCTGATCAAGCTGGCCAACGACGAGACGCTGGTGGGCCTGGAGCGGGTTCAGGAGCCGTCGGAAATCGAAGGCGAAGAGCTGGAAGGTGAAGAGGGTGCGCAGTTCGACGGCGAAGTCGTGATAGACGACGTTGTCGAAGACCAGCAACTCGACGCCGCCGCTGACGAAGAACCGCAAGAGTAAGCGGGCACAGAGGGGGCGGATGAAAATTCGCCCCCTTGTTGTTTGTCCGAACGGAAAGTGTCGACATCAATGGAGATCCCCTGTGGGAGCGAGCCTGCTCGCGAATGCAGACGCCGCGGTACCTCTGAGAACCGTTGTGATCCATCGCGAGCAGGCTCGCTCTCACAAAATACCCTGCTCTGGCAGGGCGCCTTGATGTCGTCTGTTAGTGATTTTATTGCGTGATATCACCAAATCAGAGCGAGATTGGATGTGAGCAAGAGAGCCTTTAACTTCTGTGCCGGTCCTGCGGCACTTCCCGAAGCTGTCCTGAAGCGCGCCCAGGGTGAACTCCTTGATTGGCACGGCAAGGGCCTGTCCGTCATGGAAATGAGCCATCGCAGCGATGAGTTCGTGTCCATCGCGACCAAGGCCGAACAGGATCTGCGTGATCTGCTGAATATCCCTTCGAACTATAAAGTGCTGTTCCTGCAAGGTGGCGCCAGCCAGCAATTCGCTCAGATCCCCCTGAACCTGTTGCCCGAAGGCGGCTCTGCCGACTACATCGACACCGGCATCTGGTCGCAGAAAGCCATCGAAGAAGCTTCGCGCTACGGCCATGTCAATGTCGCGGCCACCGCCAAGCCTTACGATTACTTCGCGATCCCAGGCCAGAACGAGTGGAACCTGTCGAAAGACGCAGCCTACGTTCACTACGCGCCGAACGAAACCATCGGCGGCCTGGAGTTCCAGTGGGTTCCGCAAACCGGTGATGTGCCGCTGGTTGCCGACATGTCTTCCGACATTCTCTCGCGCCCCATCGATGTGTCGCGCTTCGGCATGATCTACGCCGGCGCCCAGAAGAACATCGGTCCGAGCGGCATCGTCGTCAACATCGTTCGCGAAGACTTGCTGGGCAAGGCCCGTGCGCTGTGCCCGACCATGCTCGACTACAAGGTCGCGGCCGATAACGGCTCGATGTACAACACCCCGCCAACCCTGGCCTGGTACCTGTCAGGCCTGGTGTTCGAGTGGCTGAAAGAGCAGGGTGGCGTTGAAGCCATCGGCAAGCTCAACGACGTGAAGCAGCGCACCCTGTATGACTTCATCGACGCCAGCGGCTTGTACAACAACCCGATCAACAAGTCCGACCGCTCGTGGATGAACGTGCCGTTCCGCCTGGCTGACGATCGCCTCGACAAGCCGTTCCTGGCCGGTGCCGAAGAGCGCGGCCTGTTGAACCTCAAGGGGCACCGTTCCGTGGGCGGCATGCGCGCCTCTATCTATAACGCCGTGGACATCGTTGCGATCAACGCACTGGTTTCGTACATGGCAGAGTTCGAGAAGGAACACGGCTGATGTCTGAGCAAGAACTCAAGGCACTGCGCGTTCGCATTGACGCCCTGGACCTCAAGGTCCTGGAGCTGATCAGTGAGCGTGCACGCTGCGCCCAGGAAGTTGCGCGAGTAAAGATGGCTTCGCTGGCTGAAGGCGAAGTGCCGGTGTTCTATCGTCCCGAGCGTGAAGCTCAGGTGCTCAAGCGCGTGATGGAGCGTAATCAGGGGCCGCTGGGCAACGAAGAGATGGCGCGACTGTTTCGCGAAATCATGTCGTCGTGCCTGGCCCTCGAGCAGCCGCTGAAAGTGGCGTACCTCGGCCCTGAAGGCACCTTCACCCAGGCGGCGGCCATGAAACACTTCGGCCATGCGGTCATCAGCAAGCCGATGGCGGCGATCGACGAAGTGTTCCGTGAGGTCGCTGCCGGGGCGGTGAACTTTGGCGTGGTCCCGGTGGAAAACTCCACCGAAGGCGCGGTCAACCATACCCTCGACAGCTTCCTCGAACATGACATGGTCATTTGTGGCGAAGTCGAGCTGCGCATTCACCACCACCTGTTGGTCGGTGAAAACACCAAGACCGACAGCATCAGCCGCATCTACTCCCATGCCCAATCGCTGGCCCAGTGCCGCAAGTGGCTGGATGCACACTACCCGAACGTCGAGCGCGTGGCGGTTTCGAGCAACGCCGAAGCGGCCAAGCGGGTCAAGGGTGAGTGGAACTCGGCAGCGATCGCGGGTGATATGGCCGCCGGTCTGTACGGCTTGACCCGGCTGGCGGAGAAAATCGAGGATCGTCCGGACAACTCCACGCGTTTCCTGATGATCGGTAATCAGGAAGTGCCACCGACCGGCGACGACAAGACGTCGATCATCGTCTCCATGAGCAACAAGCCCGGTGCGCTTCACGAGTTGTTGGTGCCGTTCCACGACAATGGCATCGACTTGACCCGCATCGAGACGCGTCCTTCGCGCAGCGGTAAATGGACCTATGTGTTCTTTATCGATTTCGTCGGTCACCACCGTGATCCGCTGGTCAAGGGTGTGCTGGAAAAAATCAGTCAGGAAGCAGTGGCACTTAAAGTGTTGGGTTCCTACCCGAAAGCCGTTCTCTAAGGGGTAGCAAATGAGTGGCAACTTCCTCGCCCTGGCACAGCCGGGCGTGCAACAACTGTCGCCTTACGTTCCGGGCAAGCCTGTGGACGAACTGGCACGCGAACTGGACATCGATCCAGCCAGCATCGTCAAACTGGCGAGCAACGAAAACCCATTGGGCGCCAGCCCGAAGGCACTGGCCGCGATTCGTGAAGCGCTGGCCGAGCTGACCCGCTATCCGGACGGCAACGGCTTTGCGCTCAAGACCCTGTTGGCCGAACAATGCCGTGTCGAACTGAATCAGGTGACGCTGGGCAATGGTTCCAACGACATTCTGGAGCTGGTCGCCCGTGCTTACCTGGCGCCGGGCCTGAACGCCGTGTTCAGCGAACACGCGTTTGCGGTCTACCCGATCGCCACGCAAGCCGTCGGTGCGACGGCTAAAGTGGTCCCGGCAAAAAACTGGGGCCATGATCTGCCGGCCATGCTGGCCGCGATCGACGCCGATACCCGCGTGGTGTTCATCGCCAACCCGAACAACCCGACCGGGACCTGGTTCGACGCCGAGGCGCTGGACGAATTCCTCCAGGACGTGCCGGAGCACGTGCTGGTGGTACTGGACGAGGCCTACATCGAGTACGCCGAGGGCAGCGACCTGCCGGACGGCCTGGATTTCCTGGCGGCCTACCCGAATTTGCTGGTGTCGCGCACCTTCTCCAAGGCCTATGGGCTGGCGTCGCTGCGTGTGGGTTATGGCCTGTCCACGGCGGTCGTCGCCGACGTGCTGAACCGTGTGCGTCAGCCGTTCAACGTCAACAGCCTGGCCCTGGCGGCCGCTTGTGCTGCGTTGCAGGACGAAGCGTACCTGGCTGAAAGCCGCCGTCTGAACGAAGCCGGCATGCAGCAGCTTGAGGCGGGCTTCCGCGAGTTGGGGCTGAGCTGGATTGCATCCAAGGGCAACTTCATCTGCGTCGACCTGGGTCGTGTGGCGGCTCCGGTGTTTCAGGGCCTGTTGCGCGAAGGCGTGATTGTGCGTCCGGTGGCCAACTACGGCATGCCGAACCACCTGCGGGTCACCATCGGCCTGCCGGCGGAAAACAGCCGCTTCCTCGAGGCGCTGACCAAGGTCCTGGCTCGTGGTTGATGTCACTGCAGCGCAATCTGCCGAGCCTATGATCGGTCGCCTGGTGGTGGTCGGTCTTGGATTGATCGGCGGCTCGTTCGCCAAAGGCTTGCGTGAAAGCGGCCTGTGCCGTGAAGTGGTCGGCGTCGACCTCGATCCGCAATCGCGCAAGCTCGCGGTTGAATTGGGTGTGGTCGACCGTTGCGAGGAGGACCTGGTGCTGGCTTGCCAGGGCGCTGATGTGATTCAGTTGGCCGTGCCGATTCTGGCCATGGAGAAACTGCTTGGCCGCCTGGCTCGCGTGGATCTGGGGCGGGCGATTCTGACCGATGTCGGCAGTGCCAAGGGCAATGTCGTGCGTGCGGCCACCGAGGCGTTTGGCGGTATGCCGGCGAATTTCGTGCCCGGTCATCCGATCGCCGGTTCCGAGCAGAGCGGGGTGGAAGCCTCCAATGGCGAACTGTTCCGTCGTCATAAGGTGATCCTGACACCGCTGGAGCAAACCGATCCGGCGGCGCTGGCGGTGGTTGATCGCTTGTGGCGTGAGCTGGGTGCCGATGTCGAGCACATGCAGGTCGAGCGTCACGACGAAGTCCTGGCGGCGACCAGCCACCTGCCGCACCTGCTGGCGTTCGGCCTGGTCGATTCGTTGGCCAAGCGCAATGAAAACCTTGAGATCTTCCGTTACGCTGCCGGCGGTTTCCGCGATTTCACGAGAATCGCGGGGAGTGACCCGGTCATGTGGCATGACATCTTCCTCGCCAACCGCGAAGCTGTCCTGCGCACACTCGATACATTTCGCAGCGACCTCGACGCCTTGCGCGACGCGGTCGATGCAGGGGATGGGCACCAGTTGTTGGGCGTCTTCACTCGCGCCCGGGTTGCCCGCGAACATTTCAGTAAAATCCTGGCCCGCCGGGCTTATGTGGACGCTATGAACTCCAACGACCTGATTTTCCTGGGACAACCGGGTGGCCGCCTGACTGGGCGGATTCGTGTACCGGGCGACAAATCGATTTCCCACCGCTCGATCATGCTTGGCTCCCTGGCTGAAGGTGTTACCGAAGTCGAAGGCTTCCTCGAGGGCGAAGACGCCCTGGCGACCCTGCAGGCTTTCCGTGACATGGGCGTCGTGATCGAAGGGCCGCACCACGGTCGTGTGACCATCCACGGCGTCGGCCTGCATGGCTTGAAGCCAGCGCCGGGTCCGATCTACCTGGGCAACTCCGGCACGTCGATGCGCCTGCTGGCCGGCCTGCTGGCTGCGCAGAATTTCGACAGCACCCTGACCGGCGACGCCTCGCTGTCCAAGCGTCCGATGAATCGTGTGGCCAATCCCCTGCGGGAAATGGGCGCCGTGATCGAGACCGCTGCCGAAGGTCGCCCACCGATGACCATTCGTGGCGGGCACGCGCTCAAAGGCCTGACCTACACCATGCCGATGGCCAGCGCCCAGGTTAAATCCTGCCTGCTGTTGGCGGGCCTGTATGCCGAAGGCAAGACCACAGTGACCGAACCTGCACCGACTCGTGACCACACCGAGCGCATGCTGCGCGGCTTCGGCTACCCGGTGAGCGTCGACGGTGCGACGGCGTCGGTGGAGTCCGGGCACAGGTTGACCGCAACCCACATCGAAGTGCCGGGCGACATTTCCTCTTCGGCTTTCTTCCTGGTGGCCGCGTCGATCGCCGAAGGTTCCGAGCTGGTGCTCGAACACGTCGGTATCAACCCGACTCGCACCGGCGTGATCGATATCCTGCGCCTGATGGGGGCTGACATCACTTTGGAAAACCAGCGTGAAGTCGGTGGCGAGCCAGTGGCGGACTTGCGCGTGCGTGCAGCTAAACTCAAGGGTATCGAGATTCCCGAAGCGCTGGTGCCGTTGGCGATCGACGAATTCCCGGTACTGTTCGTGGCAGCGGCCTGCGCCGAAGGACGCACCGTCCTGCGTGGCGCTGAAGAGCTGCGCGTCAAGGAGTCCGACCGGATCCAGGTGATGGCCGACGGCTTGCTGGCGCTGGGCGTCAAGTGCGAACCGACGCCGGACGGCATCATCATCGACGGCGGCTCGATCGGCGGCGGCGAAGTGCACGGTCACGGCGATCACCGGATTGCCATGGCGTTCAGCGTGGCTTCACTGCGCGCTAGCGCACCGATCCGGATCCATGATTGCGCCAACGTCGCGACTTCGTTCCCGAATTTCCTGGCGCTGTGTGCCCAGGTCGGTATCCGTGTTGCACAAGAGGCTCAGTCGTGAAAAACATTGCACCGGTCATCACCATCGATGGGCCAAGCGGCTCCGGCAAGGGCACGGTCGCCGGGATACTGGCCAAGCGCCTGGGCTGGAATCTGCTGGATTCCGGTGCGCTTTACCGTTTGCTGGCCTTTGCCGCGCATAACCATGGCGTGGACCTGACCAACGAAGAGTTGCTGAAGAAACTCGCCGCTCATCTGGATGTGCAATTCATCGCGGCGACCGACGGTCAGTTGCAACGCATCATTCTGGAAGGCGACGAAGTCAGCGATGTGATCCGTACGGAGAGCGTCGGTTCCGGTGCTTCCCAGGTGGCTGCATTGCCCGCCGTGCGTGAGGCGTTGCTGCAACGTCAGCGTGCATTTCAGGAATCGCCCGGCCTGGTGGCCGATGGCCGCGACATGGGCACGGTGGTTTTCCCGGACGCGCCACTGAAGATCTTCCTCACTGCCAGTGCCGAGGAGCGCGCGCGCCGTCGATACTTGCAGTTGAAGGGAAAAGTCGATGGTGTTAGTCTGTCGAGTCTGCTAGATGAGATACGTGCGCGCGATGAGCGCGACACCCAGCGAGCGGTAGCCCCGCTCAAGCCGGCGGCCGACGCCATTCAGCTGGATTCCACGGAATTGTCCATCGATCAGGTGCTGGAACGCATCATGAGCGAGATCGCGCTTCGCGATATCGCCGGGTGACCAAGAGGGCCACAGGGGACCAGTCATAGTCCTGCGGCGCTTCTTTTAAATGAAACCAACCCACATCGTCTGGGATGCGGAAATGGGCGTATTCTTCGCCCTTATCTACAGGAATTAAAATGAGCGAAAGCTTTGCGGAACTCTTTGAAGAAAGCCTAAAAACCCTGAACCTTCAGGCTGGCTCCATCATCACCGGTGTTATCGTTGATATCGATTACCAAGCTCGCTGGGTAACCGTTCACGCTGGCCTGAAGTCTGAAGCACTCATCCCGCTTGAGCAGTTCTACAACGACGCTGGCGATCTGACTATCAATGTCGGTGACGAAGTTCACGTTGCTCTGGACTCGGTTGAAGATGGCTTTGGTGAAACCAAGCTGTCCCGTGAAAAAGCCAAGCGCGCTGAATGCTGGATTGTTCTGGAAGCAGCCTTCGCAGCCGAAGAAGTGGTCAAGGGCGTTATCAACGGTAAGGTTAAAGGCGGCTTCACTGTCGACGTTAACGGCATCCGTGCGTTCCTGCCTGGTTCTCTGGTTGACGTCCGTCCTGTGCGCGACACCACGCACCTGGAAGGCAAAGAGCTGGAATTCAAGGTCATCAAGCTGGACCAGAAGCGCAACAACGTTGTCGTTTCCCGTCGCAGCGTCCTCGAAGCCGAGAACTCCGCCGAGCGTGAAGCTCTGCTGGAATCCCTGCAGGAAGGCCAACAAGTCAAAGGTATCGTCAAGAACCTCACCGATTACGGCGCATTCGTCGATCTGGGTGGCGTCGATGGCCTGCTGCACATTACCGACATGGCTTGGAAACGTATCAAGCATCCTTCCGAAATCGTCAACGTTGGCGACGAGATCGATGTCAAGGTTCTGAAGTACGATCGCGAGCGCAATCGTGTTTCCCTGGGCCTGAAGCAACTGGGCGAAGATCCATGGGTTGCTATCAAAGCCCGTTACCCAGAAAGCACTCGCGTTACCGCTCGTGTAACCAACCTGACCGACTACGGCTGCTTCGCTGAGCTGGAAGAAGGCGTTGAAGGCCTGGTACACGTTTCCGAAATGGACTGGACCAACAAGAACATCCACCCTTCGAAAGTCGTTCAAGTCGGCGACGAAGTGGAAGTCATGGTTCTGGACATCGACGAAGAGCGTCGTCGTATCTCCCTCGGTATCAAGCAGTGCAAGTCCAACCCATGGGAAGACTTCTCTGGCCAGTTCAACAAGGGCGATAAAATCTCCGGCACCATCAAGTCGATCACCGATTTCGGTATCTTCATTGGTCTGGACGGCGGCATCGACGGTCTGGTTCACCTGTCCGACATCTCCTGGAACGAAGTGGGCGAAGAAGCCGTTCGCCGCTTCAAGAAGGGCGACGAGCTGGACACCGTTATCCTGTCGGTTGACCCAGAGCGCGAGCGTATCTCCCTGGGTATCAAGCAACTGGAAAGCGATCCGTTCTCCGAGTACGTCTCGGTTAACGACAAAGGCGCCATCGTTAAAGGCACTGTGAAAGAAGTTGACGCCAAAGGCGCCATCATCGTTCTGGCCGACGATATCGAAGCGACTCTGAAAGCCTCCGAAATCAGCCGTGACCGCGTTGAAGACGCGCGCAACGTTCTGAAAGAAGGCGAAGAAGTAGAAGCCAAGATCATCAGCGTTGACCGCAAGAGCCGTGTAATCCAGCTGTCGATCAAGTCGAAAGACGTGGAAGACGAGAAAGAAGCTATCCAGAGCCTGCGCGACAAGCCAGCTGCTGATAACACTTCTGCTGGTCCTACCACTCTGGGCGACCTGCTGCGTGCACAAATGGAAAAGCAGAACTAAGTTCTGTCAGACCATAGAAAAAGGGCGACTTCGGTCGCCCTTTTTTGTGCCTGGGATTTGGTGAGCCCAGGATTTTCTTGCAGAAAAATCACCCCTGAAACCAATGGCCTTGCGCAGCGGTCTGTTTCTTCAGCAGGATCAATCGTTTATCAGCAGCTAGTCTTACCTTGAAGTGAACGGTAGTCGGCTGGGATGCCTGGCCTAAGGAAATGAATGAACAAGTTCCTGATTGTGATGGTGGTTCTAATGCTGACGGGGTGTGGCACCAACGCCAAAACCCACGCTGTACGCGGCGTCAGCGGCATAGAGGTGGATTGTTCGGGGCTGGGGTCAGGTTGGGAGAAATGCCAAAGGAGAGCGGCCAAGGAGTGCAAAGGGGCGGGCTACAAAGTGATCACAAGGTCTGACGACGCCAAGGAAGAAGACGACTACCCCTTTGGTTTCAATCCAGCGGGCTACCTGACACGCACAATGCTTGTTATTTGCAGGTGATGCTTCAAGAGCGCTGAAGTCGGCGTTTTGATGTGTGGCAGAATGTCAGTACTCGGGCTGTTCAAATGCCTTTGAGCGTGCTAAAACCTTTGGAGCGATTTTCCTAGCTGCTTGAAAAAGAAGGGAAAAATATGACGAAGTCGGAGTTGATCGAACGAATTGTCACCCATCAAGGGCTGCTCTCATCCAAGGATGTGGAGTTGGCTATCAAGACTATGCTTGAACAGATGTCCCAGTGCTTGGCCACCGGTGATCGGATCGAGATTCGTGGCTTTGGCAGCTTCTCCCTGCACTATCGGGCGCCGCGGGTCGGGCGTAATCCGAAGACGGGTCAGTCGGTGAGTCTTGATGGGAAATTTGTGCCTCATTTCAAGCCTGGGAAGGAGTTGAGAGACCGCGTCAATGAGGACGAAGAAGGTGATATCTGAACCGGTGGAAGGAGGGGGCTCGTGAACAAATTTTGGCGGTGGATAACCCTGGCTTTGATTCCACTGATTATTTTGGCAGTTACCGTCTTTATGCTCGAAAATGAGCAAGTGGTCGTTATAAATTTCTTCGGTTGGTCAAGTGGTGAAGCTTCTCTTGCTAGTTACCTGGTCATAGCGTTGTTGATCGGTATGGCGATAGGCCCGTTTTTTACCCTTGTACTGAAGGGCCGACGGGGCGTAAAGGTAGGCAGAAGTAATTAGTCAGTATGCTGATGCGTTTGTCTTTTAATTAAACAGGTTAAACAAAGTATATGGATGTAAAAGGCGATAGCAGGCAAAGCTTAAATGAAATGGATTTAGTTGATTTTATTAAAGGGATGTGGGGCCAGCGTTGGTTGATTGCCATCGTTGCAGGCTTGGTTATGCTTATAGCTATTGCTTACGCATCGCTGTCTTCTCCTGTATATGAAGCGCGCGCTTACATTTTACCTCCCCAGCAGAGTGATCTGGAAAAATTTGATTTTGGTGGTATCAAAAAAACAAAGCTGAAGCATTACTCTGCGGAGGATGTGTACAGTCAATTTGTCAAAAATTTACAGTCGGATTCGTTAAAGCGTGAACTCTTTGAAGAGAAGTCTTTAATTTCCAAAAACAAGGTGAGTGGCGAAGTCCCAACCTTTCGGCAGTTTTCGAAAAGCCTTGTTGTTCAGTCGGTCAAAGGGGTTCCGGGACGTTTTGCAGTTGTGGTCTCAAGCGACGATCCCGCCGAATCAGAGCGTTTATTACGCGTCTATTTAGATACAGTCAGTGACGCCACAAAAAAAGAACTTATCAATAGTTTTTCTGAAGAGGTGGAAGTCCGAAGTCGTCGTGTTGAGGCAAGGATAAAATTTCTTAGAGACGAAGCGGCGGCGAAGAGGCTGGACACACTTTTACGGTTGCGTGAAGCGGTGAAAGTAGCTAGCGCCGCGGGGTTTGATAAGCCCCTTATTGTCTTGGATAATCTGGCTTTACAGTCGCCAGAAGTGAATGACCCTCGAATGATCTACTTACGGGGTACGAGGGCGTTGACTGCAGAGATAAAGGTTCTCGAAGCTAGAGAGTCCGATGATCCCTACATCGATGGTATGCGCAAGCTACAAGGAAAGTACTCATTGTACAAAGACCTCATCATTGCTCCGGAAGACTTTGCCGTTTATCGGATTGAAGGTGAAATTTTGTCTGCAGACTCTCCAAGTAAGCCAAACCGAGCTTTAATTTTGGCATTGGGTACGGCAATGGGATTGAGTTTAGGGGTGGTCTGCGGCTTCATTCGGCAGTTCTGGATCCGTAGCAAGCGTATTCGGGTAGAGCGCAATTGAAGTGATGTCTCGTGCAGGCAGGTTGCTCGGAAAATTTAAGTAGATGCCTGGCTCTTTGGAGTAAGGGTTGAGAATTGTGTAGCGGGGTTTGTCCAGGGAGCGACGTCGGATAGATCTTGGCTAACGCATTTGCTCCAGTGGTCGTATAATCAGCGAATGAAGCTCCTTTTGGGAAAAGGTGACAGGCATAATGCCCTCATAGGGCCTCGCGTTCGAGACAGCGTGTTGTACTGACCTATGCATTGGGAGAGCGGGTGCGTCACGTGGCAGCGGTCCAGCTCGTTCATTGAATGAGGCGTAGTATCAAGCGGCTGGAGATGCATGAGTGATGGAGTACGGATATGAACATTCGCGGCACCCAGCGCTTAGAATCTCCCCCGCTTGGAACCTGGTACCTAGTACTGTGCAAATCCCGCCAAGATCACCGCGCCGAAGAAAATCTGGTGCGGCAAGGATATGTATGTACCCGTCCAGTTTGTAGTCGTGACCGCATTGTGAGGGGGCGGCTCGTATCTGCTCAAGAGTCTCTATTTCCTGGATATCTGTTCATCAATCTTTCTGCCAACGCGAACTGGTCATCAGTGCGCTCGACCCGTGGTGTTATCCGGCTTGTCAGCTTCGGCGGCATGCCGTTGCCTGTTCACGAGGATTTGATTGCTCAGTTGCAAGCGCGTGTCAACCAGCCTTCAATCGAGCAGCACAGGAACAGTGAAAAAGTCAAGATTTTGGAGGAGGGGTTGGCAAATTTCGAAGAATTTATCTTGAATATGGACGGAGACGAGCGAGCCGCTCTGTTGATTGATTTTCTGAACCGCCAGCGGGGATTGAATCCAACGTTGGCACAAATTTCGGGGCTTTGAGACGAGATTTTTATAAGAACCTGACTCTTAGTCGCTGCTGACATTGCTACCCCTCGTTTTCTGGAACCTGACGAAAAATCCTGGGGCGGTAGCGTGTCTTTTAATCATCGATGTTTCCCCTTGCCTGAGATGTGAGGAACATAGAAACGTCACCCTATCGCATATTAGCGTGAGTCGGAGCAAGATTGATGTCTCAGCAAATGAATACCAGCATCAGCAAGTTTAAAAACAAGGAGGCCTTGATCGGTATCGTAGGCCTGGGGTACGTCGGGTTACCCTTGATGCTGCGTTACAACGCTATCGGTTTTCGGGTGTTAGGTATTGACATCGACGAGTTGAAAGTCAGCAAGCTCAACGAAGGTGAGAGCTATATTGAACACATTCCGGAGGCAAAGATACGGAATGCTCGTTTGACCGGTTTTGAAGCAACCACGGATTTTAGTCGTGCCTCCGAATGCGATGCCCTTATTTTGTGTGTGCCGACACCTCTGAATAAGTATCGTGAACCGGATATGAGTTTCGTTATCAATACTACTGATGGCCTGAAACCTTACTTTCGTGCAGGGCAGGTGATCTCATTGGAGAGCACGACTTACCCGGGTACGACTGAAGAAGAATTGTTACCGAGAGTGCAAGAGAGCGGAATGGTAGTCGGGGAGGATATTTTCCTGGTCTACTCGCCTGAGCGTGAAGATCCGGGCAATCCTAATTTCGAGACTCGGACGATCCCTAAAATTATTGGTGGTGATACTCCAGCATGTCTCAAGGTGGGCGTCGCACTATATGAGCAAGCCATCGATCAAGTAGTTCCAGTCAGCTCCACCAAGGCGGCTGAAATGACCAAACTGCTGGAGAATATTCACCGCGCAGTAAATATCGGCTTGGTCAACGAGATGAAAATAGTCGCCGATCGAATGGGGATAGATATTTTTGAAGTTGTGGACGCCGCCGCGACGAAGCCTTTTGGATTCACCGCTTACTATCCGGGGCCGGGGCTGGGCGGACACTGCATTCCTATTGACCCATTTTATTTGACATGGAAAGCTCGCGAGTATGGTCTACATACAAGGTTCATTGAACTCTCAGGCGAAGTAAATCAGGCAATGCCTGAGTATGTCCTGAGCAAATTGATGGACGGATTGAATGACTCAGGCAAAGCACTGAAAGGTAGTAAAATTCTTGTGCTTGGCATTGCATACAAGAAGAACGTCGATGATATGCGAGAGTCACCTTCAGTGGAAATTATGGAGTTGATCGAAGCCAAGGGTGGTGTGGTGGCATATAGTGATCCTCATGTTCTTGTATTTCCAAAAATGCGCGAGCATCACTTTGATTTAAAAAGCGTGCCGTTGACGTCTGAAAGTCTGTCGGGGTTTGATGCTGTGGTTCTGGCCACCGATCATGATAAGTTTGATTACGATCTAATTAAGCAGTGCGCTAAGTTGATCATTGATAGTCGTGGTAAATACAGGTTGCCTGCTCCTAATGTTATCAAGGCTTAATTTTTTTAATGTGTAAAAAGTGAATCATAGTCATAAAAGAGGTCAAATGAAAAATTTCGCTCTGATCGGTGCTGCTGGTTATATTGCTCCTCGCCATATGCGCGCAATCAAGGATACCGGAAATGTTTTAGTATCCGCATATGATGTTAATGACTCCGTAGGAATAATCGACAGTATCTCCCCCAACAGCGAGTTTTTTACTCAATTCGAACGCTTCGTAGAGCACGCCCATCAACTCAAGCGTAGTCCGGAAACTGCTCTGGATTATGTCGCGGTATGTTCACCTAACTATCTACATCATTCACACATTGCTGCAGGGCTCCGACTGGGATGTGATGTCATTTGCGAAAAGCCGTTAGTACCGACGCCTGAAATTCTGGATGAATTGGCTTTAGTTGAAAAAGAGACAGGCAAGCGCGTCTACAATATTTTACAGTTGCGACATCACCAGGCGATACTTGACCTCAAAGATAAAGTTGCGCGGGAACATGTTTCCGACAAATACGATGTTGAGTTAACCTATATAACTTCGCGTGGAAAGTGGTACATGGAGAGTTGGAAGGGTGACCCACGCAAGTCGTTCGGCTTAGCTACGAATATCGGTGTTCATTTTTATGATATGTTGCATTTTATTTTTGGAAAATTGCAACGAAATGTCGTCCATTTTACATCTGAACAAAGGGCGGCTGGTTACCTGGAATACGAAAAGGCGCGTGTACGATGGTTTCTCTCGATAGATGCCAACGATTTGCCTGACTCTGTTAAAGGAAAGAAACCGACGTTTAGGTCAATTACGGTTAACGGTGATGAAATTGAGTTTTCCGAAGGATTCACAGATTTGCACACAGTGAGTTATCAGGAAGTTCTGAAAGGGCGAGGATATGGCATTGAGGATGCTCGTCATTGTGTTGAGACCGTCAACACGATCCGCTCCAGCAAAGTCGTAACGCCTGCGTCGGGAGAAGGGCATCCATTTTTGTTTAGCTTATAGTTGGCACTGGCCGCATAACTAATATGTACAACTGCGAATACGGGAGCACGAATTGAGTTACTCAGTTCATAGCAGCGCAATAATAGATGAGGGAGCATCCATCGGTGATGACTCCCGCGTCTGGCATTTCGTTCACGTTTGCGGAGGGGCTCGGATTGGTAAAGGAGTCTCACTGGGCCAGAATGTATTTGTTGGTAATAAGGTCGTAATAGGTAACTTCTGTAAAATTCAAAATAATGTTTCGGTATACGATAATGTGACCCTGGAAGACGGCGTTTTCTGCGGACCGAGCATGGTGTTTACCAACGTATACAACCCAAGGTCGCTGATAGAGCGTAAAAGTGAATACAAGAACACTTTGGTCAAGAAAGGCGCAACACTAGGCGCGAATTGCACGATCGTCTGCGGTATCGTTATAGGGGAATTCGCTTTTGTCGGCGCTGGAGCGGTTATAAATCGTGATGTTCCTGCTTATGCGTTGATGGTTGGGGTGCCCGCCCGTCAAATCGGCTGGATGAGCGAGTTTGGTGAGCAATTGGAACTTCCTGTTAACGGTTCAGGCAAAGCGATATGTGCTCATAGCGGCGCCACCTATATTCTATCCGAAAACGTTCTCACCAAAATTGACGCGTGAAATAATGATTGAATTTATTGATCTTAAGCAGCAGCAGGCACGAATTAAAAACCAACTGGACACTGCAATACAGAGAGTTTTGGCGCACGGCCAATACATTTTGGGGCCTGAGGTAGCGGAACTGGAAGCGAAGCTGGCAAGTAGAGTCGGCGTAAAACACTGTATTACATGCGCTAATGGCACCGACGCCCTGCAGATCGCATTGATGGCTCTGGGAGTCGGACCCGGTTCCGAAGTTATCACGCCAGGGTTTAGTTATATTGCGACCGCGGAAGCGGCAGCGTTACTTGGAGCCAAGGTGGTATACGTCGATGTAGATCCACATACGTATAACATGGATGCACGTGAGCTAGAGTCTAAGATCACTCCCAATACCAAGGTTATAATTCCGGTTTCTCTATACGGCCAATGTGCTGACTTCGACGCGATTAATGCTATCGCTGCGAAGTATAAACTTCCGGTAATCGAAGATGCTGCACAGAGCTTTGGTGCTACTTACAAGAAAAACCAATCTTGCGGTTTAACAACGATAGCGTGCACAAGTTTTTTTCCTAGCAAACCTCTGGGGTGCTACGGTGATGGTGGAGCAATGTTCACCGATGATGAGGCTCTGGCCGTTCTTCTACGCCAGATTGCCCGTCATGGCCAAGATCGCCGCTACCATCATGTAAGAGTTGGTGTAAATAGCCGAATAGATACGCTTCAAGCTGCAATTCTTCTTGAAAAATTAGAAATATTTGACAGTGAAGTTGAGCTCCGACAATCAGTCGCCAGGCGTTATGATTTATTGTTGGCTGAATCAGGAATTGAGTCCATACCTTTTGTGCACCCAGATAACACGAGTGTGTATGCTCAATACACCATCCGCGTAGAACAGCGTGAAAAAATGCAGAAGCAACTAGCGGCTGACGGTGTGCCCACTGTTGTCCATTACCCGATTCCTCTAAACAAACAACCGGCAGTAGCTGATTTTAACGTCAATCTGTCCGTAGGAGACGAGGTGGCACGTACGGTGTTGAGTTTGCCGATGCATCCGTATCTTCGCGATGAAGATCAGGTACGAATTGTGAAATCAATACAACGAGCTCTTGTTATATAAAGGATCGTTTATGGTTGTTATGCCGTGATAATAGAATAACGTATGAGTAAGCTAATGCGCCTTTGGAGACACTTAAATAACTATAAGTCCAATGACTTCGTAAAGGCTGTTGGTGTTTTGATAGGCGGAACGGCGCTGGCACAGATATTGATGATGGCCCTGCTACCTGTATTGACCAGGCTTTATACACCTGATGATTTCAGTGTTCTGTCCATTTATTTGGCGTTACTCAGCGTTATCTCCGTAGCCGCGACGCTTCGATTCGAGTTGGCAATCTCCATTCCGGAAGACGAGCTAGAGGCCAGGAATCTACTTTATCTTAGTGTTTTGTTTTCGCTAGTCACTGCTTCAATATTTGCCGGGTTAATATTTTTTTTCTCAGCTGATATTTCCTCGTTATTTGGTAGATCTAATTTACACAGTTATTTATGGGTCTTACCCATAGGTATATTTTTTTCGGGTAGCTACAGTGCCTTACAGTTTTGGGCCGGACGAAAACGCAGATTTTCCATAATTGCGAAAACCAGAGTGCAGCAGGCCGTCGGGGCAGCTTCAGTTCAGATGTTATTTGGCGTTTTGTCAGGTGGACCTTTAGGCCTGATTCTAGGGCAAACGATAAATAATGGTGCGGGAGTCTTGGGGTTAGCTAGGAATATTTACTGTGTCGATAAAAGCCTGCTAACGAGAGTCCATCCTCGGCAAATATTTGAGTTGATCATCAAGTACAGCCGTTTCCCAAAATACTCGATGCTTGAAGGGCTTGCAAATAATGCGGCCATCCAGGTTCCTGTTATCGTGATTGCAAGCCTCAGTGTAGGTCCGGAAGCAGGGTATCTCCTTTTGGCGATGCAATTGATGCAGGCTCCAGTCAGTCTTGTGGGGGGCGCGGTATCCCAAGTCTATTTGTCTAAAGCACCTGAAATGTACCGGGTTGGTAAGCTCTCTGATTTTACTTCTGAGACACTCTTGGGCTTGATAAAAGTGGGAATCATCCCTCTCGCCATTGCTGGTGCTGCAGCACCGCTCCTGTTTCCGTTTATTTTTGGAGAGCAATGGAGTCGGACAGGTGTAATTGTTTTGTACATGGTCCCGTGGATTGGAATGCAGTTATTGGCGTCACCGATTTCGATGGCACTTCACGTCACAAATAATCAGCCTATTGCCATGGGCCTGCAATTCAGTGGGTTACTGCTTCGAGTTGGCGCCGTAGCGGTTTCAGCATCCTGGTTCCCAAATACGCTGACGGAGGTGTATGCCGTCACGGGTTTTATTTTTTACGCGTGTTATCTGTTGATAGTAATGAAAGTGACTGGTGTTAACTCAAGAAAACTACTGAGTCGAGTGAAGTTAATAATCGGTGTTGCTCTAGTAATTTTGCTGTTTGGGTTTTCTTACATTGCGCTCCAACGGTTGATCTAATCAAGGAGGTGTTTATGTTTTTTTATACCCTGACAAGCACCCGAGTTGCAGTTTTTTTATTCGTTGTAGCTGTTTCTCTTGTGTATATGTTTCTACCGATGTTCGTGAATTTCACGTTGCTTCCAAGTGAGTTTTTTTTAAAACTTTCTTTAGTAACTTTTTTGTCAGTCTTAGGTATTTTAATTGGGTATAACGTTCCGATTTTTGATTCGCGTTTTAAACCCCGCGCACTTAGAGTCAGGGTGGATGCAAGGGTCGTTCACGCCTTTGTCTGGTCAATATTCATTGTTTTTATGCTCGTTACGTTGTACACAGCACCGGCGATTCCTCTTGTGTCGGCAATCAAAGGCGCTGATACCGCCGAATTGAGTTTTCAGCGAGGTGAATTTTTAAAGGGTAGGGACGGTGCGGAAATCGCATTAGTTTACATAAGTACGATTTTTGTAAGTTCACTTCTGCCCTACAGCATTGCGAAAATGTTTATCGATAATCAAAGGTATCGGTATTTTTTTCTTTTGATATTTTTCGCCTATTCCATTAGTTTTCTACAAAAAGCATTATTTTTAAATGCTCTACTTCCTTTGTTTTATATTGCGTCTCAGAAATATAAAATAAGCTTGTCTAAAGCCGTAATTATTATTTTAGGATGCGGCGTAATACTATACTTGGTTACCGTATTGGCCGCAGGAGCATCGGCTTCTCCTGGCCCTGTAATGGAGAGTGGGGGCATACTATCAGCAGATTTCTATAGTTCTAGATACCTCCCATCTGGCGCTCTGGATCATTTGATTTGGCGTATCGTTGCGGTCCCGATGTTTACTGCTTCAGATACACTGTTAGTGTTGAAGCAGCAATTTAATGATAGTCCTCTGTTGGGAGCCACGAGTTCTTTTTTTTCCATGTTATTTTCTTTGGATCGTGTAAATATTGAAAAGCTTGTGTTTGAGTACCAGTGGTCGTGGAACGAAACGGCTAACTCTAATGCAGTGTTCTTTATTGAGGGCTTTGCGAATTTCAGTTGGGTGGGAGTCTGGTTCTACTCATTTTTTGTCGGGCAGACATTTCGTTGGTTTAATAAATCAGATGACTACGCGTTCAAATCGTTATGGCTTATTTATTTTTTATGTTTGTTCAGCGGTGGTCTGATAGGAACCTTGCTCAGTAATGGATTTCTATTAATGTTTTTTGCAAATTTCTTTCTAGTGGTTCGGTCTAAAAAAACGAATTCGAATAGAATTAATTAATTTAGTTGCATAAGGAACTAAAATGAGTGCCCCGGATGTTAGCGTGGTCATCGCAGTTAAGAACGAAGAAAAGTATGTTAAGTCTGCGTTGCTTAGCATACTTGAACAGAAAGGAATAACGTTTGAGGTCATTGTGGTAGATGATCAATCTACCGACGCGACGTTCGAAATTCTTGGCTCGCTGGCTCTCGAATATGGGAACTTGACGGTACTTAAAAACCCCCGCGCAGGTAAATGTTCCGCGTTTAACTACGGTATTACAAAAGCCAGTGGCAGATTCACCTGTATATATGCCGGTGACGATATCATGCCTGAAGGAAGTCTTGCTGCCCGCTTCGCCAAGGTTTCGAGTTTTTCTGAGGGTGACGCAGTCGTTGGTCTCTGTAAATTAATTACGCTTTCCGAAGACAAAAAATTTGATGGGCACCTGGTTCCCAAGCGTCGAGGCCAAGGCGGTTTGACTGGTGTATCTTATATGATGAGCCAGGAAGTGGTGTCGAAGATATTTCCGGTCCCCGAAGTGCTTCCTAACGAGGACACCTGGATGGAACTTGCGGTGACACATTTTGTAAACTGGAATGTGGTTCACTCTGACATTGTAGGCTGTATGTGGCGTGTGCACAGTGGTAACAGCATAAATATGCTCGTAGACTTTCCAACCTACAACAAAAAATTAACGCCGCGTATGGCCGCTATAGGACTATTTTTTGATCGCCATGCGTCGGAACTGTCCGAAGCATCAAAAAATGATCTTTACCAAAAAGTAAGGTGTGAAGCGAGTCGTGTTGAAGGCGACATCTTGGGCATTTTATTTTCAAAAACAAGCTTGATTAATAGGCTTAGAGCCCTTTCAGCTTGCAACAGTTTTTTTTATAATCTTCGGAAGAAATTGTACGGTCTGCTCTCCGGGTGGTGAGGTGGATATCGTGAATGATTTGAGTGAGATATGACTCTGATGAAATATAATATTTGTCGCACGTGCATCATGGACACCAGTGATCCCAATATTTCTTTTTCCAAAGATGGACGTTGCGAGTACTGCTTGAATTTCGAACAGAATATCAGTCCCAATTGGAATACGGGAGCTGCAGGCAACGCTGAGTTGATGAAAATCGCAGATAAAATCAAGAAAGAGGGAGAAGGTAAGGATTTTGATTGTATCATTGGATTAAGTGGTGGATTGGATAGTTCATACCTTGCTTACATAGCAAAAGAGAAAATGGGTTTAAGACCTCTTCTTTTTCACGTCGACGCCGGATGGAACACAGACCAGGCCGTCGGTAATATAGAAAAATTGGTAGACGGTCTTGGCCTCGAACTCTACACCGAAGTCATCAACTGGGAAGAAATGAAGAGTCTACAGGTGGCGTTTCTGAAGGCTCAAGTTCCTGATCAGGATATTCCACAAGATACAGCTTTTTTCTCTGGCCTGTATAAATTCGCCAAGGCGCATAAGATCAAATACGTATTGACCGGGGGGAATTACTCAACCGAGTGCTGCCGCGAGCCAGAAGAGTGGGGCGCCTATCCTGGAATTGATAAAACACTGATTAACGATATTCATAGTAAGTTTGGTTCGCGAAAATTAAAAAGCTTCCCGATAGTAGACGTCCTCTCCTACAAAATTTACTATCGTTATGTGTTGGGGATGCAAGTTGTCAGGCCGCTTAATTTGCTACCTTACATAAAAAGCGAGGCTGAAGAGACGCTCGAACGTCTATTTGGGTGGAAGCGATTTCAGCACAAACATCACGAATCCAGATTTACTCGTTTTTACGAAGATTACTGGATGCCTCGTAAATTCGGTTACGAGAAACGTCGGGCTCACTTTTCCAGCCTGATCATGACCGGCCAGATGACACGTGAAGCGGCGCTGGCTCGAATGGAGAAGCCTGAGCTCGATGAGAAATTTCTGGAGTCGGAATTCGAGTACGTTGCACACAAATTGGACTTGACTGTGCCTGGGCTTCAGAGCATTTTTGAGGGTCAAAATAAGACGTGCCTTGACTATAAGAACAAGCGTTTCTTGATTGGAATAGGTTCCCGAGTACTCAGTGCACTTGGTTTGGAAAGAAGACTCTTCAGATGATTACGATCGTGGATTACGGTTTGGGGAATATTCAAGCGTTTGTCAACGTCTATAGGCGTTTGCACATCCCGGTGTCCGTAGCAAAAGGCGCCGCGGATCTTGAAAATGCGACCAAGCTGATCCTCCCCGGGGTTGGAGCCTTTGATCATGCGATCGAGCGCTTGGGAGCCTCAGGGATGCGTCCGGTGTTGGATGAACTCGTGCAAGGAGCGAAGATACCGGTATTGGGAATTTGTGTGGGGATGCAGATTCTGGCGAACAGCAGCGAAGAGGGCTCGCTGCCGGGTTTGGGTTGGGTTCCAGGAATCGTTAAGTCGTTTAAGGGTGTCCCTGGACATTCAAAACTGCCATTACCACATATGGGCTGGAATGATGTAATGCCAGCATCCAATTCCGTGCTTTTCAAGGGCTTTGAAGAGGATGCAAGATTTTACTTCCTGCACTCCTTCTTTTTCGATTGTTCTCACCCCGACCATATTGAAGCAACCTCTAACTATGCGTTTGATTTCAGCTGCGCTGTCCGATCCGATAATGTGTACGGTGTACAGTTTCATCCCGAAAAGAGCCACCACTTCGGTGTTGGACTCCTGAAAAACTTCGCGGAACTATGAAATGTTAAGACCTCGAGTAATTCCGTGCCTTCTTATTCAAGATGGTGGGTTGGTTAAAACGGTAAAATTCAAAGACCCAAAGTATGTGGGTGATCCAATCAATGCGGTAAAAATCTTCAATGAAAAAGAAGCCGATGAGCTGATTGTCATTGATATAGATGCGACGGTTAACGGTGTCGAGCCTAATTACCAGCAGATTGCCAAACTTGCAGCCGAGTGCCGGATGCCACTCTGCTACGGCGGTGGTATACGTTCTGCTGAACAAGCCAAAAAAATAATCGCATTAGGTGTCGAAAAAGTAGCGATCAGCTCAGCCGCACTTGATAACCCAGGGCTGATTACACAAATCGCGGAAGAAATTGGTAGTCAAAGCGTCGTTGTGGTCCTCGACTATAAGTCCCGATTACTTAGCAAGGTCTGTGATGTGTGGACCCACAATGGAACTCGCAATACCAAGCGGAATGTTCTTGACGTCGCGCTTGAGGTTGAACAATTAGGCGCCGGTGAGATTGTGATCAATTCGATTAATAACGATGGCCGCATGAAGGGCTACGATATCGACTTGGCGCTTGAATTACGTAAAGCGGTACATGTTCCCATTACCGTCCTTGGGGGGGCGGGATCGCTTGAAGATATACGTAGCGTAGTCTCTGCTTGTGGCGTGGTCGGGGTCGCTGCAGGTAGTCTTTTTGTTTTCAAAGGCAGTTATCGTGCGGTGTTGATCAGCTATCCTAGTGCGAAACAAAAAGACGAATTAATTTATTCAGCTCTACGAACTAAGTAGTATCGCTTGGTTCGCGGCAAGGTAGGTCATGATGTTTACTGGAAAAAAGCTTCTAATCTCGGGTGGCACAGGATCATTTGGTAACGCTGTTTTGAAGCGTTTCCTGGACTCTGGATTCGCAGAAATTCGCATCTTTAGTCGCGACGAAAAGAAACAAGATGACATGCGCAAGCGTTATGGCAACGCGAAGCTGAAGTTTTATATCGGGGATGTGCGTGACTACCAGAGTGTATTGAATGCTACTCGTGGTGTGGATTATATTTTTCACGCTGCCGCGCTGAAACAGGTTCCGTCCTGCGAATTCCATCCGATGGAGGCTGTTAAGACCAATGTTATCGGTACTGATAACATCTTGGAAGCCGCTATTCAGAATGAAGTGAAGCGGGTCGTTTGCCTGAGCACTGACAAAGCCGTTTATCCGATCAATGCCATGGGTATTTCGAAGGCGATGATGGAAAAAGTGATGGTGGCAAAATCCCGAAATGTGGATGAAACCAAAACTGTCATTTGTGGCACACGCTATGGAAATGTCATGGCATCTCGTGGATCTGTTATCCCACTGTTCATTGAGCAGATCCGCGCAGGTCAACCCCTGTCGATCACAGACCCAAACATGACTCGTTTCATGATGACGCTGTCGGACGCTGTCGATTTGGTTCTTTATGCTTTCGAGCATGGTAACAACGGGGATTTGTTCGTTCAAAAGGCTCCCGCAGCGACCGTGGAAACGCTGGCACGTGCGTTGACATCCATGCTGGGGCAGCCCGAACATCCTATACAGATCATCGGAACGCGACACGGTGAAAAACTCTACGAGGCGCTATTGAGCCGGGAAGAGATGGCTTGCGCAGAGGATATGGGTGACTACTTCCGTGTTCCCCCTGACCTAAGGGACTTGAATTACAGCAAGTTTGTTGAGCAAGGAGAAGAAAAGATCTCCACCATGGAGGACTACAATTCTCATAACACTGAGCGCCTGGACGTCGAGGGAATGCAGAACCTGCTGTTGAAACTTGATTTTATGCGTGCGATTCAGCGCGGTGAACACGCTACTCCCGAGGAGTAAGGCATGAAAGTATTGATCACCGGTGCCAATGGATTTGTGGGCAAAAATCTCATCGCTCACCTCGAAGAGCGAAAGGACATCCAGGTTGTGCGGTTTTGTCGTGAAAATGATGTAGCCGACCTTGGTTCACTCCTGACCGAAGTAGATTTTATTTTTCATCTCGCGGGTGTCAATCGCCCGAAAAATATTGAAGATTTCCAGGTTGGAAATCGTGACTTAACCCAGGCATTGTGTTCTGCCGTTACAGCGACGAAGCGGAGTATACCTCTGCTTTACACATCTTCGATTCAGGCTGAATTGGATAATGCCTACGGCTCCAGCAAGCGGGACGCCGAGG
The DNA here is from genome assembly GCF_949767465.1 of Pseudomonas sp. IT-P12. Lineage (NCBI taxonomy): Bacteria > Pseudomonadati > Pseudomonadota > Gammaproteobacteria > Pseudomonadales > Pseudomonadaceae > Pseudomonas > Pseudomonas sp. IT-P12. The sequence goes on along the minus strand of NZ_CATKPY010000021.1, from coordinate 742,694 downwards.
AGCTGTTGCTGAAGCTCTCAAGAGAAAGCGGAAGCCCAGTACATCTGTTCAGGTTACCCAATGTTTTTGGGAAATGGGCGCGACCAAACTATAATTCCGCGGTCGCCACTTTTTGCCACAATATTGCACATGGATTGCCTATCAGCATAAATGATCCCGACGCAAGAGTGTCGCTTGTTTATATTGATGACGTGATCAAGAGCTTCATCGATGTCGTGGATGGAAAGCAGTCAGGCAGTCCTTTCGTGAAGGTTGATCCGACGTACTCCACGACAGTCGGGGAACTTGCAACACGCCTTTATGAGTTCAAGGAAAGTCGGCAGACTTTGGTTACGGAGCGGGTCGGGACCGGCTTGGATCGCGCCTTGTATTCTACTTATCTCAGTTACTTTTCTCCTGAAAATTTTACTTACGAAGTTCCAAAGTATGGAGACGCTCGAGGCGTCTTCGTCGAAATGCTGAAAACGAAGGATTCTGGCCAGTTTTCTTATTTTACCGCGCATCCAGGTATTACTCGCGGTGGCCATTACCATCACACGAAAACCGAAAAATTCTTGGTCATAAAAGGGAAGGCGTGCTTCCGGTTTCGCCACATAGCATCGGGTGATTTTTACGAGTTGTTCACAGATGGGGACTCACCTGAGGTTGTTGAAACCGTACCTGGCTGGAGCCACGACATTACGAACGTTGGAGAGAGTGAAATGATCGTGATGTTATGGGCGAATGAGATTTTTGATCGCGAACTTCCAGATACATATGCGATGCCTGTGGGCAGCCAAGACTGACCGATTAGAAGTGAGCATTGAAATGAAAAAGTTAAAAATAGTGACCGTCGTAGGCACCCGTCCAGAAATTATCCGTTTGTCGCGAGTGATTGCAGGCCTGGATAGCTACTGTGAGCACATACTGGTTCATACCGGGCAGAATTACGATTACGAACTAAATGAAATCTTTTTCCAGGATTTGGGTATCCGCAAACCGGATTATTTTCTCAACGCGGCAGGAAGCAGTGGTGCTGAAACAATCGGGAATGTGATTATCTCGGTAGACAGAGTGCTCGCGGAAGTTAACCCTGAAGCACTCCTTGTCTTAGGCGATACTAATAGTTGCATGGCGGTTATTCCAGCCAAACGGCGAAAAATTCCAACATTCCATATGGAAGCGGGTAATCGTTGTTTTGATATGCGAGTACCTGAAGAAATTAACCGGCGTATCGTCGATCATACGGCCGACGTCAATCTTACCTACAGCACTATTGCACGGGATTACCTACTTAAAGAAGGCCTATCCCCTGATTTGGTGATCAAAACGGGAAGCCCGATGTTTGAAGTCTTGAGCCACTATCGCAGTGGTATCGAGGCGTCTAGCATATTGACTAAGTTGGGCCTTGAACCGGGCAAGTTTTTCGTGGTGAGTGCGCACCGGGAAGAAAATATTGATTCTGATAAAAATTTCCTCAAGCTGGTTGATATCCTCAATTCTGTCGCCGAGACGTTCGATTACCCTGTAATCGTTTCGACGCATCCGCGTACGATGAAGCGTGTTGAGTCATTGGATATTCAGTTTCATGGCAATATTAGGCTTTTGAAACCTCTGGGTTTCAAAGACTATAATAAACTCCAGCTCGCATCCAAAGCAGTCCTCTCTGATAGTGGAACTATCAATGAGGAGTCTTCCATTCTAAACTTTCCTGCGTTGAATATTCGTGAGGCCCATGAGCGTCCCGAGGGTATGGAAGAGGCGGCAGTGATGATGGTTGGACTGGAAGTGGAGCGGGTACTGCAGGGGTTGGCAATATTGGAAAAACAGGCTTCCGGTGTAGAGCGCACATTGCGTTTGGTGGCAGATTATAGTATGCCCAACGTATCTGATAAGATTGTCAGAATAGTGCACAGTTATACCGACTATGTTAGTCGAGTTATCTGGAAGCGCTATTAATTAGAGTTGTGATCATGCCTGGAAAAAAGTTGAGGATCCTTGTAGTTACGCAGTATTTTTGGCCTGAGAATATGCGTATTAACGATTTAGTTCGTGACTTCACAGAAAAAGGGCATTCAGTGGTGGTGTTGACTGGCTTGCCTAACTATCCTGAAGGGAAGGTTTTTGAAAGTTTCCAGGCGACGCCGGAAATGTATGATGATTATCATGCGGCCAAGGTTGTTAGAGTGCCGATGCTAGTTCGCGGTAAGCGCAGCGTTAGCCTGATTATGAATTACTTCAGTTTTTTCATCAGTGCTTCGGTGATCGGTTCTTTCAAGTTGCGCCGTGAGAAATTTGATGCAGTGTTTGTATACGCTGTTTCTCCAATAATGGCTGCTATACCCGCGTTGATTATTGGTCGGTTAAAAAAAGCTCCCGTTTTTGTTTGGGTGTTGGACCTTTGGCCTGAAACACTTAGGGCCGTTGGGGTAGTGAAAAGTAATTTTTTGTTAGCCGTTGTTGGTAGAGTCGTATCCTGGATCTATAATCGGGCGGACTATTTGCTTTTACAGTCACATGGTTTTTTTGATAATGTAAAGCAGTACTGCACAAAAGATATAGATACTCAGAGATTGGTTTATTTTCCAAGTTGGGCTGAAGATGATTTTTCAGATTCGGAAACTAAAAATTCTCAATTGCTGGCGCATGATCAGTCAGTTTTTACTGTTGTATTTGCCGGTAATCTTGGTGAGGCTCAGGATCTCCCCACCGTTTTGGATGCGGCGGAGCAATTACGCGGAAAAGTATCCATTCGCTGGGTAATTGTTGGCGATGGACGAATGAGTGAGTGGTTGAGCGAGCAGGTTAGTTCCCGGAACCTGGATAATGTGATGTTGTTAGGCAGGCATCCTTTGGAAGAAATGCCTGGTTTGTTTGCGAGAGCGGATGCATTGCTGGTTTCACTCAAAACCAACGACGTGTTTGAAAAAACCATTCCTGGAAAAGTCCAAGCATATCTAGCATCAGGTAAACCTTTGTTGGGAATGATCAACGGCGAAGCTGCACGTGTCATCGCGGAATCCGGTGCTGGGCTCACCTGTGCATCTGGAGACGCCAGCGGACTTGCAAATATTACGATGGAGCTAGCGAATGCGGATGCATCGAATCTGACCGCAATGGGAAAATCTGGTCGAGCCTATTATTTGAATAATTATTCAAAATCCCGTCTTCTTGCCAAGCTTGAAGATCTTTTTCGTACTGCCACCCTACGAAAGGCCACTCGCTGATGCAGCAAACCATCTTATTGACTGGTGCGTCCGGCTTTGTTGGAGGCGCCATCCTAAACCGGCTGAATCATGAGAAGACCCGAAAAGTCGTAGCGGCCGTTCGAAGTGAGTCATCGCTGGGTAGGCAAAGTGTCCAAAAAGTGATCGTCCCGTCGTTTGACGGTCTTACCCGGTGGGAGGAGCATTTGGTCGGTAAGGATATCGTCATCCATTCCGCTGCCCGGGTGCATGTCATGAATGACGTGGACGCTGATCCATTGGCGGCGTTTCGAAAAGTGAACGTAGATGCAACTCTCAACCTCGCCAGGCAGGCGGCGGCGGTGGGGGTACGGCGATTTGTTTTCATTAGCTCCATCAAGGTAAACGGCGAAGGAACTGCTCAGGACCGTGCCTACACTGCGGATGATGTGCCTGCTCCGATGGACCCTTACGGAATTTCAAAGATGGAAGCCGAGCAGGGGCTTCGCGAGCTTGCTGCAGAAACTGGTATGGAAGTCGTTATCATCAGACCGGTGCTGGTTTACGGACCGGGCGTAAAAGCCAACTTTCTTAACATGATGCGTTGGTTGTACAAGGGCGTCCCATTGCCTTTTGGTGCTATCCGTAACAGTCGGAGTTTGGTTGCGTTGGATAACCTGGTAGACCTTGTATTGACATGTGTGGATCACCCTCGGGCAGCTAACGAGACCTTTCTGGTGAGCGACGGTGAAGATTTGTCTACTACTGCATTGCTGACCAAGATGGCAAAAGCGTTGGAAAAGCCAGCCAGGCTGATTCCGGTGCCCAGCTGGATAATTGAGTCGGGAGCCGGGCTGTTAGGGAAGAGTGGGTTGTCTCAGCGGTTGTGTGGCTCGTTGCAAGTCGACATTAGCAAAACACGTGATCTTCTGGACTGGACGCCCCCACTGAGTGTTGATGAGGCATTGGCGATTACAGCGAAGCATTTCCGGGAACATCAATAACGATGATTTACTTGTGGTTAGTACCAGCAGTTGCCGTTCTTTCTTTTATTTTGACAGGTTCGCTGCGGCGTTATGCCCTGGCTAGAAGCATCATTGATATTCCTAATGAGCGAAGTTCACATACGATTCCAACACCGCGAGGTGGCGGCGTGGCGATTGTCGTGACTTTTTTGGCTACTCTTCCCATTTTTGGAGCATCCGGACTGGTCGCCTGGCCGCAGCTCATCGCCATAGGCGTGGCCGGGGCGCTGGTCGCAATAATCGGCTTCATGGACGATCATGGTCATATTGCGGCTCGATGGCGTCTATTGGGGCATTTTGGCGCTAGCCTGTGGGCGCTCGCATGGCTGGGCGGATTTCCCCCCATTACGCTATTTGGAACGGACATAAACTTGTATTGGTTTGGCCATTTTCTTGCGGCAATTTATCTGGTTTGGCTGCTGAATCTCTACAATTTCATGGATGGCATTGATGGAATCGCCAGCGTTGAGGCGTTATGCGTTTGCCTGAGTATCTGTCTGCTCTATGGATTAAGTGGCGCATCGACGTTGATCTGGGGACCCCTGATCTTGGGCGTGGCGGTGATTGGTTTCCTATACTGGAATTTTCCCCCGGCGAGGATATTCATGGGGGATGCGGGAAGCGGGTTTCTCGGTATGGCATTGGGTGTCCTGTCGCTACAGGCCGCTTGGGAGTCCTCGGACTTGTTCTGGGCCTGGGTGATACTGTTGGGTGTGTTCATAGTCGATGCGACGTTCACGTTGGTTCGTCGATTGCTGCGCGGCGACAAAGTCTATGAGGCTCATCGCAGTCATGCCTACCAGTTTGCCTCTCGTCGATATGGAGGGCACCTGCCTGTAACGTTGACTGTAGGCGCGATCAACCTCTTTTGGCTTCTGCCTGTAGCCTATGCGGTCACTCAATTGGGGCTGGATGGTATCGGCGGTGTGGTCATTGCCTACATTCCGTTGATCATCCTTGCCTTGAAATTCCGCGCCGGGCAGCTAGAACCCAACGCGAACACTTGATTCGTGCGTGGATTTAGAGGGTGCCGACTGTGAGCGAATGGGTACAATGAGCGGGTGATGTCAGGATAGGAGCGGTACAAGGTGTTTGAAGCGTTTATGGAGCGACTACGAGCTTTATTATTGGGGTTACCGCGCCAAGAAAAAAGGGTGATTCAGGTCCTGGCAGATGTAGCCCTAGTCTGGGCGGCTCTTTGGCTGGCGTTTGTCGTGAGATTGGGGATTGATGAAATGATCAACCCGTTTACGACACATATTTGGCTTTTTCTGAGTGCTCCTGTGGTAGCCATTCCGCTTTTTGTCCGATTCGGTATGTATCGCGCGGTGATGCGTTATTTTGGCAATGATGCGCTGATTGCAATCATTAAGGCTGTGAGTCTCTCTTCATTAATTTTGGGCTTGATCGTTTACTGGTACAGCAATCATCAAAATCTTGTCCCGCGCTCGATCATCTTCAATTACTGGTGGTTGAGTCTTGTGATGATTGGAGGCTTGCGCCTCGCGATGCGGCAATATTTTTTAGGTGATTGGTTTACGGCTGCTCAACACGTTCCCTTCGCTAATCGTGATGATGGGCTGCCGAGAGTTGCAGTCTACGGTGCAGGGGCTGCGGGAAACCAGCTTGTGGCTGCGCTAAGGATGGGGCGCGTCATGCGCCCGGTTGCCTTCATTGATGATGACGACAGCATTTCGAACCGAGTGATCTCGGGATTACAGGTCTACAAGCCAAAACACATTGATCAGATGATCCAGGCGACGGGCGCTCAGGAGATATTGCTGGCCATCCCTTCTTCTACGCGTGGCCGGCGTCGAGAGATATTGAGTCTGCTTGAAGGTTACCCACTGCATGTTCGCAGTGTGCCTGGCTTCATGGACTTGGCGAGTGGCCGAGTTAAAGTGGATGATATTCAAGAAGTTGATATTGCCGACCTATTGGGACGTGATGCTGTCCCGGCTCAGGAAGATTTACTCAAACACTGCATTGAAAATAAAGTGGTTTTGGTTACTGGGGCGGGCGGTTCCATAGGTTCCGAGTTATGCAGGCAAATTCTGGCTCAGTCGCCCGCTGCACTCATTTTGTTCGATCATAGTGAATTCAATCTTTATTGTATTTTGTCAGAGCTGGAGCAACGTATTACCCGTAAATCTTTGTCGGTTCGGTTGTTGTCGATTCTCGGCTCGGTACGCAACCAGGCCAAGTTACTGGATATCATGAAAACCTGGCATGTCGATACGGTGTATCACGCTGCAGCGTATAAGCACGTGCCCATGGTCGAACATAACATCGCTGAGGGCATTCTTAATAACGTCATTGGTACCCTGAACACTGCTCAAGCCGCCCTGCAGGCAGGTGTAGCAAATTTCGTACTGATTTCAACCGATAAAGCGGTACGGCCCACGAATATAATGGGTAGCACCAAGCGTCTGGCTGAGCTGACGTTGCAGGCGCTAAGTCGTGAAGTTGCCCCGGTACTCTATTCAGATCAGGCAAATGTTTCTCGAGTCAATAAAACCCGTTTCACGATGGTTCGATTCGGAAACGTGCTTGGATCTTCAGGCTCAGTTATCCCGCTTTTCCACAAACAGATCAAAGCAGGCGGGCCGCTGACCGTTACTCATCCAAAAATAACACGTTATTTTATGACTATCCCTGAAGCTGCGCAGTTGGTAATTCAAGCAGGCTCCATGGGGCAGGGCGGAGATGTGTTTGTACTGGATATGGGAGAACCGGTCAAAATCGTAGAGTTGGCTCAGAAGATGGTACACCTGTCAGGCTTGAGTGTTCGTTCGGAAAGTAACCCCAGTGGCGATATTGCTATCGAGTTTACAGGGCTTCGCCCTGGTGAAAAGCTATATGAAGAGCTGTTGATTGGCGATAACGTATCCGCAACCGAACATCCAATGATTATGACTGCAAACGAAGACTTTCTGTCTTGGGAAGTTCTCAAGTTGAAATTAGCAGAGCTGCTGTCTGCTGTTGAGCAGGATGACTATTCCAAAGTACGTCAACTGTTGCGCGATACTGTAAGTGGGTATTCACCTGATGGTGAAATTGTCGACTGGGTCTATCAGCAGCGCAGGCTGGAACCATAGTTAACTCAAGCCAAATCCATATTGGATGGATTATGTGGTAGCGCTCAGCACACCTTTGAGTCAGTAAAATTTCGGATCGGTTTTAGCTTGGTAATTAGGTGGGCTTAGAGCGTGACGTTTTCCCCGCCGCATACTAAAATAGCCTATTTTTGAGCGGTGGGGACCTAAGTGCGGGCTATAAAAATCGGAAGTGTAAATGGGCGTGGGGAGAGGAGCTGGGAAGATTGCCTGATGATTTTTCTTGGCATTGGCACTTTCTTCATTTTAGGTTGGCTCTTGAGTAATGCTGGCTACGGAATAGACTTCTCAGATGAGGGTTACTATCTGGTGTGGATGTCTCGGCCGTTTAGCTATGATTGGTCTACGACGCAATTTGGTTTCATCTATCATCCACTTTACATTTTACTGAATGGTGACATATCTAGCTTAAGACAAGCAAATATGTTGATGATATTTTTGTTGGCGTGGTTTTTGATAATTATTTTATTACGCAAAAGTAACAACGCTGCTTTGCAAAGTGGTTTTCATCAAGTGTTGCTGGCTGCTGGGCTCGCTGTAACCTCGCTTTGTTACTTTTCTCTATGGATTCCCACGCCGAGTTATAATAGCTTGGGCTTTCAAGCAATGTTGATTGTTAGCGCAGGCACGCTCCTATCAGATATGGATAGGAGGTTTAGCAGTTTTATGGGTTGGGTTTTAATAGGATTTGGTGGCTGGTTGGCATTTATGGCAAAACCTCCTCTGGCGGTTGCACTGGGGGGCAGCGTCTTAGCGTATATCGTATTGAGCCGTAAGTTTACTCTCACCTTAATGCTTCTTTCGTTGGGAGTTGCAATATCGCTTTTTATTGCAAGTGCAATTGCTATCGATGGCTCCATCGCTGGTTTTTTTACGCGCCTGAAGGTTGGTGTTGATTTTTCGAGTATCGTAGGGGCAGGGTATACACTTAAACAAATTTTTCGTGTTGATAGATTCAGTTTAGGGGCCAAGGAAGTTTATGGGTTACTGATATTTTTCGTTTTTTCTTTTGTTTCGGCTTATGTTGTATGCTTTTCGCGGCCTCTGTTGAGGTTGGTTAGTATATTGTTTTCGGGTGTGGCACTGCTTTTCTGTATTGTTGTTATATTTGGTTTCTCTGAATTAAATCTTGGTGGTGGGGCGTTTCAAGGGTTGGTTATATGGGCTATTCCCTTTGGGTTGGCTGCTTTCTATATGGCTTTTTATTTTCGAGATCGCTTAAGTGTTAGTGGCGCACAACTGTCACTTTCGTCGTTTTTTTTGGTGTTGCCGCATGTTTTCGCCTTTGGTACCAATGGGAACTATTGGCAGGTCGGCAGTTATGTCGGGATTTTTTGGGTGCTTGCCGGGGTTGCTTTCGTCTCCGGTAATATTACTAGTAAAAAAGTTCGAATGGGACTTTTTTCCGTAGCGCTAGTCGCGCAATTAATTACAGTTCTTTTGCTGAAATCTGGAATGGAAAATCCTTATCGGCAAATGGAACCTTTGGGGATGAATAATACTTCTGTAGAGATCAGGCATCCAGGCTCAGTTCTCTTGCTGTCTGATGGTTATGCTACTTATATTAATAATGCAGTTGTCTCCGCAAGAAAGGCGGGGTTTACATTAGATACACCTATAATTGACCTGACAGGTCAATCTCCGACACTACTATATGCGCTGGGTGCTGAGAGTATCGGATATCCTTGGATTGCTGGTGGGTATCCCGGTAGTATGGAGGTCGCACGGCTGGGTTTACAACGTGTGCCTTGCGAGAAATTGGTTTCCGCTTGGGTACTTCTGGAGCCTGGGGGGCCTCGTGCACTCACAGAGGGTCTGCTAACAGATTTTGGGGCGGATCTCTATGAGGATTATGAAATAGTCAGCACTTGGCTTACTGCAGAGGGTGCGGGAGGCTATAAGACAAGTCGTAATCAGCGGTTGCTCAAACCACTACGTTCAGGAATCGCAGCAATCAAAGCATGCGAAGTTCTGCGAGAAGGTAAGTGATCGAATGGCGCTTTGGAAAGAGTAAGCGTTATTATTTAGCTACAGGCGCGTTTTTATACATTGGTGAGCTTTATGAAAAAAGATAACGTTTTCGTCACTAAACCAACGCTTCCGCCACTTGATGAATTCATTCCGTACCTGGAACAAATTTGGAGTAATAGGGTCCTCACTAATGGTGGTCCGTTCCATCAAGAACTTGAGCGATCTCTATGTGAGTACTTTGGTGTCGAGCACATATGTTTGTTTACAAATGGAACGCTGGCTCTTGTTACTGCTTTACAAGCATTGAGGGTGACGGGTGAAGTTATTACTACACCCTATTCATTTGTTGCTACTTCTCATTCATTACTTTGGAACGGAATCAAGCCAACATTCGTAGATGTTGATCCAAAAACTCTTAATATTGATCCGTCTAAAATTGAATCAGCTATAACTCCGCACACTACCGCAATCATGCCAGTGCATTGTTATGGGCACCCCTGTGATGTAGATGCGATTCAAAAAATTGCAGACAATTATAATTTGAAGATTATATATGATGCTGCGCATGCTTTCGGTGTTCAGGATGAGGGCGGTAGTATTTTGCGGCATGGCGATTTGTCTGTGCTGAGTTTTCACGCCACGAAAGTATTCAACACCTTCGAGGGCGGTGCTATCGTATGTCCGGACGCTAAGACAAAAATACGTATTGACCAGTTGAAAAATTTTGGACACGTTGGGGAAACAAATGTAGTTGCTCCCGGAATTAATGGGAAAATGAGTGAGTTCAATGCTGCGCTTGGCTTGCTACAACTCAAGTACATTGACGAATTCTTGGCGCGCCGCCAGGTAATTGATGCGGCTTACCGCAAAGCTTTAAACAATGTGACTGGCATTCGCTGTCTAGGTGGTTCAGGGGAAAAGGTAGCGAATTATGCATATTTTCCTATTCTTATAGGTCATGATTACCCTATCTCGCGAGATGATTTATACCAGCGATTGAAAGATCGTGGAATTCATCCTAGACGCTATTTTTATCCCCTTATATCTGAATTTCCGATGTATAGAGGTTTGCCTTCCTCGCATAGAGAGAACTTACCCTTAGCCACTGCTGCATCACATCAAGTACTTTGCCTTCCGATTTATCCGGATTTGGAAATGGAAATCGTCGATGAGATTTGTTCTTTCATTAGAGAGGTATGAGAGTGCATCATCAAAATTTCCATAAGCGTTACGGTATAAGCCAATGAAGCTTGCCATAATGCAACCTTATTTTCTTCCTTATATTGGGTATTTCCAACTAATAGCCGCTGTTGATGATTTTATTGTTTATGATAATATAAAATATACAAAAAAAGGTTGGATTAATCGAAATCGTATGCTTGTGAACGGTCAGGATTCTGTATTCTCGCTACCGATAAAAAAAGCATCCGATTCGCTTGATGTGAGAGCGCGATGCCTGGCGGATGATTTTTCGCCGGATAAATTATTGGCTCAGTTCAAAGGTGCGTACAGTCGTGCGCCTTTTTTCTTAGATACATTTTCGTTGCTCGAATCAATTTTGCTCAACGATGAGCGTAATTTGTTTGATTACATCTTCGCTTCCATTGTGCAAATTTGTAAGCACTTGGGTATCAAAACAAAAATTCATATTTCATCGGCTATCGACATTGATCATCAACTCAAGGGGCAGGAAAAGGTCCTAGAACTTTGCAAGGCCATGGGGGCAGCAACTTATATAAATACGTCCGGAGGAATGGCGCTTTATTCCCCTGATGATTTTGGCAATAGAGGTGTAGACCTTAAATTTATTAAGTCAACGTCGCTTGAATACCCTCAGCTTGGTTTGCCGTTTATTCCCTGGCTTTCAATTATAGATGTGCTGATGTTTAATTCTCCCGATAAAGTTCGCGAGTATATTTTCACTCACTATGAGTTAATCTGATCATGTTCCAGTGGAAGAAATTAGGAAAAGTATTCACACCCCAAGAAGTTAGCGACCGTCCCTGGTTAAAGGAGTTTGCACAAGCTCCTGCTACCTTGGTATTTGATGACATTGTACGTGTATACTTTTCTTGTCGTCCGCCGGCGGATTCAGAAGGTAAGTATGTAAGTTATTCCGCGTACGTCGACCTTGACCGTAATGATTTATTTTCAGTGAGGGATGTGGCCAAGCATCCAATACTTGGTTTAGGTGCGTTGGGTGAATTTGATGAGTTCGGTACCTATCCCGTTTCGGTAGCAAGGGATGGCGGATGTGTACGAGCCTATTACGCTGGCTGGACACGGTGTGAGTCTGTTCCGTTCAACGTAGCCATCGGTTGTGCGATCAGTCACGACGACGGCGTAACCTTTAAAAAATTGGGAAATGGGCCGGTACTAAGCTATACACCCGACGAGCCTTTTGTACTCAGCGGCCCTAAAATTCGTAAGTTCAATAATAAGTGGTATTTGTTCTATATTGCGGGCCGTAAGTGGAAACTGGTCGATGGGCGGGCTGAACCAGTTTATAAAATTCGAATGGCTACGTCAGTAGATGGGTTGAATTGGAATAAGTGCAACAGGGACTTAATTTCGAGCAGAGTTGAAGAGGATGAGGCCCAGGCAAGCCCTGACGTGTTTTATGCTAATGGAAAATACCACATGTTTTTTTGCTATCGCTACAGCGCAAACTATCGAGGGAAGCAGAACGGTTATCGAATTGGGTATGCGTCGAGTTTCGATCTTATAGATTGGGTACGTGATGACAGCAAAGCGGGGATAGATGTGTCAGAGGCGGGATGGGATTCTGAAATGATCAGTTATCCGCATGTATTCGATTTGGATGGAAAAACCTATATGGCTTATCTTGGGGATCAGGTAGGCCGTAATGGGTTTGGTTTAGCCGTACTTGACGGTCGTCTGGAGTAAATCGATGAAGTGGCTAAAACTTGGAAAGATCTTCGATCCTTCACAGCACTCTTTGCCTAATGACTGCGTGCAATTCGCCCAGTCACCCCAAGTATTGCTATTTGATAGTTTTGCACGCATCTATTTTTCAACAAGATCAGTTGATGTAACTAATGGTAAATATTTAAGCCATATAGCTTATGTCGATATGAAGAAAGATTTTTCCGAAACTATCAGGGTGTCTGAGAAGACGGTGATACCACTTGGTGAGTTAGGGTGTTTCGACGAACACGGTATTTTTCCAATGAATGTATTGCGGCACGGTAATACAGTTTTTGGTTATACTTGTGGTTGGAATCGGCGATCGTCAGTATCGGTTGATACAGCGATTGGCTTGGCTATTAGTCATGATGACGGAAATACCTTTGAGCGTATAGGAAATGGACCTGTATTAGCAGCTTCTCTACACGAACCTTGTTTAGTTGGTGACGGGTTTGTGAAGGTTATCAATGGCGTTTTTCATATGTGGTATATCTTTGGCACAGGATGGAAGAAATATGCATCTGATGTAGCCCCGGATCGCACCTATAAAATTGGCCATGCGACCTCGATGGATGGCATTGAGTGGGTCAAGGAAGAGTCACGGCAGATCATATCGGATCGGCTCGGGGCGGATGAAAGCCAAGCGCTGCCCACAGTGGTCGAGATTGCCGGGCGTTATCATATGTTTTTCTGTTATCGTGAATCATTTGATTTCCGCAAGGGTAAAGGTCGCGGTTATCGCATTGGTCACGCTTGGTCGGAAGATCTGCTAGGCTGGACGCGTGACGACGATAGTCCACTGCTCGAGGGGACGCCAGGAGAATGGGACAGTGATATGCAGTGTTATCCCCATGTGTTCAAATGCGACGAAAAGGTATACATGCTCTATAATGGCAACGAATTCGGTCGTCACGGCTTCGGCTTGGCTGTGTTAGAAGTATGAGTCTGGCACTCGAAATTAGTTTAAACCGCGCTAGTGTAAGTCAGATAGCGACTCAACTTCTAGCCTGCGACAAGTTCTTTGTTCCACCATTGAGTGGGCGCGCAGATATTGCCTGTTATGCGGAGAAGCTCATCGACAAGTCAGTCCGATTTGAAGGTTGGGTAAAGGGCGAACTTGTCGGGCTGGTGGCCATCTATTTGAACAATGAGGCGGCCTCAGCTTACATAACCAACGTCAGCGTTCTTCCGGAGTTCGGTGGGCAGGGCGTAGCCTCTCAACTCATTCTGCACTGCATCGAACATCTATGTAAGCTGGGGTGCACACGCCTTGAGCTAGAGGTAGGCGAGAATAATATTGCGGCCATGCGTCTATATGAAAAGCATGGATTTAAAATTACGAAGAAGGACGCCCATTCGGCGATCATGTGTATGACAATGAAAAATGAAAATAAAATGGAAACGCAACGCGATTACAATGTCGAGATAAAGGATACTGCCGATCACCAGTACGCCTACAGCTTTGACTTTGACGTTATGCATCCCTATATGATTCGCTCGTTTGAGCCATTTTTCAGGTTGGGTAGCCTACTTGAGCTAGGTAGTTTTAAAGGTGACTTCACTCGGCGCTTTCTTGAACACTTTGATGACGTCACTTGTGTCGAGGCGTCTGATTTAGCTATCAAAGAGGCTCAGCATAAACTCGGCGACAAAGTTAATTTTATTCATTCGCTTTTCGAAAATGCTAGCCTGCCAAAAAAGTACGACAATATCGTGCTTACTCACGTTCTTGAGCATCTTGATGATCCTGTACGCGTGCTCAAGCGAGTGAACGATGAATGGCTGGCAGAAGGTGGGCGTTTTTTTCTGGTTTGTCCAAATGCCAACGCTCCTTCGCGGCAGATTGCCGTGAAAATGGGGCTGATTTCGCACAACTCAGCGGTAACTAAAGCAGAGTTGGAACATGGTCACCGTTGCACCTATTCGCTTGATACATTGGAGCGGGATGCGGTAGCTGCGGGCCTCAAGGTGGTGCATCGGTCTGGTATTTTCTTCAAAGCACTGGCTAACTTCCAATGGGACAAATTGCTCAATACAGATATCATCTCAAAAGAATATTTAGAAGGTTGTTATGCGCTTGGTCAGCATTACCCTGATTTATGCTCCAGCATCTTTTTGATGTGCGAAAAAGGAGATTCTCGTCAGTCGGACAGTTCATTATAAAAATAATATATGCACTTCCCTTCCAAGCCAAAGGCAGGACAGCATGCTGGGCCTAAGGAAGGCTAATTAAATGATGTACGGAAATCTTGTGCGATCTTTTCCTTTATACGTATTGGAGAATATGTTCTTTTTTGCACTTTCTGTCGTGCTATGGGGCGCCAGTAAAGGCTTTGGATTTGGAGATGAAGGTATTTATCTTCTAGCATCGAGATATCCTGAAGGAATTCAACAGAATGTCTCGGCTATATCTGTTTTTACTGGGTACCTATTTGCCATCGCCAACGATAATCCTGTTACGTATAGAATCATTGGCGTTGTTCTGGTTTTGTTGTCAACGATCATTTTTTGGAACGGATTCCAAAGGCTGTTGATTAAGCTAGTTCCTGAGCTATTGGGTGTTAAATATTTTAGACTTTACTCGCTTTTTTTTTTGTTGGTCGGCGCGATTCTACACTATCAGTGCTCTTATCTTAATTCAATTTACTATACGTTAACCGCAATTGTAGTAAGTTTGTTTTCCGGGCTGATTTTTTTTAGGTCTATCACATCAGGAAGTTACTCTGCGTCGAGTTTAATTAGCTGCTTTTTTTTCGGCAGGTGTAGTTTTCGGGCTGACTCTTTTTTAAGTTTCCCACTGCTCTCCCCATGCTGGTTGCGGACGTTTTCTAATGCTGATCGTGTAAAAAAGTCGTTTGTTCTACTAGACCTAGATTCTCTGGTTGATATACAGTCAATCTTGGGTAGTGTTGGAATTAATTTTCCACAAGACTATGTGGTTTTGACTAGAGTGGATGGCCTTGGGAAAAGCTTTACACTTTATAAGCCAAATAGTATATAAGGTTTTTAAAGCTTAAGCAGACTGCGCTAGGGCTTTTCGTTAATATTAGAGGCATGTTTGAATGAAAATTTCTTTTGTGATTCCGGTCTACCACAATGAGGGCGCTATCTCCAAAACCTATGAAAAACTTACTTCCATGTTCGCGAGGGATCTACCGGAACATGAGTATGAAGTAGTGTTTGTCGACGATGGCTCAAAAGATGGATCGTTACGTGAGATTTTGGAGTTAAGAGACAGAGACCCCCAAGTCAAAGGTGTTACGTTTACACGTAATTTTGGCCAAATGGCGGCGATGTTAGCGGGATTCAAAGAGGCTTCCGGGGATGCAATTATCAATATATCGGCGGATATGCAAGATCCGGTCGAATTGATTCCTCAGATGATAGAAAAATGGCAGACCGGTTCTGAGATTGTTATTTGTCATCGAACCGATCGATCTGATTCCTTTCTTTCTAAAATTTACTCTCGGTTGGCATATGGTGTCCTGCGGATGGCACTTCCACAGATTCCACCAGGAGGGTTCGACTTCGTACTGATGGACAGAAAAGTCATGGATGTTTTCAACGCCATTGATGTACGGCACAGATTTTTCCAGGGTGATTTGTTGTGGACGGGATATCGTACCAGTTTCATTCCTTATGTCAGACTGAAACGTACGATCGGTAAGTCCCAATATAATTTCTCCAAGAAGTTGAAAAATTTCCTTGATGCTGTTTTAGATGCTTCTTATCTTCCAATAAGATTTATATCGCTAGCGGGTATCTTTACGTCGTTTCTTGGTATGCTTTATAGTGTAAGTATTGTTATAAGTTGGGCGCGCGGTGAGACGCCGTTTTCGGGTTGGGCGCCGATTATGATAGCTATTTTGTTGGTGGGTGGTTTAATAATGCTGATGCTTGGTGTTATTGGTGAGTATATTTGGCGTATTAACGAAGAGGTCAGGAAACGTCCTAATTATGTGATCAGGGATAAATTTTAATAGTCTTAAGTAGGCAGTAATTTTGGTGAAGCTCCTTAAACTTGAATTTTCGAAATTTACTCTCGTAGGGGGAGTAAATTTCGTTTTTACCTTTGTTTTGTTTTATCTGAGTGTTAGGGTGTGGAAGATAAATTATCTTATCTCGCTAATTCTCGTCTCATTGATTGGAATGGTTCTTACTTATTCTCTTAATTATCTATGGGTGTTTAAACCACGGGATAAATTTGATTTCAAGGTGAGGTTTTTCAAGTATATATTTTCTGGATTTTTATCGATTGGTTTGAATGTTTTGGCACTTCATTTTCTGGTGTCAAAAACGGGTTTCGACCCTTTCTATGTTCAGATTGCACTTATTCCGTTTATCGTGGTATTCAACTTTTCTACGGCTAAATTTTGGTCGTTGCGTCAGAGGAGCGAATGAGCATTTGGAATTTGGCCGCTTTTGTTTAATATTCTGCAATACCCTCCCTTTTGACAAATGCGCTCCATCACCTAAATTTGAGAAAGCAGCTTCGGAAAGCTGCTTTCTCAATCGCTGTCATGGAGCTTCATCATGCGTACTGGCTACTTTTACTCTCTGGTTTTTGCCCTGCTCACCACCACGTCTTTTGCCGCAAATGCGGTGCCTGCGCTCAACGCAGAGGGTAGCAATGCGCCTCTTGTCCTGGAAATCGCACCTAAGACTCAACCCGACAAAGTCGATTTGAATACGGCAGATGCATCTACCTTGCAGCGTGAATTGTCCGGAATAGGGGAATCTAAGGCCAAAGCCATTATTGCTTATCGGGAGACTAACGGGCCTTTTGCTTCGGTGGACGAGTTGCTAGAAGTCAAGGGAATCGGCAAGGCGATATTGGATAAAAATCGCGAGAAAATTGAGGCTAATTAAGCCGAAGAGCATGATAGAGGGCCGGAGTTTCCGGCCTCTTATCTGGATGTTAACTAGTCTTTTCTATATCGGTCAGAAAGTCCCCGACTCAACGCTAGCGCACCACCTAGAACGAACCCTAAAAAAAGGCCAAGACTAACGATGAGACCTTTCCTTGGCCTTATAGGCGCCAGAGGCTCAGACGCAGGTTTATCCACCCGGACCAATTGCAATTGTTCAAAATTAATCGCCAGATTTTTCAACCTTGCAAGGTCAGCACGGCTATCTCTAATGCCCTTGATGAATAATTCCGGGGCTTCTCGATTTTTCAATGCGCCGACTTCGCGGTTGCTGGCCAGAAGGTTGAGTTCTTTCTGGATCTGATCGATACGGGGCTCAGTAAAGTCATCGGAGCGACGGGCAGCCAAAGCGGAACGTTCCGCTTGTAGAGCCAGTTGTCCCATGAAGTAAAGCGGAATGTGCTGGTTGTTGACTTCGGTGCGAATCGTGTTGCCTGCCTGGTTGTTATCGAATTGGGCTAAGGATGAGGGAGTAGAGGGTTTGGAGATCCCCAACTGCTTCGCAATGGTGATGGCCTCATCGAGTTCCTTGATACGATTTTGTCTTCGAGTCTGTACCTGCTTGCGCAGCGCCTCCATTTCGTCTTGCAGGTTTCTTTTTTTGATTTCGTCCTGTTCAAGAAGTTTGGCGATGTCCGCATTTGTATTGACTTCATAAGATACTTTATAGAAGTCGATGTCTTTTTCTATCTTTTCAATTCTATTGCTAATCAAGGTTTTCAGGTTTTCTTCTATCTTGTTTTTTTCGTTTTCAATAATGAAGCTTGTAAAACTGTTTACGATTCCGACGCCATCAATGCCTTTCGGGTACGTAAAGGTAAGCTCAATGGAATCTGTCAGGCTTGAGCTTTTTGTGGAATCGATTTGTTTTAGAGTAAAGGCGCTATTTTCTTTGAAAGTTTCAAAAGCCTTTTCGATGGGTGCATCGACAGCTTCAAATGGCGCAAGGTATTTCGTGTGCCCCATAAGAAATTTCAGTTGCGCGTCATATGATTCCATGGCTGAGCCAACGCTCTGCAATGATTCCAGTGGACTCATTTTATAGAGTCCGGATCCATTCAGTTCGTCGAGATCCGCTATGCCGACGGGTCTGATGGATGTGCTGATTTGATACACCGGACTGGCGAGCAATACATAGGTCAGTGCTGAAAAAAGTCCAATGCTGGAAAACAGGAGTACGGTGACTCGCTGTTTCCAGACACATCTTAATATTTCAGTGATTTCTATTTCTTCGAATTTACTGTCATGCGGTGTTGGTGCGGGAGTACTCATCGCTGGCTCTGTATGCAGGGAATATCTCTAAGTGTTGTAGGAATATTCGCTATAATGGTTAAAACTAAAAAATTAACTTGCAATTTGATTTTTACTTATTTGGTATTTCTCTGCAAGCGTGAATAACTTAATGAATGTCTTGTGGGGTTTTTAACAGTTATTGCAACGATCTTTTTAATAAGAACAAGGTGGGTCTCATCGCTACGCGCGGGCCAGGCACGCATCCAATACGCTCTGCACGCATCCATCGACTACGCTCTTTCCGATAGGTTTTCGTTGGGTGAGCCGTGTATTTCTGGCGGCCACAGGGCGGAAACGGTGTCGACCGCAAACGCATTGAGCGGCCCATTTGTCGTCGCGGAAAATTATGCTTGTAATATCGCAATAGATTATGCGTATAATTTTTAGATCAGCTGATTTTCCTGTGGCACGCCAACACGCTTTCAATCATCTACGGAGCATCGTCATGACCACCACTCAACCCCAAGGCACAGCCCTCATCACCGGCGCCTCCTCAGGCATCGGCGCCATCTATGCCGACCGTCTGGCTGCGCGCGGTTTCGATTTGTTGCTGGTTGCTCGGGATCTGGAGCGGCTGGAGGCGGCAGCGGCAAAGCTGCGCACTGCGCACGGCATTCAGGTCGAGGTGCTCAAGGCCGACCTGACTCAAAAAGACGACGTATTGAAACTTGAGCAGCGTTTGCGCAGCGACTCCAGTCTCAGCTTGCTGGTGAATAACGCTGGTGTGGCTGCCGATGGCCTGCTGGCCAATGCTGACCTGGATCAACTCGAGAAGCTCATCCAGCTCAATGTCACCACGGTTACGCGCCTTGCCTCGGCGGCGGCTGCCGGTTTTGCCAAGGCGGGGCGGGGAACGATCATCAACATTGCCTCGGTGGTGGCGCTGTTCCCCGAACGCTTCAACGCCACTTACAGCGCGAGTAAGGCTTACGTTTTGAGCCTGACCCAATCGTTGAGCGCAGAACTGGAGGGCACCGGGGTCAAGGTGCAGGCGGTGCTGCCGGGGGTGACGCGCACCGAGATCTGGGAGCGTTCCGGCATCGACGCGAGCCAGATTCCGGCGGACATGGTCATGGAGGCAGGGGAGATGGTCGATGCTGCCATGTCGGGTCTGGACCAGGGTGAGTTGGTCACCATTCCTTCGTTGCCTGATGCCGGTGACTGGAATGCCTTTGTTGCGGCACGCCATGTGATGGCGCCCAACCTTTCCAAAAGCCGGGCCGCGGCGCGCTATAAGTGATGTATTCAGAAACGGAGGATGTTGCGGTATGAATGACCGTCGAATAGTAGTTACGGGCATGGGCCTGGTGTCGCCGTTAGGCAGTGGTGTCGAAGCGGTGTGGTCGCGCCTGTTGGCTGGGCAGTCCGGTATCAGGAACCTGCCGGATGACGTCGTGGCCGATCTGGCGGCGAAGGTCGGCGGTTCGGTGCCCACGGTGGCCGATGACGCCGAAGCAGGTTTCGACCCGGACCTGGCAACGCCGCCGAAGGAACAGAAGAAGATGGACCGCTTCATCATGTTTGCGATGGAAGCGGCTCGCCAGGCCATCGAACAGGCCGGCTGGCACGCGCCAACGCCTGAGGCGCAGCAACGCACGGCCACCATCATCGGTTCGGGGGTGGGTGGGTTTGGCGCGATTGCCGATGCGGTGCGCACCACGGACAGTCGCGGGCCTCGGCGATTGTCGCCGTTCACCATCCCTTCGTTCCTGGTCAATCTGGCTGCCGGTCATGTATCGATCCAGCACGGTTTCAAGGGACCGCTGGGCGCTCCGGTCACGGCGTGCGCAGCGGGAGTGCAGGCAATTGGCGATGCGGCGCGCTTGATTCGGTGTGGCGAAGCGGATATCGCGCTGTGCGGCGGCGCGGAAGCGGCGATCGATCGTGTCAGCCTCGCCGGGTTTGCCGCTGCTCGCGCCTTGTCCAGCGGTTTCAATGACACGCCGGAGCGCGCCTCTCGCCCGTTCGACCGCGACCGTGATGGTTTCGTCATGGGCGAGGGCGCGGGCCTTCTGGTGATCGAATCGCTGGAGCATGCCTTGGCCCGTGGGGCGAAGCCTTTGGCGGAGTTGGTCGGTTACGGCACCAGCGCCGACGCCTATCATCTGACTGCCGGCCCCGAGGATGGCAGCGGTGCACGGCGGGCGATGTCGCTGGCATTGGCGCAGGCCGGGATCGAGGCGAAGCAGGTTCAGCACCTCAACGCTCACGCCACATCGACGCCGGTCGGGGATCTGGGGGAGTTGGCGGCGATCAAGTCGTTGTTCGGTACAGACAACGGCATTGCGGTGACATCCACCAAGTCGGCTACCGGTCACTTGCTGGGGGCAGCCGGGGGGATCGAGGCGATTTTCACGCTGTTGGCGATTCGTGACCAGATCGTGCCGGCCACGCTCAACCTGGAAAACCCGGACCCGGCCGCACAGGGCGTGGACATTGTCCATGGTCAGGCGCGACCGCTGGCGATCGAGTATGCGCTGTCCAACGGCTTCGGTTTCGGTGGGGTGAATGCCAGTGTGTTGTTCAAGCGCTGGCAGGGTTAGTCCCGTGGTTTCAGCCCTCGTGTTGCTTGAGCCGCTCGCGAGTGACATCGAGCATCCGTCGAGCCAGCTCGGGACACTCGACACTGCGCGACAACAATAACGCTCCGACCAGCGCAGACATGATAAAGATGCTCTGGTCGGCGGCGTTCTCACCTTCAAGGGTGCTTTCTATCTGCTCAAGTCGAGCCCTGAGCACCGCATCAGAGGTCGGACTGGGCTGCCCACGCAGGCCAAGCTCCGATGACATGGTCGGCAGTGGGCATCCTTTATGGGGTGATGCCTGGTGCCATTCGGACAGATAAGTGTCGATAAACGCCTCAAGTGGGCGATCTCCAGCGAACAGTTCGGCACAGACGACGTTCACTTCGTCTCCGGCCGCCTGCAGTGCCTTTTCCACCAGTTCGTCCTTGGACTTGAAGTGCGAATAGAAGCCACCGTGGGTCAGGCCCAGGGCTTTCATCAGGGGTTGCAGGCCTGTCGCGCCAATTCCGTCACGGCGAAATCGTGCTGAGGCTTCCTTGATAATGCGTTGATGAGTCTGGGCTTTATGGTTCTGCGAGTAACGCATCTGTAATCTCCGCAACGGTGAACCATATTAACCATTGAAAATGAGATGGTGACTGTACTTCTACAGCTGAAAAGCATGCAGATGCGTCCAACGCGTTGAATGAACCGACACGAAAGTGGCCCGATACGCAGGACGCGCCGTCGCCTGGTCAGGGTGGCGTTCTATCGGCTCGAGGGAAGGTCGTGCGCAGGCTTGAGCCAGCAGGCAAGCGCTGGGCGGGAGGGACACGCGTTATTCTGGATAACCATCGAGAGCAGGCTCGCTCCCGCAGATTGTGCGGGAGTGAAGCCATTCACTGATCCTGCGCATCCTTGGCGTCCGCCTGCGCATTACGTTCGGCCACTCGCTTGCGTTGCTCATCGGTCAGTTCGACCTTGTTGGCGGTGTCGCGCAGCATCATCAAACCGCCGACGATCGAGCCAATTGCAACGACCAGAATCAACCAGGCATACCAGGGCATGGGAATCTCCTTGAGAGCAGGCGGGTTGGCAGGTTTTGCCAACCCATCGTGCTTACCACTTTGAGCGATTCATCTTCGCAGTGGTTCCATTCTATGCCTGTTCTGCCTGCAACACCTGATGCCTGTCAGAGTCCGGTCAACATCGCATCCGCCGGCGCATCCGCCCGCAATTGCCCGGTCAGCATGAAGTACAGGAAACCCACGGCCATGAAACCCAGGAAAATCAGGCCGATCAGCGCATTGAACCAGGCCATCGCCACCAGGCACACCACCGCCAGCAACAGGGCAATGAACGGCAGCAGGGGGTAGCAGGGCGCGCGGAAGGTGCGCTCCAGGTTGGGTTCGGTTTTGCGCAGCTTGAACAGGCTGAGCATGCTCATGATGTACATCACGATGGCGCCGAACACCGCCATGGTGATCATCGCTGCGGTCAGCGTCATGCCGCCCAGGTTGATCAGGCCGTCGCTGTAGATGGCGGCGATACCCACCACGCCACCGGCGATGATTGCCCGATGCGGCGTCTGGAACCGTGACAGCTTGGCCAGGGACGCGGGCAGGTAACCGGCGCGGGCGAGGGCGAAGAACTGGCGTGAGTAGCCGAGGATGATCCCGTGGAAACTGGCCACCAGGCCGAACAGGCCGATCCACACCAGCATGTGCAGCCAGCCGGAGTTATCGCCGACCACGGTTTTCATCGCTTGCGGCAGCGGGTCGTTGATGTTCGACAGGGTGCGCCAGTCGCCGACGCCGCCGGCAAAGAACATCACTCCCATGGCGAGCAGCACCAGGGTCAGGATGCCGCTGATGTAAGCCTTGGGAATCGTGCGTTTGGGGTCCTTGGCTTCTTCGGCGGCCATGGCGGCGCCTTCGATGGCGAGGAAGAACCAGATCGCGAACGGAATCGCCGCAAACATCCCGGCAATCGCCGGCGCGCCGAACACATCGGAGCCCGCCCAGCCATTGAGGGCGAAGTTGCTGAAACTGAAAGCCGGGGCGACCACGCCCATGAACACCAGCAGTTCGGCTACGGCGAGGACACAGACCACCAGTTCGAAGGTGGCGGCGAGTTTGACCCCGAGAATGTTCAGGCCCATGAACACGATGTAGGCGCCGACCGCTGCGTGTTTGGGGTCGAGCGCCGGAAACTGCACGTTCAGGTAGGCGCCGATGGCCAGGGCGATGGCCGGCGGGGCGAAGACGAATTCGATCAGCGTCGCCAGCCCGGCGATCAACCCGCCTTTCTCGCCGAAGGCCCGGCGGCTGTAGGCAAACGGGCCGCCGGCGTGGGGAATGGCGGTGGTCAGTTCGGTGAAACTGAAGATGAAGCAGGTGTACATCGTGGCGACCATCAGGGACGTCACCAGAAACCCGAGCGTGCCCGCCACGCCCCAGCCGTAACTCCAGCCGAAATACTCGCCGGAAATTACCAGCCCGACCGCGATGCCCCACAGGTGCAGCGTGCCCAGCGTGGGTTTGAGTTGTGTGTTCATGCGTTTCTCCCTGGACGGTTGGAAAGCTCGGCAGAGGGCGTGTGCAGTGGACGTGCCATTGTTCAGAAGCATGTCGTAAAGTCTTGAAACAATGTCGTATCGGGGATGTTCGCTGCTCGATGTCAGCGTTTTGTGCATCAGTTGAGGGCGTTGTTGTCTGTCATGCCGCCTTCGCGAGCAAGTTCTCTCTGACAGAGGGACGCATTCCACAGTGGGTGCGAGCCTGCTGGCGAAGAGGACCGCCAACCCCCCTGTAACAAAGGCATAAACCCACTCTTTACACTTTCTTTATGCCCTGCCATCCCCCTCGATCTCGTTCCTTTACAGCCTTCCTTCCGACAATGACTCCACACGCGGCAATACGCCGTTACACGGAGAACTTCCATGAGCGTTCTGGACGGAGTGTCACTGCTGCTGGCAGTGGGGCTGTTCATTTATCTGTTGGTTGCGCTGTTGCGCGCGGACCGGAACTAGGAGCGGCTATGCACAGTTATGATTATTGGCTGATCCTGGCCTTCTTCGCCGTGGTGCTGATTCCAGCACCGTTTCTCGGGCGCTTCTATTACAAGGTCATGGAAGGCCAGCGCACCTGGCTGACGCCGATCCTCGGTCCGGTCGAACGGGGCTGCTATCGGGTGGCCGGCGTCGATCCGCAGGCTGAACAGAGTTGGCAGAAGTACACGCTGGCCTTGCTCGCCTTCAACCTGGCGGGCTTCCTGTTGTTGTTCGCGATCCTGTTGTTCCAGGATCACTTGCCGCTCAACCCGCAGAACCTGCCGGGACAGGAGTGGACGCTGGCGTTCAACACCGCCATCAGCTTCATGACCAACACCAACTGGCAGGCCTACAGCGGCGAAGCCTCGCTGAGCTACCTCAGTCAGATGGCCGGGCTTACCGTGCAGAACTTCGTCAGTGCCGCCACCGGCCTGGCGGTGCTGGTTGCCTTGTGTCGCGGGATCGGGCGCAAATCGGCCCAGACCCTGGGCAATTTCTGGGTCGACATGACCCGCGCCACGCTCTACGGCCTGCTGCCGCTGTGCTTGTTGCTGGCCTTGTACCTGGTCTGGCAGGGCGTGCCACAAACCTTCGCCCAGTACGTCAATGCCGTGACGATGCAGGGTGTCGACCAGGTCATCCCGCTCGGCCCGGCGGCCAGCCAGATTGCGATCAAGCAATTGGGGACCAATGGCGGCGGCTTCTTCGGGGTCAACTCGGCGCATCCGTTCGAGAACCCGACGGCGTGGAGCAACCTGTTCGAGGTGGCGTCGATCATCCTGATCCCGGTGGCCCTGGTGTTCACCTTCGGCCACTACGTCAAGGACCTGCGCCAGAGCCGCGCAATCATTGCCTGCATGCTCGCGCTGTTCCTGATCGGCGGCGCGACGGCGCTGTGGGCCGAGTACCAGCCGAACCCGGCCCTCAACAACGTTGCCGTCGAACAGACCGCACCGCTGGAAGGCAAGGAAGCGCGCTTCGGCACCACCGCCACCGTGCTGTGGTCGGTGACGACGACGGCGGCCTCCAACGGTTCGGTCAACGCCATGCATGACAGTCTCAACCCGCTGAGCGGCATGGTCGCGCTGGTCAACATGATGGTCGGCGAAGTGATCTTCGGCGGTGTCGGCGCCGGGCTCTACGGCATGTTGCTCAACGTGTTGATCGCGGTGTTTCTCGCCGGCCTGATGATCGGCCGCACCCCGGAATACCTCGGCAAGAAGCTGCAAGCCAGGGAAGTGCAATTGCTGGTCGTGACCCTGCTGGTGATGCCGGTGGGCGTGCTGGTACTGGGCGCGATAGCCGCGAGCCTGCCTGGACCTGTGGCATCGGTGAGCAACCCGGGGGCGCACGGTTTCAGCCAGCTGCTTTACGCCTACACCTCGGCCAGTGCCAACAACGGCTCGGCGTTCGGTGGCTTTGGCGCCAACACCGCGTTCCACAACCTGATGCTGGGCCTGGGCATGTTGATCGGTCGCTTCGGTTACATCCTGCCGGTACTGGCACTCGCCGGTAGCCTGGCGATGAAGAAAACCGCGCCGATCGGCCAGAACAGCTTCCCGACCCACGGCGCGCTGTTCGTGACCTTGTTGACCGTGACCATCTTGCTGGTGGGCGGCCTGACTTTCCTGCCGACGCTGGCGCTGGGTCCTATCGCTGAACATCTGAGCATGGGCTTCTAAGGAGTTATCGATGAATATGCCCGCAACCAAACCGGTCGCCGTCAAAGCCCCGGAACAACCGAAAACCGCGATCTCCGCTTTGTGGCGTCCGGCGCTGGTGCAAGCCTTCGTCAAGCTCGACCCACGGCAATTGCAGCGCGCACCGGTGATGCTGGTGGTTGAGTTGACCGCCGTACTGACCACCGTGCTGTGCTTCATTCCCGACAGCGTGGTGCCGACCTTCGTCGCTGCACAGATCGCGCTGTGGCTGTGGTTCACCGTGCTCTTCGCCAACTTTGCCGAAGCCTTGGCAGAGGGGCGCGGCAAGGCCCGCGCCGACAGCCTCAAGGCTGGTAGCGAAGGCTTGAGCGCCCGTCGCAAGACCGCCAATGGCGCCTTTGAAGTGATCCCCGCCGCCCGTTTGCGCAAGGGTGACGTGGTGCGTGTCGAGGCCGGGGAAATGATCCCCGGTGATGGCGAGGTCATCGAAGGGATCGCGGCGGTCAACGAGGCGGCGATTACCGGTGAGTCCGCGCCCGTGATCCGCGAATCCGGCGGCGACCGCTCCGCGGTGACCGGCAACACCCGGCTGGTCTCCGACTGGCTGCTGGTGCGCATCACCGCCAACCCTGGCGAGTCGACCCTGGACCGCATGATCGCGTTGGTCGAAGGTGCCAAGCGCCAGAAGACCCCGAATGAAGTGGCACTCGATATCCTGCTGATCGGCTTGACCCTGATCTTCCTGCTGGTGGTCGTGACCCTGCAACCGTACGCCCACTTCGCCAACGGCAGCTTGCCGCTGGTGTTCCTGGTGGCGTTATTGGTCACGCTGATTCCGACTACCATTGGTGGCCTGCTGTCCGCCATCGGGATTGCCGGGATGGACCGTCTGGTGCGCCTGAACGTGATCGCCAAATCCGGCCGCGCCGTGGAAGCAGCAGGGGACGTGCATGTCCTGCTGCTGGACAAGACCGGCACCATCACCTTCGGTAACCGTCGTTGCTCCGCGATTTATGCGGCGCCTGGCGTGACCCCCCGGGAGCTGGCCGAAGGTGCGCTGTTCGCGTCGCTGGCCGATGAAACGGCAGAAGGCAAATCCATCGTCGAATACCTGCGTGGGCTGCACCCGCAGGCCGAGCCGGCCAGCGACATGCTGACAGCCGTTCCATTCAGCGCCGAAACCCGCCTGTCCGGGGTCGACTATCAGGGTCGCGTCTATCGCAAGGGGGCCGTGGATTCGTTGCTGGCGTTCGTCGGCCAGAAACGCACTGACCTCGCGCCAGCCCTGTCCCGTGAAATCGACAAGATTGCCCAGAGCGGCGGCACGCCGTTGCTGGTGTGCGCAGACGGCAAACTGCTGGGGGCGATCCACCTCAAGGACGTGGTCAAGCCCGGCATTCGTGAACGTTTCGCCGAGCTGCGCAAGCTGGGGATCCGTACGGTCATGGTCACCGGCGACAACCCGTTGACCGCAGCGGCAATCGCCGCTGAAGCGGGCGTCGATGACGTGCTGGCCGAAGCCACACCGGAGAAAAAACTGGCGCGCATTCGCCATGAGCAGAATGACGGTCGGCTGGTCGCCATGTGCGGCGACGGTGCCAACGACGCCCCGGCCCTGGCGCAGGCGGATGTCGGCATGGCCATGAACGACGGTACGCAAGCGGCACGCGAGGCGGCGAACATGGTCGACCTCGACAGCGACCCGACCAAGCTGCTGGACGTGGTGCAGATCGGCAAGGAGTTGCTGGTGACCCGAGGTGCGCTGACGACGTTCTCCATCGCCAACGACGTGGCCAAGTACTTCGCGATCCTGCCGGCCTTGTTCGCCTCGATCTATCCGCAACTGGGCGTGCTCAACATCATGCATTTGAGCAGCCCGCAGAGCGCGATTCTGTCGGCCATCGTGTTCAACGCCCTGATCATCGTGGTGCTGATTCCACTGGCCTTGCGCGGAGTGCGCGTGCAGGCGGCGAGCGCGGCGGCGCTGTTGCGACGCAATCTGCTGATCTATGGCCTGGGCGGGATTCTGGTGCCGTTCGTGGGCATCAAGGCGATCGACATGCTGCTCACGGCCTTGCACCTGGTTTAACGACCGACCTTACCCATGTGGGAGCGGCCCGCTCGCGAAAGCGGTCCATGATCGACCTCTCTTCAGGATGTCAACCCGTCGGGCAGGCTCGCTCCCACAACGTGCTGTGTTTTCCTGCGATTCGAGGATTTTGAAATGTCCACAATGATACGTCCGGCCTTGAGCCTGCTGGTGCTGATGACCCTGATGACCGGTGTTGCCTACCCCCTGGTGGTCACCGGCGTCGCCCAGGTCGCGTTCCCCGATCAGGCCAACGGCAGCCTGGTGCGCGACGCCGATGGCAAGGTGCGTGGCTCATCGCTGATTGCTCAGGATTTTGTCGGTGATGCCTGGTTCCATCCGCGGCCGTCCGCCGGTGCGTTTGCCACCGTGTCGAGCAGCGCGAGCAACCTGTCCCCGAGCAACCCGGCGCTGGCCACCCGGGTATTCGACGATGCCAACAAACTGCAGGTGCCGGGGCAGGGGCCGGTGCCACTGGCGATGCTGACCACTTCGGGCAGTGGCCTCGATCCACACTTGCCACCGGCGGCGATTGCCTATCAACTGGCGCGTGTCGCGGCGGCGCGGAATGTGCCGGTGTCGACCCTGCAGCAGCTGTTGGAAGCGCATATCGAGCAGCCGCTGGTGGGGCCACCGGTCGTGAATGTGTTGGCGCTGAACATCGCGCTGGAAAAGCTGTAGATCGGTGGCGCGCGCCATCGCGAGCAGGCTCGCTCCCACCTGTTGGAACGTGATTCCTCGTGGGAGCGAGCTTGCTTGCGATGACGGCCTCTGGAACACCCCATCACTACCTGGAAAAAGAGAGTTTCAAGCATGAGCAACTCCGGCCGCGCCGACGCCCTGTTAGCAGACCTTCCCCGCGACGGCCGTGGTCGGCTCAAGGTGTTCCTGGGGGCCGCGCCCGGCGTCGGCAAGACCTACGCCATGCTGCAAGCGGCGCATACCCAGTTGCGCCAGGGTGTGAAAGTCATCGCCGGCGTCGTCGAGACCCACGGCCGTGCGGAAACCGAAGCGCTGCTCGGTGGCTTGCCGCAACAGCCATTGGTGCGCTCCGAATACCGTGGCGTGATGCTCGAGGAAATGGACCTCGACGGCCTGCTCGCCGCCCGACCGAAACTGGTGCTGGTGGACGAGCTGGCCCACAGTAACGCGCCCGGCAGTCGCCACGCCAAACGCTGGCAGGACATCCAGGAGCTGCTCGCCGCCGGCATCGACGTGTTCACCACGGTCAACGTCCAGCACCTGGAAAGCCTCAACGATCAGGTGCGCGGCATCACCGGTGTGCAGGTCCGCGAAACCCTGCCGGACTGGGTGCTGCAGGAAGCCTACGAACTGCTGCTGATCGACCTGCCGCCGCGAGAACTGCTCGAGCGTCTGCGCGACGGCAAGGTCTACGTGCCGGAGCAGGCGCGGGCGGCCATTGATGCTTTCTTCACCCAGACCAACCTCACCGCGCTGCGTGAATTGGCGATGCAGACGGCAGCGGCCCAGGTCGATAACGATCTGGCCCAGGGCTATCGACAGCTTGGCCAGGCGGCCCCTGCGGTGCGCGGTCGCTTGCTGGTGGGCGTCGATGGCGATGACCAGGCCGAGCGCCTGGTGCGCCATGCCAGTCGCGTTGCCCAGCGTCGGCATCTGCCGTGGAGCTTGGTGCATGTGGATAACGGCAGTGTGCGCGACGAGCAATCGCGCCTGCGCCTGCAAAGTGCCCAGCAACTGGCTGAGCGCCTGGGCGGCGAAGTGGTGTTGTTGCGCGCCGGCGAAGTGGCGAAAACCCTGATTCAACACGCCGCCGAACGCCGCGCCAGCCTGGTGCTGGTCGGGCAGTCGCGGCAGCGCTGGCGGCGACGGGTGTTCGGCGGGGGGCTGGCGTCACGCTTGCTGCGCGATGCACGCGGACTGGAAATCAACGTCCTGGACAGCGATCACCCCCAGCATCAACCCCGCCAGCGCTCGACCCGCTCGCTGGTGTGGTTCGACTATGCGCTGGCGGTGGTCGCAACGCTGTTGGCCAGTGCCCTGGCCTGGGCCGTGGCGAGTGTCCTGCCGTTGCCGAACATTTCGCTGGTGTTCCTCGCGGCCGTGTTGCTGGTGGCGGTGCGCAGCAGCCTCGGCCCGGCGCTGGTCTGCGCGGCACTGTCGTTTCTGACCTACGATTTCCTGTTCATACCGCCGAATTTTTCCTTCAGCATCCAGCGCGAAGAAGACGTGCTGACCTTGCTGTTTTTCCTGCTGATGGCGGCACTCACGGGCAACCTCGCGGCACGTCAACGCCGGCAGTTGCAGGCGTTACGCGACACCCAGGAAGAGACCAGCGAACTGCTCGACCTGTCGCGCAAACTCACCGCCGCCACTGACCGCCAGGCGGTGGTCAGCGCCGCAGCGCAACACCTCGACGGCTGGAGCGATTTGCAGGTGTGCCTGCTCAATCGTGACGGTCAGGCCGGTTGGAAAGTCGAGACCGGTGGGCCGCTGGAATTCACCGAGGCCGAGCGTGCCGCCGCCGACTGGGCCTGGCAACACGACCAACCGGCGGGCGCCGGCACCGGCACCCTGCCGTTCGGGCGTTGGTGGTGGTGGCCGCTGTCCGTGGACGACGGGCCGCTGGCGCTGCTCGGTGTCTGCGCCAGAGAGGGCCAGGTCTTGAGCGGTCAGCGTCGGCGCCTGCTGACCGCGCTGAGCCAGCCCCTGGCCCAGGCTTTGGCCCGTGCACAATTGGCTGAGGACCTTGAGGCGGCACGTCTGCACGGTGAAACCGAACAACTGCGCAGCGCCTTGCTGGCCTCGGTGTCCCACGACCTGCGCACGCCGCTGACCGCCATGCGCGGCAGTATCGACAGCCTGTTGGCGCTGGGCGAAGCGATCCCGCTGGAAGACCGCCGTGAGCTGCTCGAAGGCACGCGCGATGAGGCTGAACGACTGGATCGCTACATCCAGAACCTGCTGGACATGACCCGCCTCGGTCATGGCGCATTGAAGCTGGCGCGCGATTGGGTGTCACCGGCCGACATTGTCGGCAGTTCGCTCAATCGCCTGCGTGCGGTGCTGGCGCCGTTGCAGGTCAGCACCGAAGTCCCGGCGCAATTGCCCCTGCTGTTCGTCCATGCGGCGCTGATCGAGCAGGCACTGGTCAATGTGCTGGAAAACGCCGCGCGCTTTTCCCCCCTTCATGGACGGCTGCAATTGCGCGCCGGCGTGGATCGCAACGAGCTGTTTTTTGCGGTCAGTGATGAAGGGCCGGGGATTCCCGAGGCGGAACGGTCGAAGATTTTCGACATGTTCTACACCGCCGCACGTGGTGATCGGGGCGGGCAGGGCACCGGGCTGGGGCTGGCGATCTGTCAGGGCATGGTCGGCGCCCATGGCGGACGCATCAGTGTCGGCGACGGCATCGACGGGCGTGGCACCTGCATCACACTGCACTTGCCTTTGCAGGAACAGCCTGCCGAAGAAAGCGAGAGCTGAGCAATGAACGTGAAGCCTGATACCCTTGGCCATTCTCCATCCCGCGACCGCAGACCATGAGCCAGACCACGACCATCCTGGTCATCGACGACGAACCGCAGATCCGCAAATTCCTGCGCATCAGCCTGACTTCCCAAGGCTACAAAGTGCTGGAGGCCGGTACGGGGACTGAAGGCCTGGCGCAAGCTGCGCTGAGCAAGCCTGATTTGCTGGTGCTCGACCTCGGTCTGCCGGACATGGACGGCCAGCAGGTGCTGCGCGAGTTTCGTGAATGGTCGACCGTGCCGGTGCTGGTGCTGTCGGTACGCGCCAGCGAGGGGCAGAAAGTCGAAGCGCTCGACGGCGGCGCGAATGACTACGTGACCAAGCCGTTCGGTATCCAGGAGTTTCTCGCCCGGGTGCGGGCGTTGTTGCGTCAGGCACCGACAGGCGAGACCCAGCAGGCGGCGCTGAGCTTCGGCCCGCTGACCGTGGACCTGGCCTATCGCCGGGTGCTGCTCGACGGCGTGGAAGTGGCGCTGACCCGCAAGGAATACGCGGTGCTGGCGCAACTGGCACGGCACCCGGGACGGGTGATCACCCAGCAACAGTTGCTCAAGGACATCTGGGGGCCGACCCACACCGAAGACAGCCATTACCTGCGGATCGTGGTCGGGCATTTGCGGCAGAAGCTGGTCGACGATCCGACCCGTCCACGGTTCATCGTGACCGAGGCGGGGGTGGGGTATCGGTTGTTGAGTGACGCAGGCGCGAGTCGCGAGTGACGGGTAACGGCTCCATCGCGAGCAGGCTCGCTCCCACAGGGTTGCCCGCGAGGAGCCTATGTGGGAGCGAGCCTGCTCGCGATGGGGCTGGATTACTCACACAGGATCAGGACTCGCGCTCACTCTCATACCGATCCAGCGTATCGCGCGCAATCTCGCGCCCCAGCGCGATCAACTCCGGCGCCTTGTAGAACTCGAAAAAACGGCACACCCGCTTCGGCACGTTGATCAGGATATCCGGCGGATAACCGGCGATCTTGTACTGCGCCAACGACGTCTGCATCACCTCGAAACTCTGGTTGATCAAGTCCAGCAGGGACGCCGGCCCGACGTTGTCGATGATGAACGATCCCGTGGCCGACTTCGGTGCGCCGTCGCGTTCGGGGGCGGCGGATGGCTGCTGGGCTTCGGGTTCGGCGGATTCGATCCACGGGTTGATCTCGGCGGCCTCCGCGATCAGGGCTTCCTTTTCCAGCTGCAGCAATTTTTCCGCCTGTTTGCGGCGGAAGGGCAGCTTGGAACCCATCGAGCTGATCAGGCTGTCGAAGCGCGACCTGAACGCCGCCGGGCGCTGGATCACCGGCAGTCGATAGTGACGCTGGTTGGTGGAGTTGAGGTTGACCGCGATGATCAGGTCGCAATGGCTCGACACCACCGGCACGATCGGCAAGGGGTTGAGAATGCCGCCATCCACCAGCATGCGGTTGCCCTGCATGACCGGGGTGAACAGGCTCGGAATCGCGGCGGAGGCGCGCATCGCCTGGTGCAGGCAACCTTCCTGGAACCAGATTTCCTGCTGGTTGGTCAGGTCGGTGGCCACCGCCGTGTAGGGAATGCGCAGGTCTTCGATATTGATATCGCCGACGATCTTGCGGATCTGGCCGAACACTTTCTCCCCGCGTATCGCGCCGAGGCGAAAACTGACGTCCACCAGGCGCAACACATCCAGGTAGTCCAGGCTCTCGATCCAGTTGCGGTAATCGTCCAGTTTGCCGGCGCAGTAAATCCCGCCGACCACCGCCCCCATCGAGCAACCGGCGACACAGGCGATGTCGTAGCCGCGTCGCTCGATCTCCTCGATGACTCCGATGTGGGCGTAGCCTCGCGCTCCCCCCGAGCCCAGTACCAGTGCGACGCGCTTTTTCATGAATCGACCTCGTCTGACAAGGTTCAACAATGCACCCATCGAGGGACCCGCTTCAATCGCTGAAGTCGTTCCACGGGCTGAACGCGTCGTTTTTTCGACAGGTCAGGGTGGCAGATGGGTATTCTTGCCAACGCTAGAGTTTCCACGACGGGGCCAAGGCACTTTTCACGCGCCGCACCGTCTTACCTGCACGACTGTTTACCTAATGTTGAGGTGTGAGTGATGAAAGCCTGGATCTGTGTGCCTTTGATTGCCCTGGCCCTTGCCGGTTGCGCCGGTAAAACGGCCTATCGTGAAAGTTGCGGCAGCCAGATCGATGCGGCCTGGCATGAACTGGACCTGGCCAAGGCCGAAGGTTTCGCCGGTACGGTCAGCTACTCCAAGGCGCTGTCGCTGCTGACCGGCGCCAAGACGCAACAGCAGTTCGAAGCTTATGAGGGCTGCACCAGCAAGGCGGAAAAGGCCCGTTTCTACATTCGTGAGTCCCGCGCTGGCCGTTGAGGCATGATGTAGGCATCCGCATTCGATTCGGGGAAAAAACGATGTCCGCTTTGGTTGATCGGTTGGTGGCCCATGTGCTGGGTCTAGAAGTCCGCTTGTTGGCCTGTCAGGCACGTCTGCAGGCCCGCACCGACCCGGAAGCGTTGCACGACCTGCGGACCACCGTTCGCCGCTTGCGCAGCCTGCTGCGGCCATTGCGCGGCTTGCCCGGGGTCGAACAACTGGAAGCGGCGGCGTCGCGGGTCGGTGACCTGACCACACCGCTGCGCGATCGCGAAGTGCTGGCAGCGTATCTGCTCCAGCACAACCAGCCCGAAGCCGCGCAGCGGCGCATGGCGCAGATGGAGGTGGCCTACCCGGCCGTGGCGGCCAGTGCCGAGCTGGCGCAATTGCTGATGGTGCTCGACGCCTTTCCACGTTTCTTGCGGGCGGCTCAGTACCATGGCTTGCTCAAGGGCTTGCGCAAACGCATCGAGAAGCGGCTGGCCAAACAGTGGAAGAAACTCGATCAGGCATTGCACGATCCCGCCCATGATCGGCACCGCCTGCGGCTGCTGATCAAGCGTGTGCGCTATGGTATCGAGGCCTATCCCGAACTCGATCGCCTGCCGGAGCCGGCGCTGCCCAGGCTGAAATCAGCCCAGGCAGCCCTGGGGGATTGGCACGATGCCTGGCAATGGCTGGCCCGGGCCGAGGAAGAAGCCGATCTGCAACCTTGCGTGGCCGTGTGGAAAACCACCATGGTCAAGGCCGAGTCCCGCGCCGACCGGGTGCTCGACAAACTCAGTGGCGCCTGTTTCAAATCCTGACCCCATGCGGGAGCGAGCAGGCTCGCTCCCGCATGGGGTTTGGAATCACGGCCTATCTGTCCGCGTCTTTGGCCGGAATAAGCGCTGTACCGATCTTCGGTGCTGGTTAATATCCCTCGATCCTTTTCCTGCACCTCGAGGTTTTCATGCGCTTTTCCGATCTGCTCGACGCTATCCGCAACCAGCCGCTGGAGCTGTCCATTCCGGCCGAATGGGCGCAGGGCCGGGCCAGTTTCGGCGGCCTGGTGGCGGCCTTGCAATTCGAAGCCATGCGCGCCAGCGTGCCGGCGGATCGCCCCGTGCGTTCGCTGGCGATTACCTTCGTCGGGCCGGTTGAGCCCGACGTGCCGGTCAGTTTCGAAGTCGACGTGCTGCGTGAAGGCAAGGCGGTCAGCCAGGTGCTGGGGCGGGCCGTGCAAAAGGGCCAGGTGGTCACGTTGGTGCAGGGAAGCTTCGGGGCCTCGCGGCCGTCCGAAGTGGCGGTGGCGGCCAAGCCTGCGCCCGAAATGAAACACTGGGACGACTGTCAGGAACTGCCCTACATCAAAGGCGTGACGCCGGAGTTCATGCGCCACCTGGCGATGCGCTGGAGCGTTGGCGGCTTGCCGTTCACCGGCAACAAGTCCCGTGAGATGGGAGGGTGGGTGCGCTTGCGCGGGGATGTGAAGGAAGAGGCGGTGAGTGAGTCGCATCTTCTGGCGCTGGTGGATGCCTGGCCGCCTTCGTTGTTGCCGCACCTGAACAGGCCGGCGATGGGCAGCACGCTGACCTGGACCATCGAATTCGTCCAGCCGTTGCTCGCACTGAGCACGCTGGACTGGTGCAAATACCTGGTTGAAATCGAGCATGCCGCTGACGGCTACGGTCACGCGGCGGCGAACCTGTGGAGTGCGGACGGTCGCTTGATCGCCATGAGCCGGCAGACCGTGACGATTTTCGCCTGATCAGTGGCGACGGTGGCGCTCACGCCAGGCGCGCCACCAGCCACCGCTGAGGAAAAAGCGCGGGAAAGTCAGAAACTGCTCGACCAGTAACCGCGACACTGCATCCTTGCGATCACTGAACGGCTCGGAGGCCTGCGCCTCCAGGCTGTGACCGTGACGTTGCAGGCCCAATGCCGCCAGCAGGCCAATGACGCCAATCGCGAAGTTCGCGAAGCTCAGGCTGAACACCCCGGATACCATCAACAGGAATGCGACGATGAACAGTGGCACGGCAATCAGGTGCAGCACCAGATTGGTCGGGTGCTGGTGGTTGCCGGGGTAGGCGCGCCATTGCCAGGTGGGAAGGTTGGGGTGACGTTTGCCCATGATGACGATCCTCAATCCATGTTGAACACTGGGTTTAAGGATAGGCCCGGTCGGGGCGGGCGGCGAATCGTGGTTGGCTATGGGAGCGATAGGCATTCATGGGCAATCTTGATGGTGCTCAATCTGATGCCTTGGCGAGCCGCTCCCCCATCCAATTTGGAAGCGGGCTTGCTCGCCAATGAGCCATCAGAGCTTCAACTGCCCGATCGCCCTGCTCAGTTCCCCGGCCAACGCCGCCAGCTCGTTACTGGTGGTCGCCGAATTCACGGTCTGCTGCACCGTGTTCTCGGTCACGTCGCGAATGCCCACCACCGCGCGGTTCATCTCTTCAGCAACCTGGCTCTGCTGCTGTGCGGCCACCGCGATCTGCGTGTTGCTTTCACGCATCTGCGCCACGGCGCCGGTGATTTCCGCGAGCGCGGCACCGGCTTCCTGCGCCTGTTGCACGCAATCGTCGGCCTTGAAGGAGCTTTCCTGCATGAAATCCACCGCATCCCGGGTCCCGGCCTGCAGCGCCGACACCATCAAGGTGATTTCGTCGGTGGAGATCTGCACGCGCTTGGCCAGGTTGCGCACTTCATCGGCGACCACCGCAAAGCCGCGGCCCATTTCCCCGGCCCGCGCCGCCTCGATGGCCGCGTTCAGCGCCAGCAGGTTGGTTTGCTCGGCGATGCTGTGAATCACGTTGACCACGCCGTTGATCTTCTGGCTGTCTTCGGCCAGGCGCTGGATCATCTCGGCCGTCTGCTGCACGCCGGTGGATAGCCCGGCGATGGACTTCTGCACACGCATGACCACTTCCTGGCCGCTGCCGGCCAGGGTATCGGCCGATTGCGAGAGGTCGCGTGTGGCGCCGGCGTGCTGGGCAATGTGGTGGACCGTGGCGGTCATCTCGTTGATCGCCGTGGCAGCCTGGTCGGTTTCACTTTGCTGGCCGAGCATGCCGTGTTGCACCTCGTTCATGCTCGATGCCAGGCGTGCGGCGCCGACGTCGAGTTGCCGGGCGGTGTTGGCGACGGTGTTGACCACGCGTTGATAACCGGCCTGCATGGCGTTGAATGCGCCTGCCATCTGCCCGACTTCGTCCGAGCAGGACAGCGGCACGCGCGCCGCCAGGTCGCCGGTTTTCTCAACGTGCAGCATCACGTCCTTCAACGTATTGAGTTGGCTCAGCAGGAAGCGGATCAACAATTGCGAGGCCCCGAGCATCGCCAGCATCAGGATGAACACCGCCGCCGCGTAGTTGACGAAACGCTCGCTGAACACCTGGGCCAGGCTCGGCCCATGAGCGATCACCGCGACGCGCTGACCGTCGGTGCGGGTGAGCACTTCAGCGCCCAGTAACGGGTTGTCGCCGAACAGTGGCATCGAATGGAATTCGACCCAGCCATTGGCCTCCGCCAGTTCCTGCAGGGGCTGGTCGTTCAACACCGGGGCCTGCCCGCGATTGAAAGTCAGCAAGTTGTCATTCTTGGGCAGTGGCTGCCCGGCGGGCCAGGCGCCGAGCAAGCGCGCCTGCGCCTGTGCGGACGTTTGCGCCGCATGGCTGCGCGACTGCTGTTCGAGCTGCACGGCGTACAGCACCAACAACAGGGTGGTGACAAAGGCGACGGCGTTGACCGCCCAGAATTTGTATTTCAGCGAGATATTGCTAATCCAGGCACCCATGGAGGTTTTCTCTGATAGCGGAAACAGCATTGGCAAGGTGCCAGCATTTTGCCCTATACCGTGCCGTGGATCTTGATATGGGTCAACCTTCCCATCGACGCACCCGCACAGCCTTTGCAGGCGTTATGCGTTATCCTTTGCGGCTTCAAAATTCCCTTGCTACAGGACTCCGCCCCATGAAAGCCGCACTCGTCGAACTCATCAGCAAAATCAGCTCCGGGTGCATGGGCGAAGACGAAATCCTCAAGGTGGCTGATGAAGCTGCCCAGGCCTACGCCGACCCGCAGGCTTTTCTGACAGCCAATCCCGACATCAACTACGACGACACTTTCCCGATTCCTTTGGGCGAGTGGGTGGTGGTCGGCAGCCTGCCGGAAACCGTGCTGTTCCAGGCCGACACCTATATGGACCTGTTCGCGCAGATCGTCGCCTCGTTCGGCCCGGACGTGACGTTCAATATCAAGCCCCGGCAACTGGCGAAGACCGAGGCGCTCACCGCGCTCAATCGCATCCAGGTGCAGATGGACAGCCTGAACAAGGAAAACGGCGGCTACACGCTGATGAACTTCAGCCAGCTGCTCGACGACGAACTGCAAGTGGTGCTGGTCTATGGCAACGATGTCCCACGGGTGCTCGAGCTGTGCGCCGAGGTCGGTATTGCCGCCGCGCCTGCCCTGGAAGCCTTGAAAGTCGCGATCCACGTTTAATCGAATAAAACGGAACCCTGGCAAGGGCCGACTATCCTAAGAGGGCATATCACTCTTAGGGAGCGACACCATGGGTTCCACGTTCAATGGCCTGATCGGCCTGATCATTCTTGCCCTGGACATCTGGGCAATCATCAACGTGCTGAAAAGTGGCGCCAGTACCGGGATGAAAATCGTCTGGGTGCTGTTGATCCTGCTCCTGCCGGTCCTGGGCCTGATCATCTGGGCCATCGCCGGGCCACGTGGGAATGTGCGGATCTGATTCGCTCACGCTAGCCCCGTGTAAACACTGAACCTGTGGGAGCGGGCTTGCTCGCGAATACGGCATGACAGTCGCTACGGAAGTTCGCTGATCTACCGCATTCGCGAGCAAGCCCGCTCCCACATTGTTCTGCGTAAAACTGATTGAGGAAGGTTCGACCTGTCATCTTCCGCAACGTAGAATGCGCGCCTTTCCCGGCCAATCGAGCGGATCGATTGGCCATCATGGGCGGGTAACCGTCCGTTGCCACCCGCATTCATCGGAGCACTTCCCATGAGCACCACCCCGACCGGCGAGTACCTGGAAACCCTTTACGAAGGCTACGGCCAGCGTTTTCGCATGGAAAAACTGCTGCACGAAGTGCGCACCGAACACCAGCACCTGGTGATCTTCGAAAACCCGCGCATGGGCCGGGTCATGGCGCTGGATGGCGTGATCCAGACCACCGAAGCCGACGAATTCATTTATCACGAAATGCTCACCCACGTGCCGATCCTGGCGCACGGCCGCGCCAAGCGCGTGCTGATCATCGGCGGCGGCGACGGCGGCATGCTGCGTGAAGTGGCCAAGCATGGCAGCGTCGAGCACATCACCATGGTCGAGATCGACGGCACCGTGGTCGACATGTGCAAGGAATTCCTGCCGAACCACTCCAAAGGCGCCTTCGAGGATCCACGGCTGAACCTGGTGATCGACGACGGCATGCGTTTCGTCGCCACCACCACCGAAAAGTTCGACGTGATCATTTCCGATTCCACCGACCCGATCGGCCCGGGCGAAGTGCTGTTCTCGGAAAACTTCTACCAGGCCTGCCATCGCTGCCTGAACGAAGGCGGCATCCTGGTGACCCAGAACGGCACGCCGTTCATGCAGATCGAGGAAGTCAAAACCACCGCCGGCCGCCTGCGCAGCCTGTTCCCTGACTGGCACTTCTACCAGGCGGCGGTACCGACCTACATCGGCGGTTCCATGACCTTCGCCTGGGGGGCGACCAACACCGCCTACCGCAAATTGTCCCGCGAAACCCTGCAACAGCGCTTCGCCGGCAGCGGCATCGTCACCCGCTACTACAACCCGGAAATCCACCTCGGCGCCTTTGCGCTGCCGCAATACGTCCTGCAGGCGGTGAACAAGCCGAGCAACGACTAAGGCTTTACGGGCAATTCCCTGTGGGAGCGAGCCTGCTCGCGATAGCGACCTTTCTGTCCCATTGATTCTGAATGGACACCGCTATCGCGAGCAGGCTCGCTCCCACCGCTTTTTTTGTGAACGATCATCCAGAGCACCAGTCCAGATGAAGGTGAACCCACATACGGGTTTGTTCGAGGAGGCTTTGATGCAAAAGTGGAAGATCACTTTCGTGGATGATCACGGCGAAACAGTCGATGAAACCTTTGAGTGCAGCGAATGCCCGGATAACGAGCAAGCCGCCAAGCTCATCAAGGCCCGGCTCCTGCCCGTCGCCGCCGAGCTGGATCTGAACGATCTGGAAGGGCGAACGGCGGATGCGAGCGTAAAAGATCTCAAGACCCAGAACAGCATACAAATCCTCGGCATCACTCCCGTCTGATACACCTCCAGGCACACCTGTGTCACAACCAGACCTTGGCAGCGCCGCTGACAAAGGGCTAATCTGCAAGCGAGATCAGCGAATGGATCGCTAAGGTCTGGTCTTGTCAGCTACATGCTTGTTTCCCATCGCAGTGCTCGCGTTTTCAGGATGCGGGCGTCGGGAGTACGGAAAGTCTATCCATCGGTTTGAGGAGGACGTTTCATGAGCACAGAAGCCTATCAAGAAGACATCAGCAGCTCGGTGCTGCGCCGCATGAAAGAAGGCGGTTTCGATTTTTCCCGATTCCATCCCATCGAGTTCTACGCCATTTTCCCGGACGAGGAGCGGGCACGCAGGGCGGCGGGGCATTACTGTGGTGAATCCTTGAATGCACAGGTCAGCGCTCGGGACGACGGTGCGTGGTCCCTGGAGCTGAGCAAGGTGATGTACGCCACCTATGACGGCATTGGCGACTTTGAGCAGGATTTCGAGGCTGTGGTCGAGCCGTTGGGCGGCATTATCGAAGGATGGGGCGTCAAGCAGGAGGTACGAGGGCGACTCGCCTGACATCATGAACAGTAGCCAACAACGGCTGACCTTCGGGTTGGCCGTTTTCGTTCGTGCGCGGCGCAAAAGCGTATTGGCAAAATCCTGAAACAAGAATGCCGAACAAAAAAAAGCCGCCTGGGCAGGCGGCTAAAAGGGAAGTTCGGTGAGCATTTCCAGCGAATGAGTGGATTATCCGCATCCACGGCCGGGCAGTGAAATCAACTCTGGCTATGCTGCTGATAGACGACAGCATTGCTTTGCAATGAAGCGGGGATGATCAGGTTGGGGCATTTGGCGCACAGGAATGGTGCGGCGTAGCCGGGGCGGTTTTCCAACCGATTGATATGAAAGCGTTTATGCCGATGGCACGGGCCTTGCGAAGGCCTGTCAGTCCGGGTGACAAGGAGTACGGCATGATCCGCACCTATTACGATGAGATGTACGATGCCGGCGGCCAGGTCCGCCCGCATTACCGGGAGTTTGCCCGTTGGCTGGCTGAAACGCCTGACGAGCTGCTGGCTCAACGGCGACGCGAGGCCGATCTGCTGTTTCATCGCGCCGGAATTACCTTCACGCTCTATGGGGACGAGCAGGGCACCGAGCGCCTGATTCCCTTCGACACCATTCCGCGCAGCATCCCGGCCAGCGAATGGCGGATTGTCGAGCGCGGCTGCATCCAGCGAGTCAAGGCGTTGAACATGTTCCTCGCCGACCTGTACCACGAGCAGCGCATCATCCGGGCCGGCATCATTCCGGCGGAACAGGTGCTGGCCAACGAACAGTACCAGTTGGCGATGCAAGGCCTGGATCTGCACCGGGATATCTACTCCCATATTTCCGGGGTCGATCTGGTGCGCGATGGCGACGGCACCTACTACGTGCTCGAGGACAACCTGCGCACCCCCAGCGGTGTGAGCTACATGCTCGAAGACCGCAAGATGATGATGCGCCTGTTCCCCGAGTTGTTCTCGACCCAGCGCATCGCGCCGATCGACCACTACCCGAACCTGTTGCTCGACACCCTGAAAAGCTCCAGCCCGATCGATAACCCGAGCGTGGTGGTGCTGACGCCGGGCCGCTTCAACAGTGCCTTTTTCGAGCACGCGTTTCTGGCCCGGGAAATGGGGGTTGAGCTGGTGGAGGGCGCGGACCTGTTCGTGCGTGATGACAAGGTGTTCATGCGCACCACGGACGGGCCCAAGGCGGTCGATGTGATCTACCGTCGGCTCGACGACGCGTTCCTCGATCCGCTGGCGTTCAACCCCGACTCCATGCTCGGCGTCCCGGGACTGCTGTCGTCCTACCGTTCCGGCAACGTGGTGCTGGCGAACGCCATCGGCACCGGCGTGGCCGACGACAAGTCGGTGTATCCGTTTGTCACCGACATGATCCGTTTCTACCTCGACGAAGAGCCGATCCTGAAGAACGTCCCGACGTTCCAGTGTCGCAATCCTTCCGAGCTTTCCCATGTCCTGGCCAACCTCCCGGACCTGGTGGTCAAGGAAACCCAGGGCTCCGGCGGTTACGGGATGCTGGTGGGGCCAGCGGCGACGGCGGCGGAAATCGAATCGTTCCGCGCGCGCATCAAGGCCAAGCCCCACGCGTACATCGCGCAACCGACGTTGTCCCTGTCGACCTGCCCGACCTTTGTCGAAAACGGCATTGCCCCGCGCCATATCGACCTGCGTCCGTTTGTATTGTCTGGCCGCGAAACCCGGGTTGTGCCCGGTGGTCTGACCCGTGTCGCCTTGCGTGAAGGTTCCCTGGTGGTGAACTCCTCCCAGGGCGGCGGAACCAAGGACACCTGGGTGGTCGAGGATTGAAGGAAGCCTGCCATGTTAAGTAGAACTGCCTCGGATTTGTATTGGATGTCGCGCTACCTGGAGCGGGCGGAAAACCTCGCCCGGATGCTCGACATCAGTTATTCGCTGTCGCTGATGCCACAGGATGGCCGCGGTGATGGCCTGCATGAACTGGCGATGCCGCTGCTGATCACCGGCACCCTGGACGACTACCTGGAGCGTCACGGCGAGTTGCATGCCGAACGCCTGCTGCATTTTTTTGCGCTGGACGCGGCCAACCCGGCGAGCATCTACAGCTGCCTGGGTGCGGCGCGGGCCAGCGCCCATGCGGTACGTGGGCGAATCACCGCCGACATGTGGGAAAACATCAACGCCACCTGGCTGGAAATTCGCGGCATCGCCGAACAGGGCTTGAGTCGTTATGGCATGAGCCGTTTCTGCGAATGGATCAAGGAACGTTCGCACCTGTTTCGCGGCGCGTCCTACGGCACGATCATGCGCAACGACGCCTTCCGCTTCATTCGCCTGGGCACCTTCATCGAGCGCGCCGACAACACGTTGCGCCTGCTCGACGCCCGCTACGAGATGGCCGGCGACCAGGCCGAAGCGGTCAGCGACGGCACGGCTCACGCGTATTACCAGTGGAGTGCATTGTTGCGGGCGCTGTCGTCGTTCGAGGCCTACACCGAGATCTACCGCGACGCACCCGGCGCCCGGCATGTCGCCGAGTTGCTGTTGCTGCGCGTCGACGTACCGCGCTCCCTGCGCGCCTGCACCGAGGAAATCGACCAGATCCTCGCGCAACTGCCGGGTGCCAACGGTCGTCCCGCGCAACGCCTGGCAGCGGAAATGGACGCCCGCCTGCGCTACACCGGCATCAACGAAATCCTCGACGAAGGCCTGCACGCCTGGCTGACCGAGTTCATCCCGCTGGTGCGCCAGTTGGGTAACGCCATACACAGTTCCTACCTGGAGGCTGCATGAGACTTTCCATTAGTCACGAGACCACCTATCACTACGAAGATCAGGTCCGAGCCAGCATCCAATACCTGCGCCTGACGCCCCACGACAGCGAGCGCCAGCACGTGCTCAGCTGGCAGCTCGACCTGCCGCGCCCGGTGCGTGCGCAACTCGATCCGTTCGGCAACATCCTGCATGTGCTGACCATGGACGAGCCGCACGAAGCGATCATCATCGGCGCCCGGGGCCAGGTCGATATCGACGAGCTGCGCGAAGCCGAGCACGAGAGCCAGTCGGCGCTGCCTTTTCTGCGCTTCACGCGCCTGACCGAAGCCGACGAGGCATTGCGGGCTTTCGCCGAAAAGACCTGCAAGACCCGTCGGGATCGCACGGCACTGATCGACCTGATGCATGGCCTGAACTCACAAATGACCTACACGCCGGGTTCCACCGAGGTGGATACCAGCGCGGCCCAGGCGTTCGCCGGGCGCTCCGGGGTGTGCCAGGACCACACCCATGCCTTCCTGGCCTGTGCCCGCAGCCTGGGTGTGCCGTCGCGCTACGTGTCGGGCTATCTGTACAGCGAGAACTCCGAGCACCTGGCCAGCCACGCCTGGGCGGAAGCCTGGCTGGATGACGCCTGGTACAGCTTTGATGTGACCAACGAACTGGCGCGGCCGGAGCGCCATCTGAAGCTGGCGGTGGGCCTGGATTACCTGGACGCCTGCCCGGTACGCGGAATGCGCCGGGGCGGGGGCTGTGAGCAGATGCACGCCAAGGTGCTGGTGTCGCCGACGCCGACGCCGGTCATTTCCGTCCAGCAGCAATAATCGCCAACATCCCTCGAACCCTGTGAGAGCGGGCAAGCCCGCTTTCACAGGGCAAAGCGATTCAGGGGCTGACCTTGCGCCCCGCCATGTGCTGCAAATACCCCACCAGACTCTCCAGCTCCGCGTCCGGCAACACCGACGGGGCGAACCCCGGCATCTTCGCCTGTGGCCACTGGCGCAAACTCTGTGGATCACGGATGTACCGTTTAAGGAAGTCCGCGCCGAAATACTCGGTCGGATTGAACGGGATATTCAGGTCCGGCCCAAACTGAGCATCGCCCGCGCCATTGAGGCGATGGCACGCCAGACAGTTCTTCTGAAAGAGGGCGAAGCCCTGGTTGACCGGGTCGTCCGCTTTCAGCGCCGGATCGGGCAGCAGCGCCGGGAAACGCTCGGCCACCGGCGCCAGGCGCTTGATGGCGGCCACCTGAAAGGGCCACTGCTCCGGGCTGATGTTGCCGGCCTGCGGATCCGTCCAGACCAGGTAAAACGGTCCTGCACTCGGCTTGCCGGACGACAGTGCCGGCCAGGGGTTGGCGGGCTCCTCGATGGCCAGCCAGGCCCGCGCGCCCTTGGCATTGAGCAACGGCGCGGCCGCCAGTTCGGCGGCAAAGCCATCCAGCGCCACGGCCTGAAGGTGATCGCCCGGCTTGATGCCCGTCAGCAACGCTGCCAGGGGCACGGCGCGATAGCTCATGTCCTTTTTATAGGAAACGTCGTTGTCGATCGTGATGGTCTGGGCCTGAGGATGCTCGAGCAAGTCCTCGGTCTGCCAGGTGCGGCTGTTCGCGCCCAGCTCCAGGTTCAGCTGTGCGGCATACAGGGGCGAGCCAAGCAGCAAGGCCCCGAGCAGAATGAGCATTTTCA
Source organism: Pseudomonas sp. IT-P12 (assembly GCF_949767465.1). NCBI lineage: Bacteria > Pseudomonadati > Pseudomonadota > Gammaproteobacteria > Pseudomonadales > Pseudomonadaceae > Pseudomonas > Pseudomonas sp. IT-P12. Next base: position 697,770 of record NZ_CATKPY010000021.1, on the reverse strand, counting down.
AATGATCGCCGTCCATGTCGTGGAAGTGCCGCAAAGGTTGGCACAGCCATGCAGGCCCGGGTAGCGGGCCCGTCACATTTTTAACGAGGCGATGAAAATGGGTGGCGCCGTACTTCTACAGATTCAGCCAATCACCTTGGTCAGGTTCGGCACAATCAACAACAGCGTAGTGGCAAAGAGAATGAGCCCGGCTTGACGTACTTTCGAATGTTTGAACATGGCTTGACCGCCTTTTTTGTTATTTCCTGATGCCTGCCTGCATTTCTCCATGACGGCAGAGCGTTGCACTTCCTGTACGGCGAGCGCTCGGCAAAACCCGACGACAACTTCGCACATGTTCACCTTAGGGCCCGCGTCAGCCGTGGCTTAGATCCCTTTCATATGGAGGCCTCATAAAAAGCTATAAAAATGGCATGAGGCCTATTGCCAGCTTCTTTGCCGGCCTTTTGCTAGACAGCTCGGTGTACTGAAGCGGTTAATCCGATAGCACACTACCGTCCGTCTGAGCGTGTCCGTCAACGCCTGTGAGCATTGCGGTCATTGAATCGGCGGTGACTAGGCATAAGGTGGAGGCTCGGTATTTTCATCGCCAGGTTCGAGGACGTCATGACCCAAGCTCTGATTTTCGATGCGTTACGTACGCCCCGCGGCAAAGGCAAGGCCGATGGCGCGTTGCACAGTGTCAAACCGGTCAACCTGGTGGCAGGGTTGCTCACCGCGTTGCAACAGCGCACCGCGCTGGACACCCGCCAGGTCGACGACGTGGTGCTGGGCTGCGTGACGCCGGTGGGCGATCAGGGTGCCGACATCGCCAAGACCGCGGCCCAGACGGCCGACTGGGACGTCAGCGTAGCGGGGGTGCAGATCAACCGCTTCTGCGCGTCGGGGCTGGAGGCGGTGAACCTCGGGGCGATGAAAGTGCGTTCCGGCTTCGAAGAACTGGTGGTGGTGGGCGGCGTCGAGTCGATGTCCCGGGTGCCGATGGGCAGTGACGGTGGCGCGTGGGCGCTGGACCCGGAAACCAACCTGCACAGTCACTTCACACCGCAAGGGGTGGGCGCCGACCTGATCGCGACCCTGGAAGGCTTCAGTCGCGAGGATGTCGATGCCTACGCGTTGCATTCCCAGCAGAAAGCTGCACGGGCCCGGGCCGAGGGTGCGTTCGGCAAATCGCTGGTGCCGGTACGGGACCAGAACGGCATCCTGCTGCTCGACCATGACGAGTTCATCCGCGCCGACTCCACCCTCGACGGCCTGGGCAAGCTCAAGCCGAGTTTCGAGATGATGGGGCAAATGGGTTTCGACGCCACGGCGCTACGGGTCTACAGCCACGTCGAGCGGATCAACCACGTGCACACGCCGGGCAACAGTTCCGGGATCGTCGACGGTGCGGCGCTGATGTTGATCGGCTCCGAAGCCAAGGGCCGCGAGCTGGGCCTGCAGCCGCGGGCGCGGATCGTCGCCACGGCGGTCACCAGTACCGACCCGACCATCATGCTCACCGGCCCGGCGCCGGCGACGCGCAAGGCGCTGGCCAAGGCCGGGCTGCGAGTCGAAGACATCGATCTGTTCGAGGTCAACGAGGCGTTTGCCTCGGTCGTGCTGAAGTTCATCAAGGACATGGCCATCGACCCGGACAAGGTCAACGTCAACGGCGGTTCCATCGCCATGGGCCATCCGCTGGGCGCCACCGGTTGCGCGATCCTCGGCACCTTGCTCGACGAACTGGAAGCCCGACGCCTGCGCTTTGGCCTGGCGACCCTGTGTGTCGGCGGCGGCATGGGCATTGCCACCATTATCGAACGCCTCTGAGCCTTTCAAGGAAGCCTCTTAATGACTGAAGCCATTCGTTACGAACAAGGCCAGGACCGGATCGTCGTCCTGACCATCGACATGCCGGGCCAGAGCGCCAACACCATGAACGCGGTCTACCGCGAGGCCATGGCTGCCTGCGTCGCTCGCCTGGCGGCCGAGCAAGACCGGATTGCCGGTGTGATCATCACCTCGGCCAAGAAAACCTTCTTCGCCGGCGGCGACCTGAACGAACTGATCAAGGTCGGCAAACCGCAAGCCAAAGCTTTCTACGACATGGTGCTGACGCTCAAGAGCCAGTTGCGCACCCTGGAAACCCTGGGCAAGCCGGTGGTCGCCGCGATCAACGGCGCCGCGCTGGGTGGCGGCTGGGAAATCTGCCTGGCCTGTCATCACCGGGTGGCGCTGGACCATCCTTCTGTACAGCTCGGCTTGCCGGAAGTCACCCTCGGCTTGCTGCCGGGCGGCGGCGGGGTGGTGCGCATGGTGCGTATGCTGGGCCTGGAAAAGGCCTTGCCGTATCTGCTGGAGGGCAAGAAGGTGCGCCCGCAGCAAGCCTTGCAGGCCGGTCTGATCGATGAGCTGGTCACCGACAACGATGAATTGCTGGCCAAGGCCCGGGCCTGGATCCTGGCTCATCCCGTGGCGACGCAGCCGTGGGATGTGAAGGGCTACCAGATCCCGGGCGGTACGCCTTCGAACCCCAAGGTCGCGCAGATGCTGGCCATTGCGCCGTCGATCCTGCGCGCCAAAACCCAGGGCTGCCTGCCCGCGCCGGAGAAGATTCTGTGTGCCGCGGTGGAGGGCGCACAGGTGGATTTCGACACGGCCCATCTGATCGAAACCCGTTACTTCACGGAACTGACTACCGGCCAGATCTCGAAAAACCTGATCGGCACCTTCTGGTTCCAACTCAATGAAATCAACGCTGGCGGCTCGCGTCCCCAAGGGTTCGCACCCTACGTGACGCGTCGTGTCGGTGTACTGGGCGCGGGGATGATGGGGGCCGGCATTGCCTACGTCAGCGCCTCGGCCGGTATCGAGGTGGTACTCAAGGACATCGACACGGCGTCGGCAGAGAAGGGCAAGGCGCATTCGGCGGCGTTGCTGGACAAGAAGGTTGCCCGTGGCCACATGACGCCCGGGCAGCGCGAGTCGATTCTGGCGCGCATCCATCCCACCGCCAGCGATGCCGATCTGGCCGGTTGCGACCTGATCATCGAAGCCGTGTTCGAAGACCGAGAGCTGAAAGCCAGGGTGTCATCCGCCGCACAGCAGATGGTCGGGGCGGACGCCGTGATCGCGTCCAACACCTCGACCTTGCCGATCACCGGCCTGGCCAGGGCGGTGCCGGACCCCGGCAAATTCATTGGTTTGCATTTCTTCAGCCCCGTGGACAAAATGCCCCTGGTGGAAATCATCAAGGGCGCGCACACCCGTGACGAAACCCTGGCTCGCGCTTTCGATTTCGTCCTGCAAATCAAAAAAACACCGATTGTGGTCAACGACAGTCGCGGTTTCTTCACCTCCCGTGTGTTCGGCACGTTCACCAACGAAGGCATCGCCATGCTCGGCGAGGGCGTGAGTGCCCCAATGATCGAGACCGAGGCACGCAAGGCCGGGATGCCTGTCGGACCCCTGGCCATTTCCGATGAAGTGTCCCTGAGCCTGATGAGCCATATCCGCCAGCAAACGGCCAGGGACCTGCAAGCGGAAGGCAGAGCGCTGGTCGAGCACCCGGCGTTCGCCGTGATCGAGCTGATGCTCAACGAGTACAAGCGTGGGGGGAGGGCCGCTGGTGGTGGTTTCTACGAATACCCCGCCGCTGGCCAGAAGCATTTATGGTCGGCATTGAAAACCCGATTCGAGAAAGCCGATGGGCAGATATCGCCGCAGGATGTGCGCGATCGCCTGCTGTTCGTGCAAGCCATCGAGACTGTGCGGTGCGTGGAGGAAGGCGTCCTGACCTCCACGGCAGACGCCAATGTCGGTTCGATCTTCGGTATCGGTTTTGCGGCCTGGACCGGTGGCGCGTTGCAGTTCATCAACCAGTATGGCGTGAAGGACTTCGTCGCCCGCGCGCAATACCTGGCCGAGCAGTACGGCGAACGGTTCGCGCCGCCGGCCCTGCTGCTGGAAAAAGCCGCCAGGGAGGAGGCGTTCTAAGGGACCGATGACGCACGCCGGGCTTGCCTTGTCACCGTGTTTCGAGGCAGGCTCTGGGGTGTGCATTATTCCCATCACGTGTCAGGTATTTTTTATGTCGTTACGCATCTGCATTCTTGAAACCGACATCCTGCGTCCGGAACTGGTCGATCAATATCAGGGTTACGGGCAGATGTTCCAGCGCCTGTTTTCGCAACAGCCCATCGCCGCCGAGTTCACCGTGTACAACGTGATGCAGGGCGATTATCCGCGTGATGACGAAACCTTCGACGCCTACCTCGTCACCGGCAGCAAGGCCGACTCCTTCGGCACCGATCCTTGGATTCAAACCCTCAAGGCCTACCTGCTGACTCGCTACGAGCGCGGCGACAAATTGCTCGGCGTGTGCTTCGGCCATCAGTTGCTGGCGTTGCTGCTGGGTGGCAAGAGCGAGCGCGCCACCCAGGGTTGGGGCGTTGGCACGCACAACTACAAACTGGCGGCCAAGGCGCCCTGGATGAGCCCGGTGCGTGAAGAGCTGACCTTGCTGATCAGCCACCAGGACCAGGTGACCACGCTGCCGGAAAACGCCACGGTGATCGCGTCCAGCGATTTCTGTCCGTTCGCCGCTTACCACATCAATGACCAGGTGCTGTGCTTCCAGGGCCATCCGGAATTCATTCACGATTATTCGCGGGCCTTGTTGGATATTCGTCAGGAAGCGCTGGGCGAACAGGTCTACTCGAAAGGCATCAACAGCCTGGAGCAGGAACATCACGGCACGACCGTTGCGGAGTGGATGATGCGGTTTGTCGCGCACAAACCCGAAACGGTCTAAACCATCGCGAGCAGGTTCGCTGCCTTATCCGAAGTGGGATATGCAAGCGGGCCTGCTGGCGATTGCTGTTGCAGACGCTACAACCATCCCGACTTCTTGAAACTCCCCCACAACCCCACGCACCCCACCGCAATGAACCCCAGCACCGCGAAATACCCGTAGTGCCAGGTCAGTTCCGGCATGTTCTGGAAGTTCATCCCGTAGATACCGGCGACCGCCGTCGGGAACGCCAGGATCGCCGCCCATGCGGCAAACTTGCGCTGTACCACGCTTTGCCGTGACGCCTCCAGCAGCACCCCGACTTCAATGGTCTGGCTGGCAATCTCCGCGAGGGTCGTCAGGTCTTCCATTTGCCGCGTCACATGGATCTGCACGTCGCGAAAATACGGACGCATGTTCTTGTCGATGAACGGAAAGCTGAGTTTCTGCAACTCCTCGCTGATCTCCACCATCGGCGCCGCGTAACGGCGCAAGCGCACGACGTCGCGGCGCAGGCCATGCAATTTCTGGATGTCGTGCTCATTCAGGGCGCTGCACAACACGTTGCGTTCCAGCTCGTCGATTTCGGCATGAATGGCTTCGCCCACCGGCTGGTAGTTTTCGATCACGAAGTCGAGGAGGGCGTAGAGGACGAAATCTTCCCCATGCTCAAGCAGCAGCGGACGCGCCTCGCAACGTTGTCGGACATGGGCGTAGGACGCCGAGTGACCGTTGCGTGCGGTGATGATGTAGCCGTTACCGGCAAAGATATGCGTCTCGATGAACTGCAAGTTGCCGTCATGGCGGATCGGCGAGTAGGTGACGATAAACAGTGCATCGCCGAAGGTTTCCAGCTTCGGTCGGCTGTGTTTTTCCAGGGCATCTTCGATGGCCAGTTCGTGCAGGTTGAACTGGCGTTGCAGGTTGGCCAACTCCTGCGCGTCCGGTTCTTCGAGGCCGATCCAGACAAAGTGATCGGGCTTGGCAGCCCAGGCAGCGCCTTCATCGAGGGTAATATTGGTGACTTTTTTACCGGCGCTGTAAACCGCAGCAGCAACAACTCGACCCATGATTCACGTTCACTTCTGGTTGGCAGATGGCAGGCAATCTTCAGCTTAGCCTTGTCTGTTGCTTGAGAGTCAGTGAAATCTGCAGAGTTCGCGGCAAATCCCGGGCAAAAGAAAACCCGCACAGAGCGGGTTTCCTGTCACGCGGCTTGCAGTTGCCGATCCATCGAGGCGATGCAGTCGCGCATCTGTTCGCGGCACTGGGCGATCAGCATTGGCATGTCGTCCAGGCTCAGGCCGGCGGTCGGAATCGCCGGCAGCGAGCGGATCAGAATTTTCCCACTGCGCCAGCGGTTCAATCGCATGTGCTTGACGTAAGTGCTGACACACACCGGGACAATCGGTACACCGGCGGCGATGGCCATCTGGAACGCGCCTTTCTTGAACGGCAGCAGCTCTTCACCGAGGTTGCGCGTACCTTCCGGGAACACCCAGATCGAGGTGTCCTCATGCTGCAGGGTGTGCGTCGTGGTCAGCATCGAGCGGCGTGCCTTGTGTGCATTGCCACGATCGATCAGCACATTGCCTGCCAGCCAGAACAACTGGCCGAACAACGGCACCCACTTCAGGCTCTTTTTGCCGATGCACACGGTGCGGCGCGGCACCACGTTGCCGAACACGAACAGATCGTAGTTGGATTGGTGGTTGGCGACGATCACACAGCTTTGCGGTTTGTCCATCAGCGGGCCGACGTCGGCCTTGACCCGCAAACGCAAAATGCACATCGCCGGCCAGGCATAAAGACGGGCGCAGAGGCGGCTGTTGTCCGGATTGAATGGCCGGCACAGTCCAAGGATCACCCCAAGGATGCCCGCCAGAATAAAGTGCAGCCCCATCAACAACATACGAAACAAAAACAGCATTTGCAGGCCCCACCGGGACAAAAGGTGGCGCAGTGTACGGATGTGCACTGTATTCGGCAATTGCCCGGAAGAGACAGGAGATAGGCGATGTTTAAGTAAAAGTTTCCGACTCGTTGGTCAGACTTGTTCTAGAGCGGTTGTAGGGCTTTTCCATAAATTACACATGAAAAGCCCCACACTGTCTTGAGAGCGAGCCTGCTCGCGATGGACTTGAACAACGACACAGGCTCCGGGTTGAACTGACGGGATTAAACCAGATGCTCCTGATCCTGGATGATCGCGTTATCCAGCGTGTCCAGCAGCGCCTTGCGTACCTTCAACTTGGTGTTCTTGTGCGCACTCATGTTGATCTTCTTCAACTGGCGAGCCGCCGCCAACGCCGCGCCTTGCAGCTCCTCGGCCGACACCACCACATCGAGGAAGCCGGCATCCACGGCGCTCTGCGGGGTGAACATCTCGCCGTTGATCACCGAGCGATGGAATGCCGATTTGCGCAGGCGGTCACGGGCCAACTCGATACCGGCGTGGTGCATGGTCATACCGATCTGCACTTCGTTCAGGCCGATGCTGAACGGGCCGTCGACACCGATGCGGTAATCGGCCGACAACAGCAGGAACGCACCCTTGGCCACGGCGTGCCCAGGGCAGGCGACGATCACCGGGAACGGGTGCGACAACAGGCGACGGGCCAGGGTGGAACCGGCCGTCACCAGCGATACGGCTTCCTTCGGCCCGGCGGTCATCACCTTCAAGTCATACCCGCCCGACAGAATCCCTGGCGTGCCGGTAATGATCACCACGGCGCGATCAGTCACCGCCTGATCCAGCGCCGTATTGAACGCGGCAATCACGTCCGGCGAAATGGCATTGACCTTGCCGTTGCTCAAGGTCAGGGTCGCGATACCGTCTTCGAGGTGGTAGGAAATCAACTCACTCATGACGCTATTCCTTGTATGAAAGTTGAGGATGACGTTACCCACCGCCGTAGGCGAGGTAAAGCGCCGTGACTGACTCACCGGTCACCGTTTTCCCACCGGCCAGGCCGGCTCCGTCATGCCCACCGTGCGCTCTATTCCCTGGAGAACAGGGACACGAAGCCGGAGATTGGCGGGTTTGCCATGTCCAGGAAGCCGCGGAACGTCTAAATCGCTAAGCACATGAAAATTCTGCAAAAAAAAATTGCCATCGGAAATGCTTTCGACTACATTAGCGCGCCTCGACAGACAGAACATGTTTGAAGAGATACGGTGAAGTGTCCGAGTGGCTTAAGGAGCACGCCTGGAAAGTGTGTATACAAGAAATTGTATCGAGAGTTCGAATCTCTCCTTCACCGCCAAATTCGATGTAACCAGAACCCCTGATTTCGAAAGAAGTCAGGGGTTTTGTGGTTTCTGGCGTCTGCTTTTGTTGAGGCGGCGTGCCCAGCCGAAAGGGCCCTTCTGAATAGGATGCAGGAAGCGAACGGAATCGAAATATTCGAGCAGCTGTGTATAACATTGTCCCGCTCGCCTTGAATGCCAGGGCCATGAAAAGGAAATCCCATGATCGTCACCACCACCCATGCCATCGAAGGTCGACAAATCACCGCCTACCTGGATGTTGTGAGCGCCGAGTCGGTGCAGGGAGTCAACGTTATTCGCGATATGTTCGCCGGGATGCGCGACTTTTTTGGTGGTCGCTCACAGACATTGGAACGCGCATTGAAAGAAGCGCGTATGCAGGCGACTGACGAGATCAAGGATCGGGCGCGGGCGCTGCAGGCTGACGCCGTGGTAGGGCTCGATTACGAGATCAGCATGCCGGCCGGGAAGGGTGGAATGGTGGTGGTGTTTGTCACCGGGACGGCCGTCAAGCTGAGGTGATGGTCGCCGGGGTCAGCGTTCAGGTTTGCAGGACGCGAAATAATCCATTCGTCGGGCGTCAGCATGTCTGAACGGAAAGTCCATAAATGACCAGCTAGTCTCAACGGTTTGGTGGTCGATATGTTTCAGGCAAACAGGGCTTGCCGGTGTCGACCCCATTTTTGAGAGGGGTGAAAAAATGGCTGATCCGTATATCGAGGACGACGGGGCAGAGTTTCCCATCAATAACTGTGTGCAATGCGGCCAAACCGAATATGGGGTGGCTTTTGGTGACGATGAGGCCACGCTCGGCAAGATGAAGGCCAGGGGGCCCCAGGGGCCGAAGGCGAAATTCCTGCCCAAGGTGGCTGCTCCCGCCAAGCGGGAGCAGATCATCCATGGACCCCGTCATTGATCCGGGATCGAGGGATGACGTGCTGGCTTGTTTGTCGACGTTTATCTCTACCGCTTCTTTTCACAAACTTTTCACAAGGTCTTACGTAGGCTGAACTCATCCGTTAGAAAGCAGCACCTGGCCCGTCTCCCCAGCGGGCTTTTTTTTGCCTGTCATAAAACCTTTTCCGTAAACGCTGTCCAACCGTCGCCGATGCTGAGGTTGCGTTCGTGCGTCTGGACTTTCTCGCCGCTAAGGCATTCAATCTCGACCCTTTTTGATTTCCCCTATTTTTGAGGTTCTTGTCATGCGTTTAACTCTGCCGGCCCTGGTTCTGGGGCTTCTGGTTGCTCAAGGTGCAATGGCTGCTGGCGACGGCACCGCCGCGCTGGGTGGCGGCCTGGGCGGCGCGCTGGGTAATGTCGTCGGCCAAAGCATGGGCGGCAGCACCGGGGCAGCGATTGGTGCCGGTGTTGCGGGCGCGGCCGGCAGTGCCGTGGCTGCACGCAAGGGCAGCCGCACCAAAGCGGCCATCGGCGGCGGCGTGGGTGCTGCAGGCGGCTCGGTGATCGGCAACAGCCTGGGTGGCAAGACCGGCTCCACCATCGGTGCAGGCCTGGGCGGCGCCATTGGCGGCGGCGTAGGCAGTAACCTGGGCAAGGGCCACAAGCGTCACTGATTCAGAACGAAGCGTTTGCGCAAGCCCGGCACGATGCCGGGCTTTTTCATTCCTGCGTTTCGGAACGTTTGGCTCCTGGCTGCCTCTCACTTTATATACACCCGATTTGTGAGAGGTCTGCCATGACACCGGAAACCGAAGGCAAGGAAGAGAAAGGTCCAAGCGGCCTGCCGTTTATCAACGACCCGGGCAATGAAGATCCGGGGTCAGTGATGGACGATGCGACCGTGCCGCTTAACGATGCCGATGATGCGGGGGATGTAGGGCTGACAGAGTTGGAAGATGAGGAGATTGACGAAGATGAGCAATGATCCGAAGGAAACTGATATTGATGAGACTCCCGAGTATCCACTGCCTTCACCCACAGACTCGTTGAGACGAGACCAGCGTCCACCGGACGATGACGATGATGTGGAACCGGAGAGCGACGATAATGTGAACAAAACTTCCAAAACCAAAGAAATTGATGGTCCTGAAAATCGGGAGGGTTAACTCTCGATAATGTCTGATTCGATCCATCGCATGAAGAATTCTTTTTGCACTTCTGGATCGTTCGTTAAGTTTTTTTCCTCGTAGTCAAAAATACTAACAATATCATCTCTCGTTGCACATTTGCCAAGCGTGAGTTCGTAAGCTTTCACACCCTGTGTCATTTGTGAGGACATGCTGGAAGGATGGACATTGATCATCGCTCCTTTGCACAAAAAAGAGATGTTCTGATGCTCTTGACGTACGTGGCCAAAGCAATTGTAGAAGTCGCTGCCTGAATATGATTTGGTATACCCGTCTAGCATAACGAATGTGATAGTTACGTTTTTCGTGTCACAAAAAAACTCTGCCGATTGGCGTTCTCCATTTCTGATGATTACTATTTCGACCCGTTCCATTACTACCTCCTGGTTGGGTTTAAAGTGGTATGGCTAGTGGCGCGACCATTCGCTCCAATTGGCGTGGCTCCAAGAATATCTTCCTTTCTGATACCTCCTTGAATTGCTATTTTGTGCTCACTAGAGAATTTATATTTTGAACCTGGTTGTTTCGCTAAATCTCATTCCGGGAATGAATCAAATCGACAAAAACCTCATCGGGGTGAAGGTGGTCCCCACGGTACAAATATTTTTCCTCTGGATATGACGGAAGATAAATTCCCCCTTCAGGGATTTTTACTTTATTCGCCGGATCCTCAACTTTACCGACGGATTCCCTGGGGTCTGATCAACGTCCCCCGGATGATGAGGGTGATGTGAGAGAGGATAATCCAATATGATTTTCCGATATTATTGATGTGCAATGTTCGAAGTCTGAAAAATTTAATGGCGCTCCCTTATTTCCTTATTCGTCATTTTGAGGCGGCGAGTTGTTTCTCAGGGATTCAATCCAGTTTTTGTAGTGTTTTCTCTGATCCTGAATGCTGTTGGTTATATTTTCATCATCATAGTCAAAAATTCTTACTATATCCTCTTCTTCAGTCGAATGGCCTGTTCTGACTTGGTATGCCACTAATCCGCTGGACATCTGGGACGACATTCGGGAGGTATGAACGTCTAACCTGGCTCCTTTACACAGAAATTGTATTTCAGGGAATTCAGCCCGAAGAATGCCAAAACACTCATAAAAGTCATAGGATGTGTAGGTTTTTTTAAGGCCGCACAGCATTGTAAAAGTTAGCGTCTTATTTCTTCTGTCGCATTCAATGATGGCTGTTTCGACGATGCCGTTTCGTCTGATTGAAATTTCGATTGGTTTCATTGTTTTCTCCTATGTGGATTAGGTACTGAATAGCCCTTGTAGCTACCATCGTCATTTACAGGTGTGGCGCCAACAATGTCGCGATTGTCAATTCCACCAAGGAAAGCAATTTCTGCTTCTCGTTTATGTGGAGACATTATTCCAAGGTTCTTGTTGACATCGATACCACGAATATTCTTAAGGATATATATGTATCCATCCTCCAACCCGTGACCTGTTGCGAATCGCGCGGCCTCACTTTCTTTCGTTGATGCACTGACAAATGCGCTGGGAGGATTTCTGTTATCCAGAGCATGAAGATATAAATCTGTACTTTCTCCCCACGGTTCGAACCCAGCCTCAAAAATTTCCCACGGCTCACGCTCGTCACCTCGGTACAGATAGTGATTCTTCTGCTTGGGTCTCGGTACTTCAGGCAGCGCCTCGTCAATTTTAGCTCTGCCAAGCGGATTGTCGCTGTGCTTGGTTGCCCCACATTTCCCCTTCCCCGGACACTCATTCAACCCCAACGGATCAACCCAACCCGTAGGATTTCGGGTGTACCGATACGGGTTCAATCCGCCAGCCAACCCGCTCGGGTCCGGTGTCAGGTAGCGCCCGATATCGGGCTGGTAATAGCGATGCCGGTTGTAGTGCAGCCCGGTTTCCGGGTCGAAGTACTGGCCCTGGAAACGCAGCGGTTGGTCGAGGACCTGGTGGGTGTCGCGGTTGAGGCGGGTGAGGCGGCCGTAGGCGGTATAGCGGGCGGCCCAGACGATGTCGCCGCTGTAGTCGGTGAGTTCCTGGGGGGTGCCGAGGTGGTCGAGTTGGTAGTAAAACGGGCACGCGTCGCGTGGGCCTTTGCCGTCGAGCAGGGCCAGGGGGCGGAATGTGCCCGGTTCGTATACGTAGCTGCGGTAGTGGTCGCGGCTGCTTTCGGCGACGAGGTGGTCACCTTTCCAGAAAAACTCGGTGGTCTTGCCGTCGACGGTCTTGCTGATCCGGCGGCCAAATGCATCGTAGCGATAGGTGGCCTGGCTACCGTTGGGCAGTGTGGCGCCAATGAGCCGATGCTGGCAGTCGTACTGGTACTCGGTGACGAGCTTTTGCCCGGTGCCACGGCGTTCGCGGACAAGATTGCCGAAGGCGTCGTAGTCGTAGTGGCGGTCACCCTGCATCAACAGGCGATTGCCCGCGATTTTTGCCACGCCCGGGCGGTCCTGCATGATCAGGCTGCCAGCCGGGTCGTGGACGAAGCTTTCCGGCTGCTGGTCGCGGGAGTGGCGGACCCCGATCAGGCGATCGAGCGCGTCGTAGCGATAGGTGCGCAGACCGTGACGGGTATCGTGAATGCTGTCGAGATTGCCATTGGCGTGGTAGGCATAATTGCGGCGATACAGCGATTGCTGCTGTTTCACGGCGTGGGCTTTCAGGCGCCCCTGCTCGTCGAACTGGTACTCGCTGAGCAACAGGCCCTGTCGGCGGGTCTGCTCGCGGTCGGCAAGGAAGGTGTGTGTCGTCAGGCGCGCGCCATTGAGGTCAATGGCCGTCAGCGTGCCGCCCCGGGCATGGTGATAGTCCAGCTGGCTGCCGTCGGGAAGGCGCAGGCGATTGAGTTGTCCACAGGCATCGTAGCCATAGCGCAACGTGCCCCAACCCTGGTGTTCGGTGACGAGCCGGTCCTGTTGGTCATACTCGAATTCCAGCGGATGATCGTGACCGTCATCGACGCTGACCAGCCGGCCCAGGCTGTCATAGCGGTACTCGACCTTGACGCCATCGGGCAGTGTCTTGACCAGAAGCCGTCCGGTGGCATCGCGCTGATAAGTGGTGACGAGTGTCGTGTCGTCGTCACCGAACTCGGTCTTCTCCAGCAGGTGACCATTGAGGTCATAGGCATATGCAGTGCGGCGACCATCGAATCCGGTTTCCTGACGGATCAATCCGCCTGGCGTGTAATCCAGCCGATACTGTTCCCCGGATTCATTTTCGATTTCCGTGAGTAACAACCGCGCGTTGTCGTAGCGATAACGCAGCTGGGTACCGTCGGGATTGATCCGCCGGCTGATCAGGTGCAGGTCGTCGAGGTATTCGTAGCGCGTGACGCGGCCCAGTTCGTCGCGTTCGGCGGTGACTTTGCCGTAGGCGTTGTAGCTGAAGGCGCGACTGGCGCCTGTGGGCAAGGTTGTCTGCAGCAGTCGTCCAGTGGCGTCCCATGTGTAATGGGTGACGGCGCCGTGTTCATCCTGCCGGGTCGTCCGCCGGCCCAATGCATCGTAGGAAAAACTCCGTTGACCACCGTTCGGCAGCGTCTCCTCGATCAATTGCCCAAGGGCATTGCGGATGTAGGTATGCCGGCTGTTATCCGGAAATCGGCTCGACAGCAGCCGACCCTTGGCGTCGTAGTAATGGCGGGTGACATGCCCGTCGGGATCGGTCGCCCGGATGACATCGCCCTGGGCATTGCGCTGGTACGTCCACCGCGCATTGCCTTGGGTTCGTGCGTGCAGGAAGCCGTTACGGTATTCGTAGGATGTTGGCTCGCCCTCAGGCGGGATCAGGGCAACCAGCCGACCCATTTCGTCATGGCTGTATCGGGTGATCGCCCCCAGCGGGTTCTTCTCGGCCACCAACCGGCCCTGGTCGTCATAGGCCTTGAGGTGTTCAGCGCCGTCCGGCTCAACGCGTCGCACCAACCGTGCCTGATGATCGTGCCGGTACTCCGCCTCGCTGCCGTCGATGCTCCTGACCTGCACACCGCCGTTGTCATCCCAGGCATAGCGCGTGTCCATTTGCGTGAACGACGCCCAGTGCCGGATGCAGCGCACAGCCTTGCCGGACTTTTCCCACTCCCAGAAAAAACTCGCACCGCCCGCCAATTGCCGTTGCAGGATGACGTGCTGGTCGTCGTAGTCGTAGCGCTCGCTTTCGCCCAGGGCGTTGGTCGCTTCGATCAGGCGGTGGCAGGCGTCGTAGCGGTAGACGACCAGTGTCTGCTCGGTGCGCCAGGCTTGCTCCAGCGTGTCGGCGGGATAAAAGCTCTGGTACTCGACGGCGGCGAGGTGGCGGCGTTCATAGCGCAAGCGCAGCGAACGCCCGGCGCCGTTGTCGAGGCGCATGATCCTGTCGGATCTGTCGCGTTGCACCGTCAGGCGATTGCCGTAGGCATCGCTGATGGCTGTCAGGCGTCCTGTCTTGAAGTGGTAGAAACGCGGGGTTTCACCCGCCAGGGAAAGGACCAGTTCCTCAGGCTCATCCCCCAGATAAATTGCCGCCCGCGACAGGCTGTTGTGAATGACCGGCCGCGTCCGGTCCGGCAGCGGAAAAGGAATGCGGCGGTTTTCATGATCGACCCAGATGACCGTGTCGCCGTCGATTTCCAACCGATGCGCCAGGGAGTGGCTCCAGCCAAATCCAAGGCCGTTATCGAGCTCGACGGCGCTGGTGCGGTACACGCGGATGAATTCGAACCACAACAACCCATCCAGCGCACCATCGGTCAGGGTCAACAGTTCTTCGCCGGTGACCATCGACACCGGGCAGCCGTTGGTCAGAGTGTTGTCTGCTGAGTCGACAGGGGCGCCGTTCGGGTTTGTCGCCGGGGCCGGGGCGTCGTCGCGGTGTTCCTGGCGACTCAGGCGAGTGCGGGCTTCGGCCTTGTTGCGCGCGATCGCCAGTGGGTTGTTGACCAGCAGTGGCGCTGATGCCGGCGTGGTGATGTGCATCGCAACCGCCGGCGCCGGTTTGAGCGACGCGTTGCGGGCATTGATCATCAGCGGTTTGAGTGCGCTGGCGTGCGAGTCCAGCGCGGAGTGATGCGCCAGGTCGCCCAGGCGCAGGCTCGCCGCCGCCAGCCATCGGCGGGCGCGTTCGGACTTGATCCGGCCCAGTACCCTGGCGCTCACTCCGACCTTCAGGCCTGCAGGCCCGGTGAGGCAGGCCAGCAGGAAGCCGATCAGTACCTGGGTGCGAATTTCCGCCACGACTTCGGCGGCGTACTGCGGCGGCAGCAGGCGCAGCCAGGTGGTGAAGGCCGCGAGATGAATGAACATCAGCGGCTCGTCGCTGAGCAACAGCAGCAGGTTGGCGATGGCTTCGGTCGACGCGTCGAGCAGCATCTGCAGCTCGGCTTCGGTCAGGTATTCGAGGAGTTTTTCGCTGTTGGCCTGCAGGTCTGCCATCAACGCGAACACCTGCTTTACGTCATCCCATAAGCCGTGCAATGCGTTTTCGAGGCCACGCCAATCGGCCTGTTGCAGCAGGCCGTAGCGCTCACTGAAGCCCGCCTCGGAAAAACCGTCCCACAACCCTTGGAACTCGGTGGCCCATTCGTTGCGTAACCAACGCTCGAGGTCGTTGACCACGCCTTGATATGAGGCGTAAAGCGCTTTGATGTGAGCGTTGGTTACGTTGGGAAAGAAGGTGATGCGATAACGCTGGCCACGCCAGCAATCGGGGATTTCCAGAATGCCGCTGGGGCCGATGATTTTGTGGACCGGCTTGCCAAAGGTCGGTTCGCCGCCGTCTTGCGCGAGCAGGGGTTCGAGCATCACCGGGGTGTCGCCGATCGGCACGAAACGCGCGGCTTCGAACATATGCACCAGGGTCAGGGGACCGCTGGCCGGGCAGGTGGCCAGTGTCGAGTTGACCGGTGCGCTGGAGTCCATCGGTGCGCTCAGGCGAACATCGTTGCCGACCTTGAACACCTGCTCGACGTCCAGCGCCCAGCCGGTCCAGAAGTTTTCTGCCCAGGCGTCGTAATCGTTGAGACAGAGGCGGAAATCCCCGATCAAGGTGTCGACGTCCGGCTGCTCGGGGTCCATGGCGGCGACCACGAGCAGACCGATGGCGTTGTTCAAGGCCAGGACCTTGTCAGGGTTGAACATTCGCAGTCCCTCGCACGGATCGATTTGGATCGCGAGACTGTGAGGGGGATCAAAAGGGAAAGAAGTCGGGAAAGGAGGTGTTTGGTGTAGGCCGAATCGCTAAATCGTGGTCAGTGGCTGGACGCGGTTTTTTGCGCCGTCGGCAGATTGTCCGTTGCCCCTGGTCGGCTGCGCTCGTTATGCTGCTGAAACCTTTAATCCAATCGCGAACCGGTCTGCCCGGGCCGGTCAGGGCGCCATTGAAAACGGATCAGATGCGATGAATGCACCACTGAAAGAGTTCGGCCCGATCAAGGCCGTTATTTTTGACATGGATGGCTTGCTGCTGGACACCGAAGGCATTTACACCGAGGTCACGTCCATTATTGCCGGGCGTTACGGCCGAACCTTCGATTGGAGCCACAAACAGAACATCATCGGCCGGGGTGCGGGCGATCTGGCGCGGTACGTGGTCGAGGCGCTGGCGTTGCCCATCAGCGCCGAGGAGTTCCTGGAGATTCGCGAACCGCTGATGCGCGAACGTTTTCCGACCGCACTGGCCATGCCCGGCGCCCAGGAGCTGGTCCGGCACTTGAAGGCCAACCAGGTTCCGATTGCAGTGGGCACCAGCTCTTCGCGTCAATCGTTCGGCCAGAAAACCACGTTGCACCGTGACTGGTTCGCGCTGTTCGATTTCATCGTGACGGCCGATGACCCGGAGGTCGGCGCGGCCAAACCGGCGCCGGACATCTTTCTCACGGCGGCGCGGCGCCTGGGTGTGGCGCCTGAGGATTGCCTGGTGTTCGAGGATTCGCCGTTCGGTGTCACGGCGGCGAAAGCGGCAGGCATGACTGCGATTGCGATTCCCGATGCCGCGATGGCTGACGAAAAATACGCACACGCCGATGGCATTCTTCGTACGCTGAAAGCCTTTACCCCCGGTGCTTATGGATTGCCGGCGCTCGACTGGGCATAGACCCTGTGGGAGCGGGCTTGCTCGCGAAAGCGTCGTGTCAGACACAATAATTGTTGTCTGAACCACCGCCTTCGCGAGCAAGCCCGCTCCCACATTTTGGACTGCTTTGATCAGGCGCCGAAGCCACCGTCGATGGTCAGGCTCGCGCCGGTGATGTAGCCGGCTTCCGGGCCCGCCAGGTAGGCGACGAAGCTGGCGATTTCATCTGCCGTGCCGTAACGGCCTACCGCCATCAGGGGAATCAGGCTGTCGGCGAACTCACCGCTGGCCGGGTTCATGTCGGTGTCGACCGGGCCTGGCTGCACGTTGTTGATGGTGATGCCGCGCGGGCCGAGATCGCGGGACAGGCCTTTGGTCAGACCAACGAGCGCCGCTTTGCTCATGGCGTACGGGCCACCACCGCCGAAGGGCATGCGGTCGGCGTTGGTGCTGCCGATGTTGATGACACGACCGCCTTCGGTCATGTGTTTCGCGGCGGCCTGGGTGGCGATGAAGACGCTGCGCACGTTGATGGCCAGGGTCTGGTCGAAATCTTCGAGTTTGAAGTCTTCCAGGGGAGCGATGGCCAGCACGCCAGCGTTGTTGACCAGGATGTCCAGGCGGCCGAAGGCTTCGACCGTGGTATTGACGGCGTTGCGAATCGCTTCGGCGTCGGCGCTGTCAGCCTTGATCGCCAGCGCCTTGCCGCCATTGCCGGTGATGCTGTTTTGCAGGGCTTCGGCTTTGGCCGTGGAGCTGACGTAGGTGAAGGCCACGGTCGCGCCTTCAGCGGCCAGCCGCTTGACGATGGCGGCGCCGATGCCGCGCGAACCGCCCTGGATCAAAGCCACTTTGCCGCTGAGGTTCTGGGTACTCATATCGATCTCCAAAGTCCCGAGGCGAAATGTCTCGGTTGATGGAGCCTAGTATCGATTGCGTATTAGCGGCTGAGTAGCCGGTAATTGCGATAGTCTGTGTAAACCAGAAGTTTATAGTGGCGCCTATGGAAACCTTCAGCAGTATCGAATGCTTTGTGCGCAGTGCCGAGGTCGGCAGTTTTGCCGAGGCGGCGCGGCGGTTGAGCCTGACACCGGCAGCGGTCGGCAAGAGCGTGGCCAAACTCGAGGCGCGGCTCGGTGTGCGTCTGTTCCAGCGCAGCACCCGCAGCCTGACGTTGACCGAGGCCGGTCAGCTGTTTCTCGGCGAAGTCAGTTCCAGCCTGCTCACCATCCAGAATGCAGTGGCCAACCTCGCGAGTGCGGAAGGGCGGCCGGCGGGAACCCTGAAAGTCAGCATGGGCACGGTGTTCGGGCGTCTGTATATCGTGCCGCTGCTGGGCGAGTTCCTGCGGCGGTTTCCTGCGATCAACCCGGACTGGCATTTCGATAACCGGCAGGTCGACCTGATTGCCCAGGGGTTCGATGCGGCGATTGGCGGCGGTTTCGAGCTGCCGCAAGGGGTGGTGGCGCGCAAGTTGACGCCTGCGCATCGGGTACTGGTGGCGTCAGCGGACTATCTGGCCAGCCATGCAGCGATTGCCACGCCGGATGACCTCAGGCACCACGACGGCATCCTGATTCGCTCGCCGCAAACGGGACGCGTCAGGTCGTGGCAATTGACCAGTCGCACCCAGCAACACAGCCCCCTGACGCTGGAAGTGCGGATGACCATGAGCGATTCCGAGGCGGCTTGCGCCACGGCCGCGCAAGGCCTGGGCATTGCCCTGGTGAGCATGCCGTTTGCCGTCGGTTATCTGGACGCGGGGAGCCTGCAGCGGGTGTTGCCGGACTGGTATGTCGACGATGGCAACATTTCCATTTACTACGCCGAACACAAGCTGCTGCCGGGCAAGACCCGCGCGTTCGTGGATTTCGTGATCGAACAGTTTGCACAACAGGGGCTGGGCGCGAGGTTCAGCGCGGTTTGAGCTCGCTTGTCGTGGGAGCGAGCCTGCTCGCGAAGAACCCGAAGCAGGCCTGGTCCCACGGGGCGTCTGAACCGGGTTACGCCTTGGACTTGCTGATGATATTCCCGGCATGCAGCCCGCACTCTTTCTGCGTGGCTTCTTCCCACCACCAGCGACCTTCGCGCTCGTGCTGGTTTGGCAGCACCGGGCGGGTGCAGGGTTCGCAGCCAATGCTGATGAAGCCGCGCTCATGCAGGCTGTTGTAGGGCAGTTCGAGCATGCGGATATAGCCCCAGATCTCTTCGCTGGTCATTTGTGCCAGCGGGTTGAATTTGTACAGGGTGCGCTCCGGGGTGGAGAACGCGGTGTCGATTTCCATCACCGCGACGGCGCTGCGGGTGCCCGGGCTCTGGTCCCGGCGCTGGCCGGTGGCCCAGGCCTTCACGCCGGACAGCTTGCGACGCAGCGGCTCGATCTTGCGGATGCCGCAGCATTCGCCATGGCCATCCTTGTAGAAGCTGAACAGGCCTTTTTCCTTCACGAAGGGTTCAAGTTTCGTGTAGTCCGGCGACACCAGTTCGATGTCGATCTTGTAGTGCTCGCGCACCTGGTCGATGAAGCGGTAGGTCTCGGGGTGCAGGCGGCCGGTATCGAGGCTGAACACTTTGACGTTCTTGTTCAACTTCCAGGCCATGTCCACCAGCACCACGTCTTCGGCACCGCTGAAAGATATCCACAGGTCGTCGCCGAACTCGGCGAACGCCAGCTTCAGGATGTCCTGGGCGGATTTGTTGGCATAAGTCGTGGCGAGTTCCACGACGTCGAACGTTGGGCTCATCAGGGCGGCTTCCTACAGGTCGGTGGCGCTGGGCGCTCTATATGGGGCTGATGGTAACAAAATCCTGCCGCGGCTGGCGCGCCCTCTGCGTTGCGCAGGTCGGTTCGAGCAGCTAGAGTTCGGCGGTCTTTTTGTTCGCTCGACTCAATAATCAATACCAATGGGGTGTCTTGTGGAAATTGCCTGTCTGGATCTTGAAGGTGTGCTGGTCCCGGAAATCTGGATCGCCTTCGCCGAAAAAACCGGGATCGAATCCCTCAGGGCCACCACCCGAGACATTCCCGACTACGACGTGTTGATGAAACAGCGCCTGCGGATTCTCGACGAACATGGCCTGAAACTGACCGATATCCAGGAAGTGATCGCCACGCTCAAGCCCCTCGACGGCGCCATCGAGTTCGTCGACTGGCTGCGCGAACGCTTTCAGGTGGTGATCCTGTCGGACACCTTCTACGAATTCTCGCAGCCGCTGATGCGCCAGCTGGGGTTTCCGACGTTGCTTTGCCATCGTCTGATCACTGACGACACCGGGCGGGTGACGAGCTATCAGTTGCGTCAGAAAGATCCGAAGCGTCAGTCGGTTTTGGCGTTCAAGAGCCTTTACTACCGGGTGATCGCCGCCGGGGACTCCTACAACGACACCACGATGCTGGGCGAGGCGGACGCGGGGATTCTTTTCCACGCGCCAGACAACGTGATTCGCGAGTTCCCGCAGTTCCCGGCGGTGCACACGTTTGAGGATTTGAAGCAGGCGTTCATCAAGGCGTCGAACCGGGCCTTGACCCTGTAAACTCCAGGCCTGTAGGCGCGAGCATGCTCGCGCCTACAGGTTCTGCAGGGTATCGAGCAGCACTTTCACCTTGGTGATCGATTCCTGATACTCGGCCTGCCACTGCGAATCCGCGACGATCCCGCCGCCGCCCCAGCAACACACCTGCCCATCCTTGACCAGCAGGCTGCGAATGGCGATGGAGCTGTCCATCTCACCGCGCACGTCCAGGTACAGCAATGAGCCGCAATACAATCCGCGGCGGGTCGGCTCCAGTTCATCGATGATCTGCATTGCCCGGATCTTCGGCGCGCCGGTGATCGAGCCGCCAGGGAAGCTGCCGGCGATCAAGTCCAGGGCATCCCGGTCATCCGCCAGTTCCCCGGTCACGCTGCTCACCAGATGATGCACGTTGGGATAGCTTTCCAGGCTGAACAGCTCCGGCACCCGCACCGAACCGATGCGGCAGGTGCGACCGAGGTCGTTGCGCAGCAAATCGACAATCATCAGGTTTTCCGCGCGATCCTTCGGGCTGGCCAGCAGTTCGGCGGCGTTCGCGGCATCCTGTTCGGCGCTCAGGCCGCGAGGGCGCGTGCCTTTGATCGGCCGGGTTTCAACCTGGCGCTCGCTGACCCTGACGAAGCGTTCCGGCGACAGGCTCAGTACCGCGCCGCCGTCGGGCAGGCTCTGGAAACCGGAGAAGGGCGTCGGGCAGGCCGCCCGCAGCGCACAGTAGGCGGCCCAGGGATCACCCGCGCAGTCAGCGCGGAAGCGCTGGGCGAAATTCACCTGGTAGCAGTCGCCGGCCTGGATGTACTGCTGGATGCGTTGCAGTGCCTGACGATAGTCATCGGCGCTGAGGTCGGCCCGCATGGGCGCTTTGAGTGCGAAGGCTTCCACCGGATCAGCCGACGGCTGGCCGAACAGCGCGATCAGGCGCTGACGTTCGCTGTCGTCCAGCGAAGGGTGGAAGACCAACTGACTGGTCATCCGTTGGTGATCGCTGATCAACGCCCAGTTGTAGAGCCCGAAGCGCGCATCGGGCAATTGCAGATCGTCTTGCGCCCGACTGGGCAGGTGTTCCAGGTGCCGACCGAAGTCGTAACTCAGGTAGCCGATCAGGCCGCCGGCAAAGGGCAGTTCGAAGGGGACGCTGGCTTCACCGAGTCGCGTCAGGTTTTCGCGCAGGCGTTGCAGGAAATCGTTGCCGCTTTCCTCGGGGGCCACCGTCAGCGTTTCCAGCGGCCAGGCGCTGAGCAGGTCAAACCGACCTCGGTCGGCGCTGGGACGGCCGCTGTCGAGCAGCACGGCACCGGGCGCATGGCGGATCGCCGCGAAGTACCGGGCGGGGTCGGCGCAATAGGGCAGCGGGTGTACGGAACAGGTCAACATGGGCGGGGCGGATCAGCCATCGAGGCGGGGTGGCGATTGTAGTCCTCTGGCGAGATTGCTCCTAGAGGGGATGTCGGGGACTGGCAGGTTGGGGGCTGGGATGATGGGGTGGTGCCTGTTCGATTGTCTTCGCGAGCAGGCTCGCTCCCACCGTAATCATGGTGTGAACGCAATCTGCGCAACACCGCAAAACGTGTGGGAGCGAGCCTGCTCGCGATGGTGTCAATTGAGTCCCGGATCAACCCTCGACCGGCGGAATATGGCCGAATATTTCCTGCACGAACGCCACGCGTTCCTCGACGGTTTCCGTCACGCCGCGGGCCTTCAATTCCTCCAGCCGCGCTTCGACCGCATGGGTGCGCAACGTCAGCCCGCAGTCGTTGGCGATCTGGATGTTCAGCCCTGGCCGGGCGTTGAGCTCGAGGATCAAGGGGCCTTTTTCCTGGTCCAGCACCATGTCGACACCGATGTAACCCAGCCCGCACAGCTCATAGCAGCCGGCCGCGAGTTTCATGAAACCGTCCCAGTAGGGCAGTTGCACGCCGTCCACCGCGTTGGTGGTGTCCGGGTGTTTGGTGATGATGTTGTTCAGCCAGGTGCCGCGCAGGGTCAGGCCCGTGGCGAGGTCGACCCCGACGCCGATGGCACCCTGGTGCAGGTTGGCCTTGCCACCGGACTGGCGCGTTGGCAGGCGCAGCATCGCCATCACGGGGTAGCCCATCAGCACGATGATGCGGATATCCGGCACGCCTTCGTAGCTGATGCTCTTGAAGATCTGGTCGGGGGTCACCCGGTATTCGATCAGCGCCCGATCCCGGTGTCCGCCCAATGAATAAAGGCCGGTGAGGATGCTGGAGACGTGGTGCTCGATCTCCTCATGGCTGATGATCTTGCCGGATACCGTGCGATAGCGGCCCTCGAAGCGGTCGGCGATCACGATGATGCCGTCACCGCCCGCGCCCTGGGCCGGTTTGATCACGAAGTCGCTGCGGCCGCCGATGATGTCGTCGAGGTTGTCGATTTCCTTCTCGGTGGAAATGATGCCGTACAGCTCCGGCACGTGGATGCCGGCGGCGATTGCACGTTCCTTGGTGATGATCTTGTCGTCGACGATCGGGTACAGACTGCGCTTGTTGTACTTGAGCACGTAGTCCGCGTTGCGCCGATTGATCCCCATGATGCCCCGGGCTTCCAGGGCTTTCCAGGTCTTCCAGAAACCGAACATCAGGCGTCAGCCTTTTTCAGGAACGCCTTGAAGCGCACCAGTTCGGTCAGGCGGTAGCCGCGATAGCGACCCATGGCCAGCATGAAGCCCACCAGGATCAGCAGCACCGCCGGGAAGGTGAACACGAAGTACACCAGCTCCGGCACGCTCATGATCAGGTGTGCCAGGGAAGCGGCGAACAGGGTGCCGATGGCCACTTTCATGGCATGCCCGGACCCGCGCTCTTCCCAGGTGATCGACAGGCGTTCGATGGTCATGGTCAGGATCACCATCGGGAACAGCGCCACGGACAAGCCGCGCTCCAGGCCGAGCTTGTGGCTGAACAGGCTGATCGCCGCGATCAGCACCACCACGAAGGTCAGCACCACCGACAGCCTCGGCAGCATTTGCAGCTTCAGGTGTTCGAGGTAGGAGCGCAGCGACAGCCCCAGCGCGGTGATGACGGTGAACAGCACGATGCCAAAGCCCAGCTGGGTTTCGCGGAAGGCCAGGGCGATCAGTACCGGGGTGAAGGTGCCCAGGGTCTGCAGGCCGACCAGGTTGCGCAGGATCAGGATCACCAGCACGCCGATCGGGATCATCACCATGATCATGAAGGTCTGCTGGGTTTGCAGCGGCAGGCCGTACAACGAGTACTCGAGGAAGTTGGCGTCGGTGTTCTCGTCGGTCAGCTTGGCCAGGCGAATGGCGTTCATTTCGCTGTTGTTCAGGCTGAACGTCACGTTGGCCTTTTTGCCGCCATCGACGGTGATCAGGTTTTCGTCACCGGTCCACCACAGCAGGCGGTCGGTGGGCAGGCCCTGTTCGCCGGTTTCCGGGTTGAAGTACAGCCAGTCGGTGCCGTTGAAACTGCGCAGCCACAGTTCCGGCGTTTGCGGTTGGTCGGCCACCAGGCGGATGGTGTGGACCTTTTCCACCGGCACGTGGGCGATGGACAGCACCAGTTCGACGATCTTCGCCTTGTGACCGCTGGACGGATCACCGGCGAGCAACAGTTTCACGTTGTCGTCATTGACGTTGTTGACGCGCTTGATCGCTTCGCCAATGAAGGTCTCGACGTCGGCCGAGTGCTGGCGGATCGGTGCGAGCAATGCTTCGGCGGCGACTTTTTCCGGGCCTTCCACGGCGATGCTGTCGCGGAAGGTCGGGCCTTTGATCTTGGTTTTTTCAGCGCTGTAGCGTTTGGTCAGCACCAAGCGGTAATACAGGGTCTGGTTGCCCTTGGCCCGGCGTGCCGACCAGGTCACCTTGCGGTTGCCGTCGACACGGTTCACGGCCACGCCGTAATTGTTGGAAATGAAGCTTTCATTGAGGCTGACGTAATCGCGGCTCAGTGGCGGCACGAACATCTGGATCTTGACCGGGTCCTTGGCGCTGGCGACGAACTCGACCTTGGCGTCGATGTTCCACAGGTCGTCGGTGGCGTCCTCGGTGACGGGAATGCCGAGCACGAAGATCTGGTAGGCCGTGACTGAAATGCCCAGCACCACCAGGATGGCGATCAGCATTTTCAGATGAAGGGTAAGAGCGCGCATTGGAATTACTCTGCGGTATGTACGTCGGTGGCGCAGGCGGGTTTGCCAGCAGCGTATTTAAGACTGGGGTCGACCAGCGCATCAAAGCGCTTCAGGGCTTCGGAGCCGATCAGGAGCGGGTATTGGAATGCACTTCGGTCGGTCAAGTTCACTTCGATGCTGCGTAAAGCCGACCCCATGCAGATATCGAGCTCGATCACCGGACGAGCGGTGTACTTCTTGCCTTCTTCAGGATCGTAGTCGCCGGCACGGCGCTTGATCTTGCTGACGCGGGCCAGCGGACGCTCGATGGGGTGCGAATGCGCGGCATCGATCGCCAGGTAGAAGCGCACCCAGGACTCGCCGTTGCGTTTGAAGCGTTTGATGTCGCGGGCACTCAGCGAGGCGGTTTTCGCCCCCGTGTCGAGTTTGGCCGCGACTTCCAGATTGATGCCGTCGAGCGAAGCGTACTCGTTGAGGCCATAGACAGTCTTTTCCCCCGCCGCGGCGACACCGGGCAGGCAGAGCAGATAAAGGAAGGTAGGGAAGGGCTTGAGTCTCATAAATCCTGGTGCACAGCGGTCCGTGTTTCGATTCAAGGCCCTGGCATCGCTGCGCAAGCTCCTTCGTATGCCTATCAGCTCTTTATGACAATCAGTGCAGATGTCACAAGCAATTGCGGGCGGCATTCTAGCACGGTGGTCATGTGGCGCCAGCGCCGGGAGGTGGCTATAAACAGTAGGGCTGCTTCGTAATGGTGCAAGCGGTTATTAGACGATTGTCGACAATATCCATTTATCCTTTGACTGCCATGGCTTGATTCGCTACTTTTTGCCGCATCAGCTTTCAAGGTGTCGACAATATGCTGGATCAACTCGATCCCCCGGCCATTGCTCAGGACGATTCGGAAACACTTTCCGAGAATGTCTTCCGGCGCATTCAGGCGGCCATCGTCAAGGGCGAGATCGCTCCGGGCAGCAAGATTTCCGAGCCGGAGCTGGCGCGCACCTATGGCATCAGCCGGGGTCCGTTGCGCGAAGCCATCCATCGCCTGGAAGGCCAGCGCCTGCTGGTGCGTGTGCCGCATGTCGGCGCGCGAGTGGTGTCGTTGAGCCACGCCGAACTGGTGGAACTCTACGAGATCCGCGAATCCCTCGAAGGCATGGCCTGCCGTCTGGCAGCCGAACGCATGACCCTCGAAGAAATCGACGAGCTGCGCCAGGTTCTTGAAACCCACGAGCGCGATGCCGCGTTTCAGGCCGGGGTCGGCTATTACCAGCAGGAAGGCGATTTCGACTTCCATTACCGGATCATCCAGGGCAGCGGCAACCGCACCCTCACGCAAATGCTCTGCGGCGAGCTCTATCAGTTGGTGCGCATGTACCGCATCCAGTTTTCCACCACGCCCAACCGTCCGCACCAGGCCTTTGCCGAACACCACCGGATTCTCGATGCCATCGCCGACCGTGACGGTGAACTGGCCGAGTTGTTGATGCGCCGTCACATCGGCGCTTCCAAACGCAATATCGCCCGTCATTATCAGGACGGCGCCAACCCGACAGCCAAACGAGGTGAGTCATGAGTTCCAACAAGAGCACTCCAGGCCAGCGTTTCCGCGATGCGGTCGCCAGCGAGCATCCATTGCAAGTGGTCGGCGCGATCAACGCCAACCACGCGCTGCTGGCCAAGCGTGCCGGTTTCAAGGCAATTTACCTGTCTGGCGGCGGGGTCGCTGCCGGCTCCCTCGGCGTGCCGGACCTGGGCATTACCGGCCTGGATGACGTGCTGACCGACGTGCGTCGTATCACCGACGTCTGCGACCTGCCGCTGCTGGTGGACGTGGACACCGGTTTCGGTTCCTCGGCGTTCAACGTGGCCCGTACCGTCAAGTCGATGATCAAGTTCGGCGCGGCGGCGATCCACATCGAGGACCAGGTCGGCGCCAAGCGTTGTGGCCATCGTCCCAACAAGGAAATCGTTTCGCAGCAGGAAATGGTCGACCGCATCAAGGCGGCCGTCGATGCGCGCACCGATGACAGCTTCGTGATCATGGCCCGCACCGACGCCCTGGCGGTGGAAGGCCTGGAGTCCGCCCTGGACCGCGCCGCCGCGTGCATCGAGGCCGGCGCCGACATGGTGTTCCCGGAAGCCATCACCGAGCTGGACATGTACAAACTGTTCGCCAACCGGGTGAAAGCGCCGATCCTGGCCAACATCACCGAATTCGGTGCAACCCCGCTGTACACCACCGAGCAACTGGCCGGTGCCGATGTCTCGCTGGTGCTGTACCCGCTGTCGGCGTTCCGCGCGATGAACAAAGCGGCGGAAAATGTCTACACCGCCATCCGCCGCGACGGCACACAACAGAACGTGATCGACACCATGCAGACCCGCATGGAGCTTTACGATCGCATCGACTACCACACTTTCGAACAGAAGCTCGACGCGTTGTTTGCCGCGAAGAAGTAACTCGCTGCACCTGTAGGAGCAAGCTCGCTCCTACAGAGAGCGATATGACCGTGATTGATTTGCCGATTCCCCAACAAATTCAAGAAAACTGGAGACAGCAATGGCCGAAGCAAAAGTACTCAGTGGCGCCGGGCTCCGTGGCCAGGTGGCCGGGCAGACCGCACTGTCCACCGTGGGCCAGTCCGGCGCTGGCCTGACCTATCGCGGCTACGACGTTCGCGACCTGGCGGCTGACGCGCAATTCGAAGAAGTCGCTTACCTGCTGCTGTACGGCGAGTTGCCGGACAAGGCGCAACTGGCGGCCTACATCGCCAAGCTGGGCAAGCTGCGCGACCTGCCGCAAGCCCTGAAGGAAGTGCTGGAACGCATCCCGGCCGATGCCCATCCGATGGACGTGATGCGCACCGGGTGCTCGTTCCTGGGCAACCTCGAGCCGGAACATGATTTCTCCGAGCAACGGGACAAGACCGACCGTCTGCTGGCCGCCTTCCCGGCGATCATGACCTACTGGTATCGCTTCAGTCATGAAGGCAAACGCATCGAATGCGTGAGCGACGAGCCGTCCATCGGCGGCCACTTCCTGTACCTGCTGCACGGCAAGAAGCCAAGCGATCTGCACGTCAAGGTGATGAACGTTTCGCTGATCCTCTACGCGGAGCATGAATTCAACGCCTCGACCTTCACCGCCCGGGTGTGCGCCTCGACCTTGTCCGACCTGTTCTCCTGCATCACCGCGGCCATCGGCTCGCTGCGCGGCCCGCTGCATGGTGGCGCCAACGAAGCGGCGATGGAAATGATCGAGCGTTTCTCGTCGCCGGAGGAGGCGATCAAGGGCACCCTCGGCATGCTCGAGCGCAAGGACAAGATCATGGGGTTCGGCCACGCGATCTACAAAGACAACGATCCGCGCAATGAAGTGATCAAGGGCTGGTCGAAAAAACTCGCTGACGAAGTGGGCGACAAGGTGCTGTTCCCGGTCTCCGAAGCCATCGACAAGACCATGTGGGAACAGAAGAAACTGTTTCCGAACGCCGATTTCTACCATGCCTCGGCGTACCACTTCATGGGCATCCCGACCAAATTGTTCACGCCGATTTTCGTCTGCTCGCGCCTGACCGGCTGGGCGGGCCACGTGTACGAACAACGCGCCAACAACCGCATCATCCGCCCGAGCGCCGAATACACCGGCGTCGACCAGCGCAAGTTCGTGCCAATCGAACAACGCTGAATGGTGGGGGCTAATGCGCTGATTGCTGAATGAACCGGTAACCAATGTGGGAGCGGGCTTGCTCGCGAAAGCGGTGTATCAGTCGACATCAATGTTGGATGTCAGATCGCATTCGCGAGCAAGCCCGCTCCCACAGTGGACGGTGCAAGTTTTCAGGATCGGCGCAACGCCCCGCCTTTTGTATTTACCGTGACCGAGTCCTGACGATGAACACTCAATTCCGTAAACCGCTGCCCGGCAGCTCCCTGGATTACTTCGATGTCCGTGCGGCGGTCGAGGCCATCCAGCCCGGCGCCTACGACACCCTGCCGTACACCTCCCGCGTGCTGGCGGAAAACCTGGTGCGTCGTTGCGATCCGGCCACGCTCACCGAATCCCTCAAGCAATTCATCGAGCGCAAGCGCGACCTCGACTTCCCGTGGTTCCCGGCCCGCGTGGTGTGCCACGACATCCTCGGCCAGACCGCTCTGGTGGACCTCGCCGGCCTGCGTGACGCCATCGCCCAGCAAGGCGGTGATCCGGCGCAGGTGAACCCGGTGGTGCCGACGCAACTGATCGTCGACCACTCCCTGGCCGTCGAGCGCGGCGGCTTCGATCCGCAGGCGTTCGAGAAGAACCGCGCCATCGAAGACCGGCGCAACGAAGACCGTTTCCATTTCATCAACTGGACCAAGAAGGCGTTCAAGAACGTCGATGTGATTCCGCCGGGCAACGGCATCATGCACCAGATCAACCTGGAGAAAATGTCCCCGGTGATCCAGGTGCGTGACGGCGTCGCGTTCCCCGACACCTGCGTCGGCACCGACAGCCACACCCCGCACGTCGATGCGCTGGGCGTGATCGCCATCGGCGTCGGTGGCCTGGAAGCGGAAAGCGTGATGCTCGGCCGCGCATCGTGGATGCGCCTGCCGGAAAGCGTCGGCGTCGAGCTGACCGGCAAGCTGCAACCGGGCATCACCGCCACCGACATGGTGCTGGCGCTGACCGAGTTCCTGCGCCAGCAGAAAGTCGTCGGTGCCTGGCTGGAGTTCTTCGGTGAAGGTGCCTCGAGGCTGACCCTGGGCGACCGGGCCACCATCTCCAACATGGCTCCGGAATACGGCGCCACCGCCGCGATGTTCTACATCGACCAGCAGACCATCGATTACCTCAAGCTCACCGGCCGTGAAGACGATCAGGTGCAGTTGGTCGAAAACTATGCCAGAACAATCGGCCTGTGGGCGGACAGCCTCAAGGGCGCGCAATACGAGCGTGGCCTGACCTTCGACCTGTCCTCGGTGGTGCGCAACATGGCGGGCCCGAGCAATCCGCACGCCCGGGTCGCGGTGGCGGATCTGGCGGCGAAAGGCATTTCCGGCCCGTGGCAAGACGTACCGGGCCAGATGCCGGACGGCGCGGTGATCATTGCCGCCATCACCAGCTGCACCAACACCAGCAACCCGCGCAATGTGATCGCCGCCGGCCTGCTGGCGCGCAATGCCAACAAGCTTGGGCTGACCCGCAAGCCTTGGGTCAAATCGTCCCTGGCGCCGGGCTCGAAAACCGTGGCGCTGTACCTCGACGAAGCCGGCCTGACCGATGAGCTGGAACAACTCGGCTTCGGTGTGGTGGCGTTTGCCTGCACCACCTGCAACGGCATGTCCGGTGCGCTGGACCCGGTGATCCAGCAGGAAATCATCGACCGTGACCTGTACGCCACCGCCGTGCTGTCCGGCAACCGCAACTTCGACGGGCGGATTCACCCGTACGCCAAGCAGGCGTTTCTTGCCTCGCCGCCGCTGGTGGTCGCTTACGCCATCGCCGGGACCATCCGTTTCGACATCGAAAAAGATGTGCTGGGCGTGGTCGATGGCCAGGAAATCCGCCTGAAGGACATCTGGCCGAGCGACGAGGAAATCGACGCCGTGGTCAAGGCTTCGGTCAAGCCCGAGCAGTTCCGCCAGGTCTACATCCCGATGTTCGCCATTCATGAAGACACCGGCCCGAAAGTCACGCCACTGTACGACTGGCGCGAGATGAGCACCTACATCCGCCGTCCGCCGTACTGGGAAGGCGCACTGGCCGGCGCGCGTCCGCTCAAGGGCATGCGTCCCCTGGCCGTGCTGCCGGACAACATCACCACCGATCACCTGTCGCCGTCCAACGCCATCATGCTCGACAGTGCCGCTGGCGAATACCTGGCGAAAATGGGCCTGCCGGAAGAGGACTTCAACTCCTACGCGACCCACCGTGGCGACCACCTGACAGCCCAGCGCGCGACGTTCGCCAACCCGAAACTGTTCAATGAAATGGTCAAGGAAAACGGCAAGGTCAAGCAGGGCTCGCTGGCCCGCGTCGAGCCAGAAGGCAAGGTGATGCGCATGTGGGAAGCCATCGAGACCTACATGGACCGCAAGCAGCCGCTGATCATCATCGCCGGTGCCGACTACGGCCAGGGCTCGTCCCGCGACTGGGCGGCCAAAGGCGTGCGCCTGGCGGGTGTGGAAGCGATTGCCGCCGAAGGTTTCGAGCGTATCCACCGCACCAACCTGGTGGGCATGGGCGTGTTGCCGCTGGAGTTCAAGCCGGGCACCAACCGTCACACCCTGGCCATCGACGGCAGCGAAACCTATGACGTGCTGGGCGAGCGCACCCCGCGCGCCGAGCTGACGCTGGTGATCCATCGCAAGGACGGCGAGCGCGTCGAGGTGCCGGTGACCTGCCGCCTCGACACCGCCGAGGAGGTGTCGATCTACGAGGCCGGCGGCGTGTTGCAGCGCTTCGCCCAGGACTTCCTCGAAGAATCGGCGGTCGCCGTCTAACACAAGCTGTTCAGGCAGGGGCACATCCCCTGCCTGATGCACGGTCAGGAGTAAGGAGCACCATGGCTCACGTACCTCAAATCAAGATACCCGCCACCTACATGCGCGGCGGCACCAGCAAGGGCGTGTTTTTCAGCCTGCAGGATCTGCCGGAGGCGGCGCAGATTCCAGGTCCGGCCCGCGATGCGTTGCTGTTGCGGGTGATCGGCAGTCCCGACCCGTACGACAAGCAAATCGACGGCATGGGCGGCGCGACGTCCAGCACCAGCAAAACCGTGATCCTGTCGAAAAGCATCAAGGCTGATCACGATGTCGATTACCTGTTCGGTCAGGTGTCCATCGACAAGCCGTTCGTCGACTGGAGTGGCAACTGCGGCAACCTGTCGGCGGCGGTCGGTTCGTTTGCCATCAGCAACGGCCTGGTGGACGCCAGCCGCATTCCGCACAACGGCGTGGCGGTGGTGCGCGTGTGGCAGGCCAACATCGGCAAGACCATCATTGCCCATGTGCCGATCACCAACGGTGAGGTGCAGGAAACCGGCGATTTCGAACTCGACGGCGTGACCTTTCCGGCGGCTGAAGTGCAGGTCGAGTTTCTCGACCCGGCGGCGGAAGAAGAGGGCGGCGGCGGTTCGATGTTCCCCACCGGCAACCTGGTCGATGACCTGGAAGTACCGGGTGTCGGCACCTTCAAGGCGACGCTGATCAACGCCGGCATCCCGACGATTTTCGTCAATGCGGCGGACATCGGCTACACCGGCACCGAGTTGCAGGGCGCGATCAACGGCGACCCGAAAGCGCTGCAGATGTTCGAGACCATCCGCGCCTACGGCGCTGTGCGCATGGGGCTGATCGCCAATGTCGACGAAGCCGCCAAGCGCCAGCACACGCCGAAAGTGGCATTCGTCGCCAAACCGGCGGACTACGTCGCTTCCAGCGGTAAAGCGATAGCCGCCACTGATGTCGACTTGCTGGTGCGGGCGCTGTCCATGGGCAAGTTGCACCACGCGATGATGGGCACCGCTGCGGTGGCCATCGGCACGGCAGCAGCGATCTCCGGCACCCTGGTCAACCTTGCGGCGGGCGGTATCGAGCGTAACGCGGTGCGTTTCGGGCATCCGTCCGGCACCTTGCGCGTCGGTGCCGAAGCGAGCCAGGTCAACGGCGAATGGACCGTCAAGAAAGCCATCATGAGTCGCAGTGCGCGGGTATTGATGGAAGGTTTCGTGCGGGTGCCGGGGGATTCGTTCTAACCGGCCACTGATCCCCTGTGGGAGCGGGCTTGCTCGCGAAAGCGGTGTATCAGTCGACTCAATATTGCCTGTCAAACCGCTTTCGCGAGCAAGCCCGCTCCCACAGGGGTTGACCGTTTTCACAATAACAACGCGACAAACCGAGACAGCCCTGAACCGAGGTCCCATCAACGAACCACTTCACGAGTGAATCGAACATGAGCGCCAACGTTGATCTGAACAATCGCCCGGACTACGACCAGGTCCTGCAGGACATTGCCGATTACGTCCTCAACTTCAAGATCCAGTCACCGGAAGCCCTGGACACTGCCCGCAACTGCCTGATGGACACCCTGGGCTGCGGCCTGCTGGCGCTGCGGTTTCCCGAATGCACCAAGCACCTGGGGCCGGTTGTCGAGGGGACGGTGGTGCCCCATGGCGCTCGTGTACCGGGGACCTCGTTCCGGCTGGATCCGGTCAAGGCCGCCTGGGACATCGGCTGCATCGTGCGCTGGCTGGACTACAACGACACCTGGCTCGCTGCCGAATGGGGACATCCGTCGGATAATCTGGGCGGCATTCTCGCGGTGGCCGACCACCTGTCGCAAAAGCGCCTGGCCCAGGGCGAAGCCCCGCTGACCGTTCGCGCGGTGCTCGACGCCATGATCATGGCCCACGAGATACAGGGCGTGATCGCGCTGGAAAACGCCTTCAATCGTGTCGGCCTCGATCACGTCATTCTGGTGAAAGTCGCCTCGACCGCCGTCACCGCGAAGTTGATGGGCGCCAATCGCGAGCAATTGCTGTCGGCGTTGTCCCATGCCTTCGCCGACGGGCAGGCGCTGCGCACTTATCGGCATGCGCCGAACGCCGGCTCGCGCAAATCCTGGGCGGCGGGCGATGCGTCCAGCCGCGGCGTGCGCCTGGCAGACATCGCCCTGCGCGGCGAAATGGGCATTCCTGGCGTACTGAGCGCCCGGCAGTGGGGCTTCTACGACGTGCTGTTCAGCCACACCAACAACGATCTGGCGCTCAAACCCGAAGACCAGCGGGCGTTCAGCTTTTCCCGCCCCTACGGTACTTACGTGATGGAGCACGTGCTGTTCAAGATCAGCTTCCCAGCCGAATTCCATGCGCAAACGGCCTGCGAAGCCGCCGTGACATTGCACCCCCAGGTGCGCAATCGCCTGCATGAGATCGACCGAATCGTCATCACCACCCACGAATCGGCGATTCGCATCATTTCCAAGGTCGGACCGCTGGCCAATGCGGCGGATCGCGACCACTGCATCCAGTACATGACCGCCGTGCCGCTGGTCTTCGGCAATCTGGTGGCCGAGCAGTACGAAGACGATTTCCACAAGGCGCACCCGATCATCGATGTGATGCGCGAGAAAATGGTCATCGTCGAAGAGCCGCGCTTCAGCCGTGAATACCTGGAGCCGGACAAGCGTTCCATTGCCAATGCGCTGCAGGTGCTCTTCAAGGACGGTTCCAGCACCGAAAACGTGCTGGTGGAATACCCGATCGGCCATCGTCGGCGGCGTGCCGAAGGTATTCCGTTGCTGGAGGAGAAGTTTCGGGCGAACCTGCTGACACGATTCACCGGCCAGCGGAGCGAGGAGATCCTGGCGCTGTGCAAGGATCAGGCGCGGCTTGAGGCGACGCCGGTCAACCGGTTTGTGGATTTGTTTGTGATCTGAGGAACCGCGTTATCGTTCTTCGCGAGCAAGCCCGCTCCCACAGGGTTTGTGGTGCACTCAGGTATTGCATTCACAACAGAACCCTGTGGGAGCGGGCTTGCTCGCGAAGGCGTCAGATCAGACGCCACATGACTACTTGAACCGCCGCTCCACGCCTTTTTCCACAAGGATCTTCGCGGAAATCTCTTCAACGGAAAAATGCGTGGAGTTGATGTTCGGAATGTTCTCGCGGCGGAACAGATTCTCCACTTCGCGCACTTCGAACTCGCATTGCGCGTAGCTGGAGTAGCGACTGTTGGGCTTGCGTTCGTTGCGGATCGCGGTGAGGCGGTCCGGGTCGATGGTCAGGCCGAACAGCTTGTGCTGGTGGGCGCGCAGGGCGCTGGGCAGGGTCAGGCGTTCCATGTCGTCTTCGGTCAGCGGGTAGTTGGCCGCACGGATACCGAATTGCATGGCCATGTACAGGCAGGTGGGCGTCTTGCCGCAGCGCGACACGCCAACCAGGATCAGGTCGGCCTTGTCGTAGTAGTGCGTGCGGGCGCCGTCGTCGTTGTCGAGGGCGAAGTTCACCGCCTCGATGCGCTCCATGTAGTTGGAGTTGGTGCCGATGGAATGGGACTTGCCGACGGTATAGGAAGAATGCTCGGTCAGTTCCTGTTCGAGCGGCGCCAGGAACGTCGAGAAAATGTCGATCATGAAACCATTGGACGTCGCGAGGATCTCACGGATGTCCTGATTGACGATGGTGTCGAAGATGATCGGCCGGAAGCCGTCGGTTTCGGCGGCCTTGTTGATTTGTTGTACCATGGCCCGCGCTTTGTCCGCGCTGTCGATGTACGGCCGGGTGAATTTGCTGAAGGTAATGTTTTCGAACTGCGCCAGGAGGCTTTGACCCAGGGTTTCGGCGGTGATGCCGGTGCCATCGGAGATAAAGAAAGCAGATCGTTTCATTTGCACCTTGGGCCTTAAGCTAATGAGCATTCTTGGATATGATAGGCGCGATTTGCCGGCCGCCGATGGCCCGCATTCTCACTTATTTTCCAGGTCCAGGCCATATAGCTGGCAAATGCTCCTTCAGAGTCGCCAGCTTCTGAGCTTTTCCAACACAGTCAGTGGAGAGATCACCTTGGTAGAGTACGTAGTTTCCCTCGATAAGCTCGGCAAACACGATGTTGAGCATGTGGGGGGCAAGAACGCATCCCTGGGCGAGATGATCAGTAACCTCGCAGGTGCCGGTGTATCGGTACCCGGTGGCTTCGCCACGACCGCCCAGGCTTATCGTGATTTCCTGGAACTGAGCGGCCTGAACCAGCAGATTCACGACGCCCTCGATGCACTGGACGTCGACGATGTGAACG
The DNA here is from genome assembly GCF_949767465.1 of Pseudomonas sp. IT-P12. NCBI lineage: Bacteria > Pseudomonadati > Pseudomonadota > Gammaproteobacteria > Pseudomonadales > Pseudomonadaceae > Pseudomonas > Pseudomonas sp. IT-P12. Next base: position 662,169 of record NZ_CATKPY010000021.1, on the reverse strand, counting down.
CCCTGGCCAAGACCGGCGCACAGATCCGTCAGTGGATCATGGACGCCGAGTTCCCGGAAAAGCTGAACACCGAGATCCGTACCGCATTCGCCGCGCTGTCGGCCGGTAACCCCGACGTGGCCGTGGCCGTGCGCTCTTCCGCTACCGCCGAAGACTTGCCGGACGCTTCCTTCGCCGGCCAGCAGGAAACCTTCCTGAACATCCGTGGTGTCGACAACGTCATTCGCGCCGTCAAGGAAGTGTTTGCCTCTCTTTTCAACGACCGCGCCATTTCCTATCGCGTGCACCAGGGCTTCGACCACAAGCTGGTCGCCCTGTCGGCCGGCGTGCAGCGCATGGTCCGCTCCGAAACCGGCACCGCCGGCGTGATGTTCACCCTCGATACCGAGTCGGGTTTCCGTGACGTGGTGTTCATCACCGGCGCCTACGGCCTGGGTGAAACCGTCGTGCAAGGCGCGGTGAACCCGGATGAATTCTACGTCCACAAGAACACCCTGACCGCCGGTCGTCCGGCGATCCTGCGCCGCAACCTGGGCAGCAAGGCCATCAAGATGATCTACGGCGACGAGGCCAAGGCCGGTCGTTCGGTCAAGACCGTCGATGTCGACAAGGCTGATCGCGCGCGTTTCTGCCTGACCGACGCCGAAGTCAGCGAGCTGGCCAAGCAGGCGATGATCATCGAGAAGCACTACCAGTGCCCGATGGACATCGAATGGGCCAAGGACGGTGACGACGGCAAGCTGTACATCGTGCAGGCCCGTCCGGAAACCGTGAAGAGCCGCACCCAGGCCAACGTCATGGAGCGTTACCTGCTGAAGGAAACCGGCACCGTGCTGGTGGAAGGCCGCGCCATTGGGCAGCGCATCGGCGCCGGCAAGGTTCGCATCATCAAGGACGTGTCCGAGATGGACAAGGTCCAGGTCGGCGACGTCCTGGTCTCCGACATGACCGACCCGGATTGGGAACCGGTCATGAAGCGCGCCAGCGCCATCGTCACCAACCGTGGCGGTCGTACCTGCCACGCGGCGATCATCGCCCGTGAACTGGGGATTCCGGCCGTGGTCGGTTGCGGCAATGCCACCGAACTGCTGAAGGAAGGCCAGGGCGTCACAGTTTCCTGCGCCGAAGGCGACACCGGCTACATCTTCGAAGGCGAGCTGGGCTTCGACATCAAGAAGAACTCCGTCGATGCGATGCCGGACCTGCCGTTCAAGATCATGATGAACGTCGGCAACCCGGACCGCGCCTTTGACTTCGCGCAACTGCCGAACGCCGGTGTGGGCCTGGCCCGCCTGGAGTTCATCATCAACCGCATGATCGGCGTGCACCCCAAGGCGCTGTTGAACTACGACGGCCTGCCACAGGACATCAAGGACAGCGTCGACAAGCGCATTGCCGGCTACAACGACCCGGTCGGCTTCTACGTCGAGAAACTGGTCGAGGGCATCAGCACCCTGGCCGCAGCGTTCTGGCCGAAAAAGGTCATCGTGCGCCTGTCGGACTTCAAGTCCAACGAATACGCCAACCTGATCGGCGGCAAGCTCTACGAGCCGGAAGAAGAAAACCCGATGCTGGGCTTCCGCGGGGCTTCGCGTTACATCAGCGAATCGTTCCGTGACTGCTTCGAACTCGAATGCCGCGCCCTCAAGCGCGTGCGCAACGAGATGGGCCTGACCAACGTCGAAATCATGGTGCCGTTCGTCCGTACCCTGGGTGAAGCGAGCCAGGTCGTGGACCTGCTGGCGGAGAAAGGCCTGGCCCGTGGTGAAAACGGCCTGCGCATCATCATGATGTGCGAGTTGCCGTCCAACGCCATCCTCGCCGAAGAATTCCTCGAATACTTCGACGGCTTCTCCATTGGTTCCAACGACCTGACCCAGCTGACCCTGGGCCTGGACCGTGACTCCGGGATCATCGCGCACCTGTTCGACGAGCGTAACCCGGCGGTCAAGAAGCTGCTGGCCAATGCCATTGCCGCGTGCAACAAGGCTGGCAAATACATCGGCATCTGCGGCCAGGGCCCTTCGGACCACCCTGACCTGGCCAAGTGGCTGATGGAGCAGGGCATCGAAAGCGTTTCGTTGAACCCGGATTCCGTGCTGGAAACCTGGTTCTTCCTGGCGGAAGGTCAAGCTTCGGCCTGACAGGCACGGACAGTCGCTCTTGGGTGGGAGCGAGCCTGCTCGCGATGGACGTAAACGATGACTCGGGCAGCCTGGATGCCTGCGTTGTTCGCGCCTCCATCGCGAGCAGGCTCGCTCCCACATTGATCGGCCTGTCTGGATTTTCAAGTAGGGCGGGCTCTTCAAGGATGCCGCCCTTTTTTGTGCAAGAGCATTATGCAAAGCAGCAGCAACCTGTTTCCTGTCGCCCTGATCAGCGCCGAGCGGCGCGGCGATCTGAGCGAAGATGTCTATCGATTGAAACCGGGCAACAGCCCTGACGGCACGGTCGAACTGGCCGTCACGCGCCTGGGCATGGCCGATGAGCCAGCGGTGCGCGGTGTGCCGGTGATTCTGTTGCACGGCAGTTTTTCCAACCGCCGTTTCTGGTTCTCGCCCAAGGGCGTGGGTCTGGGGGCTCACCTGGCGCGCCTGGGGTTCGATGTGTGGATCGCGGAGATGCGAGGCCACGGCCTGTCCCAGCGCAACCAGGACTACCGCAAGAATCGTGTCGCCGACTATGCGCGTTACGATCTGCCGGCCATTGGCGCATTCGTGCGTGAGCAGAGTGGCCAGATTCCCCACTGGATCGGTCATTCCCTGGGCGGCATTACCCTGGCGGCGGCGCTGGGCGGCGAATACATCGGCGAGCCAGTGGTGGCTTCGGCGGCGTTTTTCGGGACGCAAGTCAGCCGCACCTACTGGCCTTTGAAGATTCCGCCGGTGGAGTGGGGTGGGCGCTTCATTCTCAAGCGCTTTGCCCAGCTCTCCGGTTCACGGCTCAAGCGCGGCCCGGAGGACGAGCCGATTGGCCTGGCCCTGGAAAGCATGCGCTGGTACGGGCTGTTCGGGCGCTTTGGCGATCGCGACAAGGATTGGTGGGCGGGGCTGGCCAACGTCCAGGTGCCGGTGCTGGCCGTGAGTGCGGCGGGCGATCATCAGGATCCGGCGTGGGCCTGTCGCAAGCTGTTCGATCAACTGGGTTCCGAGCACAAGCAGTTCATCAACCTGGGGCGAGAGCAGGGTTTTGGCGACAATTTCGGTCACGTGGAAATGCTCATCAGCAAAGTCGCACAGGCCGAAGTGTGGCCATTGGTGGTGCGCTGGTTGAACGACCCGCACACGCCGTTGCTGGGCGACAAGGTGGATTTGGCCGCGGCGGTCTGAGCCCGATGCTCTATCAAGGGCATTTCGCTCTGACCGGCTTGCGGCTAAGATATGACGCATTGCGCTTTTCCGGTCACTTTGCGACATCCTCGATTGTCTTCCTCTTTACAGGAGTTTCTCGATGAACCATTACCTTACACCTGACCTGTGCGACGCCTATCCGGAGCTGGTTCAGGTGCTGGAGCCGATGTTCAGCAATTTCGGTGGCCGCGATTCCTTCGGTGGTGAAATCGTGACCATCAAGTGCTTCGAAGACAATTCGCTGGTCAAGGAGCAGGCCGAGCTCAAGGGCAACGGCAAGGTGCTGGTGGTCGATGGCGGTGGTTCCCTGCGCCGTGCATTGCTGGGCGACATGATCGCCGAGAAAGCGGCAAAGAATGGTTGGGAAGGCCTGGTGATCTACGGTTGCATCCGCGACGTCGATGTCATCGCGCAAACGGATCTGGGCGTCCAGGCCCTGGCCAGCCACCCGATGAAAACCGAAAAGCGCGGCCTCGGCGACCTCAACGTCGCGGTGACCTTTGCCGGTGTGACTTTCCACCCAGGCCACTACCTCTATGCGGACAACAACGGCGTGATCGTCTCGCCCAGCCCGCTGCAGATGCCAGCATAAGATTTGACCCAAGGAATGCGGATGTTCGAGGAAGACAACGCGCAGTGGGGGCTGGTGCATGCCCTGGTGCTGGATGGCAAGGGCGGTGCGCGTTCGATAGCCCGGACTGAACTCGATGACTTGCAGTTGCAGACGCATGAAAGCCTGTGGCTGCACTGGGACCGCAGTCACCCGCAAACACAGACCTGGCTGCGCAAATCCAGCGGTCTGAGCGAGTTTACCTGTGACCTGTTGCTGGAAGAAAACACCCGTCCGCGTCTTTTACAGCTGACTGACAGCGAACTGCTGCTATTTTTGCGTGGGGTGAACCTCAATCCCGGGGCCGAGCCGGAAGACATGGTCTCGGTGCGGATCTTCGCTTCGGCGCAACGGGTGATTTCCCTGCGTCTGCGTCCGCTGCGTGCCACCGATGAATTGCTGGTGCAACTGGCCGAAGGCAAGGGGCCGAAAACCGCCTCCGAACTCATCCTTTATATGGCTCAGTACCTCACCCATAAAGTGCAGGATCTGGTCAGTTGCCTCTCGGAAGTGGTCGATGAGGAAGAAGAAAAACTGGATGCCGACGAACGGTATACCCCGGAGCACGGCTCCATTTTGCAGATCCGTCGCAGGGCTGCCGGGCTTAAGCGTTTCCTGGCGCCGCAGCGGGACATTTTCGGTCAACTGACCCGGATAAAACTGCCGTGGTTCGTCGAGGACGATGGCGACTACTGGAACGAATTGAACAACAGCCTGACCCGTTATCTCGAGGAGCTGGAATTGACGCGCGAGCGGGTGGGGCTGGTCCTGGAGGCCGAAGACCGGCGTTTGAGCGTGCGCATGAATCGCACGATGTACCGCTTCGGAATCATCACCGGGATCTTTTTGCCGATGAGTTTTCTGACCGGTCTGTTGGGGATCAATGTGGGGGGCATTCCGTTTTCTGCCAGTCCCTACGGCTTCATGGTTGCCTGTCTGTTGATGGCATTGGTGGCGCTGGGCCAATGGTGGTTGTTCCGACGTTTGCGCTGGGTCTGACGATGCGTCATGTGACCCGTGCAAATCTGGCCGCGTCTTTCACAGACATCACGAGAGGTGCGTATGCACGATCCGTTTGAACAGTCTTTGCGCGACATGCTGAACGCTTCACCGTCCACCCGTGACGACGATGCGTGCCTGGGCCGCGTCCTGAAAACCGCCAACCGCCAGGTTGGCGCCGGCGATCTGTTCAGCCTGCTGGGGCGCTGGTTGCCCGCGCTGATGATCGCCTTGAACAATGGATCGGCCCATGTCTCGCCGGTTTCCCGTCTCCGCAAACCTACCGCTCGCACTGCTGATAAGGCTGATTGAATATGGAACTTGATCTCTGGACACAGAGCCTCGTCACTGCAATGACTGCGTTATGGACCAAGGTCGCCAACTTCATTCCGAACCTGTTTGGCGCACTGGTCGTGCTGCTGCTGGGTTTCGTCGTGGCGAAACTTCTGGACACTTTGCTGTCCAAGTTGCTCGCCAAGCTGGGCCTCGATCGCCTGATGGGCGGTACCGGTCTGACAAAACTGATGTCCCGGGCCGGCCTGCAGGTGCCGATCTCGACGCTGATCGGTAAAATCGTCTATTGGTTCGTTCTGCTGATTTTTCTGGTTTCTGCCGCAGAATCCCTTGGACTTGAGCGGGTTTCAGCTACGCTCGACATGCTGGCGCTGTATTTGCCGAAAGTATTCGGCGCCGCGCTGGTGCTGCTGGTAGGTGTCCTGCTGGCACAATTGGCCAACGGCCTGGTGCGTGGCGCCGCCGAAGGCGTGGGCCTGGACTACGCGGCGGGCCTGGGGCGGATTGCCCAGGGCCTGGTGATCATCATCAGTATTTCGGTCGCGATCAGCCAGTTGGAGGTCAAGACTGACCTGCTCAACCATGTGATCGTGATCGTTTTGATTACCGTTGGTCTGGCTGTCGCGCTGGCCATGGGGTTGGGAAGCCGGGAAATTGCCGGTCAGATTCTTGCGGGAATCTATGTGCGTGAGTTGTATCAGGTTGGGCAACAAGTGCGTGTTGGCGAGGTCGAAGGGCAGATCGAGGAGATCGGCACGGTTAAAACCACATTGCTGACCGATGAGGGTGAGCTAGTCTCTCTCTCCAATCGGATTCTCCTGGAGCAGCATGTGAGTAGCCGCTAACCCGGCAAACCCTGCTAATGTATGCCGCCGCGAAATGCCCTGAAGGGCTGCGGCGGACATTGACCTGACTGTCGGCCTGACTTGTTTTGAATAAAGCTCAACCGCTCTCCACGCGCTACGACCCCCGCGAGCTCTCTGATGAGGAGTTGGTCGCGCGCTCGCATACCGAGCTGTTTCACGTGACGCGCGCCTATGAAGAATTGATGCGGCGTTACCAGCGAACATTATTTAACGTCTGTGCACGATATCTTGGGAACGATCGCGACGCGGACGATGTCTGTCAGGAAGTGATGTTGAAGGTGCTGTATGGGCTGAAGAATTTCGAGGGGAAATCGAAGTTCAAGACATGGCTATATAGCATCACGTACAACGAATGCATCACGCAGTATCGGAAAGAACGGCGAAAGCGTCGCTTGATGGATGCTTTGAGTCTGGACCCCCTCGAGGAAGCGTCTGAAGAAAAGGCGCCGAAACCCGAGGAAAAGGGTGGACTTGATCGCTGGTTGGTGCATGTGAACCCGATTGACCGTGAAATTCTGGTGCTACGATTTGTCGCAGAGCTGGAGTTTCAGGAGATCGCAGACATCATGCATATGGGCTTGAGTGCAACAAAAATGCGTTACAAACGTGCTCTAGATAAATTGCGTGAGAAATTTGCAGGTATTGCTGAAACTTAGTTCGGCGCAAATTATCTCTTACGTGTAGGCAAGTTCTGATAGAATTGCCGCCGAGTTGTCCCCCGGTTTGCGGGACTGATTCACAATCACCAGATGGGGATTTAACGGATGAAACTGAAAAACACCTTGGGCTTGGCCATTGGTTCTTTGATTGCGGCCACTTCGGTCGGCGCACTGGCACAAGGCCAAGGCGCAGTTGAAATCGAAGGTTTCGCGAAGAAAGAGTACTACGACAGCCAACGCGATTTCAAAAACGACGGCAACCTGTTCGGTGGTTCGGTTGGTTACTTCCTGACCGACGACGTTGAACTGCGTCTGGGCTACGACGAAGTGCACAACGTGCGTAGCGACTCTGGCAAGAACATCAAGGGCTCCAACACTGCCCTGGACGCTCTGTACCACTTCAACAACCCAGGCGACATGCTGCGTCCGTACGTCTCCGCTGGTTTCTCTGACCAGAGCATCGGCCAGAACGACCGCGGTGGTCGTGACGGTTCCACCTTCGCCAACGTTGGCGGCGGTGCCAAGCTGTACTTCACTGACAACTTCTACGCCCGTGCCGGCGTTGAAGCTCAGTACAACATCGACAAGGGCGACACCGAGTGGGCTCCTAGCGTCGGTATCGGTGTGAACTTCGGTGGCGGCTCCAAGCCTGCTGCTGCTCCAGTTCCAGCACCGGCTGAAGTCTGCTCCGACAGCGACAACGATGGCGTTTGCGACAACGTTGACAAGTGCCCTGACACCCCAGCCAACGTCACTGTTGACGCTGATGGCTGCCCAGCCGTTGCTGAAGTTGTCCGCGTAGAGCTGGACGTCAAGTTCGATTTCGACAAATCTGTTGTTAAAACCAACAGCTACGGCGACATCAAGAACCTGGCTGACTTCATGAAGCAGTACCCATCCACCACCACTACTGTTGAAGGTCACACTGACTCCGTCGGTCCTGACGCTTACAACCAGAAACTGTCCGAGCGTCGTGCAAACGCCGTTAAGCAGGTTCTGACCAACCAGTACGGTGTTGAGTCGTCCCGCGTTCAGTCCGTTGGCTACGGCGAATCCCGCCCAGTTGCTGACAACGCCACTGACGCTGGTCGCGCTGTTAACCGTCGCGTAGAAGCGCAGGTTGAAGCTCAAGCTAAGTAATTAGCTCGCAGCTCTGAGAAAAGCCCGGCTCAGGCCGGGCTTTTCTTTGTCTGCGATTTGGGTTTTGAAGAGCGCCGGCTGATGGCTTGGGTGGAATTTAGCCCATGGCGCGCGTCTGTTCATCGCCAGCAGGCTCGCTCCCACAGGACAGGCTGGTTGCAGCGGCGACGGCGCCGATCACCAGGATGGCAGGGCTTTTCAGCTCGAAGTGACGGGCGTCTTCTTCCATGGCGCTCAGGTCGCTGCGGCATTCTCGCTGATGCGCCAAAGAAGCGTTTTCGATCATGGCCACGGGCGTATCCGCCGCCAGGCCTCCCAGCAGCAATTGCTCGCGTATTTCACTCAGCTTGGCCACGCCCATGTAGACCACCAGGGTCGTACCGCCCTGGGCCAAGGCCTTCCAGTTCAGGCTGCTGCCATCCTGAGTGTGCGCCGTCACCAGCGTCACGCCTCGGGCGACGCCCCTCAGGGTCAGCGGAATATCGCACTGTGTCGCGCCCGCCAGTCCGGCCGTGATGCCATTGACCAGCTCGACCTCCACGCCGCGCTCGCGCAGCCACTGCGCCTCTTCACCGCCCCGGCCAAAAATGCACGGATCGCCACCCTTGAGCCGCACCACGCATTTGCCCTGGCGGGCGTAACGCAGCATCAACCGATGGATGAATGCCTGTGGCGTGGAGCGGCAGCCACCGCGTTTTCCCACGGCAATGATCCGCGCGCGAGGGCAATGCTCAAGAACGGCTTCGTTCACCAGATCGTCGATCAGTACCACGTCCGCTTCGTTCAAGGCGCGGACAGCCTTGAGGGTCAGCAATTCCGGATCGCCGGGACCCGCACCCACCAGCCAGACTTTTGCGCTCATAGTGTTTTCCTCACGAGGTGACGGCGACCGGCTGCGCAGTGGCGGCCAGCAAACGCTTGATTTCCGGAACACAGGAGCCGCATTGCGTGCCGCAGCCCAGCGTCTGTTTCAAACCTTGCAGATCCAGGCCACGGCGGATGCCGGCACAGACCGCGTCCTGGCTGACGTTCTTGCAGTTGCACAGGGTTTTGTTGCCGCTGGTCGCTGCGCTGGCGTTGCCTGGCGGCGCGCTCAGCGGTGCGAGCAACCAGCGACGCAGTGGTTCGTCGACACGGCCTTGCAGCCACAAGTCCTGCAGCCAGTGTTGGGCAAGGGTTTCGCCGGCCAGGCGAATCGCCGTGATGCGACCGTTGTCGATGCGTACCCGTTTGCCGATGGCGCGCCGAGGATCGTCGTAGGCCAGGACCGGGCCCTCGTCGAGCCCCAGGCAGCGGTCGATGTCGCGCAGCACTTGTGCATCGGGCGCAGCGGCGTTGGCAGCGCGGATCAGCAGTGCAGGGCGCTCGCGGCCGGTCAGACTGAGGCTGGCGTAGGAAAACGCCTCACAGAGCGGTCGCAGGGTCTCGAAGTGGTGTTGCACATTGCCTTCGATCAGGGCGAAGAACGTCCACGGCAAGTCTGCGGGGTCGAGTCTTACCCCGGTGTGCTTGAGCTCCGGTTGTTTGGACAGCGGGTCGAACGCCGGTTGGGTGATGGCGTTGACCCCGCCTTTGAGAAAGCGATCCCCCCAGTGCATGGGCAGGAATGCCTGGCCGGGGCGCACGCTGTCGTCGCCCCCGACGGCGACGATCACTGCGCCACGACGGCTTTTCAGGCTGACCAGTTCGCCGGGTTGCAGTCCATGCTGCTGCAAATCGTCCGGGTGCAGGCTCAGCACGGCTTCACTGACATGCCCGAACAATTGCGCGGCGGTGCCGGTGCGGCTCATGCCGTGCCATTGATCGCGCAGGCGACCGGTGATCAGCGTCAGCGGGAAGTCGCCGTCGCGTTGTTCCTTGGCGGCGCAATACGGATCGGCGATGAACCGCGCGCGTCCGCTGGCGGTGGGGAACACCCCGTCGGTATAAAGCCGTGGCGTGCCTTCACTCGCGCCAGCGGGGAAGGGCCACTGCTGCGGACCGAGGCGATCGATCAGTGCATGGCTGATGCCCGACAGATCCAGGTCACGCCCACGGGTCAGTTGTTTGTATTCATCGAAGAGCTGCGCCGGGGCGTCGAAGGCAAACAGGGATGGCTGCCCGGGGCGTAACAGTTTTTCCAGACGCTGTGCGAAATCCACGGTGATTGCCCAGTCGGGACGTGCTTCACCGGGTGCGGCCACTGCCCGGCGCACGTGGGAAATGCGCCGCTCCGAGTTGGTCACCGTGCCTTCCTTTTCCCCCCAACTGGCGGCGGGTAACAGCAGGTCGGCAAACCCGGCGGTTTCGGTGGTCCGAAAGGCTTCCTGCAATACCACGAACGGGCAGGCTTGCAGTGCGGCGCGCACGGCATTCTGGTCCGGCATCGATTGCGCGGGATTGGTACAGGCGATCCATAACGCCTTGATGGTGCCGTTGCGCACCTGCTCGAACAATTCGACAGCCGGCAGGCCAGTGTTCTCGGGCAGTTGATCGACGCCCCAGTAAGCCGCCACCTCGGCGCGATGTTCGGCATTGGCGGCTTCGCGGTGCCCGGGCAGCAGGTTGGAAAGGCTGCCGGTTTCGCGACCGCCCATGGCATTCGGCTGACCGGTCAGGGAGAAAGGTCCCGCACCCGGACGACCGATTTGTCCGGTGGCCAGGTGTAGGTTGATCAGTGCGCTGTTTTTCGCGCTGCCGGCAGTGGACTGGTTCAGGCCCATGCACCACAGTGACAGGAAGCTGGGGGAGGTGCCGATCCAGCGTGCACATTGCTGCAGTTGCTCAACGTCGATGGCGCACAACTGCGACACCACCTGCGGGGTGTAGTCGCGTACCAGCTCCTTCAGTTCCGCGAGCCCTTCGGTATGGGCCTCGATGAAGTCGCGGTCGATCCAGTCTTCCCACAGCAACAGGTAAAGGATCCCATGGAACAGGGCGACATCGGTGCCCGGCAGAATCGCCAGGTGCAGGTCGGCCAGATCGCAGGTGTCGGTGCGGCGAGGGTCGATGACGATGACTTTCATCTCGGGGCGGCGCGCCTTGGCCTCTTCCAGGCGACGAAACAGGACCGGGTGGGCGTAGGCCATGTTGCTGCCGACAATCATCACGCAGTCGCTCGATTCCAGGTCCTCGTAGCTGCACGGGGGGGCATCGGCGCCCAGGCTGCGCTTGTAGCCGACCACCGCCGATGACATGCACAGCCGCGAATTGCTGTCGATGTTGTTGGTGCCGACCAGTGCCCGCGCCAGTTTGTTGAAGCTGTAGTAATCCTCGGTCAGCAATTGCCCGGAGATGTAGAACGCGACGCTGTCCGGGCCGTGTTCGGCGAGGGTGCTGGCGAACACGCTGGCGGCGTGATCGAGGGCGCTGTCCCAATCGGTGCGGCTGCGCGCCAGGCCTTTGCCCAGGCGCAGTTCCGGGTACAACGCGCGGGCCGTGAGGTCGCCGGTCAGGTGCAGGGTCGAGCCCTTGCTGCACAGTTTGCCGAGGTTGGCCGGGTGTGCCGGATCGCCACTGACACCGAGGATGTGCTCGCCGTCATGTTCGATCAGCACGCCACAGCCGACGCCGCAGTAGCAGCAGGTGGACGCGGTGGTCTGGCGGTTCATCAGCTGGCTTCCCGCAGGTGGTGCTGCACATCGTCATTCGGTTGCAGGCGGCCGAACATCAGGCGATCGCGGATGGCGGCAATGTCGAGGTTCTCGCGGATCTGCTGGAAATACTCGCCGCCATCCACCGTGTCGCCGTACAGGCAGGCGCCGACCAGCACGTCGTCCTTGATCACCAGCTTCTTGTAGATGCCGCTGATCGGGTCGCTGAGGGTGATGGTTTCGGTGCCTTCGCCCCCCATGAAGTCGCCGGCGGAAAACAGGTCGATGCCGGTCACTTTCAGTTTGGTCGAAGTCACCGAGCCCTTGTAGGTGGCGAAGCCCAGGCGGGCCAGGTGGTTGGCGCAGACCTTGGCCTGTTCGAACAGTGGCGCGACCAGGCCATAGGCCGTACCCCGATGACTGGCGCATTCGCCGATGGCATAGACCCTTGGGTCATAGGTTTGCATCGTGTCATTGACCAGAATCCCGCGATGGCAGGGCAGGCCGGATGCCTCCGCGAGCTCTGTCGCCGGACGGATGCCGGCGGCCATGACCACCAGGTCGGCGGGGATGAGGTCGCCGTTGCTGAATTCCACTGAACCGACCCGGCCATTGCCGGCATCGTGCAACGCTCTGGTTTGCTCGCGTAGACGAAAATGCAGGCCACGCGCTTCGAGCGCAGTTTGCAGCATACGGCCGCTGACGTTATCCAGTTGCCGCTCCAGCAGCCACTCGCCGTTGTGCACCACGGTGACGTGCATGCCGCGCAGCATCAGACCGTTCGCCGCTTCCAGGCCGAGCAGGCCGCCGCCGATCACCACCGCGTGGCGGTGGGTCCTGGCGGTGTCGATCATCAGTCGGGTGTCGGCGATGTCGCGGTAGCCGATCACGCCGTGCAGGGTGTTGCCCGGAATCGGCAATATGAAAGGGGTCGAACCGGTGGCGATCAGCAGGCGATCGTATTCGGCTTCGGTGCCGTCTTCGGCGATGACCCGGCGCTTGATCCGATCGATCTGTACCACTTTGCGGTTGAGCAGCAGCTTGATGCCGTGGTCCTGATACCAGTTCAGGTCGTTGAGCACGATGTCTTCGAAGCTTTGCTCACCCGCCAGCACTGGCGACAGCAGGATGCGGTTGTAGTTGGCGTGGGGCTCGGCGCCAAAGACAGTGATGTCGTACAGCTCGTCACTCAGCTTGAGCAACTCTTCGAGGGTACGAACGCCGGCCATGCCGTTGCCGATCATCACCAGTTTGAGTTTTTTCATCAGCTTCTCCCGCGTGTTCGACAAATCGCGCGCAAACAAAAAAGGCGTCCCGCCAGTAATCTAGCGAGGACGCCTTTGTCCGGATCCCGTTCTCTCGGGAAGCGCACCCTTCATCGTTGAAGGCTGGGCTTTATGTTTGATGAAAGAGGTAATGCAGCGGTTGTGCCAAGTTGTTCCTGCGTTGATTTTATTGGGGATTTCGTCTGGGCAGGGGTTGGGCGGTGCACCGAATCGAAGCGGGTTGCCCGGTAATGGAGCGAGAGGTGATGGGCTGGTCGGCTGTTATCGCGGTTCATGGACAGGGTGAATATCCATTGTTGGGGTAACGGCGACTTAAGGTTCCGCCCTTACGGCGGGTCACTTTGGGGCCCCAAAGTAACCAAAAGGCTCTGCCCCTGACGTTCGGTGCCTCGCCTAGGCTCGGCATCCCCTCGCTCCGGTCCTGCTCCGTGGGCCCGCCGCCATCGGCCATCCATGGCCGGGGGCGGCTACCGCGGCATCCTTGCCGCGGTGCCCACTGCGCAGAACCTCCACTCGGCCTCTCGAGGGGGCGTGCACCGCCACAGCACCCGAGGCGGCCTACCGGCCGGCCTGGCTCTCGAGTTGCGGACCCTGTAGGAGCGAGCTTGCTCGCGAAGAATGTCCAGACACCGCGGGCATTCAGACGACCCGCGTTATCGTTCACGAACATCGCGAGCAAGCTCGCTCCTACAGTGGAGTGCGTCGGCTTTTGATCTGCGTCGTCAGATGGACGCGGACCGTGTAGGAGCGAGCATGCTCGCGAGAACGTTCAGACACCGCAGGCATTCAGGCTCCGGTGTCATCGTTCACGACCATCGCGAGCAGGCTCGCTCCCACAGAAAAGCCGACCTGTTATGCATTTGGCGTTGCTTTTGATCTGGCTTTTGATCTTGATCTGCCCCATCGGAAGGCCGAGCGCAGGTTCTGCGCAGTGGGCAAACCGGCATGGATGCCGGTTTAGCCGCCGCCGGCCATGGATGGCCGATGGCGGCGGGCCCACGGAGCAGGACCGGAGCGAGGGTATGCCGAGCCTAGGCGAGGCACCGTACGTCAGGGGATAAAAGCGCTTGGTTACTTGGCGCTCTTCCAAGTAACCCGCTGTAAGAGCGGAACCGTAATAAGCCATCACCCATAAAACGGATATTCACCAAACCCAACTCAACGCCCCCCTACCCATGAACCAACAAAACCAACAACACCAAATTCCCCACCAACGAAAACAACGCCAACGTCCGCCACACCTTCAACGGCTCGCGCTCCAGCAGCGGTCTGGGTCTCACGCTCAGGCTTCGCCGTTCACCCTGTTCCAATACCAGCAGCCATTCCTCTGCCGTCTCGAAACGTTGCCCCGGGTCCGCCGCCACCGCACGTTCCAGGCTGTGTGCGACCCATTCCGGCAAGTCGGGGCGGTAGCGACTGGCACTGACCGGCACGCCAAACCGTGGACGCTGGAAGGCTTCGATTTCGCCGTAGGGGTAGTGCCCGGTCAGGAGGAAATATAAGGTCACGCCCACCGCGTACAAGTCCTGTTGCGGCGTGGGTGGATCACCGCGAAAGGCCTCCGGTGCGATGTAGCTGGGCGTTCCGGGCAACGCCGAAGGCTGATCCTCGGACAGGCCGGGGCAGTAGGCCAGGCCGAAGTCCAGCAGGCGCAGCTCGCCGTCGTCCCCCAGCAGCAGGTTCTCCGGCTTGATATCGCGGTGCAGGATCTGCCGGCGATGCAGCATGCCCACCGCGCGCAGCAGGCGCTCTGCCAGGTCCAGCCATTGCGCCAGCGGCAGCGTTGCATTGCCTTCAACCCGTTGCGCCAGGGTCGAACCGGCGTATTCGCGCATCACGTAATACAAATGCTGGCGTTGACTGCTGGCGTGCACTTCGGGGAAATGCCGCCCGGCGACCCGTTTGAGAAACCATTCCTCGGACAGCAACGCCTGCCCGGCCAGGTGATCGTCGTGCAGGGCCGCCGGCAGGGTTTTCAACAGCCAGGGTTGTTGCTGGGCGTCGCGGACCCGATAGAGCCGCGACTGCTGGCTCTGCCCGACGATCCCTTCGACCTGCCAGCCCTCGAAGACCTGGCCCGGTTTCAGCGCAGGCGGCAAGGGCCATTGCTGCAAATGAATCAGCGCATCGCCGATGCTGGTTTCGCCGAGGGCATCGACCCGCACCAACAGGGCGCTGGCATTGTCCTGGCTGCCGGCCAGATGCGCCGCATTCACCAGGGTTTGCGCGGCGCTCTGCAGGTCCGGTTGATCGCGCAGGATGGCGGCGATGGCGGTGTCGCCCAGCACGGCCCAGATGCCGTCGCTGAGCAGCACGAAACGCTCATCGAGGCGCAACTCGCCGTCGAGGAAATCCAGCACCAGATGCTGGTCGAGACCCAGGGCGCGTTTCAGCACATGCTGCATGCCCGGCTGGTCCCAGACATGGTCTTCGCTGATCCGTTGCAACTGATCGGCGTGCCAGCGGTACACCCGGCAGTCGCCGACATGGGCCAGGGTGAACCGCCGGCCACGCATGACCAGGGCACTGACCGTGGTCAGCAGCGGTTGCCCGCCGCCGTTGGCCTGCAACCAGCGATTCTGCGCCAGCAACAGGCGGTCCAGCGCCTGGGCGACGCCCCAGGTTTCCGGGGTGGCGTAATAGTCCAGGGCCAATGCCTGCAAGGTCGAGCGGGCAGCCAGCCCGCCATCGGCGCACTGGCTGACGCCGTCGGCGATGGCGAACAGGTAACCCTTGCTCGCCGCCAGCGCCGGTGCCGGCGTGACCAGGCGCAGGGCGTCCTGGTTCTCCTCGCGGGGGCCGATGGCGCTGGCTTCGGCGAAACTCAGCTGCAGGCTCATTCAGGCCTCAGACCCGTGCGGCGGTGACAGCGGCCGAACCCCAGGTGGTCCTCCAGCGACGCTTGACGGCATGCAGGCCGAACCAGGCGAGGACGCCGAGGCTGGCGAACAACCACAAGGCCAGTTGATAGCTGCCGGTGCTCTGCTTGATCGCGCCCATCCCGGCCGCGAGGGCGAAGCCGCCGATGCCGCCGGCCATGCCGATCAACCCGGTCATCACACCGATTTCGCGGCGGAAGCGCTGAGGCACCAATTGGAACACCGCGCCGTTACCCGCACCCAAACCGAGCATGGTGCAGACGAACAGGGCCAGGGCCGCATAGGAACTTGGCAAGTTGAAACCCACCGCCGCGATGCAGATCGCCGCCACCGTGTACATGCCCAGCAAGGTGCGAATGCCGCCGAAACGGTCGGCCAGGGCACCGCCCAACGGGCGCATCAGGCTGCCACCGAACACGCAGGCCGCAGTGTAGTAACCGGCGGTGACCGGGCTCAGGCCATATTGGTCGTTGAAGTAGCCGGGCAGGGCGCTGGCCAGGCCGATGAAGCCACCGAAGGTCACGCAGTAGAAGAACATGAACCACCAGCTGTCGCGGTCGCCCAGGGCCTTGAAGTAGTCGGCCATCGACTTGGCCTTGGGCCGCTCGGGCGCGTTTTTCGCCAGGCAGGCAAAGACGATCAGGGTCAGGACCAGCGGGATCACGGCGAAACCGAACACGTTGCTCCAGCCGAACGCAGCCGCCAGCACCGGAGCGATCAACGCCGCCAGCACGGTGCCCGAGTTACCGGCCCCGGCGATGCCCATGGCCTTGCCTTGGTGCTGCGGCGGATACCATTGCGAGGCCAGCGGCAGGGCCACGGCGAAGGAAGCACCGGCCATGCCGAGGAACAGACCCAGCACCAGCGCCTGTTCGTAGCTGTGGATACCCAGTTTCCAGGCGCCGAACAGCGCGCAAATGACGATCACCTGGCCAATCAGCCCGGCGGTCTTGGGCGACAGGCGATCGGCGAGCATGCCCATGATGAAACGCAGGATGGCGCCGGCCAGGATCGGCGTGGCGACGACCATGCCCCGTTGTTGCGTGGTCAGGTGCAGATCGCCGGCAATTTGCACTGCCAGTGGGCCCAGCAGGTACCAGACCATGAAGCTCAGGTCGAAATAGAGAAAGGCCGCGAACAGGGTCGGGGTATGGCCGGATTTCCAGAAGCTTGAATTCATCGCGCACCTCAGCTGTGAGTCGTCTCGAGAAGGAGTCATGAGCTTGCAGGTGGGAGGCCGCAACGGCCGCACCACCGGCCCCGGGCTGTGGGGCCAAAACAAAAAAACGCCGCCACCGGATTCGCCATGGGCCAATCAGGTGAGCGACGTCTTTGTCGTAGGTGGGGCAACCGCCGTTGGTTACCTGTGCCGATTACTTAGCGAGATCTGTGCCAACACTTCGAAACCGAGTCGCCCCTATCGCGAGCAGGCTCGCTCCCACACTGGGTTTTCGGTGCTCAAAAGATCCCTGTGGGAGCGAGCCTGCTCGCGATGGGGCCAGAAAGGGCGATACAGAACCTCAGCCGAGCAACTCACTCATCGCGATAATCTGCTCCGCCACCTGGATCAGCTTCTGCTGCCGGCTCATGGCCTGGCGGCGCATGAGGGTGTAGGCCTCTTCCTCGTTGCAGTCCTTCATTTTCATCAGCAGCCCCTTGGCCAGCTCGATGCGCTTGCGCTCGGCCAGTTGCAGGTCGCGGGCATGGAGCTGGGCGCGCAGGGCCTGGTCGCTTTCGAAGCGGGCCATGGCCACGTCCAGAATCGGCTGCAGGCGCTGGGCGTGAATGCCTTCGACGATGTAGGCGCTGACCCCGGACTTGATCGCCTGGCGCATCACATCGGGGTCATGCTCGTCGGTGAACATCACGATCGGGCGCGGTTGGTCGCGGCTGACCAAGACCACTTGTTCCATCACATCGCGGCTCGGTGACTCGGTATCGATCAGGATCACGTCCGGGCGCACCGTTTCGACGCGTGCGGGCAGGTCGATGGTCAGGCCGGATTCGTCGATCACTTCGAATCCGGCTTCGGTCAGGGCGGCCTTCAGCCGGCCGACTTTCTTCGCGGTGTCATTGATCAGCAGGATACGCAACATGTTCGCAGTCTCCTGTCAGCGGCTGGCGAGTAGGGGCGAGCTGTCGCTCATGGCATGCAGCTTGAAACCACGGGCGTAGCCGACAGGGTCCGAGCCATCCCAGATCTTGCCGTCGATCAACTGGCTGCTGCGCATTTCCAGGCTCGACGCCGCGATGCCGACGGCGCTGGCGGCCTCTTTGTACACGTCCAGTTGCTGGACCTGCCGGGCCACCGCGAGGTAGTCCGGGTCGTCCCGCAGCAAGCCCCAGCGGCGGAACTGAGTCATGAACCACATGCCGTCGGACAGGTACGGCAGGTTCACTTCGCCATTGCCATGCAGGCGCAGGGCGTGCGGGTCCTGCCAGCGATTGCCGAGGCCGTCGACGTAATCGCCGAGCAATCGCGGCTCGATGCAGTCGAGCGGCGCGTCGAGGTACTGCGGGGCGCTCAGCAGCTGCGCGGTACTGCGGCGGTTTTCACTGCTTTGCTCGATGAAGCGACTGGCTTGCAGGATCGCCATCACCAGTGCCCGGGCGGTGTTGGGGTATTGTTCGACGAAGGCGCGGGTGCAGCCCAGGACTTTCTCCGGGTGGTCGGGCCAGATGGTCTGGGTGGTGGCCAGCGTGAAGCCGAGGTTCTGCTTCACCGCGCTGGCGGACCAGGGCTCACCGACGCAGAAACCGTCGATCCGTCCCGCTTGCAGGTGCGCGACCATTTGCGGCGGAGGCACCACCACGCTGTCGACGTCGTGCAAGGGATGGATGCCCTGGCTCGCCAGCCAGTAATACAGCCACATGGCGTGGGTGCCGGTCGGGAAGGTCTGGGCAAAGGTGAGTTTTGGTCGAGTTTGGTGCACGTGGCGGTCCAGTGCCTCAGGACCGGTCACGCCCAGCGCCTGCAACCCCTGGGACAGGTTGATGCTCTGGCCGTTCTGGTTCAGCCCCATGAGCACCGCCATGTCGGTGGCGGCCACGCCGCCGATGCCCAGGTGCACCGCATAGATCAGGCCATAGAGGCTGTGGGCGGCATCCAGTTCGCCACTGACCAGTTTGTCCCGCAGGTTGGCCCAGGATGACTGGCGCTTGAGGTTCAAGGTCAGCCCGTAAGGCTGGGCGAAACCCTGGGTGGCGGCGACCACCACCGAGGCGCAGTCGCTCAGGGCCATGAAACCGAGATTGATTTCGGTCTTTTCCGGGGCATCGCTGCCGTTGACCCAGGCCAATGGGCCGGCTGATGGTTCGTTCATCGCGTCTTCACCTTGCAAAAAAAAGCGTCGTCCCGCGTCCTCGCATGCAAGGCCGGGTGACGACGCCGTTGTCCTGACACTCATCGCGCCGTTGCCATGAGTGCTGATGTATGTGGGGGTGCAAGGCATATGCCAGAGCGGCGTTCATCAGTTTTTCATCAGGACTTCCCGGGCCCGGTCTTTCATCCTGCCGAACCTTCCTCGTCAGGCCGAACAGCAGATGGGCATGCCCCCCGAACCCCTTCACCTCACACCCATCCCCGGCGGTCGCTGTGGCGAACGCGTGATGCATTTGCGTGTCGGCAGGTCGAACCTGCTCCTGGGGACGACGCCGTGCAGTCGCTTGCCCGGTGGTTGGGAAGGGTTGGTCGCGGTCAACGACGAACTGCACCTGCACGGTGGCGAGGTGCAGGTGCTGCCGTTGTCGCCGGCGCGGCTGGTGAAATTGCAGGTGTTCATCGACCTGAGCGATGCGTTGATCGGCCAACGGCAAAACCCCGCTTCATGGGCGTCGTTGCCGGTGAGCCTGGACACCGTTCGCTCGGACCGTGCCCTGGAGCACTGGTACATCGCGCAGGCACTGGGCGGTAGCCCGGCCTTCCAGGCCTTCGCCAACGTGTTGCGGCACACCGAGAGTTACGAGCTGGTGCGATTCCTCTTGGAGCAGGGCACCCGCAGCGAAAAACTCGCGGACCTGGCGCAGCGTTACGGCGTTTCGGTGTCGCACTTCCGGCGCCTGTGCCGCCAGGCGCTGGGCAAGGCCGCCAAGCCTGAATTGCGCGGCTGGCGCACGGCCCGGGCGTTGCTCAACATGAGTCTGCAGGGCGGTTCGCTGACCGATGTCGCGCTGGAACTGGGCTTCGCCTCGTCTTCGCATTTCTCGAGAGAAATTCGCCAGCTGGTGGGGTTCACGCCCAGCAGTCTGTGCGACATCACCTACCTGCCGGGAAAGTGAGCCGATGAACCGCCGAATCATCGCGCTGCTGTCCGTCTGCCTGTCGATGGGCTGGCTGCTCGCGCCATGGTGCGCCCAGGCCAGCGAAGACAATTTCGAAGCCCGGGAACAGAGCGTGCGCAGCTTTTTCAGTGCGCTGTCCGGCCCGTTGGGCAAGCCGGTCATCGTCAGCAAGAGCGCGGCGGCCAAGCGCATCTCGGGCACCTTCGACCTGCGCGCGCCGCAACAGGTGTTCGAACGGGTCAGCGCGCAGATGGGCTTGATCTGGTACAGCGACGGCCAGGCGATCTACCTGTACGACGCCGGCGAGTTCAAAAGCTCGATGATGGCGCTGCAGACCCTGACCGTGGCGAACCTGAAGGCGTTCCTCGAACGCTCCGGGTTGTACGATCGGCGCTACCCGTTACGCCACGATGGCCTGCGCACGTTCCATGTGTCCGGGCCGCCGATGTATGTCGATCTGGTGATCCAGGCCGCCGGGATGATGGACAACCAGCGCTCGGAACTGATGCTGGGCAAACAGCAGATCGGCGTGATCCAGGTGCGCAACACCTTTGTCGGCAACCGCCAGTACGATTTACGCGACGACAAGATCACCATCCCGGGCCTGGCGACCGTGATCGAAGATTTGCTGCGCGGCGAGCGCAATGGCGTCGAATCCACCGTCGCCCAGGCCCAGCCTGAACGCCAGGCGGTTGCGCCGGAGTTTCCGCTGCTCGGCCTGGCGACCACGCTGTCGGAACAGGACCCGTCCGCACCGCGCATCCTTGCCCGCGACATGGCGGCCGGCAATATCCGGGTCGTGGCCTACCCCGACACCAACAGCCTGTTGGTCAAGGGCCTGCCAGAGCAGGTGCGCTTTATCGAGAACCTGGTGAGTGCGCTGGACACGCCCAAGCGTCACGTCGAGCTTTCGCTGTGGATCATCGACCTGCACAAGGACGAGCTCAATCAGTTGGGCATCAACTGGCAAGGGGCGTCGAAGGTGGGCGGCAAGTTCGGTGTATCGCTCAACACCGGCTCGACCACCACCCTCAACGGTGCGTCGTTCGTGGCGCGGATCCTGGCCCTGGAACGCACCGACCGGGCGAACGTGGTGTCGCGGCCGATGATCCTGACGCAGGAGAACGTGCCGGCGATTTTCGACAACAATCGCACCTTTTATGCGCCGCTGGTGGGGGAGCGCAGTGTCGATCTGCAACACGTGACCTACGGCACGCTGGTGAACGTGCTGCCGCGTTTCGCCCAGACCGACGAGATCGAAATGTCGCTCACCATCGAGGACGGCAGCCA
Source organism: Pseudomonas sp. IT-P12 (assembly GCF_949767465.1). Lineage (NCBI taxonomy): Bacteria > Pseudomonadati > Pseudomonadota > Gammaproteobacteria > Pseudomonadales > Pseudomonadaceae > Pseudomonas > Pseudomonas sp. IT-P12. Next base: position 640,943 of record NZ_CATKPY010000021.1, on the reverse strand, counting down.
GATCGACAACCCCGACCGCGGCGAGCAACCGAGTGCATTGCCCACCGTCGGTCGCACCCGGATCAGCACGGTGGCGCGGGTTCCACCGGGCAAGAGCCTGCTGGTGGGTGGCTTCACCCGCGATGATCACAGCGAACAGATCGGCCGGATACCGGTGCTCGGTTCGATCCCATGGATCGGTCGCTTGTTCAGCTATCGGCAGAGCCGCTCGGCCAACACCGTGCGAGTGTTCCTGATTCAGCCCAGGGAAATCCGCGATGCGCTGGAGCCGAATGTCGTCGAGCCGGCTGCGCGTTTGCTCACCCCGCAACAGCACGAGCGGGTGCGACGCAGCTACCTGCGGGGGCCCCAGCCATGATCCTGCCGACGATTTCCAGCGCTGGCCGGGCGGCCCAGGCGCGGCTCAACGCCGAGAAGGCCGCCGAGCAACCGCCGCCCCAGGCGTCGGTCGAGACCGAACTCGACGACGCTGCGGCCACCGCCTGGGTCCAGCGTCTGGTGCAGATCAGCGATGAAATGTCCGCCGCGCTCACCCAGTTTCGAGGCCGACGGCAGTTCGAGTTGAAACCCGACAGCCTGCCGGACAATTTCGAGCGGGTCCTGGACGACGATCCGCTGCCCAAGGTGCAGCAACTGCTCAGGCTGGCGCCACTCGCCGACGCCTCCGTCGCCCGTTTGTTGACGACAGCGCGCAAGCTGTTTGCCGATGACAGCGACCTGACATGGGTGCTGCGTGAGCTGCTGCGCCGCAAGACGCTGGACGGGGTCAGTCGGCAACGGTTGGAGACCCTGTTGCAGGCAGTGGTCGCCCAGGCGCCACCCAAGCGCCTGAAGGCCGGGATCAATGCCGCGCTCAAGGCCCGGTTGTTCGGCGCGAGCCTGGCCGTGCGGGCCGCGTTGCTGCGTGAAACGTATCGGGATTTTCTCGAGTGCGATGACGGGCCGCTCGACAGTTATCAGCACTGGATCGCGCTTTACGGCCCGGCCCGGCGCTTGCAGGTGCTGGCGTTCATCGAGGCGGCGCTGCTCACTGATATCGGCGCCCAGGACCCGAGCTGTTCACGCCTGGAGTTTGGCCGGTTGCTGGCCCGGCTGAGCGAACTCAAGCGCCTGCGTTCAGCCGAGGCGCAGTTCATCGGTGGTCTGCTCGGCGATTCGTTGATCCGCCGGCACAACTCCGAGGAAGCCGACTGGCTGGTGTTCCTGCTGGGCCTGCTGACCTGCCCGGATGAACTCGACCCGTTGCTGTTCGGCGTGCTCGGCGACAGCCTGCGGTTGAGCCCGCACCCTGAGCGCTCGACACTGTTGAACACCGTGCGGCGGTTCAGCCTGCAATTGCCTTTGTCGCTGTTCGCCGAGGCAGACGCGCCGCAACGCCTGGCGCAGCAATTCACCCATCTGGCTGACATCGCCTTCGGCCATGAAGGTCTGCGACGACCTGCTGGCGGTGACGCATGAGCGGCCTGCTCAACGGGTTCCTGCGCAACGTTGGCGCGCGCCCGGAGCTGCTGATCCTGACACTGATGGTGATGATCATCGCCATGCTGATCATTCCCTTGCCGACGGCGCTGGTGGATTTTCTCATCGGCCTGAACATCGTCATTTCGCTGCTGGTGTTCATGGGCTCGTTCTACATCGAACGCATCCTCGCCTTTTCGACGTTTCCGGCGCTGCTGCTGTTGACCACGCTGTTTCGCCTGGCGCTGTCGATCAGTACCAGCCGCCTGATCCTCAGCCAGGCCGACGCCGGCGAGATCATCGCCTCGTTCGGGACGTTCGTGATTGGCGAAAGCCTGGTGGTGGGGTTCGTGATTTTTTCCATCGTCACCATCGTCCAGTTCATCGTGATCACCAAAGGCTCGGAGCGGGTCGCCGAAGTCGCGGCGCGCTTCTCGCTGGATGGCATGCCGGGCAAGCAGATGAGCATCGACGGCGACCTCAAGGCGGGCGCCATCAGCGCCGAAGAGGCCAGGGACAAGCGCAACGTGCTGGAGCGCGAAAGCCAGTTGTACGGTGCCTTCGACGGCGCCATGAAATTCATCAAGGGCGACGCGATCGCCGGCATCGTCATCATCTTCGTCAACTTCATCGGGGGCATGGCCATCGGTGTCGGGCAGTTGGGCATGGACACGTCCACCGCCCTGTCGACCTACACCCTGCTGACCATCGGCGATGGCCTGGTGGCGCAGATTCCGGCCCTGTTGATCGCCATCGGCGCCGGCTTCATCGTCACCCGCGTCAACGGTGACGACAGCAACCTGGGGCGCAACATGCTCGCGCAGACCCTGGGCAACCCGTTCGTCATCGGCGTGACTGCGTTGCTGGCGTTGGGCGTCGGCCTGCTGCCGGGCTTTCCGCTGCTGACCTTCGTGCCCATCGCCGCGTTGTTGGCGCTGGTGGTGTTTTTCCGCCTGCGGCCGGTCGGCGGGCAGGGCGCCCCGCGTGTCGGCGCCAGCGAGCAGGACGCGCTGCACGTCGGGTCGGGGTTGCTTGAGAACATCGACACCCTCGCCACTGAAACCGTCGCCCTGATGCTGCTGGTGCCCACCGCGCAACTGGAGGTGTTGACCCGGGCCCGTTGGGCCGCGCGATTTCGCAGTCAGTTCTTCGTCGATTACGGCTTGCGCATCCCCGAGCCGCAACTGCGTGGCAACGACGGCTTGCCGGCGCACCAGGTGGCGGTGCTGATCAATGAAGTGCGGGCCGAGCAGTTCGACATCCATTTCGACCACTGGCGCCTGCTGGACTACTCGCCGGACCTTGAACCCCTGGGGTTCTCCCTGGTGCGCGGCCAGGACAGCAATCGCCAGGGCGGCGTGTGGGTCGGCGCCGTCGACCGGGCGCAGGTGCAGCAATTGGGCTATCAGCTGCGAGCGGCCGACGAGGAGTGTTATCGCTGCCTGGTGACGTTACTGGCACGCAACATCCAGGAGTTTTTCGGAGTGCAGGAGACCAAGCACCTGCTCGACGAAATGGAGAGTCGCTATCCCGACCTGCTCAAGGAAGTGTATCGCCACGTCACCGTGCAGAAGATCGCCGAAGTGCTGCAACGCCTGGTCGGCGAACGCATCTCCGTGCGCAACCTGAAGCTGGTCCTCGAGTCGCTGGCCTACTGGGCCTCGCGGGAAAAGGACGTGCTGGCGTTGGTCGAACACGTTCGCGGGACGATGGCGCGCTACATCAGCAACAAGTTCGCCCATGGCAATGACCTGCGCGTCCTGCTGCTGTCGCCGGACTTCGAAGAGGTGGTGCGCCGGGGAATCCGGCAGACCTCGGGCGGCAGTTTCATCAACCTGGAGCCGGCGGAAGCGCAAGAGTTGATGGACCGCCTGAGCGTCGGCCTGGACAGCCTGCACATCGCGCACAAGGACATGGTGCTGCTGTGTTCGGTGGATGTGCGGCGCTATATCAAGAAGCTGATCGAAGGGCGGTTCCGCGAGCTGGACGTGATGTCGTTCGGCGAAATATCCGAGACCGTTTCGGTCAACGTCCTCAAGACCCTCTGAGCCCACTCGACCCATGAACGACTTGCTGCCTGATGACACCTGGCGAACACCGAGCCACCCGCGGCTGGAGCGGCGGGCGGCGCACCCGCTGCGCTTGAGCGGCGCCTTGCTCGAAGCGGCGCTGGACGATGTGGTGATCGGTGAAGTCTGCGAGGTGCGCCGCCACTGGCGTTCGCCGCAGGTGGCGGCGCGGGCGCAGGTGATCGGTTTCAAACCCGGTACGGTGTTGCTCAGCCTGCTGGGTGATGGCCGGGGGTTGTCCAGGGCATCGATGATCGTGCCGACGGGCTCGACCTTGCACCTGCGTTGCAGCGAGGCCCTGCTCGGCAGCGTGGTCGACCCCCAGGGGCAAGTGGTGGAGCGACTGGCGCCGTCGGCAGACGTTGCGCCTCAAGACTACCTGGTGGACGCCGACCCACCGGCGTACCACCAGCGGCGGCCGGTGGTACAGGCGATGGACACCGGCATCCGGGTCATCGATGGCTTGCTGACCTGCGGGGTCGGTCAGCGCATCGGCGTGTTCGCGGCGGCCGGGTCGGGCAAGACCACGTTGATCAACATGCTGATCGGCCACAGCGATGCCGACGTGTTTGTCGTCGGCCTGATAGGCGAGCGCGGGCGCGAGGTGACCGAGTTCATCGAACACCTGCGCCAGTCGCCCCGACGCTCGAGCTGCGTGGTGGTGTTTGCCACCTCGGATTTTTCCTCGGTGGATCGCTGCAATTCGGCGCTGCTGGCCACGACCATTGCCGAGTATTTTCGCGACCAGGGCCGGCGCGTGGTGTTGTTGCTGGACTCGTTGACCCGCTACGTCCGCGCGCGCCGCGACCTGGCCCTGGCCGCAGGTGAAGCGCCGGCCCGTCGCGGTTACCCGGCGTCGGTGTTCGACGCACTGCCGCGCCTGTTGGAACGCCCGGGTGTGACCGCCACGGGCAGCATCACCGCCTGGTATACGGTGCTGCTGGAAAGTGACGACGAGCCGGACCCGATCGCCGAAGAGATCCGCTCGATTCTCGACGGTCATGTCTGCCTCAGCCGAACCCTGGCCGCCAAAGGGCACTACCCGGCGATCGACGTCTTGCGCAGCGTCAGCCGCGTCGCCAGCCAAGTCAGCAGCGCCCAGGTGCAGGCGTCGGCGGCTTCGGCCCGGGACACCCTGGCCCGCCTGGAGCAGTTGCAGGTATTCCTCGACCTGGGCGAGTACACCCCGGGCGCGGATGCCGCCAGCGATCAGGCGTTGCAGCGCCGCGAAGCCCTGATGCACTGGCTGCGTCAGCCGACGGCTGAGCGGTGCACGCCTGACGACACCCTGCGGAGCCTCAATGAACTGCTGGCCTGAGCTGCGACGCCTGCTGTCGCTCCAGCAGTCGCGCTGGCAACGTGCCGAGCGGGCGCTGTTGCAGACACAACGAGAGTTGCAGCCGTTGCTGCGCGAACTCAGCGATTTCGCGGAACAGGAGGTCTCACTGCGCAGCCTGCTGGCCAGCCATCAGGCCAGCGACATCACCCTCGATTACGCGCAGTTGCTGGCGCTGTTGCGCCACCAGGCGCTGCTCCGGCGGCAGCTTGACCTGCTGCACCTGGAGCGTGACCACGTGGCCGGGCAGTGCAGACAACTTGAGCAGTCGTTGCTCCGGCAACGCGAACACTTACGTGAGGCGCGGCGCAAACATGACAGCTGCGTTCGTTCGCTGCAGCAACGGCTGCGGGTGCAACGGCTGGAACAGCTTCGCCGTGAAGAACGGGAGACGGAAGAGATGAGTGGAGCGCGGCGATGAAAGACATAACCACCGTTTCACCCGGCCCGGCTCACAGCGTGGTGCCCGATGACGCAGGCATTGCCGATGGGCTGCACGACCGGCGGGTCCCGGTGCAGGTGGAGGAATTACCGCAAGGTGTGCTGGATTTGTTGGCGGCGCTGATCGTGCGAACTCGATCGGCTGGCGAGTCGGGGGGACTGGACGGGCGTCTTCGCGAGCAGGCTCGCTCCCACGGGGGATCGGGTTCCGATGTGGGCGATGCGGGGGGACTGGACGGGCGTATTCGCGAGCAGGCTCGCTCCCACGGGGGATCGGGTTCCGATGTGGGCGATGCGGGGGGACTGGACGGGCGTATTCGCGAGCAGGCTCGCTTCCACGGCGAGTCGCATGCCCATGTGGGCGATGCGGGAGGGCTGGACGGGCGTCTTCGCGAGCAGGCTCGCTCCCACAGGGGATCGGGTTCCGAGGTGGGCGATGCGGGAGGGCTGGACGGGCGTATTCGCGAGCAGGCTCGCTCCCACAGGGGATCGGGTTCCGAGGTGGGCGATGCGGGGGGACTGGACGGGCGTTTTCGCGAGCAGGCTCGCGCCCACGGGGAGTGGCATGCCCATGTGGGAGAGCAGGCTCAATCTCACAGGGCGTCGCATGCCAGCGGGGGAGAGCAGGCTCGATTTCACCGGCAAGCGCAATCCCGGGTGGGAGCGAGCCTGCTCGCGAAGGCGGCCGCACGGGCGCCAGATGATCTTGCGGGCACAGTCGTTGCCGACGCCTCAATGAACCTGTACGGCACGCGCCCCGCGCCGGTCACCCCAGCACTCGCGCTCCCGTTACCCCCGGCACCCGTCCCCCGGCCCACCATCGAGCCGAGGATCGAAACACCACCCGGCCCAGGTCCCGGCCTGTTGCAGGTGCCCTTCAACAAAGGCGCGGCCAGCGGGCAGGTGACGATCAGTCGAGAGCCCGACGAACCCGCTCGACCGTTGCTGCTCAGTCCGAGCAACCCGCTGGTTTTCGAACAGCTCAAGGCACCGTTCGAACAGCTGCGAGAGCCCGGATGGCGGCTGGTCGATCAGCGTGGCGAGCAGCAACGCCAGGGCTCCCGGCAATCGCCGGATGAAGAGCCGCAAGAGTCCAGCACATGAGCGCGTTGACGTTGCGTCGGGTCGAGGCGGTGGCCCACGCCAGGGCGCAGGTGGTGCAACGCTGGCGCCACGCCGGTCACCACGCAGGCCTCGGGCGGCCCACCCGACAACCGGGCTATCTGGGATTTTGCGCCAGTGGCCGCGCGGGCGAATGGCGCGGCCTGATCAACGCCGTTGACTGGCTGCATCACGCATGGCCATCACTGCGCGGGTGGCTGCCTCACGAATGCCCGGCCTCCAGCATCGCCTGTTTGTTCCAGGCCGTGCCCCAACCCTTGTTGCTGCCGGAGGCGGCATTGCCTTACCGCGAGTTGCGCGACATCGAACTGATCGCCCCGTCGGCATTGCCCAGCGAAGACCTGCCGTGGCTCGACACCGCACGGGGCCGGGTGTGGGTGACGCAGGTGCCGACGGTACGCGCCGTCACGCCGGGAGCGGCGCCCTGGCTGCGGGATCTGCCGCTGCGCCTGGAGCTGCTGCTCGGCAGCAGCCAACTGAGCCATGGCAACCGGGCGCGGCTGGGGCCGGGCGACGTTCTGCGCATCACCCATCGAACCGACCACTGCCGGCTGGCCAGTCGATGCATTGGCGTTTTCACGTTTACCCAAGGGGGATTACACATGCAATCAACGCACGACGAAGAACCCATCGCCACACCGGTCGAACTGGCGAGTTTGCCGGTGCGCCTGGAGTTTCTGCTGGCCAGCCATGAGATCGACCTGGGCACGCTGTCGCAGATCATCGAGGGGCAACTCATTCCCTTGCCGAGCGACGCCGCGCGGCAGATCGAGGTGCGCGCCAATGGCAAGCCCGTGGCCCGTGGCGAACTGGTGCAACTGGACGGACAGTTGGGCGTCGAGGTGCTGGAGCTGTATCGCCCGGAACCGCCGCGATGAATGACGTTTCGTTGATCGCGCTGCTGGCGTTCGCCTCGCTGTTGCCGTTCCTGGTGGCCGCCGGCACCTGCTACATCAAGTTTTCCATCGTGTTTGTCATCGTGCGCAACGCCCTGGGCTTGCAACAGGTGCCCTCGAACATGACGCTCAATGCGATTGCCCTGATGCTGGCGATCTTCGTCATGACCCCGGTGATGAAACAGGGTTACGGCTATTACAAGGAAGAGGCGGTGGCCTTCACCGACATCGAGTCGGTGGTGAACTTCGCGGAGAACGGGCTGGGTGGCTACAAGGACTATCTGCGCAAGTACACCGATCCGGAACTGGCCCGGTTCTTCGAGCGTGCGCAGGCGGCGCAGGACGATGACGAGACCGGTGCAGTCGTCGAGGAAGCCCCCGCGCCGTCGTTGTTCGCACTGTTGCCGGCCTATGCGCTGAGTGAAATCAAAAGCGCATTCAAGATCGGTTTTTACCTGTACCTGCCCTTCGTGATCGTCGACCTGGTGATTTCCAGCATCCTGCTGGCGCTGGGCATGATGATGATGAGTCCGGTGATCATCTCGGTGCCGATCAAACTGGTGCTGTTTGTCGCGCTGGATGGCTGGGCGCTGCTGTCGACCGGGCTGGTCAGGCAATACCTGACGCTGCTGGCCTAGGGGCGCCGATGAACGACCTGGTGTATGCCGGCAACAAGACTCTGTACCTGATCCTGCTGATGGTCGCCTGGCCGATCATTGTCGCCACGGTGGTCGGCCTGGTCGTGGGGCTGATCCAGACCGTGACCCAGTTGCAGGAGCAGACGCTGCCGTTCGGTTTCAAGTTGCTGGCGGTGGCGGCGTGCCTGTTTTTGCTCTCGGGCTGGTACGGTGAAACCCTGCTCGATTTCAGTCGTGAAGTCATGCGCCTGGCGTTGGCCTAGCCGAATGACAGCGACCCTGTTTTTCGACCTGTATGCCTGGTTTGCCGTTGCGCTGCTGGGGTTTGCACGCCTGGCGCCGATTTTTTTCATGCTGCCGTTTCTCAACGGCGGCGTGTTGACCGGGGCACCGCGCCAGGCAGTGATCCTGCTGGTGGCGGCGGGGTTCTGGGCCAGTGTCGGCGTGCCGCTGCCGCGTCTCGACAGCCTGGCATTCTTCGGCTGGCTGCTGCGCGAGGCTGGCATTGGCGTGTTGCTCGGCGTCCTGCTGTGCTGGCCGTTCTGGGTCCTGCACGCCATGGGCAACCTGATCGACAACCAGCGTGGGGCCCTGCTCAGCAGCACCGTGGACCCGGCCAACGGCGTCGATACCTCGGAGCTGGCGAACTTCCTGCAACTGTTTGCCGCCGTGGTGTACCTCGAAGGGGGCGGCATGCGGTTGATGCTTGAAACCGTCGGCCACAGCTATCGCCTGTGCGCCCCGGTCGATGCCTGCGAGATCAATGTGCACGCGCTGTTCGGCCTGCTCGATGCCCTGGTGGGCAAGATGCTGGTGATCAGCGCGCCGGTGGTGGCGACGCTGTTGATCAGCGAGGCGCTGCTGGGTCTGTTGTCGCGGTATGCGCCGCAGATGAACGCGTTTTCGGTGTCGCTGACGGTCAAGAGCCTGGTGGCGGTGATGGTGCTGATGCTGTACTTCGGCGCGCACGTGCCCGATGAAGTCCTGCGCATGGGCGCCGGCTCCCGAGGGGTGGCGCACTATTTGTCCGCTGACGGGGAGGCGGGTGATGTCGTCCAGCGCCTCGAAGACTGAAAAACCCACGCCCAAGCGCCTGCGCGATGCCTCGCGCAAGGGGCAGACGTTCAAGGCCAGGGATCTGGTCGTCACCTGCCTGACGCTGTGCGGCATCGCCTACATGGTATTCAACAGCTCGTTGCTGGAGATCATGGAGGTCTATCGACGCATCATCGCCCGGGATTTCGACGCCGACCTGCAACAGTATTCGGCGACGCTGGTGCTCGTGGGGCTCAAGGCGCTGCTGCCGCTGCTGGTGGTGTGCGTCCTGACCAGCGCCGTACCGGCGTTGCTGCAAAGCGGCTTTGCCCTGGCCAGCGAAGCCTTGAAGCTGAATTTCGGCGCGCTGAACCCGATCAATGGCCTGAAAAAACTGTTCAGCCTGCGCACGCTCAAGGACACGGTGAAGGCGCTGCTGTACCTGGGCAGTTTTGCCCTGGCGCTGTGGATGGTCTGGATCACTCAGCGGCATTTGCTGTTTGCCCAACTGTTTGCCCGCGCCCCGGATCTGTTCGCGATCTGGGGCCACTTGCTGCTGGTGCTGGTGTTGGCGTTTCTGCTCTGTGTGCTGTTAATCGTGGTGCTCGATGCGCTGAGCGAATACTGGCTGTTCATGCGCGAGCTGAGGATGGACAAGCATGCGGTCAAGCGCGAACACAAGGAACTGGACGGCGACCCGCACCTCAAGGGGCGTCGCCGCGACCTGCACCTGGAGCTGCTGTCGGAGCAGGTCAGGTCCGATGTGCGCAGCTCGCGGATGATCATCGCCAACCCCACCCATATCGCCATCGGCGTGTATTTCCGCCCGGACATCATCGTGCTGCCTTTCATCTCCCTGATGGAAACCAACCAGCGCGCCCTGGCCGTCCGGGCCTACGCCCGGGAAGTCGGCGTCCCGGTGATCAACGACCCGGCCCTGGCCCGCCGCATTTTCAAGACTCATCAGCGCTACAGCTTCCTGCAGGTGCAGGAAGTCGAGGAAGTCCTGCGCCTGTTGATCTGGCTGGAGCAGGTCGAACAGGCGTGATGGCGGATCGCTGCGGGCGTGAGCCCGCTGGCGACGGTCGTCAACGATGACGCGGGTTGTCTGGCCGTGTTTCGCGAGCAGGCGTGCTCCCACAGGCAATCCGGCGGGCGTTTTGAGCGCAATTTGGCAGCGCCCCTGCCGGTGCTTTGGCTCAATGCACGGGCCGGCGACGCTGGCACTTTTTCAGGAGTGTGGCCGATGAGTGGTGACAACCAACAAGACGAGCAGGTCGCCCTGGGCATCGTCGATGCCGTCCTCGCCGGAGCATCGTTGAAGCAGGTTCAGGGCTTGAGCGACGAGCACATGGATGACCTGTACGCCTTCGCGTTCAAGTTCTATGAGCAGGGGCGCCTGGACGATGCCGAGAAGTTCTTTCATTTCCTGTGCATCTACGATTTTTACAACAGCCATTACTGGATGGGGTTGGCGGCGGTGCATCAACTCAAGTGCAACCACCAGAAAGCCATCGACCTCTATGCCATCGCCTTCGCCCAGGGCCGCAACGACTACCGACCGATGCTGTACACCGGCCAGTGTCAGCTTGCCCTGGGCCGGATCGCCAAGGCCAGGTTGTGTTTCGAGTACGTACTCGACCAGGCGACGCAGGAGGACCTGCGCCACCAGGCCCAGGTGTATCTGGACACATTGGGCCCCCTCGAAAAGGACTGTTCGGAGGACTGAACATGAGTGACATCAGCCGCACAATGAATCCGGCCTCTGTGTTTGGGTCTGGCCGTTCCGACACTTTCACGGGCGATGCAATCGCCGCCCGGGTGGATTATCGCAAGGCGGGCCAGGAGGCGCTGGGCGCCCTGATGTCGGTGAATTACCACGCCGAACCCGGTCAGTCCGCGCCGGCCCCGGGACGACCGCAATTGCACCCGCCCATGGCACGGGACATTGGAAAAGCCGCGCAGGGCGATCTGTTCACGCTGCTGATGGCGATGATCAGCGAACTGATCGGCGAGGTCGACATCAACAAGCTGAAGAGTCGGCTGGCGATGGCCCAAAGCCTGGCTGGCGCCCGGCAGCAGGGCCAGGAAAAACTCGCCACTCAATACACTTTGGCCGTGACGGCGCTGGAAACTGCCGAGGGCGCGGTGGGAAACAGTCTGCAGCAACTGGAGAAACAACGTGAGCGCCTGCAGAGCGTTCAGGGCCAGCGGGATGCCAGCGAAACCCGTCTGGCCAGCCTGGCCGCCGAATCACCGGAGTATGCGAGCGAGTTGGCGCGGCGCGACCGGCTCAAGGGTGAGCTGACGACCGCGACCCAGTCTGTTCAAACGGCCACCGATGCCCACTTGAAGCTGATCGAGACCGCCAATGCCGCCGCGAAAAACCTGCTGCTCCTGACTGGCCAGGTGGTGGAGGCAGGTGTCGCGGGCGCTCCGCTCAAGCAGGCCGATGAAAAGGCGTTGAGCGCCAGTGCGCTGGCGCTGCTGAACCGCTTGAAACTCATCGAGCTGCTGGGCGATTCCGCGCAGAACAAGGAAGCGCTCAATCAGGAGCTGTTGCTGCAACTGCAGGCCAGATTGCAGGAAAAAATGCAGCTTGAATCGCAGCAGTACCTGGAGGAAGTGCGCAAGGCCGAAGCGTTGCAAAAGACCATGGGCTGCGTCGGTAAAGTCGTGGGTGCCCTGGTGTCCATCGCCACCATTGTGGCGGGCGTCCTGACGGTCAACCCGGTATTGATCGCCGTCGGGGTCATCGGCGCCGCCATCATGATTGCGGACGAGGTGACCCGGGAACTCACCGGCGCATCGTTCATGGCCGAGGTGATGAAACCGCTGACCACGGTGATGCAGGAAGCCGTGAAGCTGTTTACCGACCTGTACACCAAGACGTTGATGGCGTTTGGCGTCGACGCCAAGACAGCCGAAGACATCGGGCAAATCGCCGGGATGATTGCGGGCATCGCCGCCACACTGGCCGCCATCGTGCTCACGGTCATGGTCGGGATCAAGGTGATCGGGCCGCTGCTCAGTGCCGTTGCTTCGAAAATCGGCTCGGTGGTGGCCCAGGCCGCACCGGCGGCAGTGCAGGCCGCGCGGCAGTTGGCGTCGTCGATGGGCAACACGCTGACCCAGATGCTCAGTCAACTACGCCATTTCGTCAGCCGGGGCGCGGACCCCGTGGCACTGGCCCGCTACGTCGCCAGGGTCGAGGTGGCCCAGGCGGTCACCGAATTCGGCGGCGTCGGCGCGCAGGGCGTGATGGGTACACAGAGTGGCGTGCATCAGGCCCAGGCCGCCAGGCACCTGGCCGATGTCCGGGTGCACATGGCGGTCAACGACGAGCTCACCCGTTACCTGACACGCATCGTCGAGGACTACGGCAAGGCGATGCAGGATCGTGGCCGGCAGATCGAACAGGTCTTTGCCGACCTGCAACGCAGCCATGCCGTCAGCGTGCAAATGGCCCGGCAGGTTTGAATTCACCGATAGAAGGAGTTGCTCATGAGTACAAATGCAGTGCCTGCGTTGGGTGTCGTCATGCCGTCGCGAAGCACGGCAGGCGCCGAAAAGGTCTGGCTGTCGCCCGGCGACTCGTCCTTGAAGGGTGTGGTGGGGCAGGGCCAGGTGCTGGCCAACCCGCCCGTTCCTGGCGTTTCGGCAGCGGAGCTTGAACGTGGCATCGACGGCTATCAACCCACCGGGTCCGATCAGCAGGACTTGCTCGCGGCCACGCTGACGGTGGGTGAGGAGGTGCGCAACAATCTGCTGTTCGATCCCGGTGCCTGGGAAAAACACGCGAACGTGCTGGTCGCCGCGATCATCGCGTTAAATGTCGCGCGGGTCGCCAACGCCCAACTGCGCGGGCATTTCAGCGTGATGGCCGCCGATGCCGCCAAGGCCCAGGGCGCGGCCATCGTCGAGTCGGGCAAGGCGGCGATGTTCAGCGCCATCACCGCCGCCGTGGTCTCCGGTACCATCGCCGGATTTGCGCTGCTCAAGACGTTCCAGGGGCAAGGGCTCAAGCAAGCCGATATCGACCTGCACCAGCGCAATGCCCTCGACGCCGGCATCGTCGAGCGTGACTTGCAGCAGGCGCGTGTTCGCGATGACTGGAATCCGGACACTGCCTACAAAATCACGGTATTCGATGATTTTGCCCGAATGCAAACCGTCGATTTCAAACCCCAGGGTTCGACGCTGAACGCCCGGGAACAAGCCTGGTTCGACAGTGAAATCATCAAGGCGCAGAACGTCGGCCGCACCTCCGACTGGCTGAGCCAGACGAGCGGCAAGGGCATCGAGAAGCGACTGGAGATCGGCCGCGTACTCAACGCGATGTCGATGAGCCTGAGCCAGGTGGTGACCAGCATGGTGCGCATCGGCGAACACGCCGCGCGGGAAAAGGAGGTCCTGCAGCAAAGCGCGCACAACACGCAGAAAAGCCTGGGCGATGAAGTCGGGCAAAAGGACTCGTCGGATGCGGCACTGTTGCAAAAACTCATGGAGATCGTGATGCAGCTGTTCCAGTCACGGATTGAAGTCATCGGAAAAGCGACTTGATCGGGAGCCCTCCATGAGAATTGCCGATTTCACAGCGCCACCGACTCACCAGGCCGTCGACGCCCGTCGGGCCGACGCCAGGCCTCTGCCCGATGAATTGCCGCGCACGCCTCAGGTTGTCCAGCCACTCGTGCAGTTGCTGGACCGCTCGAACAAGGGGATCCAACGCCAGCTCGACAACCTGCTCAAGGTCCAGCCGCCAGCGCAGAAACTGGCTGAGCAGTTGCTGGCGGGCAGCGGCGCGGACGCGACCATGGCCGAGTTTGGCGAGCAGCTCCAGGGCAAGCGCACTCGCGCGCAGATGTGGGCGCAGCAAGTGCGTCAGTCCGGCGCGGTGATGTCGCATATTCAGCAATCCCTGCGTCCGGAGCAGCAACAACGCCTGAGCGCCGCTCAGCAGGGCGTGCTGTCGCAGGTGCAACACAATCCCTCACCTCCCGACGGCATCGCCGGCGAGCTCACGCAGCACCGCAACGGCTCCAGCGACTTCTTTGACAAGCTGCAGGAACTGATCGGCCTGATCAAGAACACCTACCTGGCGGGTTATCAACACATCATCGATGTCTTCACCGGGTTCTTCGACGCGTTCAACAAGGACATCACCGCCAAACTGGAGGGTTGGATCAAGGGGGTGAAGGACGGCAAGGAAGTCAGGTTGAACGTCGCTGAGCTGCGGTCCGCGCTGCTGGCATTGGTGAGCCGGTACTCACCCCCTCGCGCTGCCGCTGTCCTGTTCCCGGCTCCGGGCATGGGCGGTGCCACCCGGGAAGAAGCCGGGAAGTGGCTGAAGGCGCTCGGGTTGCCTGACGACTGCCTGAGGAAAAACGCCAACGGTGGCTACAGCGTCGTGATGGACCTCAGCCCGTTGACCATCATGATCGGCCAACTGCCGCCCAATGGCGCCAGTGTCGACTGGGATACCGCCAGGTTCCAGTCCTGGCAAACCGGCTTCACCGCCCAGGAAGACTGTCTGAAGAACCGGCTGCAATCGTTCACGCAGAAGTATTCCAATGCCAACGCCTATCACGACAACTTCAACAAGATCCTGTCTTCGCACTTGAGTCAGTACACGGACATGCTCAAGGCGATGCTGAATTTCTGAGCGGACGCAGCAGTTTTTGTCCTACGGCAAAAATCGCATTTTCATCGCTCAGAAGTGAGATCGCCCTGCGGAATCCTCTCACCCAACTTCCTATAGTCACGCAGCTTGTCATCTTGAGCCCGTCCCGCGACGGGCTCAATTGCGTTTCAGTACCTTCCTATAGAGAAGTTTCAAAGTATGGACAGTGCAACTGATAAAGCGCCGGTGCAGTCGTTCGTTTTTGACCACTGGCTACTGCAAAGCGATGGAACGCTGATGCGAGATGGACACGGAGTCCACGTCCCCCCCAAGGAATTGAGTGTGTTGCGCCTGCTGCTGGCATCGGCGGGCAAGGTGATCACCAAGGATCATCTGCTGGACTGTGTATGGCCCGCGACCGATGCGGGCGAAGAGTCGTTGACCCGCTGCATCTACGCCCTGCGCAAGCTGCTCAAGGACAACAAGGACTTTATCGCGACGGTGTACGGTCAGGGTTACCGATTCACCTGCCCGGTGGTGGCGCTGGGTCTCAACGAGCAGGCAGCCGTGAGGGTCTCGTCGCTGGCCATCCTGCCGTTTCGCGGGGTGAGCGAGTCGCAGGCACTGGATTGGCAGGACGCCATGATCCGCCAGTTGACCACGGCATTCGGCGAGGCGCTGCATGTCGTGCCTTCAGGGTTGATGGCCGCCTACGCCCCACCCATCGACGCGCGCTGCCTGGTCGAAGGCCTGATGCCGGACTTTTACCTGACCGGACGCCATGTCCCGCAGGCTGTCGAGCAGCAATGGTCGGTCGAGTTGATAAGGGGTATCGATCATGCGCTGTTGCATGCCCAGGTGGTGCGCGGCGAAGACCTGGGGGAGGCGCTCGGTGAGCTGACTTGCCTGGTTGCGCAACGCTTGCCGGGTTTGCGCCCGTGCGCCACGACTTGTTCGTCCTACCCGGCCCTGGTGGCTTACCTCAATGGTTTGTGCAGCGTCCAGCGTCATACGGCGCAGAGCCTGCGCGATGCCCTGGTGCAATTTCGCCATGGCCTGCAACTGGACGAGCGCTATGCCCCGGCCTGGTGTGGCCTGGTGGATGTCTGGCTGGGGCAGGCGATGCTCGGGCTGTGCGACTTGCAGGATGCCATCGATCTGGCGCATTCGGCGGTCGCCAGGGCCTTGTCCCTGGACCCCGGCAGCCCGCCGGCCATCGCGCGCCTTGCCTTGCTGACCAGCCTGCGCGGTTGCGAGGAAGCGGCGCAGGTATTGTTTCGACGCTGCATGCTCAACGCCGACCTGGCGGAGGTGCATTTCTTTCATGCGTGGCATTACTGGTTCTGGCAACGCCACGGGCAGGCCGCCCAGAGCATCGACAGGTGCCTGCGCCATGATCCGAACTGCGTACGGGCGAAGATGCTGCGAGTACGTATCGTCCAGTCGAGTGACCGGGAACAGGCCATGAACATGGAGCCGGTCGGGCATCCGGCGGTGCTGCTGGGTTAGTTGCGGTTCGCCAGCGCGATTCTGATGATGCCCGTGGATGACCACGATAATTCGATCAGGAACCTCGCGGGCGGGGCTTTTAGGATGAGCGCTCATTCACTGGCCGGAGCCTGAACGGTGACGGATATTTCAGCCCTCTCTCCACGGCCCTGCATCCTGCGGATACTCAACGGTCCGCTGCAGGGCTGCGAGTTCCCGCTCGCCGAGTCGCGAACCTTGTTCGTCGTCGCGCCGCTCGAGTTGTTGGACGCTCACGTCGTGAGTGTGCCTGAGGACGCGATCTTCATTCCTCTGGAGCAGGGTGGTTGCAACTTTGAAGTGTTGCCGAGGGACAGCGACCAGAAGGGCGTGACCCTGCACCTGCTCGACGAGCCCACGCAAACCCGGCATTGCCCCTTCCTGCAGCCCGTGCAGATCGGCGGCCTGTCGGTCGTTGTGCGGGAAGCCGGGCAGGCCTGGGTGCACGCGCTGCCGGGCAGTCAAACGTTGCAGCCGACGCTATCGACCGCTGGACGCTGGCCGTTGCCTGTCGCCGCGAAGTGGGCGGGCGGTGGGCTGTTACTGGCCTTGCTGGTGGCCTCGACAGGCCTCTGGCCGCTGCCCGATCCGGCCCCGCAAACCCATGTGCGCAGTTTGATCGGCGGCGCCAGCGGCGATATCGAGGTCGTGCTCGGGCGAGACCGCAAGGTGTACGTCTTTGTGGCGTCCGAACGGGATGCCGGCTGGAGTCGGCAAGTGCTGACGCGCAACGCCACCGTGGCCAACGTGCTGGTGATCGACCAGGAACGCCGTCGCCTGGAAAACCTGCTGATCGAGCACGATCCGCAATTGGCCTGGCATGCCCTCGATTTAAAGGACCCCACCCAGCCACGGCTGCTGCTCAGCGCACAGCGCAATGCGCTGACGCCGCAGCGCCAGGCACGATTGCTCGACATGTTGCTCGAGGCCGCTCCCTATGCCCGGGATGTGGCCGTGCAGCTACAGGACGACAACCTGTTGGCCGACCTCGCCGAACAAGGCTTGCGTCGCCTGGCACTGGCGTTCGACCGGGTCGGGTACGCCGGCAGCGTGACCTTTGCCCTCGGCGGGGACCTGCGCGATGCCGAGCTGGCGGCGGCCCGCCAATACGTCGGCGAGTTTCATCGGCAGTGGGGCGATCGCTACGTGCACTTCGCTGTCGAGCTCAAGGATGACCTGCTCAAGGGCAAGTCATTTCAAACCGGCCCTCAGGGCTACATCAAGACGACGTCGTCGTCCTGGCATTTCCCCAAGCAAATCTGGAGGTGACACATGTCTGAAGGCATTAGCGCGGCAAAATTTCACAATGATTTTCTCGGCCAGCAGGCGTCAACGTTCGAAAGCGGAGCGAGTGCGCTCAACACCGCATTGAAAAACGCACTGACGGCCCTCAAGGGGGATGCCTCCAACCCGGAAAAGTTGGCCGCCTACCAGGCGGCGTTCTCGTCCTACACCGTGTTCCGCAATGCCCAGACCAGTACGGTCAAGGGCTTCAAGGACATCGACATGGCGATCATCCAGGCGGCTCGCTGACTCATTCAACCGGACGGGCCATCGCTGCCTGGCGATGGTTCTTTCCAAGGGGCACGGCATGACTATCCAGAGTATTTCCCCTTCACTCGTCGGGGCGGCGACCTTCACTGACTTGCGCAGTGCGCAGCAAGGCCCGGTGGTGTCCCTTGAGCGCCGGCTGATCGAGGCGTTCGCCGGTTCGGCGGTCGACAGCGCACAGGACGTGGCGGCGATCGAGCGAATGACGCAACGGCCTGATCTCACCAACCCCGAGGTGCTGGCGCAACTGCAGGAGCGGATGGGGCAGTACAACGTCGATATCAATTTGCTCAATGTGTTGGTTCGCAAGAGCGTGAGCGCCGCTGAAACCTTGTTGCGCGCCTCATGAAAGCGGCTGTGTTGCCGGTGGTGTTGTGTTTGGCGCTGGTGGGTTGTCGCCAGCCCAACCTGCTGGAAGGGCTGGACCAGCAGCAGGCCAACGAAGTGCTGGCGGTGCTGCAGCGCAACAATATCGCGGCGACGAAGGTCGACGCAGGCAAGGCCGGGTATGCGGTGAAGATCGACCCGGTGGATTTTGCTGCCGCGGTGGATTTGCTCAACCTCTATTCGTTGCCTTCCAGACCACGGCTGCACGTCGCCGAGATGTTTCCCGCCGATGCATTGGTCGCTTCTCCCAGGGCAGAGAAAGCCCGGTTGTATTCGGCGCTGGAGCAGCGTCTGGAACAATCCATCGGCATGCTCGAGGGCGTGGTCTCGGCGCGGGTACACGTCAGCTATGACCTGGACGCCGGTGAAGGCGGGCGCAAGGCCGCGCCCATTCACTTGGCGGCCGTGGCCCTGCACGAGCGAGGTGTCGAGCCGCAGTTGCTGATCGGTGACATCAAGCGATTTCTCAAAAACACCTTTGCCGACGTCGACTACGACAACATTTCAATTGTCCTGTCGGTGCGTTCTCCCACTCAGCACGTCACGCCATCCGCGATGGCGAGGCCGGGTGATTCGCCCTGGGCCTGGCTGCTGGTGCCAATGCTCGCGCTGTTGGCCGGCGGCGCCGCGTTCGGCTACCGACTGTTGAAAGGAGGACGACGCGATGGCGTGCGCTGAGCGTCTGCGGTGGATCCTCACTGAACCGCTGGATTACCTGCACCCGCAGCGCCTGGATTTGCCGGTCGGGTTCGACAGCCCCGAGGCACGGCGTGCACTCAACCGGATCCTGCTCGACGGGCTGGGGCCGCCGGGCCCATGGCTGCCGATGCCACTGACGGCCGTGGCCCGGCAGTGGGTTGGGCAATGGCAACAACTGCCGCACATCGCGAGGCTGATGGGGGCCTGGCGACTGTTTCCACGGTTGGCGCAAGGCGGGGCCTTGCAGCGATTGCCCAGGTCTTTGCGCCTGTTTGCCGGTTGCCGGCCGGGTGGCCGCACCAGCCCGCCGCTGGAACCGGCAGGGGAGCTGATGCAGCAGGTGCAAGCCGTGGGTTTGAACGCATTGTCGGGTTTGTCCGGGCTCGTGCCTGCACCGCTGTGCGAACGGCTGCCCCTGCAATTCTCTCCCGACGTTGTCGACCGACATGCACAGTGGCCTGTCGCAGCGGCCGATCCCACGCTTTTCTTTCTGGCGGTGCAGCATGCTCGACTCCATCCGAACCCTGAATGACGTACCGGCCTCGAGCGATGCCCGGGTGGCAGGCGAAGACCTTCGCGCCGCGCGCCAGCGAGGCACCCTGCAGCAACAGGCCAGACATTGGGCGCGGGATTGTGTCGGGCAGGCCCGATCCGAAGCCGCCGCGATTCGCGCACAGGCGTATCAGGAGGGCTACGCCAGCGGCATGCTCCGGGCTGTGGAGGACCTGGCCGGCGGCTTGCTCGAATCGCAGGCGCTCGGCATGCAGTTGCGCCACGACCTGACGCAGGCCGCCCGGCAGCTATTGGGTGAGGCACTGACGCGGGTCGAGTGGCTGGACGAAATGCTCGGGCGTTGGCTGGCGGAGCAGGCCGATGTCGGCGCGCCGTTGCAGGTCTTGCTGCCGATGCGTTGTCAATCCCGGCACCCGGCCTTGCGCCAGCGACTGCAGGGCTTCTGGCCGGGTGCGCTGGTCATCGACTATCAGCCCGAGGAGCGCTACGTGTTTCGTTTGGCCGACCAATTGCTCGAATTCGATATCGGTACGACCTGTGAGCGGTTGCAGCCACTGCTGTTGGCGCAGTTGGCGAATCTGCCCGAATCGGCTCGACAGCTGGATGACGCCTCGATCAGACGGTTGCGGGCGCTGTGTGCGGAATTCGAGCAGGTGCGCCATGAAGATTGAAACCGTGACGACTGTGCAGCGCGCTGAGCCGGTATCCAGGGTCGAGTCCCTTGAGTCGCGATTGTTGAAGGCGACGGGCAAATCGTCCGGGGTCGATCCGGGCATCGAAGCGCTTCATCAAAGGCTGTCGGCGCTGGAGGGCAAGGGTTGGAAGACGCACTACGAATTCCTCAAGACGCTGCCTGGCGCGGACGCAGGAACTGCGATGTATCCCACCTCGCAAGCCCTGAGCAACGTGGCGCTGCGGCTCATGAGTCATTTGAAAGACGAGGGCTTGGACAAAACGCTGCTCTACCAGGAAATCAAAGGCGTCAATGGCATGGCCTTCGCCATGAAGGTGTTTGTCATGAGTTACACCCGCGAGGTGTTCCAGGTGACGGACGACGACGCCTGGGAAAAGAGTGAGTGGTGAGGCCACGCCCGACAACCACTCTACGAACAAGCAGTGAGGAGAATGAACTTGATCAATGGACTACCCGTGTACAACCGCGCCGTCACCACGGTTGCGCAAACGCCCGCCACCGCGCGGTTATCGACTGAGCCCTCGGAGCTTGCCGTATCGCCTGACTTTCGCGTGCTCGACATGGGCACACCCCGGCAAATCGGCACTGGCATCGCGCTGATGAACCGCGAGGTGAGCCTGCAGCTCGAGGCCTGTCGCGCAGCGTTGGGCGCCAGTGATCTGGAGGGGGTCGCCCAGGTCGATGCCTTCATTGCCGAGGGACGCCTGCCGGCGGTGCCGGTCGATCCGTCGCTGTTCGCGCGCGTCAGGGAGTTGAATGCCGCCGACAGCGAACAGTCCCGTGACAGCCGGGTCAGCACGCTGCTGGAGGCGGGCAGGGCGTGGCTGGAGTCGACCAGAGGCCCCGGGTTGAACCTGCTGCATATCGCGGGACGCACCGGGTTGGTCGTGGCGCTCGCGACCGCCGTGCGCCAGGCCGTGAGCTATCACGTCGAGCTAGCCTTGCGCGAGGGCGACTCGACGCCGGCCGGGCGTGCATGGGTGGCGCTGGCGTTGACCCTCGTCGACCTGGGTTTGCTGATCGGCGGTGCCATTCGAAATGAGGTGAACGGCACCGCCAATGTACCGTCGCGCCTGGGGCGTGTGAGCATGGCGGCCGTCCTGCTGGGGTCGTTGATTGCCGGGCACCTCACGGGCGCCTCGCAGCGGGTGCTCCCGGCGATGATCGGCGGATCGATCTACACGCTGGCCCGAAGCTTGCCCAATCTGTTCCTGTCCTTGCAGAGCAACGCCGGGGCGCCCAACGCGGCCAACACCGGAGCCACGACGGTGGTCAACGGCGTGGCGCAGTTCCTGCTGGCTGAATTGGGGCAAGTACTGCCATTGAGCGGTGCGGCCCGTGCGGCGCAAGGATTGGGTTACAGCGTTGGCGCGGACCTGGTGGAAGGCATGTTGAATGGCGCCGGCATGGTGCTGGATGACATGATTTCCATCTTTTGCAGGAGTTGCCAGTTGTTGTCCCCGGACCCGGGGCGCGATTCGGTGTTCTCCGATCCGCAGGCCGTGCAGCACGAAGTGTTGCAAGTGCGAGCGGGGCTTCAGCGACCGACACGCAGCGAACTGGCCGATACGACGTTTGACTTCGGTACATTCAGCCTCTCGGCGGGGCATTCGTTCGCGCTGGTCCTCGGAGCGGTCGCCATCCTGCTCGACAGTGCAGAGGTCGGCGAAGGCTATCAGGCCCACATCATCGCCGGGTGTGTCGCCCTGATGGGGATGATCTTCTACTTTCCCTTTGTCTTTGGCTGTGCCAAGCGCACCGATAACGTCTACGTCCTGCCGCGGGAGACTGTGGTTCCTTGAGTCAGGCAGCCCGGCTATAATCGCCGACACTTTCATCGCCCAGAGTCCGAATCAGCCCATGTACACCCTGGCCCGTCAGCTGCTGTTCAAACTTTCCCCGGAAACCTCCCACGATCTGTCCCTCGACCTGATCGGCGCGGGTGGACGTTTGGGCCTCAACAGCTTGCTGTGCAAGGCGCCGGCAAGCACGCCGGTAAGCGTCATGGGCCTGGATTTCCCGAATCCGGTCGGCCTGGCGGCCGGCCTGGACAAGAATGGCGCGGCCATCGACGGTTTTTCCCAATTGGGTTTCGGCTTCGTCGAAATCGGCACCGTCACGCCGCGTCCGCAGCCGGGCAACCCGAAACCGCGGATCTTCCGCCTCCCGGAAGCCGAGGCGATCATCAATCGCATGGGGTTCAACAACCTCGGCGTCGATCACCTGCTGTCCCGCGTGGCAGCGGCCAAATACAAAGGCGTGCTCGGCATCAACATCGGCAAGAACTTCGACACCCCGGTGGAGCGCGCCGTCGACGACTACCTGATTTGCCTGGACAAGGTCTACGCCCATGCCAGCTATGTGACGGTCAACGTCAGCTCGCCGAACACCCCGGGCCTGCGCAGCCTGCAGTTCGGTGATTCGCTCAAGCAACTGCTCAGCGACCTGGCCACGCGGCGGGCGGAACTGGCGCTGCGTCACGGCAAGCACGTGCCCCTGGCGATCAAGATCGCCCCGGACATGTCGGACGAGGAAACCGCTCAAGTCGCCCAGGCCCTGATCGACACCGGGATGGACGCGGTGATCGCCACCAACACCACCCTGAGCCGCGTCGGCGTCGAAGGCATGGAACACGGCGATGAGGCGGGCGGTTTGTCCGGCGCGCCGGTCCGCGACAAGAGCACCCACACCGTCAAGGTGCTGGCGGCGGAACTGGCCGGTCGTTTGCCGATCATCGCGGTGGGCGGCATTACCGAAGGCAGGCACGCGGCCGAGAAAATCGCCGCCGGGGCAAGCCTGGTGCAGCTCTATTCCGGTTTCATCTACAAGGGGCCGGCGTTGATTCGCGAGTCCGTCGACGCGATCGCAGCCCTGCGCTGATCACGGGGAGCGGGCCTGCGCCCACAGGCCCACACTGACTCTGTGGGAGCGAGCCTGCTCGCGATGAACATTCAGGCATAAAAAAGGGCTCCTCGAAGGAGCCCCTGGGCCGAAGCCCGCCGCCCGGATGGGGCGTGCGTGGTAAGTCGGTACGTAATCAGATTGTCGTGTCGGAGTGTGTGCCTTGTGTTAGCCGACGGCGTGAAGTTCGTTGAGTCTGTGGATTCCCGCAGTGCCGGTCATACCGTCCCAGTTGTCGCCGCGTCCTTCTCGCCAGCCGTTGATCCAGGCTTGGCGTACCGACGGTAGAGTAAATGGGCAAAGCTCACGGGATTTGCCACCAACGCCATATTGATATCCGCGCAAAAATGCTCTTTCCAACGGATCACGCTTAAGTCTTCTCATAGGGTGTTGCCCTCACTTGTTGACTGTTTTTATCGCGTTGACCTCGATCGAGGTCTGGCAGAAAGTCTGCCGTTGGGGCTCGCTGCCGGCGTGGCGAGCCAAGGTGTTGACGTCACTCGCGGCGTCAACCTGTGTTGAGTTCTAACCAATGCGTCACATCGAGGGAATGATCGTTTTGTCATAAGGACGTAACCAGAAAGATGCTATGGCCATAAGTAACTCAATGTTTATTGCCTGTTCATGGCGCAAACCCCTGTATGATCAGCCCTCCACAAGATGATGACGCTAATCCTCTGCTGAGAATGGCTCCCGTTAACCAGGGCGCTATGCGACGAAGGGTCGCGTTATGACATTTTGTTGCATCAACTTTTTTATCTGTCCGTGCATCTAAGCTCTTCTAACCCGAGCAGCACGGATGGGGCGGCACACCTTCGTGCCACGCGGGCGCTCTTTCAGAAAAGCGCCTGATTGAAAACCGGGCCGGCAATGCGTTGTCGGTCCACTAGCCAAAGGCTCTGTCATTACCATGTCCGATCGTTTCGAACTCTTCCTCACTTGCCCCAAAGGCCTTGAAGGCCTGCTCATCGAGGAAGCCGTCGGGCTTGGCCTTGAAGACGCGCGCGAACACACCTCTGCCGTTCGCGGCATGGCCTCCATGGAAACCGCTTACCGTCTGTGCCTGTGGTCGCGCCTGGCGAACCGGGTGCTGCTGGTGCTCAAGCGTTTCCCGATGAAAAACGCCGAAGACCTGTACCACGGCGTGCTCGATATCGACTGGCAGGATCACATGCTCAGCGACGGCACCCTGGCCGTCGAGTTCAGCGGCCACGGCTCGGGTATCGACAACACTCACTTCGGCGCCTTGAAGGTCAAGGACGCCATTGTCGACAAACTGCGTACCCCGCAAGGCGATCGTCCGTCCATCGACAAACTCAACCCGGACCTGCGCATTCACCTGCGCCTTGACCGTGGCGAAGCGATCCTTTCCCTCGATCTCTCGGGCCACAGCCTGCACCAGCGCGGTTATCGCCTGCAGCAAGGCGCGGCGCCGCTGAAGGAAAACCTCGCGGCGGCCGTACTGATCCGTTCCGGCTGGCCGCGCATTGCGGCCGAGGGCGGCGCGCTGGCCGACCCGATGTGCGGTGTCGGTACGTTCCTCGTCGAAGCGGCGATGATTGCCACCGACATGGCGCCGAACCTGCGCCGTGAACAGTGGGGCTTCTCCGCCTGGCTCGGCCATGTGCCGGCGCTGTGGAAAAAACTGCACGAAGAGGCACTCGAACGTGCCGCGGCCGGCATGGCCCGGCCACCGCTGTGGATTCGCGGTTACGAAGCCGACCCGCGCCTGATTCAACCGGGCCGCAACAACGTCGAGCGTGCCGGCCTGAGCGACTGGATCAAGATCTACCAGGGTGAAGTCGGCACGTTCGAACCGCGCCCTGACCAGAACCAGAAAGGCCTGGTCATCTGCAACCCGCCGTACGGCGAGCGCCTGGGCGACGAGGCCAGCCTGCTGTATCTCTACCAGAACCTCGGCGAACGTCTGCGCCAGGCCTGCCTGAACTGGGAAGCCGCGGTGTTCACCGGCGCCCCGGACCTGGGCAAGCGCATGGGCATTCGCAGCCACAAGCAGTATTCGTTCTGGAACGGCGCGTTGCCGTGCAAGCTGTTGCTGATCAAGGTCACGCCGGACCAGTTCGTCACCGGCGAGCGTCGTACCCCGGAGCAGCGTCAGGTCGAGCGTGAGCAGGCCGCGTACGATCAGACCCCGGACGCACCGCAGGAGCGCCAGTACAACAAGAACGGCAACCCGATCAAACCGGCCCCGGTAGTCATCGAACAGCCGCGCTTGAGCGAAGGCGGGCAGATGTTCGCCAACCGCCTGCAGAAAAACCTCAAGGCGCTGGGCAAGTGGGTCAAGCGTGAAGGCATCGACTGCTACCGCGTCTACGATGCCGACATGCCGGAATACTCGATGGCCATCGATCTGTATCAGGACTGGGTCCACGTCCAGGAATACGCCGCGCCGAAATCCATCGACCCGGAAAAAGCCTCGGCGCGCATGTTCGACGCACTGGCGGCGATTCCGCAGGCATTGAACGTCGACAAGAGCCGCGTGGTGGTCAAGCGTCGCGAGCGTCAGAGCGGCACCCGGCAGTACGAACGCCAGGCCGCCCAGGGCAAGTTCGTCGAGGTCAGCGAAGGCGGCATCAAGCTGTTGGTCAACCTCACCGACTACCTCGACACCGGGTTGTTCCTCGACCATCGGCCCATGCGCATGCGCATTCAGAAAGAGGCTGCAGGCAAGCGCTTCCTCAATCTGTTCTGCTACACCGCGACCGCCAGTGTTCACGCGGCCAAGGGCGGCGCGCGCAGCACCACCAGTGTCGACCTGTCGAAGACCTACCTCGACTGGGCGCGTCGCAACCTGTCGCTGAACGGTTTTTCCGACAAGAACCGCCTGGAGCAGGGCGATGTCATGGCCTGGCTCGAGGCCAGCCGTGACGAGTACGACCTGATCTTCATCGACCCGCCGACCTTCTCCAACTCCAAGCGCATGGAAGGGGTATTCGACGTGCAGCGTGACCAGGTGCAGTTGATCGACCTGGCCATGGCCCGACTGGCACCGGGCGGCGTGCTGTATTTCTCCAACAACTTCCGCAAGTTCGAACTGGAGCCCAACCTCAGCGAGCGTTATGCGGTCGAGGAGATCACGGCCCAGACCATTGATCCGGATTTTGCCCGTAATGCCAAGATCCACCGTGCCTGGAAAATCACCGCGCGTTAATGGATAACCCCCTGTGGGAGCGAGCCGTCTCCGGGCGGCGTTGCGACGATGAACCCGATAACGCTGCCGGGTGTCAGGCATCCAGCGTTATCGTCATGCTCCATCGCGAGCAGGCTCGCTGCCACCCTTGCAGTTCCCCTTTCCGTCGGCCCTTTAAGCCTTCGATGTGGGGCTGGCCAAATTAGTGGCTAATAGCTATAACTCAGACATGGCCAATGCGCATTTTCAGCACCTGGCGTTTTGAGTGGCCTTTATGTCGTTGTACTCCGTACGCCCCAAGATTCTGGGCTTTATCAGTGAAGACGCTTCGGCCTGGCTGGTCGCGCTGCTGGTATTGGTCGTCGGCGGGCTCCTCACCGGTTTGCTCGCCTGGTCGACCCTGAATCTGTTCGACCAACAATTGCACCAGCGTTTTCAACTGCTGGCCAGCGAACGTTACAGCCGTATCACCGAGCGTTTCGAAGATCAGGAACAGCGCCTGGACGGGCTGCGGCGTTTTTTCATCAACTCCGATTCGATTCAACGCGACGAATTCAACGGCTACA
The DNA here is from genome assembly GCF_949767465.1 of Pseudomonas sp. IT-P12. Classification (NCBI taxonomy): domain Bacteria; kingdom Pseudomonadati; phylum Pseudomonadota; class Gammaproteobacteria; order Pseudomonadales; family Pseudomonadaceae; genus Pseudomonas; species Pseudomonas sp. IT-P12. Next base: position 614,336 of record NZ_CATKPY010000021.1, on the reverse strand, counting down.
CCCAACCCCTGTTGCGCCGGACCCAGGCGTATTCGTTTGCCCTGAGGGTGAAGGGGGCCGATCGTACCGAGTTCGAGCGCCGGGTACAGGCCGAGGGGTTGCCGGACTTCACCGTTCGCGAACTCAATGCCGATGGCCAGTTGCAACTGGCGGCTGAACGCGACGAGTACGTGCCGGTGCTCTACAGCGAGACCCAAAGCAAGCTCGGCGCACCGCTGGGTTACGATCTGCTGGCCCAGCCCCTGCGTCGCGCCACCCTCGACCGGGCCGACGAGCATGGGCAGATGGCGGTGTCGCAACCGATGCACCTGGTCAGTATCGAGCCGGCTTATGCACGGGGCGTGCTGCTGGTGGCGCCGGTGATCCTGCGTAACAGCAGTCCCGGCAGCAAACCCTTCGGCTACGTGATGGCGGTGATCAGCATGCGCCAGTTGCTGGCGGACGACCTGCCGGAACCCAGCCGCGATTACCTGTCGGTGCGCATACTCGACCTGTCCACCGACGATCAGCACGAAGTGCTCTACGAATCCCCCAGCGGGCCTGCCGACAGCGAGTTGGGCGCGACCCGGGAACTGCGGCTGGCCGACCACGATTATCAGGTCGATATCCAGCCCAGCGAGGCATTCCTGAAGGCCAACCATTCTTCGGTGAGCAGCCTGGTGATCCTCGGCGGCCTGCTCAGTCTGTTGCTCAGCGCGCTGCTCTATGTGCTGGTCAGCCAGCGCCAGCGTGCCTTGAAAATGGTCGAGCAACGAACCCAGGAGCTGCGTGCCCGGGAGCAGGAGCTGCGCGGCACCCATGGCCAGTTGCGGGGTGTGCTGAACGCCGCGACCCAGGTCGCGATCATCGCCACCGACCTGCGCGGTGTGATCAGCACCTTCAATGCCGGGGCGGAACAGATGCTCGACTACTCCAGCCTCAACGTGGTGGGGCACATGACACTGGAGAACCTGCTTCTGCCCCGGGAGCTGGAAGCGCGTTCGGCGGAGTTGAGCGCGCGTTACGGCAAACCGATCCCGACGTGTCAGGCGATGCTGGTGGAAGGCGGCGAGGAGGGCGGACACGAGGCGCGGGAGTGGACCCTGGTGCGCAGCGACGGCAGCCACCTGACGGTGAACATGCTGGCGACACCGGTGCTCGACGAACAAGGCTTGTGGGTCGGGCACCTGGCGATCTGCATCGACGTCACCGAACGCAAGCGGGTGCATGAGGCGCTGGCGGCGCGGGACCTGTTGCTGAAGAAGCTCAGTGCCCATCTGCCTGGCGGGATCTACCAGTTCAAGATGGAGTTCGACGGGCGTTTCAGTGTGATCTACGCCAGCGATGGCATCCGCGAGATCTACGAACTCGAGCCGGAGGTGTTGCTGCTCGACGCCGAAGCGATCTTCACCCGGATTCATCCCCAGGACACTTCGCGGGTCCGCTCCTCGATCCGGGCATCGGCGGACACGCTCAGCCCGTGGCGCGAGGAATACCGCGTGCTGCTGCCCACCCGCGGCCTGCGCTGGGTGCGTGGCGAGGCGACGCCGGAAGAACTGCCGGGCGGCGGCGTGCTCTGGCACGGCTACATTTCTGACATCTCCGACCTGAAACGGGTGGAAGAAGAGTTGCGGGCGTTGTCGATCACCGATTCGCTGACGGGGATCCACAACCGTCGCTACTTCCAGGAGCGCCTGACCACCGAAATGGCGAGGGTCGAGCGGGGCGGTGGCGAGTTGTCAGTGATCATGCTCGACATCGACCACTTCAAACGCATCAATGACCAGCACGGCCATGCGGTGGGCGACCGGGTGTTGCAGGCGGTGTGCGAGCGCATCGGCCATCGGCTGCGGCGCACCGACGTGTTCTGTCGCCTGGGCGGCGAAGAGTTCATGGTGCTTTGCCCGGACATCGACGGCGAGAAGGCCTATCGACTGGCACTGGAGTTGTGGCAAGGGCTGCGCAGCACGCCGATCGACGACGTCGGCATCGTCACCGCGAGTTTCGGCATCGCCAGTTGGCGGGTGGGCGAAGGCGCGGACGCGCTGCTGCTGCGGGCCGACTCCGGGGTCTACGTGGCGAAGCAGGCCGGTCGGGATCGGGTTGAAGGCGAGATGAACTAAGGGCGCACGCAGAACCCTGTGGGAGCGGGCTTGCTCGCGATGGCGGTGGATCAGTCAATACATATGTCGACTGATCCAACGCCATCGCGAGCAAGCCCGCTCCCACATTTGATTCCGGTGTATCGAAAATCGGGTTACAGCACCGAAGCCGTCTCAGGCAGTTTTGGCTGGCGATACAGGTCCAGCAGCACCTGGTCGAGCACCGACGACGCGCCAAACGGCGCCTTGTCGTTGAGAATCGCCACCACCGCCCAGGTGTTGCCGTTGACGTCGCGGCTGTAACCGGAGATCGCGCGCACGGTGTTCAGCGTGCCGGTCTTGACGTGGGCCTCACCGCGCATGGCGGTGGTTTTCAAGCGTTTACGCATGGTGCCGTCGGTCCCGGCAATCGGCATCGAACTGATGAACTCGGCAGCGTACGGGCTGCGCCATGCGGCTTGCAGCATCGCTGCCATTTCCCGTGCGCTCACACGCTCGGATCGCGACAGGCCGGAACCGTTCTCCATCACCAGGTGCGGCGCGGTGATGCCTTTTTTCGCCAACCACTGACGCACCACGCGCTGGGCGGCCTTGGCGTCGTCGCCGTCGGCGTCGGTGCGGAATTTCTGGCCCAGGCTCAGGAACAGCTGCTGGGCCATGGTGTTGTTACTGTATTTATTGATGTCGCGGATGATTTCCGCCAGGTCCGGGGAGAAGGCACGAGCCACGACCTTGGCGTCCTTGGGCGTAGACGCCAGTACGTCCTTGCCCTGGATGCTGCCGCCCAGTTCCTTCCAGATCGCGCGCACGGCACCGGCGGTGTAGGTGGCGTGGTCAAGCAGCGACAGGTAGGTCTGCGAGCTGCAGCCGTCGCCCAACTGGCCGCCGACGGTCACGGTGACGGAGCCATCCGGCTGGGTCACCGGGTTGTAGCGCACGCCGCCGGTACATTGTTTGGAGTTGATGGCCTTGACCTGGTTTTCGATGCGGATGCTCGCAATCGGCGGTTCGACCGACACCAGCACCCGACCGTTGTCGTTGCGCGCCACGAAGCGCAGGGCCTTGAGGTTGACCAGCAGCGAGTCGGGCTTGACCAGGAACGGTTTGTTCTCGTCATTGCCGTCATCGTTGAACTCGGGCAATTGAGGTTGCAGGAAGAAGCCGCGATCCAGCACCAGGTTGCCGGTGACCTGGGTGACGCCGTTGGCGCGCAGGTCGCGCATCAACAGCCAGAGTTTTTCCATGTTCAGCTTCGGATCGCCGCCACCCTTGAGGTACAGGTTACCGTTGAGAATGCCACCACTGAGGGTGCCGTCGGTGTAGAACTCGGTTTTCCACTGGTGGTTGGGGCCGAGCATTTCCAGGGCCGCGTAGGTGGTCACCAGCTTCATGGTGGAAGCGGGGTTGACCGAGACATCCGCGTTGTAAATGGTCGGGGTGCCCGGGCCGTTGAGCGGGATCATCACCAGCGACAGGGCGTTGTCCGGCAGCTTGCTGGCCTTCAGGGCCTTTTCGACGTTGGGCGTCAGCGCGGTGTTAATGGTGGCGGCGGATACAGGGAGGGCCAGGGGCACAAGAAGACTGGCCAGCAACAATGGACGCAAAGATTTGATCATGTGAAATAAAACCCTACAGCCGAGGGGGAAAAGAGGAGGGCATGAAAATAAAAACCCTCGGTGACATGAAAGTGTCGGCATTATGCCCCAAGGTGCAACCCCTTGTGCCGTACGCGGGGGGACCGAACCGCTATTTTTTTACAGGCGGTTGCCGTTCGCGTCCAGAGAGCCGGGCAATTGGCCGCTTAAACTGCTAAAGTGCGGCCCGTTATTACTTATGAGGATTGTTCCAATGGCGACTAACCGTTCCCAGCGTCTGCGCAAAAAACTGTGCGTCGATGAATTTCAAGAGCTGGGTTTCGAACTGAACCTGGATTTCAAGGACGATTTGGCTGATGAAGCCATTGATGCTTTCCTCGACGCATTCCTCAAAGAAGCCATGGAAGCCAACGGTCTGGGCTACGTGGGCGGCGACGACTTCGGTCTGGTGTGCCTGCAGAAGCGTGGCTCGGTGTCCGAAGAGCAGCGTGCCGCTGTGGAAGCCTGGCTCAAGGGCCGCAGCGAACTGACCGAAGTCACCGTCAGCCCGCTGCTCGACGTCTGGTACCCGGAAAAGCCGATCAATCCGAAAGCCTGATGTCATGAAAAACGGCGACCCAAGGGTCGCCGTTTTTTTGTCTGGCTGGACGCTCAGGCCTTGCGCCAATTCAGAATCACCAGCGTCACCACCCCCGCCACAATCCCCCAGAAGGCCGAACCGATGGAGAACAGCGTCAGCCCCGACGCCGTGACCATGAAGGTGATCAGCGCCGCTTCTCGTTCCTTCATTTCGCTCATGGCGATGCTCAGGCCATTGATGATCGAGCCGAACAACGCCAGAGCGGCAATCGACAGCACCAGTTCCTTGGGCAACGCAGCGAACAACGCTGCCAGCGTCGCGCCGAACACCCCGGCGATCCCGTAGAAAATCCCGCACCAGACCGCTGCCGTATAACGCTTGTGGCGATCTTCGTGGGCGTGCGGCCCGGTGCAGATGGCCGCGCTGATGGCGGCCAGGTTGATCCCGTGGGAACCGAATGGCGCCAACAGCAGCGAGGCGATGCCGGTGGTGATGATCAAGGGCGACGCCGGGACGTGGTAACCGTCGGCGCGCAGGACCGCAATGCCCGGCATGTTCTGCGAGGTCATCGCCACGACGAACAACGGGATGCCAATGCTGATGGTCGCGGCCAGGGAGAAATGCGGCGTGGTCCAGACCGGCGTCGCCACCTCCAGATGAAAGGCGCTGAAATCCAGCAAACCCATGAGCCCGGAGAGCGCGGTGCCGATCAGCAGCGCGGCGAGTACCGCGTAGCGCGGCGACAGGCGCTTGACCACCAGGTACGAGAAAAACATCCCCAGTACCAGGGCGGTGCGATGCTGCGCAGCGACAAAGATCTCACTGCCGATCTTGAACAGGATTCCCGCCAGCAACGCTGCGGCCAACGACGCCGGGATCTTTTTCACCAGGCGTTCGAAACTGCCGGTCAACCCGCAGATCGTCACCAGCACCGCACAGGTCACGTAGGCACCAATGGCTTCGCCGTAGGTCACCCCGCCGAGGCTGGTGATCAGCAGTGCCGCGCCGGGAGTCGACCAGGCAATGGTGATCGGTGTGCGATAACGCAGGGACAGGCCGATCGAACACACCGCCATGCCGATCGAGATGGCCCAGATCCACGAGGAAATCTGCCCGCTGTTCAGGCCTGCCGCTTGCCCGGCCTGGAACATCAGCACCAGCGAACTGGTGTAGCCGGTCATCATCGCGATGAAACCGGCGACGATGGCCGAAGGCGATGTGTCGGCCAGTGGGCGCAGTGGGGCGTGTGTGGCGTCGGTCATGACAGCGGTGTTCCTGATGATGAGCGTCGGTGGGGAAATCCCCGCTGAACCCTGTGGGAGCGGGCTTGCCCGCGAAGGCGTCTGTACATTCGGCATCGACATCGGCTGGCACACCGCTATCGCGAGCAAGCCCGCTCCCACAGAAATCGCGGATTCTGTGTTCAAGCCTAAACTCAAATGTAAGCAGGCGTTGCCATACAGCGGAAGGGACAAACAGCCGTACAGTCGTGTTGCCACCACCCATTGTGTACAATCGCCGTGATTTCTACGCGATACTTGCCAGCGACCCGCTGTGCCGTATTACAGTCACGGTCAATTCGCCGCAGTTCTTCCGACCCGAGTACCCATGAACGAACAGTTGCAGCCCCTCAAGAAACAACCGCGAGCCGCTAAAGCCGGCCGCAGCGGAACCCAGGACGATATTGTCTATGCGCATATCTTCGAGGCCATCCTCGAACAGCGCCTGGCGCCCGGCACCAAGTTGAGCGAAGAAGCGCTGGGGGAAATTTTCGGGGTCAGTCGTACCATCATCCGCCGCGCATTGTCGCGCCTGGCCCATGAAGGCGTCGTACTGCTGCGACCGAATCGCGGCGCCGTGGTGGCCAGCCCGAGTGTCGATGAAGCGCGCCAGGTGTTCTTCGCCCGTCGCCTGGTCGAACGCGCGATCACCGAGCTGGCGGTGCAGCACGCCAGCGCCGAGGACATCGCCGAATTGCGGCAGATGGTCAATGACGAGCGCGACAGCTTCTCCCGTGGTGATCGCGGTGCCGGCATCCGCCTGTCGGGCGAATTTCACCTGAAACTGGCCGAGGCCGCGAAGAATGCGCCATTGATCAGCTTCCAGCGCAGCCTGGTGTCCCAGACTTCGCTGATCATCGCCCAGTACGAAAGCGGCAACCGCTCCCACTGTTCCTACGACGAGCACACCCAACTGATCGATGCCATCGAAGCGCGCAACAGCGAGCTGGCGGTGGACCTGATGATGCACCACATGAACCACATCGACAGCAAGCTCAACCTCGACGAGGAAGGCGCGTCCGATGACCTGCATGCGGTGTTCTCGCATTTGCTGCAGAGCAAGAAGCCGGGGCGTTCGGCCAAGCTGTGAGCTGAGTTGCCTTCATCGCGAGCAGGCTCGCTCCCACAGGGATAGTGTGATCCTTGTGGGAGCGAGCCTGCTCGCGATTGCTTAGCGCTGATGCACCAGGTTGCCCGCCGCATATGTCTGCGCCACCGTCCGGTCATCGCCCAGCGTCATCAACACGAACAACGTCTCGGCGATGTTGTTGGCCTGCTTCAGGCGATAGCCGAGCAGCGGCGTGGCGTTGTAGTCCAGCACCAGGAAGTCGGCGTCGCTACCCGGTTGCAGGTTGCCGATCCGGTCTTCCAGGCGCAGTGCGCGGGCGCCGCCGAGGGTGGCCAGGTACAGCGACTTGAACGGGCTCAGGCGCGCGCCCTGCAACTGCATGACCTTGTACGCTTCGTTCAGGGTTTGCAGCAGCGAGAAACTGGTGCCGCCACCGACATCGGTTCCCAGGCCGACATTCAGTTTGTGCTTCTCGGCCATCGGCAGGTTGAACAAGCCGCTGCCGAGGAAGAAGTTCGACGTCGGACAGAAGGCAACCGCAGAACCGGTTTGCGCCAGGCGCGCGCATTCGTCGTCGCACAGGTGCACACCGTGGGCAAACACCGAGCGCTCGCCGAGCAACCGATAGTGATCGTAGACGTCGAGGTAGCCCTTGCGCTCGGGGAACAGCGCTTTGACCCACTCGACTTCCTTGAGGTTTTCGCTGATGTGGGTCTGCATGTACAGGTCTGGGTATTCGCTCAGCAACTGACCCGCAAGGGTCAACTGTTCCGGGGTGCTGGTCGGGGCGAAACGCGGGGTGACGGCGTAGTGCAGGCGGCCCTTGCCGTGCCAGCGCTCGATCAGCGCCTTGCTTTCGACATAGCTGGATTCAGCGGTGTCGGTCAGGTAATCCGGGGCGTTGCGGTCCATCATCACCTTGCCGGCGATCATCCGCAGGTCCAGGCGTTCGGCGACTTCGAAGAACGAGTTCACCGACTGCGGGTGCACGCTGCCGAACACCAGGGCGGTGGTGGTGCCGTTGCGCAGCAGTTCCTTGATGAAGATGTCCGCGACTTCATCGGCATGGGCCTTGTCGGCGAACTGGCTTTCGCAGGGGAAGGTGTAGGTGTTGAGCCAGTCCAGCAGTTGCTCGCCGTAGGCGCCGACCATGCCGGTTTGCGGCAGGTGGATATGGGTGTCGATGAACCCGGGAGTGATCAACGCGTCCTGGTAATGGGTGATCTCGATATCGGCGGGCAGGGTGGGCAACAGGTCGCTGGCGTGACCAAGGGCGCTGATCCGGCCGTTATCGACCACCAGCAAGCCGTCCTCGAAATACTCGTAGGACGCTTCGGTCCCCACGTCGGCAGGGTCGGCGATGCTGTGCAGGATGGCGGCGCGGTAGGCTTTGCGAGTCAGAGGCATAAGGTTCTCAGTTCGAGGCTTTCAAGTGTGCGGTAGGGCTGCGGCGTGACACGGGCAGCAGTTTGGCGATCGGTTCGGCACGCGAGGTTTGCTGGCCGAAATTCGCGTTGTAGGTGGCGATGATTTCACCGGCGATGGAGATGGCGATTTCCACCGGCAGCTTGCCCTTGACCTCGCCAAGCCCCATCGGGCAACGCATGCGTTGCAGCACGTCGCTGTCGAAACCACGCTCGCGCAGGCGGTGTTCGAACTTGACCCGTTTGGTCCTGGAGCCGATCAGGCCGAAATAGGTGAAGTCGTTGCGTTTGAGCATCGCGGCAGTCAATTCGAGGTCGAGCTGGTGGTTGTGGGTCATGACGATGCAATAGCTGCCGGGGGGCAGGTCGTCGATTTCATCCACAGGCTCCTCGCTGACGATCTTGCGCACGCCAGGGGGGATCTGCCCGGGGAACTCGGCGTCCCGCGAGTCGATCCAGCGCACGCGGCAGGGCAGGCTGGCGAGCAGGGGCACCAACGCGCGGCCGACATGCCCGGCGCCGAACACGGCGATCTGCGCCTGCACCTGACCCATGGGTTCGAACAGCAGCACGGTCGCGCCGCCGCAACACTGACCGAGGCTGGCGCCGAGGCTGAAGCGCTCCAGGTGGGTGTCCTGGCGGCCGCTGGCAAGCATTTCGCGGGCGATCTGCATGGCCTTGTATTCAAGGTGCCCGCCACCGATGGTGTCGAAAGCCTGGCTGGCGCTGATGACCATCTTCGAGCCGGCATTGCGCGGCGTCGAGCCGAGCTCTTCGATGATGGTCACCAACACGCAGGGCTCACTGCGGTTTTGCAGGTCGGCGAGGGCGTCGATCCAGTTGTACATGTTCACCTCGACATCGTTGTTGTTTGTACCGGCCTCTTCGCGAGCAAGCCCGCTCCCACATTTGGAATGCATTCCCCTGTGGGAGCGGGCTTGCTCGCGAAGGCCTCACCTCGGTCTCAGAGCGGAGCCAACTCGGCTTCAGCATCTACAGCCTTCACCGCCTTCAACTGGCGCATCTGCTCGCACCCCCACAACACCCGCTCCGGCGTCGCCGGCGCGTCGATCTTCGGTTGATGCCGGTAGTCACCCAGGCTCGCCACGGCGTCCTTGATGGCGCACCACGCGGCAATACCGAGCATGAACGGCGGTTCGCCCACGGCCTTGGAATGGAACACCGTGTCTTCCGGGTTCTTGCGGTTTTCCACCAGCTTCACCCGCAGGTCCAGGGGCATGTCCGCCACGGCCGGGATCTTGTAGCTGGCCGGGCCGTTGGTCATCAGCTTGCCCTTGTTGTTCCACACCAGCTCTTCCATGGTCAGCCAGCCCATGCCCTGGATGAACCCGCCCTCGACCTGGCCGATGTCGATGGCCGGGTTCAACGAGGCGCCGACGTCGTGGAGGATGTCGGTACGGAGCATTTTGTATTCGCCGGTCAGGGTGTCGACCAGCACTTCGCAGCACGCCGCACCGAAAGCGAAGTAGTAGAACGGACGGCCCCGGGCCTGGCTGCGGTCGTAGTAGATTTTCGGGGTCTTGTAGAAGCCGGTGCTCGACAGCGACACCTGGGCGAAATACGCCTGCTGGATCAGTGCCTCGAACGTCAGGATGTGATCGCGTACCCGCACGTGTCCGTTGTGGAATTCCACGTCCTCTTCACTGACCTTGTACTGGCGCGCGGCAAATTCCACCAACCGTTGCTTGATGGTTTCGGCGGCGTTCTGTGCGGCCTTGCCGTTCAGATCGGCACCGCTGGACGCGGCGGTGGGGGAGGTGTTCGGCACCTTGTCGGTGTTGGTCGCCGTGATCTGCACCCGGTCCATTTCCACCTGGAACACTTCGGCCACCACCTGCGCGACCTTGGTGTTCAGGCCCTGGCCCATCTCGGTGCCGCCGTGGTTGAGGTGGATGCTGCCGTCGGTGTAGACATGCACCAGCGCACCGGCCTGGTTAAGGAAGCTGGCGGTGAAGGAAATGCCGAATTTCACCGGGGTCAGCGCCAGGCCTTTTTTCAGGATCGGGCTGTTGGCGTTGTAGCGACGAATCGCTTCGCGACGCTCGGCGTACTGGCTGCTTTGTTCCAGTTCCGCGGTCATTTCCTCGAGCATGTTGTGCTCGACGGTCTGGTAATAGTGGGTGACGTTGCGCTCGGTCTTGCCGTAGTAGTTGGCTTTGCGCACCGCCAGCGGGTCGAGGGCCAGGTGCCGGGCGATGGCGTCCATCACTTCCTCGATGGCGACCATCCCTTGCGGGCCGCCGAAACCCCGGTAGGCGGTGTTCGACGCGGTGTTGGTCTTGCAGCGATGGCCGTTGATGGTGGCATCGCCCAGGTAGTACGAATTGTCCGAGTGGAACATCGCCCGGTCGACAATCGAGGCCGAGAGGTCCGGTGAGCAACCGCAGTTTCCCGCCAGTTCCAGGGCGATGCCGTGCAGCCGGCCGGTGCTGTCGAAGCCGACGTCGTATTCGACATAGAACGGGTGGCGCTTGCCGGTCATCAGCATGTCTTCGACGCGCGGCAGGCGCATCTTGGTCGGCTGGCCGGTGAGGTGGGCGATGACCGCGCACAGGCAGGCCGGACTTGCGGCCTGGGTTTCCTTGCCACCGAAACCGCCGCCCATGCGGCGCATGTCGACGACGATCCTGTTCATCGACACGTCGAGCACTTCGGCCACCAGTTTCTGCACTTCGGTGGGGTTTTGCGTGGAGCAGTAGACGATCATGCCGCCGTCTTCGGTGGGCATCACCGAAGAAATCTGGGTTTCGAGGTAGAAATGCTCCTGGCCACCGATGTGCAACGTGCCCTGGATGCGATGTTCTGCGGTCGCCAGCGCGGCAGCCGAATCGCCACGTTGATGGGTATGGCTGTCGAGCACGAAATGGCGTTTGCGCAGGGCTTGGATCACATCGAGCACCGGTTCGAGGTCTTCGTATTCGATGATCGCGGCCATGGCGGCCTGGCGTGCGGTTTCCAGGTCCCTGGCGGCGACGGCCACCACCGGCTGCCCGACGAATTGCACGGTATCGATGGCCAGCAAGGGATCGCCCGGCAGCAAGGGGCCGATGTCTTTCAGGCCGGGCACGTCTTCGTGGGTAATGGCGATGCGCACGCCCTCGAAGGCGTAGCACGGCGCGGTGTCGATGCGCAGGATCCTGGCGTGGGCACGGTCCGACAGGCGCGCGTAAACGTGCAGTTGATTGGGAAACTCCAGGCGGTCGTCGATGTACTGCGCTTCCCCGGACACATGCTTGGCGGCGCTGTCGTGCCTGACGCTGCGGCCGACACCGGTGGTCAGGTCCTTGGCGAACAGTTCAGCCAGTTCGGCCTGGGTCTTCTCTACGGCGTGATGGTTAGACATAAGCGGTCACCCGGGTCTCGATGTGCGGCGTTTGCAGTTCGATGAAGTATTTGCGCAGCAGGTTCTGTGCGCTGAGCAAGCGATATTCCTTGCTGGCGCGGAAGTCCGAGAGCGGCGTGAAATCCTCGGCCAGCGCGGCGCAGGCACGTTCCACGGTGGCGTTGTCGAAGGGCGCGTTGCGCAGCACGGCTTCACAGGCGCTGGCGCGTTTCGGGATGGCGGCCATGCCGCCGAACGCGACGCGGGCGTCGCCGATCACGCCGTTTTCCAGGCGCAGGTTGAAGGCGGCGCAGACAGCGGAAATGTCATCGTCCAGGCGCTTGGACACCTTGTAGGCGCGGAACGACTGCTCGGCACTGGCTCGCGGCACGATGATCTTCTCGATGAACTCGCTTTCCTGGCGCGCCGTGACCCGGTAATCGATGAAGTAGTCCTCCAGGGCGATGGTGCGGCGGGTTTCGCCCTTGCACAGGACTATTTGCGCGCCAAGGGCAATCAGCAGCGGTGGCGAGTCGCCGATGGGCGAGGCGTTGCCGATGTTGCCGCCAAGGGTGCCCTGGTTGCGGATCTGCAGGGAGGCGAAGCGTTGCAGCAATTCGCCAAAATCCGGGTACTCGGCCTTCAGTGCTGCGTAGCAGTCGGAGAGGGCGGTGGCGGCACCGATTTCCAGGCGATCGTCAAAGCGTTCGATGCGCTTCATCTCGGCGACGTTGCCCACGTAGATCATCACCGGCAGGGTGCGGTGGAACTGCGTGACTTCCAGTGCCAGGTCGGTGCCGCCGGCCAGCAGGCGGGCCTGCGGATAGGCGTCGTAGAGGTCCGCCAGGTCGGCCACGGTGAGTGGCACCAGGCAGCGTTTGTCGCCACTGTTGAGTTCGCCGATGTCCGTGGGGGCGATGGCTTTCAGGCGCGCGATGGTCTCGGCTTCCCGGGCATCGAACTGATCGGGTTGTTTGCCGCAGCAGGACTGCTCGGCGGCTTGCAGGATCGGCCGATAGCCGGTGCAGCGGCACAGGTTGCCGGCCAGGGCTTCGTGGGCCTTGTGCTGATCCGGCGCATCGCTGTTCTTTTGCAGGGCAAAAAGCGACATGACGAAACCGGGGGTGCAGAAGCCGCACTGCGAGCCGTGGCACTCGACCATGGCTTTTTGCACGCTGTGCAGTTCGCCCTGGTGCTTGAGGTCTTCGACGCTGATCAGTTGCTTGCCGTGCAGGGACGAAACGAAGGTCAGGCAGGAATTGAGGCTGCGATAGCGAATGTGCTCGCGGCCCGCCGCATCCGTCTGCAACTCGCCGACCACCACAGTGCAGGCGCCACAGTCACCGCTGGCGCAGCCTTCCTTGGTGCCGGGTTTGCCCACATGCTCGCGCAGGTAGTTGAGGACGGTCAGGTTCGGGTCCAGGGCGTGCTCGCTTCGGAGTTCCTGGTTGAGTAAAAACTGGATCACGGAAGGCCTCGCAGATTCATTATTGTTGTTAAGCGACTGGGACTGAATTTATCAGTTCTGACTTTTGGGTCAATGATTTTCTGACTTAAGGGTCAGGAAAAATCATTTTGTCGATCAACAGCACGTTTCTTCAGTATTGACCCTGAAGCACCTGTCTGCTTTTTGCGGGTTTCATGCCAAAAACCGCTGCGTGGGCACTCCGCCATGACCCATCATGTGCGCTACACTGCGCCGCTTGTGCAGATCGAAGAGTTTGAAGGGACAACCATGACGTTCAAGGCGCCGGACAGCCTCGCCGAGCAAATCGCTCACCACCTCGCCGAACGCATCATTCGTGGCGAAATGAAGCCCGGAGAGCGCATCCAGGAACAGAAGGTCACGCTGGCCCTCAATGTCAGCCGCGGATCGGTCCGCGAAGCCTTGCTGATCCTCGAGCGTCGTCACCTGATTGCGATTTTGCCGCGACGTGGCGCGCACGTAACCGAACTCACTGCTCACAAAGTGCGCAGCCTGTGCACCCTGATGGGCGAGCTGTACATCCTGCTCGGCAATGCCGTGGCCAATGGCTGGCAGGTCCAGGCCGACCTTGCGCCGTTCCTGCAGATCCAGCAGCGCTTGCACAGCAGCTACGAACGCCAGGACATCCGCGCCTTCGTCGATGACAGCTTCAATGTGATGCGGGCGGCGTATCCCTTCGCCAACAATCCGTATTTGCAGGAAACCGTCGAGAATCTGCAGCCGGCCATGAGCCGTGCGTACTTTCTCGCCCTGGATCAACGCAAGGCGTCGATGAGCGAATACCTGGCATTGTTCGAACAACTGCTCGCGGCGGTGATCGCCCGCGATTTTCCACAGATCCGCGAAGTACTGACGGCTTATGGCCAGCGCAGTTGCGATCTGGTGGTTTCCGCCCTGACGGACGCCTGAGCGTGCGGCTCAAGTGCATCAAACTGGCGGGGTTCAAATCCTTCGTCGATCCGACCACGGTGAACTTCCCCAGTAACATGGCGGCGGTGGTCGGACCCAATGGATGCGGCAAGTCGAATATCATCGACGCCGTCCGCTGGGTGATGGGCGAGAGCTCGGCCAAGAACCTGCGTGGCGAGTCGATGACCGACGTCATCTTCAATGGCTCGACCAGCCGCAAGCCGGTGAGCCAGGCGAGCATCGAACTGGTGTTCGACAACTCCGACGGCACCTTGATCGGCGAGTACGCCGCGTACGCGGAAATTTCCATTCGTCGCAAAGTCACCCGCGACAGTCAGAACAGTTATTTCCTCAACGGCGCCAAATGCCGCCGTCGTGACATCACCGATATTTTCCTCGGCACCGGCCTGGGCCCGCGCAGCTATTCGATCATTGAGCAGGGGATGATTTCCAAGCTGATCGAAGCCAAGCCGGAAGACCTGCGCAATTTCATCGAGGAAGCGGCGGGGATCTCCAAATACAAGGAGCGCCGGCGCGAAACCGAAAACCGCATCCGTCGCACCCACGAAAACCTCGCCCGCCTGACCGACCTGCGCGAAGAACTGGAACGTCAGCTCGAGCGTCTGCACCGTCAGGCCGAGTCCGCGAAGAAATATCAGGAATACAAGGGCGAAGAGCGCCAGCTCAAGGCCCAGTTGTCGGCGCTGCGCTGGCAGGCACTGAACGAACAGGTCGGACAGCGCGAAGCGGTCATCGGCAACCAGGAAGTCACCTTCGAAGCGCTGGTGGCTGAGCAGCGCAACGCCGACGCTAGCATCGAACGCCTGCGCGACGGTCACCATGACCTGTCCGAGCGATTCAATCTGGTACAGGGGCGCTTCTATTCGGTCGGCGGCGACATTGCCCGGGTCGAGCAGAGCATCCAGCATGGCCAGCAACGCCTGCGCCAATTGCAGGACGACCTGAAGGAAGCCGAGCGCGCGCGCCTGGAGACCGAGTCGCACCTGGGCCACGACCGGACCTTGCTGCTGACCCTGGGCGAAGAGCTGGACATGCTCACCCCGGAGCAGGAAGTCACCAGCGCCGCCGCGGAAGAAGCCGCCGCCGCGCTGGAAGAATCCGAAACCACCATGCACGGCTGGCAGGAACAGTGGGACGCGTTCAACCTCACGGCGGCTGAGCCGCGCCGCCAATCCGAAGTCCAGCAGGCGCGGATCCAGCAGCTGGAAACCAGCCTGGAGCGCCTGGCCGACCGTCAGAAGCGCCTCGCCGAGGAGCGCGACTTGCTGTCGGCGGACCCGGAAGACGCGGCGATCATGGAACTCAACGAGCAACTGGCGGCGAGCGAGGCGACGCTGGAAGACCTGCAGGCCAGTGAAGAGGCGCAGGTCGAACGGCTTGAGCAACTGCGCCAGCAATTGCAGCAGGCCTTGGCGGCGCAGCAACAGGCGCAGGGTGATTTGCAGCGCCTCAACGGGCGACTGGCGTCGCTCGAGGCCTTGCAGCAGGCCGCGCTCGATCCCGGCACCGGTACGGCCCAGTGGCTGCGCGAACAACACCTGGCGGAGCGTCCGCGACTGGCCGAAGGCCTGAAAGTGGACGCCGGCTGGGAGCTGGCGGTGGAAACCGTACTGGGCGCCGACCTGCAGGCGGTGCTGGTGGACGATTTCGCGGGCGTCGACCTTGCCGGTTTCACCCAGGGCGATTTGCGCTTGTTGAGCCCCGCCAGTGATGGCGTGCGCGTGCCCGGCAGCCTGCTCGACAAGGTCGAAGCACAGATCGACCTGTCGCCGTGGCTGGGGCAGGTCAAGCCGGTCGACAGCCTTGAACAGGCCCTGGCCCTGCGCGGGCAATTGGCGACCGGGCAAAGCCTGATCAGCCGTGACGGCTACTGGGTGGGCCGGCACTTCCTGCGCGTGCGCCGGGCCAGCGAGGCGGAAAGCGGCGTCCTGGCCCGGGGCCAGGAAATCCAGCAACTGGGCCTTGAGCGCGAAGCGCGCGAAGCCACGGTCGAAACCCTCGAAACGCAACTGCAGAACCTGCGGGCGCAACAGCGCCAGCAGGAAAACGGTCGCGAACATTTGCGTCGACTGCTGCAGGACGAAGCGCGCCAGCAGGGTGAACTCAAGGCTCAATTGTCTGCGGGCAAGGCCAAGGCCGAGCAGCTGACGCTACGCCGTACGCGACTCGACGAAGAGCTGGCCGAACTGGCCGAACAGCGCGCGCTGGAACACGAAAACATCGGCGAAGCGCGCCTGCAGTTGCAGGAAGCGCTCGATGCCATGGCACTCGACACCGAGCAGCGCGAGCTGCTGCTGGCTCAGCGCGACAGCTTGCGCGAACGCCTTGACCGGGTGCGTCAGGAAGCACGGCAACACAAGGATCACGCCCATCAACTGGCGGTGCGCCTGGGTTCCCTGCGGGCACAGCACGACTCGACGCGCCAGGCGCTGGAACGCCTGGAAATGCAGTCCGAGCGCCTGACTGAAAAACGCGAACAGCTGAGCCTCAATCTGGAGGAGGGCGAGGCGCCGCTGGAAGAGCTGCGCCTGAAACTCGAAGAGCTGCTCGACAAGCGCATGACCGTCGATGAGGAACTCAAGACCGCGCAGATCGCCCTGGAAGATGCCGACCGTGAATTGCGCGACGCCGAAAAACGCCGCAACCAGGCCGAACAGCAATCGCAGCTGATCCGTGGCCAGATGGAATCCCAGCGCATGGAATGGCAAGCCCTGACCGTGCGTCGCAAGGCCCTCGAGGACCAGTTGCTCGAAGACGGCTACGACCTGCACGCCGTGCTCGCCACCCTGGCGGCCGAGGCTAACGAAAAGGACGCCGAGGAAGAACTCGAACGCATTGCCGCACGGATTCAGCGCCTGGGCGCGATCAACCTCGCGGCCATCGACGAATACCAGCAACAATCGGAGCGTAAACGTTATCTGGATGCGCAGAACGACGATCTGGTGGAGGCGCTGGACACCCTCGAGAACGTGATTCGCAAGATCGACAAGGAAACCCGCAACCGCTTCAAGGATACCTTTGATCAGATCAATGGCGGTTTACAGGCGCTTTTCCCAAAAGTTTTCGGTGGAGGCAGCGCCTATTTGGAACTGACGGGCGAAGATCTACTCGATACAGGGGTAACGATCATGGCGCGACCGCCAGGAAAGAAGAACAGCACCATCCATTTGCTCTCCGGTGGCGAAAAAGCCCTGACCGCATTGGCCCTGGTTTTTGCGATCTTCAAGTTGAATCCGGCGCCGTTCTGCATGCTCGATGAAGTGGACGCGCCACTGGATGACGCGAACGTTGGACGCTATGCACGCCTGGTGAAAGAGATGTCGCAGACGGTGCAGTTCATCTATATCACCCACAACAAGATCGCCATGGAAATGGCCGATCAGTTGATGGGGGTGACGATGCACGAACCGGGATGTTCGCGTCTCGTGGCGGTGGATGTCGAGGAGGCCATGGCGATGGTGGACGCCTGAGTCGGCGTTGGCGGGAGGGGTATTTTCGGTCCGTAGGGCTTTTCTGAATGCTCCGACTTGCTGGCAAATCGACATAATCGCGCAAGCCATGGTGACAGACGGTGTAAAGTTGTCTTTGGTCGTGCTAGTTTAATGTCAATTTTTCGTATACGTGGGCAAAACGCCTGTCAGAACATAGAGTTGGCGCCACGTTTTAAAGCGGTTTACCAGTTGTAAACCCCTTATTTTTCAGCATTTTTTATAGAGGCACGGGATTACATGGAAATCGGTCTGCGCGAGTGGCTGATCGTCATCGGCATCATTGTCATTGCCGGTATTCTTTTTGATGGCTGGCGCCGGATGCGCGGCGGCAAGGGAAAACTGAAATTCCGTCTTGATCGAAGTCTGTCCAATTTGCCGGACGACGACGGTAACGCCGAACTGCTGGGCCCGCCCCGCGTTCTGGACACCCATAAAGAACCGCAACTGGACGAGCACGATCTGCCGTCGGTCAGCATGCCCGCCCGTGAACCTCGTGAAACGGGTTCCAAGCGCGGCAAGCGTAGCCATGGTGAACCCTCCCAGGGCGATATGAACCTCAGCCTCGACCTCGATGGCGGCCCGAGCTTCAACAGCCGTGACGACGATTTCCCGGATGACGGCAAGGCCTCGCCGGCGTTGGGCGACAAGGAACAGCCGCAAGCCGAGGAAGTGCTGGTGATCAGCGTGATCTGCCGCGATGCGGCCGGCTTCAAGGGGCCTGCGCTGCTGCAGAACATCCTCGAAAGCGGTCTGCGCTTCGGCGAAATGGACATCTTCCATCGCCACGAAAGCATGGCCGGTAATGGCGAAGTGCTGTTCTCCATGGCCAATGCGGTCAAGCCGGGCGTCTTCGACCTGGACGACATCGATCACTTCAGCACCCCGGCCGTGAGCTTCTTCCTCGGCCTGCCGGGCCCGCGTCATCCGAAGCAGGCCTTTGACGTGATGGTGGCGGCGGCGCGCAAACTGTCCCAGGAGCTCAACGGCGAACTGAAGGACGACCAGCGCAGCGTGCTGACCGCTCAGACCATCGAGCATTACCGTCAGCGCATCGTCGAGTTCGAGCGTCGCGCACTGACCCAGAAGCGTTGATCGGCAGGAGCCACCGGTGCTCCTGCCACGCCGCAATGACATTGAGCAGCTTCGGCTGCTCTTTTGCTTTATGAGAGAACACCCATGACCGCCGCCAAAAACCGCATTCTAGAGCTGCGTGCCGAGCTGGATCAGCACAACTACCGTTACCACGTGCTGGACGAGCCGAGCATTCCGGACGCCGAATACGACCGTCTGTTCCACGAACTCAAGGCCCTTGAAGCGGCCAACCCCGAGCTGATCACCAGCGACTCGCCGACGCAGCGCGTGGGCAGTGCGGCGTTGTCGGCGTTCACCCAGGTGCGCCATGAAGTGCCGATGCTCAGCCTTGGCAACGCCTTCGAAGAAACCGACATGCGCGAGTTCGATCGGCGGGTGACCGAAGGCCTCGATTTGCCGGCCGGCGATCTGTTCGGCGGTGGTGCCGCGGTGGAATACAGCTGCGAACCGAAGCTCGATGGCCTGGCGGTCAGCCTGCTGTATCAGGACGGCGTGCTGGTGCGCGGGGCGACGCGCGGCGACGGCACCACTGGCGAAGACATCAGCGTCAACGTGCGCACCGTGCGCAACATCCCGCTGAAACTGCAGGGCAGCGGCTGGCCGGCCACCCTGGAAGTGCGCGGTGAAGTGTTCATGTCCAAGGCCGGTTTCGAACGCCTGAACGCCACGCAGCTGGAAGTCGGTGGCAAGACCTTCGCCAACCCGCGCAACGCGGCGGCGGGCAGCCTGCGCCAGCTGGATTCGAAGATCACCGCCAATCGCCCCCTGGAGTTCTGCTGCTACGGCATCGGCCAGGTGTCGGCCGACATCGCCGACACCCACATTGGCAACCTGAAACAGTTGCAAACCTGGGGCCTGCCGATCAGCCGCGAGCTGAAACTGGCGCATGGCATCGACGAGTGCCTCGATTACTACCGCGACATCGGCGAGCGCCGCAACGCTTTGGCCTATGAAATCGACGGCGTGGTGTTCAAGGTCAACAGCATTGCGTCCCAGCGTGAGCTGGGTTTCCGCGCGCGCGAGCCGCGTTGGGCGATTGCCCATAAATTTCCGGCCATGGAAGAACTCACCGAGTTGCTCGACGTGGAGTTCCAGGTCGGTCGTACCGGGGCCGTGACACCCGTGGCGCGCTTGAAACCGGTCAAGGTCGCCGGCGTCACCGTGGCCAATGCGACGCTGCACAACATGGATGAAGTGGCGCGCCTGGGCCTGATGATCGGTGACACAGTGATCATCCGCCGCGCCGGCGATGTGATTCCGCAAGTGGTGCAGGTTGTCCTCGAGCGTCGTCCGCAGGATGCGCGGGCGGTGCAGATTCCGCAAAACTGCCCGGTCTGCGGTTCCCATGTCGAGCGCACGCAACTGGTCAAGCGCAGCAAGGGCCGTGAGACCGTCAGCGAAGGCGCGGTGTACCGCTGCGTCGGTCGTCTGGCCTGCGGAGCGCAACTCAAGCAGGCAATCATTCACTTCGTTTCGCGCCGTGCGATGGACATCGAAGGCCTGGGCGACAAGAGCGTCGAACAACTGGTCGATGAAGGGCTGGTGAGTTCGCCGGCCGATCTGTACGCCCTGAAGTTCGAAGACATTGTCGAACTGGAGGGGTTCGCCGAAGTGTCGAGCAACAAGCTGCTCAGCGCCATCGAGAACAGCAAGCGGCCGAGCCTGGCCCGCTTCATCTACGCCCTCGGCATTCCCGATGTCGGCGAGGAGACGGCCAAGGTCCTGGCGCGCTCCCTCGGCTCGCTGGAGCGGGTGCAGCAGGCATTGCCGCAGGTGCTCACGTACTTGCCGGACGTGGGGCTGGAAGTGGCCCACGAGATCCACAGCTTTTTCGAAGACAGCCACAACCGCCAGGTGATCGCCGACCTGCTCAAGCATGGCTTGCAGATTCAGGACCAGGGCGAGCTGGGCGCCGAATTTGCCGCGAGCACCACCCTCGGCGGGTTCCTCGACAAATTGCACATCCCGTCGGTGGGACCGGGCGGGGCGCAGAAACTGGCGGACCGGTTCGGCTCGCTGGAAGGGGTGTTCAACGCCGATTGGCTGGACATGCGCCAGGCCTTGCCGGAAAAGCAGGCCAACGCGGTGCGTGAGTTTTTTGCAGTGGCCGAGCATCGCCGGCAGGCCCAGGCGGCCGAGCAGCAACTGCGCGATTTCGGCATGCACTGGCTGAGCGAGAAGAAGGTCGTCGAAGGTTTGCCGCTGGCAGGGCAGACCTGGGTCCTGACCGGATCGCTGGAGTTGATGAGCCGCGACGTGGCCAAGGACAAACTCGAAAGCCTCGGCGCCAAGGTCGCCGGTTCGGTATCGGCCAAGACCCATTGCGTGGTGGCCGGGCCGGGCGCCGGTTCGAAACTGGCCAAGGCCAATGAGTTGGGGTTGAAGGTGCTGGATGAAGAGGCGTTTGTGGCTTTCCTGAGTGAGCACGATATTTCCGTGTGATGGCTTTCGCGAGCAAGCCCGCTCCCACAGTGACTGAGTCGGCCCAGGCGGCGGGTTCTCATGTGGGAGCGGGCTTGCTCGCGAAGACGATTTTCGCCACAACGCAAAAAGCGGGAACGATGCACAGCCAATCATGATCTAGTCTTGGCAAGCCCCAGGGAGAGATCGCCATGTACCGCTTTTTCGAGCAGCTCAGTTCACGCATTGCTGCGCCCTTCATGGGTGAAAGCTCGCGCAACAGCAAAATCTGGCAGTGCCGCTGCGGTCAATCGCTGTTCTTTCGCAACAGCCAGTGCCTGGCGTGTTCCGCAGCACTGGGCTATGAGCCCGAGCGCGGCCGCTTGTCCTCCCTGCAGCCAGGCGCGCAGGCCGATACCTGGACGCTGGACGCCGCCCCTGAGGCGGGCGCCTTTCGCCGCTGCGCCAACCTTGATTCCCCGGCCGCCTGCAACTGGCTGTTGCCGACCGGCGATCATGAGGCGTTGTGCATGGCCTGTCGTTTGAACCGCACCATTCCCGATTTATCCATTGCGCAAAACCACGAACGCTGGCTCAAGGTCGAGACCGCCAAGCGGCGGCTGATCGCCCAATTGGTCAGCCTGGGCTTGCCAGTGATTCCCAAGACCGTGGACGAGGAGAGCGGCCTGGCGTTCGATTTCATCGGCGTCGACCTCGAAGGCAACCTGCCGACCACCGGCCACGCCAACGGCCTGATCACCCTCGACATCCAGGAAGCCGACGATGCCCACCGCGAGCAGGTCCGGGTGCACATGCACGAGCCGTATCGCACCCTGCTCGGGCATTTTCGCCATGAAGTGGGTCATTACTACTGGGATCGATTGATCGCCGACAGCCTGTGGCTGGAGCCGTTTCGCCGCGTGTTCGGTGATGAGCGCGCGAGTTACGCCGACGCCCTCGACCGGCACTACCAGCAGGGCGCGCCGACCGACTGGCAGCAGCGGTTCGTCAGCGCCTACGCCACCATGCACCCGTGGGAAGACTGGGCGGAAACCTGGGCGCACTACCTGCACATGATGGACGCCGTGGACACCGCCCTCGGTTTCGGCATGAGCGCGCGGGAGATGGACCTCGACTACCAGCCGTTCCCCGCCAGCACTCTCTACGACCCGCAACATCCGGGCGGCGCAGCGTTCCTGTCCTTCGTCAACGCGTGGATCGAACTGGCGGGCATGCTCAACGAACTGTCGCGCAGCATGGGCCAGCCGGATTTCTACCCATTCGTCCTGCCGCCAGAGGCGATTGCCAAGCTGCACTTTATCCACCTGGTGATCCAGCAGGAGGGCGGCAGGGCGGACGAGGTGGTCAGGGACGCGTAGCGAGCGCTTTTGCATGTCCTTGAAGCGACTCATGTTTTTTAATGCCAGCGAACGGTTGTAACTTCGCCGCAGACAGGTACAATGGCGCGGCTCGCCGTCAGGCGGGCGTCGTTATGGTGACCCCATCGGTCCCCCCGCAACGATTACCCGTGAACCTGGTCAGAGCCGGAAGGCAGCAGCCACAGCGGGAACATTGTGTGCCGGGGTGTGGCTGGTGGGGTTGCCTCCATAACGCCCCGCGAGCCCTCTCTCGCGTTCATCATCATTCCCGACACCGTTTTTGCTCTGCCCTGGATCGTTTCCATCGGCGGATTTTGTCGTTTGCGATCTGAAACGCGGCGCATGAAAAAAGGAGGCCGACCTGATTCGACAGGTCGGCCTCCTTTTTTCATGTCTGCGACTATGACTTGGACAGGGCCTGGTCAACTGCGGCGATCAGTTTGCCGAGGTCCTTCGGGGGTGCTTTATGGATGACGGAGAACAGGTACGCCCGTTGTTCGTCTTCGTCATCCAGGTCGGTGAAAAAAACCTTGAGCTTGACCCCCAGCACATTGGCAAGCAGGAACAGAGCTTCCACGCTGGGCGTGTAGGTGCCGGTTTCGAAGCGGCTGATGGTTTTGGGGTCAAAACCGGTCCTTTCGCCGAGCTCAGCCTGA
Organism: Pseudomonas sp. IT-P12; assembly: GCF_949767465.1. NCBI lineage: Bacteria > Pseudomonadati > Pseudomonadota > Gammaproteobacteria > Pseudomonadales > Pseudomonadaceae > Pseudomonas > Pseudomonas sp. IT-P12. Next base: position 591,530 of record NZ_CATKPY010000021.1, on the reverse strand, counting down.
GTAAGCCCCGCGACCTTGCGGTGACGGCGAATGGCTGAACCCAAACTTAAAATTTGCATCGCTCAATTCCCATTTAGAATCAAGAACTTAACGATAGATTTTCGCATTAGGCAACCGCGCGATTCATCACCTTGCTTTGCAAAATGTGATGTGTTTCGTAGAATCGGCGCTCCCAAGGGGATATTGGGTGTCCGGTTCTCTGAAGTTGGCCTGGTGGCGCAGGGCAAGAAGCGCGCTCCTTCCCACAGGCGTGCGGTGGACTCAAGTTGCCTTGAAGCCTTGCAAAAAGTTACCGAAATGGCTGTTGTCGCCGGATGTCCGGGTCTTTGAGACTAGTGGATCTTCGGCTGCCAATGGGCCATCAAATGCTGTTCATGGAGTGATCACGTGGCGCTGCGCAACAGGATTCAACTCACCTCTACCGGCCATTGTGCGCTGGTCGAGCGGAATCGCCGCTGTCGGCAGTGAGCCTGACTCATGGATGAGAAATACCGCAGAGCCGTGGATGCCGCCGCGATTTTTTCCGAAACCGATCTGACCGGCCGAATCACTTACGTCAACGATCAGTTCTGCGCATTGTCCGGCTACAGCCGCGATGAACTGATCGGGCAAAATCATCGTGTGCTCAACTCGGGTTTTCACCCGGCCGAATTCTTCCTGGGCATGTGGCGCACCATTGCGTTGGGCAATGTCTGGAAGGGTGAAATCTGCAATCGCGCCAAGGATGGCAGCCTGTTCTGGGTCGAGAGCACCCTGGTGCCGGTTCTGGATGACGTTACCGGGCGGATTCACCGGTACCTGGCGATTCGTTTCGACATCAGTGAAAAGCGCCAGCTGCTGCATTCCCTGCAGTGGCGGGTCGGGCATGACGTGCTGACCGGGCTGCCCAATCGCGCCTTTCTCTCGGATCTGCTTGATCAGGCGCTGGCGTTCTCCCGTCAGGAAAACATCCCGCTGGCCGTTTGCATGCTCGACCTCGACGGCTTCAAGGCCGTCAACGATGGCTACGGACATGCCAGTGGCGACCTGTTGCTGGTCGAGGTGGCCAGGCGTCTGCGCGATATCGTTCGCGGCGAAGATGTGGTGGCGCGGCTGGCGGGTGACGAGTTCGTGCTTGTGTTGCGTTATGTGCGCGATCTGCCGGAACTGCGCGCCGCACTGAATCGTGTCCTGGGTGCCCTGTCCGCGCCCTATGCGCTGCAGGACAAGGTGCTGACGGTCTGCGCCAGCATCGGTGTCACGCTGTTCCCACACGACGACGAGGATGCCGAAACCTTGCTGCGCCATGCCGATCAGGCGATGTACGTGGCCAAGCAGAGCGGGCGCAATCGTTTTCATTTGTTCGATGTCGGTCGCGACCAGGAGGTCAAGGCGACGCACCAGACCGTCGAGCGGGTGCGCCAGGCGTTGCTCGCCGGTGAGCTGCATTTGTATTACCAGCCCAAAGTCCATATGCGCAGCGGCGAAGTCGTAGGCTTCGAGGCGCTGCTGCGCTGGGAGCATCCGCAAAACGGTACGGTCCGGGCCCGGGAGTTCTTGCCGCTGGTGCAGGAGACGGACCTGATCATCGACATCGGCGAGTGGGTGATCGATCAGGTGTTGCTGCAGTTGGACCGCTGGCAAGCCGCCGGCAAGCGGTGGCCGATCAGCGTCAACATTGCCGCCCGGCACTTCCAGCGCGCGGATTTCGTCGAGCGCCTCGGGCAGTTGCTCGCTAGGCATGCGCAGGTGGCGCCGCAGAGGCTGGACCTGGAAATCGTCGAATCGGTGGCCATCGAAAACATCCAGCACGTCAGCGCTTGCCTGCAAGCCTGCCAAGCACTCGGGGTGCGGTTTTCACTGGGCGACTTCGGCACCGGTTACTCGTCGCTGAGCTACCTCAAGCGCCTGCGCACGCAGACGATCAAGATCGACAGGTCGTTCATCCGCGACATTCTGCACGACCATGACGATCTGGCCTTGACGACGGCGGTGATTGGCCTGGCCCGGGCGTTTGGCCGGCAGGTGATTGCCGAGGGGCTGGAGAGCATCGAGCACGGTGAGCTGCTGTTGCAATTGGGGTGCGATGTCGCCCAGGGCTATTTCATCGCTCGCCCCATGCCGGCGGCTGACGTGCCTGGCTGGGTCGAACGCTTCGTGGTGCCGCCGCAATGGCAGTTGGCGAGGTCAACCGGTGAAACGGATGGCTAGGGGGCTTCCGCTTTACCGACATACAGCCGGATGATGTCGTCGATCTCCCCGGACATCTTCATCCTCAGCAGGGTACGCAGGATGCGCTGCACCGGTACGCCCGGGTCGTTGCGCACGAAGCAGCCAACACTCTGCTCCTGCAACACCGCCACGCCTTGCAGTTGCCGTTCGGCTTGTTGCCGTTGATTGAACCAGTCGAGCGTCCACTGGTTGGTCACGGCGTAGCGATAGCGCCCGGCCAGCAGCTTTTCCAGGGTTTGATCCTGGCTGCGCGCGTCTTCGCGCAGCAGGTGACCGCTGTCGAACAACGGCTGCAGGGTCGGGTAGCTGTAACCCAGCACCGTGCCGATGGTCTGGTGGGGCAGGTTTTCCGGGACCACGACACCCGGCGGCTCCTGCCGGCTGACCAGCACGTCCGGTTGGGTCCACAGCGGGATGCTCCAGATATAGTCGCCGGACTGATTGGGCAGCCAGGTCTGCGCGGCATAACAGCGCACATCGACCTCACCACGCTCCATCGCGCCTTGCACCCGCGCCCTGGGCAGTACGTGAAACTCGGCTGGCAGGCCGACCTGGGTGGCGAGGCTGAGCATCGCGTCATACAGGATGCCCTGGGTCGGCTGGCCGCGTTCCAGTTGCACCATCGGCATGGACCAGCTGTCGGGCACCACGAAGCGCAACGGCGCCTCTGTGGCGGCGCTACTCAGACTGATCAACAGCAGTGCCCCCAAGGCCAGCCGCATAGACGCTCCGGTACTGATGAAACCCAAGCCGATAAAAGCCCCAAAGAGTGCATCTTAGCCAGATTAGACGAGCATGCCGGATGCAATTTTGGCCTTGCTCCGCTAGCATTAGCCGCTTCTGTTCCTTGGTTGCGACGGTTTTCGATGAGTTATCAGGTTCTTGCACGTAAATGGCGTCCGCGCTCGTTCCGCGAAATGGTCGGCCAGACCCATGTGCTCAAGGCTCTGATCAATGCCTTGGACAGCCAGCGGCTGCACCACGCCTACCTCTTCACCGGCACGCGCGGGGTCGGCAAGACCACCATTGCGCGGATTATCGCCAAGTGCCTGAACTGTGAAACCGGTATCACTTCCAGCCCGTGTGGCGAGTGTTCGGTTTGCCGGGAGATCGACGAAGGGCGCTTCGTTGACCTGATCGAGATCGACGCCGCGAGCCGCACCAAGGTCGAGGACACCCGCGAACTGCTGGATAACGTGCAGTACGCGCCGAGCCGCGGGCGCTTCAAGGTCTACCTGATCGACGAAGTGCACATGCTGTCCAGCCATTCCTTCAATGCGCTGCTGAAAACCCTCGAAGAGCCGCCGCCCTACGTCAAGTTCATCCTGGCGACCACCGACCCGCAGAAACTTCCTGCAACGATTTTGTCGCGCTGCTTGCAGTTCTCCCTGAAGAACATGACCCCGGAACGCGTGGTCGAGCACCTGACCCATGTGCTGGGCGTGGAGAACGTACCGTTCGAAGACGATGCGCTGTGGCTGCTCGGTCGTGCCGCCGACGGTTCGATGCGCGACGCCATGAGCCTGACCGACCAGGCCATTGCCTTCGGTGAAGGCAAGGTCATGGCCGCCGACGTGCGGGCCATGCTCGGCACGCTCGATCATGGCCAGGTCTACGACGTATTGCATGCGCTGATCCAGGGCGACGCCAAGGCGCTGCTCGAAGGCGTGCGCCACCTGGCCGAACAAGGCCCGGACTGGAACGGCGTGCTCTCGGAAATACTCAACGTGCTGCACCGTGTCGCCATCGCCCAGGCCTTGCCCGAGGGTGTCGACAACGGCCATGGCGACCGCGACCGGGTGCTGGCGCTGGCCCAGGCCCTGCCGGCCGAAGACGTTCAGTTCTACTACCAGATGGGCTTGATCGGCCGTCGCGACCTGCCGCTGGCACCGGATCCGCGGGGCGGTTTTGAAATGGTCCTGTTGCGCATGCTGGCGTTCCGGCCCGCCGATACCGAGGACGCGCCGAGGCAGCCGCTAAAGCCAGTGGGGATCAGCCAGGCCACAGTTGATTCCGCCAAGTCAGTGGCTGCCGCGCCCGTGGTTGCGCCGGTAGTGGCTGCGGCAGTTGCACCGTCGGCCTCGGTGGTCCCAGCCGTTCCTGCCCCGGAACTTGAGCCGGTCCCGGTCCCGGTCCCGGTTGCGCCGGTGGCTGCGCCCGAGCCGGTTGCCGAGCCTGAGCCTGTCGCGGTCGAGGAAGTCGTCGACCTGCCGTGGAACGACCCGGTAGAGCCCGAAGTCGTCCAGCAGCCTGCGGTCGAGCCGGTTCTGGAAACCATCGCTGAACAACCCGAATTGCCGCCGGTCCTGTCGTCGACCCCGGACAGCGTCGTTCCGGATGCTGCCGAGCCGCCCGCTGCAACGATTGCCGAACCGACAGCCGCTGAAGTGGATGCCGCCACACCGGGCTTTGACCTCGATGATGAGCCGCCGCTGGACGAGGACTACATCGAACCGGACATGGACTCGGCCTACAGCTACCTCGACGACCTGGCCAGCGAGCACACAGCCGAGCCTGCACCCGAGCCTGAGCCCGAACCGGCGGCGATGCCCGCCACGGGGCTGGCCCTGCAGTGGCTGGAGCTGTTCCCGAAACTGCCGATTTCCGGCATGACCGGCAGCATCGCCGCCAACTGCACGCTGATCGCCATCGATGGCGACAATTGGCTGCTGCATCTCGATCCGGCCCACAGCGCGCTGTTCAATGCGACCCAGCAACGCCGCCTCAACGATGCCTTGAACCAGTTCCACGGTCGCACGCTGACCCTGAACATGGAGCTGATCAAACCCGAACAGGAGACCCCGGCCCAGGCGGCGTCCCGACGTCGTGCCGATCGTCAGCGCGAGGCCGAGGAGTCGATCCACGGTGATCCGTTCATCCAGCAGATGATGGCGCAGTTCGGCGCGGTGATCCGTAACGATACTATTGAACCTGTCGAAGCCCTGGTCAGTCAGGGCTAGTAACTGAAGGTGTTCGGCCGGGTGGCCGGGCACCGTTTTTATCCAAGTACTTTTGAGGTGATTACCATGATGAAAGGTGGCATGGCCGGCCTGATGAAGCAGGCGCAGCAGATGCAGGAAAAAATGGCCAAGATGCAGGAAGAACTGGCCAACGCCGAAGTCACCGGTAAGGCCGGTGGCGATATGGTCACCGTGGTGATGACCGGTCGTCACGACGTGAAGAGCGTGAGCATCGACCCGAGCCTGGTCGAAGGCCTGAGCGAAGACGACAAGGAGATGCTGGAAGCGGTTGTCGCTGCCGCCGTCAACGACGCCGTGCGCAAAATCGAGGCCAACAGCCAGGAAAAAATGGGCAGCATGACCGCTGGGATGCAATTGCCACCGGGCATGAAACTGCCGTTCTGATTCGCCGAGGCGCATTGGATGAGCGACAAGAAAATGCCAGGCATTACGCCTGGCATTTTTGTTTTTGCCTGTTGGCGAACGGCTGACAGCGACAGCGCTTTCGCGAGCGGGCTCGCCCCACATCCGTACGCTGTCACCGCCAGGAACGAGCCTGCTCGCGATGAACTCGCCCGGCTCCTGCGGCAGAAACATCGAACACCCAACCGCCGCGAAGGTCTGCTCAACTAATACCGCCAAACTCATCGATCACAGGAGACGCTCACATGCCAGAAGCATTGACCCTCAACCAACGTATCGTCCTGGCGTCCCGTCCGGTGGGCGCGCCGACGCCCGAGAATTTCCGCCTGGAACGGGAAGCGTTGCCAGACCTGGCCGATGGTCAGGTGTTGCTCAAGACCCTTTTTCTGTCGCTGGACCCCTACATGCGTGGCCGCATGAGCGATGCGCCGTCCTACGCCGCGCCGGTGGAAATCGACGAGGTGATGACCGGTGGGGCTGTCAGTCGGGTTGAGCGTTCGTTGAACCCCAAGTTCCACGAAGGCGATCTGGTGGTCGGTGCGACCGGCTGGCAGAGCCACAGCATCAGCGACGGGCGCAACATCATCCCGGTGCCGTCCGGCTTGCCGAGCCCGTCGATGGCATTGGGTGTGCTGGGCATGCCGGGCATGACCGCCTACATGGGCCTGATGGACATCGGTCAACCCCAATCCGGCGAAACCCTGGTGGTGGCGGCAGCCTCCGGTGCGGTCGGTTCGGTGGTCGGCCAGGTGGCGAAAATCAAGGGCTTGCGCGTGGTCGGCGTCGCGGGTGGCGCGGACAAGTGCCGCTACGTGGTCGAGGAGCTGGGGTTCGACGCCTGCATCGATCACCGGAGCGCGGATTTCGCCAGTGAACTGGCGCTGGCGTGCCCAAAGGGTGTCGACATCTATTACGAGAATGTGGGGGGCAAGGTGTTCGATGCGGTTGTGCCGTTGCTCAACCCAAAGGCGCGTATTCCTCTGTGCGGCCTGATCGCCTCCTACAACGCCAGTGAAGCGCCGTCGGGCCCGGATCGCTTGCCGTTGCTGCAGCGCACGCTGTTGACCAAGCGGGTGCGTATCCAGGGCTTCATCGTGTTCGATGACTACGGTGACCGTCAGCCGGAATTCATCAGCGCCATGGCACCCTGGGTGCGCGACGGCAAGGTGAAATTCCGTGAGGATGTGGTCGACGGTCTCGAGAATGCCCCCGAGGCGTTCATCGGTCTGCTGGAAGGGCGCAACTTCGGCAAACTGGTGGTACGGGTCGCACGGGACTGAGCATTTGACGCTGGCCAGAGGCGCGGGTATAAACCGCGTCTCGTCGTTTTGTCGGACTTTTCTTCATGAGCTTCAGCCCTTTGATTCGCCAACTGATCGATGCCCTGCGAATTTTGCCTGGCGTGGGTCAGAAAACCGCCCAGCGCATGGCGTTGCAGTTGCTCGAGCGTGATCGCAGCGGCGGCGCGCGCCTGGCGTCGGCCTTGAGCCAGGCCATGGAAGGGGTGGGGCACTGCCGGTTGTGTCGCACGCTGACCGAAGACGACCTGTGCCCGCAGTGTGCCGACACCCGTCGCGACGATACCCTGCTGTGCGTGGTGGAAGGCCCGATGGACGTTTACGCGGTGGAGCAGACCGGTTTCCGTGGTCGTTATTTCGTGCTCAAGGGCCACCTGTCGCCGCTTGATGGGCTCGGTCCGGAAGCCATCGGGATTCCGCAGTTACTGGCGCGAATCGACGAGGCGGGTACGTTCACCGAAGTCATCCTCGCGACCAATCCGACCGTCGAGGGTGAAGCCACCGCGCATTACATCGCCCAGTTGCTCTCCAGCAAAGGCCTGATCGCTTCGCGCATCGCCCATGGCGTGCCGCTCGGGGGCGAGCTGGAGCTGGTGGATGGCGGAACGCTGGCGCATTCGTTTGCGGGGCGTAAGCCGATCTCCCTGTAGTTCTGTGGTGTTGCTGTTGACGTCATCGCGAGCAGGCTCGCTCCCACATTGGTCTGGTGTGTAGTCCCTTGTGGGAGCGAGCCTGCTCGCGATGCGGGCAACCCGATTCATCTGATCCACACAATCCTGTTGAAAACCAAGCAAGCGCTCGGTTAACTTCGCTGGACCTCTCCCGCGGAGTTTGCCGATGCCTGCCTTCCAGGAATACTTCGACCCCAGCCACCAATTGGTCCGTGACAGCGTCAGACGTTTCGTCGAGCGCGAGATTCTTCCAGACATTGATCAATGGGAAGAAGCCGAAAGTTTCCCCCGTGAGCTGTACCTCAAGGCCGGTGCGGCGGGGATTCTCGGTATCGGCTACCCGGAACGTTTCGGTGGCAGCCATGAAGGCGACCTGTTTGCCAAGGTCGCCGCCAGTGAAGAGTTGATGCGCTGCGGCTCGGGTGGCCTGGTGGCGGGGCTGGGTTCGCTGGACATCGGCCTGCCGCCGATTCTCAAATGGGCTCGACCCGAGCTCCGCGACCGGATCGTGCCGCAGGTGTTGTCCGGCGAAAAGATCAGCGCCCTGGCCGTCACCGAACCCGGCGGTGGGTCCGACGTTGCCAACCTGCACACCCGCGCCGTGCGTGACGGCGATGTCTACCGGGTCAGCGGCAGCAAGACGTTCATCACCAGTGGCGTGCGTGCCGACGTCTACACGGTGGCGGTGCGCACCGGTGAGCCAGGTTTCGCCGGCATCAGCCTGTTGTTGATCGAGAAGGGCACCCCCGGCTTCACCGTGGGGCGATCACTGAAAAAAATGGGCTGGTGGGCCTCGGACACGGCAGAGTTGTTCTTCGACGATTGCCGAGTGCCCGTGGGCCACCTGATCGGCGGCGAGAACATGGGCTTTGCCTGCATCATGGGTAACTTCCAGAGCGAGCGCCTGGCCCTCGCGCTGATGGCCAACATGACCGCTCAGCTGGCGCTGGAGGAAAGCCTGAAATGGGCGCGTCAGCGCGAAGCGTTCGGCAAACCCATCGGCAAGTTCCAGGTGATCAAGCACCGCCTCGCGGAAATGGCCACGGCCCTGGAGGTCTCAAGGGAATTTACCTACCGGCAGGCGGCAAAAATGGCAGCGGGGCAGAGTGTGATCAAGGAAATTTCCATGGCCAAGAATTTTGCCACCGACACGGCCGATCGCATCACCAGTGATGCCGTGCAGATCCTCGGTGGCCTGGGTTACATGCGCGAGAGCCTGGTAGAGCGGCTGTACCGGGACAACCGGATTCTTTCGATTGGCGGGGGGACACGGGAAGTGATGAACGAGATCATCAGCAAGCAGATGGGGCTGTAGGCTTGGGGTGTTGCAATCGCGAGCAGGCTCGCTCCCCCATGGATGTGTGGTGTTTACACCGTTTCTGTGGGAGCGGGCTTGTCCGCGAAGGCGGGCGCCGCGTTACTTGTCAGTCAACGCAAACTGCGTCAGGCAAAACGTCGCAATCCCCATGTCTTCCAGGCGCTGGGACCCACCCAGCTCCGGCAGGTCGATGATCGCCGCCGCTTCGTGAACCCGTGCGCCCATGCGCCGAATCAGGCTGGCTGCCGCGATCAGGGTGCCACCGGTGGCGATGAGGTCATCGAACATCACCACCGAATCGCCCTCGCACAGGCTGTCGGCGTGCACTTCCAGGAAGGCTTCGCCGTATTCGGTCGCGTAACCTTCCGCCAGTACGTCCGCCGGCAGCTTGCCTTGTTTGCGAAACAGCACCAGCGGCTTGTTCAACTGGTAGGCCAATACCGAACCGATCAGGAAACCACGGGCGTCCATGGCGCCGATGTGGGTGAAGTCGGCCTCGACGTATCGGTGGGCGAAGGTGTCCATCACCATGCGCAGGGCGGTGGGGGACTGGAACAGCGGGGTGATGTCGCGAAAAATGACGCCCGGTTTCGGGAAGTCGATGACCGGGCGGATCAGGGATTTGATGTCGAAGGAGTCGAAGACCATCGTCGAGGTGTCCTGGCAGGCTGCAAACGTCGCAGTATAACGACGGCTGAACCGTTTGGCTCAGCCGCCTTGTTGCATCAGCCTTCGAGCGAGCCGCCAGCGAGTGCGCAGAGCTGGATCGGGTCAAGGATATGGATTTCCTTGCCTTCGGCGGCGATCAGTTCGTTCGCCTGGAAGCGCGTGAACACCCGCGACACGGTTTCCACCGCCAGGCCCAGGTAGTTGCCGATTTCGTTGCGCGACATGCTCAGGCGGAACTGGTTGGCCGAGAAGCCACGGGCCCGGAAGCGCGCCGACAGGTTGACGAGGAAGGTGGCGATGCGTTCGTCGGCGGTTTTTTTCGACAGCAGCAACATCATCTGTTGATCGTCGCGAATCTCGCGGCTCATCACCCGCATCAGTTGACGGCGCAGTTGCGGCAGTTGCAGCGCCAGTTCGTCCAGGCGTTCGAACGGAATTTCGCAGACCGAGGTGGTTTCCAGCGCCTGCGCCGACACCGGGTGCTTTTCCGTGTCCATGCCCGACAGTCCGACCAGCTCGCTCGGCAGGTGGAAACCGGTGAGCTGTTCTTCACCGCCATCGCTCAGGCTGAACGTTTTCAACGCGCCGGAGCGAACTGCATAAACGCAATCGAAGTTGTCGCCCTGGCGGAACAGGAATTCGCCTTTTTTCAGCGGGCGGCCACGTTTAACGATTTCGTCCAGCGCATCCATGTCTTCCAGATTCAGAGAAAGTGGTAAACAGAGGGGAGCCAGGCTGCAATCCTTGCAATGGGCCTGGTTGTGAGCGCGCAGTTTTACTGGCTCGGACATTTCTTGAATCCTTGTGGGAAATCACACATAGGACGTAAGGGTAACCCAACGGAACTCATTGAGGCCAGCGGTGTGCCGAATTGTCACATCGCGGTCAAGGGTGGCCGGTGGTGCCGGATAAACAGGCATCAGGCCAAACTCAGCGCGCTGCAAGCCGCCATCTCCGCGCTCGATGGCGGGTTGATCACCGACAACCTGTCCCTGTCCAAGACCATGAGCCAGGTCAGCCCGCCCCCTGAACACGTGTTGAAACCGCCGCCCTGGCGATCAAGCGTTAGATCACCCGGGAAAAGCGCTGACGATTCTGCTGATCCAGGTACGCGTCGAAGACCATGCACACTGAACGCACCAGTAAGCGTCCGGCGGGCAGTACCGTGATGCGTTCATCGCTCAATTCAATCAGCCCGTCCCGGGCCATACCCTGCAATTGCGGCCACAACGGGCCGAAGTAACCGCGGAAGTCGAGGTTGAACGCCTGTTCGATCGCAGCGAACTCCAGTTCGAAACTGCAAATCAGCTGCTGGATCACGGCGCGGCGCACCCGGTCATCGCGGGTGCACAGCAGGCCGCGATTGGTGGCCAGTTGCGCAGAGGCCAGGCTGCTCTGGTACTGGTTCAGGTCGCTGCTGTTCTGGCAGTACAGATCACCGATCTGGCTGATCGCCGACACCCCGAGGCCAATCAGGTCGCAATGGCCGTGGGTGGTGTAGCCCTGGAAATTGCGCTGCAGGGTCGACTCTTCCTGGGCAATCGCCAGTTCGTCGTCGGGCAGGGCGAAGTGGTCCATGCCGATGTAGCGGTAACCGGCTTGCGTCAGTTGTTCGATGGTCTGCTGGAGCATTTCCAGCTTCTGGGCCGGGGTGGGCAACTCATCGCCGTTGATCCGGCGTTGCGGCATGAAGCGCTCTGGCAGGTGCGCGTAGTTGAACACCGACAACCGATCCGGCTGCAGGTGGATGACTTCCTCGACCGTGCGGGCGAAATGTTCGGGCGTCTGCCTGGGCAGTCCGTAGATCAGGTCGATGTTGATCGAGCGAAATTGCAGGGTGCGCGCCGCCTCGATCACCGCACGGGTTTCATCCAGGCTTTGCAGGCGATTGACCGCCCGTTGCACGTCGGGATCCAGGTCCTGCAAGCCGATGCTGACCCGATTGAACCCCAGTTCACGCAGCAGGCCCATGGTCGACCAGTCGGCCTCCCGTGGGTCGATCTCGATGCCGTAGTCGCCGCTGTCGTCGTCCAGCAAATTGAAGCTCTTGCGCAGTTGGGCCATCAGTTGGCGCAATTCGTCGTGGCTGAGGAAGGTCGGCGTACCGCCGCCGAAGTGCAGTTGCTCGACGTTCTGTGCGGGGTCGAGGTGGCAGGCGATCAACTGGATTTCCTGCTCCAGGCGTTGCAGATAGGACAGGGCGCGACCGCGATCCTTGGTGATGACCTTGTTGCAGGCGCAGTAGTAGCAAATGTTTGCGCAGAACGGGATGTGCACGTACAGCGACAACGGGCGCAGGGCCTTGCGGCTTTCGCGCAGCGCGTGGAACAGGTCGAAGGTGCCGACGTTCCCGTCGAACTGTACAGCGGTTGGGTAGGAGGTGTAGCGCGGTCCCGCCAGGTCGTAACGGCGGATCAGGTCGGTGTCCCAACGAATATCGTCGAGCATCATGCGGGCATTCCCCGGATAGGCTAGCGGTGTTGCGAGTCTATGGGGTGCGGCGTTGGGGCATCTTGATTTGCATCAACGCTCAGGATCAGAGCCGTCTGCGGGAGCAGGCTAGTGTCCCATCAGCCAATGCTGATGCGGCCCCGGCAGGGTCCAGACGCCGAACAGGATCACCAGCAGACCACCGGTCATGCGTACGCTGCGCTTGCGCAGCAGCGCCGTGACCCGTTCCGCGGCCAGCCCGGTGGCCAGCAGCACCGGCCAGGTGCCGAGGCCGAACGCGAGCATCAGCAGCGCGCTGTCCAGCGCGTTGCCCTGGCTCGCCGACCACAGCAGCGTGCTGTAAACCAGCCCGCACGGCAGCCAGCCCCACAGGGCGCCCAGCAGCAGGGCGCGGGGCAGGCTCGACACCGGCAGCAGTTTGTTCGCCACGGGCTGGATATGCCGCCACAGGCCGCGCCCGAGGCTCTCGATGCGGGTCAGGCCGCTCCACCAGCCGGCCAGGTACAGGCCCATGGCGATCAGCAACAACCCGGCGAGGACCCGCATGAACGTGGCGGCCGGGCTGTTCGCCAGCGCCCAGCCCGCGAGGCCGATCAGCAGGCCGGCTGTTGCGTAGCTGAGGATTCGCCCGAGGTTGTACGCCAGCAGCAGGCGAAAGCGCCGGCTGCGTTGTTCCCTTGGAATGGCCAGGGTCAACGCGCCCATCAGGCCGCCGCACATGCCCAGGCAATGACCGCCGCCCAACAGGCCAAGAATCACCGCCGACACCAGCAGGGGGGCCAGTTCAAGCATGCGGTGGCGCCTTGTCGTCCGGCTTGCCGGACTGGCGGCTGGCTTCGTCGACCGCTGCGGTGTGGTTCGGGTCCTGGTCATCGAACAGGATGCTGTGGGCCGGGCCGTCGAGGTCGTCGTACTGACCGCTGTCGACCGCCCAGAAGAAGATGTAGATCGCGATGGCGACGATCAGCAGCGCCGCCGGGATCATCACGTAGAGAGCTGGCATGGTGAGGCTCCATGCCCGCGCGGCTCAGGCCGGCAGCGGGCGGGTTTCTGGGGTGGCGCTGACGGCCGCCGTACGTGGCAGGCGGGTCAGGCGCAGGGCGTTCAGCACCACGACCAACGAACTGATGGACATGCCGACCGCCGCCCACACGGGCGTGATCCAGCCGACGGCAGCGAACGGCAACATGAGGCCATTGTACAGCGTGGCCCAGGCCAGGTTCTCGACGATGATCTTCCGGGTGCGGCGGGCCAGACCGAAGGCTTGCACCAGGGCGTCGAGGCGGTTCGAGAGCAACACGGCGTCGGCACTGGTTTTCGCCAGGTCGGTGGCCGACCCCATGGCCACGCTGATGTCGGCGGCGGCCAGCACCGGAACATCGTTGACCCCGTCGCCGAGCATCAGCACTTTGCGGCCTTCCTGGTGCAGCTGTTGCAGGACCTGCAATTTGTCGTCCGGACGCAAGCCGCCACGGGCCTCGTCGATGCCCAGTTCGGCGGCGACACTGGCGACCATCGGCGAGCTGTCGCCGGACAGCAGCAGCGTGCGCCAACCTCGAGCCTTGCACGCCTTGATCAGTGCCGGCGCGTCTTCACGCAAGCGGTCGTCGAGGACGAACCACGCCAGCGGTCCACGGGCATCGCCCAACAGCAGCCATTGGCCGGCTTCTTCGGGCATCGACGGCGTGATGGCGGCACTGAGTTCGCAGACGAAACCCGGTTGGCCAATGCGCAGTCGCTGCCCTGCGACCACGCCTTCCAGGCCCAGTCCCGGGGTGCTGTGGACTTCCTCGGCAGCCAGTGGGGCGCGACCGAAGGCACGGGCAATCGGGTGTTCGGAGCGGTTTTCCAGGGCAGCGGCGAGGCCCAGGCATTGATCGCTGCTCACGGCGGCGAGCGGGCGAATCGAGCGCAGTGCCAGACGACCTTCGGTCAGTGTGCCGGTCTTGTCGAAGATCACCGTGTCGATCTGGTTCAGGCCTTCGAGCACATGGCCACGGGTCAGCAGCAGGCCGAGTTTGTGCAAGGTGCCGGTGGCCGCGGTGAGTGCGGTGGGGGTGGCGAGGGACAAGGCACAGGGGCACGTCGCAACGACCATCGCCAGGACGATCCAGAAGGCGCGCGAGGCATCCAGCTCCCACCAGACCAGGCCGATGATCGCCGAGGCAATCAGCGACACCAGCAGGAACCACTGTGCGGCGCGGTCGGCGATTTCCGCCAGTCGCGGTTTTTCCGACTGGGCGCGGTCCAGCAGGCGGACGATTGCGGACAGCCGGGTGTCATGGCCCAGCGCAAGGACTTCCACTGTCAGCGCACCTTCAACGTTCAACGTGCCGGCGGTGACCGCATCCCCCGGGGCGCGCGGTTGCGGCAGGTATTCACCGGTCAGCAGGGATTCGTCGATGCTCGACTGGCCGTCGAGGATCCGGCCGTCGGCCGGGAGAACGGCGCCCGGGTGCACCAGCACCTGATCGCCGACACGCAGTTCGTTGAGCAGGATGCGCTCGCTCTGCCCGTCGGCACCCAGGCGCAGGCACGAGGCGGGCAGCAGGTTGACCAGCTGTGCAGTGGCGGCGGCGGTGCGCTCCCGGGCGCGTCGCTCCAGATAGCGCCCGGCCAGCAGGAACAGGGCGAACATGCCGACGGTATCGAAATACAGTTCGCCCACACCGGTGATCGAGGTCCAGATCCCAGCGATGTAGGCACAGCCAATCGCCAGCGACACCGAGACGTCCATGGTCAGGTGGCGCGTGCGCAGATCGCGCATCGCCCCCTTGAAGAACGGCGCACAGCTGTAGAAGACGATGGGCGTGGTCAGGAACAGCGCGACCCAGCGCAGGATGGTGTGCAGCTCGGGGCTGAGGTCGATATTGAATTCCGGCCAGGTGGCCATGGTCGCCATCATTGCCTGGAACCACAGCAACCCGGCCACACCGAGTTGGCGCAGGGCCAGGCGGTTCTCGCTGGCCAGTTGTTCGCTGGCGCGGTCTGGCTGGTAAGGATGGGCGGCGTAGCCGATCTGGCGTAATTCGCCGAGCATCTGGCTCAGCGGCAACTGTCCATCGGCCCAGCGCACGTGCAGGCGATGATTGGACAGGTTCAGGCGCGCTTCCGCCACCGCCGGCAAGCCGCGCAGGTGTTTCTCGATCAGCCAGCCGCACGCCGCGCAACTGATGCCTTCCATCAACAGCGTGGTCTCGGCCAGTTCACCGTCGTGGCGAACGAACGGCTTTTGCACGTCGGCGCGGTCGTACAGCGCCAGTTCATCGACCAGTTGCACCGGCAAGGCTTCGGGGTTGGCCGAGGCTTCGCTGCGATGCTGGTAATAGCTTTCCAGCCCCCCGGCCACAATGGCCTGGGCCACGGCCTGGCAACCGGGGCAGCAGAACTCGCGGGTCTCACCGAGCACGACGGCGGTGAAACGGCTGCCGGCCGGGACGGGCAGGGCGCAGTGGTAGCAGGGGAGTTGGGTGGTCATGGGGCGGAGTCTACATCGTCCGGTTGGGCCTCATCGCGAGCAGGCTCGCTCCCACAGTGCAATGGGAGTCCTGTGGGAGCGAGCCTGCTCGCGATGCGCGAAGCGCAGTTTTTTACTTCTTCAGGTCTTCCGCACCCTGCAAGGGTTCGTCACCGAGCAACAGGTCCTTGTCATGGCTGACCAGTTCTTCTTCGAACATGCGCCAGATATGGTCGTCCTGGGTACCCAGCAATTCGACGAACCGACGGCCTTCGACCTTGTCGCTCAACTGGCCGATGTAGCGGCCCTGTTCGGTTTCACTGCGGGTGAGGGTGATCTTGCGGTCCTTGTCCGGCTGGGTCGGCGAGATCAGGTTCAGTTCCAGGGATTTGGGCTGGCTGTTGCCGCTCAGGCGCAGGTCGACTTCGCCGGTCACCTCGTCCAGGTGAACACTGGCGCGCAGTTGCAGGGTTTGCGCCAGCAGTTCACGGTCCAGTGAGCGGTTGATGCCTTTGCCTGCCTCGTAGTAGTTGTCGTTGACCAGGTTGTCCGGGTTGTTCACCGCAATCGTCACCATGGACAGGGTCAGCGTCACCGAGCAGGCGAGGATGGCAATGATGATCCACGGCCAAAGGTGCTTGTACCAGGGACTTGCGGCGTTTACTGCAGGCATGATGACTTCTCTCAACGAATTTGTGGGCCGATGAATCGGCTCTTGGCTTCAACGTGAATGCTCTCGTCATCGGCGTCCTTGAGGATGAATTTCACCTCGTTGGTGCTCGATGGCAGTTTTTCCGGGGCCATGGACAGCTCCACCGGCTGGCTGACGATGTCACCCGCGACCACCTTGATCTCGCGCCGACCCTGCAACTTGAGATCCGGCAGGCCGCTGGCTTCGAGGACGTAGGTGTGGTCACGCTGGTCCTTGTTCATGATCTTCAGGCTGTAGACGTTTTCGATCCGGCCCTCGGCGTTCTCGCGGTAGAGGACGCGGTCCTTGCTGACGTCGAAGCCCACCAGTGAACGGGTGGCGAACGCGGCGACCAGCAGGCCGATCATGACCAGCAGCACCGTGGCATAGCCGATCAGGCGTGGCCGCAGCTTGTGGGTTTTCTGCCCCGACAGGTTGTGCTCGGTGGTGTAGCTGATCAGGCCCCGTGGGTAGTCCATTTTGTCCATGATGGCGTCGCAGGCATCGATGCAGGCAGCGCAGCCCACGCATTCGACCTGCAGGCCGTCGCGGATGTCGATACCCGTCGGGCAGACCTGGACGCACATCGTGCAGTCGATGCAATCGCCCAGCCCCTGGGCCTTGTAGTCGGCGCCTTTCTTGCGCGGTCCACGGCTTTCGCCACGGCGCGGGTCGTAGGAGATGATCAGGGTGTCCTTGTCGAACATCACGCTCTGGAAGCGCGCATACGGACACATGTAGATGCACACCTGTTCACGCAGCCAACCTGCGTTGCCGTAGGTGGCGAGGGTGAAGAAGCCGACCCAGAAATAGGACCAGCCATCGGCCTCGCCCGTGAAGAAGTCCACGACCAGTTCGCGAATCGGCGAGAAGTAGCCGACGAACGTCATGCCGGTGACGAATCCGATCAGGATCCACAGGGCATGCTTGGTGAACTTGCGCAGGAACTTGTTGGTGCTCATGGGCATTTTGTCGAGTTTGATCCGCTGGTTGCGGTCGCCCTCGGTGACCTTTTCACACCACATGAAAATCCAGGTCCAGACGAATTGCGGGCAGGAATAGCCGCACCAGACCCGACCGGCATAGACGGTGATGAAGAACAGGCCAAAGGCACTGACGATCAGGATGCCGGACAGCAGGATGAAGTCCTGGGGCCAGAAGGTGGCGCCGAAGATGAAGAATTTGCGTTCCGGCAAATTCCACCAGACCGCCTGGTGACCGGCCCAGTTCAGCCAGACCGTGCCGAAGTAAAGCAGGAACAGGAACGCGCCACCGATGATGCGCAGGTTGCGAAACAGGCCGGTAAAGGCGCGGTTGTAGATTTTTTCTCGAGAGGCATAAAGGTCGACGCTTTTGTCCCCTTTTGCGGGTGGCGTAACGTCATGTACCGGAATCTGGTTGCTCATCGGTTGCATCCCACGGCAGTGGAGAAATGCCCCGGTCAGTACGTGCCGACCGCGGTCAAAATAGGGGTGTTGCAATGGCGCAATGATACCCCTGTAGCTCTATCACAAGGGTGCGACCATTGGTCACGTTGGTGGAAATGAACTGACAGTGTAATGACCTGAATCAATTGACTGGTGAAATTATGGACGGTTTTCCCAGTGTTGGCGGTCAGTCGGCCCAGGGGTTGATCAATGCCACGCCACTGGATTGAAAGTCGCCGACGTTGCGCGTGACCACGGTCAGGCCGTGAACCAGTGCGGTGGCGGCAATCAATGCATCGGCTTCGTTGGCACGGTCGGGTACGTGCAGGCTGGCACAGCGAAGGGCCACGGCGGCGTCGACCGGCAGAATTCGGGTGTCGAATGCAGGCAGGACGCGGCGCTTGAGCCAGGTGCGCAGGATCTTTCCCTGTACAGGATCGCGACGCTCCATGCGTAAAACGCCGGTCTCCAGTTCCTTCAAGGTAATCGCCGAGATGAACATTCGCGGCGCGACGATGCTTTTGGCCCAGGCGACGACATTGGCGTCAGCCTGGGGTTTGCGCAGTTCAGAGATCACGTTGGTGTCGAGCAGGAACATCAGGACAAATCCACGGGGCGGTGAGAGATCACGGTGCGCTCGGTTTCGAACTCGATGTCCGCCGCTTCCGGCATGACCAGAAGATCGACGATGTCGGCGTTGAGGCCGGTCAGTTTCTGGTACTCCTCAATGCTTAGCAGTACATGAGCCGGTTTGCCTCGATCGGTGATGAAAACCGGACCCTGGCGCGTGGCTTTTTTGGCACCACTTGTGTCCTGGTTGAATTCGCGGCTGGAAATAGTAGTAATGGCCATCAAGGGCAAGCCTCCCGAGTGTCTATGTAGAAACGTTACTACCTGGCTCCGGGGCTCGCAACACTGCCGCAGCAGTGCGCGACCGCCGGTTGTTTTCAGCGGATAAAAAAAGGCCCCGCTGGATAGCGGGGCCTTTTTTACAACCGACGTTCGACTTACTGAGCGTCTTGCGCCGGAGCCTTCTCGCCGTGAGACAGGCTGTAGACGTAAGCGGCCAGCAGGTGGACCTTGTCGTTCCCTTGCAGCTGTTCCTGCGCAGGCATCTGGCCCTGACGGCCGTAACGGATGGTCTGCTGCAGTTGAGCGAAGCTCGAGCCGTAGATGAACGCGCCCGGGTGGGTCAGGTCAGGTGCGCCCATGGCTGGCGTGCCTTTGCCTTGCGGGCCGTGGCAGGCCACGCAGTTGGCAGCGAACAGTTTCTGGCCGGCAACCGGGTCAGCCTTGGTGCCTTCCGGCAGCTTGCGGCCATCGAGGCTGGTCAGCACGAATGCCGCGACATCCGCCACGCCTTGCTCACCGATCACTTCAGCCCAGGCCGGCATCACGGCGTGACGTCCGCCCATGATGGTGGTCTTGATGGTTTCCGGTTCGCCGCCCCAGCGCCAGTCGGCGTCGGTCAGGTTCGGGAAACCGTAGGCGCCCTTGGCGTCGGAACCGTGGCAAACCGAGCAGTTGGAGGCGAACAGGCGGCCACCCATCTTCAGGGCTTGCGGATCCTTGGCCACTTCTTCGATCGGCATGGAGGCGAATTTGGCGAAGATCGGCCCAAACTTGGCGTCCGATTTGGCCATTTCCTTTTCCCACTCGTGAACGCCGGTCCAGCCGGTCTGGCCGTTGGCGAACGCGGTCTGCTTTTCGTTATCCAGGTAGTTGTAACCCGGCAGCAGGCCTTTCCAGTTACCCAGGCCCGGGTACAGCACCAGGTAGCCCAGTGCGAAAACGATGGTGCCCACGAACAGCATGAACCACCATTTCGGCAGCGGGTTGTCGTACTCCTCGATCCCGTCGAAAGAGTGGCCGACGGTCTCTTCGGTCTGCTCGGCGCGCTGGCCCTTGCGGGTGGACAGCAGCAGCCAGGTCAGGGAAAAGATCGTGCCGAGACTGAGGACTGTGACATACAGACTCCAGAATGTAGTCATTCTTTGTTACTCCTAGAAGCTTGCTCGACGTGCTTGATGGCTTCGGGATCATCCGCGAAAGGCAGCAGGGTCGCGTCTTCAAACTCCGACTTGCGCTTGGGGCTGAACACCCACAGGGCCAAACCTACGAAGGCCACCATCACGACGACGGTGCCCAGGCCACGAATCATCCCGATATCCATCTAGATCACCGTTTGCTTTTGATGATGGTGCCCAGGCCTTGCAGATAGGCCACCAGCGCGTCCATTTCGGTCTTGCCTTTCACGGCCTCCTGGGCACCGGCGATGTCTTCGTCGGTGTAAGGGACGCCGAGCGTACGCAGGACTTCCATTTTCTTCGCGGTGTCCTTGCCGTCGAGCTTGTTTTCCACGAGGAACGGGTAGGCCGGCATTTTCGACTCGGGCACCACGTTGCGCGGGTTGTACAGGTGCGCACGTTGCCAGTCATCGGAGTAACGACCGCCGACACGGGCCAGGTCCGGACCGGTACGCTTGGAACCCCACAGGAACGGGTGGTCCCAGACGCTTTCACCGGCGACCGAGTAGTGGCCGTAACGTTCGGTTTCAGCACGGAACGGGCGGATCATCTGCGAGTGGCAGCCGACACAACCGTTGGCGATGTAGATGTCGCGGCCTTCCAGTTCAAGGGCGGTGCGCGGCTTCATGCCTTCGACCGGCTTGTTGGTGACGTCCTGGAAAAACAGCGGAACGATCTGGGTCAGGCCGCCGACGCTGACGGCGATAACCATGAAGAAGGCCAGCAGGCCAATATTCTTCTCGACTGCTTCATGCTTCATCAGTGAGCTCCAACTACAGCAATCTGTTCGGCGGCTTTGGCTTCAACCGGGTTCGAGGCGCGTACGGTACGGAAAACGTTGTAGGCCATGAACAGCATGCCGGTGGCGAAGAACGCACCACCCAGGGCGCGAACGATGAAACCAGGGTGGCTGGCTTGCAACGCTTCGACGAACGAGTAGGTGAGGGTGCCGTCATCGTTGATTGCACGCCACATCAGGCCCTGGGTAATGCCGTTGACCCACATCGAGGCGATGTACAGCACGGTGCCGATGGTCGCGAGCCAGAAGTGCGCGTTGATCAGGCCAACGCTGTGCATCTGCGTGCGGCCGAACAGTTTCGGAATCATGTGGTAGATGGCGCCGATCGAGATCATCGCTACCCAGCCGAGTGCCCCGGCGTGTACGTGGCCGATGGTCCAGTCGGTGTAGTGCGACAGCGAGTTGACGGTCTTGATCGCCATCATCGGACCTTCGAAGGTCGACATGCCGTAGAACGCCAGCGACACCACGAGGAAGCGCAGGATCGGGTCGGTGCGCAACTTATGCCAGGCGCCCGACAGGGTCATCATGCCGTTGATCATGCCGCCCCAGCTCGGGGCCAGCAGGATGATCGACATCGCCATGCCCAGCGATTGTGCCCAGTCCGGCAGCGCGGTGTAGTGCAGGTGGTGCGGGCCGGCCCAGATGTACAGGGTAATCAGTGCCCAGAAGTGCACGATCGACAGGCGATAGGAGTAGATAGGACGTTCGGCCTGCTTCGGCACGAAGTAGTACATCATCCCCAGGAAGCCGGTGGTCAGGAAGAAGCCCACGGCGTTGTGGCCGTACCACCACTGGATCATCGCGTCGGTCGCACCGGAGTAGGCCGAGTAGGACTTGAAGAAGCTGACCGGCAGGGAGGCATGGTTGACGATGTGCAGCATGGCCGTCACGACGATGAAGGCACCGTAGAACCAGTTACCCACATAGATGTGCTTGGTGTTGCGCTTGGTGATGGTGCCGAAGAACACCAGACCGTAGGTCACCCAGACAATGGCCAGCAGAATAGCCAGAGGCCATTCCAGTTCCGCGTATTCCTTGGTGGTGGTGTAACCCAGCGGCAAGGTAATGATCGCGCCGACGATCACCGCTTGCCATCCCCAGAAGGTGAAGGCAGCCAGGCTGTCGGAAATCAGTCGCGTTTGGCAGGTTCGCTGCACGACGTAGTAAGAAGTGGCAAACAATGCACAACCACCGAAGGCAAAAATCACCAGGTTGGTGTGCAGCGGGCGTAAGCGTCCAAAAGTCGTCCACGGCAGACCGAAGTTCAATTCCGGCCATACGAGCTGTGAGGCGATGAAGACACCGAGCCCCATGCCAAGGATCCCCCAGACCACCGTCATGATGGCGAACTGGCGGACTACCTTATAGTTATAAGCAGTCGGACTGATTGCTGTGCTCATTCTAAGGTTCCACGGTTTGGGTGTTTTATTAGGAGTAAAAATCGGTCGCAAGTATGGAGAAAGCGGGGGGTCATTGCAACGCGCCATGACCTGGGTCAATGCTTTCAACCGCTGATTCTGCGGCCTTTCCATGCGCCACGTAGGGTTAAAAATACCCCACGACAAAATGTCATTGCGAACGAGAGTGGGGCGGGGATCGGGTCGTGTGTAACGAGGTGTGTTCAAACGCAACGAAAAGGGGATCGGGGGCAGGTGGCGCGACAGCCGGTATCTACCAGCCTTTGCGGCCTGTCATCGCCTGGATTCGTCGCACACATCGGTTGGGTCGACCTGGAGCCGGCACTTGCCATCGCGTGTCGCAGGAAGCTTAGACCCGAATCCGGGTAACCGAAAGGAGGACGGGAGGAGGGGTGCGACAATGAGTCGCAAAAGGGGCGGGGAACTGCCGCATTCGGAAAAATGCGGCAGTAGAGCGGTCAGGAATTATTCGCTTTTGCCTTCAGCCTGCAAACGCTCTTTATTCACACCGTGGGACAGGCTGTAAACGTAGGCAGCCAGCAGTTGCACCTTGTCGTTGCCGAGCAGTTCGTTCTGCGCCGGCATGTGGCCCTGGCGGCCGTGGCGAATGGTCTGTTGCAGTTGCGCCAGGCTGGTGCCGTAGATGAAACCGGCCGGTTGCGTCAGGTTCGGCGCGCCCATGGCTTCAGTGCCCTGGCCGTTCGCACCGTGACAGGCTACGCATGTGGTGCTGAACGCTTGCTGTCCGGCTTGCAGGTCGGCGGTGTCGTCAGCCGGCAATGGCAGGCCGGCCAGGTCATGACGCACGTAGGCGGCAACGTTTTTCACGCCGGCTTCACCGAGAATCTCACCCCAGGCCGGCATCGCAGCGATGCGTCCGCCGAGGATGGTGGTCTTGATGGTGTCGGCGTTACCGCCCCAGCGCCAGACACTGTCGGTCAGGTTCGGGAAGCCGAAGGCGCCCTTGGCGTCGGAGCCGTGGCACACGGCGCAGTTGGAGGCAAACAGGCGGCCGCCCATTTTCAGCGCTTGCGGGTCCTTGGCCACTTCTTCCACGGGCATGGCGGCGAATTTGGCGAAGATTGGCCCAAACTTGGCGTCTGCCTTGGTCATCTCCTTTTCCCACTCGTTGGCGCCCGTCCAACCGTTCTCATAGCCCGGCAGGATGCCTTTCCAGTTGCCCAGGCCCGGGTAAAGGATCAGGTAGCCGACGGAAAACACCAGCGTGCCGGCGAACAGCATGAACCACCACTGCGGCAGCGGGTTGTCATACTCCTCGATGCCGTCGAAGCTGTGGCCCATGGTCTGGTCGACACTGCCCTTGGTTTCGCCCCTGCGGGTGCCGATCAGCAGCCAGGTCAGGCCGATCAGGCTGCCGATGGTCAGTACGCAGATCCACGTACTCCAGAAGGTGGTCATGACCGGGTACTCCTTGTGACAGTTTCTTGGGTGCTATCAGGTTGTGGCTCATCGGCGAACGGCAGCAGGCGCGCTTCGGCGAATTCCGGATTGCGCTTGCCGTTGAACACCCACAGCGTCAGGCCGACGAAGGCCACGAACACCACGACCGTGCCCAGGCCGCGGATCAGGCCAGTACTCATTTCCAGGTCCATGGCTCACCTCTTGCTCTTGATGGCAGTGCCGAGCACTTGCAGGTAGGCGACCAGCGCGTCCATTTCCGACTTGCCCTTGATCGACTCGGTCGCGCCGGCAATGTCGGCGTCGGTGTAAGGCACGCCGAGGGTGCGCATGGCCTTGATCTTCGCTTCGGTGTGGCTGCTGTCGAGCTGATTGGCCACCAGCCATGGGTAGGCGGGCATCTTCGACTCAGGCACGACGTTGCGCGGGTTGTACAGGTGCGCGCGGTGCCAGTCATCGGAGTAGCGGGCGCCGACCCGGGCCAGGTCCGGACCGGTACGCTTGGAGCCCCACAGGAACGGGTGGTCCCAGACGCTTTCACCGGCGACCGAGTAGTGACCGTAGCGTTCGGTTTCGGCGCGGAACGGGCGGATCATCTGCGAGTGGCAACCGACGCAACCTTCGCGGATGTAGATGTCGCGGCCTTCCAGTTGCAGTGCGGTGTAGGGCTTCATGCCTTCGACCGGTTTGTTGGTCACGTCCTGGAAGAACAGCGGGACGATCTGGGTCAGGCCGCCGATGCTCACGGCGAACACCATCAGCAGCATCAGCAGGCCGACGTTCTTTTCAATCGTTTCGTGTTTCATGGTGGACTCCTCAGGCCATTTGCGCGGCAGCAACGACGTCAGCAGGCTGCGAGGCCCGCACGGTGCGCCAGGTGTTGTAAGCCATCAGGAACATGCCGCTGAGGAAGATCGCACCGCCCACCAGTCGCACGATGAAGCCTGGGTGGCTGGCCACCAGGGTTTCGACGAAGGAGTAAGTCAGCGTGCCGTCTTCGTTGACTGCGCGCCACATCAGGCCTTGGGCAATGCCGTTGACCCACATCGAGGCGATGTACAGCACGGTGCCGATGGTCGCCAGCCAGAAGTGCGCGTTGATCAGGCCGAGGCTGTGCATCTGCTCGCGACCGAAGACTTTGGGAATCATGTGGTACAGCGCACCGATGGAGATCATGGCCACCCAGCCGAGTGCCCCGGCGTGTACGTGGCCGATGGTCCAGTCGGTGTAGTGGGAGAGGGCGTTGACGGTCTTGATCGCCATCATCGGACCTTCGAAGGTCGACATGCCGTAGAACGCCAGCGACACCACGAGGAAGCGCAGGATCGGGTCGCTTCGCAACTTATGCCAGGCACCCGACAGGGTCATCATGCCGTTGATCATCCCGCCCCAGCTCGGTGCCAGCAGAATCAGCGACATCACCATGCCCAGCGACTGCGCCCAGTCCGGCAGCGCGGTGTAGTGCAGGTGATGCGGACCGGCCCAGATGTAGAGGGTGATCAGTGCCCAGAAGTGCACGATCGACAGGCGATAGGAATACACCGGACGCTCGGCCTGTTTCGGCACGAAGTAGTACATCATCCCCAGGAAGCCGGCGGTCAGGAAGAAGCCCACGGCGTTGTGGCCGTACCACCACTGGACCATGGCGTCGGTTGCACCGGCATACAGCGAGTAGGACTTGGTGAGGCTCACCGGCAACTCAAGGTTGTTGACGATGTGCAGGATGGCCACGGTGAGGATGAACCCGCCGAAGAACCAGTTACCGACATAGATGTGCTTGGTGTTGCGCTTCATGATCGTGCCGAAGAACACGATGGCGTAGGCAACCCAGACGATGGTGATCAGGATGTCGATCGGCCATTCCAGTTCGGCGTATTCCTTGGAACTGGTGTAGCCCAGTGGCAGGCTGATCGCCGCCAGCAGGATCACCAGTTGCCAGCCCCAAAAGCAGAATGCAGCGATTTTCGGTGCAAACAGTTGTGTCTGGCAGGTGCGCTGCACCGAATAGAACGAACTGGCGAACAGGGCGCAGCCGCCGAAGGCGAAGATCACCGCGTTGGTGTGCAGTGGGCGCAAACGCCCGAAACTGGTCCACGGCAAGTTGAAGTTGAGTTCGGGCCAGACCAATTGAGCCGCGAGAAAAACCCCGAGCCCCATGCCGACGATGCCCCACACCACCGTCATAATGGCGAATTGGCGGACCACCTTGTAGTTGTAGGCGGTACTGATAGAAGTGTTCATGGTTCCCCATCCACGGTTCAGCCCAAGGAAAGACGTTCGCGCAAGGCAGACGCACCCTTCGACTGGAGTTATAGGCAGACTAAAAGCGAGGCAAGCATGGACAAAGAGCACAAGGCCAGTATTGACGGGGATCAATGGGCGCGGTGCCTGCACGAACATGGATGGTTGTGGAATGCGGCCTCTTCAACGGATTCGGCGCAGCCGGTGACCCTGATACTCGCCCATGGCGCCGGTGCGCCGATGGACAGCGACTGGATGAACGACATGGCTGCGCGCCTCGCCGCACGGGGCGTCAACGTGGTGCGCTTCGAGTTTCCCTACATGGCGCAGCGTCGGGTCGATGGCGGTAAACGTCCGCCGAACCCGGCGCCAAAACTCCTGGAGTGCTGGCGTGAGGTGTATGCCGTGGTGCGACGCCATGTCGCCGGGCGCCTGGCCATCGGCGGCAAGTCCATGGGCGGTCGAATGGCCAGTCTTTTGGCCGATGAGCTGGGAGCCGATGCGCTGGTGTGCCTGGGTTATCCGTTTTACGCGGTGGGCAAGCCCGAGAAGCCGCGGGTCGATCACCTGGCGGGCTTGAAGACGCGCACGTTGATTGTCCAGGGCGAGCGCGATGCGCTGGGCAATCGCGAGGGGGTCGAGGGGTATGCGCTGTCACCGGGCATCGAGATCGGCTGGCTGGCCGCGGGGGACCATGATTTGAAGCCGTTGAAGGCCTCCGGGTTGACCCATGAGCAGCATTTGGCGACGGCGGCGGCGAGGGTGGCTGCGTTTCTGCGGTGAGGCATGCAGGCCTTTCCGGCACCTCTTCGCGAGCAGGCTCGCTCCCACAGGGGATTTGCGGTCAACACAGAACCATTGTGGGAGCGAGCCTGCTCGCGATGGCAACCTTCAGGCCTTCACCTTTTCAGAATGGCAATAAAAAACCCGGAGGTTTTCACCGTCCGGGTTTGTCACTGACAGCAACCCTCAGCGGTTGAACCGCTCCACCAGCGAATACTGGGTGTTCGCGGTCTTGATCAGTTCTTCACTGAGCAACGCCGAGTTCTGGGCCTGTTCCGAGGTCTGGTCTGCCAGGTGTGAGATGTTGCTGATGTTGCGGCTGATTTCCTCGGCCACCGAGCTTTGCTCTTCGGTCGCGGCGGCGATCTGGGTGGTCATGTCGGTGATGTTGGCCACCGCCTCGCTGATCCCGACCAGTGCCTGATCTGCTTCCAGGACCCGCGCCACACCTTCCTCGGCCTGACGATGGCCAGCGTCCATGGTCTGCACGGCGGAGTTGGCGGTTTGTTGCAGCTTGGCGATCAGGGCGTGGATCTGCCCGGTGGACTCGCTGGTGCGCTGCGCCAGTTGGCGGACTTCGTCTGCCACCACCGCGAACCCGCGCCCCATCTCACCCGCACGCGCCGCTTCGATGGCCGCGTTCAGCGCCAGCAGGTTGGTCTGGTCGGCGATGCCCTTGATCACATCGACCACGCCACCGATTTCGTCGCTGTCCTTGGCCAGTTGCGTCACGGTCAGGCCGGTTTCACCCACGACCTCCGACAGGCGCTGAATCGCATCGCGGGTTTCCCCGGCAATGTCGCGACCACGACCGGTCAGACGATTGGCTTCCTGAGTGGCGTCGGCGGTGCGCTGTACGTGGCTGGCCACTTCCTGAGTGGTGGCGGCCATCTGATTGACCGCCGTGGCCACCTGCTCGGTCTCGACGCGCTGGCGCTCCAGGCCGGTGGAACTGTCATGGGCCAGCGAGTCGGATTGCCTGGCCTGCTCGGTCAGGTGTTCGGCGGTGTCCTGCAGGCGGGTCAGACAGGTTCGCAGGCGTGCTTCCTGGCTGAGGATCGACATCTCCAGGCGCGCCTGTGCGCCACGGCTGTCGGTGTACATCTGCGCGATCAGCGGATCGGACGTGGTCTGTTCGGCCAGGCGCAGCAAGCGCTTGAGGCCGCGCTGTTGCCAGCTCAGCCCCAGCAGCCCCAGGGGCACGGAAAGGCCGGCGGCCAGAGCAAAACCCCACTGGGAGTTGAGCGAGGCGCCGATCATGAAGCTCAGTTGGCTGACCAGGATGAACGGCACCCAGTCCTGCAGCACCGGCAACCATTTATCGGAGGATGGAATCGCCGACTTGCCCTGGTTGATGCGCTGGTAAAGCGCTTTGGCGCGCTGGATCTGTTCGGCGGTGGGTTTGACCCGTACCGACTCGTAACCGATGACCTGATTGCCTTCATAGACTGGCGTGACGTAGGCGTTGACCCAGTAGTAGTCACCGCTTTTGCAGCGGTTTTTGACAATGCCCATCCAGGGCAGGCCCTGTTTCAGCGTGCCCCACATGTGGGCGAACACGGCGGCCGGTACGTCGGGGTGACGGACCAGGTTGTGGGGGGCACGGATCAATTCATCACGGGAATACCCGCTGATGTCGACGAACGCGTCGTTGCAGTAGGTGATGACGCCCTTGGTATCGGTCGTGGAAATCAACCGTTGTTGAGCCGGGAACGTCCGTTCGCTCTGAGTAATGGGCTGGTTGTTACGCATGGCTTTTTTTTTGTCCGCAAGGCTTTCACTGGTTGTCGGCAACGCCAGCGATTAATTGAAATTATATTTTGATATTTGGCAGTGCGTCGCAAAGTGACCGTTGCGTCAGCCGGCCAGCATCGGGTAGGTGAACAGGCCGAAATGCAGCAGGTTCAAACCGAAGTGCGTGGCAATGGCCGCCCCCAATCCGCCGAAGCGGTAGGCCAGGCCGTAGCCGATGCCCGCCAGGGCGGACAGCAACACCCATTGCCAGCCCGCGCTCAAGTGAGCCAGGCCAAACAGCAACGCCGCGAGTAGCAGGGCCAGGTGTTCGCCTTGCGGCAGGTGTTTGAACGCCCGGGCAAGCCCTCCCTGGATGTAACCGCGAAACAGCGCTTCCTCCACCAGCGTCACCAGCAACAGGTTGTTGAACAACCACAGCCAGGCCTGGTCAGGCCATTTCGGGGCCCATTCGATCACGCCCAGCGACACGGCACCGCCCAGCGCCAGCACGGCGCTCACGGCCAGACCCATCACCGTGGCGTACGCTGACAGGCGCAGTGAGCGCCGGCCAACGATCCATGGGCAGACCAGCAGCAGCCAGAAGCCGATCAGCGGTTTGTCCAGGTTCAGGTACATGGAAAACGGCACCGCATCATCGGTCAGGCGCTGCGGATTGATGCCGCGACCGTTGTAGAAGCCGGGAAGCCAGTGCAGTGCCAGCGCGAGGGCCATGAAGATGAACAGGGCGTGCCCGAGTTGGCGGCCCAAACGCAGTTGTTGCTGGCGTACGGCGAACCAGGCGATCAGTAGCAACGCCAAGGAAATCCCCGACAGCCAGCCGAGCTGGCCATACGTCAGGGCCAGGCCGTAACCCAGGGAAAGTAATAGAAGGTAGCTCCAGGGCAGGGCGGGCATTGGGTGTCCTTGTGGGTGTAGCGATGCAATCGGCGCAGTCCACATTGTGGGAGCGGGCTTGCTCGCGAAAGCGGTATTCCTGTCAATGTCGATGTCGGCTGACGATCCGCCTTCGCGAGCAAGCCCGCTCCCACAGAGGATCACCGTTCGGCAGTTAAGCGCGGCGATTATAGGGACTCTGCAAACAAAAACACCGCCCGAAGGCGGTGCAGGCGTCAGGCGTTGCTCAAGACGCAATCAATTGCCGCAGTACGTAATGCAGGATCCCCCCTGACTTGAAGTACTCGACTTCATTCAAGGTGTCGATTCGGCACAGCACTTCGATCTTCTCGCGGCTGCCGTTCTCTCGGGTGATGACCAGCGTCAGGTTCATGCGCGGGGTCAGCTCGACACCGGTCAGGCCAAGGATGTCCAGGGTTTCCTTGCCGGTCAGGTTCAGGCTCTTGCGGTTTTGATCGAGCTTGAATTGCAGCGGCAGCACGCCCATGCCCACCAGGTTGGAGCGGTGGATGCGCTCGAAGCTTTCGGCGATGACCGCCTTGACCCCGAGCAGATTGGTGCCCTTGGCAGCCCAGTCGCGACTGGAGCCGGTCCCGTATTCCTGACCGGCAATGACCACCAGCGGTGTGCCGCTGGCCTGGTAGCGCATGGCCGCGTCGTAGATCGCCATCCGTTCCCCGGTCGGGATGTAAAGGGTGTTGCCACCTTCCTCGCCGCCGAGCATCTCGTTGCGAATGCGGATGTTGGCGAAGGTGCCGCGCATCATCACTTCATGGTTGCCGCGCCGGGAACCATAGGAGTTGAAGTCGCGCGGTTCCACCCCTTTCTCCCGCAGGTAGTGCCCTGCCGGACTGTCGGACTTGATGTTGCCGGCGGGCGAGATGTGGTCGGTGGTCACCGAGTCGCCCAGCAGCGCGAGGACCCGGGCACCCGTGACGTCCCTGACCACTGGCGGCGGGCCGCCGATGTCGTCGAAGAACGGCGGGTGCTGGATGTAGGTCGAATCATCCTGCCAGACATAGGTCGCCGCCTGGGGTACCTCGATCGCCTGCCATTGTTCGTCGCCGGCAAACACCTCGGCATATTCCTTGTGGAACATCGCTGTGTTGACCTGGTTCACCGCGTCGGCGATTTCCTGGGTACTTGGCCAGATGTCCCGCAGGTAGACCAGGTTGCCGTCCTTGTCTTCGCCCAAGGGTTCGCTGCTGATATCGATGCGCACCGTGCCGGCCAGCGCGTAGGCGACGACCAGCGGCGGGGAGGCCAGCCAGTTGGTTTTCACCAGCGGGTGCACCCGGCCTTCGAAGTTGCGGTTGCCCGACAGCACCGAAGCGACGGTCAGGTCGGCGCTCTGGATGGCTTTTTCGATCGGCTCGGGCAGCGGCCCGGAGTTGCCGATGCAAGTGGTGCAGCCGTAACCCACCAGGTCGAAACCGAGCTCATCCAGGTACGGCGTCAGGCCGGCCGCCTTATAGTAGTCGGTCACCACTTTGGAACCGGGGGCCAGCGAGCTTTTCACCCAGGGTTTGCGCTTGAGGCCTTTCTCCACGGCTTTTTTCGCCACCAGGCCGGCGGCCATCATCACGCTAGGGTTGGAGGTGTTGGTGCATGAGGTGATGGCAGCGATCACCACAGCGCCGTTTTTCAACCGGTGGGTCTGGCCTTCGAACTGGTAATCCGCTTCGCCGGCCATGTCGGCATTGCCCACTGCCACGCCGCCACCGCCTTCGCTTTCGAGGCGGCCTTCTTCCTTGCTGGTGGGTTTGAGGGCGATGCCGAGGAAATCGCTGAACGCCTGCGCAACGTTGGGCAGGGCGACCCGGTCCTGTGGGCGTTTGGGCCCGGCAAGGCTGGCTTCGACGCTGGCCATGTCCAGTGCCAGACTGTCGGTGAACACCGGTTCCCGGCCCGGCAGGCGCCACAGGCCCTGGGCCTTGCTGTAGGCCTCGACCAGCTTCACGGTGTCGAGCGGGCGCCCCGACAGGCGCAGGTAGTCCAGCGTCACGTCATCCACCGGGAAGAAGCCGCAGGTGGCACCGTATTCCGGGGCCATGTTGGCGATGGTCGCGCGGTCGGCCAGCGGCAGGTCGGCCAGGCCATCGCCATAGAACTCGACGAATTTGCCGACCACACCTTTCTTGCGCAGCATCTGCGTGACCGTCAGTACCAGGTCGGTGGCGGTGATGCCTTCCTTGAGCTTGCCGGTGAGCTTGAAGCCGATCACTTCCGGAATCAGCATCGACACCGGTTGGCCGAGCATCGCCGCTTCCGCCTCGATACCGCCGACGCCCCAGCCCAGTACGCCGAGGCCGTTGATCATGGTGGTGTGGGAATCGGTGCCCACCAGGGTATCGGGGAAGGCGTAGGTGCGACCGTCCTCGTCCTTGGTCCAGACGGTGCGGCCGAGGTATTCAAGGTTGACCTGGTGGCAGATGCCGGTGCCCGGCGGCACCACGCTGAAGTTGTCGAAGGCACTCTGGCCCCAGCGCAGAAAGGCATAACGCTCGCCATTGCGCTGCATCTCGATGTCGACGTTCTGTTCGAAGGCGCTTGGACTGGCAAATTTGTCGACCATCACCGAGTGGTCGATCACCAGGTCCACCGGCGACAGCGGATTGATGCGCTGCGGATCGCCACCGGCCTTGGCCATGGCAGCGCGCATGGCTGCCAGGTCGACCACGGCGGGAACGCCGGTAAAGTCCTGCATCAACACCCGCGCCGGGCGGTACTGGATTTCGCGATCCGAGCGGCGTTCCTTGAGCCAGGCGGCAATTGCCCGCAGGTCGGCGCCGGTGACGGTTTTTTCGTCCTCCCACCGCAGCAGGTTTTCCAGCAGGACTTTCAGCGACATCGGCAGCCTGTCCAGGTCACCGAGGCTTTTTGCAGCGTCGGGCAGGCTGAAATAGTGGTACGTCTTGTCGTCGACTTGCAGGGTTTTAAGGGTTTTCAGGCTATCGAGGGACGGCATTGCAATCACTCCTTTGCGTCCGCACGGCTACGGACTGAGGGGACGGGCAGAGCATTAAACCTAGCCCTGTTTGCTGCGTAAGGCGAATGGCCGGTTGCCTTTTTTTGGCAGCTCGGTGGGTACGATACTCAGAGTCTGTGACCATCGTGATGGTTCGACCGGATCGCCTCAATCGTCAGATGGTGTGATGCCACTAAACCAAGGGATATTGCATCCGGGTCCTTTGCATGGGCGGGCAAAATTCCGGGGGCTGCATTGAATCGCCGGGTCCAGGGGCTCGAACTCGGCTATCATGCGCCGGTTTTCATGACAGGCTTTGCTTCAACGCAAGCCTGGGCATCGCGCAGTGGTTGAATGTCTCGCCATCTGCCCAGGAGTAAAGATGAACACCCTTTTCATGCATTGCCGACCGGGCTTCGAAGGTGAAGTCTGTTCGGAGATTTCCGAGCACGCCGCTCGGCTCAACGTGGCCGGCTACGCCAAGGCGAAAGCCGCCAGCGCCTATGCCGAGTTCGTCTGTACCGAAGAAGAGGGCGCCGAGCGCCTGATGCGCGGCCTGCGTTTCGCCGATCTGATCTTCCCGCGCCAGTGGGCCCGGGGGATGTTCATCGATCTGCCGGAAACCGACCGTATCAGCGTGATCCTAGCGCATCTGGCGGACGTTGCCCCGTGCGGCAGCCTGTGGCTGGAAATGGTCGACACCAACGACGGCAAGGCGCTGTCGAACTTTTGCAAGAAATTCGAGGTGCACCTGCGCAAGGCCCTGTTGGCGGCGGGCAAACTGGTGGATGACCCGAGCAAGCCACGTCTGTTGCTGACCTTCAAAAGCGGTCGCGAAGTGTTCCTGGGCCTGGCCGAGCCGAACAATTCGGCGATGTGGCCGATGGGCATTCCACGCCTGAAGTTTCCCCGTGAGGCGCCGAGTCGCTCGACCCTGAAGCTGGAAGAAGCCTGGCACCACTTCATCCCCCGGGAGCAGTGGGACGAGCGCCTGCACAGCGACATGACCGGTGTCGACCTCGGGGCCGCGCCGGGTGGCTGGACCTGGCAACTGGTCAACCGCGGCATGCTGGTGACCGCCATCGATAACGGCCCGATGGCCGAAAGCCTGATGGACACGGGCCTGGTGCAACATTTGATGGCCGATGGCTTCACCTACAAACCCCGGCAACCGGTGGACTGGATGGTCTGCGACATCGTCGAGAAGCCCGCGCGCAATGCGGCGATGCTGGAAGAGTGGATCGGTGAAGGTCATTGCCGTGAAGCGGTGGTCAACCTCAAGTTGCCGATGAAACAGCGCTACGCCGAAGTGACGCGCTTGCTGGAGCGCATCGCCGATGGGTTCAAGGCCCGCGGCATCCGGGTCGAGATCGGCTGCAAGCAGCTGTATCACGACCGCGAGGAGGTCACCTGCCACTTGCGCCGGCTGGATGTAAAGAAGCCCAAGGCCCGCTGAGTGATGACGATGTATCGGCATTGCGCGACAATGCCGCACCGCTTCAGGAGTAAATCATGAGTGAACTGCTTGATACGCCGGTAGACGGCACCCTCGACGCCACCGGTCTCAACTGCCCGGAGCCGGTGATGATGTTGCACCAGCACATCCGTGACCTGGCCCCCGGCGGCCTGCTCAAGGTGATCGCCACCGACCCGTCGACCCGCCGCGACATCCCCAAGTTCTGCGTATTCCTCGACCACGAATTGGTCGCGCAGCATGAAGAGGCCGGCACCTACCTCTACTGGATTCGCAAGAAACTTGCCTGACCCGCGCCCTGGCTGATGCGGATCCGCTGGCGCGCACTGCGCGTCAGGCGGATCGTCAGCATCAGCGCCGCGCAGCTCAGTCCTACGATCAAGCCTTGCCACAGCCCGCTCGGGCCGCTCGGCGCGCCGAACCAGTCGGTCAACCCCAGCGTGTACCCTACCGGCAACCCGATGCCCCAGTAGGCGAACAGGGTCAGGACCATCGTCACCCGCGTGTCCTGGTACCCGCGCAGTGCGCCGGCTGCCGTGACCTGGATCGCATCGGAAAACTGGAACAGCGCCGAATACACGATCAGCATCGCCGCCACGTGAATCACCGTCGGGTCGGCGGTGTAGATCGTCGCGATGTGCTCGCGCAACAGCAGCATCAGGCTCGCGGAAATACACGCATAGGCCAGTGCGGTGCCCATCCCGACACCGGCGGCGAACCGCGCTTCACGGGGCTCCTGGCGGCCAAGCGCCTGGCCGACACGTACGGTCACGGCCATGCCCAGGGAGTAGGGGATCATGAACACCAGCGAGCTGAAGTTCAGCGCGATCTGGTGGCCCGCCACCACGGTAGCGCCCAGGCTGCCGATCAACAGCGCGATCACGGCAAAGATGCTCGACTCGGCGAACACCGCGATGCCGATCGGCAAGCCGATGGCCAGCAGGCGTTTGATCACCGACCATTGTGGCCAGTCGAAACGGCTGAACAACTGGCTCGAGCGATAGGCGGGCGCCCAGCGTTCCCAGGCGGCCATGCCCAGCGCCATGATCCACATCACGATGGCCGTGGCCCAGCCGCACCCGACACCGCCCATGGCCGGCACACCGAAGTGGCCATAAATGAACACGTAGTTCAGCGGGATATTCAGCGCCAGGGCACACAGGCCGATGACCATGGCCGGGCGCGTGCGTCCCAGGCCATCGCTGAAACAGCGCAGCACGTGGTAGAGCGCGACGGCCGGTAAGCCGCTGGCGATGCCGTGCAGGTATTGCATGCAGGGCCCGATCAGCTCGGGGTCGACCTTCATGATGTGCAGTACCGGTTCGGCGCACAGCAACAGCGTGGTCGCGATCAAACCCACGACAATTGCCAGCCACAAAGCCTGGCGCACGATCGGGCCGATTTCGCTGTGGGTGCCGGCGCCAAAACGCTGGGCAACTTTCGGCGTGGTGGCCAGCAGGGTGCCGGTCATCAACAGGAACACCGGGACCCAGATCGAGTTGCCCAGTGCCACCGCCGCCAGGTCTCTGGGGCCGACACGACCGGCCATCACCGCATCGACGAAGCCCATCGCCGTGGTTGCCAGTTGCGCAATCATGATGGGCAGCGCCAGGCCGAGCAGGTTCTTCAGCTCCAGGCGGACCCGGGCCAGGCGGGCAAGGGAAGCGGCGGGGCGGTCGGTCACGGAATTCAAGGGCGAAACGTCCAAATAGTTGAGGCGCTGGGCGGCGCATTCTACGCCCTGACGCAACGGTCAGGAAAAATCCTGTGTTAGCGATTTGTAATCCCCGGATCGAACTCACCCGTTGTCGGAGCAGTCGGGCGCGCAGCCACCGGTTAAAACCGAGAGCCGCGCTAGGCGTGACCCGCCATCTGCGCCTACACTGCCGATCCGCCAAAGGAGCCTGCCATGCTGATTGTTGCCGACGAAAATATCCCGCTGCTCGACGCGTTCTTCGCCCGCTTCGGCGAAATCCGCCGGGTACCCGGGCGTTCCATCGACCGCGCCACCGTCGAGCAGGCCGATGTCCTGCTGGTGCGTTCGGTGACCCGCGTCGATCGCGCGCTTCTCGAAGGCAGCAAGGTGCGTTTCGTCGGTACTTGCACCATTGGCACCGATCACCTGGACCTCGATTATTTCCAGCAGGCTGGCATCACCTGGTCCAGCGCTCCGGGCTGCAATGCCCGTGGCGTGGTCGACTATGTACTGGGCAGTCTGCTGACCCTCGCCGACATCGAAGGCGCCGACCTGACCCAGCGCACTTACGGTGTGGTCGGTGCCGGTGAAGTCGGTGGCCGGCTGGTCAAGGTGCTGCAGGGCCTGGGCTGGAATGTGCTGGTGTGCGATCCGCCACGGCAGGCCGCGCAGGGGGGCGATTTCGTCAGTCTCGAGCACATCATCGAGCAATGCGATGTCATCAGTCTGCACACGCCGCTGACCCGATCGGGCGCTGGATCGACCTGGCACCTGTTTGACGATCGCCGCCTGAACCAGCTCAAGCCGGGCGCCTGGCTGATCAACGCCAGCCGAGGTCCGGTGGTGGATAACGCTGCGCTGCGTGAGGTGTTGCTCGAGCGCGAGGACTTGCAAGCGGTGCTGGACGTCTGGGAAAACGAGCCCGAAGTCGATGTGGCGCTGGCTGAACTCTGTGTACTGGCCACTCCGCACATCGCCGGCTACAGCCTCGATGGCAAACAGCGCGGGACGGCACAGATCTATCAGGCGTTCTGCGATTTCCTCGGACTGCCTGCCCAGGTCAAGTTGAGCGACCTGTTGCCGTCGCCCTGGCTGTCACAGGTGACATTGAACGCCGACTGCGACCCGGCCTGGGCGCTGGCCATGGTGTGCCGTGGCGTGTACGACCCGCGCCGTGACGACGCGGATTTCCGCCGCAGCCTTGTCGGTAGCGTGAGCGAACAGCGTGCGGCGTTCGACGCGTTGCGCAAGCACTACCCATCGCGGCGGGAAATCGATGGGTTGCAGGTGCGGATCGAGGGGGATTCGCCTGAGTTGCGCAGGATAGTGGAGGCGCTGGGCGCTTCGGTCATCTAGAAAACCGTGCGAGCCTGTCGCGAGCGGCCCGGCCCCGCCAGGTGTTTTCCAGATAACACCCACAAAAAACCCGGCCATCAGGGCCGGGTCCAGAAGACGGTGGCTATATCAATCTTGTTTGGCAGGCTTGACCAATCGTTTTTCCAGTTCGCGGCAGGCGTCCTGGATCATGCCTTCGGTGATTGGTACTTCGCGGCCTTTTTCGTCAATGATCGAGCAACCCAGAGACTGGTTCGGTTGCGTGCGGATCACTTGAATCTTGTCGCTGCTGCTGTTTTGCAAGGACATGGCCTGTCTCCTCATCAGGTTGTGCGCTTACTGTAGAACCGCCAGGTGACCGGGCTGTGACAACTCCCTGCGATCTTTGCGGGGCGGCGACGCCAGTCCACCAGAAATAACCGTGTGTGGCTAGCCGAGCCTTAGACCAATAGCGCCTAGGGGGTGGTCATTGCGATCATAATTAACCTGACTCATTGTGATTTACAGAGTTCCCCCCATTACAGGGTAGAGCCGGTCCCATAATCCACGAACGGGAACATCCTGATGCTTTCTGCCCGCCACCGCCGCGCGATTCGCCTGGCCAGTCGTTTTCTCCTGCCGTATCGCTGGCAATCCTTCGCAGCCTTGCTGGCGCTGATTGTCACGGCGGGCATCACCCTGTCCATGGGGCAGGGGATCCGGCTGCTGGTAGACCAGGGTTTCATGACGCAGTCCGCGCATTTGCTGAACCAGACCATTGGCCTGTTCATGCTTCTGGTGTTGGGCCTGGCGGTCGGAACCTTCGTGCGTTTTTACCTGGTGTCGTGGATCGGTGAGCGTGTAGTGGCCGACATCCGCCGACAGGTGTTCAACCATCTGGTTTACCTGCATCCGGGCTTCTACGAAAACAATCGCAGTTCCGAGATCCAGTCGCGATTGACGGCCGACACGACGTTGCTGCAATCGGTGATCGGCTCGTCGTTGTCGCTGTTTCTGCGCAATCTGTTGATGGTGATCGGCGGGATCGTGTTGCTGTTCATCACCAACCCCAAGCTGACCAGCATCGTCGTCATTGCCTTGCCGCTGGTGATCGCGCCGATCCTGATCTTCGGTCGGCGGGTCCGCAGCCTCTCGCGCCTGAGCCAGGACCGAATTGCCGACATCGGCAGCTACGTGTCCGAAACCCTGGGCCAGATCAAGACCGTGCAGGCCTACAACCATCAGGTCCAGGACGAGCAGCGCTTTGCCGCGACCGTGGAAGAAGCGTTCAACACCGCCCGCAAGCGGATTTTCCAACGCGCCTGGCTGATTACCCTGGTGATCGTGCTGGTGCTGGGGGCCGTGGGCGTGATGCTGTGGGTCGGCGGCATGGACGTGATGGCCGGGCGGATTTCCGCAGGCGAACTGGCGGCGTTCGTCTTTTACAGCCTGATCGTCGGCAGTGCGTTCGGCACCCTGAGCGAAGTGATTGGCGAGCTGCAACGCGCCGCCGGGGCCGCTGAGCGGATCGCCGAATTGCTGCGTTCGGAAAACATCATCCAGCCGCCGTCGACCGGGCTGGTGACACTGCCCGAACGGGTCGCCGGCAATCTGGTGCTGCAGGACGTGCGCTTTTCCTATCCGTCGCGCCCTGAAAGCTTCGCCATCGATGGCTTGAGTCTGACCGTCAAGGCCGGTGAAACCCTGGCGCTGGTGGGCCCTTCCGGCGCGGGCAAGTCTACGGTCTACGACCTGCTGCTGCGTTTCTACGACCCGGCCGAAGGGTGCATCCTGCTGGACGGTGTGCCGCTGGCCCAACTTGACCCACTCGACCTGCGGCGTTGTTTCGCCCTGGTTTCGCAATCCCCGGCGCTGTTTTTCGGCAGCATCGAGGAGAACCTTCGCTACGGCAACCCGACGGCGACCCTGGAGCAGGTTCGTGACGCCGCGAAAATCGCTTACGCCCACGACTTCATCGAAGCCATGCCCCAGGGCTACCAGACGCATCTGGGTGATGCCGGCCTCGGCCTGTCCGGCGGTCAGCGCCAACGCCTGGCCATTGCCCGGGCATTGCTGGTTGACGCGCCCATCCTGCTGCTCGACGAAGCCACCAGTGCCCTCGATGCCCAGAGCGAACACCTGATCCAGCAAGCCCTGCCGAGCCTGATGAAAAATCGCACCACCCTGGTCATCGCCCACCGCCTGGCCACGGTAAAGAACGCCGACCGGATCGCCGTGATGGACCAGGGAAAACTGGTGGCGGTGGGTACGCACCAGGAGTTGATTGCCAGCAACGCCTTGTACGCCCGGCTGGCGGCGCTGCAGTTCAATGACGGGCATGAGGCGGCGTGATCAGCGGTGCCGATGACGCCGGGTTCGGGCATCATGTCGAACTCACTGCGAACATGGATGAGGATATGGGTCGTTACCAACCACCTTTGACGCTGACCCCTGCAATGTTGACCTTGATTGCCGAGATCAGTGAGCAGATTGGTCAACTGTCGGCGGGAGAAAGCAGGAAGCAAACACCTCAGCTGCGACGGGGTAATCGTATTCGCACGATTCAGGCGTCGCTGGCGATCGAGAACAATACACTGAGTATTCAGCAAGTGACCGCTGTTCTGGCGGGGAAGCGTGTGCTGGGTTTGCCTCGGGAAATCCAGGAAGTGCGTAATGCCTTCGCGGCTTACGAGGCCATGTCAGAGTGGCAGCCAAACAGTCGAGCCCACTTGCTCACAGCGCATCAGATGCTGATGGGCGGGCTGATCGACGACAGTGGGCGGTTTCGCCAAGCCGGTGTGGGTATCTATCGGGGTGACAAACTGGTTCATATGGCTCCGCCGCCGAGTCGGGTTGCTCATTTGGTAGAGGAACTGCTGGCTTGGCTTGGCAGTTCTGATTGGCATCCCTTGATCATCAGTTGCGTCTTTCACTATGAGTTCGAGTTTATCCACCCGTTCGCCGACGGCAATGGCCGCATGGGGCGCTTATGGCAGACGCTCATCCTCAGTCAGTGGCGTCCGGTGCTGGCTTATCTGCCAGTTGAATCGGTGATACGAGACCAGCAAGATGCCTATTACGGTGCGTTGTCTGCAGCTGATCAGTTGGCCGAGGCGACACCTTTTGTTGAGTTCATGTTGCAGGCATTGCGTCTTGCGCTACAGGAAGCGGCGAGAAGCGAACTGTTGACCGACCAAGTAACCGACCAAGTAACCGACCAAGTAGCGAAGCTGCTGGGTGCCCTCGATGGAGCTACGCCGCTAAAGGTTAACGATCTGATGACGGAGCTCGGATTGGCTCACAAGGCGACCTTTAGGGCCAACTATCTCAAGCCTGCATTGGTTTCGGGTTTGATTGAGATGACCGACCCTGACTCGCCCCGTAGCCCGATTCAGCGATACCGACTCACCCCGCATGGCCAGAATGTCGCAGCAGCGCTTCGGTCTGCGTGAGAGCTTGAGCGCCATGAAAAATGCCCGCATTTCTCAATGCGGGCATTTTTGTCAGTGCCTCAAGCCGATTTACTGATCATCAAAATACCGCTCATGCCAATCCACCAGCGGCTGCGGTGAGTTGAGCTTCTGGCCGTAGATCACCGAGTACGACAGCACGTTCTGTACGTACTGGCGGGTTTCGTCGAACGGGATGCTTTCGACCCATACGTCGAAGCTCAGGTGATCCGCGCCGCGCAGCCATTGGCGCACGCGGCCCGGGCCGGCGTTGTAGGCGGCGGAAGCGAGGACACGGTTGCCGTTGAACTGGCTGTGCACCTGGCTCAGGTACGCAGCGCCGAGCTGGATGTTCTTGTTCGGGTCGAGCACCTGTTGTGGCGAGGCCAGGGGAATGCTGAACTTGCGTGCGGTTTCCTTGGCGGTGCCTGGCATCAATTGCATCAGGCCGCTGGCGCCGACGCTGGAGCGGGCGTCGTCCATGAAGGCGCTTTCCTGCCGGGTAATGGCGAACACCCAGCTCGAGTGCAGGCCACGGACCTTGGCCTCGCGCACCAGGGTGTCGCGATGGGCCATCGGGAAGCGAATGTCGAGGTCGTCCCAATACTGCGCCTGGCTGATGGTGCGGATCGCCGGGAAGTACCATTTCAAGTCATAGGCCAGTTTTGCCTGAGCGACCATTTCGTCCCGGTTGAAGTGCCGGCTGACGTGGTACCACTCGCGACGACCGTCGACGATCTGCCCGCGTGCGTGGAACTCCAGGGCGCGTCGCACGCCCGGCGTATTGCGCACCTTGTTGATCAGGGCCTGGCTCAGCACCAGCGGTTTGTTGACCAGCGAGTAAGGCAGTTGCGAGCGGTCGGCGGCGAGGAAACCGTAGAAATCACGTTCGCGGGCGAGGCTCTTGTACAGCGTCAGCGCTTCCGGATTCTGCGGTTGCGCCAGTTCCAGGCTGCGGGCTTGCCAGTAGCGCCAGCGGTTGGTGGTGGCCAGGTCCTGTGGCAGGCGACGGGTCAACTGATAGGCGTCGTCCCAGCGCGCCAGGCGCAACAGCAGGCGCAAGCGCCATTCGGACACGGTGTTGTCGCGCAACTCCGGGTCGTACTTGGTCATCACGTCCAGGGCGCGGCTGTCGAAGCGACGTGCGAGGGTCAGGCCGATTTCCCGGGCGATCGCGACCTTTTCATCGCGGGAGAAGTGCATGCTGCTGGCATAACCGTCGAGCAGTGCCATGGCCTTGTCCGGGTCCTGGCGGGCCAGGCGGCGCAGGCCGAGGCTGACGATGTCGGACATCGGCTCGTCGGCCGGGGTGAAGCGCGACGGCTGGTTGAGCAGTTCGGGTTTTTGCGCCACATCCACCAGCAGGCGCCCGCGTGGGGCTAGGGTGCTCAGGCCGTTGACCAGGCTGTTGGCCAGCGGATAGTTGCGCGCCTGGGCCGCCAGTTTGGTGCGCTCCCAGCGTTTCTGTTCCGTCAGTTGACCTTCGGCGGCCCACATGCCGAACAGGGCGTCGCAGGCCGCCGGTAGGGATTTACCGGTCAGCCAGAGCTTGTTGGCGTTGGCGTAGCCTTCGGACTTGAGGTTGTGGCTGATCTGGTATTGGGCGTTCAGGCAGTCCAGTTCAGTGAAATTGAGCTTGGGGTCGTAGTACTTGACGAAGGTCGCCCAATCGCCGCGCTCGGCCAGCCAGCGCAACCAGCGCAATTTCATCCAGTTGGCCTGGGGCAGGTCGCCGTGTTCGGCGAGGAATTTCTCGATCTCGGCGTTGCTCGCCGTTTTCAGGCGTGCGGTCAGTTCGTCATAGGCCAGGTAGGGTTCCAGCGGGTAGGTGCTCAGGGCCTGGCTGTAGCGCATGTAAGGACCGGTATCGCCCTTGGCCAGGGCGCGCTTGGCTTCATCGTAATACTGGCGTTGGGTGGACAGGTCCACCGCCTGGGCTGTTTGAACGGCAGTGGCAGAAAGGAGCAAGCACGATAAAAGACTGAAAAGGCGACTGCGCATGAGACATCCGGGCAGAGAAATCATGACAAGTGCGAGCCGTGCCCGCACTGAATAATCTGTAGCTTAGCCTTTTGCCAGCAGCGGGCGAAAGCTTTGCGGCCCTGTCGGCATCAGTTCGCAACATTTGTGTTGCAGAGTGCCTGTGAAGTGAAATTGCCGGCCTTCTGAAGCCTCGATTCAGGTAGAATGCGCGCCCGGTTTTTGGAGAAGCTCATGACCCTGCTCAAATTCAGCGAT
Organism: Pseudomonas sp. IT-P12; assembly: GCF_949767465.1. Taxonomy (NCBI): domain Bacteria; kingdom Pseudomonadati; phylum Pseudomonadota; class Gammaproteobacteria; order Pseudomonadales; family Pseudomonadaceae; genus Pseudomonas; species Pseudomonas sp. IT-P12. The sequence continues at coordinate 549,476 of NZ_CATKPY010000021.1, read as the reverse complement.
GTGTCCCTTGCTTTCGGCGCTATGCCGCTGTTGGACAAGGTGTCCTGGCAGATCGCCCGTGGTGAGCGGGTGTGCATCATCGGCCGCAACGGCACTGGCAAGTCCAGCATGATGAAGCTCGTCAAGGGCGACCAGAAGCCCGATGACGGCTCCGTCTGGCGCGCACCCGGCCTCAAGATCGGCGAATTGCCGCAGGAATTGCCGGTAGCCGACGAGCGGACGGTCTTCGATGTCGTGGCCGCAGGTCTGGACGGTGTCGGTGCATTGCTCGCCGAATACCACCACCTGAGCCAGAACATCGTCACCGATGCCGATCTGGAAAAACTCATGCACGTCCAGCACGACCTCGAAGCCCGTGATGGCTGGCGCTTGCAGACCCTGGTCGACAGCACCCTCAGTCGCCTGCAACTGCCGGCCGACAAGACCCTCGCCGAACTGTCCGGTGGGTGGCGCCGTCGCGTCCTGCTGGCCCAGGCCCTGGTGTCCGAGCCGGACCTGCTGCTGCTCGACGAACCGACCAACCACCTGGACATCGGTGCGATCGCCTGGCTGGAAGATGCGCTGAAGGATTTCCAGGGAGCCGTGCTGTTCATCACCCACGACCGTTCCTTCCTGCAGAACCTGGCGACCCGCATCCTCGAACTGGATCGCGGTGGCCTGATCGACTGGAACGGCGACTACGCCAGCTTCCTCGTGCACAAGGAAGCCGAACTGGCTGCCGAAGCCACGGCCAACGCGCTGTTCGACAAGCGCCTGGCCCAGGAAGAAGTGTGGATTCGTCAGGGCATCAAGGCCCGACGCACCCGTAACGAAGGTCGTGTGCGCGCCCTCAAGGCCCTGCGTGTCGAGCGTAGCGAACGTCGTGAGCGCACCGGCAAGGCCAATATCCAGCTGGAAACGGCGGAAAAATCCGGCAAGCAGGTCATGGTGCTGGAAAACGTCAGTTTTGCGCACCCGGACGGTCCGTTCCTTGTCCGCGATTTCTCCATGGTGTTGCAGCGCGGCGACCGTATCGGCCTGCTGGGTGCCAACGGCACCGGCAAGACCACGCTGCTGAAACTGATGCTCGGCGGCCTGCAACCCACCAGCGGCAAGGTGGAAGAGGGCACGAAGATCGACGTCGCCTACTTCGACCAGTTGCGCCATCAGCTGGATCTGGAGAAAACCGTTGTGGATAACGTCGCCGAAGGTCGCGACTTCATCGACATCGACGGTCAGAGCCGTCACGTCCTGAGCTACCTCGGCGACTTCCTGTTCAGCCCGCAGCGTGCCCGTACGCCGGTCAAGGCGCTGTCCGGTGGCGAGCGCGCCCGTCTGCTGCTGGCGAAACTGTTCAGCAAGCCGGCCAACCTGCTGGTCCTCGACGAACCGACCAACGACCTCGATGTGGAAACGCTCGAATTGCTGGAAGAGGTGTTGCTGACGTTCAGCGGAACCGTGCTGATGGTCAGCCACGACCGGGCATTCCTCGACAACGTGGTCACCAGCACCCTGGTGTTCGAAGGCGAAGGCAAGGTGCGCGAATACGTCGGTGGTTATCAGGACTGGCTGCGTCAGGGTGGCTCGCCGCGTCTGTTGGGCGTCACCGAAAGCAAATCCGGCAAGGCTGACCTGAACTCGGCGGTGGTCAAGGCCGAGCCGGCACCAGTGGCGGCCGTGGTCGAAGCGCCGGCGGCGAAGAAGAAGCTCAGTTACAAGTTGCAGCGTGAGCTGGAAATGTTGCCCGGTCAGATCGAGGCCATGGAGCAGCAGATCGCAGCCGTTGAAGCCCAGATGGCCGATGCGGGTTTCTACCAGCGTCCCGCTGCCGAGACGGCTGCAGTGATCGCCCAGCTTGAACAGCTGCAAGCCGAACTCGACGTGATGGTCGAGCGTTGGGCCGAACTGGATGCCTGATTGATCCAGGGATAAAAAAGCCCGGCTTCACTGATGTGAATGCCGGGCTTTTCATGTGCCGGTCACTGGCCGATGGCCTTGCGGAAGCGAGTGTCAGCTTTTGCTCTGCAGCCGCACGGCCAGCACATCGCAAGGTGCCCCGTGCAGCACGTCGTTGGCGGTAGAGCCGAGCAGCAGTGCCAGGCCATGTCGCCCATGGCTGCCCACCACAATGAGGTCGCAACCCTGCTCCTTGGCCAGGTGATGGATTTCCTGGCGTGGTTGGCCGTAGGTCAGGTGGCTGTACTCCTTGGAAATCTCCGGGTACTTCAGGATCAGCCGGTCGAGGCGTTCCTTGGCCTGATCGAACTGTTGCTGTTGCAACTGGGAAAGGTCCATTGGCACATCGCCGCCGAAGGCCATGGCCATGGGTTCGACGATGTGTACCAGGGACAGTTTCGCGCCGCTGTTCACCGACAATTCGCGAGCGCGGTGGATGACAGGATCGCACTCTTCGGTGAGGTCGACGGCGACCAGAATGTGGAAGTAGGGCATAAGGTGCTCCTCCTGAAAACTGCAATAAGGGTAAGTATGGCTGGTTTCAAGCACATTGTTTTCAACGTGACTCAATGCGCTCATCAAGAATCGGGAGTACACATATGACGGTCTGGATAGTGGTGTCAATCCTGTTGGTGGTGTTGAGCCCTCTGGCATGGCTGCGACCCTCCCGTGGCCAGAGCGGGCGTATCGCCCTGCGCATGGAGGCTCGCCGCATCGGATTGGCCATGCAACTGGCGCCTCAGCAATGGCCGCATTGGCTGCAGCCGGAGCCGCCGAGCCCCTGTGCGCAGTACCATCGGCCGCGCCGCGGCAAACAGCCAGCCTGCTGGACTTACTGGCAGAAAGCGCCGGGGGTCTGGGTGAATCAGTGGCAGGAGGTCTGCGACGATCAGGCGCTGCTCAATCATTTCGAAAGATTGCCTGCCAATGTCTACAAGGTTGAAGCCGACCCGCAAATGATCGCCTTGTATTGGGGAGAGAAGGGCGAGGCCGAGGTCTTGCAGCACATTGATACCACCCTCAAGGCGCTCGCCTGAGCCTGATTCCTGCCACGCGACCACGTCTGCGGGGAACAGGCAATAAAAAGCCCGACAACATCATCGGGCGGGGTTGGCCAGGCAGGCCGGTAATTCGGTTGGGCTGATCTTACGCTTGGCGTTCGCCGAAAGCGTTCAAAATTTTCCAGGTTCCCCCAGCGTAGCCTGTCCGGAGCGGGCTGCGGTGAATTAGGGCGACTTTTCTAACTATTGATCTTATGAATGTGTGTGCATGCAGGGGCGTGTTGCCGGCCTTCATCCTACAGAAATGACTGCAAAGTCGCGTTTCAACCCGCATTTTGGGCGATTGACAATTGCCGGAAATTCCGTGAAGGTGGCGTACCCAAATCAAACGGGCGTATGAATTGAGCGTTTGCATTGCACAGCGCTCCTACAGAATCCCGACTATCGCGTTGGCGGGTGTGTCGGGTGGATTGGCGTAGCATCGACGAAGAACGTCCTGCCCAGCCATTCGCCTGCTTCCGACGTGTACTGTTCAGCTTCCATATCGTGGAGATCAGTTGATGATTTACGAAGGTAAAGCCATCACGGTTAAGGCTCTTGAAAGTGGCATCGTCGAACTGAAGTTCGACCTCAAGGGTGAGTCCGTCAACAAGTTCAATCGTCTAACCCTGAACGAATTGCGTCAGGCCGTAGACACCATCAAGGCAGATGCTTCGATCAAGGGTGTGATCGTCAGCAGCGGCAAGGACGTGTTCATCGTCGGCGCCGACATCACCGAATTTGTCGACAACTTCAAGCTGCCGGATGCAGAGCTTGTTGCTGGCAACCTCGAAGCCAACAGGATTTTCAGCGATTTCGAAGACCTCAACGTCCCGACCGTCGCCGCGATCAACGGCATCGCCCTGGGTGGCGGTCTGGAAATGTGCCTGGCAGCGGACTACCGCGTCATGTCGGCCAGCGCCAAGATCGGCCTGCCGGAAGTCAAGCTGGGCATCTACCCGGGCTTTGGCGGTACCGTTCGCCTGCCGCGCCTGATCGGTGCCGACAACGCCATCGAATGGATTGCCGCCGGTAAGGAAAACCGTGCCGAAGACGCGCTGAAAGTCGGTGCCGTCGATGCCGTGGTTGCGCCTGACAAGCTGCAGGATGCTGCACTGGAACTGATCAAACGTGCCATTTCCGGCGAGTTCGACTACAAGGCCAAGCGTCAGCCGAAGCTGGAAAAGCTGAAACTGAACGCCATCGAACAGATGATGGCTTTCGAAACCGCCAAGGGTTTTGTGGCCGGCCAGGCAGGTCCCAACTACCCGGCGCCGGTCGAAGCGATCAAGACCATCCAGAAAGCGGCGAACTTCGGTCGCGACAAGGCACTGGAAGTCGAGGCGGCCGGTTTCGTCAAACTGGCCAAGACCTCTGCCGCGCAGAGCCTGATCGGCCTGTTCCTCAACGATCAGGAACTGAAGAAAAAGGCCAAGGCCTACGACGAAATCGCCAGCGATGTGAAGCAGGCTGCCGTTTTGGGCGCCGGCATCATGGGTGGCGGCATCGCCTACCAGTCGGCTTCCAAAGGGACGCCGATCCTGATGAAGGACATCAACGAGCACGGTATCGAGCAAGGCCTGGCCGAAGCCGCCAAATTGCTGGTCAGCCGCGTTGATAAAGGTCGCATGACCGCCGCGAAAATGGCTGAAGTGCTCAACGGCATTCGCCCGACCCTGTCCTACGGCGATTTCGGTCACGTGGACCTGGTGGTCGAGGCTGTCGTCGAGAACCCGAAGGTCAAGCAAGCCGTACTGGCTGAAGTGGAAGGCCAGGTCAAAGAGGACACCATCCTCGCGTCCAACACCTCGACCATTTCCATCAGCTTGCTGGCCAAGGCCCTCAAGCGTCCGGAAAATTTCGTCGGCATGCACTTCTTCAACCCGGTGCACATGATGCCGCTGGTGGAAGTGATTCGTGGCGAGAAGTCCAGCGAACAGGCGATTGCCACCACCGTTGCCTACGCCAAGAAAATGGGCAAGAACCCGATCGTCGTCAACGACTGCCCGGGCTTCCTGGTCAACCGCGTCCTGTTCCCGTACTTCGGCGGTTTCGCCAAGCTGGTCAGCGCCGGTGTGGACTTCGTCCGTATCGACAAGATCATGGAAAAGTTCGGCTGGCCGATGGGCCCGGCCTACCTGATGGACGTGGTCGGCATCGACACCGGCCACCACGGTCGTGACGTGATGGCCGAAGGCTTCCCGGACCGCATGAAGGACGATCGCCGTTCGGCCATCGACGTGCTCTACGAAGCCAAACGCCTGGGCCAGAAGAACGGCAAGGGTTTCTACGCCTACGAGACCGACAAGAAGGGCAAGCAGAAGAAGGTCGCCGATCCGTCGGTGCTGGAAGTGCTCAAGCCGATCGTCTACGAGCAGCGCGAAGTCACTGACGAAGACATCATCAACTGGATGATGATCCCGCTGTGCCTGGAAACCGTGCGTTGCCTGGAAGACGGCATCGTCGAAACCGCCGCCGAAGCCGACATGGGTCTGGTCTACGGTATTGGTTTCCCTCCATTCCGTGGCGGCGCGCTGCGCTACATCGATTCGATCGGTGTTGCAGCATTCGTTGCCCTGGCTGACCAGTACGCTGATTTGGGCGCGCTGTACCACCCGACCGCGAAGCTGCGCGAAATGGCCAAGAACGGCCAGAGCTTCTTCGGTTAAGCGCCCCCAACTAGAGTGAGAGTGAACTTATGAGCTTGAATCCTAGAGACGTCGTGATTGTCGACTTCGGTCGTACTCCGATGGGCCGCTCCAAGGGCGGCATGCACCGCAACACCCGTGCCGAAGACATGTCGGCACACCTGATCAGCAAATTGCTGGAACGCAACGTCAAGGTCGACCCGAACGAAGTCGAAGACGTGATCTGGGGCTGTGTGAACCAGACCCTGGAGCAGGGCTGGAACATCGCCCGCATGGCGTCGCTGATGACCCAGATCCCGCACACCTCGGCTGGCCAGACCGTCAGCCGTCTGTGTGGTTCGTCGATGAGCGCGCTGCACACTGCTGCGCAGGCGATCATGACCGGCAACGGTGACGTGTTCGTGGTCGGTGGCGTCGAGCACATGGGCCACGTCAGCATGATGCACGGTGTCGACCCGAACCCGCACATGTCGCTGTACGCGGCAAAAGCCTCGGGCATGATGGGCCTGACCGCGGAAATGCTGGGCAAGATGCACGGCATCACCCGCGAGCAACAGGATGCCTTTGGCGTGCGTTCCCACCAGCTCGCGCACAAGGCGACCGTGGAAGGCAAGTTCAAGGACGAAATCATCCCGATGCAGGGCTATGACGAGAACGGTTTCCTGAAACTGTTCGACTACGACGAGACCATTCGTCCGGAAACCACCCTGGAAAGCCTGGCGACGTTGAAGCCGGCGTTCAATCCAAAGGGCGGCACCGTGACAGCCGGTACCTCGTCGCAGATCACCGACGGTGCTTCGTGCATGATCGTGATGTCGGCACAGCGTGCGCAAGACCTGGGCATCCAGCCAATGGCGGTGATTCGCTCGATGGCTGTGGCCGGTGTGGACCCGGCGATCATGGGCTATGGTCCAGTACCGGCCACGCAAAAAGCCTTGAAGCGCGCAGGCCTTGGCATCAACGATATCGACTTCTTCGAACTCAACGAAGCTTTCGCCGCACAGGCCCTGCCCGTGCTGAAAGATTTGAAAGTGCTCGACAAGATGAATGAGAAGGTTAACCTGCACGGCGGCGCGATCGCCCTGGGTCACCCGTTCGGTTGCTCCGGTGCGCGTATTTCCGGCACCCTGCTGAACGTGATGAAGCAAAATGGCGGGACCTTTGGGGTAGCGACCATGTGCATTGGTCTCGGCCAAGGCATCTCCACCGTCTTCGAACGCGTTTAAGCGTTCCGTTGATGGAAGCCGGGGCCAAGTGCCCCGGTTTTTGTTTTTCTGAATTTATTTTGTTTTTATTTTGAAAAGATTTGAGTGAGGGCCAATACATGCCGATACAACCAGGGCTCTACCAACATTACAAAGGTCCGCAGTACCGTGTATTCAGTATTGCGCGGCATTCGGAAACGGAAGAGGAAGTGGTCTTCTACCAAGCCCTGTATGGCGATTACGGCTTTTGGGTGCGTCCCCTGAGCATGTTCCTGGAGTCGGTCGAGGTTGACGGCGAACAGGTGCCACGCTTTGCTTTGGTACAGGCCGAACCGAGCGTTTTTTCCAAGCCATGAGCTGAGTGCGCGCAAAACCCTGCGCTTGACCTCACCTTGTAGCCACTATATATAGCGGTGCCGCGTCAGGCGCCAACCGCCTCTCACTTCTAGAATTCAGGAATTTTCTGATCCATGGGCAAATCGCTGGTCATTGTGGAATCCCCGGCTAAGGCCAAGACCATCAACAAGTATCTGGGCAACCAATACGTGGTGAAGTCGAGTATCGGCCATATCCGAGACCTGCCCACCAGCGGTTCGGCTAGCGCCAGCAAAGAGCCGGCCGCCAAGCGCGGCAAGGCTGCGGGTGAAGGTCCGGTGCTCACGCCGAAAGAAAAAGCGCGCAATCAGCTGGTTTCGCGCATGGGGGTCGATCCCGATCATGGCTGGAAAGCCAAGTACGAGATCCTTCCGGGCAAGGAAAAGGTCATCGAGGAGCTTCGCCGGCTCGCCAAGGATGCTGACACCATCTATCTCGCAACCGACTTGGATCGCGAGGGGGAAGCCATTGCCTGGCACCTGCGCGAAGCCATCGGTGGTGATGACAGCCGCTACAAGCGCGTGGTGTTCAACGAAATCACCAAGAAGGCGATCCAGGAAGCCTTCTCCGAGCCGGGCGAACTGGACATCGACCGTGTCAACGCTCAGCAGGCGCGTCGTTTCCTCGACCGCGTGGTGGGTTACATGGTGTCGCCGCTGCTGTGGGCCAAGATCGCCCGTGGTCTGTCCGCCGGTCGCGTGCAGTCGGTTGCCGTGAAGCTGGTGGTCGAGCGCGAACGTGAAATCCGCGCGTTCATTCCGGAAGAGTACTGGGAAGTTCACGCTGACCTGGGTACCGCCAAGGGCGCGACGGTGCGCTTCGACGTCGCTCGCGAGAAGGGCGAGGCGTTCAAGCCGCTGAACGAAGCCCAGGCCATGGCTGCACTGGAAAAGCTCAAGGCCTCCAGCTACAGCATCGTCAAGCGCGAAGACAAGCCGACCAGCAGCAAGCCGTCGGCACCGTTCATTACTTCTACCCTGCAACAGGCTGCCAGCAACCGCCTGGGCTTCGGTGTGAAGAAAACCATGATGATGGCCCAGCGTTTGTACGAAGCCGGCTACATCACGTATATGCGTACCGACTCCACCAACCTGTCGGCCGATGCCGTGGCCATGGCGCGGACCTATATCGAAAGCGAATTCGGCAAGAAATACCTGCCGGAAACCCCGAACGTATACAGCAGCAAGGAAGGCGCTCAGGAGGCTCACGAAGCGATTCGTCCGTCCGACGCCAATACCGAGCCAAGCAAGCTGTCGGGCATGGAGCGCGACGCCGAGCGTCTTTACGAGCTGATCTGGCGCCAGTTCCTCGCCTGCCAGATGCTGCCGGCCCAATACCTGTCGACCACGGTGACCGTCGGTGCCGGCGACTTCGAATTGCGCGCCAAGGGCCGCATCCTGAAGTTCGACGGTTATACCCGCGTCATGCCGCAAATCGCCAAGCCGGGTGATGATGACGTGCTGCCAGACATGGCCCAGGGCGACGTGATGAAGCTGATCAAGCTTGATCCGACCCAACACTTCACCAAGCCGCCGGCGCGTTACTCGGAAGCGAGTCTGGTCAAGGAAATGGAAAAGCGCGGCATCGGTCGTCCTTCGACCTACGCAGCGATCATTTCGACCATCCAGGATCGCGGCTACGTGGCGCTGCACAACCGTCGCTTCTATTCGGAAAAGATGGGTGACATCGTCACCGAGCGTCTGTCCGAGAGTTTCTCCAACCTCATGGACTACGGCTTTACCGCCGGCATGGAAGAGAATCTCGATGACGTGGCCCAGGGCGAGCGTGACTGGAAAAACGTGCTGGACGAGTTCTACGGCGACTTCAAGAAGAAGCTCGAAGTGGCCGAAAGCGCGGAAAACGGCATGCGTGCCAACCAGCCGGTGATGACCGATATCCCGTGCACGACCTGCGGTCGTCCGATGCAGATCCGTACGGCTTCGACCGGCGTATTCCTGGGTTGCTCGGGTTACAGCCTGCCGCCCAAAGAACGCTGCAAAGCCACCGTCAACCTGGTGCCGGGCGATGAAATCGCTGCGGACGACGAGGGTGAGTCGGAGTCGCTGGTGTTGCGTGGCAAGCACCGCTGCCCGATCTGCAGCACGGCGATGGACGCCTATCTGCTCGACGAGAAGCGCAAGTTGCACATCTGCGGTAACAACCCGGATTGCGCGGGCTACGAAATCGAAGAGGGTGTCTATCGCATCAAGGGCTACGAAGGCCCGAGCCTGGAATGCGACAAGTGCGGCAGCGAGATGCAACTCAAGACCGGCCGTTTCGGCAAGTTCTTCGGCTGCACCAACCCGACGTGCAAGAACACTCGCAAGCTGTTGAAGAGCGGCGACGCGGCACCGCCGAAAATGGACCCGGTGAAGATGCCTGAGCTGAAATGCGAAAAGGTCAACGACACCTATATCCTGCGTGACGGTGCTTCCGGACTGTTCCTGGCAGCGAGCCAGTTTCCGAAAAACCGCGAGACCCGTGCTCCGCTGGTGATCGAGATCATCCCGCACAAGGACGAGATCGATCCGAAGTACCATTTCCTCTGTGAGGCGCCGAAGAAGGATCCGGATGGTCTTCCTGCGGTGATCCGTTACAGCCGCAAGACCAAGGAGCAGTATGTGCAGACCGAAGTCGACGGCAAGCCGACTGGCTGGAAGGCCTACTACGACGGTGGCAAGTGGACCGTTGAAGACAAGCGTCCTGCCGCGAAGTCCTGATTGACGCTGTAACGAAAAGGCCGCATGCAAGCATGGGGCCTTTTTTATGCCCTGCACGCTCGCTCCTGCGGGGCAGGCGGAAGGGCTTGCGGTGGGATTGCCTGATCCCCGACACTGTCCGACCTGCGTGAAGCAATTCCTTGTTGTGGAGGCTGCCGTCATGGCCCACGAGCTCTATACCCGTACCAACCAGAAGATCTATTTTGCCGGCCTGTCGCTTGAAGCCCTCGCCAGAGCCGAAGAGGGGCGGGCCATGAACGCTCTCGCGCTGATCCAGGCCGGACGCGAATCGGCGTTGTTCCATTTGTACGGAGCCTTGCTGGGCCTGTGTCATGAGATCGCCGGCTTCTATCGCTTGCCACAGGCCAATGCGCCCCGTGCCGAGATGCTGTTGACCCGGGAAGTGCTGGACACCATCGCCATTCCTGAAATGGCCGAAATGGTGGAGCTGGCGCAAAATCCGGAAACCTGGCTGGCCAAGCTGCTGTCGGCGCATGCGGCGCTGTTTCAGCCACCCCGTGCTCCCCACAAGCCCAAGGGGGACGTGACGCAGCCGTTGATTCTGGCCGTTAACCTGGATGAAGAGGACGAGCCTGAAGAGCTCAGTCGTGAAGAGTTGGAGACCTGGCGGCAGAACCTCAAGGGGCTGGCGATCCGGTTTCGCGAAGGTTTGAACGAATGCTGATGGCGTGAGGGTGGGAAGGACGGTTGCTAGAGACTGTTCGTTCAGGGCTTGCTGTCAGAAATTTCTCTTCGAAGTGGCATTTGGTCAAGATCCTGAGCGAAGCCTGACCGATGCCTATATAATGCCTGCCTTTCGTGGAGACCAGACCTTTATGCCAACGTCCTTTCTAGAAATTGTCGAGTTACCAGACGGCCGAATCGAGCTGCGAAGGGCTGAGGACGAGGGTTCTCTGGTTACTTTGAATTTCTCAGAGGATGCCAAGGCGTTCCTGCAAGGCCAGCATGTTGAAGTCGCCAAGGCGATGTTGAGCGTCGGCGTTCAGATGGCCGGTCGTTTGGTCGAAGGTGAATTCAATACGGATGAAGGCTCCCGGGTTCTCCACTGATCCCGTTCGTCGCCCCGTTACGGCTTCTCTGTCCTTGGAGAAGCCATGCGTCATTAGGCGCAGTCTTGTTTAGCCCAGTCGAATATTCAGGCTTTGTGCGTCCCCGGTTCGGGCGGCGCTGATCAGCTGTTGCCGCGCCGTGGTGCTCAGCGGGTTGAGCCAGCTGACGACGGTATGGCTGCGACCCAGGCGCAGGGCTTCGCAGGTCAACTGCTGTGCGCTCTGGCTGCCACGCGGTTGCAGCAGCAGAATGCGTTCGCGATTCAGCCCGGCGTCCCGCAACCAGGCCTGTGTCAGGCTGGCGGGTGGGGCGATCAATGTCAGCCAGCGTGCATCCTGATCCTCGCTCAGCTCTCTGAGGATCGGTGCCAGAAGACTCAGGCAGCTCCCGGCCGCACCACGCAGTGACAGCTCGCTGAAGACTTCGGGTTCGGCGCCCCAGGGCGACTCGACCACGTCTTTCAGAATCGGCGCCATCGGCTGCACCATGAATGCCTCGAACAACGGCAGTTGGGCTTGCTGTGAGGTGTGTGGGAACTGCATAAAGCCTCCTTTAGCGGCGAATGACGCCGACACTCAAGCCTTCGATCACCAGTTCCTGATCTTTCAGGTTCACTTCGATAGGGGCGAATTCGGGGTTCTCGGCAATCAGCCAGACTTTGCTGCCGTCGCGCTTGAAGCGTTTGACGGTGACTTCGTCGCCGATGCGCGCCACCACGATCTGACCGTTGCGGGCTTCGCGGGTGGTGTGGACGGCCAGCAGGTCGCCATCAAAGATGCCCACGTCCTTCATGCTCATGCCATGCACCCGCAGCAGATAGTCGGCTCGCGGGTGGAAGAACGCTGGATTGATGTTGCAGGACTCTTCGACGTGCTGCTGGGCGAGGATCGGTGCGCCCGCCGCGACCCGGCCAATGATCGGCAGGGTGGATTCGTCGGCCTTGGCTTCGAAGCCCGGGATGCGGATGCCGCGGGAAGCGCCTGGCGTCATCTCGATGGCGCCCTTGCGGGCTAGCGCTTTGAGGTGCTCTTCAGCCGCGTTCGGTGACTTGAAGCCCAGTTCCTGGGCGATTTCCGCACGAGTGGGCGGGTAGCCGTTGTCTTCAAGACAGCGTTTGATGAAGCTCAGAATCTCTGCTTGGCGTGGCGTCAGCTTTAGCATATCGATCGCTCTGTCTTTTTATACAGTGACTGGGATTATATACAGTGAAAGCATCTTGGCAATGCCCCTTTTTTTGCCCGCCGCCAGACGGTCAATCCGTGTGCTGATTAACCGTGCCTGAATGTGTGATTAAATAGCTGACTGACCATTCCCAAAACGAACTGGCAGGCTTGACAAGGCCTGGGCTGAAACGTATGTTTCAAACAAGTGTTTGTCAGGCGGAGTAGCCATGGCCCAGTCGGAAACCGTTGAACGCATTCTCGATGCTGCAGAGCAGTTGTTCGCGGAAAAAGGGTTTGCTGAAACCTCGTTGCGTTTGATCACCAGCAAGGCCGGTGTCAATCTCGCGGCTGTGAATTACCACTTCGGCTCGAAGAAAGCGCTGATCCAGGCTGTATTCTCGCGGTTTCTCGGGCCGTTCTGCCTGAGCCTCGATAAAGAGCTGGAGCGGCGCCAGGCCAAGCCGGAAAACAAGCCGTCCCTCGAAGAATTGCTGGAAATCCTCGTCGAGCAGGCCCTCGTGGTGCAACCGCGCAGCGGCAACGACCTGTCCATCTTCATGCGTTTGCTGGGGCTGGCGTTCAGTCAGAGCCAGGGCCACCTGCGCCGTTATCTGGAGGACATGTACGGCAAGGTGTTTCGTCGCTACATGATGCTGGTGAACGAAGCGGCGCCGCGCATTCCGCCAATCGAGCTGTTCTGGCGTGTGCATTTCATGCTGGGGGCCGCAGCATTCAGCATGTCGGGGATCAAGGCCTTGCGGGCCATTGCCGAGACCGATTTCGGCGTCAACACGTCCATCGAGCAGGTCATGCGCCTGATGGTGCCGTTCCTGGCCGCCGGCATGCGTGCCGAAACCGGTGTGACCGACGCGGCGATGGCCACGGCGCAGTTGCGTCCCCGTAGCAAGTCGACACAGGTCGCCGCCAAGGTTTGACCGCGCATGGGTGGGCGCGGCAGCTGACATCCGCTAAGCTAGCCGCCCATGCCGACTCTCGTTGCGAATCCGCTCCCCATTGATATCACCGACCTGCCGGGCACAGCCCCAGGCAGCGGGCGCGTGCGAGCCGGGTTCATCGTTATCAAGGAATCTCTATGACTGCTGGCCTGCAAGGCTCGTTGATGGTGGACGTCGCCGGTACCTGGCTGACGGCCGAAGATCGCCAATTACTGCGTCAGCCTGAAGTGGGCGGCCTGATCATTTTTGCCCGCAACATCGAACACCCACGCCAGGTGCGCGAGCTCAGCGCGGCGATCCGTGCCGTTCGTCCTGATCTGCTGCTGGCGGTGGACCAGGAGGGTGGTCGGGTGCAGCGCCTGCGTCGGGGATTCGTGCGGCTGCCGGCCATGCGTGCCATCGCCGACAACCCGAACGCCGAATACCTGGCCGAACAGTGCGGCTGGATCATGGCCACCGAAGTGCTGGCCGTGGGGCTCGACCTGAGTTTCGCCCCGGTACTGGACCTGGATTACCAGCGCAGCGCGGTGGTTGGCACCCGTGCGTTCGAGGGTAACCCGGAGCGCGCGGCACAGCTGGCGGGAGCGTTTATCCGCGGCATGAACAGTGCGGGCATGGCCGCCACTGGCAAGCACTTTCCCGGCCACGGCTGGGCCGAGGCGGACTCCCACGTTGCGATCCCCAATGACGAACGCAGCCTCGAGGAGATTCGCGCCAACGACCTGGTGCCGTTTGCCCGATTGAGCCGGCAACTGGCCGCAGTCATGCCGGCTCATGTGATTTATCCACAGGTCGATGCCCAGCCCGCCGGTTTTTCCCGTCGCTGGTTGCAGGACATCCTGCGCGGCGAGTTGCAGTTCGAAGGGGTGATCTTCAGTGACGACTTGTCGATGGCCGGTGCCCACGTGGTCGGCGATGCCGCCAGTCGCATCGAAGCGGCATTGACCGCCGGTTGTGACATGGGCCTGGTGTGCAATGACCGTGCTGCCGCCGAGCTCGCCCTGAGTGCCGCCCAGCGTTTGAAGGTCAAGCCATCCACGCGTATTGCGCAGATGCGCGGTCAATCGCACGCCAGCACCGAATACCGTCAAGACCCGCGCTGGCTCGCTGCCATTGGCGCGCTCAAAGACGCTCAACTGATTGAATAAGGACAGTACGTTATGACGGTTTACGCGATTATCGGTGGCACCGGTCTGACTCAACTGGAAGGCCTGAGCATTCGCCAGTCCCTGGCGGTCGATACGCCCTACGGTGCGCCGTCGGCCGAGGTGCAGATCGGTGAGTACGCGGGCAAGGAAGTGCTGTTCCTCGCCCGTCACGGTCATCCTCACCGTTTCCCCCCGCATCAGGTCAACTACCGCGCCAATCTCTGGGCGCTGAAGCAGGCCGGTGCCGAAGCCATTCTGGCCGTCAACGCAGTCGGTGGAATACACGCGGCAATGGGGACCGGTCATTTCTGCGTGCCGCATCAGTTGATCGACTACACCAGCGGTCGCCAGCACACCTATTTTGCTGATGACCTGGAACAGGTCACGCACATCGATTTCAGTTACCCGTACAGCGAGCCCTTGCGTCAGCAGCTGATCGCGGCACTGGCGGCCGAGGGGGTCGGTTACAGCAGTCAAGGCGTTTATGCCTGCACCCAGGGGCCGCGCCTGGAAACCGTTGCTGAAATCGCCAGGCTGGAGCGCGACGGTTGCGACATCGTCGGCATGACCGGCATGCCCGAAACGGCATTGGCCCGTGAGCTGGAACTGGATTATGCCTGCCTGGCGCTGGTGGTGAACCCGGCGGCGGGCAAATCGACGGCGGTGATCACCATGGCCGAAATCGAGCAGGCGCTGCATGACGGGATGGGCAAGGTGAAGTCGACGTTGGCGCGGGTGCTCAAAGGGTGAGTCGGGCTTGATACCGAGTGGCGATCATCGCGAGCAGGCTCGCTCCCACTCAGGATCGATGTTGCGCCAGCGATCACTGGTGGGAGCGAGCCCGCTCGCGA
The DNA here is from genome assembly GCF_949767465.1 of Pseudomonas sp. IT-P12. Lineage (NCBI taxonomy): Bacteria > Pseudomonadati > Pseudomonadota > Gammaproteobacteria > Pseudomonadales > Pseudomonadaceae > Pseudomonas > Pseudomonas sp. IT-P12. The sequence goes on along the minus strand of NZ_CATKPY010000021.1, from coordinate 534,364 downwards.
TGAAGAGCACTCAAATCTCAGCGTTTCTCCAGCTTGTCCGGTAACGGCGCAAACAGCGCCTCGATATCATCGCTCTGCAACTTCCAGTCCCCGGCCTTGCGCCCATCCAGCACGCCCGCTGCGAGATCGGATTTTTCCTTTTGCAGGTGCTGGATTTTCTCTTCGACCGTGCCGCGGGCAATCATCTTGTAGACGAACACCGGTTTCTCCTGGCCAATCCGGTAGGCGCGGTCGGTTGCCTGGTTCTCCGTCGCGGGGTTCCACCAAGGGTCATAGTGAATCACCGTGTCCGCTTCGGTCAGGTTCAAGCCAACACCACCGGCCTTCAGGCTGATCAGAAAGATCTGACGCTTGCCGCTCTGGAAATCTTTTACCGGGGAGCGGCGGTCACGGGTCTGGCCCGTCAGTAGTGCGTAGTCAATGCCGCGTTTCACCAGCTCGGCTTCGATCAACGCCAGCATCGATGTGAATTGCGAAAACAGCAGGATCCGCCGGCCTTCCTCGAACAACTCCTCGAGCATTTCCATCAGGCTGTCGAGCTTGCCCGAGGTGCTGCCGCGCGCGGGCAGGGCGGCGTCATTGACCAGGCGCAGGTCGCAACACACCTGGCGCAGCTTCAGCAGGGCCTCGAGGATGATGATCTGGCTGCGCGCGACACCTTTGCGGGTGATTTCGTCGCGCACTTTCCTGTCCATCGCCAGGCGCATGGTTTCGTACACATCGCGCTGGGCTTCGTTGAGTTCGACCCAGTGGATGATTTCGGTCTTGGGCGGCAATTCCGTCGCGACCTGCTCTTTGGTCCTGCGCAGCAGGAACGGTTTGATCCGACCGTTCAGGTGCTGGAGTCGGACTTCACTGGTGCGTTTTTCAATGGGTACGCGGTAATCGCGGTTAAAGCTTTTGACGTCGCCGAGCCAGCCGGGCAACAGGAAGTGAAACAGCGACCACAGCTCGCCCAGGTGGTTTTCCAGTGGCGTGCCGCTCAGGCACAGGCGCTGGCGTGCGTTCAGTTCTCGTGCGGCGTGAGCGGCCTTGCTGTTCGGGTTCTTGATGTACTGCGCTTCGTCCAGTACCAGCAAATGCAGGGGCTGCGCGGCCAGGCGCTCGACATCCTTGGGCAGCAGGGCGTAGGTGGTGAGGATCAAGTCGTAATCGGCCAGGTGCTCGAAATGCTTCTTGCGACTGGCGCCGTACAGCGCCAGGACCTTGAGCTGCGGCGTGAAGTGCGCCGCTTCGTCGAGCCAGTTGGGAATCAGGCTGGTGGGCATCACCACCATGCAGGGCCGATCGAGGCGTCCGGCGTTTTTCTCGCTGAGCACATGCGCCAGGGTTTGCAGGGTTTTGCCCAGGCCCATGTCGTCGGCAAGTATGCCGCCGACCTCCAGTTGGCGCAGCGACTGCATCCAGCTCAAGCCTTCCAGCTGGTAGGGACGCAAGGTCGCGTTCAAGCCTTCGGGGGCGGTTGCGCTGTAGTCGCGAACGTCGCGCAGGCGCTGGGCAAAGGTGCGGATCTGCTCGCCACCTTCCCACAGCAGCGGCAGGTCCTCCAGCGGGTTCAGGCGTGTGGCGTCGGCCTTGCTCAAGCGTAATGTGGTTTCACCGGGTTCCTGCAGGTAGAACTCACCGAGGGTCGCCAGCACCGGCTTCAGGCGACCGAACGGCAGGGCGACTTGCAGCGGGCCGTGCTCGGAGTTCGGGCGATGGGGAATGTTCACCAGAATCAGCTCGTCATCGCGTCGACGGGCCAGGCGCTCCGGGTTGAGGATTTCGGTGTGGGAACGCATCAGGTTCAGCAGGATCGGCAGCAGGCTCAGCCGTTCGCCGTTGACGATGATTCCCAGTTCCAGGTCAAACCAGTCGCGCTCCGGTGTCTGTTCGACCGTGGCGTACCAGTCGTCCACCGCGGTCAGGTCGAAACCGAAGTCTTCGTCTATCTGCAGCTCCCAACCCTGGGTGCGCAGTTTCGGCAGTTCATTGAGGGTGAACGTCAGCCAGGCGCTGTCGTTGACCATCTCATACAGTTCGCCGGCACTTTCCGGCAGCGCCTTGCTTTGGCGGGTGGCAACTTTGAAGCCGAGGATTCGCAGTTGCTCCCTGTAGGCCTGTTCGACTTCCGGATGGCGTTTTATCCGTAAGGTCTGGGTTTCCTGGCGAATCAACACGTCGGCGTTTTTCTGCCCGCTGACGTATTCATCCAGGTAGCTGAAGGACAGCGCTGCACGATGCTGGATGTAGCGCTGCATCCTGCCGTTGCGCGGTTCGAAGGCGCTGAATTCGATGCTTGCCAGCCACAGGCGTGGAACGGGTTGCACGTTGTCCACCAGCACCTGGGGTGGCGCCTTCGGGCTGCGGTTTTCCAGGACTGCCTGGAGTTTCTCCAGCAGTTCGGCGTCTTGCGCGGCGGCGGGGTAGGCGAGGGTTTCCTGCACCTTGAGCAATACCGCTGCGCAATGCTTGCAGTTATTGCGTACCGGGCAGGTGCACGTGGCATCGACCATCAGCAGAGTGGCTTTGGCCGACTCGCGCAGGTGGATGGTCTGACGGTAAACGTTACCGCCCGAACCTTCGCAAACGGCAGTGATGGTGGCATCACCGGCCTCAATGATCCTGACGCGATTTTCCAGCGCGTATCGCCGGCCGCGCTCCAGGCTCTGTTCCTTGAATCGGCTGACCCAGGAGGGTGCCAGGGGTTTGCTCAGGGGCGCGGACATAGGGGCACAATCAGTCCGGGATTTCTTCGGGGGCTGGCCGAGGCGCAGGCGCGGTCAGGGAGGTGATTTTGATCAGCAGGCCCAGGTGCCCGGCATCGAGGAAGTTCAGTTGTCCGTTTTTGGTGTGGCTGTCCGTGTTCAGGCGCTCACTGGCGGTGACCAGGCCATCGGCGTCGAACTGGTTGACCCAGAAATCGGCGCCGACGTCGGTGAAGCGCCCCTGCTTGATGCTCAACGTGCCCTCGATCGGGAACTGGCCGAACTGTTCCTTGCCGTCGCTGATCGCCACCCTGGACGCTTCCTCGCCAAGGGTCTGTTGCCAGGCCTTGTGCAGCAACACGGTGTACTCGTTGCTGGCGGTGAGCTTTTCAACCTCGCCATTCAGGCTTGGCGTGCGCAGGCTGTCGGGGCTGATGCGCTGCGCTCCGGCATCCCAATCTTCGGGGGCTGCGCGGCTGACAATGGCCGGCACGGCGTTCTGCCGCACCAGAATCATTTCAACCTGATACAGGTCATCGGCATTCGCCATCGGAGCGGCCAGGGTCAGCAGCAAAGTCAGTGAGCGAAACAGGCGCATGCGGCGTCCTTCAAGCAGTTTTCGGAATGAGGCACTCAAGCAGCGCCTCTACAGTATTAAAGCGCTCTTCCGGGCGCTCCATCGGAACCATGAATTTAAACATCGTGGCGCCTTCGAATTTATAGCGTTTGGGCTGGCCCTGGATCAGCTTGATCAGGGTCAGCGGATCGACCGGCGTCTGCGCCGCGAACTCGATGCGGCCACCTTGCGGGCCTCCGTCGATTTTCTTGATGCCCAGCCCTTCGGCCTGCAACTTCAACGCGGTGATGCGCATCAGGTTCTTGGTCGGTTCCGGCAACAGGCCGAAACGGTCGATCATTTCCACTTGCAGGTCCTTGAGGCCATCTTCATCGGTGGCCGAAGCAATGCGCTTGTACAGGATCAGCCGCGCATGCACGTCAGGCAGGTAGTCCTCCGGAATCAACGCGGGCACGCGCAGATTGACTTCGGGACCACCGCCCAGCGGTTGATCGAGGTTGGGTTGTTCGCCCTTGCGAATCGACTTCACCGCGCGTTCGAGCATCTCCATGTACAGGGTGAAACCAACGGCCTGAATCTGTCCGCTTTGGCCGTCGCCCAGCAACTCGCCAGCACCGCGGATTTCCAGGTCGTTGGTGGCAAGCACGAAGCCCGCGCCGAGGTCCTGGGTGTTGGCAATCGCTTCCAGGCGTTTTTCCGCGTCCGGGGTGATTTGCTGGCGCGGCGGTGTCAGCAGGTAGGCATACGCCTGGTGGTGGCTGCGGCCGACCCGTCCGCGCAACTGGTGTAACTGCGCCAGGCCGAATTTGTCGGCGCGCTCGATGATGATGGTGTTGGCGCTCGGCACGTCGATGCCGGTCTCGATGATGGTCGAGGCGATCAGCACGTTGAAGCGCTTGTGGTAGAAGTCGCTCATCACCTGTTCGAGCTCGCGCTCGCGCATCTGCCCGTGGCCGATGCCGATCCGCGCTTCCGGCACCAGTTCGGCGAGGTCGGCGGCACACTTCTCGATGGTCTTCACGTCGTTGTGCAGGTAGTAGACCTGACCGCCACGCAGCAGCTCGCGCAGCAGGGCCTCCTTGACCGTGCTCTTGTTCTGCTCCATGACGAAGGTGCGCACCGACAGGCGCCGGGCCGGTGGGGTGGCAATGATCGACAGGTCACGCATGCCCGATACGGCCATGTTCAGCGTGCGCGGAATTGGCGTGGCGGTGAGGGTGAGGATGTCGACCTCGCTGCGCAGGGCCTTGAGCTGTTCTTTCTGGCGCACACCGAAGCGGTGCTCTTCGTCGATGATCACCAGGCCCAGGTTCTTGATCTTCACGTCGTCCTGCAGCAGCTTGTGGGTGCCGATGACAATGTCGATCCTGCCTTCGGCCAGGTCCGCGACCGCCGCGTTCACTTCCTTGGTCGACTTGAAGCGGCTCATCACCTCCACGGTCACCGGCCAGTCGGCGAAGCGGTCGCGGAAGCTGTTGTAGTGTTGCTGGGCGAGCAGGGTGGTCGGCACCAGGATCGCCACTTGCTTGCCACTGTGCACGGCGATAAAGGCCGCACGCATCGCCACTTCGGTCTTGCCGAAGCCCACGTCGCCGCAGACGAGGCGATCCATTGGCTTGGGTGCGAGCATGTCTTCACGCACGGCCTCGATGGTGACCTGCTGGTCGGGGGTCTCCTCGAAGGGGAAGCCGGCGCTGAACGTGGCGTAGTCGGCTTTCGGGTCGGCGAAGGCATACCCTTCGCGGGCCGCACGGCGCGCATAGATGTCGAGCAGTTCCGCCGCCACATCGCGCACCTGTTCGGCGGCCTTGCGCTTGGCTTTCTGCCAGGTCTCGGAGCCGAGGCGGTGCAACGGGGCCAGGGCATCGTCGCTGCCGGTGTAGCGCGCGATCAGGTGCAGGTTGGCCACCGGCACGTAAAGCTTGGCGCCCTCGGCGTATTCCAGGGCGAGGAATTCAGCAGCCTGGTTGTCGATCTCCAGGGTTGCCAGGCCCAGGTAGCGGCCGACCCCGTGATCGATATGCACCACCGGCGCGCCTTCGCGCAATTCGGTGAGGTTCTTGATCACCGCGTCGTTGTTGGCGTCGGCGCGTTTTTCGCGGCGCCGGCGCTGCATCACGCGCTGGCCGAACAGCGGGCTCTCGGCGACCAAGGCCAGGGCCGGATCCTCGAGCACCAGGCCTTCGTCGAGCGGCGCAATGGTAATGGCCAGGCGCTCCTTGCCCGCCACGAAGTCCGGCCAGCTGTCGACGGTTTTGGGTCGCAGCTTCAGGCGTTCCAGCAGTTCCAGCAGCACTTCTCGACGGCCCGCGGATTCGGCGGTAAACAGCACGCGACCGGGGAATTCATCGAGGAACCCGGCCAGTGCCGCCAGCGGTTGGGTGGCCTTGGCTTCGATCGCCAGGTTTGGCAGTTCCCGTGCCGGGAAGCGTTCGCGACCGGCGCCGCTTTCCACGTCCTGCTGGCTGGCCACTACCCGTGGCCAGTTCTTCAGGCGCGCGAAGCAGTCCTCCACCGGCAGGAACAACTCGGCCGGTGGCAATAAAGGACGGGATGGATCGACGCGACGTTCCTCATAGCGGTTGCGCACGTCGTTCCAGAAGTTTTCCGCGGCCTGCTCGATGCCCGGCAGGGAAAACACTTGCGTGTCCTGGGGCAGGTAATCGAACAGGGTCGAGGTTTCCTCGAAAAACAGCGGCAGGTAGTACTCGATGCCGGCCGGGGTAATCCCGCTGCTCAAGTCCTGGAAGATCGGGCAGCGCCGGAAGTCGACATCGAAGCGCTCGCGAAACCGCGCCTTGAAACGGGTCACGGCTTCTTTTTGCAGCGGGAACTCCTTCGCCGGCAGCAGCTTGACCGAATCGACCTTGTCGATGGAACGCTGGTTTTCCGGGTCGAAGGTGCGCAAGGTCTCGATTTCGTCATCGAACAGGTCAATCCGATAAGGCAATTTGCTGCCCATCGGAAACAGGTCGATCAACGAGCCGCGCACCGTGAACTCGCCATGTTCGTACACGGTATCGACATAGCGGTAGCCGGTGGCTTCGAGGCGGGTGCGCATCTGCTCGACATCGAGCTTCTGGCCAACGTCCAGTACCAGGCTGCTGCCCAGCAGGAAGGTGGTCGGCGCCAGACGATGCAGGGCGGTAGTGATCGGCACCACCAGCACGCCATGGCTCAGTTCAGGCAGCCGGTAAAGGGCGGCGATGCGCTGGGAAATGATGTCCTGGTGGGGTGAAAACAGATCGTAGGGCAGGGTTTCCCAGTCCGGGAAATGCAGCACGGGCAAATCCGGGGCGAAGAAACCCAGCTCCTGCTCCAGCCGTTCGGCACTTTGGCTGTCGGCGGTCAGCAGCAGGGTAAAGCGCCTGGCGGCGCTGGCAGCCTCGGCAATGGCCAGGCTGAGGGCGGCACCGGGCAGGTTGCCCCAATGCTGTTTACCTGCGGCGGCAGGGAGATGCGGTAGACGCAGAACGGGCACGGAAGGTTGAGCTCCAAGCGTTGCGACAAAGTCGGTAATTGTAGCGGGCCCGGATGCCGCCTGTCAGTTGCTGACTGTGTCTATTACGCAGGTTTGGCGAAATGTAGTGGTAAAGACAAAAAACGCCGGTTTTTTGATGAATAACACCGATTATGTAGTGGCAAAACAAGCGAGTGTTACGGAGGGTTACGGACAAGACAGCGATGTCTTCAAAAAATTGACCCCGCTGAAAGGCCCGGTTTTACTGGGCTTCGGCGGCACTGATATTTTTCTGTCGGAAATTTGTTACGGATCGCACGACAGGCGCGCATTGCTACGCGGGTCTCTCGGCGGCATAATGTAGCCCCTTTTTTCTGCCCCTACATGTGGAAGGTTCCCGTGACTCAGAAGCCCGACCAGTGTCTTGGTGAATGGATCGACCGTGAAGCACTCGCAGAAGCGATGATTCCGCTTATCGGTCAGCTCTACCGCAATAACAACGTGGTGAGCTCGATCTATGGCCGCAGCCTGATCAACCGTTCGGTGATCGCGATTCTCAAGGCTCACCGCTTTGCTCGTCACCGTCAGTCCGACGACACCGAACTGTCCGTCCACGAAACATTCCCGCTGATCAAGGCGATGAGCGAGCTCAAGCTCGGCGCCGCTTCGGTCGACCTGGGCAAGCTGGCGTCCAAGTTCAAGGCCGAAGGCAATGGCCGTACGGCCGAGCAGTTCGTCCGTGAAGAACTGGCCGACGTGGTTGGCCAGCAGAACGCCTCCGCACGCAAAGGCACCGACGTTGTCCTCTACGGCTTCGGCCGTATCGGCCGTCTGCTGGCGCGCATCCTGATCGAGAAAACCGGTGGTGGCGACGGCCTGCGCCTGCGCGCCATCGTGGTCCGCAAGGGTGCCGAGAATGACCTGGTCAAGCGTGCCAGCCTGCTGCGCCGCGACTCGGTTCATGGCCCGTTCGATGGCACCATCACCATTGATGAAGCCAACAACACCATCACCGCCAACGGCAACCTGATCCAGGTGATCTACGCCAAGAGCCCGACCGAAGTCGACTACACCCAGTACGGCATCGAAAACGCGCTGATCGTCGACAACACCGGTGTATGGCGTGACGCCGACGGCCTGGGTCAGCACCTGGCCTGCCCGGGCGCTGCCCGCGTGATCCTCACTGCACCTGGCAAGGGCGCGCTGAAGAACATCGTGCATGGCATCAACCATGGCGACATCACCCCGGACGACAAGATCATCTCGGCGGCTTCCTGCACCACCAACGCCATCGTGCCGGTGCTCAAGGCGGTGAACGACAAGTACGGCATCGTCAACGGCCACGTCGAAACCGTTCACTCGTTCACCAACGACCAGAACCTGATCGACAACTTCCACAAGGGCAGCCGTCGTGGCCGCGCCGCGCCGCTGAACATGGTCATCACCGAAACCGGTGCCGCCACCGCCGCCGCCAAGGCGCTGCCAGTGCTCAAGGGCAAGCTGACCGGTAACGCGATTCGTGTTCCTACGCCGAACGTGTCGATGGCCATCCTGAACCTGAACCTGGAAAAGGCCACCACTCGCGACGAAATCAACGAGTACCTGCGCCAGATGGCCATGCACTCGGACCTGCACAAGCAGATCGACTACGTCAGCTCCCAGGAAGTGGTTTCCACCGACTTCGTTGGCTCGCGCCACGCAGGCGTAGTGGATGCTGAGGCGACCATCACCCAGGATAACCGCGTTGTACTGTACGTCTGGTACGACAACGAATTCGGTTACAGCTGCCAGGTGGTGCGCGTGATGGAAGACATGGCCGGTGTAAACCCGCCTGCATTCCCACGCTAAGCGCCTAGCTGCACACCAGGAACGCCCCGACTTCGGTCGGGGCGTTTTTGTTGGTGGCGATTTTTCTCGTTCAAGCTGCCCAGTGATCCCGGAAGCAGGTTGTGCCGCGGACCCGCCCAATGGCGCAATCAAAACCCTCGGACTTATATCGTTTTAATATGTTCGATTAATTATTAAGCATTGTCTCGATTCCAATAAAAAGTTCAGGGTGTCTGAAAAAATAAAAACTTCCATTTAAAATAAACAGTTGCCGATGTATGTCGAATCAATGACTGAAGTGGATCCAATCAACGCTGCGTTATATATTTGGCGCCATTTAATTGCTTGATACATCCGCTTGACACGTCAAAGTCCTGAAACTAGTGTCGCCAATAACACCGCCCGCTCTGCCTTGGGCTCGCAACGCTGTTACAGCAACTCTCCAAAAAGACGGGAATCCCATTCCTGCTCACATCACAATAATTCAGATCACTGGTGTCGGCTTAGTTGCCGCCTCTGCGCGTTATTTTGCTTTGTTCACCCTGCCAAAAGTGTCTTTCGGTCACGGCCTGTTATTGCCTGGCTTTACGCGGTTGGTTTATCGGGAGAGTCGAACATGGCGCAAGAACGCTCAAGGCTGTTATCACTGTTGCCGCGCCTGGTGGGGTTGGGCGTCCTGGGGTTTATCGTCTGGCTGTTGTTGTCGACATTATTGATGCCTCTGGTGTCGGCTTCCGCCACACGGGCCATTTTGAATGCCCCGGTGATTTTGCTGACAACGCCCATTGACGGGGTGGTCAGTACACTGGAGGTCAAACCTGGCGCGACCTTCGTTCAAGGGCAGAAGATCGCCGTGGTGCAGAACCCGCGAGCGAACCAGGAAACCCTGCTGACGCTGCAAACCCGTCGACTGACCCTGGAGCAACAATTGTCGTCGTCGGCCAGCCAGGCCGAACATGATCAGCAGTATTACGAGGCACTGGAGAAAACCAGTCAGCAATACCAGACCGCGTTTCATACTCGGCAACTGTTCATCCAGCGGGCACTCAAAGCGGAAAACAGCGCCGCCAGCGCACGGTTGATGGATGCCCGGGAAACCGTCGAACGCAATCTCGAGTTGTTCGTGCAGGGGGCGGTGAGTGGCGCGGTGGTCGCTTCGTCCAAAGCCCAGTTGGCATCGCTGCAAGGCGCGGCGGAGTCGGTGCGTTCGCAATTGCGGATCAATGACGGTGATGTCAGTGCGGCCAACCAGCAGGTGTACCTGGATCCCGATCAAATGCGCATGTTCGACCTGAGTGCGCAGATGACCACGTTGAAGCTGAGCCTGGACAATCAGGCGCGCAATCGTGCGACCTATCAACAGGAGCTCGACCACCTCAACCAACTGATCGAAACCGAACAGAACCGGGTCAACATGATGTCCGGGTATGACGTCGTCGCCTATTCCCCCGGCACCGTGCAGGAGTTGTTGGCACCGCAGGGTACGCTGGTGCAGGCGGGGTCGACCTTGCTGCGCGCCACCGATTGCGCGCAGAGCTATGTGATCGCGGTGTTCCCGGAGCGGATGGCCAGCAAGATCGACCGCGACAGTGTGCTGACCGTGAAAATCCGCGGCCTCGCCGAACCGCTCAAGGCCAGTGTGGTGCAGTTGCTGTCCAGCACTTCGGACATTCGCGCCAACACCTACAGCGTGCCGTTTCCGTATGCCGAGCAGAACTCGGTGTACGTGGTCGGGACGTTCGCCACGGACCTGACGCAGAGCCAGCGCGCCATGACCTGCAATCCGGGCTTGTGGGCCAGCGCCGAGGTGTCGCGACCATGAAGGGTATCTTGCGAGTGGCCGCTGGCGTGATGCTGATCGGTGGCGCCTTTCCTGCATTGGCTGCGCAAGCCAGGCCGCAACTGATGGCGATGACGTGCGCGGCACTGGATCAGGCGGTGACATCGCAACCGGCGGGGCCGGTGCTGTTGCCCAGTTATCCGGCATTGAACGGTCAACCTGCACCGATCCTGGCGTTGCGCGGCGTGGCGTTCACGTACGACAACGCGTTGGCCAGCATTGCATTGTTTGCCTGTGGCAAAGCCGAATCGGCGCGGCGGATCGCCGACGCATTGGTGTTCGCCACGCAGCACGATCCCGAGTATCAGGACGGTCGCTTGCGCAACGCCTACGCGGCAGGGCCGGTGGGGCTGCCGTCGATGAAACTGCCGGGCTACTGGAGCGTCGAGCGGAACGCCTGGAACCAGGACGCGTACCAGGTCAGCAGCGCCACCGGCAATCAGGCGTGGGCGGCATTGGCCTTGCTGGAGGCTTTTCGCCAGAGCGGCGAGGCGTCTTACCTTGAGGCAACCAGAAAAGTCCTGCACTGGTCGCAGAAGCACACCTACGACGACCAATCGCCCGCCGGCTTCAGCGGCGGCTATTACGGGTATTTCTCCCAGCAGGTGCAGCAGAGCTGGAAGTCCACGGAGCATAACGTCGATCTGGCCGCGGCGTGGTCGGCGCTCGATGCGGTGGCGCCTGATGCGGGGTCAGCACAACAGGCGCGAATCGCCCGGCAATTCGTGTCCAGCCAGTGGGATGCCGGGGAAGGGCGGTTCCTGATCGGCACCGGGGCGGATGGCCAGACCTCCGATCGCGTGCGTTCAGGGCTGGACGCCCAGATCTGGCCGCTGATTGCCCTGCAGGATCCCCCCAAGGACTGGCGCCGAGTCTTCTCGTTTATCGATCGCGCGCACCGCGCCGGTGACGGTTACGGCTTCAACCGCGACCCTGACGGTCTATGGACCGAAGGCACCGCGCAGGCGGCTGCGGTGGCGCAATTGAACGGCCTGAGTGACAAGGCGCGACCGCTGTGGGGCGTGTTGCTCGACCAGCAAGCGAGCGAAGGCTGGCTGTTCGCGACACCGGCACCGCGCATCAGCACAGGCCTGGCCATTGGCCCGGACTCCATCACCAACGATTTTTTCTATTACCACTTGCCTCACTTGGGCGCCACGGCGTGGGCGGCAATTGCGGCCACGGGCGTCAATCCCTTTACCGGTTCGATGGAGGCTGACTGACATGCAGGCACTGGACTCGATGCAACTGCTGCAAATCAACTTCTGGACGCTGGCGGTGGTGGTGCTGTTCACCTGCCTGACGCACCGGGATCAATGGGCTGCGCGTGCCGGTTTTGGCGCCGTTACCGCGTTGTTGCTGGTCAACTATGCGGCGTGGCGCATTCGCGAGACGTTGCCTGACGATCACTCCGGGTTTGCCACGGTCTGGGCCTATGCCTTCCTGTTTTTCGAAATGTTGGCGATCGGCTACACGCTGTTTTCCATTGTCGTCATGCTCTGCCGTTCCGATCACAGCAAGCAGGCCGATGCGGGCGAGCGACGCCTGCGTGCCCAGGGGGCTGACGTACCGGCGGTAGACGTGTTTATCGCTACTTACAACGAAGGCCTGGAGATCCTCGAAAAGACCATCATCGCGGCCCAGGCCATCGACTATCCCAACTTCACCATCTGGGTGCTCGACGATACGCGTCGCGACTGGCTGCGCGATTACTGTGCCGAGGTCGGTGTGCAATATGCGCGGCGCCCGGACAATGCCCACGCCAAGGCGGGTAACCTGAACAACGGATTGCGTCAGTCGGCGGCGGGCAGCAATGCGCCGTACATCCTCGTGCTCGACGCCGACTTTGCGCCGCAGCAGCCGATCCTGATGCGCACACTGGGCCTGTTCGACGATCCCAAAGTCGGCCTGGTGCAGACGCCGCAGTTTTACTACAACCCCGATCCGATCCAGCACAACCTGGGGACATCGGCTTGCTGGGTGGATGAGCAACGGGTGTTCTTCGACGTGTTTCAACCGGCAAAGGACGGCTGGGATGCGGCATTTTGCGTCGGTACATCCTTCGTGGTGCGGCGGGATTTGATCAACGAAATCGGCGGTTTTCCTACAGGCTCTGTCTGCGAAGACATCTACACCACCTATCGGCTGCTGCAAAAAGGCTACGTCACACGCTGGCTGAACGAGCGCTTGTCGATTGGCCTATCGGCCGAGGGCCTGACCGAATACATCAACCAGCGCGGGCGTTGGTGCCTGGGCACCCTTCAGGTGGCGCTGCTCAAGGACGGCCCCTTGCGCGGCGGCGGTTACACGTTCAATGACCGCCTGCACTACATCCACGGGCTGATGCACTGGTTTTCCAAACCGTTCATTTTGATGATGCTGGTGTCGCCGGTGTTGTATTGGTATTTCGGCATTGCCGGTTTTTACGCCAATCCGGTGGACTTCCTCGCGTTCGGCATGCCGGCGCTGATCGCATTCTGGGGTTATGGGACGTGGGTCACGGACCGGCGCACCTTGCCGATTTTCACTGAAGTCACACAGATCGTTGCGTCGCTGGCCGTCACCGCAACCCTTGCCAGCGCGTTGATCCGGCCTTTCGGACGTCCCTTCAAAGTCACTGCCAAGGGGTTGGACCGGACGAAAACCATGGTTCACTGGAAGTTGTTCGGGTTCTTTTTCGCGCTGACACTGTTCTCCCAGATCGGCGCCTACATCGCCATCAGTACGGCTGCAGCGTTCGACGGCAACATGGTGTTCAACCTGTTCTGGACGGTGGTGGCGCTGATCTACAACCTCGCGACGCTGGTGGCCTGTGTCGATCGCCCGCGGTTGCATGGCGAAGAGCGCTTTCCGTTCGACAAAGCCACCGGCTTGCGTTTTGGCGGCAAGGTCCTTCCCGGTCGTCTGGTGGACATTTCCCTCAGCGGGGCATCGTTCAGTTGCGCCTTCGCCTCGTCGATCAAGCCGGGTCTGTGTGGCGAGATGTGGATCGACAAGCTGGGCTGGCTCGAGGTCGAAGTCATGCGCAACCACGGTTCGGACCGGTTGGGCCTGAGGTTTGCCGAGCTCGATGAAGCCTTGCGGCGGCGCCTGATCGCGCGGCTGTTCAGTGACGCGACGATCAACGTGGTCAGCAAGGCCGAGCCGGCGCTGGCGTTCGGCACCTTGCTGCGACGTTCGTTGCTGGGTGAGAAACGCACGGCCCCGCGTTTGCCTGCACGCATCAAGGCATTGTCCTACGTGCCCCAGCGCCGATGGCGACCCGTCAGTGTGCGAGCGCATAAACAGGCTCTGCCGCACCTGGGTGTCGAGCGCTCAGGTCTGTGGTCCGTACTGCTTTCTCCCTTGCGAGCTTTGCTCGGCCAACGCTTTTAGGTGCGCGCCATGAATCGTTGCTTATCGACTTCCTTTTTCATGTCTTTGCTGCTGCTCGGCGGCTGTTCGCTGGAGCCGACCTACGAGAAACCCGAGGCGCCGATCGACCAGCAATGGCCCGCGGATACAGCGGGGCAGTGTTGTGCCGGCAAGCAGGCGTTCGACAAGGACTGGCGCGGCTTTGTGGTCGATGAGCGCCTGCGCCGGTTGATCGATATGGCACTGGTCAACAACCGCAGTCTGCGGCAGTTCGCCGCCAGCGTCGAAGAGGCCCGGGCCGGGTACGACAGCGCGCGCTCCGGCCTTTTTCCTACGATTGGCATCGACACCTACGCCGGTCGCAGCAAATTGCCAGCGCTGGTACGGACGCCGAACGGCGGCGACAGTGCGGGCAGTATCGCCAATACGTTTCAGGCAACCGGCGGGTTCACGTCCTACGAACTGGATCTGTTTGGCCGTATCCGTAGTCAGCGCAATGCCGCCGGGGCGCGCTTCGAGGCGTCCGAGGCGGACTATCAGACGGCGCGGCTGGCGCTGATCGGTGAAGTGGCCAGCACCTGGCTGAGTCTCAAGGCCAATCAGCATTTGCTTGACCTGGCGCAGAACACCTTCGAGTCCCAGTACCGTTACGGGCAACTGCTGCGCAAGAGTTTCAACCTCGGCTCCAGCGCGCGAATCGACGTTCACCAGGCCGATGCGCAAACCAATACGGCGGCGGTGCAGGTCAACACCTATCGCATGCAGGTGGCGCAGAACCGCAATGCCTTGCGTGTGCTGGTGGGGCAGCCGGTGCCGGCCGATCTGCTGCCGACCGGTGCGCTCGGTGCCCAATTGGCCACGCTCGATGTGCCGGCCGGATTGCCATCGTCGCTGGTGGAGCGTCGTCCGGACATCATGTCCGCTGAGGCGCAGTTGCGGGCAGCCAACGCCGATATCGGCGCTGCGCGTACCGCTTACTTTCCGACGTTTTCCCTGACCTCGGCGCTGGGTAGCCTGACCGGTGATTTCTCCCGTTTGCTCAGTGGCCCGGCGGAGTTCTGGTCGGTGGCGTTGGCGGGGACGTTGCCCTTGATCGACGGCGGTGCGCGGCGGGCGCAGGTGGATGCCAGCCATGCGCGGTTCGACGGGCAGGCGGCGGCGTATGAAGCGACCGTGCAGAACGCTTTTCGCGAGGCGGCGGATGCCTTGAATGCCCGGCAGGAGATGCTGACCCAGGTGGAGTATCAGAAGAAACTGGTGGGGGATTATCAGGAAGCCTATCGCCAGTCGCGCTTGCGGTTCGAAGCGGGCCTGGACAGCTATTTTTCCACCATGGATGCGCAACGTTCGCTGTTTGATGCGCAGCAGAAATGGGCGCAACTGGAGTTGGCGCGGGAGATCAATCAGGTGACGTTGTACAAGGCGTTGGGTGGCGGGTGGAGTGGTTCATTGAAAGTGGCCGAACGCTGAGTTTCGCTGTGTGTGAGGCCTCTTCGCGGGCACGCCCACTCCCACTCTTGGCTGTGGGAAGGGGCTTGCTCGCGATTGCCGCGTGTCAGGGGGCTCGGACGTTGATTCGGACGGCGCCATCGCGAGCAGGCTCGCTCCCAGAGGTTGCGTGATCGATCAGGCGCCGCCGACGACTGCCGCCTGCGCTGTGCGCAGTTGATGGCGGTTGCCCCGGAACAGCACCAGCGTCGCAATCAATCCCAGCACTGCCGCGCCACTGAGCCAGATCCCCGGCGCGGCCTTGTTGTCTAGCACATGGATCAGGTAAGTGCAGGCCGCCGGCGTGAAGCCGCCGAACGTCGCGGTCGCCAGGCTGTAGGCCAAAGAGAAACCGGTTGTCCGCACTTCCACTGGCATGATTTCCGTCAGCGCCACGACCATGGCGCCGTTGTACGAGCCATACAGGAAGGACAGCCACAATTCGACAATCAGCAAATGGCTGAAGCTCGGGTTCGCCACCAGCCACGACAGGGCCGGATAGGCGGTGAGGATCGCCAGAAGGGTCGCCGCCAGCAGCAGGGGTTTACGTCCGACCTTGTCGGACACGGCACCCATCACCGGCAGCCAGAAGAAGTTCGACAGGCCGATGCACACGGTCACCAGCAAGGCGTCCATGTCCGACAGGTGCAGTTCCGCCTTGCCAAAGGTCGGCGTGTAGGCGGTGATCAGGTAGAACGACACCGTGGTCATCACGACCAGGGCCATGCCGGCGATGACAATGCCGAAGTTCTGACCGATCGAACGGATGATTTCCCGCAGGGTAGGGCGATGTTTCCGCGCCTGGAATTCCGGCGTTTCCTCCAGGGAACGGCGAATCACGAAGATCACCGGCACGATCATGCAGCCGATCAGGAACGGCACGCGCCAGCCCCATTCACCCATCTCTTGCGGGCTGAGCCAATGGTTCAGCGCGACCCCGAGCAGCCCGGCGAAGACCACGGCGGCCTGCTGGCTGGCGGACTGCCAACTGACAAAGAAGCCTTTGCGGCCGGGGGTGGAAATCTCGGCGAGGTACACCGACACACCCCCCAGTTCCACGCCGGCGGAAAAGCCCTGCAGCAATCGGCCAAACAGCACGATCAGCGGCGCGGCGACGCCCAGCGTGGCGTATCCCGGCACACAGGCAATCAGCACGGTGCCGGCCGCCATCATCGCCAGGGTAATGATCAACCCTTGCCGGCGACCATGACGGTCGATGTAGGCACCGAGGAAAATCGCGCCCAAGGGACGCATCAGGAAACCGGCGCCAAAGGTCGCCAGCGATAACATCAGGGAGGCGAAAGCGCTGTCGGCAGGGAAGAAGGTCTTGGCAATGGCCGTGGCGTAGAAGCCATAGACCATAAAGTCGAACATCTCGAGAAAATTGCCGCTGACAACGCGAAAAATCGCTTTGCCTTTGCCCGTATTCGAGGACATGGGTACACACTCACTTTTGGCTGTCTGGTCGGAAGTCCATGGATTAGACGCATCCTCGCCATCACCCCAGAGGCAAATTCCCTCGGCGAGCAGAGTTGTAACAATATGTGTATGTAGATCGTTAGGCAACAACTAGTTAGCTTGCTGCTTAAGCGTTTCAGTTGTTTGTCGGATCAAGGCGCGGTGATCGGTCTTGTCGCATAATGCCCGGCCTGGGTGTGTGTCAGGCATCGACGTGGGGAGCGCAGGAATTGTTGAAAGGGTGCAAGGGCATTGTCTTTTTACTGCTTGGCGCGCTGTCAGGCTGCGGTAACGGTGATTCCATGGAGGTTTTCGGTGGCCCGACCATGGGCAGTACGTATTCGATCAAGTACCTGCGCCATGCCAATCTTCCCAAGCCGGCGGAGGTCCAGGCCGAGGTCGAAAAAATTCTTGCGCAGGTGGATCGGCAGATGTCGACCTACCGCAGCGATTCAGACATCGAGCGTTTCAACGATCTGCCTGCCCATCGCTGTCAGAGCATGCCCGCGCCGGTCCTGGAATTGGTGCGTGTCGGTCGGCAACTGTCGGAACAGAGCGAAGGCTCCTTCGATCTGACGGTCGAGCCATTGCTCAATCTCTGGGGCTTTGGTCCCCAGGCGCGAGGGGACAATGTTCCGTCCGCCCAGGCGCTGGCGGACGTACGACAGCGAGTGGGTTATCAGCACTTGCGCATCGAAGGCGACCAGCTGTGCAAGGATGCGGCCGTCGAAGTCGACTTCAACAGCATCGCGGCGGGGTACGCGGTGGACCGTATCGCTGCCAGGCTCGAAGCCATGGGCATCCGCAACTACCTCGCCGAAGCCACGGGCGAGCTCAAGGCCTCGGGCAGGAAACTCGATGGCTCACCCTGGCATGTCGCTCTGGAGGAGCCTCGGGACGATCAGCAGGTGGCGCAGCGGATCATTGCCGTCGATGGTTTTGGCGTCTCGACGTCCGGTGACTACCGTAACTATTTCGAGCAGGACGGTCGGCGTTATTCCCACACCTTCGATGCCCGCACCGGCACACCGGTCTCACATACCCTCGCGGCAGTCACGGTGATTAATCCTTCTGCCTTATTGGCCGATGGCCTGTCGACGCTGTTGCTGATTCTCGGCCCGGAACGTGGCTGGGATTACGCGGAAAAACACGATATCGGCGCATTTTTTGTGATTCGTGCCGATACAGGTTTCGTCACACGCACCAGTCACGCTTTTGATCGCCTCAGTGGCGGGAAAACCGAGTGATGAGGGTGATTGGCGTATTGAAGACTGGCGTTGTAGTGCAGGCAAAACTAGCCTACGACGCGACCAAGGGTTAATGTGCGCGGCGATGACGCTTCTATAGACTGTGTCCGGGTTCTGCACTGGCCCCAAATTGTTCCTTCACGCCGCCGACCGGCGTGATTTAGCCGCAGGTGCCGAGGGCGCCGCGGCCTGTTCTGAGGAGTACGCATGGCTGTCTACAACTACGACGTGGTGGTACTGGGTTCCGGCCCGGCGGGAGAAGGCGCGGCAATGAACGCCGCCAAGGCAGGGCGCAAGGTGGCCATGGTCGACAGCCGTCGCCAGGTCGGCGGCAACTGCACCCACTTGGGCACCATCCCGTCCAAGGCACTGCGTCACTCGGTCCGGCAGATCATGCAGTTCAACACCAACCCGATGTTCCGGGCGATTGGCGAGCCGCGCTGGTTCTCTTTCCCGGACGTGCTGAAAAGCGCCGAGAAA
Source organism: Pseudomonas sp. IT-P12 (assembly GCF_949767465.1). Taxonomy (NCBI): domain Bacteria; kingdom Pseudomonadati; phylum Pseudomonadota; class Gammaproteobacteria; order Pseudomonadales; family Pseudomonadaceae; genus Pseudomonas; species Pseudomonas sp. IT-P12. The sequence goes on along the minus strand of NZ_CATKPY010000021.1, from coordinate 515,943 downwards.
GTCATTTCCAAACAGGTCGCTTCCCGCACCGGCTACTACGCCCGCAACCGCGTCGACGTGTTCTTCGGCACCGGCAGCTTCGCCGACGAGCAGACCATCGAAGTGGTCTGCGCCAACGGCGTGGTGGAAAAACTGGTGGCCAAGCACATCATCATCGCCACCGGATCGCGTCCTTATCGCCCGGCGGACATCGATTTCCATCACCCGCGTATCTACGATAGCGACACCATCCTCAGCCTCGGCCACACCCCGCGCAAACTCATCGTTTACGGTGCCGGCGTGATCGGTTGCGAATACGCGTCGATCTTCAGCGGCCTGGGCGTGCTGGTGGAGTTGGTGGACAACCGTGGACAGTTGCTGAGCTTCCTCGACTCGGAAATTTCCCAGGCGCTGAGCTATCACTTCAGCAACAACAACATCACGGTTCGTCACAATGAAGACTACGACCGTGTCGAAGGCGTGGACAACGGCGTGATCCTGCACCTGAAGTCCGGCAAGAAGATCAAGGCCGATGCCTTGCTCTGGTGCAACGGCCGTACCGGTAACACCGATCAGCTGGGGCTGGAGAACATCGGCGTCAAGGTCAACAGCCGTGGCCAGATCGAAGTCGACGAGGCCTACCGCACCTGTGTGCCGAACATCTACGGTGCCGGTGACGTGATCGGCTGGCCGAGCCTGGCCAGTGCCGCCCACGACCAGGGCCGTTCGGCTGCTGGCAGCATCGTCGAGAACGGCAGCTGGCGTTTCGTCAACGACGTGCCGACCGGCATCTACACCATTCCGGAGATCAGCTCGATCGGCAAGAACGAGCAGGAACTGACCCAGGCCAAGGTGCCGTACGAAGTGGGCAAGGCGTTCTTCAAGGGCATGGCGCGTGCGCAGATCGCCGGCGAGCCGCAAGGCATGCTGAAGATCCTGTTCCATCGCGAAACCCTGGAAGTGCTGGGCGTGCACTGCTTCGGATATCAGGCGTCGGAGATCGTGCACATCGGCCAGGCGATCATGAACCAGCCGGGCGAACTGAACACGCTGAAGTACTTCGTCAACACGACGTTCAACTACCCGACCATGGCCGAAGCCTATCGGGTCGCCGCTTACGACGGCCTCAACCGGCTTTTTTGAGCGGCTCCGGCCGGTGGCCTGAGCCGGCCGGGGAGACCGATTTCAGCAATTCCCGAGCGTGGCAGTGGCCAAACCGGGAAAGTCTGTAATCAGGCTGTCAACGCCGAAGTCGGCGAGCCTGCGCATCAGCGCAGGTTCGTTGACTGTCCACACCGACACATGCAGCCCCTGACGCTGCGCCTTTTGCAGGCGTTCCGGCGTACACAGGGTCCAGTTCAACGCCAGGTATTCACAGCCATAGCTGGCCGCCACCTTCAACGGGTCGAGCCAGGCGTACTCGGCCACCAGCCCACGCGATACGTCCGGCACCAGGTCCAGTGCGGCTTTCAGCACTTCCCGCGAGCTCGAGGTGATCGTCACCTTGTCGAGCAGGTTGAAACGCTGGGCCATCTCGCGAATCGCCAGCACCGTGGTCGCGGCGCGGGTACGTGAAGCGCTCTTGACCTCCAGCTGCCAGTGATCGAAGGCGCATTTCTCGAACAATTCCTCCAGCGTCGGGATCGGGCACGGCTTGATCCAGCCCGGGCCGCCCTTGCGCGCGTCGTAGGTCACCAGCTCGGCGGCGCTGTGCTCGACCACCTTGCCGCGCCGGTCGGTGGTGCGTTTGAGCGTCGGGTCGTGGATGACCATCAGCTCGTTGTCCATGGACAGATGCAGGTCCAGTTCGCAGCGGCGCACGCCGTGCTTGAGGCATTCCTGAAAGCTGGTCAGGGTGTTTTCCGGTGCTTCGCCCTTGGCGCCGCGATGGCCGTAGATGAGGGTCACGGTTCTTCCTTACGTTAAATGCCTGATTCTTGTTCGCGGGCCAGACGTCGTTCCTGGGCCTGCTTCTGCAAAATGTAGCGGGCGAGCAACTGGCGCTGGGCGTCGGTCGGACGCTCGAACTCGGTGCCGATGTCGAAACCGTCGCCCTTGGGGTCGCAATGGGTCACGCGAGCGCGCAGCAACAACCCGAGGGCCTGCGGCATCAGCACCAGTTTTATCGACAGGTGCGCGCCGGTGGCAATCGGCGTCGGGTGCTGGAAGTCGATGCCGCCCTCGGAGATGATCACCGGCTGTGGCTCGCCGATCTGGCCCAGCACGGTGAGGGCGATCACCTGGCTGAGCAGATCGATGCGTTTGTTCTGGACTTTGAGGAACGCCGCGAGGTTGCGATCGCGCTCGCTGATCTGGCGCAACAGGTGCTGCGACTCGAATTCGCTCAGGTGCAGTTCGCTGAGCACGTTGAAGAGTGGGGAAGCATCCTGCAACACTTCCTGGCCTGCGGCTTCGGGAGCGGACAGGGGCCGAATTTCCAGTGCGATCGTGTCCTCGATACGGTAGTATTCGCGGCGATCTTCTTCATCTAATGTCGACATGGCGAACCCATGGTAGCGGCGGTGGTCTGAGTGTAAAGCTGGTTATCGACCCCCGCCACAAGGACGTTCCTTTTCCCTCCGAACAAGCCCCGACATGTTCAGACCTCTCTTCGTATTCATTGGCACGCGTTACACCCGTGCAAAGCGTCGCAATCACTTTGTGTCGTTCATTTCCCTGACTTCCATGATCGGTCTCGCCCTTGGCGTCATCGTGATGATCGTGGTGCTGTCGGTCATGAACGGCTTCGATCATGAGATGCGTACCCGCGTGCTGGGCATGGTGCCCCACGCGACCATCGAGTCCGGCGAGCCGATCAGCAACTGGCAGGGTCTGGCCGACAAGGTCCGGCAGAACCGGCAGGTGACGGCCGTGGCGCCCTTCACCCAGATGCAGGGCCTGCTGACCAACAACGGCAAGGTGTCCAAGGTACTGCTCAATGCCATCGACCCGGCACTGGAGCGGCAGGTGTCGATCATTGACAAGTTCATGTTGCAGGGCAAGCTCGACGACCTCGAGCCCGGCAGCTTTGGCATCGTCATCGGCGACAAGGCGGCCGCCAAGCTCGGTGCGGCCATTGGCGACAAACTGACCTTCGTCGCGCCGGAAGTCACCGTGACGCCGGCCGGGATGTTCCCGCGCATGAAGCGCTTCACCGTGGTGGGCATCTTCCACGTCGGTGCCGGCGAGATCGATGGTTACCTGGGCGTCACCAACCTGCAGGACCTGGGGAAACTGCACCGCTGGAAGCCGGATCAGGTGCAAGGCCTGCGCCTGAAGTTCGACGACCTGTTCCAGGCACCACGGACCGCGTGGAACATCGCCCAGCAGCTGGGCGAAGACCATTACTACGCCCGCGACTGGACGCGTACCCACGGCAACCTGTACCAGGCGATCCGCATGGAAAAAGCCATGATCGGCCTGCTGTTGCTGCTGATCGTCGCCGTCGCCGCGTTCAACATCATTTCCACGCTGGTGATGGTGGTGAACGATAAGAAGAGCGACATCGCGATTCTGCGCACCCTCGGCGCCACGCCGCGCACGATCATGGCGACCTTCATGGTGCAGGGCACCGTCATCGGCGTGGTCGGCACGTTGATCGGCGCCGTCCTCGGGATCTTCGCCGCGCTGAACGTCAGCGCCGCGATCTCGGCGCTCGAAGGTCTGATCGGCCACAAATTCCTCAACGCCGACGTGTATTTCATCGATTACCTGCCGTCGCAAGTGCAGAGCCAGGATGTGTTGATGGTCTGCGCCGCCGCGTTGGTCCTGAGTTTCCTCGCCACCCTGTATCCAGCCTGGCGTGCCGCGCGCACCCAGCCTGCGGAGGCGCTACGTTATGAGTGAGTCGGGCATGAGTGATAAAGCAATCTTGAGCTGCCGCAACCTGGGCAAGTCCTACGAGGAAGGCCCTGAATCGGTGGAGGTTCTCAGTGGCTTGCAATTGGAACTGCATCCGGGGGAGCGCGTGGCGATCATCGGCAAGTCGGGTTCGGGCAAAAGTACCTTGCTCAACCTGCTCGGTGGCCTCGATACGCCGACCAAGGGCAGCGTCTGGCTCGACGGTGAGGAGCTGTCGGCCCTGAGCGAGAAAAACCGTGGCCTGCTGCGCAACCGTGCACTGGGCTTCGTGTATCAGTTCCACCATTTGCTGCCTGAGTTCACCGCGCTGGAAAACGTCTGCATGCCGCTGCTGATCGGCAAGACTGCAATCCCCGAGGCGCGCCAGCGTGCGACCGCGTTGCTGGAGCGGGTAGGGCTCGGCCATCGGCTGGAGCACAAGCCTGCAGAGTTGTCCGGCGGCGAGCGTCAGCGCGTGGCCATCGCCCGTGCGCTGGTGAACAAGCCCGGCCTGGTGATGCTCGACGAGCCGACCGGTAACCTCGATTCCCACACGGCCGAAGGCATTCAGGAATTGATGCTGGAACTCAGCACGTCGATGCGCACGGCGTTCCTGGTGGTGACCCACGACATGAACCTGGCGCGCCAGATGGATCGTGTCCTGCACCTGCAGGAAGGTTGCCTGACCCCAATCCCTTGAGCGCTGCTGCGCTCAAGGGACTGACCGCTTTTTAAAGCTGATTTTTATACGGTGCCCCAGCGAATGTTCAGACCGTTATCGATCTTTATCGGCACGCGCTATACCCGCGCCAAGCGACGCAATCGCTTTGTTTCCTTCATCTCGATGACTTCGATGATCGGCCTCGCCCTCGGCGTGCTGTCGATGATCGTGGTGTTGTCGGTCATGAACGGTTTCCAGCGTGAAATGAGTTCGCGCATCCTCGGCATGGTGCCCCACGCCACGATCGTCGGCGTCAACCCGATCGACGACTGGCAGCCGGTGGCGGCGGCGGCGATGAAGAACCCTGAAGTGACTGCCGCCGTGCCGTTCACCGAACTGGAAGGCATGCTGTCCTACAAAGGTTCGATGCAGCCGATCCAGGTCAGCGGCGTGGATCCGGCGCTGGAAGGCAAGGTGTCGATCGTTGCCCAGCACATCGTTCAGGGTCGTCTCGATGCCCTGAAGCCGGGCGAGTTCGGTGTGGTGATCGGCGAGATCACGGCGCGACGGTTTCGCTTGAATGTCGGTGACAAGATCACCCTGATCGTGCCGGAAGTCAGCACCGCGCCGGGCGGGATCACCCCGCGCATGCAGCGTTTGAACGTGGTGGGCGTATTCAAGGTAGGGGCTGAGCTCGATGGCTCGATGGCACTGATCCACGTCGCCGACGCCGCGCAGATGCAGCACTGGCAACCGAACCAGGTGCAGAGTGTGCGCCTGGCATTGAAGGACTTGTACGCGGCGCCGAAGGTTTCCAGCGATATCGCTGGCGGTTTGGGCACGGCCTACAAGGCTGACGACTGGACGCACACCCAGGGCAGCCTGTTCAGCGCGATGAAAATGGAAAAAACCATGATCGGCCTGCTGTTGCTGATGATCGTTGCGGTGGCGGCGTTCAACATCATTGCCACGCTGATCATGGTGGTGAACGACAAGGGCGCCGACATCGCGATCCTGCGCACCATCGGCGCCACGCCCCGGCAGATCATGGCGATCTTCATGGTCCAGGGGACGGTGATCGGGGTGGTGGGCACGTTGATCGGTGGCGTGCTGGGCGTGATCGCCGCGCTGAACGTCAGTGAGCTGGTTGGCTGGGTCGAGCGGGTGAGCGGGCAGCACATCTTCAGTTCCGATGTGTACTTCGTCAGCAATCTGCCTTCGCAGCTGCAGGGGGGCGATGTGGCCCTGATCTGCACGGCGGGGTTCGTCATGAGTTTCCTGGCCACGGTTTACCCGGCGTGGCGGGCGGCGAAGGTCGAACCGGCTCACGCCCTTCGATATTCGTAAGCTGACAGACCGCTTTCGTCGGAATGCCGGCCGGACCAAGCCCGCTCCCACGGTTGACCGAGTCGAGATACGCATTTGTAAACGACTCGGTCCCCATGGGGCAGCGGGCTTGGCCTACGAAGGGGCCAGTCCTGTGTACGTCAATCCATTCTGGGTAGCGTGATCACAAACCGGGTCCACCCCTGCTCCGATTCGCAATGAATCCGCCCGCCATGGGCTCGAACGATCGACTCGGTGATCGCCAATCCCAGTCCCGCATGTTCGCTGCTGCCTTCCTGTCGCGCCGGGTCTGCCCGGTAGAACCGGTCAAACAAACGCGGCAACCTGGCTGCGTCGATGCCGGCGCCGCTGTTCTCGACGGTCAGGCTCAAGCCTTTGGCCTGATCGGTGATGCGTACCCGAATCTCCCCCCCGGCCGGGGTAAAGCGCAAGGCGTTGTCCAGCAGATTGGAAAGCGCCCGCCGCAACATGCTGCGATCGCCGTCGATGCGCGCACTGCCATGACGGCTGACCGTTACCCGGGCGTCCTCGGCCAGTGGCGCAAAAAACTCCAGCAGCACATCCGCTTCTTCCGCCAGCTCCAGCGATTCGCGCCTGGGCGCCAACAGACCGTGGTCGGCCTTGGCCAGGTACAACATGTCGTTGACCAGTTGCGCCATCCACTGCAGCTCCTCGAGGTTGCTGTGCAACGCTTCGCGATAATCTTCGAGGGGGCGAGGGCGGGTGAGGGTGACCTGGGTGTGGGTCAGCAGGTTCGACAGCGGTGTGCGCAGTTCATGGGCGATGTCGGCGGAGAACGCCGAGAGCCGCTGAAAAGAGTCGTCGAGGCGTCCGAGCATGGCGTTGAAATGGTGAGCCATTTCCGCGAGCTCTGGCGGCATGTCTTCTGCGGGCAGGCGGGCATTGAGCGATTGCGCTGAAACGCCACGGGCGACCGCACTCATGCGGCGCAACGGCCGTAGCCCGCTGCGCGCCGCCCAGGCACCGAGCAGTGCGGTGGCCAGGGCGGACAGGCCGACGGTCAGCCAGATCAGGCGCTGCATGCGTTGCAGGAAATGCTGGTGATGGGTGATGTCCAGCAACAGGGTCAGTTGCGGGGAGCCCGGCCGGTCGACAGACAGTGGCGCATTCAGCACCCGGTAGTCGGTGCCGTCGTGGCTGATCGTGGATAACCCTGGCGTTTGCGGGAGCCTGTCGGGCAGGCGCGTCGAGCTGTCGAACCAGCGCTGGCCGTCGTTGCCGGTGATGCGCAGGGAGACGTCGGCTTGACGGCTCAGTTCATCCGCCAGCCTGACTTCGCTCCCGCTCGATTGCAGGTCAGGCAGCGCCCGGCGCAAAGCCATCAGCTTGCCGTCCAGCAATTGCTGGTCGAGCTCGACAAAGTGCGCCTCGCTGGCGCGGCTGAACAGCACGCCGGCCACCAGCGACACCACGGCTGTGCAGGCGGCGAACAGCAGCGCCAGGCGGCTGCTCAAGGACAGTCGACGCATCAGGCGGGGCGCTCTTCAAGGACGTAACCCATGCCGCGCACGGTGTGGATCAACTTGTTCGGGAACTCGTCGTCGATCTTCAGACGCAAACGACGGATGGCGACCTCGATGACATTGGTGTCGCTGTCGAAATTCATGTCCCAGACCTGGGAGGCGATCAACGATTTGGGCAGCACCTCGCCCTGACGGCGCAGGAGCATTTCCAGCAGGGAGAATTCTTTGGCGGTCAGGTCGATGCGCTGGCCATTGCGCTCGACACGGCGGCGGATCAGGTCCAGGCGCAGGTCCGCCAGTTGCAGGCTGGTTTCCTGGGGTTGGGCGCTGCCGCGCCGCAACAGGCTGCGGACCCTGGCCAGCAGTTCGGAGAAGGCGAAGGGTTTGACCAGATAATCGTCGGCACCGAGCTCCAGGCCGTGGACCCTGTCCTCCACGGCGTCCCGGGCCGTCAGAAAAAGTACTGGCGTGTCCAGGCCCGCACTGCGCACTGCCTGCAGGATTTGCCAGCCATCGCGGCCAGGCAGCATCACATCGAGAATCAACAGGGCGTAGTCACCGCTCAGCGCCAACTGTTGGCCGGTGCTGCCGTCGGCGACCAGTTCGGTGTTGAATCCGGCCTCGGCCAGGCCCTGACGCAGGTAGTGACCGGTTTTTGCCTGGTCTTCGACGATCAGCAGTTTCATGGGGCGACTCGGGATCAATGGGACGGATGCTTTATACCGTGGGCGGTGTCGGTGCAGGCCAACCTGACAAAGTTGTAATCTGTTCGTCAGGTTGCGGGCAGCGTCAGCAGTCTAAGGTTTTTCCACGCTGAACCTTACCTTGTTGGAGTGTGACCATGTTTTTACGCAAAGCGATGGCGGTCTGTCTGTTGGCGTTGAGTTCGCCGCTGTGGGCAGCGCCGGGGCACGGTTTCGATTTCGGACAACCGGCCCCGGCCGCCAAGGCGACCCGCAGTGTCGAAGTGGTGATGGGCGACATGTCGTTCACGCCCAAGGCGATAGATATCAAGGCCGGTGAAACCGTTCGTTTTGTGCTGGTGAACAAAGGCAAGTTGTTGCACGAATTCAACCTTGGCGACGCGGCGATGCATGCACGACATCAGCAGGAAATGCTCAAGATGCAGCAGAGCGGCCTGCTGACGCCTACCGGCATGAAGGAAATGGATCACGGTGCGATGTCCGGCATGGGGCATGAAATGAAGCACGACGACCCCAATAGCGTGCTGGTCGAGCCGGGCAAGACTGCCGAGCTGACCTGGACGTTCACCCAGGCGACCAGCCTGGAGTTTGCCTGCAATATCCCGGGTCACTATCAGGCGGGCATGGTCGGCAAGCTGACTGTCAGTCAGTAAGCACTCTAAGGCGCGGGCAAAGGCTGGTAGAATCCGCTGATTCTTCAGTCAGGTTTCCGCCATGCATCCCGCAGCCGAACACTCGCCGCTGGGCAAATCCAGCGAATACATCGCCACGTACACGCCGTCCTTGCTGTTCCCGATCCCGCGCACCGCAAAATGGGCGGAATTGGGACTGACGGCTGAAACCCTGCCGTACAAGGGCGTGGACTTCTGGAACTGCTTCGAGCTGTCGTGGCTGTTGCCTTCCGGCAAACCGGTGGTGGCGATTGGCGAATTCAGCATTCCTGCGGATTCACCGAACATCATCGAATCCAAGTCGTTCAAGCTGTACCTGAACTCCTTGAACCAGACCCCCTTTGCCGATGCCGCCAGCCTGGAAGCGACGCTGGTCAAGGATTTGTCCGCCGCTGCTGGCAAATCGGTGGGCGTGCGGGTCCGCAGCTTGCGCGAGGTCGAGGCCGAAGGTGTGGTGGCGTTGCCCGGCACCTGCATCGACGACCTGGACATCAGCGTCAGCGATTATGAGCATCCGCGTCCGGAGTTGTTGCGCTGCGATGATTCGCGCGTGATCGAGGAAAGCGTGCACAGTCACCTGCTCAAATCCAATTGCCCGGTCACCAGCCAGCCCGACTGGGGGAGCGTGGTGGTCGAGTACCGCGGTGCGGCACTGGATCATGCAAGCCTGCTGGCGTACATCGTCAGTTTCCGTCAGCACTCGGACTTCCATGAGCAATGCGTGGAGCGGATTTTCCTCGACCTGCAACGCTTGCTGAAACCGGAAAAGCTGACGGTGTATGCGCGCTATGTGCGGCGTGGCGGGCTGGATATCAATCCATATCGCAGCACCGAGGACGTACGGTTACCAAACCATCGTCTGGTTCGCCAATAACCGTACCCTGGGGGAGCGAGCCTGCAGGCATGAAAAAGCCCCGCCATTGGCGGGGCTTTTTGTATCCGGCGGTTTCAGATACCCATGTTGCCCAGGGCCTGCACGATGTTGCGCAGGGTGCCGGCGAGGGTAGGGTGTTCGATTTCGAAGCGTTCTACGGCCAGGTTCACGTTATCGGCAACGCTGGAATCCTGGGTTTTGGTTTCGAGCTCAAGCTCAAGTTCGATCTGCTGCATCAGCGCGTGCAGATCTTCGCGCTCGACTTCGGTCAGTGGGGGATTCTGTTCCAGTTGCTCGCGCAGAGTGTTGAGCTGTTGTTGCAATTCGCGGGCAGGCATGGCGTTCTTCCTTTTATCGATAGGCACTGGCATAGACCGCAGCGGCGCGCCAAAGGTCTATGGCTGACCTTTAGATTAATCCACTCGCGCGCAACGTGCATGATCTCGATCAGGGCTTTTCGCCTTTGCAGCGACGCAGGCTGATGTCCGCCAGGCAGGTGTCGAGCTCGCCCAGATGATCGATCACCGAATGCACCCCAAGGCTGAAAAGTTGCACCGTGGCCTTGCCGCGCAGGTGTTCGCGCTCCTTCTGGCTCAGGGCTTGCCATTCGTTGGGCGCCAGCCCACAGAGCGAGCCGCACGACGCCAGCCCGATGGTCCACAGCCCGGCGTTCAGGCCCGACTGCAGCAGACGCGGTTCGCCGCTGACCAGGACGCAGCCATCCAGACGCTCGACATTCAATGCCATCAACGCCTGCCAGCAGGCATTTGGCGCCGGCCACGGATTGATTGTTGCTGGGTGTTGCGATGGCTTGATCCATTCCGGCAGGGCGGCGGCCAGGGACCGGCTGACGGCAGGGGCGAGTTCGTCGAGCCAGGCACAGGGAATCTGTTGCCGTTGCAGGCTGAGCAAACTGTCCAGCGCGCCCGGTGTCACCTCGGCATGCTCGGCACGTACGCCGTGCTGGCGAGTGCGTGCGCCGAAATCCACCAGGCAGCCGCTGAGGCCGAACAGGACGGCGGTCAGGTTCGGAGCGACGAGAGGCAAGGCTTCGGCGTGCGGCATGTCAACATCCCTGAAATAACGAAACAGGCTATGCGTTAACGATGACAGTTGAGTGACAGGGATGTGAATCACGGGCAGTCATGGCGAATCGTCCGTAGGCCATCACCCACGAGGCTGCCTAAAGCGGCGTTTCCGTCTTATACTAAGCAGCTTGATGCCCGGGCCAAGAGGCCTGCGCCCCGTACAAACCCCAAGGAGTTTTTTATGCGCTGGAGCAATCATCTAGCTCAGCTTTGTGTGTGCGCCAGCGTCATGCTGGTTCCGTTCGCTGCCCAGGCAGCTTCGGAAGACGATCCTTGGGAAAGCGTTAACCGTCCGATCTTCCAGTTCAACGACTTCATCGACACCTACGGTCTCAAGCCGCTTGCCCAGGGTTACCAGGCCGTGACCCCGCAGTTTCTCGAAGACGGCATCCACAACATGTATCGCAACGTGGGTGATGTCACCAACCTTGCCAACAACATCCTGCAAGCCAAACCGGCTGCCGCAGGCGTTGATACTGCACGTCTGATCTTCAACACCACCTTCGGCCTGCTCGGCTTCTTCGATGTCGGCACCCACATGGGCCTGAACCGCAGCGACGAAGATTTCGGTCAGACCTTGGGCTACTGGGGTGTAGGAAGCGGTCCTTACGTCATGTTGCCGCTGCTGGGCCCAAGCACCCTGCGCGATGCGCCGGCCAGGTTCGTCGACAGCTACACCGGCCCTTACCGGTACATCAACGACGTGCCGGTGCGTAATTCGATCTTCGCCCTGAACATCGTGGATACCCGCGCCAGTCTGCTGTCCAGCGAGAAGCTGATCAGCGGCGACAAGTACACCTTCATTCGCAATGCGTACCTGCAGAACCGCGAATTCAAAGTGAAGGATGGCCAGGTCGAAGACGATTTCTGATTTCGACCGGTAAACATGAGAAAGGCGGCCCATCGGCCGCCTTTTTCGTTCTGGATCCTGTTTATTTCATCTTCAGGATTGTAAGCCCGAGTTTCTGCGCACCGCCGTCCTGTGCTTTTACCCACACCACCTCGGTGTCGGCTTCGAGGCCCTTGAGCGCAGCGTGATCGGACTCTATGCGCACGCTGAGGTGGTCGCCGACCGCAAATGAACGAGGCGCCTCGACCTGCATGCCACTGCTGGAAAGGTCGACGCAGACGGCTGCGATCTCGTCTCCCTGATGAATCAGCGCGATATCGGCATCGACTCGCATGCGGATGAAATCACGCTTTTCGCTGTAGTCCCGATCGGTTCGACTCATGGGCTTCGTCCTTCCATTGGGTTACGGTTTTGCCTGTTCTTATAACTCCCGGTGATTTGACAAGTAAAGACGTCAAGCGACCATCGGCGTGAGCTTGAAACGCCCCGCGGATGGGAGTACCGTCTGCGCCTTAGAAGGGCACCTCTGGTGTGCCGGCGAGTAGGGTCAATGCCCGAAAGCGGTGCGGCAGAGAGGCTAGAAAGCGAATCCAGTAGTGTGAGCCGGGACAACCCCAGCCTGCTACGCCAACCTAATTCTGGCGCCGTTTGCCCACATGCCAAAAACCAGTGCCACGCTGCTGATAATCGATGATGACGAGGTAGTGCGCGCGAGCCTCGCCGCCTATTTGGAAGACAGTGGTTTCAGCGTCCTGCAGGCCGGCAATGGCCAGCAGGGTCTTCAGGTATTCGAGCAAGACAAGCCCGACTTGGTCATCTGCGATCTGCGCATGCCACAGATGGGCGGACTCGAACTCATCCGCCAGGTCACCGAGCGGTCGCCGCAAACACCGGTTATCGTGGTGTCCGGTGCCGGCGTGATGAATGACGCGGTCGAGGCGCTGCGCCTGGGCGCGGCGGATTACCTGATCAAGCCTCTCGAAGATCTGGCCGTGCTCGAGCATTCCGTACGCCGGGCCCTGGATCGTGCGCGCCTGCTGCTGGAAAACCAGCGCTACCGCGAGAAGCTGGAAAAGGCCAATCGTGAGCTTGAAGCCAGCCTGAACCTGCTCCAGGAGGACCAGAACGCCGGTCGCCAGGTGCAGATGAACATGTTGCCGGTCAGTCCATGGACCACCGACGAATTCAAGTTTGCACACCAGATCATCCCGTCGCTGTACCTGTCGGGTGATTTCGTCGACTACTTCCGGGTCGACGAGCGTCGGGTAGCGTTCTACCTGGCGGACGTTTCCGGGCATGGCGCTTCTTCAGCCTTTGTCACCGTGCTGCTGAAGTTCATGACCACGCGCTTGCTGTTCGAGTCCAAGCGCAACGGCACATTGCCGGAATTCAAGCCTTCCGAGGTCCTTGGTCATATCAACCGAGGCCTGATCAGTTGTAAGCTGGGTAAACACGTCACAATGGTCGGTGGAGTCATCGACGAGGAGACAGGTTTGTTGACCTATAGCATCGGTGGTCATTTGCCGTTGCCTGTGTTGTACACGCCAGACAGTGTCCGTTATCTGGAAGGGCGTGGCCTGCCGGTGGGCCTCTTCAATGAGGCCACCTACGAAGACCACGTGCTGGAGCTGCCGCCGACGTTCAGCCTGACGCTGATGTCTGATGGCATTCTGGACCTTTTGCCGGAACCGACACTCAAAGAGAAAGAAGCGGCCTTGCCCCAGCGGGTCAAGGCAGCGGGCGGCACCCTGGATGGGCTGCGGCAGGTTTTTGGATTGGCCACGCTGGGGGAGATGCCGGATGATATCGCCCTGTTGGTGTTGAGCAGGAATCTTTGATGAGTACCGGTAGAATCCAGTTCGCCGAGCAGGACGGCACCTTCGTCCTGAAGTTCGTCGGTGAAGTTCGCCTGACCCTGTGTTCGGCGTTGGATGCGACTATTGAGCGGATCTTCACGGCGTTGAATTTCAACGCGATCGTGATCGACCTGACCGAAACCCGCAGCATCGACAGCACCACCCTTGGCCTGCTGGCCAAGCTGTCGATCCTGTCGCGGCAAAAGGTCGGCCTGCTGCCGACCGTGGTCACCACCCACGAAGACATCACCCGTCTGTTGCAGTCCATGGGCTTCGAGCAGGTGTTCAACATCGTCGACAAGCCTGTGCCGTGCCCGGAATGCCTGGACGACCTGCCGGATCAGGATCAATCCGAAGAAGTGGTGCGGATCAAGGTGCTCGAAGCGCACAAGATCCTGATGGGGCTGAACGATTCCAACCGCGAAGCGTTCCATGACCTGGTCAATGCACTGGAGCGGCACTGATTTCCTGAGGGGATGAAGTGTGGGAGCGACGGTGCGACGACTTGACCTGCCCGCGATGGCGGTATCAAGAACACCACAGAGTTGATCCCCACAAAAAAGGGCGAACCCACCAGGGTTCGCCCTTTTTGCATGACGGGAAATCAGATCACAGCTTGGCCTGCAGCAGTGCCTCGAGTTTCTCCTGGTCCCGGGCAAACTGACGAATGCCTTCGGCCAGTTTCTCGGTGGCCATGGCATCTTCGTTGGACAACCAACGGAACTGCGCTTCATTCAGGCTCAAGCGCGCTTCGCCGGCATTGCCCGGCGCCAGTTTGCGTTCCAGCTTGCCGGTGTCGGCGGCCAGTTTGTCGATCAGGTCCGGGCTGATGGTCAGGCGGTCGCAACCGGCCAGGTGTTCGATCTGGCCCAGGTTACGGAAGCTGGCGCCCATGACCACGGTCTTGTAGTCATTGGCCTTGTAGTAATTGTAAATGCGCGTTACCGACTGCACGCCCGGATCGTCCGCGCCGGTGTAGTCGTTGCCGTTGGCCTTCTTGTACCAGTCGTAGATCCGGCCCACGAACGGCGAAATCAGGAACACACCTGCATCGGCACACGCCGCCGCCTGGGCAAACGAGAACAGCAGGGTCAGGTTGGTCTGGATGCCTTCCTTTTCCAGGATCTCGGCAGCGCGAATACCTTCCCAGGTGGACGCAATCTTGATCAGCACGCGGTCGCGGCCGATGCCGGCTTTTTCGTACAGCTCGATCAGGCGGTGCCCACGCTTCAACATGGCATCCGTGTCGAACGACAGGCGTGCATCCACTTCGGTGGAAATGCGCCCAGGGATCACTTTCAGGATTTCCTGGCCCACGGCGACGCCAAAGCGGTCGCTGGCCAGGCCCACGTCACCCTTGCAGTCGCTGACGCTGGCGTTCAGCAATTCCGCGTAAGCAGGAATGGCGGCCGCCTTGAGCAGCAGGGAAGGGTTGGTGGTGGCGTCCACCGGTTTGACGCGAGCGATTGCTTCGAAGTCGCCGGTGTCGGCAACCACGGTGGTAAATTTTTTGAGTTGTTCCAGCTTGGAAGTCATGGGCGTGCTCTGTCCTGTGGGTCTAATGACATTACCCGAGCGCTGACAGCCACTCAAGGGCGCATGTGTGTATCGACGGCCCCGGTGGCAACAACCTGGAAACGGCTGTCTGATTGGCGGGGCGCGGTATCGATAGATACGATGACAAATCAGGGCACAGGTTCAACGCGAGCGACGGTTAGCCATGACCAGGGAGAGTGCGGTTACCGCCCCTCCAGCAACTGCGCCGCCTGATCCAGCAAGGCAAGAGGCTCTTTGGTCTTGTGAATGTCCACCGAGAGCAATTGCCGAAACTTGCGGGCCCCCGGAAAACCTGTGCCCAACCCCAGCACATGCCGGGTGATATGGTGCATCGAGCCGCCCGCCTCGAGATGCGCCGCAATATAGGGCCGCAACTGCGCCAGCGCTTCGGCGCGGCTGATCATCGGTGCCGTGCTGCCGAACAATTGCTGATCCACTTCGGCCATCAGGTAAGGATTGTGATACGCCTCGCGGCCCAGCATCACGCCGTCGAACGTCTGCAAATGTTCGCGACAGTCCTCAAGCGTCTTGATCCCGCCGTTCAGAATGATCTCCAGCTCCGGAAAATCCGCCTTCAGCCGCGCCGCCACGTCATAACGCAGGGGCGGGATATCGCGGTTCTCCTTCGGCGACAAACCTTCCAAAATCGCAATACGCGCATGCACGGTAAAACTCGTGCACCCGGCATCGCGAACCGTGCCGACAAAATCACACAACTGCTCGTAACTGTCGCGCCCGTTGATACCGATCCGATGCTTCACCGTCACCGGGATCGACACCGCGTCGCGCATCGCCTTCACGCAATCGGCGACCAATTGCGGATGCCCCATCAACACCGCGCCAATCATATTGTTCTGCACCCGATCGCTCGGGCAGCCGACATTCAGGTTCACCTCATCGTAACCCTGCGCCTGGGCCATGCGCGCGCACGCGGCCAGGTCCAGCGGCACACTGCCGCCGAGCTGCAGGGCCAGCGGGTGCTCGGCTTCGTCGTGACGCAGGAACCGCTCGTGATCACCATTGAGCAGCGCCCCGGTAGTGACCATCTCGGTGTAGAGCAGGGCGTGTCTGGAGAGCAGACGCAGGAAATAGCGGCAGTGGCGGTCGGTCCAGTCCATCATGGGGGCGACGGAGAAGCGGCGGGAGGGTGTAGCTTTGCGTTGAGGCATTGGGGGATCTGAATCAGGAAGGCGGAGGCGTGCAGTTTATCAGGGATAAACAGGCGGTGTTTGGTGAGCATTTTTGTTCTGTTTTTACATCGAACAACCTCGACACCTGAACCACACCTGTAACCCTGACAGATTTAATCGTGTCTGTGAGCCGGAAGTTTAGGATAACGAGCTCAGTTCAGCGCTTCCGGTCTATTTGGACTCCGGCGTCGCAATCCACTGCCCCAGCACATTCTGATAATGGCCCGTCACCTTGGCCAGGTGCAGCCATTGGTCGACATACAGCTTCCACGTCATGTCGTCACGCGGCAGCAGGTAGGCCTTTTCGCCATATTGCATGAACCGGGTCGGGTTCACTGCGCACAGGCCGGGTTTGAGTTTCTGCTGGTACAGGGCTTCCGAGGCATCGGTGATCATCACGTCGGCCTTTTTATCCAGCAGTTGCTGGAAGATGGTGACGTTGTCGTGAAGGCTCAATTGCGCTTTGGGCAGGAAGGCGTGAACGAAGGCTTCATTGGTGCCGCCGGCGGGTTCGACCAGTCGAACTGCGGGCTGGTTGATTTGCTCGACGGTCTGATAAAGCGCCTGGTCCTCGCAGCGCACCAGCGGAATCTTGCCGTCGATGTCGAGGGTGGTGCTGAAGAATGCCTTTTTCTGGCGTTCCAGCGTGACCGAGATGCCGCCCATGCCGATGTCGCATTTACCCGCCACCAGGTCACGCATCAGGGTTTTCCAGGTGGTCTGCACCCATTCGACCTTGACGCCCAGGCTGTCGGCCAGCGAGCGGGCCATGGCAATGTCGATGCCGGCATATTCGCCGTTCTCGGCCTTGAAGGTATAGGGCTTGTAGTCGCCCGTGGTGCAGACGCGCAGTTGTCCTTGCTGAATGACGCTGTCCAGATGCGATGGCTCGGCCTGAACGCCAGACGACAGGGCGAGCAAAGCGCCGAGAATCAGCGCCTGTTTTTTTGTTTTCATTGTGATCCGACTTCCCTGATGGATTTTGGGGCGGTGCTTATTGTGCACGCTATCGCGCTTCAGCGTTTACTCGTCGATTGCTCCGCTGTCGCCATCGTCCCGCTGCCGCAGTTGATGTAGGAAGACGTCTTCAACCAGCGCTGATCCGGGTAGTAGGAAAACAGCAACTGCCCGCCCTTCATGGAATCAATCAGCTTGTGCGCAATGGCCGGGCGCACGGCCGGGCACCCCAGGCTTCGACCGATGCGCCCATTGGCCCGCGCCAGCACCGGGCTGACATACGGCGCGCCATGAATCACGATGGCGCGGTCGAACGCGTTATCGTTGAAGCCTGGCTCCAGGCCTTCCATGCGCAATGAGTACCCGTTCTGTCCGACGTAGCTCTGCTGGGTGCGATACAGGCCGAGGCTGGTGGCAAAGCTTTCATTCTGGTTGGAAAAGTTGACGGCCATGTTCTCGCCGCTGTTGCGTCCGTGGGCAACCAGTTCATGAAACAGCAATTTGCGCTTCTTTAGATCGAACACCCACAGGCGCTGTTGGGTCGAAGGCAGGGAATAATCAATCACGGCAAGTCTTTGGACAGGAGCGGCGCCTTGAGCGATGCTGCATTGCGAGGCACGGACGGCGAGGTTGATGACCTTGGCGTCAGCTTGCGGGGCCGCTTTGATGAGGGCGGCCGCCAGTGAATCGGCGTAGGCTGACGGTATGAACATTGCAGTCAGCAGCAGGCCCGGCAGCAGGATGCCAAAACGTAGTAGCGCCATATAGATGTCTCATCATGTTAAGTTCGAGTCTAGCAGTGCGATGAAAGCCAGGCGTTGAATGCGGGAGATTAAGGATTATCCATGGTGCTTTTAACAAGGTTATTCGTCATAAGCCGTGTTTTTTTTATGGTCTTTCTGATCAGCGGCACTGCGCTCGGAGAAACTTCGCCGATTGCGCCGGTATCTGCGACCAACGCCGTGTTTGAGGCTGCTGCGGATGACAACGTCGCGCAAGCCATCCAGGCCTCGCTGGAACCCCTGAAAACAGCGTTCCCGCCGTTGCTGACGTCGGCGCGTCATCGGCGTGTGGATGTCAGCCGCCTGGTCATGGATTTCTACACCCACCGCGCCTATCGCGCGGTCTGGGCCAATGACCGCGACGTCGAACAATTGATCGCCAGTCTCAATGCGACCGACGCCGATGGTCTGAATCCTGCGGATTTCCGTATCGATGAGCTGGTCCGCTCCCGCGCCGCGATGCAGACCACGCCGGTCACGCCTGAGCAGCAGGCCGCATTCGACCTGGCGACCACTCATACCTTCATCACCGCGCTGTTGCAGTTGCGGCGGGGCAAGGTCGACCCTTCACGGCTGGACATTCATTGGAACTTCGATGCCAACGGGGTTGACCCGCGGGAGGACGTCAACGCGTTTTTCGCCGCGCTGGACGAGCACGACGTGGCGAAAGCCTTTGCCCTGGCACCGCCCCAGGAAGCGGTGTACGCCGGATTGCGCCAGGCGTTGGCACAACTGCGCAGTGTTCGGGACCGGGGCGGCTGGCCGAAGGTGACGGTGGATCATTCGCTCAAGCCTGGCATGGACGAACCGGCCGTCGCGCAGTTGCGCGCGCGGTTGGTCGCGGCAGGTTTTCTCGATCCGCGCCTGCTCCATGGCACCCGGTACGACGCTGCCGTCACGGCGGCGGTGAAAAAGTATCAGGACGAGCAATACCTGGGCGCGGACGGCATGGTCGGCGCGAACACCCTGGCCGCGTTGAACGTGCCCGTTGAGGCGCGTATCGATCAGGTACGGGTGAACATGGAGCGGGCGCGCTGGCTGCTTTACAAGCTTCAAGGCACGTTCGTGATCGTTGATATCGCAGGTTATAAAGTGGCGATGTACCGCGATGGCCAGCCGATCTGGCGTTCTCGGGTGCAGGTCGGCAAGGCGGCGCGCAATACGCCGATCTTCCAGGCGCAGATTTCCTACATCACCTTTAATCCGACCTGGACCGTACCGCCGACGATCCTCAAGGAAGACGTCCTGCCGAAGATCCAGAGCAACCCCGGTTACCTCGCCGCCAACCGGATGCGGGTGATCGATCGCGAGGGCAACGAAGTGGACCCGGCCACCGTCGACTGGACCCATCCGCGTGGGCTCAGTCTGCGCCAGGATGCCGGACGCGACAGTTCGTTGGGGCAGGTGGTGATCCGCTTCCCCAACGACTACGCGATTTACCTTCACGATACGCCGCATCGCGAGTTGTTCGCCCGGACCGTCCGAGCGACCAGCTCCGGCTGTATCCGCGTGGAAAACCCGCTGCAGCTGGTGGAGCTGTTGTTCAACGACCCGGTCAAGTGGAACAGCGACGGTATCCAGAAGCAGCTGGCCAACGGCAGGACCGAGAACATTCGGCTGCCGGTGAAGGTTCCGGTGTTGCTGGCCTACTGGACGGTCGACCTGGGCAATGATGGGCGCGTGTCTTTCAAGCCGGATGTGTATGGCTATGATGCGCCCGTGTTGCGAGCGTTGAATCGACCTTCGCCGGCGCCTGTGTTGAGTTTGCATGCAGCGGTGGCGGGGCAGTAATCAGGTGCATTCGGGGGATCTTCTGCCTCGGCGCGGACATTTGCAAAACGCGATGTGACGCCCGTCGAAAGGACAATTGCCGCGCCTCGACGCGTAGACTAAGCTCGCTTCCTTTAAGGGTTTTGGGCCTTCTGCCCATGCCTTGCCCTTGCAGGATGAGCTTTTGCCTATCTCCGATGACGACCCGCGTCACGCCAATGGTACCGCCTTGAAACGGCTGCCCCTGCGCAAGGCTGCGGTGCTGTTTATTGCCGTGGTGTGCTTGTGCCTGTGCGGCTTGCTGTATCTGCAACTCGAGCAATCGCGCCGGCACGATCTGGCGGTGGCCGAAGCGGCGTCCTCTAACCTGACGCGCGCCGTGGCGCAGCAGGCCGAAGACACGTTCATGAAGGCCGACCTGGTGCTGACCAGCCTGGCGGACTGGCTTCAGATGGACGGTTTCGATCAGGTGCACAAATCCCTGTTGCAGAAGACGTTCGCGCGGCGCGTACAGGCGCTGAGTCAGTTGCACGGGATCTTCCTGTTCGATCGCAACGGTCAGTGGATCGTGACTTCATTCGAGGACCTGCCCCGTGGTCCAGGCGTGGCTGACCGCGAGTATTTCCTCTATCACCAGCAGAACGTGTCGTCCGTGGCGCACATCGGTCCGGCGATTCGCAGCCGCACCAATGGCGAATGGATCATCCCGGTGTCCAAGCGGGTGAACGACAAGGATGGCCATTTCCAGGGCGTGATGCTGGCCGGCATCAAGATGTCCTACTTCGATCAGTTCTTCAAAAGTTTCAGCATCGATGAGGACGGCTCCATTGCCCTGGCGCTGACCGATGGAACACTGCTGGCGCGGCGACCGTTCGTGGAGTCGCAGATCGGCCAGTCATTGGCCAAGGGCGAGATTTTCAGCAAGTACCTGGCCGGCGCCATGTCCGGCAGCGCAATGATCAGTTCGGTGCTCGATGGTGCGGTGCGCCTGCATGGCTACCGGCAACTCGATGCGTACCCGCTGGTGGTGACGGCGGCCTCGTCGAGGGATTCGATTCTCAAGGGGTGGTACGACACGGCCTTCCAGTCGAGCCTGATTGTGGCCCTGGTCCTACTGGGTATTGGCCTGTTCGGTTGGGTGTTCGTGCGCCAGGTGCGGGTGGGCGAGCGGGTCGAGCGGGATCTGCGCAAGGCCAAGGAAGAACTGAAGCTGATCGCGACCCACGACAGCCTGACCGGGTTGGCCAATCGTCGTCTGTTCGAGCGGGCGCTGGAGATCGAGTTCAGACGTGACATCCGCCAGTCCAGTTCGTTGGGCCTGATCATGCTCGATATCGATTACTTCAAACGCTACAACGATGCCTACGGCCACGTGGCGGGGGACCATTGCCTGGCCGAGGTGGCCAGGGCAGTGAAAAGTTGCTGCCATCGTCCGGTTGATCTGGCCGTGCGCTACGGCGGCGAGGAATTTGCTGTACTGCTGCCGGACACCGACATTCATGGCACTCTGGTGGTTGCCGAACAGATCCGTCACAGCGTGATGGCCCGCAACATCATCCATAGCGGCGCACCCAGTGGCCATGTGACCGTCAGCCTGGGCTGCCATGCCTTCGTGCCAACGCGCCTGGACAGCCCTGAAGTGTTCATCGAGCGTGCGGACGCGGCGCTGTATCAAGCCAAGCACTTGGGGCGAAACCGCGCGGCGGTGTTGTCGATTGAAGGCGCTTTCGGGGAGCTGATGCGCTCCGACCGCTGAGACGCGCAAGCCCCCGCACTCGTGTAACACGGGGGCTTTTGTGCGATCAGTTGCCGGTGCCGCCTCCGGCACCACCGGTCCCACCGCCTGACGCCCCGGTGCCACCACCTGCGCCCGAGCCACTGGCGCCCCCGGTTCCGCCCGTTCCGCCTGAGCTGCCGCCTGAGGTGCCCGCGCCGCCATTGTTGCCCTTGCCCTCAGCACCGCCGCCGTTGTTGCCACCGGACGGTTCGCCTGGGTTGTTGTTGGGCGCCATGGTCGATCCGCCCGTGGATCCGGATTTGGTGCCGCTGGCATCCGCGCCGTCACCGCTGGCTGCATAGGCGGTCGCCGAGGTGGCCAACAGACTCGCCAGCAATAATGAAGTGAGTTTGATGTTCATCAAGTGCGTCTCCCAAAGATGAGTCGGTACCTGATGTTGGTGTGAAAGGGCGGGAAATTGGTGCCGGTTGGACGACGGGCGGTCATCACCGGTCAGCGGGCCGTGCCTTCCCTGAGTTTGTGTTCGAGTGTCTGCCGGACCTGCGGCCATTCGTCGTCAATGATGCTGAATCTTACGGAGTTGCGCTTGCGACCATCCGGCATGATGCGCTCGTGGCGCACGATGCCTTCCTGCTGCGCCCCGAGCCTGAGAATGGCGTTGCGGGATTTCTGGTTGTTTTCGTCGGTGGTGAATTGCACCCGTACGCAGCCCAGCGCCTCGAAGGCGTGTCGCAACATCAGGTATTTGGCTTCGGTGTTGACGAAGGTTTTCTGCCAGCGGGCCGAGATCCAGGTGCTGCCGATTTCGAGCTTGCGGTTGAGCCGGTCTATCTTCCAGAACCGCGTCGAGCCGATCACTTCGCCTGTGTCGTTCAGCACGATGGCGAAAGGCAGGACCGTGCCGGCATCCCGGCCGTCGAGGGCTTTTTTCAGGTAGCTGTCGACGGTGGTCGGGGAGGGCACGACGGTGACGGTCAGGTTCCACAGTTCGCCATCGGACGCGGCGTGGACCAGGGCTTCGGCATCGCGGTATTGCAGCGGGCGCAGGTTGATTGCGTGGCCTTGCAGGGTGATATCCATCAGGTGTTCTTTCTCGGCGGATCAGTTGAGCACGGGTTGCCTATTACGCCTCGCTGGCAATCGCCAACGCAACCCGCGCAAGGCAAGGATGTCACACGCACAACACCCTTGTACGGAGCGCTGGTCCATGAAGCAATTGCGAATCGCAACGTTCAACGTCAATGGCATGCGCGCCCGGCTGCCCAACCTGCTGGCCTGGCTGGAGCGAGAGAAACCGGACATCGCGTGTTTGCAGGAGCTCAAGTCGGTGGACAGCGCGTTCCCGGCTGCCGAACTCGAGGCGGCCGGTTACGGTGCGATCTGGCAGGGGCAATCGTCGTGGAACGGGGTGGCGATCCTGGCGCGGGATGCGCAGCCCCTGGAGAGCCGTCGCGGTCTGCCGGGTGACGACAGCGACACCCACAGCCGCTATCTCGAAGCAGCGGTGCATGGGGTGCTGGTGGGGTGTTTGTACCTGCCCAATGGCAATCCGCAGCCGGGCCCGAAGTTCGACTACAAGCTGGCCTGGTTCGAGCGGCTGATCGCTTACGCCAGGGACCTGCAGCGCAGCGAGCACCCGGTGGTGCTGGCCGGCGATTACAACGTGGTGCCGACCGACCTGGATATCTACAACCCACGGTCCTGGCTCAAGGATGCGCTGCTGCAACCGCAAAGCCGCGAGTGCTATCAACGATTGCTGGATCAGGGCTGGACCGACGCCCTGCGCCATCTGTATCCCGAGGATCGGCTGTACACCTTCTGGGACTATTTCCGCCAGCACTGGCAGAAAAATTCCGGACTTCGCATTGACCATCTGCTGCTCAATCCGGCGCTAAGTCCTTATCTGCAGGAGGCCGGTGTCGATGCCTGGGTGCGTAATGAACCGCATTCCAGCGACCATGCCCCGACCTGGATTCAGCTGAGCTCGCGCAAGCGACGCTGATGGCGGTGGAGGCAATTGGCGAAATCAATTGTCGGTCGTAGCACTTTTTCCCTTATACATGGCGCCATCGCCGCGCATAAGGAACGAGCAATGAGTGAGATACGCCCGAGCAACCTCGCGTTGTACCTGCAACGCCTGGGGTTCGACACGGCACCGCCACCGACCCTGGAAATCCTGCGCCAACTGCAACGGCGTCATACCGGTGCCTTTGCGTTCGAAAACCTCACGACATTGTCGGGCGAACCGGTGCTCATCGACCTGGCTTCCATCGAGCAGAAGGTTTTGCACCAGGCACGCGGCGGTTACTGCTACGAACTCAACAAGCTGTTTCTTTGCCTGCTTCAGCAACTGGGCTTCAACGCTCAGGGAATCTCCGGGCGCGTGGTCATGGGCCAACCGGAAGGCGCATGGACGGCGCGTACCCATCGCCTGAGCCTGGTCACCCTGGACGACGTGCGCTATATCACCGATGTCGGTTTCGGCGGAATGGTGCCCACGGCGCCATTGCTGCTCGATACGTGCGCTGAACAGTCCACGCCCCATGAGCCCTATCGCATCGAACGGCATGTGGACGGCTACACGTTGCGCGCCAAGGTCGACGGTGAATGGCGGCCGATGTACATCTTCGACCTGCAGCGCCAGGAAGACATCGATTACGCGGTCGGCAACTGGTACGTTTCGACCTCTCCCGACTCCTCATTTGCCCAGAGGCTGATGGTGGCGCGGACCGGAGAAGGGTGGCGGCGCACGTTGAACAATGGCAGTTTCGCGGTCCACCGGATCGGCCGCGACAGCGAGCGGCGCCAGATCGCGGATGTCGAAGAGCTGATTGCACTGTTGGAGAGCGAGTTCGGCATCCAGGTGCCCGCAAGTGAACACTTGAAGCAGGTGCTTGGACGGTTGATCGAGTCCAGCCAGGGCACCTTCGATTGACTGATTCGCTCAGGGACGAACGTCAGCTTCCGTCATTTGCTGGATTTCGCTGACGGCGTCCAGCAGCTTTTTCTCCAGGGTTTTCAGGTCTGAGGCAGTGATGCCTTTTTTGAGCTGTGCCGATCCTGCGAATTCGCCCTTTTTACTGAGCAAGGCGTGGCGAAGCGTATTGTTGATCACTGTCTGGTAGCCATAGCCCTCGGTTTCCGCGAGCGAGCGAGCCGCCTCGATCACCGCTTCGTCCAGCATGATGGTGATGCGTGTCTTGCCCTTGCCGCAAGCAACAGCCCCCCGCCCGGCATCGCTGAAGTCGTATTGATCGTTCATTGCTCAAGCCTCCAGGTAGCGGTGACGCTCGCTCTCATAAAACACCGCCTCTGTCTCCGAGAGGCTGACGCCGCGATGCTTCAAGTGATTGGCCGCGTTCTTGCTTTTGTCGAACTGAATGTCGAATGACTTCTTTATGCATACTTTATATGTATAGAAATTGAGGCAGCGTTGCCGTCTGTCGCCGTATTTGAAAAAGACTGGCGGGCGAGAAGCGCCGTCTCGAGGTGATGAATTGCAAGGTTTATTGAGGTGCGCGGAGTGGATGCAAGAGGAGAGCATGAACCTGTGTCCATAATCTGACTGGTAAGTTGTATACAACTCTATGGACATTTGTCTGTTGTGTTGCATACAGTGTGCGCATAACAAAAACCAGGGAACCCCCCAATCATGAAAACGCCCCATGTTTCACACCAACGGCCCGAGGACGAAAACCTCGGGGTCGGCGCGAATATGGCTTACGGCCTGCAACATGTCCTGACCATGTATGGCGGTATCGTCGCGGTGCCGTTGATCATCGGCCAGGCGGCCGGGCTCACACCGGCGGACATTGGTTTGTTGATTGCTGCTTCATTGTTTGCGGGAGGGCTGGCGACATTGCTGCAGACCCTCGGCCTGCCGTTCTTCGGTTGTCAGTTGCCGCTGGTGCAGGGGGTGTCGTTCTCGGGTGTCGCGACCATGGTGGCGATTGTCAGCAGTGGGGGCGAGGGCGGCTTCCAATCGATCCTGGGGGCGGTTATCGCGGCGTCACTGATCGGCTTGTTGATCACACCGGTGTTTTCGCGAATTACCCGGTTTTTCCCGCCCCTGGTCACGGGCATCGTGATCACCACCATCGGCTTGACGCTGATGCCGGTGGCCGCACGCTGGGCCATGGGTGGCAACAGCCACGCAGCGGATTTTGGCAGCATGGCGAACATCGGTCTGGCGGCGGTAACGCTGGTGCTGGTGTTGTTGCTGAGCAAGATCGGCAGCGCGACCATTTCCCGTTTGTCGATCCTGCTGGCGATGGTCATCGGGACGATCATTGCGCTGTTCCTCGGCATGGCGGACTTCTCGTCCGTCACCCAGGGCCCGATGTTCGGCTTCCCGACGCCGTTCCACTTCGGCATGCCGACGTTTCACTTCGCCGCGATCCTGTCGATGTGCATCGTGGTCATGGTGACGCTGGTGGAGACTTCGGCGGACATCCTGGCCGTCGGTGAAATCATCGGCACCAAGGTTGACTCCAAACGCCTGGGCAATGGCCTGCGTGCCGACATGCTGTCGAGCATGATCGCGCCGATCTTCGGTTCGTTCACCCAGAGCGCTTTTGCCCAGAACGTCGGGCTGGTGGCGGTCACCGGCATCAAGAGTCGCTACGTGGTCGCCACTGGCGGCCTGTTCCTGGTGATCCTTGGCCTGTTGCCATTCATGGGCCGGGTCATCGCCGCTGTACCGACTTCGGTACTGGGCGGGGCCGGGATCGTGCTGTTCGGCACGGTGGCGGCCAGCGGCATTCGCACGTTGTCCAAGGTCGACTATCGCAACAACGTCAACCTGATCATCGTTGCCACCTCCATCGGCTTCGGCATGATTCCCATCGCCGCCCCGAATTTCTACGACCACTTCCCGAGCTGGTTCGCCACGATCTTTCATTCGGGTATCAGTTCCTCGGCGATCATGGCGATTGTGCTGAACCTGACCTTCAATCACCTCACCGCCGGTAACTCGGACCAGCAATCGGTGTTTGCCGCCGGCACTGAACGTGTCTTGCGCTACCAGGACCTGGCCGCGTTGCGCGAAGGCGATTACTTCAGCGAAGGCAAGTTGCACGATTGCGACGGTAAAGAGGTTCCGGTGATCGAGGTGGAGGACTATGGGCATGGCGAACCGCGAACGGTACACGCCAACAGTAGCGAGCATGCCTGAACAGGCCGTTGAATCTGTGGGAGCGAGCCGGCTCGCGATGGACCAAAGGACGACGCGTTCAGTCGGAGAACGCGTCAGCCTCGATCCCGAGCTGGCCGCAACGGGAGTGCAGGATCACTCCACCGACGTCTGCAATACTTCAATCCATAACGCGCCCTTGCCCGACGCCGCTTCACCGACACGCTTCAGGGCGCCGTCACTGCCGACTGCATACGTGCCGACCTTTGCACTTTTCTCTCCCGTGACCAGCAACCAGCGCCCGTTGGGTGAAAACGCGATATTGCGCGGTTGCTGCTCTTCGACCGGATAGTTCTGCAGAAAACGCAACCCGCCGGTGGTCGTATCGACCGCGAACGCCGACACCGAGCTGCTGGTGCGCTCGGTCATGAACAGCAGTTTGCCATCGGGCGAAATCCGCAAGTCCGCCGCCCAGATACGGGGTGTCGGGTCGTCTTTCAGGTCGTTGTTACGCGCATCGCGCACTTCGCCGTGGGCCAGTTTCAAGCGCTCGGGAATCCCGTTGGCCACGGCAATCTGGGTCAATGCGCCCGTGCTGTCATTGATTGAAAAGGCCGTGACAGTGCCGCTCATCTCGCCGACCACGTAGAGGTATTTGCCATCTTTGGAAAAGGTCAGGTGCCGGGGACCGGTGTTGGCCGGCACGCTGACGTAACCGCTGCCGATGGGGGTGAGCGCACCGGTCTTGTCATCCAGGCGATATTGCAGCACGCGGTCGGCACCCAGGTTTCCGGTGTAGGCGAAACGATTGCTCGGGTCGGTGCGCACCGAATGGGCATGCGGCCCGGTGGCGTAGCTCAGGATGTTGTCCGACGGCTGGTAGGCCTTGTCGATGGCTTGCACCGTAACGGCGTCGGCCCCATAGGACGCGCCGAGCAGGTAATGCCCGGCCCTGTCGGTCGACAGGTAAGCCATGCTTTGGGCCAGTGGGGCCTTGGACAACGGCGTCAATTGCCCGCTCTTGGGGTCAATGCGGTAGCCCAGGACCTGAAACGGCTTGACCCGCAATGCGGCGAACAACACTTTGCCGTCAGGCGTGATCGCCATCGGGTTGACCTGGTCACCGGCGTTGACCTGATTGACCAGGCTCAGCGCACCGTTGCTCTGGTCAAGGCGATATTGGGAGATCAAGCCGTCGCCCGGACTGGAGATATAGGCGTAGGTAGCGGCATTGGCTTGCAGGCTGAGACCGCTGACAACGGCAGCGGCCAGGACGAGGGATTTACGCACAATGGGACCTTTTATTGTTATAAGCGTGATCAGTCATCCTATGACTGTGTTTGCTGGACTTCAATGCCTGTTTTGCCAACCAGGAAAGAAACGCCAGACAGGTGTCACTGCGGAAAGCCCATACGGCTGTTGAGGAATTGAAATATTTTTAAATAATCTCGTTTTAACAAGTGTTGTACGACATCGTACTTACTGTGTTCGACTTCGCGGGTTCTCACAAAAAAAACAATGGAGATACCCTCTATGACCAGCATTCCTTCCGTGGAAGGCCAGGCTGCGGCGCCCGCACAAAGTCGATTTCTACGAATATTCAAACTCCTGGGCCCGGGAATCATTGCCGTGCTGTCGTGGTTGGGCGCGGGTGACCTGATCACGTCGTCCGTGGCCGGTGCCAACTACGGTTACGCCATGATGTGGGTGTTGGCGGTCTCTCTGCTGTTGAGATACCTGATCGTCAACATCATCGCGCGCTTCCAGTTGTGCAATAACCAGGGCATGACCATCCTGCAAGGTTACGCCCAACTGAATCCGGTCTTCGCCTGGTTCATGCTGGTCTATGCCCTGCTGATGGGCCACTTGATGAACGCCTACATGATCAAGGGCGCGGGGGAGTCGCTGGCGATGCTGTTCAAGATCGACCAGCCGCTGCTCTGTTCGGTGGCGGTGGTGCTGGCGGTCTGGATGCTGGTCGGGCGTAACATCTACTCGATGATCGAAGGCGTGATGAAGCTGCTGCTGGCGATCATGACCCTGGCGTTCATCGCGCTGGCCGTCATGTCCGGTCCCGATGTCACCGGCATCATCAAAGGCACCGTCGGTTTCAGCATTCCGCCTGACGAGGGCGTGCATGGCGCATTGCTGGTGGCGGTTTCGGTCATCGGTGCCGTCGCCGGTTCGATTGCCAACTTCGTGCATCCTTACGTCATGCGGCAAAAGGGCTGGGTCGGACCACAACACAAGCGCATTCAACGCAACGACCTGCTGTTTGCGGTGTTCGTCGGGATCGTCATCAACCTCGCCATCTGGATCGTCGGCGCGGAAATCCTGCGGCCCAACGGCATCGAGGTCAAAACCCTGGGTGACCTGGGCAAGGCACTGGAAATCTACTTCGGCCCGATCGGCTGGTACGTGTTTTTCATCGGTGTGTTCGCGACGCTGTTTGCCAGTATCTCGGGCAAGACCACGGCTTTCCCGATGTTGATCACCGATGCCTTCCAGCACGTTCTGCCCAAGCGTCGCGCCAAGTACGGCAAGGAGTTTCACCATGACCCGATGCACAAATGGTTCATGCTGTTCATCCTCGTCACGCCATTGATCTGGTCGCTACCGGGCATGCCGGACTTCGTGACGCTGACCATCGGTGTCAGCGCGTTGAACATCATTGGCTTGCCGGTGATTTCCCTGGGCCTGCTGATCATGTCCAACCAGAAATCGTTGCTGGACAAGCAATACCGCAACAACCTGTTTGAAAATATCGCACTGGCCTTTGCAACCGGCCTCGCGCTGTGGGTCGCCTTCCAGCTGGGTGCCGATTTGTTTGCCTGACACCGAAGCATCGAGGGGACGTCATGTCCCCTCGATGCCAAGGGTTCAATCCGTCACCGATCCCTTTGGGACTCTCCCGGCGAAACTGTCCACCAGGCTCGCCACCACCATTTCGCCCATACGTGTACGGGTCTGCACGGTCGCACTGGCCCGATGGGGTTGCAGCACGACGTTCTCGTGGCCGAACAAGGCTTGGGGTACGTTCGGCTCATCGACGAACACATCCAGTGCCGCCCCCGCGATCTCGCCGGCCGCCAGTGCCGCCACCAGGTCGGCCTCGTTGACCAGCTTGCCCCGGGCCACGTTGATCAGATAGCCACCTGTGCCCAGCGCCTGCAATACATCGGCATTGATGATCGCTTCGCCCTTGTCGGCGGCAGCGGCGAGAATCAGCGCGTCGCTGTTGCTGGCGAGTTGCTTCAGGTCGGCGACGAAGGTGTGGTCCACGTCACTCATCGGTTGCAGATCGGTGTAGCTGATCGGGCAACCGAACGCGGTGGCGCGGGCCGCCACGGCGCGACCGACCCGGCCCATGCCGACGATGCCGATGCGCATGCCCGACACCTGGCGCGCCAACGGCAACGGTGCCAACGGCGTCGGGCTGTGCGGCCATTGGCCCGAGCGCACGTAGCGGTCGCTGGTACACAGGCCACGGCACACGGCAATCAACAGGCCGATGGCCAGGTCGGCGACATCTTCGGTCAATGCACCGATGGTCGCGGTCACGCGAATCCCGCGATCCCTGGCGTAGGCCAGGTCCACCGCATCGGTGCCCACGCCGTTGACGGCCACCACTTCCAGTTTGGGCAACTGCGCCATGACGGCCTGGGTGATGCCGGTGTGCCCGCCGGTGATCACGCCGCGAATGTTCGCACCGTGCTCTTGCAGATAGGCTTGCTTGTCGGCCTGCTGGAAGTAACGGCGCACGGTAAACAGCTCGTCGAGCCGGGTGTTGATTTCAGGAATCAGGATCGGGCTGAGCTGCAAGACTTCTGGTTTCATGTAGACCTCGCGAAGCGGAATAAAAAGGCCGGTCAACCGCGACCGGCAAACGGCATGGCAGTCGCCATGACGGTCATGTTCAGGACGTTCGCCTCCAGTGGCAGGGCGGCGATGTAGCGCACGGCATCGGCCACGTGCTTGACGTCGACCATCGGTTCCACGGCGATGGTGCCGTTGGCCTGGCGCACGCCTTTGGTCATGCGCACCGACATTTCGGTCAGGGCGTTGCCAATGTCGATCTGGCTGCAGGCAATGTTGAATTCGCGGCCGTCCAGGGCCAGGGACTTGGTCAGCCCCAACACCGCGTGTTTGCTCGCGGTGTAGGCGCTGCTGAAGGGGCGTGGGGTATGGGCCGAAATCGAGCCGTTATTGATGATGCGTCCACCTTGCGGCAGTTGCCGGCGCATCAGGCCGAAGGCGCCACGGGCGCAGAGGAAAACACCGTTGAGGTTGGTGTCGATCACGTTGCGCCACTGCTCGAACGTCAGTTCGTCCAGCGGTACGGCCGGGGCATTGACGCCGGCATTGTTGAACACGACGTCCAGGCGTCCGTATTTGACGGTGATGGTGGCAAACAGCGCATCGACGCTGGCCGGATCGCGCACATCCGTGGGCACCGCCAGGGCTTCGTGTCCGTCGACAGCCGCCAGTTCAGCCAATTCCAGCAAGGGTTCCGGCCGGCGTCCGGCCAAGACCACGGTGAAACCATCGGCCATTAGGCCAAGGGCCACGGCGCGACCGATTCCACTGCCTGCACCGGTTACCAGGGCCACTTTCAAAGGACTGGACATGTTGTTGTTTCCTTTTTTCAGTTCACTTGGGGCGTGTTGTATTGAGGGGTCAAGGTCGCTGGCCGACGCGCATTTCGATCTGGCCGATGCCATCGATCCCGGCGTTGATGATGTCGCCGGGTTGCAGCACATCGACGCCCGCCGGGCTGCCGGTCATGATCAGGTCGCCGGCCCGCAGCGCCACCGATTGGGAAATTCGGCTGATGATTTCGCTGACTGACCAGATCTGGCTGTCGAGGCTGTCGCGCTGGCGTTCCACGCCGTTGACGTTCAGCCACAGGTCACCCTCGGGGTGGCCGGCGCGGGAGACCGGCACAATGGCGGTGATGGGCGCGGCGCCGTCGAACACCTTGGCACCTTCCCATGGCAAGCCATTGCTCTTGGCCGAGCGCTGGACATCGCGACGCGTCAGGTCCAGGCCGGCACCGTAGCCCCAGACATAGGCCAGTGCCTGATCTTCCGGAATATTGGCGCCGCCCTCGCCGATGGCCACGACCAGTTCGATTTCGTGGGCGAACTCGTCGGTCAGGGGCGGGAACGCCACTTCACCGGTGGCATCCACCACGTTGCTGGCCGGTTTCATGAAAAACACCGGTGGCTGGCGGGACTGGCCCTGGGTGTCTGGCCAGGGGTAATTGCGTCCGACGCAGAATACCCGGCCGACGGGGAAGCGCTTGGGGCTCCCGGCAACGGGCAGGGTAACGGGCAGATCCGGGGTGAACACGTAGTCGGTCATGGTCATTTCTTGTCATTGTCCTGGTGAAGGCATCAGCCTACGGCGGCTTCGTTTGGCGAAGTTGGACGAAAGCCGCCTCGTATTGGAGAAAAACGCGTTTCTGTACTTAACGAACCTTGAGTTCGATGCGGTGCAAGCGACCGAGCAGGAACGAATAGGACAAGGTGCCCATCAGTGCCACGCCGCCAATGAACCAGAAGGCAAAGGCGAAGGAGCCTGTCGACTGGACGATTGCGCCGATCACGATCGGGGTGACGATCCCGCCGATGTTGGCGGCCAGGCTGGTGACCCCGCCGGTCAGGCCGATGAGTTCCTTGGGCGCCACTTCCGAAACCGCCGCCCATGACGACGAGGCGATGCCCTGGGCAAAGAAGGCGATGGTCAGGATGGCAATGCAGATCAGGTTCGAATCGGTGAAATTCACCAGGACAATCGACATGCCCAGCATCGATCCCACCACCAGCGGCAACTTGCGGGCAAACGACATGGAATAGCCGCGACGGATCAACAGGTCGGAGACGATGCCCGCCAGCAGGATGCCGACCGTTGCGCCGACGAACGGCATCACGGCAAAGATCCCGGCCTTGATCGTGGTCAGCTGGCGCTCTTCGATCAGGTACGTCGGGAACCAGGTGAGGAAAAAATACAGCGCCGAGGTGCTGGCGAACTTGCCGATGCAAATCGCCCAGATCTGCCGATAGGTGAACAGCTCGGCAATCTGCCGCCAGTTGAATTTGGTGCGTTCCTGACTGCACTTGACCAGTCCTCCGCCCGACTCGATGTACTTCAGTTCTTCCTGGCTGACTTTCTTGCAGTTCAGCGGATCGCGGTACATGTACAGCCAGATCACCCCGAAAACGATGCCGAGTGCCCCGGTGCTGTAGAACACGTGGCGCCAGTCAAAGGTCGTGGCCAGCCACAGAAGCGCGCCAGTAAACAGTGCCGTGCCCAGGTACTGGCCGCACACGTAGATGCTGCTGGCCATGCCCCGTTCCCGGGCCGGAAACCACACCGTCACCGCACGGCTGTTGGCCGGAAAGGCCGGCGCTTCCATGGCGCCGACGGCCAGGCGCAGGCCGAACAGCGACGCAAAGCCCGTGGCAAAACCCTGGCAGACGGTGACTGTCGACCAACTGATCAGCGAGACGCCGTAAGTGAACCGGGAGCCGAAGCGATCGGCCACGAACCCGGCAGGCACCAGGGCGAGGGCGTAAGTCCAGGCGAACGCCGAGAAAATCAGGCCCATCTCGATCTTGTCCAGGCCCAGGTCCTTGGACAGGAAGGGCGCAGCAATCGAGATGTTCACCCGGTCGATGTAGTTGATGATCGTTGCAATCAGCAGCAGCGACAGCATGATCCAGCGCCGGCGTGTCGGCAGGCGCTGAGGCATCACGGCATCCCGGATGCCGGCACTCAGCGGTGGGGCGGTGGACGCAGAGGTTTGTGAGTTCGACATGAGTGGACCTTCTTATTGTCAGGTGAATCAAGTGGTTCGCGCGCAGCCGAAGCCCTTGCCCCCATTGCCGGGGACAGCGAAATCTCTGCTGGAAAAAGAGGCGCGAACAGCCGCTGTCAGGTGTTCAGGGACGCCTTGGAGTCGGGAAGGGCGGGGGAGGATTGGCGAGAGAAAAAAACGGGTTCATGAGTGCGCACCTTTTGATTGTTTTTGGAAGGAGTCGGGCTGCAATGACTGCCACAGTGGTCGTACAACCTGGCAAAATCAACGGAGGCGTTAGATCGTTTTTTTCGCTGAAAACGGCGTGAAATGCATCTGTCCAAGAAAAATCCTACCGACGCATTTCTTTATATTTGCGTCGATGGATTCATAACTATCTGTTTTATAAGAAATAAGATTTAGACAGGCTGTGCGGGATTTTTGGACAGTCGAAATATCACTCACGGATACAATTATTTTTCGGAATCGCGCTGTCATCCTATGTCGTGTTGAAGTCGAGCCGTAATCGCCCTCACAATGGGCCTCGTCGCCGCACAACGACAACCTGTCCATGTATTGCCGAGGATCCCCAGGAAATGTCGTCACCGAGTCGTGTTCCCACCTACGTCATGCAGCAGCGCAGCGAGCTGACGGACTTCTACATTCGCGACAAAAAGGGCCGACGCGCCGAAACCAGCCCGCATCGCCACGAATACTTCCAGATTCAGGTCAACCTGGGTGGCGACACCGTCCAGCACATCGGTAACGTCGAACGTCCGTTTCCGCGCAACACGCTGGCGTTCATCCTGCCGCATCGCGTGCACGTGATCCCGCACCCGGCCGACAGCAATTTCATTGTGATCAATTTTTCCCAGACCTTTCTGCTGCCGCACCTGCAGTGCGATCCGATGGATCTGGAGGAGGTGTCGATCCTGCTGGCGCCCGAGCTGTCGCCGTTTCGCTTCCAGGAGCATCTGGACTTCATCCTTGCCGATGAGGATTTCAGCAAGGTCTGCGGATTGATCGAACAGATGCGCGTGCTGGACGAGAACCGCCAATTCGGCACCCGCGAGATGCTCAAGGGATTGCTGCTGCAACTGGTGGGGGGCGTGTGTGCCTTGTATGCCGAGCCGCTCAAGCGGCTGGCCGAAGAGAACGCCGCTGAAGTCAGCCGACGCGATGCGTTGAGCCGGATGTCCGAGTATCTACGCAAGAACATCGCCGACCCGGACCTCAACCTGATCAAGGTCGCCGCCGCGACCTACCTGTCACCGACCTA
Organism: Pseudomonas sp. IT-P12; assembly: GCF_949767465.1. Classification (NCBI taxonomy): domain Bacteria; kingdom Pseudomonadati; phylum Pseudomonadota; class Gammaproteobacteria; order Pseudomonadales; family Pseudomonadaceae; genus Pseudomonas; species Pseudomonas sp. IT-P12. The sequence goes on along the minus strand of NZ_CATKPY010000021.1, from coordinate 481,386 downwards.
CCTGACGCACTGGTTGCGCAAGGAAATCGGCAAGACCTTCACCGAACTGGTGCTGGAACGCCGGATGCACGCGGCGCGCAATTACCTGCTCAACGGCACGCGGCCTGTGGGGGAGGTGGCGAGGTTGTGTGGCTTCGCCGATGAAGCCTACTTTTCGCGGCGCTTTCGCCAGATCCATGGCCAGCCCCCGGGGCAATTCCGCCGCCAGCAACTCAATCCCGACACGCCGCAATCACCGTCCAACACCTGATGGGTCGTTCGATCGCAGAGTGGGTGGTCAGAGAGAAATCACACCGGTCATCGCGCTACCGTGCCGTCGAGGCAACACGAACATTTGAGTCGTCCGGCTGCCAACCGCCACCCAATGCCTTGAACGCGGCCACAGCCGCGCGAGCCGACTCGGTTTTCGCCTGAGCTCTGCCATCAGATGGGGTCAAGATCAAGCCTGAGCCCGTGCATGAGCCTTTGCGGCCATTGGGTTGAGCCGGAAGGTCGAGGCCGTCGCCGGCCAAAGCGCGTCGGCGCGGTCTGCAGGTGGGGCTGAACGGGAAGCGGATTTGGAGAAGGTAATCCCATAAACGAAAAAACCCGCCGTAAGGCGGGTTTTGAAGGGTTTGCAGAGATTCTGAAAGCTATCCCTGAAACCTTGTCTGGCTCCACGACCTGGACTCGAACCAGGGACCCAGTGATTAACAGTCACTTGCTCTACCAACTGAGCTATCGCGGAATGGCGTGCATGTTACTGATTCAAAAAGAGAAGTCAAGCGCGCCATGGCAATTTGAGCGATTGATCGGGACGGGCGGCGGTTTATCGTCGATTGACGGTTACCAGAAACGCATCGCAGGTCTACCATGGCGGCCCGGAAGTGGTAACACACGCTGCCGGCCATTCGCCGAAAAGGTACGCGCCATGAACCATTCAACCTTCACCGCCTGCACCCACGGGGTGTTCGCATGAGCATCGGACAAATCAGCCTGCCTAAAGGGGTTGGCCCACACGCCGAGAAACTGTTCGATGCGATCACGCAAGCCAGTACCGCTGCCGACTTGAACCGTGCTGGGGGCAAGGCCGAAGGGTTTGTCCTGGGCCTGGAAAGCACCAAGGCGATCAAGAGCCAGGTCGCGGAATCGCTGTACGTCGCCTTCGACGACGCCGCCAGCCAGCGTGCGAGCGAACTGGCCTAGCCGCCGAAGGTGATCGTGCCGAGCATCAGTTTGGCGTAGAGCAGCGTCGCGCCCAGTTGCACCAGCCACAGGGCCAGACCGCCGAGGAACACCCCGGCCGCCACTTGCAGTACCAGGTTGTTGGCGCGTTTTGCCGGGGGGCGGGGGACGAACACGTCGAGGTCGTCCAGGTCATCGCGCTCTGCGCGCAGGTCATCGTTTTTCATTGGCATTCTCGTCTGAACTCATGGGTGTACATGAAGCCTGTAGGGGCGAGGAGGTTCGCTCCCACCATCGATCTGTGTGCAGTCTAGGGGGCCTGGGGGGCGGTTTGAGAATTATCTTGGACAAATAAAAAACGGGAAGCTCATTGGCTTCCCGTTTTTTTTACTGCTCGACGACTCAGATCACCGCAACGATCGCCTTGGTGACGACATCGATGTTGCTCTGGTTCAGCGCGGCCACGCAGATGCGGCCGGTGTCCAGGGCATAGATGCCGAATTCGTTGCGCAGGCGGTGAACCTGTTCAACGCTCAGGCCGGAGTAGGAGAACATGCCGCGCTGACGACCGACGAAGCTGAAGTCGCGCTGCGGCGCCTGTTGGGCCAGCAGGTCGACCATCTGCGTGCGCATGCCGCGAATGCGCAGGCGCATCTCGGCCAGTTCCGCTTCCCACTGGGCGCGCAGTTCCGGATTGTTCAGCACGGCGGCAACGATGCTCGCGCCGTGGGTCGGCGGGTTGGAGTAGTTGGTGCGGATCACGCGTTTGACTTGCGACAGCACGCGCGCGCTTTCTTCCTTCGACTCGCTGACGATCGACAGAGCGCCCACGCGCTCGCCGTACAGCGAGAAGGACTTGGAGAACGAGCTGGAGACGAAGAACGTCAGCCCCGACTCAGCGAACAGGCGCACGGCTGCGGCGTCTTCGTCGATGCCGTCGCCAAAGCCCTGGTAAGCCATGTCGAGGAACGGTACGTGACCTTTGGCCTTGACCACTTCGAGAACGTTTTTCCAGTCCGCCGGGCTCAGGTCGACGCCGGTCGGGTTGTGACAGCAGGCGTGCAGCACAACGATGGAGCCGGAAGGCAGGGCATTGAGGTCTTCCAGCAGGCCGGCGCGGTTGACGTCGTGGGTCGCAGCATCGTAGTAACGGTAGTTCTGCACCGGGAAACCGGCGGTTTCGAACAGCGCGCGGTGGTTTTCCCAGCTCGGGTCGCTGATGGCGACGACGGCGTTCGGCAGCAGCTGCTTGAGGAAGTCGGCGCCGATTTTCAGCGCACCGGTACCGCCAACGGCTTGGGTGGTGACCACGCGGCCAGCGGCGATCAGTGGCGAATCATTGCCGAACAGCAGTTTCTGCACCGCCTGGTCATAGGCAGCAATACCGTCGATCGGCAGGTAACCACGGGAAGCGTGTTGAGCGACGCGAATCGTCTCGGCTTCGACAACGGCGCGCAGGAGTGGAATTCGCCCCTCCTCGTTGCAGTAAACACCGACCCCCAGGTTGACCTTGCTGGTACGGGTATCGGCGTTGAATGCTTCGTTGAGGCCCAGGATTGGATCGCGTGGTGCCATTTCGACAGCGGAGAACAGGCTCATTTTTGCGGCGGCTCTGAATGGAGTGTGGAGGGACGTGTCGCGCTCCAGCCGAATGCACTAGAGCGGTGCACAAACGGGGAGCTAGTATAGAGGCCATCTGCGAGTGATGGCGACAGCCGAATCGGCTTTTACCGTAAGTTTTTCCGATTATTTTTCGACCGTTAGTCGATTGGCCGCGTCATAGTCTTTAAGGGATGTAGGGCGTTTGTCTTGAAAGAGCGGGCAATCGACTCCACATTGAGCGCAATCCAGTTTTTTCCTCGGGCGATTTCGGTCGTTTGCGGTCTTTTTCGTTGCTGTCCGGTTGACCCGGACGGGCGCGACCCAGAGGGTATTTCATGTCTGAATTCCAGCTAGTCACCCGATTCGAGCCCGCCGGCGACCAGCCGGAAGCCATTCGCCTGATGGTCGAGGGCATCGAGGCCGGGCTGGCGCACCAGACGCTGCTCGGCGTTACCGGTTCGGGCAAGACGTTCAGCATCGCCAACGTGATCGCCCAGGTCCAGCGCCCGACGCTGGTACTGGCACCGAACAAGACCCTGGCCGCGCAGTTGTACGGAGAGTTCAAGGCGTTTTTCCCGAACAATGCCGTCGAATACTTCGTGTCCTACTACGACTACTATCAACCCGAAGCCTACGTGCCGTCCTCGGACACCTTCATCGAGAAAGATGCCTCGATCAACGACCATATCGAGCAGATGCGCCTGTCCGCGACCAAGGCGTTGCTGGAGCGCAAGGACGCGATCATCGTCACCACAGTGTCGTGCATCTACGGTCTGGGCAGCCCGGAAACCTACCTGAAAATGGTGTTGCACGTGGATCGCGGCGACAGGCTCGACCAGCGCGCGTTGTTGCGCCGCCTCGCCGACCTGCAATACACCCGCAACGACATGGATTTCGCCCGTGCGACCTTCCGTGTCCGCGGTGACGTGATCGACATCCATCCGGCGGAATCCGATTTCGAGGCAATCCGCATCGAGTTGTTCGACGACGAAGTGGAGAGCCTCTCGGCCTTCGACCCGTTGACCGGTGAGGTGATCCGCAAGCTGCCGCGCTTCACCTTCTATCCGAAGAGCCACTACGTCACCCCGCGTGAAACCCTGCTCGATGCCGTGGAGGGCATCAAGGTGGAGTTGCAGGAACGCCTGGAGTACCTGCGCTCCAACAACAAGCTGGTGGAAGCCCAGCGCCTGGAACAGCGCACGCGATTCGACCTGGAGATGATCCTCGAGCTGGGCTATTGCAACGGCATCGAAAACTATTCGCGCTACCTGTCCGGGCGTCCGGCCGGCGCGGCGCCACCGACGCTCTACGACTACCTGCCCGCCGACGCCTTGCTGGTGATCGATGAGTCCCATGTCAGCGTGCCGCAAGTGGGGGCCATGTATAAGGGCGACCGTTCGCGCAAGGAGACCCTGGTGGAGTACGGTTTCCGTCTGCCGTCGGCGCTGGACAACCGGCCCATGCGGTTCGACGAATGGGAAGGGGTGAGCCCGCAGACCATCTTCGTCTCGGCAACGCCGGGCAATTACGAGGCCGAGCACGCCGGGCGTGTCATCGACATGGTGGTGCGCCCGACCGGTCTGGTGGACCCGCAGATCGAGATTCGCCCGGCATTGACCCAGGTCGACGACTTGCTGTCGGAAATCACCCAGCGCGTCGCCGTCGATGAGCGGGTGCTGGTCACCACGCTGACCAAGCGCATGGCCGAAGACCTGACCGATTACCTGGCCGACCATGGCGTACGGGTGCGCTACCTGCACTCGGACATCGACACCGTGGAGCGGGTGGAAATCATCCGCGACCTGCGCCTGGGCACCTTCGATGTGCTGGTGGGCATCAACCTGCTGCGCGAAGGCCTGGACATGCCCGAGGTGTCGCTGGTGGCGATTCTCGATGCGGACAAGGAGGGCTTCCTGCGTTCCGAGCGCTCGCTGATCCAGACCATCGGCCGGGCGGCGCGCAACCTCAATGGTCGGGCGATTCTTTACGCGGACAGGATTACCGGTTCGATGGAGCGGGCGATCGGCGAAACCGAGCGGCGGCGCGACAAGCAGATCGCGTTCAACCTGGCCAATGGCATCGTCCCCAAAGGCGTGACCAAGGACGTCGCCGACATCATGGAAGGCGCTACCGTGCCCGGCTCGCGCAGCAAGAAGCGCAAAGGCATGGCCAAGGCTGCCGAGGAAAGCGCCAAGTACGAAGCCGAATTGCGCTCGCCGGGCGAGATCGCCAAGCGCATCAAGGCGCTGGAAGAGAAAATGTACCAACTGGCCCGCGACCTGGAATTCGAAGCGGCGGCGCAGATGCGCGACGAGATCAGCAAGTTGCGGGAGCGGTTGATCGAGGTTTGAATTTTTTGCGGTGCCTGGGCTGGCCCCATCGCGAGCAAGCCCGCTCCCACACTTACCGCGTCGTACCCAATATTTGTGGCACACGCAATAACTGTGGGAGCGGGCTTGCTCGCGATGAGGCCAGAAGCGACACCACAAAACTCAATGCGCTTCCCCAGCCTTCAACCCCGCCGGCAACGCCTTGGTCAGCAACACCGCCACCATGCTGATCCCCAGCGCAATCCCGACAAAATGAAACGCATCGTTGTAAGCCATGATCGACGCCTGCTGATGGGCGATCTCGCTGAGTTTGCCCAGCGCCGCCGTTTCGCTGCCAAACCGGTCCGTCAGTGACGCAATGCGCTCGGCCACCTGCGGGTTGGTCGGCACGATCGCTTCGCGCAGATAATCAAAATAGGTCTTGGTCCGAGCATCCAGCAGCGTGGCGAGGAGGGCGATACCGATCGCTCCGCCGAGGTTGCGCAGGATGTTGAACAGGCTCGACGCCGAGCCAGCGTCCTGCGGCAGGATGTAGGCGGTGGCGATCAGCGAAATGGTCACCATGATCAGCGGCTGGCCCAGGGCGCGGATGATCTGGATCTGATTGAACTGCGGCCCGGCGAAATCCGGGTTCAGCACGCCCGAAGAGAAACTCGCCAGCCCGAACAGCCCGAAACCCAGGGTGCACAGCCATTTCGGCGAGACAATTTTCATGAGTTTCGGCACCAGCGGAATCAGGAACAGCTGCGGCACGCCCATCCACATGATCACCTCGCCGATCTGCAGGGCGTTGTAGTTCTGGATCTGCGCCAGGTACAGCGGCAGCAGATAGATCGAGCCATACAGGCCGACCCCCATGCCGATGCTGGAAATGCTCGAGAGGCCGAAGTTGCGGTTGCCCAGGATGCCGAGGTTGATCAGCGGGTTGGGCTTGGAGAACTGCACGATCACAAAGGTGATCAGGCTGATCAGGGCAATGCTGCCGAGGGTGACGATCAGGTCCGATTCGAGCCAGTCCTTGCGATGACCCTCCTCGAGAAACACCTGCAGACAGCCTAGGCCGATCCCGAGCGTGACAATCCCCGTGTAGTCGGTGCTTTTGAGCAGCTCCCAGTGCGCTGCCTTCTTCTCCAGGCCATACATCAGGCCGGCGATCATGATCAGGCCTGGCGGCACGTTGATGTAGAAGATGTATTCCCACCCCCAGTTTTCCGTGAGCCAGCCACCCAGTGTCGGACCGATGGAGGGCGCGAACGTCGCCGTCATGGCGAACATGGCCATGCCCTTGGCGCGGTGATGCTCCGGCAGCTTGATCAGGGTCAGGGTGAATGCCAGCGGGATCAGCGCACCGCCGGTGAACCCTTGCAGGGCACGGAACACGATCATGCTTTCCAGGCTCCAGGCCATGGAACAGAGCAGCGACGCGACGAGAAACCCGAGCGACACCCAGACCGCCAGGCGGCGCGCCGAGAGCAACTGCACCAGCCAGGCCGTCAGCGGAATCATGATGATTTCCGCGACCAGGTACGAAGTCGAGATCCACGAGCCTTCTTCCAGGGTCGCCGACAGCGCGCCCTGAATGTCCTTGAGCGACGAGTTGGTGATCTGAATGTCGAGCACTGCCATGAACGCGCCGAGCATCACGCTCATCACCGCAATCCAGTCCCGCCGGGTCGGTTCTCCGACCGGGCGGATCAGTTGATCACCGGCCATCGTCAGGGCTGTCTTTGATGTTCACTGTCGCGGTGACCGACATGCCCGGGCGAATCCTGCCGCGCAGCGGGTTGTCTGCGGCGAAGGTCAGTTTGACCGGGATCCGTTGGACGACTTTGGTGAAGTTGCCCGTGGCATTGTCCGGTGGCAACAGGCTGAACTGCGCGCCCGAGGCGGCGAACAGGCTGTCGACCCGTGCCTCGATGGGCGTGTCGCTGTAGGCATCGAAGGTCAGCTCGGCTTTCTGGCCGGGCTGCATGTGGCCGATCTGGGTTTCCTTGAAGTTGGCCTGGATCCAGATGTCCTGGTCCGGGACGATCGACAGCAGATAGGCGCCGGCCTGCACGTACTGGCCGTTGCGCGCCGCGCGCTGGCCGATCAGACCGCTGATGGGGGCGTGGATTTCGCTGCGGGTGAGGTTGAGCTCGGCCTGGGCCAGGTCGGTCCTGGCGTTGGCGATCATCGCGTCGAGGCGCTTGATTTCGGCATTCAGGGAGTCGACTTGCTGGCGCTGGCCTTGCGCGTCGGCCTGGGCCTTGCTCACCTGCGAGCGGGCAATGTGGTTGTCGGCCGAAAGGGTGGTGACCCGTTCCTCGGAAACGTAGCCCGGTTTGCGCAAGGCTTGCGCGCGGGCCAGGTCGATTTGCGAGCGGCCGAGGCTGGCCTGGCTGGAGGCCACTTGGGCTTCGCTGGCCGCAATCAGGCTGGCTTGCTGGGTCAGTTTGCTCTGTGCCTGCAGGCGTTCGGCCTGGCGGGTGGCGAGCGTGGCATTGGCGCGGTCGACGGCGAGCTGGAAGTCATCGCCTTCGAGCCTGATCAGCAGTTGGCCTTTCTCCACGTGCTGGTTGTCCTGCACCAGCACTTGGTCGATGCGCGCGCCCAGCTGGCTCGACACGCGGGTGATTTCACCCTGGACATAGGCGTTGTCGGTGCTTTCATAAAACCGCCCCTTGAAGAACCAGTGGGCAAAAAAGCCCCCGGCAATCAGCAGGACAATCAACAGGAAAATGAGCAGGCGGCGCTTGAGTTGGGCAGGCATGGGGCAAACTGTAGTCGAGAAATTGTAAGGAAAGTTATCAGCAGGCGAATTTGGCATACAGCCAATAGTGGGTAAATGCCATCGGGTGATAATCCGTCATTCATCGCGGTGGCGGCCCCTTGTAGAGGCAAGCTTGGCTTAAATGCCCTGCTCACTGGAGCCGGGCGGGCAACGCCTGTTAACATTCGCGCTTTGTTTCATCTTCATTTCGAGACTTGCCATGACCACCGTCCGCACGCGCATTGCGCCATCGCCTACCGGGGACCCCCACGTAGGTACCGCTTACATCGCCTTGTTCAACTACTGCTTCGCCAAGCAGCACGGCGGTGAGTTCATCCTGCGGATCGAGGATACCGACCAGTTGCGTTCGACCCGCGAGTCCGAGCAGCAGATTTTCGACGCCCTGCGCTGGCTGGGTATCGACTGGAGTGAAGGTCCGGACGTGGGTGGTCCGCACGGTCCTTACCGGCAAAGCGAGCGTGGCGATATCTATCAGAAGTACTGCCAGCAACTGGTGGACCTGGGGCATGCGTTCCCGTGCTTCTGCACCGCCGAAGAGCTGGACCAGATGCGTGCCGAGCAGATGGCCCGTGGCGAAACCCCGCGTTATGACGGCCGCGCATTGCTGCTGTCCAAGGAAGAAGTCGCTCGGCGCCTGGCCGCCGGCGAACCGCACGTGATCCGCATGAAAGTGCCGAGCGAAGGTGTGTGCGTGGTTCCGGACATGCTGCGTGGCGATGTCGAGATCCCGTGGGATCGCATGGACATGCAGGTGCTGATGAAGACCGACGGCCTGCCGACGTACTTCCTGGCCAACGTGGTCGACGACCATCTGATGGGCATCACCCACGTGTTGCGCGGCGAAGAATGGCTGCCTTCGGCACCGAAACTGATCCTGCTGTACGAGTATTTCGGTTGGGAGCAGCCGCAGCTGTGCTACATGCCGCTGCTGCGTAATCCGGACAAGAGCAAGCTGTCCAAGCGCAAGAACCCGACTTCGGTGACGTTCTACGAGCGCATGGGGTTCATGCCGGAAGCCATGCTCAATTACCTGGGGCGCATGGGCTGGTCGATGCCGGACGAGCGCGAAAAGTTCTCGCTGCAGGAAATGGTCGACCACTTCGACCTGAGCCGCGTCTCCCTCGGCGGGCCGATTTTCGACATCGAGAAGCTGTCGTGGCTCAACGGCCAGTGGCTGCGTGACCTGCCGGTGGAAGAGTTTGCCGCGCGGGTGCAGAAGTGGGCGTTCAACCCCGACTACATGATGAAGATCGCACCGCATGTCCAGGGCCGGGTGGAGACCTTCAGCCAGGTCGCACCGCTGGCAGGGTTCTTCTTTGCCGGTGGCGTCAACCCGGATGCCAGTCTGTTCGAGTCGAAGAAACTCTCGGGCGATCAGGTTCGTCAGTTGATGCAGTTGATCCTGTGGAAGCTGGAGAGCCTGCGTCAGTGGGAAAAGGACAACATTACCGCGACGATCCAGGCGGTGGTCGAATCCCTGGAGCTGAAGCTGCGTGACGCGATGCCGTTGATGTTTGCCGCCATCACGGGGCAGGCGAGCTCGGTGTCGGTGCTCGATGCCATGGAAATCCTTGGTCCGGACCTGACCCGTTTCCGTCTGCGCCAGGCCATCGATCTGCTCGGTGGCGTGTCGAAGAAGGAAAACAAGGAGTGGGAAAAACTGCTGGGTAACATCGCCTGATTCAGGGCGTCTTCCCGTAGCCGCCCTCACGGGTGGCGGCTACGGGAACGGAGACACCCCCGGATTTACGGGGCAGGGCGGTAAGTGATTGTTATGTCGGCAAAAAATTTTGGAAATTGTTAAAAATAAATTTGACACGTTTCCGAAGCGCCATTAAGATTCGCCCCGTCCTCAGCGATGAGGGGCTATAGCTCAGCTGGGAGAGCGCTTGCATGGCATGCAAGAGGTCGACGGTTCGATCCCGTCTAGCTCCACCAATTTACACTTCAAGGTCTGGCCACACCGGCCTTGAAGCGATCAGCACTCAGCGCTGATCAGTTGTATAGAAGGGTTTGCGTCCCCTTCGTCTAGTGGCCTAGGACACCGCCCTTTCACGGCGGTAACAGGGGTTCGAGTCCCCTAGGGGACGCCAGTTTTACAGAAGCGATGTTGCAAGATGTCGCTCCGCCGCGAGGCGAAAAATCCGGGGCTATAGCTCAGCTGGGAGAGCGCCTGCATGGCATGCAGGAGGTCAGCGGTTCGATCCCGCTTAGCTCCACCAATTTACAGTTCAAGGTCTGGCCACACCGGCCTTGAATCGATCAGCACTCAGCACTGATCAGTTGCATAGAAGGTTTTGCGTCCCCTTCGTCTAGTGGCCTAGGACACCGCCCTTTCACGGCGGTAACAGGGGTTCGAGTCCCCTAGGGGACGCCACGATTACCCGCTCTGCGGGATTTTATAAGGGTCATTCAATTATTGAATGGCCCTTTTGTTTGTCTGGCGTTTGACCAAAATCCCTCATTTCTTTCCCACGGCGCTTCAGACCGACGGTCACAATCACGGCTTGCAGAAAATTATTATGAGAATAATATTCTAGTCGTAATATTTGGAGGCAACGATGAACGACAAAAAAGCTCAAACCCGCGAACGCATTCTCAAGGCCGCCAGTGCTGCGCTCATACAGCGTGGCCCGGCTGAACCGAGTGTGGGCGAAGTGATGGGGGCAGCCGGCCTGACGGTGGGCGGCTTCTATGCGCACTTCGAAAGCAAGGACGCGATGATGCTGGAGGCGTTCAAGCAACTGCTCGGTCACCGCCGTGGACTGATTGCCGACATGGACGCCGAGTTGACCGGTGAAGAGCGTCGCGCTCTGGTCGCAGCGTTCTACCTGTCACGCAAACACCGCGATTCGTCTGAGTCGGCCTGCCCGATCCCGGCGTCGGTCGGCGAGCTGGGGCGTCTGCCGGACGCGTTCCGTGTGGCGTTGAACGAGCATGTGGAGTTGATGGTCGCGCAGTTGGCGGCCAGCCCGGAAGACACCGACAAGGCATTGGCCGATATGGCGCTGATGGTCGGTGGCCTGGCCCTGGCACGGGCGCTGGGACCGGGAGAGTTGTCCGATCGATTGCTGCGTGCCGCCAAGTCGGCGGTGCTATGACCTGAAGGCACTGGCCTGGGGAGTGAGAGCGATGAGCACGTTGAAGTGGGTTCGTGGCGTTAATGGCACCTTGGGCTGGTTTGCACCGAAGCTGGTCGCAGCAAAAATGCGACTGGCGTTCATGACGCCGCGGGATCTGCCGCCGCGTGACTGGGAATTGCCACTGCTGGCAAGATCCGAGCGTATCACCCTGCGTTTCGGTCTCTCGGCCCTGCGCTGGGGGCAAGGCCCGGCGGTGTTGCTGATGCACGGTTGGGAAGGACGGCCGACCCAGTTTGCCAGCCTGATCACGGCGCTGGTCGAGGCCGGATACTCCGTGGTGGCGCTGGATGGTCCGGGTCACGGCCGTTCCCCTGGCCGTGAAGCGAATGTCATGCTGTTCGCCCGCGCCATGCTTGAAGCCGCCGCCGAACTGCCGCCCTTGCAGGCGGTCATCGGCCACTCGATGGGCGGCGCCAGTGCCATGCTGGCGGTCCAGTTGGGGCTGCGGACCGAAACCTTGGTGACGATTGCGGCACCGGCCAGGATTCTCGGGGTGCTGCGAGGTTTTGCCCGTTACGTGCGACTGCCGCCCAAAGCCCGCTCGGCGTTCATCCGTGAGGTTGAAAAAGACGTCGGGATGCGCGCGGCGGCACTGGACGTCGCACACTATCAGCTGGACATGCCCGGGCTGATCGTTCATGCCGAAGACGACCGCCTGGTCTCGGTCAAGGAATCCCAGTTGATCCACGACGCCTGGTTCGACAGCCGATTGTTGCGCCTGCCCGAGGGCGGTCATCAACGGGTGCTGGCCGACCCGCGTGTCATTGATGGCGTGTTATCACTGCTGGCCGGCCGCAGCCTGCAATCGCGCCAATCGGCCTGAGCATCCGTTACACTGCCCCGGTCGAAACAATCTGACCGGGAGTGGGGCATGGGCTGGGATCGGGCAACGCCATTTATCATCGATCTGGAAGTGGGCGCCGAGGACATCGATGGCCTGGGGCACGCCAATAACGCGGTGTACGTGAGTTGGCTCGAACGCTGCGCCTGGCGCCACTCTCAGCGCCTGGGTCTGGATCTGGTCGAGTACCGGCGCCTGGACCGGGCGATGGCGGTGGTGCGTCACGAGATCGATTACCTGGCGGCGGCCTACGAGGGTGACCAGTTGCAACTGGCGACCTGGATCGTCGATTGGGACCAGCGCCTGAAAATGACCCGACACTTCCAGCTCAAGCGCCCGCGCGACAACGCCACGTTGTTGCGCGCGCAAACCACGTTTGTCTGCATCGAACTGTCCACGGGTCGGCCCAAACGCATGCCGGCCGAGTTCATCGAAGGCTATGGCCCGGCGTTGCCGGTGTTGGATCTGCTGAAGAGCTGATGGGAGCCCCCACGGGGAATCTTTGATGTTCTGCGGTTTCCCGCGTAATCCAGTAAACTGCCGCACGTTTTTCGTCGAGTGTGTTTCTCATGCAAATTGCCCTGGCACCCATGGAGGGGTTGGTCGACAACATCCTGCGGGACGTGCTGACCCGGGTGGGTGGTATCGATTGGTGCGTGACCGAGTTCATCCGGATCAACGACCAGTTGCTGACCCCGGCCTACTTCCACAAATTCGGCCCTGAGCTGCTGACCGGTGCGCGTACCGCCGCCGGTGTGCCCTTGCGCGTGCAGCTGCTGGGTTCCGATCCGGTGTGCCTGGCGGAAAACGCGGCGCTGGCCTGCGAATTGGGCTCTGAAGTCATCGACCTGAATTTCGGTTGCCCGGCCAAGACCGTCAACAAGTCGCGGGGTGGGGCAGTGCTGCTCAAGGAGCCCGAGCTGTTGAACCGGATTGTCGAGCATGTCCGTCGCGCGGTGCCGGCGCACATTCCGGTCACCGCGAAGATGCGCCTGGGTTTCGACAGCCCGGATGGCTCGCTGGACTGCGCCACGGCCCTGGCTGACGGCGGTGCGGAACACATCGTGGTGCATGCGCGAACCAAGACCGATGGCTATAAACCACCGGCCCACTGGGAATGGATTCCGCGCGTGCAGGACGTGGTGAAGGTGCCGGTGTTCGCCAATGGCGACATCTGGAGTGTCGAAGACTGGCGTCGTTGCCGGGAAATCAGCGGCGTGGAAGACATCATGCTCGGTCGCGGCCTGGTGTCGCGTCCGGACCTGGGCCGGCAGATCATGGCAGCCCGTGCCGGTGAAGAAGTGGTCGAAATGAGCTGGGCCGAGCTGTTGCCGCTGATCCAGGATTTCTGGCTGCAGGCCAAGGCGCAAATGACGCCACGCCAGTCGCCGGGTCGCTTGAAGCAGTGGCTGGCGATGTTGACGCGCAATTATCCCGAGGCGGTGGCGCTGTTCACCGTGCTGCGACGCGAGACGGAACCGGATCAGGTTTCGCGTTTGCTCGGTTTGCCAGTGGCGCAGGCCGCTTGAAAAAAAATCTGAAAAAAAGCTCTTGAAATGCAATCGGCGGTCCCTATCTAAGGGTTACGCGATGCCGAATTCGGGTCGCGGAGACAAAAAAACTTGCTGATTGTTTTCAGGAGATTTGAATCATGACTACTGCATTTTCCCTCGCGCCTCTGTTCCGTTCCTCGGTAGGTTTCGACCGTTTCAACGACCTGTTCGAAACGGCCCTGCGTAACGAGCCAGGCAGCTCTTACCCTCCCTACAACGTGGAAAAACACGGTGACGATCAATACCGTATCGTCGTGGCGGCGGCCGGTTTCCAGGAAGATGACCTGGAGCTGCAGGTCGAGAAGGGCGTGCTGACCATCAGTGGCGGCAAACGTGATGCGAACGAAGGCGTGACCTTCCTGCATCAAGGCATCGCCCAGCGGGCCTTCAAGCTGTCCTTCCGTCTGGCCGATCACATCGAGATCAAGGCCGCAGACCTGCGCAATGGTCTGTTGAGCATTGACCTGTTGCGGGTCGTTCCGGAAGAGGCAAAGGCCAAGCGCATCCCGATCAACGGGGAGCAAAAGCCGGCCCTGCAGCACTAAGGCCGAGCAACAAAAAAGGGCGCCAATGGCGCCCTTTTTTTGTGCTTGCCGGTTTAACGCTGGCCGACCGTCTGGGTGTTCACGGCGCGCGGATGGCGGGACGAAAACAGCAGCCCGCCGGCGATTTGCCAGATCACCGCAAACGCGCCGACCAGGAACACGATGTCGCCGAAGGTGCGCACCCAGCGCAGGGTTTGCAGCAGGTCCTGTTGCATGAACGCCTCGCTGCGGGCGTACCACAAGCCCTGGCTGGCGCTGGCATAGAACTGCAGGATGCCGATGGGCAGCAGGCTGGTGAAAATCATCAGCGCCAGCCCGCCGTTGAGCCACCAGAAACCGGTGTTCATCAGGCGATCGTTGAACTGCAGGTTCGGCCGCAGGTAACGCAGGATCAACAGGCTGAAACCCAGTGCCAGCGAGCCGTAGACGCCGAACAGCGCGGCGTGGGCGTGCAGTGGCGTAGTGTTCAGACCCTGGATGTAATACAGCGAAATCGGCGGGTTGATCAGGAACCCGAAGACACCGGCCCCGAGCATGTTCCAGAACGCGGTGGCGATGAAAAACTGCAGCGGCCAGCGAATTTTCGTCATCCACGCCGCGCGTTCCTTGAGGTGCCAGTTTTCCCAGGCCTCATAACCCAGCAAAATGAGCGGGACCACTTCCAGTGCACTGAACGTCGCGCCGACCGCCATCACCGGTGTGGTGGTGCCGGAAAAATAGATATGGTGGAAGGTCCCGGGCACACCACCGAGCATGAACAGCGAGGCCGACCCCAGCGTCGCGGTCGTCGCCAGGCGCTTGGACACCAGGCCCATGCTGGTGAAGATGAACGCCAGCGCGGTGGTGGCGAACACTTCGAAGAAGCCTTCGACCCACAGATGCACGACCCACCAGCGCCAGTACTCCATGACCGACAGGTTGGTGCGTTCGCCGTAGAACAGGCCCGCGCCATAGAACAGGCCGATGGCAATCACCGAACAGGCCAATAGCGCCAGCAGGTTTTTGTCACCGGGCTGGCGCAGGGCAGGCACCATCGCGCGCAGCATCAGCACCAGCCAGAACACGATCCCGGCAAACTTGGCGATCTGCCACAGGCGGCCCAGGTCGACGTACTCGTAACCCTGGTGACCGAGCCAGAAACTCCATTCGACGGGCATCAGTTGCGCGATGGCGAGGAAGTTGCCGGTGTAGGAACCCACGACCACCAGCACCAGGGCCCAGAACAACAGGTCCACGCCCAGCTTCTGGTATTTGGGGTCTTTGCCGCCGTTGATGAACGGCGCCAGAAACAGCCCGGCGGCGAGGAAGCCGGTGGCAATCCAGAACATCGCGCTCTGCAGATGCCAGGTCCGGGTCAGCGAATAGGGGAACCACTTCGACAGTGGCAGGCCGTAGAAATCCTGGCCCTCAACGGTGTAGTGCGCGGTCACGCCGCCCATCAGCACTTGGAAGCCGAACAGCGCACCGACCAGAAGCAGGTACTTGCCCAGGGCCTTTTGCGAAGGCGTGAGCTTGATCAGGCTCAGCGGATCCTGCGCCGGCACCTTGGGTTCGCCTTCCTCGTGGTTACGCAGGAACGCCCAGCCCCAGACCAGGAAGCCGATGCCCGCCAGCAACACGACGATGCTGACAATCGACCAGACCATGTTCTCGGCCGTGGCGTTGTTATCGATCAGGGGTTCGTGGGGCCAGTTGTTGGTAAACGTCGCCGTTTGACCGTCGCGCTCGGTGGCGGCGGCCCAGGCGGTCCAGAAGAAAAAGTGGGTCAGTTGCTCGCGCCGGGCGGCATCGGGCAGGGTGTTTTCTTTCATCGCGAAACTTTCGCGGCTGCCGTGCAGCGACGGGTCGTTGCTGAACAGTGCGTGGTAGTACGCTGCTGTTTTTGCGATGGCCTGGATGCGGCGCTCGCTGAGCACCAGGGTGCCGTTGACCAGGCGGTTGCCGCGGTATTCGCGTTTGAGTTGATGGCGCAGCAGGGCTTGCTGGTCGTCATCGATATCCCGATAGGCTTTGGCAAAACGCTGTTGCGCCGCCAGGTCCAGCCAGGCGAGCAGTTCGCGGTGCAGCCAGTCGGCCGTCCAGTCCGGCGCCTGGTACGCACCGTGGCCCCAGATCGAGCCCAGCTGCATGCCGCCGATGCTCTGCCAGGCTGTCTGGCCATCCAGGATGTCAGCGGCGCGGAACAGCGTGGTGCCATCGGCGCTCTGCACCTGCTCGGGGATCGGCGGAGCCTGGCGGTAGATCTCGCGACCGAACCAGCCCAGCAGGCAGAAGGTCACGCCGAGGACGCCGATCAGCGACCACCATAATTTGCGGTATTCACCCATGGATCACCTCAATGTTCACGGACGGAACAGGGTTGTGCAGTGGCCGCGACAGCGTCATCGCTGCCGGATAGGTGTTGCGGTGCATATCAGCTCCTTGATGTTGACGTTCGGCATATGGGCGTAGCCCTATCAAGACTCGTGCCGCCCGCAATCGCCAGGTTTTACCCGGTGGACTGCTGCTGCCGTGTCTATATGACTCGATGCGAAAAGGTCACATTGACTACGACCTGGTCGATATGACCTATAAAAAAGCGCCCGCATAACGGGTATGCGGGCGCAAAAAAACCGGCCCTGTGATCGGGAAGGGTAGGGCCGGGTATTGCCAGGGAGGGTGATCGACTGTCAGCGATCAGCCGACGGCGGTGCGGGGGGCATGCCGTCGTCGTGGGATCAAATGTACGGGGTGGCCGGCGCCGCGTCATTTGTACGCAGGGTCAGTGGTGTCATGTGTAGGTTTTAGCGATTCATACTCAGGTATGCGTCCCGCAGGAGGACCCCGATCAACGCAGCAGCTTCTGAAACGCCTCCACCGGCAAGGGCTTGCTGTGCAGATAACCTTGGTACAGGTGGCAGCCCAGCCCCTGGAGAAACTCCAGTTGTTCCGGCGTCTCGACCCCTTCGGCAATCACTTTCAATTCCAGGCTGCGCGCCATGGCGACGATGGCGCGGATGATCTCGGCGTCGTTGGGGTCGGTGGTGGCGTCGCGAATGAACGACTGGTCGATTTTCAGGGTATCGACCGGCAGGCGCTTGAGGTAGGTCAGCGAGGAATACCCGGTGCCGAAGTCATCCATGGCGAAACTGACGCCAAGTTTTTTCAGGCGGCGCATTTTGCTGATGGTGTCTTCCAGGTTCTGGATGACGATGCCCTCGGTGATTTCCAGTTTCAGCATCGAGCAGGGCAGGCCGTGGCTCTCGAGGCTGTGTTCGATGCGCTCGACGAAGTCGTTCTGGCGGAACTGCCGGGGGCTGATGTTCACGCAAAGGCTGAACTGCAGCGGGTCGATCAACCCCAGGGCAATCAGTTGCCTGAAGGCATCGCAGGCTTCGTCGACGATCCAGGTGCCGACCTCCAGGATCAGGCCGCTGTCCTCCAGCACCTTGATGAATTCGGCCGGGGATTGCGCGCCGAGCTCCGGGTGGTTCCAGCGTACCAGCGCTTCGGCGCCGACGATGCGGTTGTCCCGCGCGTCGACCTGGGGTTGGAAATGCACATCGAATTCGCCCCGGGAAAGGGCCAGGCGCAGGTCGGTTTCCATGCGCAGGCGCTCGCTGGCGGCCTTCTGCATGGTGTTGTGATACATCTGCGCGGTGTTGCGGCCGGAGTCCTTGGCCCGGTAGAGCGCGATGTCGGCGCGTTTGAGCAGGTCGGTCGGGGTCGAGCCGTGATCAGGAATCAGCGCGATACCGATACTGGGCGTCACTTGCAGGCGTTGGCCGTCGAGAAACATCGGCTCGGACAGCAACTCGCGCAAGGTATCGGCCAGCTCGCGGACCTGGGCCGAGACTTCATTGCGCGTGCCTTCGAGGCCACTGAGCAGCACCACGAATTCGTCGCCACCCAGGCGCGCGACGGTGTCCTCCATGCGCACGCTGGCTTCAAGGCGCGCCGTGATGATCTTCAGCACCGTATCGCCCACCGGGTGGCCGAGCGAGTCGTTGATGTGCTTGAAGTGGTCGAGGTCGAGGAACATCAGGGCGCCGCGCAGGTTGTGGCGCTTGAGCAAGGCGATCTGCTGGCTCAGGCGATCCATCAGCAGCGCGCGGTTGGGCAGGTTGGTCAGCGGATCGTGATAGGCCAGGTGGCGGATCTGCGCTTCGGCATTTTTCAGCAGGCTCACGTCGCGAGCGGTCAGCAGCAGGCAGTCGGTTTCGTTGAGGGTGATCGGTTCCACGGACACTTCGACCGTGAGCAATTCTCCGCGCTTGTTGCGCCCGAGCATTTCCTGATGATGAACCCGGCCCTTGATCTGCAATTCGGCCAGCAGCGCCGAGCGTTGCTTTTCTTCGGCCCAGATACCGACCTGATACACCGTACGGCCGACCACTTCATCGGCGCGATAGCCGGTCAGGCGGCAGAATCCATCGTTGACCTCCAGGTAGCGCCCGGTCTCGCGTTCGGTGATGGTGATGGCGTCCGGGCTGGAGTGGAAGGCCTTGGCGAATTTCTCTTCGCTGGCTTTCAGGGCCGCTTCCGAGCGTTGTTGCTGGGTAATGTCGCGCAGCGTGGTAACGATGCAGGGCTGGTCGCCGACGATGATCTGGCGGCTGGAAATCACACACGTCAGCGTTTGACCGTTCTTGTGCCTGACCAGGATGGCGACGTTGTTCAATCCCTGTTCGCGGATGACTTGTTCGATGCGTCGCTGGCTTTTGGTCGAGGCGTCCCACAGGCCGATTTCGTCGGCGCTGCGACCGATGACCTCGGCGGTGCCCCAGCCGAAGGTCTGGGTGAAGCTGGAGTTGATTTCGATGAACTGGCCGGTGTCCTGGCGCGTGACGCAGATCGGGTCCGGGCTGACCTGGAACAGCGTGGCGAACTTCTCTTCGGAGGCGACCAGCTTCTGCTCGCGCTCGACCTGGTCGGTAATGTCCAGCAGGGTGCCGGCCATGCGCAGTGGTGCGCCGTTCTGGTCGCGGTAGAGGCGGGCGCGGCTCTCCAGATAGCGCGAAGAGCCATCCTCGAGCTGCACGCGATAGGTCAATTGATAGTTGCCGGCCGGGCCTTCACGCAGGCTTCGATAGGCATCGCGCATGCTGTCGCGCTCTTCGCCGGGCACGCCCTCGAAAAAGTCCTCGAACGATTCATGGAACGGCTTGGCGTCCAGCCCGTGCAGTTGCGCGGCTCGCGCGGAGCCGTACAGCATGCCGCTGGGAATGTGCCAGTCCCAGGTGCCCAGTTGCGCCGAGTCCAGCGCCAGGTCGAGGCGCTCCTGGCTGTCCTTGAGGGCGAGTTCGGCGGCCTTGCGCTCGGTGGTGTCGAGGAAGGTGCTGAGCAGATAGGGCTGGCCCTCGAGTTCGACTTTTTGTGCGCTGAGAATGCCGTCGTGGATTTGCCCGTTGCTTGCGCGAAACTGCACTTCCATGCTGACCAGTTCGCCTTTGGCCTTGGTCGCCTTGACCAGTTTTTCCCGTTGCTCGGGGTGCACCCACAAACCCAGCTCGACCGTGGTGCGGCCAATCGCGGCTTGCACCGGCCAGCCGAACAGGCTTTCGAAATACTGGTTGGCTTCGGTGATCAGGCCGTCTTCCTGGCGGGTCAGCAACACCATGTTCGGGCACAGGTGAAACAGCGTGGCGAAGCGTTTTTCCGAGCTGCTCAACGCCTGTTCGCGCTGGCGCTGGTGCGTGATCTCGCGGATTACCCCGATCATCCGCGGACGGCCGTGTTTGTCCGGCAGCAGGCTGCCGTTGATTTCCAGCCAGTGCAGGCTGCCGTCGGGCCAGCGGATGCGGTGGTGCATCGCCTGCTCCAGCGGCGCGCCGGCAATCACGGCGTGGAAGGCGCGGACCGTCTTGGCGCGATCTTCGGGCGGCAACAGGTCGAGGTATTCCAGGTCGGCAGGCAAGGGCTGGTGAGGATCGAAACCGAACAAGGCCTGCGTGCCCCGCGACCAACTGATCTGCCCGCGCTCGATGTCCCAGTACCAGGCGCCCAGGCGTGCGCCGTTGAGGGCGGCCAGTAACTGTGGGGCGCTTTCCCAGCTCTGCTCGGACCGCTTCGGGTCGAGCGCCTGGATACGTGGCATGGGCGGAATACGGTCAACAGATTTGGGCATTGGCAAGCCTTAGGCTGAATTGGCGTTAGGCACAGGCATTCGCGGCTCTATAGGAGTAGCACAACTTAGCCTTGAGTCCCTGGCAGATCGATTTGCGCATCCAGCAGGGCCATGAAAGCCCGTGCTGCGTTCGACAGCGTCCGTTCGGTGTGCAAGATATAGCCTAGCTGGCGAGTGAGTTGTATGCCCGGCAAAGGTATTCGTGCAACTTGCTCGTCGAGCATGGTGCGTGGCAGCACACTCCAGGCCAGGCCGATAGAGACCATCATCTTGATGGTTTCCAGGTAATTGGTGCTCATGGCGATGTTCGGCGTCAGGCCCTGGGCTTCGAACAGGCGCTGGACGATGTGGTGGGTGAAGGTGTTGCCGCCGGGGAACACCGCCGGGTGCCGGGCGATGTCCGCCAGGCTGACCGCGCCGTTGCTGATCAGCGAATGCTCCGGAGCGACCACGAAATCCAGGGGGTCATCCCATACCGCAGTGGCCTTGACCAGGGTATGGGGTTCCGGCGCCAGGGTGATGACCGCCAGTTCGGCGCGGCCATGCAGAATTTCTTCGTAGGCCACTTCCGAATCGAGGAACTGAATATCCAGCGCCACTTGTGGGTAGCGACGGGTGAACTCCCTCAGCAAGGGCGGCAAGCGGTGCAGGCCGATATGGTGACTGGTGGCCAGCGTCAGGCGACCGCTCACCTCGCCCGTCAGGTTGGTCAGAGCGCGGCGGGTGTCGTCCAGTACGTTGAGAATCTGATAGGCCCGCGGCAACAAGGCGCGCCCGGCCTCGGTCAGGCCGACTTCGCGCCCCAGGCGATCGAACAGGCGCACCTTCAATTGCTGCTCGAGGCCGGCGATGCGCTTGCTGATGGCCGGCTGCGTCAGGTGCAGGCGTTCGCCGGCGCCGGAGAAGCTGCCGGTCTCGGCAATGGCAATAAAGGCATTCAGATTGGCGAGGTCCATGGAGTCATTCCAGCTGGTTATCCAAAGCATAAAAAATATGAATTTGAGTTATTTAATCTAACCCCATAGCATCAGCCTCACAAGCCAAAGGGTTATTGAATCGTTCAAGACCCGGGGCATAGAAACAAGCTGATGAGGAACCGTCTGATGGCCGGCAAAACGCTCTACGACAAGCTCTGGGATTCGCACCTGGTCAAGCAGCGCGACGATGGCTCTGCGCTGATCTACATCGATCGTCACATCATCCACGAAGTGACCTCGCCGCAAGCCTTCGAAGGCCTGCGCCTGGCCGGGCGCAAGCCTTGGCGCATCGATGCCAACATCGCGACCCCGGACCACAACGTACCGACCACGCCGGAGCGCAAGGGCGGCATCGAAGCCATTGCCGACCAGGTCTCGCGCCTGCAGGTGCAGACCCTCGACGACAACTGCGATGAGTACGGCATCGTCGAGTTCAAGATGAATGACGTGCGCCAGGGCATCGTCCACGTCATCGGCCCGGAGCAGGGCGCGACCTTGCCGGGCATGACCGTGGTCTGCGGCGACTCCCACACTTCGACCCACGGCGCCTTCGGTGCGTTGGCTCACGGGATCGGCACCTCCGAGGTCGAGCACGTGCTCGCCACCCAGTGCCTGGTCGCCAAGAAAATGAAGAACATGCTGGTATCCGTCGAAGGCAAGCTGCCGTTCGGCGTGACGGCCAAGGACATCGTTCTCGCCGTGATCGGCAAGATCGGCACGGCCGGCGGTAACGGCCATGCCATCGAATTCGCTGGCAGCGCCATTCGCGACCTGTCCGTCGAAGGCCGCATGACCATCTGCAACATGTCCATCGAAGCCGGTGCACGCGTCGGTCTGGTGGCGGCCGACGAAAAGACCGTGGCCTACGTGAAAGGCCGTCCGTTCGCCCCGAAAGGCGCAGAATGGGACCTGGCCGTCGAAGCCTGGAAAGACCTGGTGTCCGATGCCGATGCCGTGTTCGACACCGTCGTTGAACTCGACGCCGCTCAGATCAAGCCGCAAGTCAGCTGGGGCACCTCGCCCGAAATGGTACTGGCCGTCGATCAGAACGTGCCGGACCCTGCCAAGGAAGCCGATCTGGTCAAGCGCGGTTCCATCGAGCGCGCCTTGAAGTACATGGGCTTGACCGCCAATCAGGCGATCACCGACATCCAGCTCGATCGTGTTTTCATCGGCTCCTGCACCAACTCGCGGATCGAGGACTTGCGTGCGGCGGCGGTCATCGCCAAGGGTCGCAAGGTGGCCTCGACCATCAAGCAGGCCATCGTGGTGCCGGGTTCGGGCCTGGTGAAGGCGCAGGCCGAATCCGAAGGCCTGGACAAGATCTTCCTCGAAGCCGGTTTCGAATGGCGTGAGCCGGGCTGCTCGATGTGCCTGGCGATGAACCCGGACCGTTTGGAGTCGGGCGAGCATTGCGCGTCGACTTCCAATCGCAACTTCGAAGGCCGTCAGGGCGCGGGGGGGCGTACCCACCTGGTGAGCCCGGCCATGGCTGCTGCGGCGGCGGTGAACGGTCGTTTCGTCGACGTTCGTGAATTGATCTGAAGGAGCGCAGCATGAAAGCTTTTACCCAGCACACCGGTCTTGTCGCGCCTCTGGATCGTGCCAACGTCGACACTGACCAGATCATCCCGAAACAATTCCTGAAGTCGATCAAACGCACCGGCTTCGGTCCGAACCTGTTCGACGAGTGGCGTTACCTGGATGTCGGCCAGCCCTACCAGGACAACTCCAAGCGCCCGCTGAACAAGGACTTCGTCCTCAACGCCGAGCGTTACCAGGGCGCCAGCGTGTTGCTGGCCCGCGAGAACTTCGGGTGCGGCTCCAGCCGTGAACACGCGCCATGGGCGCTGGAAGAGTACGGTTTCCGCAGCATCATCGCGCCGAGCTACGCCGACATCTTCTTCAACAACAGCTTCAAGAACGGCTTGCTGCCGATCATTCTCAGCGACGAGGAAGTCGACGAGCTGTTCAAGCAGGTCGAGGCCGATCCGGGCTACCAGTTGCAGATCGACCTGCAAGCCCAGACCGTGACCCGTCCGGATGGCAAGGTGCTGAATTTCGAGATCGATGCGTTCCGCAAGCATTGCCTGCTCAATGGTCTGGACGATATCGGCCTGACCCTGCAGGACGGCGATGCGATTGCAGCGTTTGAAAGCAAGCACCGTGCTAGCCAGCCGTGGTTGTTTCGCGATGCTTGATGGCCCAATCGCGAGCAAACTCGCTCCCACATTGAAATCTATTCCCCTGTGGGAGCGAGCCTGCTCGCGATAGGGCCCGAATCAACACCTCAGGATTCAACTACAAAAGGAAGTACCCCATGACCAGCACCGTCCAACACAGCCAGGTCGTCCAGAAACAATTCGGTGAGCAGGCCTCGGCCTACCTGAGCAGCGCTGTCCACGCTCAAGGCACTGAATTCGCCCTGCTACAGGCTGAGCTGGCGGGGCAGGGCGAGGCCCGGGTCCTGGACCTGGGCTGTGGCGCCGGCCACGTGAGTTTCCACGTGGCGTCGCAGGCCAGGGAGGTGGTGGCTTACGACCTGTCGCAGCAAATGCTCGATGTGGTCGCCGCAGCGGCCGTTGATCGCGGCTTGGGCAATATTTCCACGGTGTGCGGCGCCGCTGAGCGCTTGCCGTTCGCCGAGGGTGAATTCGACTTCGTGTTCAGCCGTTATTCGGCGCACCATTGGAGCGACCTGGGCCTGGCCCTGCGCGAAGTGCGCCGGGTGCTGAAGCCGGGCGGCGTGGCGGCGTTCGTCGACGTGTTGTCACCGGGTAGCCCGTTGTTCGACACTTACCTGCAGAGTGTCGAAGTGCTACGCGACACCAGCCATGTACGCGATTATTCCGCCGGCGAGTGGTTGCGCCAGGTCAGCGAGGCCGGGTTGCATGCCCGCAGCACCACGCGTCAACGCCTGCGCCTGGAATACAATTCCTGGGTCGAGCGCATGCGCACACCCCCAGCGATGCGCGCGGCGATCCGCGAATTGCAGCAGTCGATGGGCAACGAAGTGCGCGAATATTTCGAGATTGAGGCCGATGGTTCGTTCAGTACCGATGTACTGGTACTGTTCGCCGAAAAATGAGCCCCGATCGATAGACTTTTTCCGGGCGCGCCTCAGGGCGCACCGACTGATGACATGAGGAAAGCATGAGCAAGCAGATTCTGATTCTCCCTGGCGACGGTATTGGCCCGGAAATCATGGCCGAAGCGGTCAAGGTGCTGGAACTGGCCAACGACAAGTACAGCCTGGGCTTTGAATTGAGCCACGATGTGATCGGCGGCGCCGCCATCGACAAGCACGGCGTGCCGCTGGCCGATGAAACCCTGGACCGCGCGCGTGCGGCTGATGCCGTGCTGCTGGGCGCCGTGGGCGGCCCGAAATGGGACACCATCGAGCGTGACATCCGTCCTGAGCGCGGTCTGCTGAAAATCCGTGCGCAACTGGGCCTGTTCGGCAACCTGCGGCCGGCGATCCTGTACCCGCAATTGGCCGAGGCTTCGAGCCTGAAGCCGGAAATCGTCTCGGGCCTGGACATTCTGATCGTTCGCGAACTGACCGGCGGTATCTACTTCGGCGCGCCACGCGGCACCCGTACCCTGGAGAACGGCGAGCGCCAGTCCTACGACACCCTGCCGTACAGCGAAAGCGAAATCCGCCGCATCGCCCGTGTCGGTTTCGACATGGCCATGGTGCGCAGCAAGAAGCTGTGCTCGGTGGACAAGGCCAACGTCCTGGCGTCCAGCCAGCTGTGGCGCGAAATCGTCGAGCAGGTGGCCAAGGATTACCCCGAGGTCGAGCTGAGCCACATGTACGTCGACAATGCGGCCATGCAACTGGTGCGCGCGCCGAAGCAGTTCGACGTGATCGTCACCGATAACATGTTCGGCGACATCCTGTCCGACCAGGCCTCGATGCTCACCGGCTCCATCGGCATGTTGCCGTCGGCGTCCCTGGACACCCACAACAAGGGCATGTACGAGCCGTGCCACGGTTCGGCGCCGGATATCGCCGGCCAGGGCATCGCCAACCCGCTGGCGACCATCCTGTCGGTCTCGATGATGCTGCGTTACAGCTTCAACCAGTCGGCCGCGGCCGATGCCATCGAGAAAGCCGTGAGCCTGGTGCTGGATCAGGGCTTGCGCACCGGCGACATCTGGTCGACCGGTTGCACCAAGGTCGGTACGCAGCAAATGGGTGACGCAGTAGTCGCCGCGCTGCGGAATCTGTAATCTCTCGGGCCCGCTGCCACTTTCACCCCCGGAAGCAGCGGCCCACTTTTCAAGAAGGTGTAGTTGCGATGAAACGTGTAGGTCTGATCGGTTGGCGCGGTATGGTCGGTTCCGTGCTCATGCAGCGGATGCTGGAAGAGCAGGATTTCGATCTTATCGAGCCGGTGTTTTTCACCACTTCCAATGTCGGTGGCCAAGGCCCGTCCGTGGGCAAGGAAATTGCTCCGCTCAAGGACGCTTACAGCATTGAAGAGCTGAAAACCCTCGACGTGATTCTGACCTGCCAGGGTGGCGACTACACCAGCGAAGTCTTCCCGAAACTGCGCGAGGCCGGCTGGCAGGGCTACTGGATCGACGCCGCTTCCAGCCTGCGCATGCAGGATGACGCGGTGATCGTGCTGGACCCGGTGAACCGCAAGGTCATCGACCAGCAGCTCGACGCGGGCACCAAGAACTACATCGGTGGCAACTGCACCGTCAGCCTGATGCTGATGGGCCTGGGCGGCCTGTTCGAAGCCGGTCTGGTCGAGTGGATGAGCGCCATGACGTATCAGGCGGCCTCCGGTGCCGGTGCGCAGAACATGCGTGAACTGATCAAGCAGATGGGCGCAACCCACGCCTCCGTCGCCGATCAGCTGGCCGACCCGGCCAGTGCCATCCTCGACATCGACCGTCGTGTCGCCGAAGCCATGCGCAGCGACGCGTACCCGACCGAAAACTTCGGCGTACCGCTGGCCGGCAGCCTGATTCCGTGGATCGACAAGGAACTGCCGAACGGTCAGAGCCGCGAAGAATGGAAGGCTCAGGCCGAGACCAACAAGATCCTCGGTCGCTTCAAGAGCCCGATCCCGGTGGACGGTATCTGCGTGCGTATCGGCGCCATGCGCTGCCACAGCCAGGCGCTGACCATCAAGTTGAACAAAGACGTGCCGATGGCCGACATCGAAGGGCTGATCAGCCAGCACAACCCTTGGGTCAAGCTGGTGCCGAACAACCGTGATGCGAGCATTCAGGAGCTGAGCCCGAACAAGGTCACCGGCACCCTGAACATCCCCGTTGGCCGTCTGCGCAAGCTGAACATGGGGTCGCAGTTCCTTGGCGCCTTCACCGTCGGCGACCAGCTGCTGTGGGGCGCGGCCGAGCCGCTGCGTCGCATGCTGCGGATTCTGCTTGAGCGTTGATCGGTTGATGCAATGAAAGAACCCGTGCCTTGAAGGAGGCGCGGGTTTTTTTATGTCGGCAGTCTGATGTTTTTGAGTGTCTGTCCCGACCTCTTCGCGAGCGAGCCCGCTCCCACAAGGGCACCGCTGTATCTGTGGGAGCGGGCTTGCTCGCGAAGGGGCCGGTACACCCAACACAAACCCCGGCAGAAATTGCCTGCACCCCACCCACCCGGTAAAGTGCCGCTCCCCCGTTTCGCCAGAGGTAGCACCATGAGCCAGACCCTAGATATTGCCGTGATCGGCGCCACCGGTACTGTCGGCGAAACGCTGGTACAGATTCTCGAAGAGCGCGATTTTCCGATCGGCAACCTGCACCTGCTGGCCAGCAGCGAGTCCGCCGGAAGTTCGGTGCTGTTTCGCGGCCGCAACGTGCGGGTGCGGGAGGTCGATGAGTTCGACTTCAGCAAGGTGCAGCTGGTGTTTTTCGCTGCCGGACCGGCAATCACCCTGAGTTTCGCCGCGCGGGCTGCGGCGGCCGGTTGCTCATTGATCGACCTGTCCGGCGCCTTGCCGGCCGATCAGGCGCCGCCAGTGGTGCCGGAGGCCAACGCCCAGGTGCTGGCAGGGCTGAAAAAGCCGTTCCAGGTCAGCAGCCCGAGCCCGTCGGCCACGACCTTGGCCGTGGTGCTGGCGCCGTTGCTCGGTCTGCTCGACCTGCAACGCGTCCACGTGGTGGCCAGCCTGGCGGTTTCCGATCAGGGGCGCGAGGCAGTCAGCGAACTGGCCCGGCAAACCGCCGAATTGCTGAACATGCGCCCGCTGGAGCCGAAATTCTTCGATCGGCAGATGGCGTTCAACCTGCTGGCGCAAGTCGGCAAGGCGGATGAGCAGGGGCACACGCTGCTGGAAAAACGCCTGGTGCGTGAGCTGCGCCAGGTCATGGCGTTGCCTTTATTAAAGATTTCCGTCACTTGTATTCAAGCCCCGGTGTTTTTTGGCGATAGCTTTAGCGTGACCCTGCAGTCAGCAAGTGCCGTGGACCTGGTAAACATCAATGCCGCGCTGGACGACGCGCCGGGTATCGAGCTGGTGGAAGCCGGCGATTACCCGACCCCGGTCGGCGACGCTGTAGGGCAGGATGTGGTGTACGTCGGTCGGGTACGCGCCGGGATCGACGACCCGTCGGAACTTAATGTGTGGCTGACGTCAGATAACGTACGCAAGGGCGCGGCGCTCAATGCTGTGCAGGTGGCTGAATTGTTGATAAAAGACCTGCTGTAAAAGATACTTGGCCACAATTTGCATATTGATTCCAGTCAGGCACCTTGCCAGGCCGGATTGCTGAAGGCGAGCCACCCTGCGGGGCTTTCCGGGGCATGAAAGAAATGATCGCGCGCGACGACCCTTCGCCGCCGCGCGCAATGCCTTACGGCAGCGACAATCAACACCTTCTCGCTGGCCGAGGAATGTTCAGACAAAGGATGAGGCTATGGTTCAAGTTCGCAAACTGGTGTTAGCAATAGCGGCCGCCTCGGCGCTGTCCTCCGGTATGGCGCATGCGCTCGGGCTCGGGGAGTTGACCCTGAAGTCCTCGCTGAACCAGCCGCTGGTGGCGGAAATCGAGCTGCTCGACGTCAAGGAGCTCACCGCTGCCGAAGTGTTGCCGAGCCTGGCGTCGGCGGAAGATTTTGCCAAGGCCGGAGTCGACCGCCAGGCGTTTCTCAACGACCTGAGTTTCACGCCGGTCATCAACGCCAGTGGCAAGAGCATTCTGCGCGTGACCTCCAGCAAGCCGCTGTCCGAACCCATGG
Organism: Pseudomonas sp. IT-P12; assembly: GCF_949767465.1. Lineage (NCBI taxonomy): Bacteria > Pseudomonadati > Pseudomonadota > Gammaproteobacteria > Pseudomonadales > Pseudomonadaceae > Pseudomonas > Pseudomonas sp. IT-P12. Next base: position 453,142 of record NZ_CATKPY010000021.1, on the reverse strand, counting down.
TGAAATTCCTGGTTCAGGTGATGTGGCCCAACGGTCGTCTGCTGCGCGACTACAGCGTCTTGCTCGACCCGTCCAAGTTCTCGCCGCAGACCGCCGATGCAGCTGCGCAACCCGCACCCGCTCAATCGGTTACGGCCCCGGTGACGGGTGCCAGCAAACCAACCCAATACACCACCACGCCGCGCGACACCCTGTGGGAAATCGCCGCGAAAGCGCGTAACGGCGGGTCAATCCAGCAAACCATGCTGGCCATCCAGGCGTTGAACCCGGATGCGTTCATCAATGGCAACATCAACCTGCTCAAAACCGGTCAGGTCCTGCGCATGCCGGATCAGACCCAGAGCACCAGCCTGGCGCAACCCCAGGCCGTTGCTGAAGTCGCCGCGCAGAACGCCGCCTGGCGCCAGGGTCGTCGTTATGTGGCCAAGCCCGGGACCGGACAGCAGCAACTCGATGCGACCAACCGCGGTCGCAGTGAAGCTGCCCCTGCGCAAGCCGCCAAGGACAATCTGAGCCTCGTCTCGGCCGAGTCCGGCAAGGCGCGTGGCAAAGGTCCGGCAGGCGATGCCAAGGTATTGGGCAACAAGCTGGCCGTGACCCAGGAAAGCCTGGACACGACCCGCCGCGACAATGCCGAACTGAAAAGCCGCATCAGCGATCTGCAGAGTCAGATGGACAAGTTGCAGCGCCTGATCGAACTCAAGAACAACCAGTTGGCCAAGCTGGAGGCGGAGGGTGCCGCGAGTGGTACTCCAGAGCCGGCACCGGCTGCGGCCCCGGCCGGTGCAATCGCGACGGCACCGGTGATTTCCGCCGAGCTGACGAATGCGCCGGCCGCACCGGCAACCCCAACCCCACCAGCCGCCACCGAAGCAGCGCCAGCCCCGGCTGAAGCGCCTGCCGAGTCGAAGCCTGGCGCATCTGACGAGCAGGCCTTCAACGACCTGCTGACCAATCCGGTGCTGTTGGGCCTGATTGGTGGGGGCGCGGTGGTGCTGGCGCTGTTGCTGCTGTTGCTGGCCCGTCGCCGCAAAGCTCAGCAGGAGGCCGAGAAACATTTGCGCATGGCGCGTGCCTTGGCCGAAGAGCAGTCGTTGTCGTTCGACCAGGATCTGCCGGAAAGCAGTTTCGAGGGGCTGGAAGTGCCGGCGGCAAGCGTGAAACTCGCCACTGCTCCGGCTCCCGCGCCGACTCCAGCACCCGCTCCCGCGCCGGTGATTGCGCCAGTGGTGGTCACGCCGCCGATTGCCGCGCCGTTGGTGGCGCCAGCGGCCGAACGCGATGATGACGTGCTGAGCAAGGCGCAGTCGCACATCGCCGCTGGCCGCCTGAACCAGGCCGCCGCGTTGCTGGAAGACGGGATCAAGCAGGAACCCCAACGCAGTGATTTGCGCCTGAAACTGATGGAAGTCTACGGTCAGCAGGGCGACCGCGATGCATTCGTCGGTCAGGAGCGTCAGCTGGTGGCCAACGGCGAGAACTTCGCCCGTGTCGAAGAGCTGAAAAGCCGCTTCCCGGCCATGGCTGTGGTCGCTGCCGGCGGCCTCGCGGCGGCTGCGGTCGCCGCCGAACTGGATGCGCAGTACGTCAAGGACCTGTTGCTGGACGAGCCGGAGGCGCCAGCGCCGGCGCTGGACGACGCCGACTTCGACAGCGCGTTCGACCTGAGCCTGGATGATCTGGAAACACCGGTTGTGGCCGCGCCGCCAGTCGCGCCTGAAGCCGAGCCGGGCGTCCTGGGTGAGCTCGAAGAATTTCCGGCGGACGATGACCTGAGCTTTGAGTCGGTGTTGCAGCAGCAGACCGAAATCAAGGAAAGCCTCGATGACCTGTCGGACTTCGATCTGGACATGGACCTCGGCGCCGAGCCTTCACCGGCCACGCTGGCCGAAGACGATTTCCTGTTGAGCCTGGACGACGACGTCAAGGATCTGCCGGCCGCTGAGGTGCCGGTCACCGCGCAAATGCCGGATGATCTGGAGCTGCCGTCTGATTTCGACCTGTCGCTGGCCGATGAGATGGACGCTCCGGACGCCTTCTCGGCCGAGCTGGATGACGTCAATGCCGAGCTGGATCGCCTGTCCCAGAGCATCAGCGAGCCCACCTTCAGCGAAGAGGACGCCCTGGCGTCCGCAGCGGACGAGCCGGAGTTCGATTTCCTCTCCGGCACCGACGAAGTCGCCACCAAGCTCGATCTGGCCCAGGCTTACATCGACATGGGGGACGCCGACGGCGCCCGGGACATTCTCAACGAAGTGGTGACCGAAGGCAGCGACGGCCAGAAGAGCGAAGCCAAGGAGATGCTTTCGCGTCTGGCTTGAGTCATCGGTCAAGGCACAAACAAGTACGGCAGCCCCTGAGGCTGCCGTTTTTGTTTTTGTCGGTTGGTGGTGATAATTGAATGGCTATCGCGAGCAGGCTCGCTCCCACAAAGTGCCGGAGGTGCAAGATCCAATGTGGGAGCGAGCCTGCTCGCGATGAGGGCCTGATCGAAGTCAGCTGCGCACCAAACGTCGCTGGCATCCCGGTGCGACGGCCTTATAATGCCCGCCTTTGCGAACATCAGCAGGCTTCACCTCTTGGCAAATATAGATAACCCGGCCGCCGAAATGGCAGCCGAGGGCTTTTTTCGCGTCGCCCTGGGCGTTGAGTACAAGGGCTCGCGCTTTCGTGGCTGGCAGCGTCAGGCTTCCGGTGTGCTCACCGTTCAGGAAACCCTGGAAACGGCCTTGTCCAAAGTCGCCGATTCGCCGGTGTCGCTGCTCTGTGCCGGGCGTACCGATGCGGGCGTGCATGCGTGCGGCCAGGTGGTGCATTTCGACACGCAGGTCGAGCGGTCGATGAAAGCGTGGGTCATGGGCGCCAACATCAACTTGCCCCATGACGTCAGTGTCACCTGGGCCAAGGTCATGCCGGCGCATTTCCATGCCCGGTTCAAGGCCATCGCCCGGCGCTATCGCTATGTGATCTACAACGATCAGATCCGCCCGGCACACCTGAACCAGGAAATCACCTGGAATCATCGTCCGCTCGATGTCGAACGCATGGCCGAGGCAGCGCAGTACCTGGTTGGCACCCACGATTTCAGCGCCTTCCGCGCCGGGCAGTGCCAGGCCAAATCGCCGATCAAGCAGATGCATCATCTGCGGGTTACCCAGCATGGCAAGATGATTGTGCTGGACATTCGTGCCAACGCTTTCCTGCATCACATGGTGCGCAATATCGCGGGCGTACTGATGACCATCGGTGCTGGCGAGCGTCCGGTGGAGTGGATGAAAGAGGTGCTGGAGAGCCGCATTCGCCGCTCCGGCGGGGTGACGGCGCATCCATTTGGCCTGTACCTGGTGCAGGTCGAGTACCGCGAGGAGTTCGAGTTGCCCGAGCGTTACATCGGCCCGCACTTCCTGACCGGTTTCTCCGAACTTGACGGCTGACGCCCTCGAATGCATTTGCTACCATCCGGGACTTCCCCGGATTTACCCTGAGGTTTTATCGACATGTCGCCCGTTCGCAGCAAGATTTGCGGGATTACCCGCATAGAGGATGCGTTGGCGGCAGTGCAGGCCGGGGCGGATGCAATCGGATTCGTGTTCTACCCCAAGAGTCCGCGCGCCGTGACGTTCCAACAGGCTCGCGACATCATCAGGGCGCTGCCGCCGTTCGTGACCACCGTTGGCTTGTTCGTCAACACCAGTCGTTGCGAGATGGGTGAACTGCTCGACGCCGTGCCGCTGGACCTGCTGCAGTTTCATGGCGATGAAGTGGTTGCCGACTGTGATGGCTGGCATCGACCGTACATCAAGGCGGTGCGGGTCAAGGCTGGCGATGACATCGCGGCGGCCTGCCGGGCCTTTCCAAGCGCCAGTGGCATTCTGCTCGACACCTACGTCGAAGGCGTTCCGGGCGGAACCGGCGAAGCCTTCGACTGGTCTCTGATACCTCAAGGTCTGAGCAAGCCGATCATCCTGGCGGGTGGATTGACGCCGGACAACGTTGCCGCAGCGATTGCACAGGTTCGGCCTTATGCCGTGGACGTCAGCGGTGGGGTGGAAGCGAGCAGGGGCATCAAGGATCACGCAAAGATTCAGGCATTCATTGAAGCGGTACGCAGCAGCACGTAGTCGATGTGACGGCTGGCAGACTGCCGCCGTCCCAAAATGCACTGCGCTGCACAAAGCAGGCACGGCTGAGGATCGATGGGTTGTACGCAGGTCACGCTTCACTGACCCGGCCATCCAGCGATCATCGCCACACACATGAATTTGGCTCAAGGGCATACGCGGGGCTGCGAACCAGAGCGTTCGGGCCGCCGGTACTGGAGAAAGAAAGCATGAGCAACTGGTTAGTAGACAAACTGATCCCTTCGATCATGCGTTCCGAGGTCAAGAAGAGCTCGGTGCCTGAAGGTCTGTGGCACAAATGCCCGTCTTGCGAGGCTGTGCTGTATCGTCCGGAGCTGGAAAAGACCCTGGATGTTTGCCCCAAGTGCAACCACCACATGCGCATTGGCGCTCGCGCCCGTATCGACATTTTCCTCGACGCCGAAGGCCGTAGCGAGCTGGGTGCGGACCTGGAACCGGTCGATCGCCTGAAGTTCCGTGATGGCAAGAAGTACAAGGATCGCCTGACTGCTGCACAAAAGCAGACCGGCGAGAAAGACGCCCTGGTCTCCATGAGTGGCACCCTGCTGGGCATGCCGGTGGTGGTTTCGGCGTTCGAGTTCTCCTTCATGGGTGGTTCGATGGGCGCCATCGTCGGCGAGCGTTTTGTCCGTGCGGCCAACTACGCCCTGGAAAACAAATGCCCGATGATCTGCTTCTCGGCCTCCGGCGGTGCGCGGATGCAGGAAGCCCTGATTTCCCTGATGCAAATGGCCAAGACTTCCGCAGTGCTGGCGCGTCTGCGTGAAGAGGGCATTCCGTTCATCTCCGTGCTGACCGACCCGGTCTACGGTGGTGTTTCCGCCAGCCTGGCGATGCTCGGCGACGTGATCGTCGGCGAGCCGAAAGCCCTGATCGGCTTCGCCGGTCCCCGCGTCATCGAGCAGACCGTGCGCGAAAAACTGCCGGAAGGCTTCCAGCGCAGCGAGTTCCTGCTGGAACACGGCGCCATCGACATGATCATTCCTCGTCAGGAGCTGCGTCCACGCCTGGGTAACCTGCTGGCGCAACTGACCGGCAAGCCGACGCCGAAATTCGTCGCCACACCCGTCGAGCCGATCGTCGTTCCGCCGGTGCCTGCAAACCTATGACCCAACGTACCCTTGGCGAGTGGCTCGCCTACCTCGAGCAATTGCATCCTTCGGCCATCGACATGGGCCTTGAGCGCTCGCAACAGGTAGCGTCCCGCATGGGACTGGGCAAGCCGGCGCCTCGGGTGATCACGGTCACCGGCACCAACGGCAAGGGGTCCACCTGCGCATTCGTGGCTTCGTTGCTGCGGGCGCAGGGCCTGAACGTCGGTGTCTACAATTCTCCGCACCTGCTGCGCTACAACGAGCGGGTGCAGGTCAACGGTGTCGAAGCCACCGATGCCCAGCTGTGCGAAGCCTTTGCCGCTGTGGAAGCCGGGCGTGGCGACACTTCTCTGACGTATTTCGAAATGGGCACCCTGGCGGCCTTCTGGCTGTTCCAGCATTCCGGGCTGGATGCCGTCGTGCTGGAAGTCGGGCTGGGCGGGCGTCTGGATACGGTCAATGTGGTGGACGCCGACATGGCGCTGGTGACCAGCATTGGCGTTGATCACGCCGATTATCTGGGCGACACCCGTGAATCCGTGGCCTATGAAAAAGCCGGAATCTTCCGCCAAGGCGCGCCTGCGCTCTGTGGCGACCTGAATCCGCCTCAACCGCTGCTGGACAAGGCACGTGAGCTGGCTTGCCCCTTTTTCCTGCGTGGGCGCGATTTTGACCTGGGCGTGACCGACCACAGCTGGCAATGGCGCGGTCTGGATGCCCAGGGGCGCTCCGTCGAACTGCATGACCTGCCGTTGCTTGATCTGCCGATGGAAAACGCCGCGTTGGCACTGCAGGCCTATCTGCTGCTCGGCTTGCCTTGGGTCAGGGAGCAGATTGCCGATGCCCTGCAAGCCACGCGCGTGGTCGGGCGTCTGGATCGCCGCCAGTTCGATTGGCAAGGCAAGCGCCTGAATCTGTTGCTCGATGTGGGGCATAACCCTCACGCGGCCGAGTATCTGGCCCGGCGCCTGGCGAGCCGACCACCGGCCGGCAAGCGTCTGGCGGTATTCGGATTGCTGGCGGACAAGGATCTGGATGGTGTTGTGGGCGAGTTGAGTGCTAGTGTCCAGCACTGGGCTGTGGCCCCGCTGGATTCGCCGCGCGCACGGCCAGTGGCCGACCTGTACGGAGCGCTGCACGGACTCGGTGCTTCGGTGACGTCCTATGACAGCGTGGCGGCCGCCCTGGAAGGCCAGTGTGCGCAGGCAACGAGCGACGACGAGATTGTGTTGTTCGGATCATTTTATTGTGTCGCCGAGGCCCTGGATTGGCTGGCTCGGCGCTCCACGGAGGAAGCGGCAAATGGCATTGCTGGATAAAGCGTACAAACAGCGCATGGTTGGCGCCTTGGTGCTGGTGGCGCTGGCAGTGATTTTCCTGCCGATGCTGTTTTCCCGCCAGGATGAGCAGCGTCAGGTCACGGTCGAAGCGCCCGCCGCGCCGCAGGCGCCTTCGGTGCCGGCAGTGCAGGTTGAGCCGGTCGTGGTGCCGGAACCGCAAGCCCTGCCGCAAGAGCCCGTGCCAAGCGATGACGAGATCGCCCAGCAGGAGGAGCCTTCGACGCCGATCGCACCGACTGCGCCGGTCGCCCCGGCACCGGCGGCCAAGCCTGCGACGCCAGCCCCCGTGCCGGCACCGGTTACCCGGCCGACGACGGCGCCGAGCCAGCCGATTGCAGCCGCACCGACCAAGCCGGACACGACGCAAAGCCGCGTCGATGCCAATGGCCTGTCGGTCAGTTGGTCGGTGCAACTGGCCAGCCTGTCGAGCCGTGCCAGTGCGGAAAACCTGCAGAAGACCCTGCGCAGCCAGGGTTATAACGCCTATATCCGCACGGCCGACGGCAAGAATCGCGTGTTCGTCGGGCCGCTGATCGAGCGTGCGGAAGCCGATCGCCTGCGTGACTTGTTGAACCGCCAACAGAACCTCAAGGGTTTTGTCGTGCGTTTCCAGCCTGAACGTGGGTAAAAACTATCACCCCGATTTGAAATGCACTGACAATCGCAGCTTACCGACACGCATGGGCTCTGCTAAAATGCGCCGCCTTATCCGTCTGTAGGCTGCACTGTGCCATTTACCTGGGTTGACTGGGCGATCGTTGCAATCATCGCCATCTCCGCATTGATCAGTTTGAGCCGCGGCTTCGTCAAGGAAGCATTATCGCTGGTGACCTGGATCATCGCAGGAGTCGTCGCCTGGATGTTCGGTGGTGCATTGTCCGAATACCTCGCCGGATACATCGAAACGCCATCGGCCCGCGTGATCGCGGGTTGCGCAATTATGTTTGTCGCCACGTTAATCGTAGGCGCAATGATCAATTATCTTATCGGCGAATTGGTTCGCGTCACCGGGTTGTCCGGGACCGACCGGTTTCTCGGCATGGCCTTCGGCGCCGCGCGTGGCGTGTTGCTGGTGGTCGTGGCGGTCGGGCTGTTGAGCCTGGGGCCGGTACAGCAGGACGGGTGGTGGCAGCAGTCCCAGCTCGTGCCAAAATTTCTATTGGTTGCAGACTGGTCCAAAAACCTGATCCTCGGGTGGAGCAGTCAGTGGCTTGCCAGCGGTATCAGCGTACCCGCTGAAATACCGTTCAAGGAGCACCTCTTGCCGACGGCCAAAACGCCTCAGTGAGTGGTGTTCAATCCAGTTCCATAAAGTAGGGGTTGCTTCGCATGTGTGGCATCGTCGGTATCGTCGGTAAGTCGAACGTCAATCAGGCGCTGTATGACGCGCTAACCGTGCTCCAGCACCGCGGCCAGGACGCTGCCGGTATCGTGACCAGCCATGACGGCCGGTTATTCCTGCGCAAGGACAACGGCCTGGTGCGTGACGTGTTCCATCAGCGTCACATGCAGCGTCTGGTGGGCCACATGGGCATCGGCCATGTGCGTTACCCGACCGCCGGCAGCTCGACGTCGGCCGAGGCTCAGCCGTTCTACGTCAACTCGCCTTACGGCATCACCCTGGCGCACAACGGTAACCTGACCAACGTTGAACAGTTGGCCAAGGAGATCTACGAGTCCGATCTGCGCCACGTCAACACCAACTCCGACTCGGAAGTGCTGCTCAACGTGTTCGCACACGAACTGGCCCAGCGCGGCAAGTTGCAGCCTACCGAAGAAGATGTGTTCGCCGCCGTGACTGACGTGCACAACCGCTGCGTCGGTGGTTATGCCGTCGTGGCGATGGTGACCGGCTACGGCATCGTCGGTTTCCGCGACCCGCACGGCATTCGCCCGATCGTTTTCGGCCAGCGTCACACCGACGAAGGCGTCGAATACATGATCGCCTCCGAAAGCGTTTCCCTGGACGTGCTCGGTTTCACCCTGATTCGCGACCTGGCGCCAGGCGAAGCGGTCTACATCACTGAAGACGGCAAGCTGCACACCCGCCAGTGCGCGACCAATCCGTCCCTGACGCCGTGCATTTTCGAGCACGTCTACCTGGCGCGTCCGGATTCGATCATCGACGGCGTATCGGTCTACAAGGCCCGCCTGCGCATGGGTGAGAAACTTGCGGAGAAAATCCTGCGCGAGCGCCCGGAGCACGACATCGACGTGGTCATCCCGATTCCCGACACCAGCCGCACCGCGGCGCTGGAGCTGGCGAACCACCTGGGCGTCAAGTTCCGCGAAGGCTTCGTGAAGAACCGCTACATCGGCCGTACATTCATCATGCCTGGCCAGGCTGCACGGAAAAAATCCGTACGCCAGAAACTCAACGCCATCGAGCTGGAGTTCCGCGGCAAGAACGTGATGCTGGTGGACGACTCCATCGTCCGTGGCACCACCTGTAAGCAGATCATCCAGATGGCCCGCGAAGCCGGCGCGAAAAACGTCTACTTCTGCTCTGCTGCCCCGGCCGTGCGCTTCCCGAACGTCTACGGCATCGACATGCCGAGCGCCCATGAGTTGATCGCCCACAACCGTTCGACCCAGGACGTGGCTGACCTGATCGGTGCTGACTGGCTGATCTATCAGGACTTGCCTGACTTGATCGAAGCGGTCGGGGGCGGCAAGATCAAGATCGACAAGTTCGATTGCGCGGTGTTCGACGGCCAGTACGTCACTGGCGATGTCGACGAGAACTACCTGAACAAGATCGAGCAGGCGCGCAACGATGCCTCCAAGGTCAAGACGCAGGCGGTCAGCGCGATCATCGACCTGTACAACAACTGAGTTTGCACCGGCCCTGAGGGGCCGGTTTTGTATCTACCAGAGAAAGGCAAGGAGTGACAGCATGAGTCAGGATTGGGATGCCGGTCGGTTGGACAGCGACCTCGAAGGCGTAGCGTTCGATACCCTGGCGGTACGTGCCGGTCAGCACCGCACGCCGGAAGGCGAGCACGGCGATCCGATGTTCTTCACTTCCAGCTATGTATTCCGTACTGCCGCCGACGCGGCCGCGCGCTTCGCCGGGGAAGTGCCGGGCAACGTCTATTCGCGCTACACCAACCCGACCGTGCGTGCATTCGAAGAGCGCATTGCTGCGCTGGAAAGCGCCGAGCAGGCCGTGGCGACCGCCACCGGCATGGCCGCGATCATGGCGGTGGTGATGAGCCTGTGCAGCGCTGGTGACCACGTATTGGTCTCGCGCAGTGTGTTCGGGTCGACCATCAGCCTGTTCGAGAAGTACTTCAAGCGTTTCGGTATTGAAGTCGATTACGTGCCCCTGGCGGATTTGTCCGGCTGGGAGGCGGCAATCAAGGCCAACACCAAATTGCTGTTCGTCGAGTCGCCATCCAATCCGCTCGCGGAGCTGGTGGACATCGCCGAGCTGGCGAAGATCGCGCACGCCAAGGGCACGATGCTGGTGGTCGACAACTGCTTCTGCACACCGGCCCTGCAACAGCCGCTGAAGCTGGGCGCAGACATCGTCGTGCACTCGGCGACCAAGTTCATCGATGGCCAGGGTCGTTGCATGGGTGGCGTTGTGGCCGGTCGCAGCGAGCAGATGAAGGAAGTGGTGGGGTTCCTGCGGACCGCCGGCCCTTCGTTGAGCCCGTTCAATGCCTGGATTTTCCTCAAGGGCCTCGAAACACTGGGCCTGCGCATGAAGGCACACTGTGCCAATGCCCAGCAGCTGGCCGAGTGGCTGGAGCAGCAGGACGGCATCGAAAAAGTGCACTACGCCGGTCTGAAAAGCCATCCGCAGCACGAATTGGCCCAGCGCCAGCAGAAAGGCTTCGGCGCGGTGGTGAGTTTCGAAGTCAAGGGTGGAAAGGAGGGCGCGTGGCGCTTCATCGATGCTACCCGGTTGATTTCGATCACCGCCAACCTCGGTGACAGCAAGACCACCATCACCCACCCGAGCACCACCTCCCACGGCCGTTTGGCGCCGCAGGAGCGTGAAGCCGCAGGCATTCGCGACAGCCTGATCCGCATTGCGGTCGGTCTGGAAGACGTGGCGGATCTGCAGGCCGATCTGGCCCGTGGGCTGGCTGCCCTGTGATTGAGCTGTCCTCATTGACCACGGCTTCCAGAGGTCGCGTGGCACTGGTAACCGGTGCCGCGCGGGGCATTGGTCTGGGGATCGCGGCCTGGCTGATCAGCGAAGGCTGGCAGGTCGTGCTGACGGACCTGGACCGCGATCGCGGTGCGAAAGTGGCGAAGGTGCTGGGCGATAACGCCTGGTTCATTGCCATGGATGTCGCGAACGAGGCGCAGGTGGCCTTGGGCGTTGCCGAAGTGCTGGGGCAGTTCGGACGGCTGGATGCGCTGGTGTGCAACGCCGCGGTGGCCGATCCGCACAATATCACCCTCGAAAGCCTCGATCTGGCCTACTGGAATCGGGTGCTGGCGGTGAACCTGAGCGGACCGATGTTGCTGGCCAAGCACTGTGCGCCCTACCTGCGTGCCCATAGTGGCGCGATCGTCAACCTGGCCTCGACCCGGGCGCGACAGTCGGAACCCGATACCGAGGCGTACGCGGCGAGCAAGGGCGGCTTGCTGGCCCTGACCCATGCACTGGCAATCAGCCTGGGGCCGGAAATCCGCGTCAATGCTGTCAGCCCCGGCTGGATCGATACCCGCGACGCCGCGGTGCGACGTGCCGAACCGCTGACCGAGGTCGACCATGCCCAGCATCCGGCGGGCAGGGTAGGGACGGTCGAGGACGTGGCGTCGATGGTGGCCTGGCTGCTGTCGAAGAACGCCGGGTTCGTCACGGGCCAGGAATTCGTGGTCGATGGCGGGATGAGCAAGAAGATGGTCTACAGCGAGTGATCGGGGCTGGCGCGGTGGTTGTCCGGGCCACTGCTTTCGCGAACAGCCTCGCTCCCGCGCTTGAAAGCAATGTGATCGCTGCGGGGGGCGGGCCGGCCCGCTAAGGCCTTCTGCCTGCAAATGACATGATTTTGTCTTTTTAAGAAAAACTTCAATCCTGCTATTGACTTAGGTTCGCCACCTGCGTAAATTTCGCGGCCTCGGAGATGCAAACGGGTGATTAGCTCAGCTGGGAGAGCGTCTGCCTTACAAGCAGAATGTCGGCGGTTCGATCCCGTCATCACCCACCACTCCCGAGAGTCTTGCGAAAGCAAGATGGAAGCTGAAAAGCCTCCACCGACGCGCAGCGGTAGTTCAGTCGGTTAGAATACCGGCCTGTCACGCCGGGGGTCGCGGGTTCGAGTCCCGTCCGCTGCGCCATATTTTACGAATCGAATTCATTCGGTTCGCGATTGAAGCCACCGAAGGCGTCAGTCAAACGGTTACATGGACGCAAGTCCACAGCGATACGCAGCGGTAGTTCAGTCGGTTAGAATACCGGCCTGTCACGCCGGGGGTCGCGGGTTCGAGTCCCGTCCGCTGCGCCATATCTGCCTCAAGGCCCACTGAACGCCTTGGTGCTACGAAGGCCGCTGAATTTCAGCGTTTACTTCGGATCGATAGCAAAGACCCTGGTCGAAAGACCGGGGTTTTTTGTGTCTGAAATTTGGCTGTTTATTCCCCTCCTTGTTTGATCCATGCGGCCTTTCTGCACATTCGCTGTATAAAAGGCTTGGTTCAACGCATCATCATTAATTAGAATCACTCTCATTTACGAAAACTCTTCGGGCCAGGGCTTCTTGAAATGAGTGATGCAGCGATGCCGCAGGAGCAAACCCTTCACGACCTGTACCGCGATCACCGTGGCTGGTTGGAAGGCTGGTTGAGAAGACGCCTGGGTAACGGCTGTGATGCCGCGGACCTGAGTCAGGATACATTCCTGCGCGTACTCTCCAGCTCCCAGCGGATCGCCGATCTGCAGGAACCCCGGGCCTACCTGCTGACTGTGGGCAAACGCCTGCTGAGCAATTTCTACCAACGTCGCAGCCTTGAGCAGGCTTACCTGGCTGCACTGGCGTCGCTGCCTGAAGAATGCGCGCCATCCCCGGAACAGCGCTGGCTGCTGCTGGAAACTCTGCAAGCGCTGGATGAGCTGCTCGATGGCCTGCCGAGGGCGGTGCGTCGGGCGTTTCTGTGGAGTCAGCTCGAAGGCTTGAACTATCAACAGATTGCCGAGCGCCTGCAGGTGTCCGAGCGTACGATCAAGCGCTACATGGCGCAGGCTTATGAACATTGCCTGTTGGTGGACCTGTGAACAGTCAGGTGGTCGATCCGCGTCAGGCCGTGCGTGCTGCTGCGCAATGGCTTGCGCTCCTGGAGTCGGGCGCCGCCGATGAGCAGGACCGGGCGAATCTGCAGCGCTGGCGCGATGCCAATATGACCCACGAGCAGGCCTGGCAGAAGGCACAAGCCCTGCGCCAGCGTTTTGCCGATCTGCCGTCGGCGCTCGCGCTGAGCAGCCTGGATCGCCCTGATCCCGGGCGTCGGGTGCTGCTCAAGCGTGCACTGGGGGCTGTGGCGTTGGTTCCGGCAGCGTGGTTGATCAGTCGGCAATTGCCGCTGGACGTCTGGCGTGCCGACCTGCACACCGCTACCGGCGAGCGCCGGAAGGTGCAGTTGGCCGAGGGCAGTTCCCTGCAGCTCAATACCGCCAGCGCCGTCGATGTCGATATGCAGGCGCGTCGGGTGAGGCTGATCGAGGGTGAGTTGTCGCTGAAGGTGCCGGGTTCGGTGGCGCTGACGATCCAGACCCGATTCGGCAGCGTCGTCGTCAGTCAGAGCGAAGTTTGCGTGCGTCAGGAAGCACGCGGCTGCCGCGTGTCGGTGTTCAACGGTTCCGTGCAGTTGCAGCCCTTGCAGGGGCCACCACTGGCGTTGCGCGCCGGTCAACAGGTCAGCCTCGGCGAGTCAGGTGCCGGTGTGATCGCGCCATTCGACACGCTTGCGCCGGGTTGGCGCGAAGGTGTGTTGATGGCGAACAACCAGCCGCTGGGTGATTTCCTGCGTGAGCTTGGCCTCTATCGACCGGGCATCCTGCGCTGGGATCCGGAGCTGGAAGCCCTGCGTGTCACCGGCAGTTTCCTGCTCGACGACACCGACCGGGTCCTTGCGCTGCTGGCGGCCAGCCTGCCGTTGGAGGTGCATGCCCGGACCCGATACTGGGTCACGCTGCAATCGCGCAAAAATAGTGTGTAAAGCCTGTCCCCTTTTTTTGGCTCGCTTGTCATTCAAGGCATGTGAATGATCAAGAGAGCAATTCCAATGCGTGCAGTTCGTTACCGTCGTCCGGTTTTTTCGGGTCCGTTGATGCACCTGGGGCTGATGCTGGGCCTGAGTGCCAGTCCTTTGTGGGTCAGCCCGTCCTGGGCTGATGATGCCGCCCGGCGCCAGTTTCAGGTGCCTGCCGGCAGTCTCGGCGATGCGCTGACCCGTTTCGCCGGCCTGGCGGGCGTCAACCTCTCGGTCGATCCGGCGCTGGTGAGCGGGCGCAGCAGCACCGGCCTGTCTGGCGAGTACGCGGTCGAGGAAGGCTTTGCCCGCCTGTTGCAAGGTTCTGGCCTGCAACTGCAACCGGTCGGCGAGCAGGCGTATATCCTGACCCCCGCGCCGGATGGCAGCAGCCTGCAACTGGCCCCGACCTCGATTCTCGGGGCCACGGGAGGGGCTGGCGGTGAGGTGTTTGCCGGCGGCCAGGTCGCGCGTCGCGGGTCGCAGGGGCTACTGGGCTCGAAAGACTTCATGGAAACGCCTTTCAGCATGACGACCTATACCAGTGAGGTGGTCAAGAACCAGCAGGCGCGCACCCTGGGCGACCTGATTTCCAGCGATCCTTCGGTTCGTGCCACCAACCCGGCGGGGGGGCGCTACGAACAGTTCACCATTCGCGGGTTCAGCCTGTTCAACAGCGATGTCGCCTACAACGGGCTCTACGGCGTGCTGCCGACGTACACCATCGATATGGAGATGGCTGATCGCGTCGACATCATCAAGGGCCCGAGCCAGTTGATCAACGGCATCTCGCCGCGGGGCAGCGTGGGGGGAGGGATCAATGTCGAACCCAAGCGCGCCACCGACAAGCCCATTACCTCGTTCACCGGCAACTATGCGTCGGACAGTCAGGTCGGTGGTGCCGTGGACGTCGGTCGGCGTTTCGGCGAAGACAACCAGTTCGGTCTGCGTTTCAACGGTGTGAAGCAGTCCGGCGACACCGAATGGGATCACCAGAATGTCGACCGCGAGATGGCTGTGCTGGGTCTGGACTTTCGTGGTGAGCGCCTGCGGCTGTCGACTGACCTGGGGCGTACCGAACGAGACACCGATGCGCCGCAGGAGCGTGTGCAGGTCGGTGCCAATGCGAAAGTGCCAAGCGCGAACGATGTGCACCGCAACTACGCGCAGCCGTGGAGCAAGGCCAGCACCAACGACACGTTTGGCACGGTGACCGGCGAGTTCGATATCAGCGATTCGGTCATGCTGTACGGCGCGGCGGGTGCGCGCAAAAGTAATCATGACTTCCTCCGGCACGCCGTTTCAGTGACCAACAACCGGGGGGATTTCAGCGTTCAGCCGCGAGACTTCACCCGCGACGAAAATGTCCGCACGGCCACCGCCGGGGTGCGCAACTGGTTCCATACCGGTTCAGTGAGTCATGAGGTGAACCTGGCGGCCAGCTACTTCTATATGGACTTTGAAAACGGCGGGGCTCGGTACGCGGCGGCCAACAGCAACCTCTACAACCCGGTGGTCACGCCAACGCCTGTGCGTCCCACCCGGCTGGACTCGAAGGTCTACACCGAAAACCGCTTCAGCGGCGTGGCGCTGTCCGACACCCTGGGCTTCTTCGATGATCGCCTGTTGCTGACCCTGGGCGCGCGCTGGCAGCGGGTGAAGGTTGACGACTGGGCCGATGATGTCAAAGGCGACACCGCATACGATGAGGAAAAGGTTTCGCCGTCGGGCGGCATCCTGTTCAAGGCGACCGACAAGCTGTCGCTGTACGCCAACTACATGGAGGGCCTGAGCCAGGGCAAGGTCGCGCCGTCGACGTCGATCAACGAAGACGAGATCTTCCCGCCCTTCATCAGTCGCCAGGTCGAGGTCGGCGCCAAGTATGATGCCGGCCCGTTTGCCGTCACCGCTGCGGTATTCCGCATCAAGCAGCCCGCCTATGAAACCAATGCCACGACGCGGGTGTTCGGGCCTAACGGCAAGCGTCAGAACGACGGTGTGGAGCTGAGTGTGTTCGGTGAGCCGCTCAAAGGGTTCCGTCTGCTTGGCGGTGTGATGTACATCGACAGCGAGTTGACCCACACCACCAACGGCACCTTCGATGGCAACCGCGCGCCGGCCACGCCGAAATTCAACGTCAATCTCGGCGCCGAGTGGGACGTGCCGACCGTCGAGGGCCTGACGCTGACCAGCCGGGGCATCTATTCCAGCTCGCAGTACCTGGATCAGTCCAACGTCAAGGAAATCGATTCCTGGGAGCGGTTCGACGTGGGGGCGCGTTACGCGTTCAAGGTCGAGGAAAAGAACATTACCCTGCGGGCCAACATCGAGAACGTTGCGGACAAGCATTACTGGAGCTCGGCCGGCGCGTCGGATGACAGTGAGCCTGGATTGACGCTGTCGACGCCGCGGACCTATCTGCTCTCTGCAACCGTCGATTTCTGAGTGAGGGCTGTGGGGGCGAGCAGACTCGCTCCCACCAGGCGCCTCTTGTTCATCCCGTTGTGTCGTTCAAAAGCCGAGCTTGTCCCGAAGCCCGTAATACCACGCGCCCAACGCAGCAAACGGTGTGCGCAGCAACTGTCCGCCAGGGAAGGGGTAGTGGGGCAGGTCGGCAAAGGCGTCGAAACGTTCGGCCTGACCGCGTAACGCTTCGGCCAGGACCTTGCCTGCCAGATGCGTATAGGTCACGCCGTGGCCGCTGCAGCCCTGGGAGTAGTAAATGTTGTCGCCCAGTCGTCCGACTTGAGGAAGACGGGAAAGGGTCAGCAGGAAATTACCGGTCCAGGCGTAATCGATCTTCACGTCCTTGAGCTGCGGAAAAGCCTTGAGCATCTTTGGCCGGATGATCGCCTCGATGTTTGCAGGATCCCGCGCGCCATAGACCACGCCACCACCGAAAATCAGGCGCTTGTCGCCACTCAGCCGGTAGTAATCGAGCAGGTAATTGCAGTCTTCTACGCAGTAATCCTGAGGCAGCAGGTTGTTCGCCAGCTCATCGCCCAAGGGTTCGGTGGTAATCACTTGGGTGCCGCAAGGCATCGACTTGGCGGCCAGTTCCGGCACCAGATTACCGAGGTAGGCGTTGCCCGCCACGATGATGAATTTGGCCCGCACCCGACCTTGAGGCGTGTGCACCACCGGGTTGGCGCCGCGTTCGATGCGCACCGCGGGTGATTGCTCGTAGATTGTACCGCCCAATGATTCGACGGCTGCTGCTTCGCCCAGGGCCAGGTTCAAAGGGTGAATGTGGCCACCGCTCATGTCGAGCATGCCGCCCACATACTGCTCACAATTCACCACTTCACGGATGCGACGTTGATCCATCAGCTCCAGCTGGGTATGACCAAATCGTTCCCACAGGCGCTTCTGCGCTTCCAGATGGCCCATTTGCTTGGTCGTCATCGCGGCAAACACACCGCCGTCCTTCAGGTCGCACTGAATATCATATTTGGCGACCCGCTCACGAATGATCCGTCCGCCCTCGAACGCCATCTGCCCCAGCAACTGGGCTTGCCTGGGACCGACCGTACGCTCGATCACGTCGATATCGCGGCTGTAACTGTTGACGATCTGGCCACCGTTGCGGCCCGACGCGCCGAAACCGACCTTCGCCGCCTCCAGTACCGTGACCTTGAAGCCGTTCTCCAGCAAAAACAGGGCAGAGGACAGACCGGTATAACCCGCGCCGATCACACAGACATCGGTCTCTACGTCACCCTGCAGGGCCGGGCGCGGCGGAACCGCGTTGGCCGATGCGGCGTAATAGGACTCTGGGTAGGGAGTGTTCGCCATCCTGCTGCCTCTGTTTAATATATTTTACGAGTGCAGCGATCCTACCCCAGTTGAAAATCGACCGCCAGCCATCGCCAATTCCTGCTTGCGGCAACGAAATTAAATATTTTGCATATTCATAGGGTTAGCTCGAAAAAAGGTGTTGACACCCTTCCGGAATTCCGTAGAATGCCGCCTCACAGCAGGCACGTAGCTCAGTTGGTTAGAGCACCACCTTGACATGGTGGGGGTCGTTGGTTCGAGTCCAATCGCGCCTACCAAACAAAATCCGCTCTGCTGGGCGGTCTAGAGGGGTCACCGGAAACGGTGACCCCTTTTTGCTTTCTGCGATTTTTATCCAGGGCGAGATATCGCTCGTCTTCCACTTCCGCGCACGTTATTCACGATCCAGACCTTTGCGGCCTCGATGTCTTCGCGTGCGCATGCTCGATAACTGAGGACACGTGGCGATCGCCTGTTGCAATCAAAATCATCGCGTCGTTGCAACACAGCGTTGACTCGGGCTTGGGTAGGCCAGCAGTGCAATTTCCACTGAAGGCGCCTCCATCAGGCAGGTGGCGCTTTCGCTAAGGCACTTGGTTCAATCATCTAGAATATCTGGAG
The DNA here is from genome assembly GCF_949767465.1 of Pseudomonas sp. IT-P12. Taxonomy (NCBI): domain Bacteria; kingdom Pseudomonadati; phylum Pseudomonadota; class Gammaproteobacteria; order Pseudomonadales; family Pseudomonadaceae; genus Pseudomonas; species Pseudomonas sp. IT-P12. Next base: position 434,959 of record NZ_CATKPY010000021.1, on the reverse strand, counting down.
CGTTGTATTTCGCCCAATTGGTAAACAATCTGGCAATTTTTTTACTGGCATATTCGGAATAGTGATTATATTCATCTCTATATAAAGGCATGCCATCTTGAACCAATGAACATCCTTTATCGTTGCAGAATAATTCGTTTTGATCGAAAAATTTAACATTAGGATGGTTTTTTGAAATTGCTTCTATCGCAGGTTTAAAATTTTCATAAATCTTTGTGCGGAATTCTGGGCTTATATCACATGTTTCTGATGCTTTTTTCAGTGGGCGAGCGAAACAGCCCTTCAAGCTGCGATTCGCAGTAAAGTGTGGAATAAATACGATTACCCGAACGCCTCGTTTTTCGAGATAATCGATTCGCTCATTAATGTTCTGGATATAGGCTGCGCTTGGTTTTACATCCAGGCCATCAAGAATGGCATACTTAATTGTTCCACTGCGCTCAATAATGTTGTTAATTAATAGTTTTTGGTGGTACGCCCTAGGCCCTGAGCAAGGGCTAGTGGTAACTTCGGACTTTTCCTCCGAGGGTGAGCCCATGTCTGGGGGGCAAGCACCAATGGATAATACGGTCTGTGTTCTAAGTTTTTCTTCAGTTGCCATTCCTGGGTAAAGGTGATTTGCGAAGCTGTTGCCGAGCAGCAGTAAGGTGGGCTGTTCATCTTTGTTCGTTATGCAAAACCACCAACCATATGACTGAGCCTCTTTAAACGGGTAGCGATTAATGCAAGTGTCATTCTTGGCGAATTTCCAGAGGGGGCCTACAAACTGGCTGTTGGGCGCTTCGCTGTCTTTGACGGCGTCGCGATGAGGTAAGCCTCCAAGATTGAAAATCGTTAAGCCCGAGGCACCCACTATCGCCATCAGTGCTGCAAGTGCAGGAGTTTTAAACCTGCTGTTGTTGGCTCTTAACGGGCGCTCGATAAAAAAGTAGGTCGCCCAAGCCAATATTATGGAAATCGACACCAAAGCAATTCTGATCTCACGAGAAGGCATTTCACTCTCGATTATTCTGGCAAATGTCAGCAGTGGCCAGTGCCAGAGGTAGAGAGGGAAGCTGATCAGGCCGAACCATACAAACATTTTGCTTGAGAGTATGCTTTTATTGATCCATGCATTGGGCCCCGCTGCTATTACTAAAACGGTTCCTAGGACAGGTAATGCTGCCCACCATCCCGGGAACGAGTCGTCTTTGTTAATACAAATCAACCCCAAGCTAATCAGGGATATGCCTGCCATGGAGGCGGCGTTTATGAATGTCTTTCCCTTCAAGTTGAAGATGGACATCTTTCCACTGTCAAAAATCGCAAAATAGGCAAGTAATGAGCCCGCAAGCAACTCCCAGATACGTGTTTGAGCGAGATAGAACACAGCTGATGGATCGTTTTTTATATTGGCGATGTTCAGAGAGAAGCTGAAAATTGCCAAAGCAACAGCCAACAGTAAAATATTTAATCGCAGTCTCCAGGATAGCCATAAGGCCAAAGGCCAAAAAATATAAAACTGTTCTTCTATGCCTAATGACCAGAGGTGAAGCAATGGTTTGACTTCTGCTGAGGTGTCAAAGTACCCGCTTTCATTCCATAGAATAATATTTGAAACAAATACGGCGCCACCCGTTGTATGTTTTCCTAGCTGAGAGTATTCGTCGGAAAGAAGTACAAACCAACCACCTATTAAACATGCCGAAAGAACCAGTATCAAGGCGGGGAAAATACGCTTTATACGTCGGCCGTAAAATTCTGAGAAGCTGAAACTATTATTTTTTATGCTCTTGAATATTATGGTAGAGATCAGGTATCCAGAGATAACAAAAAAAATATCGACACCGATGAAACCGCCTTTTAACCAGGTCGGGAAAGCGTGGAAACCGACTACTGATAGAACGGCAATTGCGCGAAGTCCATCTATGTCGGGTCGATATTGCGGGTGTGCGAGATGTGAATTTTCTAAAGACGCAACCTTTTCCGAAAGTGAAGTCATGGTTGCGACGCGCTCCTTGTAGTGATGGATTATCAAAACTAGCACATCTTACGCGTTAGTGAGTTGGGATGGTGCGGTGCTTCTTCGGCAAAATTCTCGAAATTTAACTGGATATTTACTCAGTCAGTTCCGTTGTCAAGTCATTGATGGCTTGTCAGTTGATCCGTAGCCAGATTGACATCCGGCGTGAGCCATAGCCTTAACGATCGCCACTGCGAGCGGATCGCGCAAACTGGTCACGGCTTCAGGGTGGTGATGAAACGCGTCGATGCTCATCTCCATCCCCCGACGGTTGCGCCACTGCAAGATCCAACGTCCTGAATGCTGTTTGCGTACGCGTTCAGGAAGTGACGGAGAGTTCGAGCCTGCTCGGCGATCAGTCATTTGCTGATGGCTTTTTGAATGCTGTGTTTGCATACAGTAATTGCGCGGATGTTGAGGGCGGAGAAGGTGCTGGAAACGTAGGCCTCAGGATTGTTTGCTCAGCGGAGCGCCGAAGAAAAAGACGCTGCTGTAGGAATTTTCGCTCTAAGTGATTGATTTTTATAAGGATATGCACAGCTATTAGGTGCTCTGAAACATCGTTTTCTCATATCTATCAATAGGTTACAATTACTTCGCGGTAATCTCAAAAGCGTAGAGCGTTCGTTTGAATTCTATCAGGCCTACCGACCAAGTCCGCTCTATGAAGCGGTCTAGAGGGGTCGCAAGAGATTTTGACCTTCCGGGCTTCCGTCTCAACGTTTTCCAATTAAGTGTTGACGGCTTGGTGACAGAAAAAAGATTATGGCATTTCAATATCACGCTAGGGACAGATTGGGACGTTCATGAGAAAAATTGTTTCTGTAGTCGGCCTTTCGCTTTTCACCACTCACTCTGTCGCGGCGACCATCAAGATCGAAAACAAAACCTCACTGGAAATTCATGAGGTTTATTTTGCCCCGTCCATCGATGGCGATTGGGGTGATGATCGTCTTGGGGATTACATACTTGAACCAGGTAATCAGTTGACCCTGACGGATATCGCCCCAGGTAAGTGGAAGCTGCGATTGATCGACGAAGACGAAGATGAATGCATTCTCAAGGATCAGAAAATCGTTTTGTCGACTTCATTTGACATCCGCGATGATGATTTTCTCAAGTGTAAACAAATGGCTCAGTAGTCACCCCTGCGCCCCTCAGCTAACTCTGTGGGAGAAATTCATTCGCTCTGCTGGGCGGTCTGGAAGGGCTCACCGAAAGGTGAGCCCTTTTTTGTTGTCTGGCGTTTCTGTCTCACGATCTCCTTGTACCTGACAGCGCGCTACTCAATACTTTTCAAGCCCACCATGCTCCGCGCCAGTCTCGCTCGTTCACTCCAGGCAATGGTGTGGCTCGCCTTGTTCCACCGCACTTTTCTTATTCCACGATCTTCAGCCCTGTCGATGGCTTCTGAAACCAGTCGAATGCTGAATGTCGTCCCTGCGCATTCCCCGTGGTGCAGCAAAGCGGCTTTCCAGGCTTCAAGATCACTCATGCTGGATCGTTCGATGATGATGGCTTGCTTGCAACCGCCCACTACAAAGTGGATCTCGTACCGTTCCTTCATGACCCGCGTGTACCTGCCTTGCTCCGTTGCGAAATATTGTCATTTGTAGGCAGTGCCAAGGTGGGGCAGATGCAATGCAGCGATTGATGAGCTACTACTGACAGGTTGAATGACCCGTGTCCTGACAGGAGTTTCTCGATGCTTGTTCATTGGTTTCTAGCGGCGCTTCATCTGTTGGCACTTGGCCTGGGGTTATGGGCGGTGCTGGTGCGCGGTACGAATTTGCGACGTTTGGCAGTGGGTGTGGGCGAGGTCCGCAGTGTGCTGGTTGCGGATAACGTCTGGGGGCTTTGCGCCCTCATGCTGTTGGTGACCGGTGGGGTGCGCGCATTTGGCGGGTACGAAAAAGGAACGGACTATTACCTGCACCAGCCGCTGTTCCACCTGAAGATGACGCTGTTCGTGCTCATCCTGCTGCTTGAAGTGGCGCCGATGGTGACCTTGATCAAATGGCGGGTTGCGCTGGCCCGCGGCGCAGCAATCGACACCGCGCGCGCCACGCTGTTTGCAAGGATCAGTCATGTCGAAGGGTTGCTGGTCTTGCTGATGGTCATCGCGGCCACGGGGATGGCGCGTGGCGTCACGTTTGGCTAGCTGAGGTTCGTCGGACGGTGAAGCGGGGGGGAGGAGAGCATTGATGCGCAAATCTTTAGCCAGCCGTCGTTGCGCGGCGAACGGGCTGGCTACTGACTGCGACAGGATTCAGGACTGCGACTTGTCCGGGGCGGTCAGGCCAGCCTGAATGCGCTGATAAATTTCTTCGCGGTGCACCGCAACGTCTTTCGGGGCGTTGATGCCGATTCTGACTTGCTGGCCGCTTACGCCCAAAATGGTGATCGTAATGTCATCGCCAATGTTTATGCTTTCACCGACTTTGCGGGTGAGTATCAGCATGGTCTTCTCCTTGATTGCTTCGTGGGGCACCTGTTTCGGACAGTGCAGAGGTCGGTGGTATGTATAGATTAGTGCGAAGTCTCACGGTTTGGGTGCCTCTTTCTGACGTGCAGATGCTGCATTAATTCCCAAGGCGTAACTATACAGAGGCCGCATCCATCATTCTCGTTGTTTTCAGCCGATTTTGTGGGACTCGGGATGTATTCATGAATGATAAAATCCCCGCTTTCAGCATTCAGAGGAAAGCGTTGTGCGCAAAATGGCCTGGGTAATCGCAGTACTGGCATTGGCGGGATGTGGTGAAGGCAAGAGCGTCGATGCGCAAAAGCCGCAACCGACAGTGGCCGCTACGCCGGCGGCTGCCTCTGCTCCTCAGTGGGATCTGGAGGTCCGGGGTGAAATAACCCAGGCGGTCAGCGACCTGAGTGGCTGGTTGATCGAGCACAGCTTCATTGCCAATGTGATCGAGGAAAACGGCAAGACCCGCATCCTGATGGGACCCTACAGTTCGAAAGCCGAGGCTGAGGCCAAGCAGGAAGAGGTGCGCGCGGCGCTGACTCGGGCGAAAAAACAGAACATCGAATTGCTGGTCATCGAGCGCCCGGCGGTTCAGTAATCGCAGTCGCCTGTTGATCGGGCGGCAAGATGAAGACTGGGTCGTGTTCAAAACAAAAAAGGCCTCGGGCGTTCGCCCCGGGGCCTTGTGTTTTCCAGTTGACGTTCAACCGCACGCCTTCATGTCGACCGGTCCGACAAACTCGTTGCCGCGCCCCATGACACAGGCGACGCTCTGGTTGCGTTGACGTTCCCAAGCTTGTACCGGGTAGGTTTTGTTCCAGGCTTCGTACAGTTGCCGGTCCTGCTTCGACAGGCGCAGACCGTATTGCTTGCTCATGTAGAAGTAAGTCCGGGCGATCATGCCGCGAATGGACGGACGAGGCATGACCTTCTTCGCCTTGAAGTCGATTTGCGTCAGGCACGACCCATATTGACCCGATTGTTCCGGCAACCAGCCAAAGCTGAAGTTGCTGCGGTCACCGTTCACTTCACCGATGCTTGGCACCAGGTTATGCAAATCGGCCTCGGCCTTCTGGTAGGTCGGGTCGTATCGCGTGCAATTCTTGCGTCCACCTTCCTGCCAGCACTGGCGCTGGTGGCCGATCTGCCAGGCGGGGACGATGTGCTCCCACTCGATGCGCGAGGCGCGCTTGGCATTCTTGCGTGGCACGTAGCCGCAGGCAGAGAGGTTCACCTTGTTGCCGGTGTATTTGCACCCGCAGTAGAACTCGGTGGATTGTGGGGCATACAGTTTCCAGGCGACTTTCTTGGCTTCGTTGAAGGTGCGTGGAGCGTCGGCGTGGGCGGCCGTCGCGGAAAACAGCAACAGTAAAACAAACCAGCGGACACTCATTGACTCAATCTTCCTTCGGTACAACCCAGAAAATCTGCACACCGCCGTCGTCGCGGTAGGCGAGGGTGACGTTATCGTTCTCGTCGATTTCTTCGAGCAATTGCTCCCACTCACTCTCGGGTTCATCCGGAAGGCGAAAGATCAGTGCCGCCCTGGCTTTCTGAGCGGTGGGGGAATTGATGATTTTCTGAACGCGCAGACCCATGCGTTGATAGGTGTCAGGAGAAGCGGAGGTGGTGGCCACGGAATTATCCTTATTAAGCTGTACGTGCATACAGTATTTAACCGTAAGCATTTTCGCAACTGCTTAAAATTCAAGAAATTCCTCTGACAGCGGTTTTTTCCGTTTGGTGTAGGACGTCGGTTTTTTTTATCAGTCGGTACCGGCGGCTGGCTGATACCTGGATGATCGCTAAAGAATCCCGAGTTCGGGTCGATGCCCTTCAAAGGATTTTCTTTCCAGGAGTTCACATGTCATTTTCGGTTGGCTTCCCCAATGCGAGCGCAATCACCATCGGGGGTAAATCCGCAGCCACGATCAACACCTTGAGCGACTCGACGGCCGAGGCTTCGACGCTGGCGTTGGGCAACGAGGATGAAGGCGATGCAGCGGAGGTGCGCACAGGCGGCGGCCCTTTGACCGAGAGCAAAAAAACGGAGAGCGGCGGTGGCCAGAGCATCACGGTGAAGATGCTGCTCAAGCGCATGCAGGAGTTGCAACAGCAACTGCGAGAGCAACAGCAACAATTGGCGGCGGCGCAGGCTGCGTCTTATCCAACCCCGGAAGCGAAGCAGGCGGTGGTCATGTCGATCCAGGGCCAGATAGCCGACACCAATGGTGCGTTGGCTCAGGTCACGGCTAACCTGGTCAAGGAACTGGCCAAGGGTTCCGGTACGGGCGGCATTGTCAGCACGACGGTGTAGTTCCTGACACCATAGTCTGTCACTCTGGCCAGAGGCTCAAGCGTCGCACAGGCGCTGACACACCTGGCAGCTTTCCAGTCGTTGACAAATCACGACGAGATTCGCATAGTTCGGTCTTCGCAAACGTTTGCGAGGCTCCGCCGACTGTCTATGACTGACCACAGCGGTGAAGTGTACATCAGCGCAAGCGTTGCTCAGAACAATCATAAGATCGGAGTGAACCCATGAAGCTGCCATTCGCTGGACGTCTTCTTGCTGTCGCTATGCTGGCTGCCGCATCCGCCGCGCTGCCTGTCTCTTCGGCTTTCGCCGAAACCCCTGAAAAACCTAAAGTCGCGCTGGTCATGAAGTCTCTGGCCAACGAATTCTTCCTGACCATGGAAGACGGTGCCAAGGCTTACCAGAAAGAACACTCCGGCGATTTCGAGCTGATCTCCAACGGTATCAAGGACGAAACGGACACAGCCAACCAGATCCGTATCGTCGAGCAGATGATCGTCTCCAAGGTCAATGCACTGGTCATCGCCCCGGCTGATTCGAAGGCCATGGTGCCCGTGATCAAAAAAGCGGTCGATGCCGGCATCACGGTGGTCAACATCGATAACCAGCTGGACGCCGCGGTCCTCAAAAGCAAGAACATCACAGTTCCGTTCGTAGGCCCGGACAACCGTAAGGGTGCACGCCTGGTGGGCGAGTACCTGGCCAGGCAACTGAAGGCCGGTGATGAAGTCGGCATCATCGAAGGCGTTTCCACGACCACCAATGCCCAGGCCCGTACTGCAGGCTTCAAGGATGCAATGGAAGCGGCGCAGATCAAGGTCGTGTCCCTGCAATCCGGCGACTGGGAAATCAACAAGGGCAACCAGGTTGCCTCCTCAATGCTCAGTGAATACCCGAACCTCAAGGCCCTGCTGGCCGGCAACGACAGCATGGCGGTCGGCGCGGTGTCTGCGGTGCGTGCCGCAGGCAAGGCCGGCAAGGTGCAGGTAGTCGGTTATGACAACATCAATGCGATCAAGCCGATGCTCAAGGACGGCCGCGTCCTCGCCACGGCCGACCAGTTTGCCGCCAGGCAAGCCGTGTTCGGTATCGAGACGGCGCTGAAGATCATCAAGGGTGAGAAAGTCGACAGCGGCGCCAACGGCGTCATCGAAACGCCGGTCGAGCTGGTCACCAAGTAGTCCTTCTGGCGACACAACGGTGCTCGCCCGTCCGGGCGAGCGCATGGAGATTCTTATGTCAGTTTCCGCCCCGAACGCTGTCCTCTCGGTCAGCGGTATCGGCAAGACTTATGCGCAACCTGTCCTCACTGGAATCGACCTGACGCTGATGCGCGGCGAGGTGCTGGCGCTGACGGGCGAGAATGGCGCCGGCAAAAGCACGCTGTCGAAAATCATCGGCGGACTGGTCACGCCAAGCACCGGCCAGATGCAATTTCAGGGTCAGGATTACCGTCCCGGCAGCCGCACCCAGGCTGAAGAGCTGGGCATCCGCATGGTCATGCAAGAGCTCAATCTGCTGCCGACCCTGTCCGTAGCGGAAAACCTGTTTCTCGACAATCTGCCCAGCAACGCGGGCTGGATCAGTCGCAAGCAATTGCGCAAGGCGGCGATCGAGGCCATGGCCCAGGTCGGGCTCGATGCGATCGACCCGGACACGCTGGTCGGCGAGCTGGGCATCGGTCACCAGCAAATGGTGGAGATCGCCCGCAACTTGATTGGCGATTGCCATGTGCTGATTCTCGATGAGCCGACCGCGATGCTGACGGCCCGTGAAGTCGAAATGCTCTTCGAGCAGATCACACGCCTGCAGGCACGTGGGGTGTCGATCATTTACATCTCCCACCGCCTTGAAGAGCTGGCGCGAGTGGCGCAACGCATTGCGGTATTGCGCGACGGCAACCTGGTTTGCGTCGAACCGATGGCCAACTACAACAGTGATCAATTGGTGACCCTGATGGTTGGCCGCGAGCTGGGCGAACACATCGACATGGGGCCGCGCAAGATCGGCGCCCCGGCGTTGACGGTCAGAGGGCTGACCCGTGCCGACAAGGTGCGCGATGTGTCCTTCGAGGTGCGTGCCGGCGAAATCTTCGGCATTTCCGGTTTGATCGGGGCAGGGCGCACCGAACTGTTACGGCTGATATTCGGCGCCGATGCGGCAGACAGCGGCACGGTGGCGCTGGGTTCGCCAGCGCAGGTCGCAACCATTCGCTCGCCGGCGGATGCCGTTGCACAGGGCATCGCGCTGATTACCGAAGATCGCAAGGGCGAAGGCTTGCTGTTGACTCAGTCGATCAGCGCCAACATTGCCCTGGGCAATATGGCGGAGATATCCAGTGCGGGTTTCGTCAACAACGGCGAGGAGGTGTCGCTGGCCCGGCGCCAGATCGACGCCATGCGCATCCGCAGTTCCAGCCCGACGCAATTGGTATCGGAGCTGTCCGGCGGTAACCAGCAGAAGGTCGTGATCGGCCGCTGGCTGGAGCGCGATTGTTCGGTGTTGCTGTTCGACGAACCGACACGCGGCATCGATGTCGGTGCCAAATTCGACATTTATGCATTGCTCGGTGAGCTGACCCGGCAGGGCAAGGCGCTGGTGGTGGTGTCCAGTGATTTGCGCGAGCTGATGCTGATCTGCGACCGCATCGGCGTACTGTCGGCGGGGCGCCTGATCGAGACGTTTGAGCGCGACAGCTGGACCCAGGATGACTTGCTTGCCGCCGCTTTTGCCGGCTACCAAAAACGTGATGCGTTGCTCAACGAGGCAGCGCCTAGGGATCTCCCATGAAAACTGCAACGCCTGCCGGTCAACGTAGCGGCAATTTCTACGGCCTTGGCACTTATCTGGGCCTGGCTGGTGCCTTGCTGGCGATGGTCGTTCTGTTCTCGATCCTGAGCAGCCATTTCCTGTCCTATGACACCTTCAGCACCCTGGCCAACCAGATACCGGACTTGATGGTGCTGGCGGTCGGCATGACCTTCGTGCTGATCATCGGTGGCATCGACCTGTCGGTGGGGTCGGTGCTGGCGCTGGCGGCATCGACGGTCAGTGTGGCCATTCTGGGTTGGGGCTGGAGCGTGCTGCCGGCAGCGCTGCTTGGCATGGCGGCCGCTGCATTGGCCGGGACCATCACCGGCTCGATCACCGTGGCGTGGCGAATCCCGTCGTTCATCGTGTCCCTCGGCGTGCTGGAGATGGCGCGTGGCGTGGCGTACCAGATGACCGGCTCGCGCACGGCCTACATCGGCGATGCCTTCGCCTGGCTGTCCAACCCGATTGCCTTCGGCATCTCGCCTTCGTTCATCATTGCCTTGCTGATCATCTTCATTGCCCAGGCGGTATTGACCCGCACCGTGTTCGGTCGTTATCTGATCGGTATCGGCACCAATGAAGAAGCGGTACGCCTGGCAGGGATCAATCCAAAGCCCTACAAGATCCTGGTGTTCAGTCTGATGGGGTTGCTGGCCGGTATCGCGGCGCTGTTCCAGATTTCACGCCTGGAGGCGGCGGACCCGAATGCCGGTTCCGGCCTGGAGCTGCAAGTGATCGCGGCGGTGGTGATCGGCGGCACCAGCCTGATGGGTGGGCGCGGCTCGGTCATCAGCACGTTTTTCGGTGTCCTGATCATTTCCGTGCTGGCGGCCGGGCTGGCGCAAATCGGCGCGACGGAACCGACCAAGCGCATCATCACAGGTGCGGTCATTGTCGTAGCGGTGGTGCTGGATACCTATCGCAGTCAGCGCGCAAGCCGGCGGACCTGAGTCATGGCAACCATTAAAGATGTAGCCGCGCTCGCGGGAATTTCCTACACCACGGTGTCCCATGTGGTGAACAAGACCCGTCCGGTCAGCGAAGAAGTGCGGGTCAAGGTCGAGGCCGCGATCAAGAGCCTCGACTACGTGCCCAGCGCGGTGGCCCGTTCGTTGAAAGCCAAGACCACGGCAACCATTGGCCTGCTGGTGCCCAACAGCCTCAACCCGTACTTCGCCGAGCTGGCACGCGGCATCGAGGACTACTGCGAGCGCAATGGCTACTGCGTGATTCTCTGCAACTCCGATGACAATCCGGATAAGCAACGCAGTTACCTGCGCGTGTTGCTGGAAAAGCGCATCGACGGATTGATCGTGGCGTCAGCCGGTGGTGACGCCGGTCTGGCGGAGGGGTTGGCGGGGGTGCGCACGCCGATGGTCATCGTCGACCGTGGGCTCCAAGGCGTGAATACCGACCTGGTGCGCATCGACCATGAATACGGTGCTTACCTGGCGACCCGGCACCTGCTGGAGTTGGGGCATAGGGACATCGCCACGATCGGCGGGCCGGCAGGCACCAGTGTGGCCCAGATGCGCCTGGCGGGTTATCGCCGCGCCTTGCAGGAAGCCGGCGTCGAGGTGTCCCGGGAGCGGGTGCTGGAAAGTGATTTCACCAGCACCGGCGGTTACACAGCCGCCGCGACCCTGTTGGAAAAGAACCCGCCCACCGCGATTTTTGCCGGTAACGACATGATCGGCTTCGGCGTCCTGCGAGCCGCCGCCGAGCGCAACATCCGCGTACCGGCCGAGTTGTCGGTGATCGGCTTCGACGATATCCAGATGAGCCGTTACGTTTATCCGGCGCTGACCACCGTAGGGCAATCGATCCTGCAGTTGGGGGAAATGGCGGCCGGCGTGCTGCTGCGCAGGATCGCCAAGCCGGATACGGCGATCGACCAGCGGATCGTGACACCCAGTATTGTCCTGCGGGAATCGACGGCGCCTCTGGCGGGTCTTTTCGCACAATTGCGTTGATACAGCGAGTAGTGATGTATGCCAGCAAGAGTAGTGGTGATAGGTAGCCTGAACATGGACCTGGTGACCCGTGCTTCGCGTTTGCCCCGTGGCGGCGAGACGCTGATCGGTGAGTCGTTTACCACGGTCCACGGCGGCAAGGGTGCCAATCAGGCAGTTGCTGCGGCGCGGTTGGGCGCGCAGGTATCGATGGTCGGTTGCGTCGGCAGCGACGCCTATGGCGAAGCGCTGCGCGGGGCGCTGCTGGCTGAGCGAATCGATTGTCAGGCGGTCAGCGTGGCAGAGGGTGCCAGCGGCGTTGCGTTGATTGTGGTCGATGACAACAGCCAGAACGCGATCGTGATCGTTGCCGGTGCCAATGGGGCGTTGACGCCAGCATTGATCGACCGGTTCGACACGGTATTGCAGGCGGCGGATGTGATCATCTGTCAGTTGGAAGTGCCCGATGCCACGGTCGGTCATGCACTCAAGCGCGGCCGCGAGTTGGGCAAGACGGTCATTCTCAATCCGGCGCCTGCCAGTCGCCCGCTGCCGGCAGACTGGTATGCCGCCATCGATTACCTGATTCCCAACGAAAGCGAAGCCTCGGCCCTGACCGGGCTGCCGGTGGACTCGCTGGCGACTGCTGAAACCGCGGCGGCCCGGTTGGTCGCGATGGGTGCAGGCAAGGTCATCATCACACTCGGCGCACAGGGCTCGTTGTTCGCCAATGGCCAGGGCTTCGAGCACTTTGCCGCACCGAAGGTGAAAGCGATCGATACCACGGCGGCGGGCGATACCTTTGTCGGTGGTTTTGCCGCTGCACTGGCCGCCGGTAAAAGTGAAAGCGAGGCCATACAGTTCGGACAGATTGCCGCTGCGCTGTCGGTCACCCGGGCTGGCGCGCAGCCCTCGATTCCCGATTTATCCGAAGTACAGGCCTTTGAAGCACCATGAAGAAGACACCTTTGCTCAATGTCGCGTTGTCGCGACTGATTGCTTCCCTCGGGCACGGCGACCTGGTCGTGATCGGTGATGCCGGCCTGCCGGTGCCGCCGGGTGTCGAGCTGATCGATCTGGCCCTGACCCAGGGTATTCCGGATTTCATCAGCACGTTGAACGTTGTGCTCAGCGAAATGCAGGTCGAACGTCATGTGCTGGCCCTTGAGATCCTGGACAAACAACCGTCAGCGCTGGTTGCGCTGGAAAAACTGCATGCCGAAGGTGCGCTGGGTCAGCGCGAGTTGCTCAGCCATGAGCAGTTCAAGGTCTTGAGCCGACAGGCGAGGGCGATCGTGCGCACCGGTGAATGCCAGCCGTACTGCAACATCGTGCTGGCGGCCGGGGTCACCTTTTGAATCGATTCACTGTTTCCCCCTGCACAAGGAGTGCGCCATGTACCGCTATGCTCAGAAATTGCCCCGTCTGCTCCGGAGCCTGCTGCTTTTGACCCTCATGACCGCAACGAGCGCCCAGGCGGCCGACAGGATCGACCTGGTCATCGACACCGATCCAGGTGCCGACGACGTGGTGGCCTTGCTGCTCGCCCTGGCATCACCACAGGAATTGAATGTTCTCGCGCTGACCACCGTGGCCGGCAATGTGCGCCTGGACAAGACCTCGCGTAACGCGCGGCTGGCGCGGGAGTGGGCAGGGCGCGAAGAAGTGCCTGTGTATGCGGGGGCGCCAAAGCCGCTGATGCGTACGCCGATCTATGCCGACAACATTCACGGCAAGGAAGGCATGGCGGGCGTCACGGTGTATGAGCCGCAGAAGGGGCTGGCCAAGGGAAATGCGGTCGATTACCTGATCGATACCTTGAAAACCGCCAGGCCCCACAGCATCACCATCGCCATGCTGGGGCCGCAGACCAACCTGGCCCTGGCGCTGATCCAGGCGCCGGAAATCGTTGAAGGCATCAAGGAAGTGGTGATCATGGGAGGGGCGCACTTCAACGGTGGCAACATCACCCCCGTGGCCGAATTCAATCTGTTCGCCGACCCGCAGGCTGCAGAGGTGGTGCTGAAGAGCGGCGTCAAGCTGACTTACCTGCCACTGGACGTGACGCACAAGATCCTGACCAGTGACGCGCGCCTGAAGCAAATCGCTGCGTTGAACAACGAGGCCGGCAAACGCGTGGGCGATATCCTCAACGAGTACATCAAGGCCGATATGGAGCACTACGGCATTCCAGGTGGTCCGGTGCATGACGCCACCGTCATCGCCTATCTGCTCAAGCCTGAGCTGTTCAGCGGGCGCTCGGTCAATGTGGTAATCGATAGCCGTGAAGGCCCGACCTTCGGTCAAACCATTGTCGACTGGTACGACGGTCTGAAAGCGCCGAAGAATGCCGTCTGGATTGAAAGTGGCGACGCTCAGGGCTTTTTTGACCTGCTGACCCATCGTCTGGCTCGCCTGAAGTAAGCTTCACCCCCGCAGGTGCCGGCCTGCGGGTTTCACTCCCTTTCGTTGGTGTCGGCGCCTTTGTAGTCGGCCGGGTATTTTTCGAATACCTGGGCAATGAACGATTGTGCTGCCTCGGTCCCCAGCGCCTTGACCAACAGATCGATGCCTATGATTGCCAACTCTTCCGGGCTGCCCGGGCTGTAGGAACTATGGCCCTGGGGCCATTTGGCCTTGATGTCGGCGTCTATGCTTACGGTGGTCATGATGGCGCTCGTGAATTGGGTGAAGTCCGCGTATGAGTTAATCATTTTGCGGCCCCTTTGACACTCCGACTTAGGCATGAGGGCAGGGCTATGCGACACTGGGTCTTTAACGATTTTTCAAGGATCGTGCTGTGCAGATCGATTTGAATGTTCCTGACGGCCTGACCCTGGAAGCGGTGCGCCAACTGCTGGCCAGTGCCAGCGATGATGAACACACGCAGCTGCGGGTGACCAAGGGTGGTATTGCCTATATTTCGTCGGGTGTCGTGGGCGGCACCGACATCGAGGGCCTGCTGTTTCGCCTGGAAACGTGGGCCAAAGGCTCCGGTTACGTGGGGCGGGTTGCCGCCAGCGATGAGGTCTGGGTCATGCAGATCTTCAATGCGCTGAAAGCCAACTGGCCCAAGCCACCCTTCGATTACATCGATATATATTGAGTGCCGTTCATATTCAGTCACGATTGAGCGGTGGACGACAGAGGAGGGTCAGGCAAACTCGCCAGCCACGGTCGTGGGCAAGGTGCTAGTACCCCTTTGTGAAACCAAACGTCATATTGGCGGTCGCACGATCTAGTCTTAACTACTGGAAAAAAGGAGGCTCCATGCCTTGGAAGCTCGCGTCATTGGGTACATTGCTGGCCGTTGGCTTGCTGGCCGGTTGCAGCAATACATCCACCGACTCGGCCACGGACCCTGTTGCGTCGGCTGATTCCGGCCACAGTCGCTGCGAAGCAAAGGCTGCCGAGTTCACTCTTGGTAAAAAGGCTTCGCCCGAACTGCTCGAGCAGGCACGCGTTCGCGCCGGTGCACAAAGCGCCCGAATCCTCAAGCCCAATGACATGGTGACCCTGGAGTATCGCTCCGATCGCCTGAACCTGAGCACCGATGACCAGCTGGTGATCAACCGGGTCAATTGCGGCTGACAGCGACAGGTTTTCAATCGCCCATAAAAAACCCCGTCACATGGACGGGGTTTTTTTAGCGCGCCGGGAAATTACTCTGGGCGAACTTGTGCAGCTTGCATACCCTTTTGGCCTTTCTCAGCCACGAAGGAAACGGTTTGGCCTTCTTTCAGGCTTTTGAAACCGTCGCTTTCGATAGCTTTGAAGTGTACGAACAGGTCGTCACCGCCACCTTGAGGAGTGATGAAGCCGAAGCCTTTTTCATCGTTGAACCATTTAACGGTGCCGGTTTGGCGATTAGACATGGTGTATCTCCAAGAAACATATATTTTCAGTAGTACTGTGCTGCTCAGGCCAACTGGGCACACCGGAGTATCATAGTCGAAATGTTCGATTTGGGAGCCCCCCGGACGTGCTGTTTACCCTTCAGTCGCTCGCTCTTTGTTGCTCGATGCGCCTGAAAGCCCCGTTTTAAAAGGCTTTCAGGCTAAAGTAAAGACGATAAAAAAAGCTGTAAAACCTGCATAAATTGTTGAAAAGGGCGCTTTTTCGCGGGATTTTCAACGGTAGTCGAGCCCTTCTCGCGTCTGTTCGACGTTATTTTTTAGCCTTGTTATCAGCCTTGCACGCTGAAATCTGGGTGAGCGCCTTGCGCTGCAGCGCTTCGTCGGCCTTGTTATCCATCAGAGCTTGCAGATCGGCGGCGGGGTACGACTTGATCGCATCCGCACCGCAGGCGCAGTGGGCCTTGGCTGCTGCGGCGCCGATCTGGGGACTTGCCGCCTGGGTGCACTGCGCCATGTACTTCTCGCGTTCGCCCTTGGGCCAGTCGGCGTGGGCAGTCAGCGGCAGCAGGAGGGCAATGGGGGCGACTACTGCGAACAAACGATTCAGACGCATGCTGAGATGCTCCTTGTGGGTCAATGTCTTTTTATCTGAGGGATGAAAGGGGGCCAAGTTCAGCACTCTGGCATAAAATGGCCGATTTGCCCCAATGGAAAACCTGGGCGCGGCGATGACCGTTCATCTGTGCTAGCATGCGTCGCTCGGGTGTTTGCACGCTCCGGATGACCCGCGGTCCCCGGCGGCGAATGTCCGAATAACCCCGATTTGAATCCCAGTCACTCTGGTTCGGTTTTCCGGTTGGCCGCAAGGCTCCTGCCGCTGTAAGGCAGGCGTTCGTCATTGAATGGCCTGGACTGGATCTTGTACTGGCTCATCCCAACCCACGTGACCTTTGGTAGGGGTCACCACTAGGAGAGGAGGCGCCATGCCAACTATTACTCTTCCCGACGGCAGTCAACGTTCATTCGATCACCCGGTTTCCGTTGCCGAGGTCGCCGCATCCATCGGTGCTGGCCTGGCCAAGGCCACCCTGGCCGGCAAGGTCAATGGCAAGCTGGTCGACGCCAGCGACATCATCGACAGCGATGCCACGCTGCAAATCATTACGCCAAAGGATGAAGAGGGGCTGGAGATCATTCGCCACTCTTGCGCGCACCTGGTCGGCCACGCGGTCAAGCAGCTGTACCCGACTGCCAAGATGGTCATCGGGCCGGTCATCGACGAAGGCTTCTATTACGACATCGCCTTCGAACGTCCTTTCACCCCGGACGACATGGCGGCCATCGAACAGCGCATGCAGCAGCTGATCGAGAAAGATTACGACGTGATCAAGAAAGTCACTCCGCGCGCCGAAGTGATCGAAGTGTTCAAGGCCCGCGGCGAAGACTACAAGCTGCGTCTGGTCGAGGACATGCCGAACGAGCAGGCCATGGGCCTGTATTATCACGAAGAATACGTCGACATGTGCCGCGGGCCGCACGTGCCGAACACGCGTTTCCTGAAATCCTTCAAGCTCACCAAGTTGTCCGGCGCCTACTGGCGTGGCGATGCCAAGAACGAGCAGTTGCAGCGCGTTTACGGTACGGCGTGGGCTGACAAGAAGCAGCTGGCGGCTTACATCCAGCGCATCGAGGAAGCTGAAAAGCGCGATCACCGCAAGATCGGCAAGCGCCTGGGCCTGTTCCACACCCAGGAAGAAGCGCCAGGCATGGTGTTCTGGCACCCGAACGGCTGGACCCTGTATCAGGTCCTCGAACAGTACATGCGCAAGGTTCAGCGCGAAAACGGTTACCTGGAGATCAAGACGCCTCAGGTCGTCGACCGTAGCCTTTGGGAAAAGTCCGGGCACTGGGCCAACTACGCCGACAACATGTTCACCACCGAGTCGGAAAGCCGCGATTACGCCATCAAGCCGATGAACTGCCCTTGCCATGTGCAGGTGTTCAACCAGGGCCTGAAGAGCTACCGTGAGCTGCCGATGCGCTTGGCCGAATTCGGTGCCTGCCACCGTAACGAGCCGTCGGGCGCGCTGCACGGCATCATGCGGGTGCGTGCATTCACTCAGGACGACGCCCACATCTTCTGCACCGAAGAGCAGATGCAGGCCGAGTCCGCCGCGTTCATCAAGCTGACCATGGATGTCTACGCCGACTTCGGCTTCAAGGACATCGAGATGAAGCTGTCCACTCGTCCGGAAAAGCGCGTGGGTTCCGACGAGCTGTGGGATCGTGCCGAAGCCGCATTGGCTGCAGCCCTCGACAGTGCGGGCCTGCCGTACGACCTGCAGCCGGGAGAAGGCGCGTTCTACGGGCCGAAGATCGAATTCTCGCTGAAAGATTGCCTCGGCCGTGTCTGGCAGTGTGGTACCCTGCAGCTCGATTTCAACCTGCCTGTCCGTCTGGGAGCCGAGTATGTCTCCGAAGACAACAGCCGCAAGCATCCGGTGATGTTGCACCGGGCGATCCTTGGGTCGTTCGAGCGTTTCGTCGGAATTCTGATCGAGCACTACGAGGGTGCATTCCCTGCGTGGCTGGCTCCGACCCAGGCAGTGGTGATGAATATCACTGATAAACAGGCAGATTTCGTCGCCCAGGTGGAAAAAACTCTCAACGAAAGCGGGTTTCGTGCCAAGTCTGACTTGAGAAATGAAAAGATCGGCTTTAAAATCCGCGAGCATACTTTGCTCAAGGTTCCATACCTCCTGGTCATCGGAGATAAGGAAGTCGAAATGCAAACTGTCGCTGTGCGTACTCGTGAAGGTGCTGACCTGGGCTCGATGCCCGTCGCCCAGTTCGCTGAGTTTCTCGCGCAAGCGGTTTCCCGGCGTGGTCGCCCAGATTCGGAGTAATTATTATTAAGCGTGAAATGAGACAAGATAAACGAGCTGCACCGAAGGCCCCGATCAACGAGAATATCTCGGCACGCGAGGTTCGGTTAATTGGAGCTGAAGGTGAACAGCTTGGGATTGTGTCAATTGAAGACGCGCTTCTTAAGGCTGAAGAGGCCAAGCTGGATCTGGTGGAGATTTCCGCCGATGCAGTACCCCCTGTTTGCAAACTGATGGACTACGGCAAATCGATCTTCGAGAAGAAGAAGCAGATTGCCGCGGCCAAGAAAAACCAGAAGCAGATTCAGGTTAAAGAAATCAAGTTTCGTCCAGGGACGGAGGAAGGGGATTACCAGGTAAAACTGCGCAACCTGGTACGTTTCCTGAGTGACGGGGACAGGGCCAAGGTATCCTTGCGATTCCGCGGCCGTGAGATGGCCCACCAGGAGCTGGGGATGGAACTGCTCAAGCGGGTTGAAGCTGACCTGCTCGAATACGGTTCGGTCGAACAGCATCCTAAGATGGAAGGACGCCAGCTGATCATGGTCATCGCCCCGAAAAAGAAGAAGTAATCAACAGGGCACGGCAGGCCTTCTGATTATGTTTATCAACTGAATGCGGAGTATCCGAAC
Organism: Pseudomonas sp. IT-P12; assembly: GCF_949767465.1. NCBI lineage: Bacteria > Pseudomonadati > Pseudomonadota > Gammaproteobacteria > Pseudomonadales > Pseudomonadaceae > Pseudomonas > Pseudomonas sp. IT-P12. Next base: position 416,021 of record NZ_CATKPY010000021.1, on the reverse strand, counting down.
ATGCCAAAAATGAAAACCAAAAGTGGTGCTGCTAAGCGGTTTCTGAAAACTGCTAACGGTATCAAGCACAAGCACGCTTTCAAGAGCCACATCCTGACCAAAATGTCGACCAAGCGTAAGCGTCAACTGCGCGGTAGCAGCTTGCTGCATCCGTCTGACGTGGCAAAAGTCGAGCGCATGCTGCGCCTTCGTTAATTTTAGTCAAGAATAGAGGAAGTAACTCATGGCTCGTGTAAAGCGTGGCGTCATTGCCCGTAAACGTCACAAAAAAATTCTGAAACTTGCTAAAGGCTACTACGGCGCTCGCTCCCGCGTATTCCGTGTTGCCAAGCAAGCGGTAATCAAGGCAGGCCAATACGCCTACCGTGACCGTCGTCAGAAAAAACGTCAGTTCCGCGCTCTGTGGATCGCTCGTATCAACGCTGGTGCTCGTATCAACGGTCTGTCCTACAGCCGTTTCATCGCCGGCCTGAAAAAAGCGTCCATCGAGATCGACCGTAAGGTTCTGGCTGATCTGGCAGTGAACGAAAAAGCGGCGTTTGCTGCGATTGTCGAGAAAGCTAAAGCCACCTTGGCTTAAGTACCCCCGACAGTCACCCGGCCTCACCTCTGTGGGGCCAGGTGTTAAACGTCATAAATAGGGGAAGAGCCTTCAAGCTCTTCCCCTATTTTGTATCTGGAGTCTGTACATGGAAAACCTGGATGCGCTCGTCTCTCAAGCACTAGAGGCTGTGCAAAGCGCTGAAGACATCAATGCCCTGGAGCAAATCCGGGTTCACTACCTTGGCAAGAAGGGTGAATTGACTCAGGTGATGAAGACCCTGGGCAATCTGCCGCCAGAGGAACGCCCACAGGTCGGCGCCCTGATCAACGTTGCCAAGGAGCGTGTTACAGAGGTTCTCAATGCCCGCAAGGCGCTGTTTGAAGAGGCCGATCTGGCCGCCAAGCTGGCTGCCGAGTCCATTGACGTGACCCTGCCTGGCCGCGGCCAGACCTCCGGTGGCCTGCATCCGGTGACCCGCACGCTGGAGCGTATCGAACAATTCTTCACCCACATTGGCTACGGCATCGCCGAAGGCCCTGAGGTCGAAGACGATTACCACAACTTCGAAGCACTCAACATCCCAGGCCATCACCCGGCCCGGTCGATGCATGACACCTTCTATTTCAATGCCAACATGTTGCTGCGCACCCATACCTCCCCGGTACAGGTCCGCACCATGGAATCGAAGCAGCCGCCGATCCGCATCGTCTGCCCGGGTCGCGTGTACCGCAGCGACTCCGATATCACCCATTCGCCGATGTTCCACCAGGTCGAAGGCCTGCTGGTCGACCGCGACATCAACTTCGCCGACCTCAAAGGCACCATCGAAGAGTTCCTGCGCGTGTTCTTCGAAAAAGAACTGGCCGTGCGTTTCCGTCCTTCGTATTTCCCGTTCACCGAGCCATCGGCCGAAGTCGACATGGAATGCGTGATGTGCAGCGGCAAAGGCTGCCGCGTCTGCAAGCAGACGGGTTGGCTGGAAGTCATGGGCTGCGGCATGGTCCACCCGAACGTGCTGCGCATGTCCGGCATCGACCCGGAAGAGTTCTCCGGCTTTGCCTTCGGCATGGGCGTAGAGCGTCTGGCCATGCTGCGTTACGGCGTGAACGACTTGCGTCTGTTCTTCGACAACGACTTGCGGTTCCTCGCGCAATTTCGCTAGTCGTAACGAATTCTTAGGAGAGCAGGATGAAATTCAGTGAACAATGGCTGCGCGGCTGGGTCAGCCCGCAGGTAAGTCGCGACGAGCTGGTTGCTCGTCTGTCGATGGCCGGTCTTGAGGTCGATAGCGTTACGCCGGCCGCCGGTGAATTCAGTGGCGTGGTAGTGGGCGAGGTGCTGAGCACCGAGCAACACCCGGACGCGGACAAGTTGCGTGTGTGCCAGGTCAGCAATGGCTCGGAAACCTTCCAGGTCGTATGCGGTGCGCCGAACGTGCGTCCGGGCCTGAAGATCCCGTTCGCCATGATCGGTGCCGAACTGCCAGGTGACTTCAAGATCAAGAAAGCCAAGCTGCGGGGCGTCGAGTCCAACGGCATGCTGTGTTCCCAGGCCGAGCTGCAGGTCGGTGAGGGCAACGATGGCCTGATGGAACTGCCGGTCGACGCACCGGTGGGCCAGGACATTCGTGAATACCTGAACCTGGACGACGCCAGCATCGAGGTCGACCTGACCCCGAACCGCGGCGACTGCCTGTCCCTGGCGGGTCTGGCCCGTGAAGTCGGCGCGCTGTATGCCGCCAAGGTCACCCGTCCGGTCGTTGCCAGCGTGCCTGCCGCACACGACGAAGTGCGTCCGGTTGACGTGCTCGCACCCGCTGCGTGCCCGCGTTACCTGGGGCGTGTGATCCGCAATGTCGACCTGTCCAGGCCTACGCCGCTGTGGATGGTGGAGCGTCTGCGTCGCGCCGACGTGCGCAGCATCGACGCTGCCGTCGACATCACCAACTACGTGATGATCGAACTGGGACAACCCCTGCACGCGTTCGATCTTGCCGAAATCAACGGCGGCATCCGCGTTCGTATGGCCGAAGAAGGCGAGAAGCTGGTACTGCTCGACGGCCAGGAAGTCAGCCTGCGTAGCGATACGCTGGTGATTGCCGACCACACCCGGGCCTTGGCCATCGCCGGCGTCATGGGCGGCGAGCACAGCGGCGTCAACACCGCGACCACCCGCGACATTTTCCTCGAAAGCGCATTTTTCGATCAGATTGCCGTTGCCGGCAAGGCCCGCTCCTATGGCCTGCACACCGATGCCTCGCACCGTTACGAGCGCGGCGTGGACTGGAAGCTGGCCCGTGAAGCCATGGAGCGCGCCACGGGTCTGCTGCTGGACATCACTGGCGGCGAAGCGGGTCCGATCATCGAAACCGTCAGCGAGCAGCACCTGCCGTCGATCGCGCCGGTGACCCTGCGCGCTCAACGCATCAGCCAGATGCTGGGCATGGAAATGGACTCGGCCGAGGTCGAGAGCCTGCTCAGCGGCCTGGGCCTGACCATCACCGCCGAAGGGGCAGGGCAGTGGCGCGTGGAAGTGCCGAGCCATCGCTTCGACATCAGCCTTGAGGTTGACCTGATCGAAGAGCTGGCGCGCCTGTACGGCTATAACCGTCTGCCGGTGCGTTACCCGCAAGCCCGTCTGGCGCCGCAAGCCAAGGCCGAAGCGCGTAGCGACCTGCCTGAGCTGCGTCGCCTGCTGGTGGCCCGTGGTTATCAGGAGGCGATCACCTACAGCTTCATCGATCCGAAACAATTCGAGTTGTTTAATCCGGGTGTCGAGCCGCTGTTGCTGGCCAACCCGATTTCCAACGACATGGCGGCGATGCGTTCGTCCCTGTGGCCGGGTCTGGTCAAGGCGCTTCAGCACAACCTGAACCGTCAACAGGACCGTGTCCGTCTGTTCGAAAGTGGCCTGCGTTTTGTCGGGCAACTGGACGGTCTGAAACAAGAGCCGATGCTGGCGGGTGTGGTTTGCGGTAGCCGTTTGCCGGAAGGCTGGGCACAAGGTCGCGATGTCGTGGATTTCTTCGACGTCAAAGCCGATGTGGAAGCCGTGCTGGGTTTCGCCGGGGCACTGGATTCGTTCGCTTTCGTGCCGGGCAAGCACCCTGCATTGCACCCAGGCCAGACCGCACGCATTGAGCGTGAGGGTCGTCTGGTCGGTTTTGTCGGCGCGATTCACCCTGAATTGTCCAAGGCCCTGGGCCTTGATCGTCCGGTCTTCGTCTTTGAACTGGTGCTGGCAGAAGTGGCGCTGGGGAAAATGCCGAAATTCCAGGAGTTATCGCGCTTTCCTGAAGTGCGTCGTGACCTGGCACTGCTCGCTGATGTCGGCGTTGCGGCCAATGCCGTGCTCGACGTAATCCGTGAAAATGCAGGTGAATGGCTGACAGACCTCAGGCTATTTGACGTGTATCAGGGTAAAGGTATTGATCCGCATAGAAAAAGCCTTGCAGTTGGCTTGACCTGGCAGCATCCATCGCGCACTCTTAATGACGATGAGGTGAATACCACGACGCAAAACATCCTCACCTCGCTCGAACAAAGGTTGAACGCCACGTTAAGGAAGTGACGTATGGGGGCTTTGACGAAAGCTGAGATGGCGGAACGTCTGTATGAAGAGCTGGGCCTGAACAAGCGGGAAGCCAAGGAATTGGTCGAACTGTTTTTCGAGGAAATCAGGCACGCTCTTGAAGACAACGAGCAGGTCAAATTGTCCGGTTTCGGCAATTTCGACCTTCGGGACAAACGCCAGCGGCCTGGCCGCAATCCGAAAACGGGTGAAGAAATCCCGATCACGGCTCGCCGTGTGGTCACCTTTCGTCCAGGGCAGAAGTTGAAGGCCCGAGTTGAGGCTTATGCTGGAACCAAGTCATAACGACGAGCTACCCGTCATCCCAGGCAAACGCTACTTCACCATTGGTGAAGTCAGCGAGCTGTGTGCGGTAAAACCGCACGTGCTGCGCTATTGGGAGCAGGAGTTTCCTCAACTCAACCCCGTCAAGCGACGCGGAAACCGCCGGTATTATCAGCGACAGGACGTGCTGATGATCCGGCAGATCCGCGCGCTTCTCTATGATCAGGGTTTCACCATCGGCGGTGCGCGCTTGCGTTTGTCCGGTGATGAGGCCAAAGATGACACCACCCAGTACAAACAGATGATTCGGCAGATGATTGCCGAGCTGGAAGATGTGCTGGTTGTCCTCAAGAAATAAAATCATTCGTTTGAATACTTCCAGTTTTCAACCGCTTGCGATATATTCTTGAGCGTTCTTCGAGGTGAAGAACAAGTTTCACGCCTAGTCGGGGCGTAGCGCAGTCCGGTAGCGCACTAGCATGGGGTGCTAGGGGTCGAGTGTTCGAATCACTCCGTCCCGACCATTATTCCTGAGTAAAATCAGACACTTAAGCCGATCAATCTGATCGGCTTTTTTGTGCCTGCGCAAAACTGGCGCAAAACTATCCGGTGATTTCGCTGGTATTCAGGTCTGGAATTGCCTCGGGGACATGACGAATCCTCGCCCGCCGTACACCGGCAGGCTCTTGTGTGGGGTAAGGGTTAGGTGAGTGCTGCGGGAATGCTGACGGCGGCACCGAACTTGGCGAAGACCACCGCGCGGAACACGGCCATGGCCCGGGTGTCGCCGGGCTGGTGCTGGAACGGGTCACAGGTGGCGTCGGCCAACCAGGGGTCGACATGACCGCGCTCGACCCAGATGCCGTATTTCTCGATCAACTGATCGGCGTCGGCCTGGGCGAAGAGCTGCAGTTGCCCGGCGGCGGGCTGTTGATCGCCTTCGATTGATGCGACAGCCCAGTCCAGCGCCGGGCCGGCCAGTACCTTGGTGGGGACGCTGACCATGCGGTCCATAACCGCTTCCCCCTGTAGCAGTACACGTAGGCGAACCAAGCGAGGGCGATCATGGGGGCACCCGCCGCACCCACACGCAGATCGGGCCATCATCGGCATCATAGATCGAGAAGATGAACCAGGCATCGCCACCGGGCGGGGTCGGTTCCCATGCCGTGCAGTCTGGAATCCCATCGTGAAACCAAGTTGCTTGGAGCTCTTCAGGGGGCGTCGTATTCAAAGTTGGTTTCGCGAACCTCTAAACCTCGCTCGGTGAACCACGAATACGGGATCAGCTCGTCGTCATTGGAGGGCCATTGAGGGTGGGTCCAAAAGCCAAACTCATCGCGCTCAATCGGTAATGGCTGGATCAAAACAGCTTCTACGGGCATGACTTCGTCCTTGCCGCTATAGCGGCTGACTTTGAAGGGGGAGGGAGTACTGGATCGCAGCAGCTTCGAGCGCTTCGTCGATCTCGGGATATTCGGGGCGCGCAGGCGGATAGGCCGGAGCGGTCATCGCCTGATCAATGGCAGCGCGAAGGTTCTCGCTGTAGTTCTCGCCGATGACGCGCTCGAATGGCTGATCCCTCCAATGGCCGACGACCTCGATGTTGATGCTGCTGTCGCCGGCATCGCCGTTGGGGCTGCTGTCGAAGCGGGCGCGCGTACTTTGCGTACTGCTCGCCCGCCGAGCGAGAGGAAGGTACCGCTGACTGGCTTTACTGAGTAAGCGTTGTCGAGGCTACGAAGCCATCGCCAGGGAGACAACGACTATTTAATTACACCTGATTCAACAAGCTTGGAGGCAATCACCTTTGCTCCGTCTGTTGTCAGGTGGCCATAGTCCCAGCTAGTAAGCTTGGCAGGATCACCGTCGACATGCGTCATGCACCCTTCCGCGTTGCAAAGCAAGTCGTACAAGGGCACAAGATTGGCTTCTGACTTCGAGATAAATTCTCTGAAATAAACGTCTACCTTTTTGGTCTCAGGATTAAGTCCTTCTTTCAGCCTGTTAGGTATTCTGTGAAGCGGGTAATCATTTTTCCAGCTGTTGTATACGATCTTGGGTAGTGTGTCTGTCCACTCTGGGGACGGGCCTAATACAATTATATCTTGAATACCTGCGCGTTTTATCTCGCTGAGGGTATGAAGAAGTTTACTCCGCTTGGCTGACCCTTTGTCCCAGTCTGTTCCATACCTTCCCCAGGCGCCAAACAAGATGACCGTCTGCGGTTTGATTTTTTCGATAGAGGCCAATATGTAGGCGTTACTTTGAGCGCAAACGGAATCACCAAAGTCTAAGATTGGTGGGCATGAACTGCGTGTTACTTGAAGAATTTTAGTGTTGCTGCCGATAACCGCATTTAGCCCAGGATAGAACCTTGCAGCGTGAGAATCACCCCATACCAATACCCCGGAACCTGGTGTGTTGCCGCTTGAAATAAAGCATTTTCCGGCAAAACCGTCATAAGGATCAGCCGCGCCAAGCCAGCAATCCGAGTATCGGGCATCTATCATCATTTCATATTTAAAGTTGGATATTGCGCGTATCTCAGCAGGCTCCCGATAAGAAAATCCATCGGTTTTATATGTTATAAATCCAAGCAGGCCTACTGCAGCCATTGATGTCGAAAGAATGATTATGCCGAGCTTGCCATTGGCTAATAGTCTGACTCTCAATTCGAGTCGGTATGTAATCCACGCGAGACATATGCTTAACAATACTGCTGCAATTCGAAACTCTCTGGAGGGCATCCCGCCTTCAATGATTTTGGCGAATGACAAAATTGGCCAGTGCCAAAGATAAAGCGGAAAGCTTATCAGACCGATCCATACGAAATACTTTCCAGCAAGGATATGCTTGTTAAGCCAGGCATTTGGGCCGGCGGAAATAACCAGAATGGCACCCGCGCAGGGGATGATTGCCTGCCAGCCAGGGAAGCCTTCTTGGGTGATAATGAGAAGGCTGATCGCGAGCAGAGTAGCGCCAATTAGCGACTGCCCATTACGCAGGAGGGATCCGGCTATTGGGGTGCCGGGATGCAAAGCAGTTATTTTAAGTATTGACTTTAGTCGTTCGGAAACCCATCTGCTTTGCTCGCTATGGCGCAAGGCAAGGTAGGCCAATACCGATCCGGACAACAGCTCCCATGCCCGTGTCTGCGGGAAGTAGAAGGTGCTGGATGGGTTACTTTCGATGTTAATTATATTTAGTGCGAACGAGGCTCCGAGTAAAATAACCGTCAGCGTCAGTATATTCAGGCGCATTCGCCATGCAGACCACAGAATGATAGGCCAGACAATATAAAATTGCTCTTCGATACCCAGCGACCACATGTGCAGCAGCGGTTTCAATTCTGCGGCAGTGTCAAAATACCCGCTTTCCTTCCAAAGTACTAAGTTGGATGCGAATGAAGCGCTGCCCGCGATGTGTTTTCCCAGTTGCTTATACTCCCCGGTAGGTAAAGAAAACCAGCCGAAGGCATAGCACGAAATTAGCACCAGTAACAAAGCAGGGAATATGCGTCTGATGCGCCGTGCGTAGAACTCCGTAAATCTAAATTTCTGATGCTCAAGACTTCCGTAGATAATGGTTGAAATCAGATATCCGGAAATTACGAAAAAGACATCAACACCAATAAACCCGCCTGGCACCCACCCCGGAAACGCGTGATAACCCACAACTAACAGAACTGCAACAGCCCGCAGTCCATCAATGTCTGGTCTGTATTTTGGATGAGTGAGGGACTGTTTCGTCAGAGTCAAGCCCTGCTCGGCAAGAGACGTCATTATTCTTGAAACTCCAATGTCTTATCACCCCCAGAAAAAGACGCGCAGTATCGTACACGGCAGATACTTTATAAAGAATTTTCGTGGCTCGCTAATAGCGGGCGTTTTGAGCCTGGAGGACAGTCATGACAGCAACCGAAAAAGACCGCGATATCCTCGCACGCCCGCAGTGGGCTGAGGCCCGGGGCGAGTCCTTGGTTGGCCATCTCGCAGGGGCGAGTGCCCGAATCACTCTGTTTAGACCATGATTCATTAGAAAAATCAAATAGTTAACATGATTGTGTTGGATTTTATACGCCTGCGCAAAAAATGAAATTCGGCCCTTTACGTCTCGTAGTGGCATTTTAATAGTGATAAATTTCCCATCGCTGCAGGATCTGCCTGGTGAGTGCGTGCCTCCGCCAGGTGGTGTACTCGTTCAACGTCACAACAGGGCATCGCCTTGAAGAGGCTTCCCAATGCCAAAGAACCTTCCTGAAGACAGAGCGTCAGCGACGGCTGCCGATATCGAACGGTCCATTCAGGCCCTGAACAAAATGGCTGAACGCCTTTGGGGCAATGGCCGTGAGGCGGAGGCGAAAGCGCTCCTGGATGCTCTGGATGCCTTGAATCGGGCTTTGGATCGAATCAGGATTGGCGAAAGCCGCAGAGTTGTCACCCTCCACTAAGCGCATCTGCTAACGCTTGTTCATGTGCGCATGCACACTGTTTGGATATGGAAGTTCTATGAAAACTGTTAAGTCTGTATGGGTCGCATCGTGTGTTGTTGCCGTGTCGCTTCTGAGTGGCTGTGCCGCGTCAGTGAAAAGCGGCGGTACCGAGACGCTGGTCATTCCGGAAGTGGCCAAGCACAACCTGGTCGTCAACTTTCAGGGCAACGCCAAGGTTCAGCAAAACGAGGATTGGCCACGTTTGAAGCAAGAGTGGAATGACGCGCTGCGTAACGAAGCCATTCGTGCCGGTTTCAGTGTGTCTGACACTCCGGTTTCGACTTCCGCTGACAAGGACGGTGTGGGCGTCCAGATCAATGTGACCAACTTTCGCTACCTTACCCCGGGCGCTCGTTATGGTGCTGGCGTGATGGTCGGTAATGCGTGGGTCAATTCGAGTGCGGATTATTCGGATCTGAAGTCGGGACGTCTGATTGGCACCCGAACCTATGACACTTCATCGTCTGCCTGGGAGGGGGTCATGTCGGCCATGACCAAGGAGCAGGTGGAAGCCATTGCCCAGCAAATCATCAGCGACATCAAGAGCGCCAAGGCGAAGTAACCTGGCTGTTGAACCGCCGGGCGTTTTGCGGCCGGTCAAGGCTGATGCCGGAAGATGATTGCGGCGTCAGCCCCACAGGGCGCATCGAGTTGAACCTGTCATGCCTATGACCCGAGTCGCTTGCGCTGCTGCTTCACCCTGTACATCTCGTGATCAGCCAGCTTGATGACTTCGTTCGCCGTCATGTTTTTCGGCATCACCGCCACGACGCCCACGCTGGCGCCGGGGTAGTGGATATCGTCCAGGCCATGACCCAACTCGTAACGCCCGATGGTCGCTCTGGAAAGGCGATCCTGCAGCAGTTCGGCGGCATGCTGCATGTCTTTGGCCAGGGCCGGGTGTTCGGACGGTGTGCCCAGGGCGATTGCGATGAACTCGTCACCCCCGGTACGTCCGATGATGTCGCTGGTTCTCAGGGCCTGTTGCAGCCGGATGGCGACACCGCGCAGTAACTCGTCGCCCGCAAGGTGGCCGTGGGTATCATTGATGAGCTTGAAGCCATCGAGATCGATGACGCCCATGAGCAGGTACTTGTTTTCCCGTTCCGCGAGGGCGAGCAGGCGTGTGGCATCGCTGAGAATGGCGCGTCGGTTGGACAAACCGGTCAGCGGGTCCGACAGGGCCAGTCTGGTCAACTCGGCGTTGACCACCTGCAGCCTCTCCACCAGCCGTTCACGTTCCAGTGAATAGCCCAGCAGCCCCGACAGCAGCATCAGCAGCGGTTCCGCTTCGGGCGTGCGCGGCACCCGATCCGAGCTGGCGGCACAGACGGTTCCCAGCACCTCTCCATCGTGGGATTTGATGGGCGCGCTCACGTAGGTCTGGATGCCCAGGGTCGCGGCGGCTTCGGAATCGCCCCAGCAGTCGGCAACGTCATCCGAGTACAGACGGTTCTCGTCCAGCGCCCGTTTGCACAGCGTATCCGCCCATGGCACGACGAGGCCTTCCGGGATCACCATGTCACCGACGTTACGTGCGAACTCGACACGCTGGAGGCCTTGATCGGTGTCGATGGTGGTCAGGTAGGTCGATTCCATTCCCGTGACCTGGCTGAGCAGGGCCAGCAACGGTCGCGTCAGTTGCTCCAGGTTATGGGCTTTGGGGATGGTCTCGGAGAGAAGAGAAAGAAGCTGATCCATCTAAGCCTGCCGGTCGCTGAAAAGGTTTATCGATTATCGACGTGTCGGCGGCTAACTTTACAGCCCGGGGAGTGCCCTGGCTAATGGAAGACTGAATGTTGTAGAACACCTCCGGCCTGGAGGGGCCCCTTGTCACCATGACAGGCGTGGGGCGCCTGTCATGGTGCGGCGTTGACTCACTGGGTTTTACGGACTGCGTCGATGATGACCTTGGCCACATCCGCAGGGCGCGACTGTTGCGGCACGTGGCTTGATTCGACCTCGGTGACCTGCGCCTTGATCTTCTTGGCAAATGCGCGTTGCAGGTCGGGTTGGATCATGCGGTCTTCACGTGCCACGACGTACCAGGACGGTTTGCCGTTCCAGGCCGCGACGCTGGTCTTGTCTTCAAACGCGGCGGCGCGGATCGGTCCCTGTGTAGAGGCCATGACGGCGGTCTGTGCGGCGGGCAGATCCTGGGCGAAGCCGGTGGCCATGCCTTTGGGGGTCATGTACAGGAAACCGTTTTTATCGGCGGCGATGTCCTTGGTGCCGACCGGTGCAGGGTATTCCTTGCCCAGGTCCTTGACGGCCTGACCGGCATCGGGGGCAAACGCGGCGACGTACACCAGGCCACGAACTTTCTGGTCAGTACCGGCCTGACTGATTACTGTACCGCCCCAGGAGTGGCCGACGAGCACCACATCGTTGTCCTGGTTGTTCAGTACGCGCTGGGTGGCGGCGACGTCGTCGGCCAGCGAGGTCAACGGGTTTTGCACCACGGTCACCTTGATGCCTTCGGCTTGCAGCAGAGGAACGACCTTGGCCCAGTCGGAGCCGTCGGCGAAAGCGCCGTGTACGATCACCACCGAGGGTTGCGGGGCGGCGTGGCTGGCAGCGGCGAACAGGGAGGTGGTCATGGCGAGTGCGAGGGCGATAGCCTTGGGTTTGAACATGGTGGAATCTCCTGTGGTTGATGGGACCAGTTTCAGGAATTCAGGCAGGGTCCGGTATCGGTCGTTTATCCGAGGCCGGGCAAAAACCGAGTGAATCATGGAGAGCGATATGCGCGAGAGTGATGGCATCGAGCTGGAAAGCGCGATCCTGTGTTTGTCCGTGGTAGGCGACCTGAGCATGGGGCAACCCACGGATCAGTCGCGCCGTGCCGCGCGTCTGGCGCAGATGCTCGCGCAGTCCTGCGACGGCGCCGGCGAGCACACCGAAGTGGCACGGCAGGTGTCCCTGCTGCGCTGGTCGGGCTGCACCGCCAACGCCGAAGGCTTCATGCGCCTGCTGGGCGATGACGTCGGCGGCCGTAACGCCATGCTCACTCACACACTCGGCGCGGCAGGCTTGCGCGCCATGCGTAAATCGGCACCCTTGGCCCAGGTGCATTGCGAGGTGGCGGGTGACATCGCCCAGACACTCGGCCTGAGCGCCCCGGTAGAGCTGGGGCTGCGGCATGTGTTCGAGCAGTTCGACGGTGAAGGCAACCCCGGTGAATTGCGCCATCCCGATGTACCGCAGGTGGTTTACCAAGTGCTGTTGGCCGGTGACCTGGAGATTCTCGCGCGGGTGCATGGGCTGGACGCCGCGCTGGAGTGGATCGCCAGCCAGGCCAATCGTCGTTACCCGGCCGCATTGGCCGCCGAGCTGACCCGCAACGCCGTGGACTGGCTGGACGCGCTGCGCCAGCCGCAGACCGCTGACTCACAATCGCCTGCGCTCAGGGCACAGGTCCCTCTCACCCTGGTCGGAGACGTCATCGACCTCAAGGTTCCCTGGCTGGCGGGTTACTCGCGCCGTTCCGCCGAGCTGGTGCGGGACGCCGCCAGGCTCTGGGGGCTGGCGGAGCCGGCCGTCGAGCAATTGGGTAAGGCGGCGTTGATTCATGGGGTCGGCCGTGCGGCCGTGCCCAATCGCATCTGGAACATGGCCGGACCGTTGCTGGACGGCGATCTCGAACAGGTCCGGCTGGTGCCTTACTGGACCTCGCGTGCCTGCAACCAGATCGCGGAACTGGCAGCCCCTGGCCGAATCGCCGCCAATGCCTACGAGCGGCTCGATGGCAGCGGCTACTTCAAGGGCCTCGACGGCGATGCCCTGCAACCGGAACATCGCCTGTTGGCGGCGGCACTCGCCTGGCAGGCCTTGCGCTCCGTGCGCCCCTGGCGGCCAGCGTTGAGCGAGGGGGACGCCGAGCGCCTGATCCTCGACGAGGCCGCGCAGGGGCGTTTCGACCCTCGGGCCTGCCAGGCGGTGATTGCCGCCGCACGCGGCGAGCGTGCGGTAGCGCCCTGCAAAACCAACGACAGCCCGCTGAGCGAGCGTGAAACGCAAATCCTGCAGCGCATCAGCATGGGGGGCAGCAACAAGGAGGTGGCACGCCAGCTCGGCATCAGCCCGAGCACGGTGCGCACCCACGTCGAGAGCGTGTTCCGCAAACTGCAATGCACCACCCGTGCCGCGGCGACGCTCAAGGCGCTGACGTTGGGGTTGATCTGAGTTTCACGCAGGGTGTGCGGCGTCGCGCCTCAAGACCTGATGAAAATTTCCGCCGCATTACTTCCCAGGCCTTCCGCCCCCACGAAGAACCGATTGACCCGCTTGTCATACACAATCGGGTTCACCAGGGTTGAAATGCCCAGGTCCGGCAAGTCCTCGACGATGGTTCGCTGAAATTCGGCGAACAAGTCGAAGCGTTTGCCCACGTCGGTTTCCACAGCCGCCGCTTCCAGCAACTGGTCGACTTTCGGATTGCTGTAATGCGCACCGTTGGAGAAGGGCACGCCCGGCTGGAAGTTCTTCGACCAGTACAGCCGCTGCACACCCACGGTCGGGTCGAACAGGTTGCTCATGCCATTGAGGGTGAAGTCGAAGTCGCGGTCGGTGTAGACCCGTTTGACATAGGTGGCGAAGTCCTGGGAGCGCAGGGTGACCTGGATGCCGATTTTCGCCAGGGCCTGCTTGATGTAGTCGGCGGTGCGGCGGTAGGTTTCCGGGCCAGGCAGCGGGTCCAGGGTCAGCTTGAAACGCACGCCCTTGGCATCCCTGGGCAGTCCGGCGTCGTCGAGCAACTGGTTGGCCCTGGCCACGTCAAAAGCGTAGCGGGGCAGGTCCGGCGCATAAAAATGCTTCATGTCCGGGCTGATCGGTCCGTACAACGGCTGACCGTAGCCGAGGAAGATGGTCTTGCGGATGAACTCGAGATTGATGGCATGGGCGATGGCGCTGCGCACGGCGTGCCGTTGCAGGTACGGGTTATCGAAGTTGAACTCGACGCGGGTAATGCCGTTGATGTAAGGCTCGCCGCGGTCCTCGATGCTCAGTCGCGGGTTGCCCTTGATGCGGTCGATGTCGCTCAGCGGCACACCGCCGGTGGAAATGTCGATTTCCCCGGCTTCCAGCGCTGCCACTGTGGCGGCCGAATCGGCGATGAAGCGCACGATGACCCGATCCAGATACGGTTTGCCTGCATCCCAGTAGTGTGGGTTGCGTTCAAGGATCACATGGCTGCCGCGCACCCACTCCTTGAACACGAACGGCCCGGTGCCGATCGGCGCTGTGGCGTTCGGATGAGTTTCCGGACGGGCGTCCTTGTACACGTGCCTGGCGACGATGGGCGATTCGCAGGCAGCCAGGGCGGTCAGCAGATACGGTGCAGGTTTGCTCAGTTTGAGCTGCACCAGGTGCGGGTTGATCGCGGTGACGCTGGCGACGTTGGCGAATGTCGCCCGGCCCCGTGGGTTGGAGGCCTTGAGGGTTTGCAGCGAGAACACCACGTCATCGGCGGTGAAGTCCTGGCCGTCGTGCCACTTCACGCCCTGGCGCAGGCTGAAGGTGTATTCCAGTCCATCGTCGCTGACGGTCCAGGCGGTGGCCAGTTGTGGCAGCGGCTTGAGATCGAGGTCGTAGGTCAGCAAACCCTCGGTGATCTTGCCGGTGATGTACACCGCCGCGCCGGCGGTGTGGGTCAGGTTGACCAGAATCGGCGGTTCGATAGCGATGTGCATCTTCAACGTGCCGCCACGCACCGGGGTGTCTTCGGCGAAGGAAAAGCGCGGTGTCAGTTGCAGCAGTGTGGTGGTGGCGCTGGCGTAGGCCAGCAACTGGCGTCGGGTCAGGCTCATGGCGGTATCCGGTGGGGCACGGGTTCGCGCGGCGAACCCGTGCCAGGTGAAAGAAAATCAGCGCGGGGTACGACCTTCAACGGGATGACCCGGGTCGGTGAAGCCTGGTGTCGAGGTGTGACCAGGGCTGACCAGTTGATTGACGAACGCTTCGTCTTCGGCGCTGATCTTCACCTGCAAGGCTCGCTGGTATTGGTCCCACTGTGCTTCGGTGCGTGGCCCGGCGATGGCCGAGGTGACCTGGCGGTTGTTGAGCACCCAGGCCAGGGCAAAGTCCGCCGGGGTCACGTCGCGGCCGCTCAGGTGTTCCTGGATGCGTTGGGCCACGTTCAAAGACTCCGGACGCCATTCGGTTTCCAGCACGCGTTTATCATTGCGACCGACCCGGGAGTCAGCGTCCGGCTGTACGTCCGGACGATATTTGCCGGTCAGCACGCCACGAGCCAGCGGGCTGTAGGTGACCACGCCGAGGCCGAAGTGGTGGGCCGCCGGAATCTGCTCGGCTTCGGCGCTGCGATTGACGATGTTGTACAGCGGCTGGCTGGCCACCGGGCGGTCGATGCCCAGTTCGTCCGCCAGTTGCGCCACCTCGGCAATCCGCCAGCCGCGGAAGTTGGAGACCCCGAAGTGGCGCAATTTGCCTTGCCTGATCAGGTCTGCGATGGCACGCACGCCTTCACCCAAAGGAGCGTCGAAGGTGGCGTGGTGGAAGTACAGAATGTCGATGTAGTCGGTGCCCAGGCGCCGCAGGCTGTCTTCCACCGACTGAATGATCCACTTGCGTGATTGCCCGCCGACATTGGGCCGCCCGGCCCGGGAATAGCCGAACTTGGTGGCCAGCACCCAATGCTGCCGTGTGTCATGGATGGCCCGACCTACCACGCTTTCCGATTGGCCGTCATGGTAGACGTCGGCGGTGTCGATGAAGTTGATGCCTTGCTCATGCGCCTTGGCGATGATGCGATGGGACGTCGCTTCATCGGTGGGACCGCCGAACATCATGCTGCCCAATGTCAGCGGTGAAACCTTGATGGCGCTGCGGCCGAGGTAGCGATATTCCATGGAAGAACTCCGGGGTTAATGACGGCCGTTGGCCTGGTGGGGATTGAAAGCGTCGGTCAGGCCGTCGCCGATCAGGTTGAAGGCAAGTACCGTGAGGAAGATCGCCAGACCGGGAATGGCGGTCAGGTACCAGGCGCTGCGGATCTGTTCACGACCGCTGCCGATCATGCTGCCCCAGCTCACCTGGTTCGGATCGCCGAGGCCCATGAACGACAGCGCCGACTCCATCAACACCGCCGAAGCGACCATGATCGAGGTGGTGACAATCAGCGTCGGCAGGATGTTCGGCAGCACTTCGAGGACAATGATCCGCAGTTGGCTGTAGCCGACGCTGCGGGCGGCGAGGATGTATTCGCGCTCGCGGATCGAGCGCACTTCGGCGCGCACCAGGCGTGCGACCGTGGGCCAGGAAATGATGCCGATGGCGAAGATCAGCGTCGGCACCGAGGGCTGGGCAATCGCGACCAGCGCCACCAGCAGGACGAAGCTGGGCATGGTCTGGAAAATCTCGATCAGGCGTTGCAGGGCATAGTCGACACGCCCGCCGAAATAGCCGGCCAGCGCGCCGATGCTCAGGCCCAGCGACACGCCGAACAGGCTGGCGAGCATCCCCACTTGCAGCGATACGCGGCCGCCATGGACGATCCCTGCCAGCACATCGCGGCCCAGGGCATCGGTGCCCAGCGGGTAGTGCCAGTCCTGGCCCGGCCACAGCAGGGCGTCGGCCTCCATCGCCAGCGGATCGCCGGGGAACAGCAGCGGAGCAATCAGCGCCAGCACGCTGACCAGGAGCAAAAACAGCAGCCCGCCGATGGCCGTCGGGTTACCCGCGAAACGTCGCAGCGCCGCGCTGCGTGGCGCGCTCATCGACGGCTCCGGATACGCGGGTCGAGCCAGGTTTGCAGCAGGTCGACCAGGACATTGGTGGCGATCACCAACAGCGACGACACCAGCAATATGCCGAGCAGGACGTTGTAGTCGCGAGCCATCACCGCGTCGTAGGCCAGTCGCCCGAGCCCCGGCAGGCTGAACACGGTTTCGATCACCACGGCGCCGCCGAGCATGCCGCCCAGGTGCAGCCCGGCCATGGTGGTGATCGGCAGCAACGCATTGCGCAGCACATGCTTGAAGGTGATGAGCCAGGGCGACAAGCCCTTGGCGGTGGCGGTGCGCACATAGTCCTGGGCGCCGGCCTCGAGCATGGACGCACGGGTCAGGCGGGCGTATATGGCGATGTAGATCAGCGCCAGTGAGCTGGCCGGCAGTGCCATGTAGCGCAGCGTGTCGACGACGGCGGCCCAGCCGTGCAGGTCAGCGCCAATGGTGCCGGCGCCGCCGGTGGGCAGCCAGCCGAGCTTGACCGAGAACACCACGATCAGCATCAGGCCGATCCAGAAGCCCGGCACCGAATAGAAAAACTGCGAGCACACCGACAGCAACCGATCCGGCCAGCGCCCGTGCCAGTGAGCCATGAGCATGCCGAGGGCGATGCCGATCAGCAGCGAGAACACCAGCGCCAACAGCATCAGGGTCAACGTGGTGCCCAGGCGTTGCGAAATCAGCGACTCGACGGTTGAGCCGTAGCGTGGTGAATAGCCGAGGTTAAGGTGCGCGAGGTTATTCAGGTAGTTCCACAGCTGCACGCCGATCGACTGGTCGAGGCCGAACTGGCTGCGCAAGGCCGCGAGGCTTTCCTGGGTGGCCGAACCGGATTCTCCGGCCATGACATCCGCGGCGTCGCCCGGTGCCAGTTGCAGTAATAGAAAGTTGATCAACAAAATACCGAGCATGGTCGGCAGGGTGTGCAACAACGCGCGCCAGAGTGCGTTGCTGAATATCAGCAAGTTCTTCATTGAATGATTCCATCAAGTGCGCCGCTATTAACGGGTTGCTTATAACCTTTGTCAATGAAGGAAAAAGTTCTATCGTTATGCTTTTGCGTTTATCTAAGCATAGATAAAAACGATATACGTCGGTTAAGTTCAAGCGATTGACGGGTCGCCGGGGGATGATTACTGTCGGCCTCCAGCAACAAATCGAGTTTTTGCTAATTGGGGTATATGTCCAAAAGTTATAGGGTCTGTCCATCGCGGGCAGAGCAACTTTATTCGTTCGTTAGATGAGGCAAGTGTGACGTTCAATCATTCCATTGATGTCAGCTCGAACCGGCCCGGAACTTCATCCCCCGATGTCTTGCGCACTTTGCTGGGGCGTATCCCGGCCCTGGCGGGAGAGATCGCCAAGGAAGCGTCGCAGCGCGATCTGGAGCGCGAGTTGCCGTTCGAAGCCTTCCGCCTGATCCGCGAGGCCGGGCTTGGCGCCCTGAGGATTCCCGTCGAACTGGGTGGGCCCGGCGGTAGCGTGAGCGACTACATCGAGCTGATCGCGAGCCTGGCGGCCGCCGACCCTAACGTCGCCCATGCGCTGCGTTCGCATTTCAACTTCAGCGAAGCGGTGATCCACAGCCCGGACAGCGCCGAGAAGCGTGATTACATCAGCAAGATTCTCGATGGCAAGCTGTTTGCCGGGGCTCACACCGAGGTGGGTGCGCCGTTGGGCACCATTCTCACGCGCTTGACCCGGGTTGGAGACAGTTACCGTTTGAACGGCAGGAAATGGTACGCCACCGGCTCTGCCTACTCCGATTTCCTGTCTTTCTCCGCGACCAACGATGAAGGGCAGGTGGTTTCCGTGCTGCTGCCCGCCGACCGCCGGGGCATCAACGTGCTCGACGACTGGGACGGCATGGGCCAGCGCCTGACCGCCAGTGGCGGGGTGTTGCTGGACAATGTCGAAGTGCTGGCTAGCGAACTGAAGACCCGCAGCCACGACGCTGATGTCGGCCGCCATTGCTCGACGTTGCGCCAGTTGCACCTGGCTGCCTGCGCCGCCGGCGTGGTGCGCAACATCCGCCAGGACGCGGTGAGTTACGTACGCAAACAGGCGCGCGCGGCCATGCACAGCCCGGTGGAGATCGCCCGGGACGATCAGTTCGTGCAACAGGTGGTCGGCGAAATTGCCGCCAACGTCTACGCGGCGGACGCGTTGATCGCCCATACCGCTCGTATTCTGGATGAAAGTTCACGCGCCCTGTTAAGTGCTGATCCGGGGGTGGATCAACAATTGATTGATGCGTCGATCAGTAACGCACAGATGCAAGTGGTGGTCGCCAAACTTGCCCTGCGTTCTGCCGAAGTCCTGTTTGAAGTCGGAGGCGGTTCGGCGACCTCTCGAAAGTACAACTTTGATCGGCATTGGCGAAATATTCGCACGGTATTGAACCACAATCCCTTGTTGCACAAGGCACGGGTTGTCGGTGACTTTTATTTGAATGAAACCACCACACACCTGAGAGAGGGGCTGGTTTTCTAAGTTGTTGTGCATGGACGCTGCAAGTTTGATCTTTCCATCCGCTTCACCCTACTAACGCGCAAGACCCCACCAGGTACCGCATCTCCTAATCCTTGTTAGATGGCCAGGAACGTCCACCACGCCAGCAATAAATTGATTTTTTGCAGGTAGTTCATGAATGTTCGTTTGAATACCCCACGCTCGCCCCTCGGATTGATGGTGTCGATTGGCGTGATGACCCTGTGTGGCAGCGCTGCCACCTTCGCCGACGATTCCAGCAGCGGACGCAGTGCCGGGCAATCGGCCAAAGGCGACAATGCCCTGGAAACCGTGGTGGTCACCGGCTCGCGCACTGAGTCACGCACCGTGGCCCAGAGCCTGGCACCCATCGATGTGATCTCCGCCGATGACCTGGCCCGGTCCGGCAAGCAGAACCTGCGCGACGCCCTTGCGGCGCAAGTGCCTTCCTACACCAACGACGCTGGCTTTACCGGCGCCACCGGGATCGCGGTGAAATCCGCCACCCTGCGGGGCCTGGGCGGTAACGCGGTGCTGGTGCTGGTCAACGGCAAGCGCCGCCACAACACCGCGCAGATCTTCCACCAATCGTCCTCGACTTCCAACGGCCAGTCACCGGTGGACCTCGACCTGATCCCGGTCAGTGCGGTCGACCACATCGAAGTGCTGCGTGACGGCGCGGCCGCCCAATACGGTTCCGATGCGATCGCCGGGGTGATCAACATCATCCTCAAACGCAATAAAAGCGGCGGCCAGGCCACCGCGCTCTACGGCCAGTACGGCCAGCGCGAAGGGCACAAGGGCAACTTTGGCGCGACCGGTGAAAGCCTGATCAACCAGGGTTTCGAGTTGCCCAACGACGGGTTTTTCAACCTCAGCGGCGACATCAAGATCCAGGAAACCAGCAACGTCGCCGGCGCCGTGCCGGACCGGACCAAGATCTACTCGGGCAACGACCCCCGGGAGTTCGGCGAAAGTCGCAACCGGCAGATCATGGGCCAGCCCCGGGCGCAGACCTACAACTTCGCCTACAACGCCGAGCTGCCGCTCAACGACGCGCTGGATTTCTACTCGTTCTCGACGTTCAGCCACCGCGACTCCACGGGCTTCGGCACCTACCGCACCGCCAACTCGGCGCAGAACATTCCCGAGATCTATCCCGACGGCTTCCTGCCCAAGTTCCGCTCGGTCGAGGACGACCTGCAAGGCGTGTTCGGCATCAAGGGCAAGGACGTGCTCGGTTGGGACTGGGACCTGTCGACCAGCTATGGCCGCAACGACGTGCAGTACCACAACGACGACTCGCTCAATGCCTCCTTCGGTCCCGCCAGCCCGACAGACATCGACAACGGCGAAGCGATTTTCAGCCAGTGGACCAACAACCTCGACATCAACCGCTCGTTCGACACCGGGCTGTTCGCCGACCCGTTGCATGTTGCGGCGGGCATCGAATACCGGGTCGACGGCTACCAGATCCGCAAGGGTGAATTCGCTTCCTACGCCGACGGTGGCTACATCTACCCGGTGGGTTCGCCCAACGCCGGCAAGCGCCCGAGTTCGGGTTCGGCGGGGTGGGGCGGTTTCAGCCCCGAGGCCGCCGGCAGTTGGGATCGCAGCAACACCGCCGGCTACGTCGACTTCACCCAGAAGCTGACCAGCGACTGGGAGTTGAGCCTGGCCGGACGTTTCGAGCACTACAGCGACGTGGGTGACACCACCAGCGGCAAGATTTCGACCCGCTATCAACTGACCCCGACCTTCGCCGTGCGCGGTGCGATCAACAATGGTTTCCGCGCGCCGTCGCTGCAGCAACAGTATTTCTCCTCCAGCACATCGGCCTGGAGCGCCAACCCGGTCACCGGGGTGCTCAGCCAGAACATCACCACCTACGCACAGCCCGGCTCGCCGGAGGCGACGGCCCTGGGCTCCAAGGCGCTCAAGCCGGAGAAGTCGCGCAACTACAGCGTGGGTTTCGTCGCCACGCCAGCGAAGAACCTCGACGTGACCGTCGACTTCTACCAGATCGACATCAAGGACCGCATCCTGCAAACCAGCGCGCTGAGCGGGGTCAATGACGCCAACATCGCCCAGTTGCTGGCGAACGCGGGGCTGAGCACCAACCAGAGCGTCGCCTACTACGGCAACCTCGCCGACACGCGCACCCGGGGGATCGATCTGGTGGCGGATTACCGGGCCGATTACGGGCCGTATGGGCGCGGCAAATGGACGTTGACCAGCACCCAGAGCCTGCAGGAAATCCGCAGCATCAACGAGCCCGACTCGCTGGCGGGGACCGGTGTGCAGGTGCTGGGCCGGGACAAGCAAGGCAACCTGACCACGGCCTTCCCGAAGAACAAGACCGCCTTGTCGCACACCTGGTTCGTCAACGACTTCGAAGTGTCGGTCAAGGAAACCCGCTATTCCCCCGTGACCGGCAAGAGCTACTTCAACCCCAACCGGGATGAGAAGGTCAAGTCGGCGTTCATCACCGACCTGGACGTGGCCTACAACGTCAGCGACCAGCTCAAGGTGTCCGTGGGGGGCTTGAACATCTTCAACGAGCGGCCGGAACAGCTCAGCGAGCAAGCCAAGCTTTTCTACTTCATGCCCGTCGATAACCCGGCGTACAGCTGGTACTCGCCCTACGGCGTGGACGGCGGCTACTACTACGCACGTCTCGACTATTTCTGGTAATCGCGGTGGCACCCCGGCGCGTTTGCCGCCGGGGTGTCCCAGCCTTTCATTCGCCTAAAAAGGATTTCGAAATGGCTCAGCCCCACGTCAATGAACCGATTGAACGCGCGGCGTTTCCGGCACCGCTGGACTTCGCCGACAGCCCCTTGAGCAAGGCCCTGGAGCAACCCTTGTTGCTTGGGGTGTTCCTCAACATGCAGGACATTCGCCTGACCAGCCACCCGACGTCCAACACCTGGACCTTCGACTACAACGCCAAAATCGTCCAGCAGGCCGAAGCCCTGGGTTTCGACCTGGCTTTCAGCCGCACCCAGTGGCTGCCCAAGGGCGGTTACGACGGCGAGGCATCGCTGGATTCGTTCATCGCCCTCGGCGCGATGGCGGCGATTACCCACCGCATCATTCTGGTGTCGACCATTCACGTGCTCTACGGCCCCTTGCACCCGCTGCACATCGCCAAATACGGCGCGACCCTGGACCATATCGCCAAGGGGCGCTGGGGCATCAACATCGTCACCGGACACCGGCCCATCGAGCATGAAATGTTCGGTCACCCACAGATCGAGCATGACCAGCGTTATGAACTGACCGGCGAGCTGTTCGACGTGCTCAATACCTTGTGGAGCAGCAACGAGAACTTCACCTACGAAGGCCGGCATGGCTGGCGGATCAAGGACGGCTACATCACACCCAAGCCGCTCTTCGGGCGTCCGGTGCTGGTCACGGCCACAGGGTCGGAGGCGGGGATCGATTTCGCCGCCAGCCATTCCGACCTGGTGTTCATCACCAACTCCTCGGGCGCAGGGATTCGCGAGACGCTGGAAGACATTCCTGCCCACGTGCAGAACATCAAGGCACGCGCCCGGGCGTTTGGCCGCGAGGTGCGAACCATCATCAACCCGATCATTGTCAGCCGCGATACCGAAGCCCAAACCCGTGAGTACCTCGAAGCGATTGTCGGCAACAAGATCCCCGGCGCGTTTGGCAACCACAAGGCTTATGCCAGCGACGCCCATGCCTGGCGGGGCCGGGCAGACGGCTCGCGCAACACCGGGTTGGGCCTGGGCGGCAACATCGAAATCGTCGGCACGCCAGAGCAGGTGGTCGAGCAACTGGTGGCGCTCAAGGCCGCCGGCATCGACGGTGTGCAATTGAATTTCCACGATTTTGCCGTGGACCTGGCGTATTTCGGCGATCGCATCCTGCCGCTGCTCAAGCAGGCCGGCCTGCGCCTGTAACCCTTCGCATCGCTTTATCAGGAGCCCACCATGAGTCTCGAGTTCATCGGCCACACCAGCAGCCGTACCGGCGCGGAAACCATCGAGGCCAGTGGCCCGATCATCGACAAGGCGTACATCAGGCACATGGCGCACACCGCCGAGGCCAATGGCTTCGATCGCCTGTTGATCGGCAGCTTTGCCACCTGGCCGGACAACAACCAGATTGCCGCGTATGTGCTGCACAACACCGAGCGCCTGGGGGTGATGCTCGCCCACAGGCCCGGTTTCGTTGCGCCGACCGTTGCCGCCCGGCAGCTGGCGACGCTCGACCAGTTCAGCGAAGGCCGGCTGGCGGTGCACGTGATCAGTGGCGGCACCGACGAGGACCAGCAACGCGACGGTGACTTTCTCGCCAAGGATGAGCGTTATGCACGCACCGCCGAGTACCTGACCGTGGTGAAAAAAGTCTGGCACAGCGACCAGCCGTTTGATCACCAGGGCGATTACTACCGGGTCAAAGGGGCGCTGTCCTCGGTCAAGCCGTGGCACAGAGCCGGGGTGCCGATTTTCTTTGGCGGCTCATCGGCGGCCGCGTTCGAAGTGGCGGGGCAGCACGCCGAAGTCTATGCGTTGTGGGGCGAGTCGCTGGCACAGACCGCCGAGACCATCGCCAACGTCCGCCAGGCGGCGGCCCGGTATGGACGGGAGAACGAGATCAAGTTCCTCCTGGCGTTCCGGCCGTTGGTGGCTGACACCGAAGACGCCGCGTGGGCCCGCAGCCGGGAACTGCTGGCGGCGGCGAAAGCCAGATACCCGGCGGCCCCGGCCTTGCACCAGAACGTCGGTTCCCAGCGTCTGCGCGAGGCGGCGGCCCAGGGGGCGGTGCTCGACGAGCGTTTGTGGACCGAGTTTGCGGCGGTCACCGGCGCGCATGGAAATTCCACTGCGCTGGTTGGCACACCGCAGCAGGTGGCGGATGCATTGCTGGAGTACCACAGGCTCGGCGTCGACAAGTTCCTGATTCGCGGCTTCGATCCGGTGCCCGACACCCTGGTTTTTGGCCGTGACGTGATCCCGCTGGTACGCGCTGCCGTGGCGCGTCGTGGCTGAGGTGAGCCTGCTCGGTCAGTTGTTCGGTACGTCAGGGCTCAGCATTGAAGGCTCGGCATGGCCGTCGGCGATCCGTGTCCAACACGGGCCGCTGGCAAGGTTGCCGGACGTGTTCCGGCAGTTGCTGTTAAGCAGCCCTGAAGCGTTGGCCGATCGTTACCGTGGGCCATTGTCGTTCGGTCGTGGCTTGCGCTCACCCAAGACATTCGACAGCCAGGCCAATGCCGCGAGCCTGTTGCAGTTGGGGCTCACAGTGTTTCTGCAGGACATTGCCCAGACGCTGCCCGGTGCGCCCGGTTTTCTGCGCGAACTGGAGCGTGAACTGGGCGTGGCGACGGGCAGTGCGCGGTTGAGCGCCTTTGCTTCGGCGGGGGATGACGGGGTCTCCTGTCATTACGATGCCGAGGAAGTGATCTCCATTCAGTTGCTGGGCCGCAAGACCTTTTACGTGGCGCCAATGACCGAGATCGAGTTGCCGTATGGCGCACAATTCGGCCCCGACATGGTGGCGGTGGAAAACCTCTACGAACAGGCTCGCGCGGGATTTCCCGATCCTTCGCAGGTGCTGTTCACCCCGCACGAGATGCAACCCGGTTCCGTGCTGTTTCTGCCGCGCGGCACCTGGCATCGGACTGAGGCACGGGAGCCGTCGTTGTCCCTGAGCATCGTCATCCGTCCGCCAGTGTTGGCCGATGCGCTGCTGCGGTGGTTGCAGCCGTGGTTGCTGGGTGATGCGCGCTGGCGCTTGCCCTTGTATGGCGGGGTGGAGGCGCAGCGCGACGGGTTGACGACCTTGCTCGGGGAACTGGCCGCGCGCCTGGTCAACGACGCGCAGCAATCGATTCTTGACTGGAGTTCGACGCCGCCAGTGGAGAGCACCGAGCTGCTGCGGGTGCCCGGCTCGCAGCTTGCCGTGACGCCTTCTGCGCCTGGACGCGTGCATTTGCAGGTGACCGCGCTCGATCAGGACTGGCGGCCGCGGGTGACCTTCGACAGTGAAGTCCCCGACGGATTGCTGCCCGCCATCGAGTGGCTACAGCGACGCACGTCAGCCTTCGACCTGGCCCGCCTGGGGCAGCAGTCGCCACAGATCCCCCCGGGCGATCTGCGCCAGTTGCTTGAACTGTTGGTGAAAGCCAGCGCCCTGCGCCAACTGGTGCCGCGCGGGTAGGCGCGGGCGTGCTCGCGAGGGCGGAGTGCCAGGCGTCGTGGATGCTGGATGTGAAGCCCTTATCGCGAGCAGGCTTTCTGCCACAGGTTCCGAGGTGGATGCGGGTCTTGTGAGCAACCATTAACCCAGCGTCACATTGCTCAAGTTGCCAATGAAGCCGCCGCCGGTCGAGTCGGTGAGGTTGTGTACGGTGCTTCTGGCCAGTAACGCATCTTCACTGGAAACGATCGGAATCCTTGGCACGTCCTCCAGCACTTTTTTCTGCACCTGGTGGTAAAGATCCCAGCGGCGTTGCGGGTCGTTATCGACCTGGGCCTGCTCCAGCAATGCATCGACCTGGGCGTTCGAATAATGGGTGGCGTTGGAGTAGGCGACCCCCGAGTGAATGTTCTTGCTCCAATAGAACCGTTGCAAGCCAATGGCCGGGTCCGGCGCGGTGGACGCGGGGGACAGGTTGGTGTCGAAGTCGTAGCGACCGTAGATGCGGTCGATGAATTGCGCGTAGTCCTGGTTGCGGATGTCCAGCTTCACGCCGATTTTCGCAAAGCTGCTGCGCAGGAAGTTCGCGGTCTGCTGGTACGCCGCCGAAGGGCTTGGGTCATTCCTGATCCGCAGACGAACGCCATCCTTGTCGCGCTTCAAGCCGGCTTCTTCGAGCAGGGCTTCGGCGCGCTTCAGGTCGAATGGATACTGCGGCACATCGGCGCTGTAGAACTGCGGGAAATTCTTCGGGATGGGCGAGTCGGCCGTGGTGCCCTGGCCGAGCAGGATGTTGTCCAGGATGAACTGCTTGTCGATGGCATGGGCGAACGCCTGGCGCACCCTCACATCCTGGAATTCCGGGCGTTGCAGATTGAACTCGAAAGCCATGATGCCGGTGCCGCCGTAGGTGTTGAGCCGATCATGCACGGTAAGCGCCGGGTGGTGTTTCAGGCGTTTGATTTCGCTGTTGGACAGGGTGTCGGCATAGGCCACATGCACCGCGCCGGTTTCCAGCGCCGCCGACACCGACGACGGGTCAGCGATAAACCGGTAGATCACCTGATCGAGTAACGGCTTGCCGCTTTGCCAGTAATCGGGGGTGCGCTCCAGCGTCAGGTAGTTGCCGCGTACCCACTCCTTGACCCGGAACGGCCCGGTGCCGATGGGCGCGGTATTGGCCGGGTTGTTGAGGATGTCGGTGCCGGCGTACAGATGCTTGGGCAGTACCTGTGAGTCCCGGGCGTTCAACGCACTGAGCAGGTACGGCGTCGGGCGCGACAGGTTCCACACCGCCGTGAGCGGGTCGGGTGTCTCGACGCTTTGGACATTGGGGAACGCCGAACGCCCACGGGAGCTGTATTTTTTCCAGACCTCCATTACCGAAAAGGCGACGTCCGCCGAGGTGAACGGCCGTCCGTCATGCCACAACACGCCCGGGCGCAGTTTGAACGTGACCTGCAAACCGTCGGGGCTGAAGCTCCAGCTTTCCGCCAGTTGCGGTTGCGGCCCGTTCTGCGGGCTGAGGTACAGCAAGCCATCGAAAATCTTCGGTGAAATCAATTGTGTGGCCGGGGCCGTGGTCAGCCCGGTGGTGAGCACCGTGGGTTCGGGATTTTGCGCGATGATCAGGGTGCCGCCGCGGCTGCTTGCCAAACCAGGACGATGACCCAGCAGGCCGACGGCGGCGGTTGAAGCCAGGGAGTAGCCGAGAAATGTACGTCGCGTAACCATGGGAAAAGACCTTTCAGGCGAGGGCTCCCTGAGCCAGGGAGCCAGGTGGCGAGGGGCTTACCAGTCGTAGCTCAGGCGCGCGTAATAGAAACCGCCGCCAATGCCGTACGGCGTGTTGCGGTTGGCGTAGGGGTCTTCATGGTTGATGGTCGAGGCCAGGCTGTCGGGCTGGTTCGGCGGGCGTTTGTTGAACAGGTTGTTGGCGCCGAGAGTGGCCTTGATGTTGTCGGTGACCAGGTAGCTCAAGGCCGCATCGGTGATGAACGAGTCACTGGTGGTGGAGTCCTGGGCGCGGTTGAGCACATTGTTTACCGCACGGGTCTTGGAGTAGTAGTGCTCGGTCAACTGCACCTGGAATTTGCCCAATTGCCAGTCGAGGGAGCCGCGCACGATGTTCTGCGGCAAGGCTTCTTCGAGCAGGGTGATGCGCTCGCGATCCAGCAGGCTCAGCCCGGCATTGCTCAGCACCGCCGGGTCGTCGACGCTCTTGACCTTGGTGCGGTTGCGCGCATAGCTCAGACCCCAGTGGGCCCGGCCGAAGCGATCGTAGTCGGCGTCGTAGTCGAGCTTGAACTCGATGCCACGGGTCTGGGTATCGCCAAAGTTGGTGAAGTAGCGAACCTGCTGTTGGCTGGTCAACCCGGCGCTGGTCAGCGCCTGGGCCACGGCGGCGTTGTTGAAACCGTTGAAGGCGCCGGTGAGGAAAATCCGGTCGCGGATGTCGATCTGGTACACATCCACCGAGGCCGAGAGGCGATCGGTCGGGGTGAATACCAGGCCGAAGCTGACGTTGGTCGACTTCTCCGGCTTGAGCTTCTTCGCCCCGAGCGCCTGGGCGGCGGGAGCGTCCGGGCGCAGAGTGTCGTAATAGTAGGAAATGTACGAGGTGTTGGTGATCGGGTCGTTGACCGGTTGCACCGTCGCGCTCTGGTAGTTCTGTTCGGCCAGGGACGGCGCCCGGAAACCGTTGCTCACGGTGCCGCGCAAGGCCACCTGTTCGGTGAACTGGTAGCGGTTGGAAAACTTGCCCGCCACCGCCGAACCGAAGTCCGAGTAGTCCTCGTAGCGCACCGCCAGGCCGCTGTCCCACTTGTCGGTGATCTTCTGGGCAAAGTCCACGTAGAACGCCGTGTTGTGCCGCGACTCGTCGAATTCGAACTGCGGGCTGAACCCCGTGAGGAACGCCGAGCCGGCTCCCGCCAATCTGCCGCGCAGGTTCACCGCCGGATAATCGTTGGGGTAGCGGTAGCCGCCACCGGCATAGGAGTAGTACTCGCCGGCGCCCAGTTCCAGGCTGTTGTAGCGGTACTCGGTGCCGACCGTGACGTTCAGCGGGTGCTCGAACAGCCCGGTGTCGAAGGCGCGCTGGGCGGACAGCGAGGCGATGCTCTCGGCGAAGGTCAGGTCGCCGGCGTGCATGTTCTGCAACGGCAACAGCGCGCCGAAGGACGGGTTGGTGGTGTTGAGGATGTTGATGTCGGCGCGGTTCTGCCCGTAACTGAGGCCCGCATCCCAGGCCCAGCCGAGCAGGTCTTCGGCCTTGAGGCCAACGTTGAGTTGCAGGTCCTCTTCCTTGGTCTGCAGGCGCGAACTGTAGCCGCCGGGGGTGGTCACGACGTTCGCCGTGGCGTTGGTTTCCGAGCGGAACGAACCCTTGGCCTCCGAGGTGCGGGGGCTGTAGGTGGCGAAGGAATACAGCGACAGGTTGTCGTTGAGCGGCAACCCGAGGTTGTAGGCGAAACTGGTGCTTTCCTGGATCGGCACCACCTCGTAGTTTTCCGGCACGTTGCGGTTGGCCGAGGCTTCACGCGGATCGTTGGGCGCGGCGTAGATCTGCCAGATCGCTTGCGACGGCTGTTTCCACGGCCCGACGGTGTGGCTGTCGCCGGTTTTCAGGTACGACAGGCTGAGGTTGGCGAAGCCGCCGTTTTCACCGAGCGCAAACCCCGAGTTCAGCCCGCCGGTGTAGGTGGCGCCCGCATCGCCCAGGTTGCCGACCTTGGACACGTCGTGGTTGTACTCGCCATAGGACACGTCCGCCGAACCACCGGACGCCGAGGACTTGAGGATGACGTTGATCACTCCGGCAATCGCATCGGAGCCGTACTGGGCCGCTGCGCCATCGGTCAACACTTCGACCCGTTCCACCGCCGAGATCGGGATCAGCCCGAGGTCTGCGGCGGAGGAGCCCAGGGTCGCGCCGCCGCTGTTGTTGATCATCGAGGTGCCGTGACGCCGTTTGCCGTTGACCAGCACCAGCACCTGGTTGCCCGACAGCCCTCGCAGCGAGGAGCCGCCAACGTTCTTCGACAGGGCGCCGCCGTTGCTGTTGATGTTGATGTAGGACGGCGCAACCAGCGACAGGGCGCGGCGCAAGTCGCTGGCCCCCGTGGAGCGCAGGGCCTCGCCCTTGATCAATTGCACCGGGGCCAGGGCCTTGAGGGCGGTGGTCTCGACCCGGGAACCGGTGACCACCACGGTTTCCAGTCGGTCTTTCTCGTAATCGGTTTCGGCGCTGGCGGTGTCAACGGGCGCGAGGCTGGCAGCGCCCATGGAGAAAACTACACCGAGGGTGTGACGTCGGGATGGAAGTTGAGACATGGGAATGAGCCTGGTATTGCCTCTGCATTATGTTCTGTGTGTGCAGTAGTGAGTCGACGCTGGCTGGTTCTAGCCTGGCAAGTGGGGGTGCATGTCCTGTGAAGCGCGCAAGGTCGTGTGAGTGGCGTTTGCCTCCTGGGGTCGAAGTGCGTAAGGGATCAGCGTTGAAGGGTCAGGTGATACTTGCCGATCAGATTGAATTTCCATGCCACCGGATCGTGGACCGTGTGGGTGCGGGCGTTGCGCCAATGCCGGTCGAAGCCGTACTCGAGCCGTGTCGAGCTGGCGCCGCCGAGCTGGAACAGTTTGTTGCTGGCCAGCAGTGCCGCTTCGGTGGTGAGAATCTTCGCCGCCGCCAGTGCCGACGATACCTGGGCCGAGGGTCCCGGACCCTGTTCGGCAGTGACCTGGTCGAACAGCTCGGCGGCGCGCTCCAGCACGACTTCACCGGCATGAATGCGCGTGTGCACGTCGCCGATGATCGCCAGCACATAAGGGTCTTCCGCCACCGCCTCGACACCGGTCCGCGCATAGGGACGGGCGTGATTGCGTACGTAGTCGAGGGTGTCGCTGAACGCAGCGCGGGCGATGCCCAGGTCCAGGGCGCTGTGGAACAGGTCGGGAATGCCATAGGTGTTGGCGCGGGTCTTGCCCTGTTCCGAATCCAGTACGTGGCTGTGTTCGACCCGCACGTTATCCAGCAACAAGGTGCCGCTGGCGGTGGTGCGTTGGCCGAAACCGTCCCAGTCATCGATGATGGTCAGGCCGGGGGCATGACGATCGATCACCGCGGTTTTCGACAGGCCGTCGTCGTCCACGCAACCGATGGAAATCAACTGTGAAAACAGTGCGCCGGTGGAGTATGCCTTGGCACCATTGACCCGGTAATGGTCGCCTTCGCGGGTGATCCGCGTGCGGGTCGTGCCGGCCGGCAGGCTTCCACCCTCTGCGTGGCCGTTGCCCCAGCGATAGCCTTGGAGGATCTTGCCAAAGAACAGGCGTTTCTGTTCCTCGCGGCCGACGGCTTCGATCACGCTGCTGGCGAGGACAATGCTCAACAACAGTTGCCCGATCGACGCGTCGGCCTCGCCGATGGCGGCCACCACTCGGGTCAACGTCAGGTAGGACACGTGCGCGCCGCCGTACTCGCGCGGCACGCGGATCGCCAGCAAGCCGCTACGGGCACAGTCCTCCAGTTCCTGCCAGGGCAGTTGCCGTTCGACGTCGCGCACTTGGGCGTTCTGCTTGAACTGCGCGGCCAGGCGCTCGGCGACCTGCACCGCTTCCTGGTCGCTGCGGATGATATGGGCCGGGCTGGCGGGCGGAGCGACCGTCAGGGGGTGGGCGGTGCGAAGAGCTTCGGTCATCGTGAGTCCTGTTCCTTTGCAGTGGTGGAGGGTTCAGCCAATCCCAGTCCCCTGTGGGCTTGCGGGATCTAGGCCTGGTAACTCGCATCGGCAAAATTGCCGTACAGCGCTTCCGAGGAGTTGAAGAAATCCTTGAGCTGTTTCTGTGTCACCACCACCACGGTCGGCGAGACGATGGGGATCTTCGGCAGGTCGGTCAGCACGATATGCTGGAACTCGGCGTACCAGGCCTTGCGCTTGACCGGGTCGATTTCCGACTGCCCCAGCTCCAGCAGTTGATCGACCCGTGGGTTGGCGTAACGCGCGCCGTTGGAGAAGGCGATGCCGGGCTTGAAGTTGGCCGAGTGATAGAAACGCTGGGTGCCCATCACCGGGTCAGGCCCGGCGGTGGCGCTGATCAGCGTGGTGTCGAAGTCGCGACGGGTGTAGACGCGGTTGACGTACTCGGGGAAATCCTGGGAGCGGATCACCAGTTTCACCCCGATCTTTGCCAGGTTGCTGCGCAGGTAGTGGGCAATCTGCAGGGTTTCGTTGGCCGGGTTGGGGTCGTTGTAGATCGTCAGCCGAGTGCCGTCAGCGCCTTTTTTCAGCCCGGCTTCCTCGAGCAGGGCCTCGGCCTTCGCCAGGTCGAAAGGGTAGCGGGGCACGCTGTCGTCGTAGAAATCGCTCATGCTCGCGGGGATCGTGCTGAACGCCGGCTGGGCGTAGCCGAAGTAGATGTTCTTGACCACGAAGTCGCGGTCGATGGCGTGGGCGAACGCCTGGCGCACCCGCACGTCCTGGAAGACCGGTTTTTCCAGGTTGAACTCGAACCCGACCAGGCCCGGGGAGTAGGGCGCACTGATTTCGCTGACCTGCAACTGGCTGATGCCGCGCAGGCGCTTGACGTTGCTCAGGGCCACCGAGGCCAGTTGCACGGCCTGGGTTTCCAGGGCGGCCGACGCGGCGGTGAGGTCGGGAATGATGCGAAAGATCAGGGCGTCCAGGTGCGGCTTGCCGGGGTCCCAATACTGTTCGTTGCGCACCAGGTTGATCGATACACCGCGATCCCAACGTTCGAATTTGAAGGGGCCGGTGCCAATCGGCTGGATGTTGTGCGGGTTGGTCAGCGGGTTGCCGCTGTCGTACAGGTGCTTGGGCAGGACCTGGGCATCGGTCGACGACAAGGCGCTGAGCAAGTAGGGCGCTGGCGTCGACAGCGTCAGCACCACTTGCAATGGCGTGGGCGTTTCAACGTTGCTCACCGGGGCGAACGTGGTGATGCCTCGCGAGTTGAATTTGCGCCAGATGTTCTGCAGGGAAAAGGCGACGTCCTGGGAGCCGAACGGCTGGCCGTCATGCCAAGTGACACCGGGGCGCAAGTTGAAGGTGTAGACCAGGCCGTCGGCGCTGACCTGCCAGTCGGTGGCCAGGCGGGGAACAGGCTGGCGTTGTGCGTCATAGGACAGCAGGCCGTCGAACAACTTGCTGGTGACGGTGTAAATGGTGCCGTCGGTGGTGAGTGCGTTGGTCAGCACCGTGGGTTCGGGAAACTGCGACACCACCAGGGTCTGTTTGCCGTCGACCGCGGCAAAAACCCCGGATGCCTGGCTCAACAGGCCGGTTCCCGCCGCCAGGATCATGGAATCCTTGATAAACATCCTTCTGGTTAACGACATGCTGCACCTTTCGCAAAGCAAGTAATAAGAGTGCGCGCTGATTCCGGTTCTATGGTTAGAACCAAAGCGGCGTTTTATTAAATGGAGGGTGTGTCGTTGTTCTGTTGGGAATCAGAACAGAGCGGCGAGCCTAGCGGATAGTTTCCGAAGTATTCAAGTGGCCGAGTTATAACGTTAAACGCAGTTTCAATAACCCCGGCAGATAATAAGTTTAGAACTTTTTATTCAGTGTTCGGCTTTAAAAATTGCTGTATTAGTGTTGGCCGTTGAACCCGTCCCGCCCCATTCGCTTGTGTGCAGAGAACTTGATGCCGGCCAGTAATCTTTATTTACGCGTGACTCAATGTGTTCGCTCCGGGGCGCGCATGCCGTTTTTCTTCCGTGCGATTGTCCGGGCCATTCCCACCGCCATCGGCGTGATCATTCTCAACTTCATCCTGCTGCAGAGCGTGCCGGGCGATGCGGTGGACGCCCTGGTGGCCGAGGCGGGCTCGGCGACGGCGGAAACCACCCAGTTGCTGCGCCAGCAGTACGGCCTGGATAAATCGTCGCTGGCGCAGTTCGGCGATTACATCGGCCACCTGTCACAACTGAGCCTCGGCGATTCACCGCGTTACGGCATTCCGGTGCTCGATGTGATCACCCAGCGGCTGCCCAATACCCTGTTGCTGATGGGGCTGGCCTTGCTGATTTCCCTGGTGGCGGGTGTCAGCCTGGGGGTGGTGATGGCGCTGTGGGCCGGCAAGTGGCCGGACCGGGTGCTGTCTTCGCTGGCGTTCGTTTTGTACTCGACACCGGGATTCTGGATCGGCCTGATGGCCATCGTGCTGTTCGCGGTCAAGCTCGAATGGCTGCCGGCCGGCGGCGACGGCACGATCGGCGCCGGGCTCAGTGGTTTGGACAAGTTCGTCGACAAACTGCAGTACGCCATTCTGCCGGCATTGACCCTGGCCAGTTTCTTCGTCGCCATTTATGCCCGGCTGACCCGCGCCTCGGTGCTGGAAGTGTTGACCCAGGATTACGTGCGCACGGCCCGGGCCAAAGGTCTGTCGCCGTGGCGCATCACCTGGCGCCATGTGCTGCGCAATGCCTTGTTGCCGTTGACCACCGTGGCCGGGGCGCACCTGGGTGGCCTGCTCGGCGGTGCGGCGGTGGCGGAAACCGTTTTCGGCTGGCCCGGCATTGGCCGCCTGACCCTGGAGGCGGTGCAGGCCCGTGAGTACAAGGTGTTGCTGGGGATCCTGCTGATGTCGTCGTTCATCGTGATCGTCGCCAACATCCTCGTGGACTGGCTGCACACTCGACTTGATCCGCGCATCGCTTCCCGGTTGAGAGGGCGCTGAACCATGAGCCTCGATCTACAGGACGTGAGCCTGCAACCTTCGCGTGCGGCGTTGACCGGCTGGCGCCAGCAACTGGGCACGACGATGCTGGGGCGCCTGCTGCCCCGCGCCACGCTGTCGGCAGTTCCCATTGCACCCGATTCGGACGATCATCGCAGCCGCTGGCCGGTGACCCGGGCGCTGCTGCGTTCGCCGGGGGCGGTGGCGGGGTCGGCGATCTTGCTGTTGATCCTGTTCGTCGCCCTGGCGGCGGGGCTGTTGTACCCCGGCGATCCACTGGACATGGCCGGGCAACCCCTGCTGGCGCCGGGCGAGGACTGGCAGTTTCCCCTCGGCACCGACGCCCTGGGGCGTGATCTGGCCGCCGGCCTGGCCCACGGCGCGCGGGTATCGTTGCTGGTCGGCGTGACCGCCGCCCTGGTCAGCGTGCTGATCGGCACGCTGATCGGTGCGCTGGCGGGTTACTTCGGCGGCAAGGTCGACCGGTTGCTGACCTGGCTGATCGAAATTTTCCAGACCACGCCGTCGTTCCTGTTGGTGGTGGTCGTGGTCTCCATCACCCAATCCACCGTGACCATCATCGCCGTCGTCATCGGCCTGACCTCCTGGGACACCGTGGCGCGACTGGTGCGCGCCGAGTTCCGCGCCTTGCTCAGCGCCGACTTCGTGCTCGCCGCCCGCAGCGTCGGCTACAGCACGCGCTGGATCATTGTTCGCGAAGTCCTGCCCAACGCCTTGCCGCCGATCATCATCACCGCTTCGGTGATCGTCGCCTCGGCGATCCTCACCGAATCTTCGCTGGCGTTCCTCGGCGTCGGCGACCCGAACAAAGTCAGCTGGGGCAGCATGATCGGCACCGGTCGCGACATGTTGCGCAGCGCCCTGTACCTCACCGCGATCCCCGGGCTGACCCTGGTGATCACGGTGTTCAGCCTGAACCTGCTGGGCGACGCCTTGATCAGCGCCCTGAATCCACGACTGCGCGGGAGAACTGCATGAATGCTGTAGCCAACCTTGACGACCACCGCCAGGCTTTGCTCAAGGTCGCTGATCTGCGCGTCAGCTATGGCGATCACCAGGCCGTCAAAGGCGTGAGTTTCCAGGTGGCCAGGGGCGAAACCCTGGCGCTGGTGGGCGAGTCGGGCTGCGGAAAGTCGACCACGGCGATGGCGATCATGCGCCTGCTCGGCGGTCGCGCCGAACTGGAGGGACGCGTGGATTTCGATGGCCTGGACCTGTCCGGCATCAGTGACCCGCTGATGCGTGGCTTGCGCGGCAACGAGATCTCCATGGTGTTCCAGGACCCGATGACCTCGCTCAACCCGGTGCTGAGCATCGGCGAGCAGATCGGTGAAGTGCTGCGCCGCCATCGTGGCCTGTCGCGCCAGGAGGCTCGCGCCGAGTCCTTGGCCCTGCTGAAGAAAGTGCGGATTCCCAACGCGGCGGCGCGCCTGGATGACTTTCCGCACAATTTGTCCGGCGGCCAGCGCCAACGGGTGATGATCGCGATCGCCGTGGCCTGCAAGCCGCGCCTGCTGATTGCCGATGAACCGACCACCGCACTGGACGTGACGGTGCAGGCGCACATTCTGCAACTGCTCAAGGAGCTCAGCGAAGAGTACGCCATGGGCTTGCTGTTGATTACCCATGACCTGGGGGTGGTGGGGCAGTGGGCTGATCGGGTGGCGGTGATGTACGACGGTCTGATCGTCGAGACCGGCAGCACCGAAGCGATCTTCACCGCGCCGCAGCACCCGTACACCAAAGGCCTGCTCGGTGCTTCGCTGCGCCTGGACAGTGAGTCGCATTACGCCAGCGCTTCGTTGCCGGAAATCAACGTGCGCCCCGGCGCCAACGGCCTGATCGAGTTCGATCTGCAGAGCCATCCCCGCGCGCCCACCGTCCGTGACGCGCTGGGTGACGCCGAGCAACGGCCCATCCTCGACGTACGCCACCTGCGCACCGAGTATAAGACGCGCCAGGGTCTGGTCACTGCCGTCGACGACGTGTCCTTTCAGATCCGGCCCGGCGAAACCCTCGGGCTGGTGGGTGAATCCGGTTGCGGAAAATCGACCCTGAGCAAAACCATTCTGGGCCTGATTCGCTCCAGTTCCGGCGCAATCCTGCTCAATGGCACCGACATCGCGTCGTTCAGCGAGAAACAGCTGCGCGCCCACCGGCCTTTCGTGCAGATGGTGTTCCAGGATCCGTACGGGTCGCTGAACCCCAGGCACAGCGTTTATCGCATCCTCGACGGCGTGTTGAAGAATCACGGTGTGAAACAGGCCCAGGCGCGCAGCCAGCGCATCCTCGACATCGTCCAGCGCGTGGGGCTGCCGGCCTCGGCGGTGTGGAAATACCCCCACGAGTTTTCCGGTGGCCAGCGGCAGCGCATCGGCGTGGCGCGGGCGCTGATCCTGCGGCCGTCGCTGGTGATCCTCGACGAGGCGGTGTCCTCGCTGGACGTCTCGGTTCGGGCGCAGATCCTCAATCTGCTGGCGGATCTGAAGGAAGAATTCGGCCTGTCCTACCTGTTCATTTCCCACGACCTGTCGGTGGTCAAGTACATGGCCGACCGTGTGCTGGTGATGCACGACGGCAAGATCGTCGAGGAGGGCGCCCATGACGGAATCTGGAAAAACGCCCGCCATGACTACACGAAGAAACTGATTGGCTCGGTGCCGGTCCCGCGTTATCCGGTGGCCGACGACGAGTCGGTGCCCTACAGCGATGCCGTCTGGCAGGACCTGCCGGTGGCCTTGCTGTTATCGCGCTTTGCAATTTAGTGATGTTGTTTGAATAACCAATGAAAAGACCATTAGGGGAGTGAACATGAGCGCTATCGAGTACCGCAACCTGGGCCGCAACGGGATCAAGGTGTCGCCCATCACCCTGGGGACGATGATGTTTGGCGGGCAGACCGACGATGCGGTGGCCAGGCGAATTGTCGACAAGGCGTACGAGCAGGGCATCAACTTCATCGACACCGCGAACGGCTACAACGGCGGTGCTTCGGAAGAAACCGTGGGCCGCCTGATCGCCGAGCGGCGTTCGCAATGGGTGCTGTCGACCAAGTTCGTCAACCCGAACCCGGGGGCGCTGGGCCCCAATGATCGCGGTGCTTCGCGGCACAACGTGATTCAGTCGGTGGAGGCCAGCCTGAAACGCCTGAACACCGATTACATCGACCTGTTCTATCTGCATCGCGAGGACCATACGACGCCGGTGGAAGAGACCCTGCGCGCGTTGTCGGACCTGATTCGGGCGGGCAAGATCCGTTCCTATGGCCTGTCCAATCATCGTGGCTGGAAACTCGCCGAATTCAGCCGCACCGCCGACCTGCTGGGCATCGAGCGCCCGGCAGCCAGCCAGCCGCTGTACAACCTGGCCAACCGCCAAATCGAAAACGAGCACCTGCCGGCGGCCGAGTACTACGGGATTGGCGTGGTCTCCTACAGCCCGCTGGCCCGTGGCGTGCTCACCGCCAAGTACGATCCGAGCCAGCCGCCCTCCGAAGGCACTCGCGCCGGGCGCAACGACAAGCGCCTGCACCAGACCGAATGGCGCCCCGAGTCGCTGAACCTGGCGCAGCGCGTCAAGGACCACGCCCAGGCGCGCGGAATCACCCCGGGCCAGTTCGCCCTGGCCTGGGTACTGAACAACAAGCTGATCACTTCCGCGATTGCCGGGCCTCGTACCGAAGAACAATGGAATGATTATGTGCCGGCACTGAACTACGCCTTTACCGCCGAAGATGAAGCCTTTATCGACGACCTGGTGATCACCGGTCACTCTTCGACGCCGGGTTACAACGACCCGAGCCATCCGTTTGCCGGGCGTAAGTCGCGGGTCTGATGACACGCGGGCTTGCTCGCGAAGGGGCTTACAGGCGATATCGCTGCTCGATGGCGGTTCGCTTTCGCGAGCAGGCTCGTTCCCGCACTGAATCTTGATGTCGATCCCGGCCCCACAGGTGGGTGTCGGGATCAGTTTTTTGCCAGGTTCCAATGCCGCCATTGCGGTTGTACCAGCAGCAGGCTGGCAATCGTGACCGCCACCAGACCCCACAAGGCAATGGTGGTGGCCACGCCCAGGCGATCGGCCATGTAACCGGCGACCAGGGTGGCCAAGGGCTGCAGGCCGAAGCCGATGATGCTGAACAACCCCATCAGGCGGCCGCGCATGGTCGCGGGCGAGAGGATCTGCACCAGGCTGGTACAGGTCACCATCGCCTGCGAGGTGGCCAGTCCGAACATGAACAGCGCGAACAGTTGCAGGAAAAGCAGGCTCGACAGCGCCGAGACCACCAGCCAGCCGCCCATCCAGACCAGGGTCAGCGACAGCGTCAGGCCCATGCGCCGGATGTGGCTGATCACCGGCGACAGAAAAAACGCATACACCAGCGACCCCGCCGCCGCAGCGCCCAGCAGCAGACCGGTGCGCTGCGGATCGCCCTGGGCCACCGCCGGGAGCAGGGCCAGGGTGCCCAGGCCGAACATGGTCAGCGCCGCGCTGCAGATGTAGATATTGCGCAGGGTCAAGGTCTGGCGAATATGCGCCACCGCCTCGCCAAGGGAGACTTTTTCACCGGCATCGGGCTGCCGTTGCTGGACCTGACGCAGGGACATCAGCGACACAATCACCACCCAGTACGACAAGCCGTTGGCCCAGAAGGCCGCCGACATGCCCACCTGCGCCACCAGATAACCCGCCAGTGTTGGCCCCAGGGTGCGGCAGACATTCAGGATCATCGAGTTGATGCTGATCAGCTTGCGAATGTTGTCCAGGCCCGCCAGGTCGAACAGAAACGCCTGCTGCGTCGGGAAATACACCGAGTTGACGCACCCCATCAGAAAGGCAAAAAAGAACAGGTGCGCCAGTTGCACCTGCCCGGTCTGGATCAGTGCGGCGATCACGAAGGTCAGGGCGATTTCCACCAGGTGACAGCCGATCAACAGCTTGCGCCTGTCATAACGGTCGGCCAGGGCGCCGGTGAACAGGCTGAACATCAGGATGGGAAGGCTTGAGCACAGCGCACTGACCCCCAGCGCAAACGCCTGCCCGTCCGACAGTTGATACACCAGAAGTGCCATCGCCGTTTGTTGCAGCCAGATGCCGATCATCGATACCGACTGGCCGCCAAGGTAAGTTCGAGTGTGCGCGGATTGCAGGGGAGTGAAATTATTCAGCCACAACGAAAGAGCAGACATAAATAGGTTATATCCAGACAAAGTGCAGAGCAGAAGGTAGGGCTGAAAACGCGATGTAATCTGCGCAATGCATCGGTTGCTGTCAATTGAAACGCAGTCATAAACTCAGAACTTAACGATCTATGTGGCGCCAATTAGTTTCCTTTACACTCGTTTCACCTCGCACGGGGCATGAGCTGTTTTTATTTGTATAAAGCGCTTTTTCAATGCCGTGCGACAACGTCCGTCATTATGTTTGTAGTTTCAGATCGTCGCTCTTAGTTGCGACGTGCTGTCATCTTTTTAATGGCGAATGTTATGACCGACCTTAATCTTTGGTACACCCGCTGCCCGACGCCGACGCCCTTGGGGCTGGCCGTGAAGTTGGGCTTTTTGCAGTCCACGCTCGCGGCAAAGTCGGTCGGCCTGCAGTCGCTGCAAAGCTCCACAGATGAAAAAGTCCGCGCCAGTCATTTCGATCACACCCAGCCCTGGTCCTTTCGCCAGGGCGGCAATATCCCGCCGATCCATGCCCGGGCCAATGGCCGCGATACGCGGCTGATTGGCATCAACTGGATCGACGAATTCCAGGCCGTCATCACTTTGCCGTCCTCCGGGGTGCGCACGGTCGCCGAACTGGTGGGCAAGCGCCTCGGCCTGCCACGCCAGCCGCCGGGCATCATTGATTTTCAGCGCGCCACGGCGCTCAAGGGCTTGCTGTCGACCTTGCAGGTTGCCGGCATTGCCCGCGAGGCCGTGCGTTTTGTCGACGTCGCCACCGGCACTGCGCAGTGGGGCGACACCACGCCGGGCTACCCGCTCCAGCTTGTGCGGCGTCTGCCCTATGCCAATGAAATCACCCAGTTGATCAAGGGCGAGATCGATGCGTTCTTCGTCAAGGGCGCCGAAGGCCTGAGCCTTGCCCATCAGTTCAACGCGGTGATTCTCAGTGAAACCGGCGTCCACGCCGACCCGGCGATCCGCATCAATAACGGCACGCCACGCTTGTTGACGGTGGACGGCACCCTGGCCCGGGAACGTCCGGACCTGGTGCAGTCGCTGTTGGAGGCGGTGGCTGAAGCCGCCCGATGGGCCGCGCAGCATCCCGATGAGACCCGGCGCTTTGTCGCCCAGGAAATCGGCGTATCGGAAGAGGCCGTGCAGGGTGCATTCGGCCCGGAGCTGCATCTGAAGTTCAGCACCTCGATCGATGCGCCAGGGTTGCAGGCGATCGATTCGTTCAAGGGTTTCCTGCTGGCTGAAGGCTTCATCGACAACGATTTCTCCGTGGAGGCGTGGGTGTATGACTGAGGCGGTGACTTGGGATGTCATCGTTCTCGGTGGTGGCGCGGCCGGCCTGGTCGCGGCCTATCATGCGCGCCAGGCGGGGGCTTCTGTGCTGGTGGTGAACAAGGGGCTGGTGGGGCGCAGCGGCGCGACCATCACCTCGGGCGGTGGTGTTTCGATCGCGGGCGAAAGCCTGGTCGCCATTGGCCTGGAAGCCGATGCCAGCGATACCGAGGAACGCTTCCTGCAGGACACCGTGGTCGCCGGCTCCTGGCTCAACGACCAGCAGCTGGTGCAGAGCATGGTCACCGGCATCGGCGAGGAGATGCGCCGGCTGATCGACTGGGGCATCAAGTTCACCGTCAACCGTCGCGCCCCCGGTCACAGCAGCGGGCGCGGCGTGCACATCAGTGGCGTCGACATGCAGCGTGCCTTGACCCGTATTGCCCAGCAGGCGGGGGTGAGTTTTCGCGAGGACTTCCAGTCGACGCAACTGTTGCGGCGCGAGGGGGCGGTGGTCGGTGTACTCGGGTT
This sequence comes from Pseudomonas sp. IT-P12, assembly GCF_949767465.1. Lineage (NCBI taxonomy): Bacteria > Pseudomonadati > Pseudomonadota > Gammaproteobacteria > Pseudomonadales > Pseudomonadaceae > Pseudomonas > Pseudomonas sp. IT-P12. Next base: position 374,999 of record NZ_CATKPY010000021.1, on the reverse strand, counting down.
GGACCGGCGCAGCGGCACGGTCGAGAGCATTCATGGCCACAGCACCGTCCTCGCCACCGGCGGCGCGACGTCCAACTGGAGTTTGCGCACCGCGCCGGAAGAGTTGTCCGGGGAAGGGCAGCGCATGGCCGTGGAGGCCGGCGCGACCCTGATCGACATGGAAATGATGCAGTTTCTGCCCTGCTGCCTGACCGCTCCGGCGCTCTGGCGCGGTTTGCAGTTCCCGTGGATTCTCGGACCGCAAAGCGGCGTGCATGCCTGGCTGATGAATCGCTTCGGCGAACGCTTCATGGCGCGCTGGGACCCGCAGCGCATGGAACTGGCGACCCGCGACATGGTGTCGGCCGCCAGCGCCACGGAAGTCTACGAGGGGCGTGGCAGCCCCAACGGCGGGGTGTACCTGTCGTGGAAGCATTTGCCCAACGACATCATCGACAACTTCCCCAGCACCTCGCGCTCGATCAGCGCGCACTGGCAGTGGGAAGGTTTTGACATGACCCCGCTGGTGGAGCGGATCAAGCAGGGCTATGCCATCGAAGTGGCGCCCGCCGCGCATTTTTCCCTGGGCGGCGTGCAGGTCGATACCGGCGCGGCCACGGGTGTGCCGGGGTTGTTTGCCTGCGGTGAAGTCACCGGGGCCATGCACGGCGCCAATCGCCTGTCCGGCAATGCCGGGGCGCAGGTGTTGGTGCAGGGCCGTGTGGCCGGCCAGGCAGCCGCAAATGATGCCCGGGAGCGCCGGGCCCGGGATCGTCGGGCACAGAACGCTGACGAAGCCGTGGCAGTGACCCTCGCGCCGTTCGAACGCACAAGTGGCATCGCGCCATTTGAGCTCAAGGAAAGTCTCTCGCAGCTGGCTGAACGCGCCCTTGGCCCGGTACGCAGCGCCAAGGCGCTGGACGAAGGCCTGGCGCAATTGGCCGACCTCAGGAACAACGTGTTGCCCCAACTGGCGTGCCGCACCCCTGACCGGATGTGGAACCGTGACTGGAGCGATGCGCTGGAGTGTCAGGCGGCGTTCACGGTGATCGAGTCGGCGTTGCTGGGCGCCAGGGGGCGCGAGTATTCGATTGGCGCCCATCAGCGTCACGATCACAAACACGCCGACAGCGGCGTGCTCAGCCATTCACTGGTGAACGACGAAGGGGGCGTGCTGGTGCGCCGGACCCGGACCGTCGCCTTCCCGTGGGTGGCACGACCATGACGCTTTCAAGGAGTGTTGCATGCTGATGCACCTGACGTTGTACCGCGACGGCGAACTGCGACAACTGGACATCCGCTTGCCGCCGCCGGCCGGGCTCGGCCTTGGCATCGACCGCTGGGAAGGGGCGTCGGTGAGTACCGCGTTGCAGTACGCCCAGCGGGTGTTCGAACCCAACCTCGGTTACTCGCTGTCGTGCCGCCGGGGCCTGTGCAAGCTGTGTGCGATGCGCATCGACGGCGAAGTCAAACTGGCCTGCACGGTGGCGTTGCACGACGGCATACGCATCGAACCGGCCAAGCCCAAGCTGGCGCTGCACGACACGGTCGTCGAACTCAGCCTCGTCAGAGTCAAGCCCGAGCGTGTGGCTAAAGCGGCCACCGGGCACCGCATTCCAACAACCACCTGACTGCCTGTCGGGATTGCATTTCCAATCACCCCGTGAACCCTTTCAGGAGTTGAACCATGTCTGAAGCCTTGCGCAAAACCGCACCGGAAACCAACACACAGCCCACGGCAATCTGGTACACCCGTTGCCCGGTGCCGACCACCTCGGGCATCGCCCAGCACAAGCACTGGCTGCAAAACGAATTTGCCCGTCACGGCATCAAGCTCGACTCGATCCGTGCTTCCGAAGACCGGGCCGTACGTGAATCGCATTTCCGCCACAGCCTGGCCGGCAGCTTCCGCGAAGGCGGAAACGTGCCGCCGATCTGGGCGCGGTCGTTGGGCCAGGACACCGTCGTAGTGGGGATCACCTGGGTCGACGAACAACAGCAGGTGTTCGTGCGGGGCGACAGCGACATCCACACCGTCGCGGATTTGCGCGGGCGCAAGCTCGGCGTGGTGCGCAAGGCGGCCAGTGACCTGGTGGACGTCGGTCGCGCCGAAGGCCTGCGCGGTTTGCTGACGGCATTGCAGTTGGGCGGCGTGCCCCGCGACAGCGTGGAATTCGTCGATATCGCCGCGCCGGAATGGGACCTCAAGGAAGTCTCCAGGACCCGGGAGGACCATCACGCCATCCCGACCCTGGCGCTGCTCAACGGCACGGTCGACGCGATCTTCATCAAGGGCGCCGGCAGCGCCCGTGCGTTGGCCCAGGGGCTGCGCCCGATCATCAACATCAACGAGCAGGAGGATCCGCTGCTGCGCCTGAGCGCCGGTTCGCCACGGCCGATCACCGTGGACCGTCAGACCCTGATCGACTCGCCGGACATCGTCGCGCGTTACCTGGCGGTGCTGTTGAAAACCCACGAATGGGCCAAGACGCATCCGCAGGAGGTGGTCACCACCATCGCCGCCGAAACTGCCACCGACGAGGCGAGCGTGCGACTGGCGTTCGGCGAGCAGGTGCATCTGGCATTCGAGCCGACGCTGTCTGAGGTCTACGTCGAAGGCTTGCGCCGGCAGAAGGACTTCCTGCTCGCCGAAGGCTTCATCGACAAGGACTTCGATTTCGACCGCTGGATAGACCCGGCGCCGTTGCAGCAGGCCCAGGCAATCAAGGACCAGATCGTGCTGGATTGACACCGGCGGCATGGACACGCCGGACTGGGGCCGGCGTTTCTCTTCGACATCACTGAACACTGACAGGATTAAAAATGGGCAATGTCCAAACCGTCCCGACGCTGAATGCGCCCTGGCGTCAAGCGCCGGGCAGTGAGTTGCTCGACTTCGGGCGGGTCTACCTCGGCCCACTGTCGCAATCACGCCTGCACAGCACGCCCAAACGCATACTGAGCCGTCGTGAAGCGGCGCTGCTCGGCGTGTTCGCCCTGGTGCTGCACGGTGCCGTGATCGTCTGGGTGAACAACACACCGACGCCGGCGCTGCCTATCGTGCCGCCGGAAATTCCGCCCATGACCATCGAGTTCTCGCAGCCGGCGCCGCCTGTGGTGGAGCCGCCACCGCCCGAGCCGATCGTGCAGCCCGTCGTCGAGCCACCGCTACCGGTGGAGGATGAATTGGCGGTCAAGCCACCACCGCCCAAACCGGTTCCCAAGCCCAAGCCGGTGGTGAAACCGGTGCCCAAGCCGGTGGCCAAACCGCTGGAGCAACCGCCCGCGCCACCGGTTCCGGCGCCTCCTGTCGCCGCGCCCGCACCTCCGGCACCGCCCGCACCGAAACCGGTGACCCCGGCCTCGGCGAGTGCCGGATACCTGAAGAACCCGGCCCCGGAATACCCGTCGCTGGCGATGCGTCGTGGCTGGGAAGGCACGGTGCTGTTGCGCGTGCACGTGCTGGCCAGCGGCAAGCCCGGGGAGATCCAGATCCAGAAAAGCAGTGGCCGCGACCAGCTCGATGACGCCGCACTGGCTGCGGTCAAACGCTGGAGCTTCGTCCCGGCCAAGCAGGGCGATGTCGCCCAGGACGGCTGGGTGAGCGTGCCCATCGACTTCAAGATCAAATGACGCAATTGCTGACTGACATCGCGGGCCACCTGACAAAAGGCGCATCGCAACAAACGACTAATGCCTTGTTGGAGTGCCGACCATGAACCTCATCGCTTCCCCTTTCGAATCCATCGAACACGCGGTCATCTGGCTGCTGATTGTCTTTTCTGTCGCCACCTGGGGCCTGGCCCTGCTCAAGGGCGTGCAGTTCACCCGCCTGAAGAATCAGGACCGGCGTTTCCACAAACAATTCTGGGCCGCTTCCAGCCTCGATTCCGCCGCGGAACTGGCCCACGACCAACCCGGTGCCGCCGCCCGTGTCGCCCAGGCCGGGTACGCCGCGATCCAGGTGCCGGACGGCGCGCAGGCCACCGACCTGAGCCAGGCGATCAATCACCAGGACCGCCTCGAGCGCGCCCTGCGCCAGCAGATCGTGCGTGAGCGCCGCTCGCTGGAAACCGGCCTGGCGATTCTCGCCAGCATCGGCAGCACCTCGCCCTTCATCGGCCTGTTCGGTACGGTCTGGGGCATCATGTCCGCGCTCAAGGGCATCAGCGCGGCCGGTTCGGCCAGCCTGGAAACCGTGGCCGGCCCCATCGGCGCCGCTCTGGTCGCCACCGGCGTGGGGATCGCCGTCGCAGTCCCGGCGGTGCTGGTCTACAACTACTTCCTGCGGCGCCTGAAACTCACGGCTGCCGACCTCGACGACTTCGCCCACGACTTCTACAGCCTGGCGCAAAAGAACGCTTTCCGCGTACTGCTGCATCCGGCCCACAAAAAATCCGCCGCCACCGCGACCGGGCAAACAGTGAAGGAGGCGTCCTGAGATGGCTTTTTCCACCCAAGACAGCGATGAAGTGCTGAGTGAAATCAACGTCACGCCCCTGGTGGACGTCATGCTGGTGCTGCTGGTGGTGTTCATCGTCACCGCGCCGCTGCTGACCAACTCGATCCCGATCAACCTGCCGAAGACCGAAGCGGTGGCACCGGTGGAACAGAAAGACCCGCTGGTGGTAAGCATCGACGACAAGGGCAAGCTGTTCATCAACAAGGACGAGATTCAGCCGGACCTGCTGGAAACCAACCTCAAATCCGCCAGGGAAAAAAACGCCGACCTGCGTGTCCAGTTGCAGGCGGATAACGGGGTGAACTACGGCGAAGTGGCGCGGGCCATGGCGTCGATCGAACGGGCAGGAATCACCAAATTGTCAGTGATTACCGCGAAGTAGGGACGTGAGCGGCGGTTCATGCCGGGTTCGCCACCGCAGGCGTGCCCCGCAACGCGGCACGTGCAGACAGGCACGCCAGAACCGCCGCCGCCCCCAGCAACAGGGCACTCAATTCGAAGGTCGCGCGGTAGCCGCTGAAGTCGAACACCAGGCCGCCCACGGTCGCGCCAGACGCGATGGCGAGCTGGACGATGGCGACCATCAAGCCGCCTCCCGCTTCTGCATCGTCCGGCAGCGTTTTCGCCAGCCATGTCCACCAACCCACTGGCGCTGCCGTCGCCACCAGCCCCCAGATTCCCAGCAAGACAGTGGTGGTGATCGCCGAGCTACCGAAGGACACCAGGGCCAGTGCGATCATGGCCATCAGCACCGGGATGACGATCAGGGTGCGATGCAGGCCGACCTTGAGGAACGCTTCGATCAGGAAGGTGCCGGCCAGGCCCGCCAACCCCAGCACCAGCAGCATCAGCGAGAGCATGGACACACTGACGTGGGTGACTGTTTCAAGGAAGGGGCGCAAGTAAGTGAACAACATGAACTGGCCCATGAAAAATACGCTGACCGCGACCATGCCCAGCGCGACCGGCACTCTTTTCATCAACCGCAAGGCATTCGCGCTGCCGGCGCTGGCGGTGTTTTTCATCGTTGGCAAGCTGATCAAGAGCCACAGGCCGGCGAGGACCGCGACCGGCACGATACAGAAAAACGCCCCGCGCCAGCCGATCAGCGCGCCGAGGAAACTGCCCAGCGGTGCGGCAATCACCGTCGCCAGGGCATTGCCGCCATTGACGATGGCCATCGCCCGGGTGACCTGATCTTCGGCCACCAGGCGCATCGCGGTGGCTGCCGACAGCGACCAGAAACCACCGATGGCGATGCCGATCAGGGCGCGGCCGAGCATGAATGTCGTGTAGTTCGGTGCGAACGCCGCCACCGTTCCAGAAACGATCATCAGCAGCGTGAGCGACAGCAGCAATGGTTTGCGCTTGACTCGCGCTGCCACCGAGGCGATCAGGAGGCTGGTGATCAGGGCGAACAATCCGGACATGGCGATGCCCTGGCCGGCCTGTCCTTCGGTGACGTGCAGATCTGCCGCAATGGGCGTCAGCAGGCTGACGGGCATGAACTCCGAGGCCACCAGAACGAAGGCGGCGAGGGACATGGCGAATACCGCGCCCCATGATTGTCGGGGGTGATGGGTCATGGTTTGAATCCTGCGCAAAGCATCGCGCCCCCTGGAGCGGGGGCGCGGGGAAGGGGTGTTTTTATCGAGGGGCTTCAGCCGGCGAGTGTGGCGTTGTCGATCACGAAACGGTACTTCACCTCGCCCTTGAGCATGCGCTCATAGGACGCGTTGATCTGGTCGGCGCGCACCAGCTCGATGTCGGCGACGATGCCGTGTTCGGCACAGAAATCCAGCATCTGCTGGGTCTCGGGAATGCCGCCGATCATCGAGCCGGCAATCGTGCGGCGCTTGGTGATCAGGTTGAACACGTTCGGCGAGGTATGCGGCGAGGCGGGAGCGCCCACGAGCGTCAACGCACCATCGCGCTTGAGCAGTACCAGGAACGCATCGAGGTCGTGGGGCGCGGCGACGGTGTTGAGGATGAAGTCGAAGCTCTTGGCATGCGCGGCCATTTCTTCGGCGTTGCGCGACACCACCACTTCGTCGGCGCCCAGTTGCCGGGCCGCCTCACGTTTGGACTCGGACGTGGTGAAGGCCACGACCTGCGCACCCATGGCATGCGCCAGCTTGATGCCCATATGACCCAGGCCGCCGATGCCGACCACGCCGACTTTCTTGCCCGGCCCGGCGTTCCAGTGCCGCAGTGGCGAGTAGGTGGTAATGCCCGCACACAGCAGCGGCGCAACGGCGGCCAGTTGTGCTTCGGGATGGCGGATGCGCAGGACGTAACGCTCATGCACCACGATGTTTTGCGCGTAGCCGCCGAGTGTCCAGCCGGGCGCATCCGGGGTCGGGAAGTTGTAGGTGCCGACCATGCCGTCGCAGTAGTTTTCCAGGCCGGACTCACAGTCGTCGCAGTGTTTGCAGCTGTCGACGATACAGCCGACACCGACCAGGTCGCCCTTCTTGAAATCCGTCACATGGGCGCCGACTGCGGCGACGCGACCGACGATTTCATGCCCCGGTACGCAGGGAAATTGCGTGCCTGCCCACTCCGCACGCACCTGGTGCAGGTCCGAATGGCAAATGCCGCAAAACGCGATATCGATCTGGATGTCATGGGCGCCGGGCGTGCGGCGGTTGATCTGCATGGGCTCAAGGGGTTTGTCACCTGCATGGGCACCGTAGGCGTGTACAAGCATGGGAAATTCCTGATTGAGTAAGTCGGATGCCCATTTTCTGCCCATGCCGCGGATTCGCTGTAGACCATTCCTGTGGATTGCTTGCCTGATTCTATGAGTGTTGGCCGGTCCCCTGGCACGGGTTGTCATTTCTGCAGGTTATGATGGCGTCATTGCTTATGTTCAAAGGCTAAAGGACACGGGAATGCGGATACTGATAGTGGGCGGCGGCATTGCCGGCTTCGCCATGGCCAGAGCCCTGGAACGCCAGGGCCTGGAACCGGACCTGATCGAACGACGCCAGGATGAAACGCCCGGCGGCATGGGGTTCTATCTGCCGGGGAATGCCGGCCGGGCCCTTGAGCAATTGGGGCTGCTGGAGTCGGTGCGCGCTGTCGCGGCGGTCATCAACACGCAACGCATCATGGATCAGCGTGGACGAATGCTGACCGTCACCGATACCCAAGATTTCTGGCGGGATTGCGGGCCTTGCCTGTCGCTGCCGCGCAATACGCTGCACGCGATCCTGCGTGGCGCGCTGGAACGCACCCGGGCCCGGTTCGGTGTTTCGATCACCGGCATGACGCCGTCCGCCGAGGCGTGCGAAGTGGCTTTCTCCGACGACACCACGGCCACCTATGACCTGGTCATTGGCGCCGACGGCATCGACTCGACGGTTCGCCGGATGATCTTCCCGGCGGTACAGCCGTCGTACGTCGGCAATGTCTGCTGGCGCTTCATCACGCACAACAGCCCGGGCATCGACGGCTGGACGGCGATGCTGGGCAAGGGGCGCACCTTGCTGGCCATCCCTGTCAGCCGCGAACAGGTCTACGTCTATGCCGACATGGCACTGGCCGAAGCGGACGCCGATCGCGTCCGGCACGCCTCGCTCGAAAGCCTGTTCGCTGACTTCGCCGAGCCGCTGTTGCCATTGCTCGCCCAGGCCGGGCAGGACACGCATTTCGGCAGTATCCAGCAGGTGGTGATGCAGGACTGGCATCGTGGCCGCGCCGTGCTCATCGGCGACGCGGCACACGCGTCATCGCCGAGCATGGCGGAGGGCGCCGGCATGGCCCTCGAGGATGCACTGGCGCTGGCCGAAGCCCTCGCGGCGCATCAGGACGTGGCGTCGGCGTTGCAGTCCTACAGCGCGAGACGCAAGCCCAGGGTGGATTGGGTGCAGAAACAATGTGTCGCGCGCGACAAGATGCGCACGCTGCCGACGCCTGCCCGCAACGTCATCCTCAGGTGGCTGGGCGACCGCCTCTATAAACGCAGCTACACGCCGCTGCTGGCTTCGCTGTAACCGGGAAGGGGCTCAGGCCCCGCTCTCCATCGGCCGCGTGATCAGGTACTGGCACACCAGACGTTCTCCGCGAAGGCACTGGTCTGCGGCCGGTTGCCCGGTGGCTTCGGAGAAGAACGAGGCCATGGCCCGGCAAACGCAAGGTTGGTCACGCACGGCACCGCCCAACGGACAGGTGTAGTTGCGCACCATGACGCCTTCTTCCTGGGCATGGGCTTCGGTGCTGGCGCCGAGCGCGTCGGCCGCCGCCATGGCCGACTGCAGGCCACTCTGGAAATCCCGCGGTGTGGCGATGCCGGCTTCACGGGCGAGGTGACGACCGGTTTCGTCGAGCAGTTCACTGATCTGCTGTTCGTCCATGCGTGTCTGCATGACTTTCAGGAGCCCGCGCAGGAACAGGCGGTAGGCGCTCGATTCGATGTCCTCGCTGCCCGGTGCCGCCTCGTATACCACCGGTGGTTTGCCCAGCATTCCCCGTTGCTTGACGCTGGCGCGGCGCACCGCCCCTTCGGCTTCGAGTTGGCGCAACTGCACGTTGATGGCGTTGCGCGTGACGTCGAGGTGCGAGCACAGCTGCACGACGGTGAGCGGTTCGCGTTGCAACAGGCGCAGGATGTCGTTTTTCGTGGTCACGAAAAAACCCTTGTGGTTACAAAGTGCCGATCATAGCAATCCCGTCGGGGAAATGGGCTTACGCGATTAATGACAATTGGTATTGTCATTAATCGCGTAAGCTCGTTAGACTGGCCTGGCGAAACCCTGAAACCTAACGCCAATGCGCAAGACTTCTGCTGTTTCAGCAGCACGTCGCGAAGAAGCCAAGCCTGATTTTCCTGAGCCCAGACCAATGAACGCACACGAAAACGCCCGTCCTGCCGAAATGATCGATGCACTGAATGCCGTGTTCGGCAAACACAAGGCCGCACGAAGTTCTCATGCCAAGGGGGTCTGCGCGACCGGTCAATTCACGCCCTCGCCGAACGCACCGCAGTGGGTCCGCTCGAGCCTGTTTTCCCAGGGCGAGGTGCCTGCCGTGTTGCGCTTTTCGGTCGGCGGTGGCAATCCGAACGTTTCCGATAAAAGTCGCACCGTGCGCGGTTTGTCAGTGCACCTGAGCAATGACTCGCAAGCCTACGACCTGATGATGATCTCCGAGCCGGTGTTCTTCGCCGCGACACCGGCCTCGTTTGTCGCGTTCCTGCAGGCACGCGTCGCCGACCCGGCCACCCAAAAGCCTGATCCCGACAACATCAAGGCGTATGAAGCCAGCTTCCCTGACGGCAAACTCCAGCCCCGTCTGCTGGCCGCTCACCCGGCACCGGCGTCCTACGCCACGACGGCGTATTTCTCGACGCACGCCTTCCGCTTCGTCAACAGCCGCGGGGAGGGGGTGTGGGGCCGGCTGGTCATGGAACCGCTGGCAGGTACGGTTTATCTCAATGAGGAGCAGGAAGCCAACCTGCCCGATGCCTTTCTGGCGACAGACCTTGAGTCGCGTTTACAGGCCGGCACGGTGCAATTCAACTTGTACATCCAGCCCGCCGGGCCGGACGACTCGCTGGTCGATCCGTCGCAGCCCTGGAGCGAGAACGTTGGCGCTCGCCTTGAGCTCGGGTGCCTGAGCATCCGCACCACCACGTCCGATGCCCTGTGCAACCAGGGCGTCTTCGACCCGATGCGCCTGCCCGAAGGCATCGAACCGTCGGACGACCCGGTACTCCTGGCGCGCAGCGCGGCGTACAGCGTATCGCTGGCGCGTCGTCAGGCTGCTGACGAAGCCGCGAGCTGATCAACCACCACTGGCTATCCCGAGGCTCAGATCCATGCATCCTTTACGCGTGACGGCCATGGCGTTTGGCGCTGTGTTGCTCGCGGGTTGTGCCTGCGCGCCGAACGACCCGACCCTGACCCTGCAGACCCGCAAGACGCCTGCCGAGTACGCCGACTGCGTCGTACCGAAATTGCAGGACAGCGCATTGACCCCGAGCGTTTCACAGAGCCAGCGCAGTTATCGGATCGTGGTGCCCAGCAGGGTGTCGGCGGACAAGGTCCTGGAGGCGCACAAGGCCGGGAAGGGCGGCAAGGTGTTTATCTACGACCGCCAACCGCTGGCCTCGAATGTCTTGCCGTCGAGCTTCGAGCGCGTGGCCCGGGACTGTATCTGACCTCGGCCGCAAGTACGTTTCACCCAGCTCCTTTGGTTGGCCGCAACCAACCATTTTGACCCTGCGCCGGTTTTCGGCGTGGGGCTTTTTTCGTCCAGTGAACTGACGTCATCGCAGATGCCTGGTGAAACCCAGTTGCGTCGAGCCTGATGACAGGTTGCAGGCTTGGGAGGAGCTCAGTTCGGGGCTAACCTTGGGCTGTACGACACACTGCCGCCTTCCCGAGCAGGAACCTGCGCTGCCATGACTCTGCACTTGCTGCCAATGCTGACGCTGTGCCTGAGCCTTTCAGTTTCGGCTCAAGAAAGCGCCTGCCCGTCAGGCGAGAAACAGGTGTGCCTGAACGGCTGCCTTTGCCTGCCCGACCTGGGCAAAATCGCGGGCGTGCCCGAGGGTATCTATCAGGTGGCGGCGCCAGCCCTGGCGTTGTGGCTGACCCAATCGCGCACCGAAGCGGTCAACGCCGGTGTTCAACCGATGCCGCCGGCTGTCCGCGAGCAACTGCTGCGTTGGTATGACGCCCCTGTGCTCGACGCGGTGCGCTACAGAATCAGCGATAACGGCCAGTTCAACGCCGCCAATGCCATGCTGCAGAACCCGGATATCGGCGCGGTGACGCTGATCGACGTGATCATTTTTCGAGCCCCTCGGGATGCCGAGCAGAACATCGCGCTCTGGGCCCATGAACTCAAGCATGTGCAGCAGTACCAGACGTGGGGCGTCGAAGGGTTCGCCCAGCGTTACACGCAGGATTTCAACGCCGTGGAGGAACCGGCCTACGCCGTTCAGATCGAGGTGGGGCGGGTGATGCGCGAAGAGGCCGCTGCGGGACGTGGTCCGCAATGACCCCACGCCCTGAGCGCCTCCTGCGACAAACGTCGCTTATTTCGACAGGATCAACAGCGGCGTATTTTTCTTCACGATGTAGGTCGCCAGTTCCGACGCGGTGGTCGAGCCAACGTTCTTCGCCGTATGGGCGACCCCTTCCGGGATGAACAGCGAGTCGCCCGCTTTCAGCGTCACGGGCGGCTGGCCTTCGAGCTGATACTCGAACGTGCCACTGTCGACGTGGGCGATTTCAACGCCGGGGTGGGAATGCTTGGGCGCCGCGACGCCTGGCTCGAAGTCCACACGAACCTGGATGACTTCGCGGTCGGCGGCCCCTAGGTCCCCGCGCAACAGGTCCGTGCGGTGCAGGCCGGTCTGCCAGCTCTTGGCGGCCTTGACGTCTTCGGCATGGGTGAGGCCAGCGAATGCGCCCAGTGCGATGCTCGCAGCAAGGGCAGCACCCAAGACGCCAGCGGTTTTACGAGTCTTGAATCGAGACATTTTTTGTTCTCCTGGAAGAGCACGGCGAAGGGTTGAGGGGCCGCGTGTGCGGTGACTTCATTAGGAGGGCGCGGTGTATCTGCCGCGTGTCGAGCCTGGGGGCTTTTGTATCGGGAGTTGGCCGCCACCTCCGGGGATACGTTGCGGTACAAAAGCGCGAGCAAAACGTCGCCTAAGCTAATTCCAAAATAGTATTTATATTAATTTTTTAAGATCGTTTAGCTTTATGCCAATCCAGAGCGCCGGGCTTTCCAGCCGGGCGTTTTTTTGGCGTTGGGCTGACCGATTTCCGGTCACGGTCTGACGCCCGACTTTTCAGAACCTGTGAGCGAGTGTTCTTGCAGGTGGTTTGCCGGGAGCGCTTGTGACAGTCATTCAAACCCCGTTGGCGACAGACATCGAGTCTGCGCAGAGGTCCATTCAACCCGGTGCCGAGCTTGAGAACGATGGCGATGTGGTGCTTGAACTGCGGGCCGTCACCAAGGCTTACCTGCGCAAAAAAGGCGCGCCGACCTTGCCTGCGGTCAACGACGTCAGTCTCAAGGTGCGACGCGGTGAGGTCCTGTGCCTGATGGGCACTTCGGGCAGCGGCAAGTCGACCTTGCTGCGCCACATCAATCGCTTGATCGAACCGACCCAGGGTGAAGTGCTGATCGAAGGCCAGGCCATCAGCGGCTTGAGCAACCGTGCGCTGCGCACGCTCAGGTCGCGGCGCATCGGCATGGTGTTCCAGCATTTCGGCCTGTTGCCCCATCGCACGGTCCTGGAGAATGTCGCGCTGCCGCTGGAGTTGTGTGGCGAGCCGGAAGCCGTCCGTCTGGCGGCCGCCGCCGTGCAACTCAAGGCCGTCGGCCTGGAGGGCTGGGGCGAGCATTACCCCCGCGAGCTGTCCGGCGGCATGCAGCAACGCGTCGGGCTGGCCAGGGCGTTGGTGACGGAGCCGGACTTCCTGTTGATGGACGAACCTTTCAGCGCGCTGGACCCGACGATCCGGCGAGACCTGCAACGTCATTTCCTGGCACTGGTCCGTGAGCGCGGGATCACGACGCTGCTGGTCACCCATGATCCGGCCGAGGCGATCCGCCTGGCCGACCGTATCGCGGTGCTGCGCCGGGGGCGCCTGGTGCAGTTGGGGACGCCGCAACAGCTGCTTGAGGAACCGGCCGACGCCGAAGTGGCAGATTTCTTCCGCGATTGCCAGCCCGCCTCATCCGCGCCCGTCGCTGTAAACAGCCTGGCGGTACACGCCGCGCAACCGGAACGTCGCGAGCAGCCGGCCACTGCCGGGTTGCCATGGTGGCAAGCACTGCTGCTGGGGCCGGCGGCCTTGGCGGCGCGGGGCAAGGGCGGCTCCTTCTGGAGCACCTATGCGCTCGAACTCGCGGCCCTGGCCGCGTTGGGGCAGGGCGTTGCCAGCTCATCGTGGTGGCTGATTCCGGTTGCGCTGCTCGTGCTGGCAGCCAGCCGTCTGACGGCGATTTCCCTGAGCCGTCATGCCTCGCGTTTCAGCCCCTCCGGTTGGCTGCTGCCATTGGCGGTGGTGCTGGTGTCCCAGGCGCTGGTGCTGTGGCGCGTGGTGACGCCGGAAACCACCCATGCGCTGTTGCAGTTTCCCATCAACCGCCAGGCCATGCTGTTGACCGCGCAGGGCATCGACGACTTCATCGGCTGGTCGCAAATCACCTTCGAAGGTGCATTCGTGGGCGTGATCGTCGCCGTGCGCACGGTGATCGAGGGCGTGGAAAACATCCTGGGCTGGTTGCCATGGCCCGTCTCGGCGCTGGCGCTGGTGTTCCTGGCCTGGCGCTCTGCCGGATGGGCGTTGGCGCTCACCAGCGGCGCAGCATTGTTGTACATCGGTGTGTTCGGCTTCTGGGAGCACACCATTGCCACGCTGGCGCTGGTGGGTTCCTCGGTGCTGATCGCCCTGGTGCTGGGTGTTCCCACCGGCATTGTGCTGGCCAAGCGACCGCTGGTGCGCCGCCTGGTCACGCCTTTGCTGGATGTCATGCAGACCCTGCCGACCTTCGTCTATCTGATCCCCGCCGTGGCGTTCTTCTCGGTGGGCAAGACGCCTGCCGTGATCGCCACCGTGATTTTTGCCCTGGCGCCGATGATCCGTCTGACGTCGCTGGGCATCCAGGAAGTGCCCAAGGACGCGGTCGAAGCCGCCGTGGCACACGGCGCCAGCCCCTGGCAGACCCTGATCAAGGTGCAGTTGCCGCTGGCCCACCGCTCGCTGCTGCTGGGGATCAACCAGACCATCGTCATGAGCCTGTCGATGGTGGTGGTCGCGGCCCTGATTGGCGCCGGCGGCCTGGGTTACGACGTCATGACCGCGCTGCGCAACATCAAGGGCGGCGAGGGCGTGCTGGCCGGCATCGCGATTGTCGTGTGCGCGCTGATCCCCGACCGAATCATTCAATCGAGCTTGCGCAAGCAAGACCACCTCAACCACTGACAGTGAGATTTATCGTGAAGACACCCCTATCGCGCACCCTTGGCACGGCGGCATTGCTGGCTTCCCTGATCGGTTCCGCCACGGCCATGGCCAAGGACAAGATCGTCATCGGCGAACAGAACTGGACCGGGGCCATCGCCATCCAGCACATCCTCGGAGAAGTGCTGCAAACCCGTCTGGATGCCGACGTTTCCTACCTGGCCGGGGATGTCCCGGTGCTGTTCAGTGCGGCGTCCAAAGGCGACGGTTCGGTCGACGTGCTGACCGACATCTGGCTGCCCAACCAATCCGCGGCGTGGGCCAAGTATGTCACCGGCGGCACCCGCTCGCTGGTGCCGAACAAGCAGCCCTATGTGGGGGAGCAAGGCTTCTACATCCCCGGCTATCTGCAGGACAAATACGGGGTCAAATCCGTGTATGACCTGAAGAAGCCGGAAGTGGCCAAGCTCTTCGAACCCCTGGGCGGTGGCAAGGCCCAGTTGCTGGTGGGGCCGGCGGGTTGGGAGTCGACCTACATCGGTCAAATCAAGGCCAAGGATTACCAGTTCGCCGATAAATTCGAGTCGATTTCCACCGAGGCTTCGGTGACCTATTCGAAACTGGCAGCGGCCTACAAGGCCCAGCGCGGTGTGGTGTTCTATGCCTACACCCCGGACTGGATCTTCTCCGCCTTCGACCTGCGTCGCCTGGAAGAACCGGCCTTCGACGGTTATGCCCAGGACAACAAGAAAGGCGATCCGCTGTACAAGGCTGACGGCTGCTGGAAATTCATCAGCCCGACGGTGGATCCGGACTGGCTGAACAAGAGCCAGATCACCTGCGCATTCCCGGATGCCAAGGTCTACGTGCTGTCCTCTGTCGCCCTGCAAAAGCGGGCACCGAAGATTGCCGAATTTCTGCAAAACGTCGCCATCGAGCCCTCGCAACTCAATGACCTGATCCTGAAGATCGAGAAGGAAAAGCAGCCGGCCGATGTCGCGGCCAAGGCCTGGGTCAAGGCGAACCCTGCGATCGTCGATCAGTGGCTGGCCGGGCCGGCGCAGAAGGTGAGCGCCAACTGATGAGTGCCTCGAACCTACGTTTGCTCGATGGCGGCATGGGGCGGGAATTGCAGCGCATCGGCGCCCCCTTCCGTCAACCGGAATGGTCGGCGCTGGCGCTGATCGAATCGCCGGAGTCCGTGCTGCAGGCTCACCGCTCATTCATCGCGGCCGGGGCCCGGATCATCACCACCAACAGCTACGCGGTGGTGCCTTTTCACATTGGTGAGGAACGCTTTGCCGAGCACGGCCGAACCCTGGCTGAAAGGGCCGGGCGCCTGGCTCGACAGGCCGCTGGCGAAAATACCGAGCCGGTCACGGTGGCCGGTTCATTGCCGCCGGCCCTGGGCTCGTATCGGCCGGATTTGTTCGATCACTCGCGCAGCGTCGACATTCATCGGCAACTGATTGCCGGGTTGCGCGACCAGGTCGATGTCTGGCTGGCGGAAACCCAAAGCTCCATTGCCGAGGTTCGCGCGGTCTACGAAGCCCTGGGTGCTGAACCGAAACCCCTGTGGTTGTCCTTTACGCTGCTGGATCAAGCCGATGGCGCACCGCGCCTGCGCTCCGGCGAAGCGGTGGCCGATGCCGTGGAGGTCGCCGCCGAACTGGGCGCCGCCGTGGTGTTGTTCAACTGCAGCCAGCCGGAAGTCATGGCGGCGGCACTGGTCGAGGCGCAAGCGGTGATTCAGCGCCTCGGCCAAGCCATCGAACTGGGGGTTTACGCCAACGCGTTTCCTCCCGTCAGCACCGAGGCCAAGGCCAATAGCACCTTGCTGGAGATCCGTGCCGACCTGACCCCGGAATCCTACCTGCACTGGTCCAGTGCCTGGGTCGCCGCTGGCGCCAACATCGTCGGCGGCTGCTGCGGTATCGGGCCTGAACACATCGCGCAGTTGCACCTGCACCTGCTGCCGCCAGCAGAGGGGGGTGGCACCCGACGGATCTGATTGACTGCCCGATAGCCATCGCGAGCCGGTTCGCTCCCACCGTGGATTTTTGAACGCTGGACTGCCGTGGGAGCGGGCTTGCCGGCGATCAGGCCTGCGCAAACAACACACTCGTCAGTTTTCCTGAACCTGGCGGCATCCCGGATGTTCCATACCAAAACATCCCCGGATTGATGCCGCCATGACCTCTTTCAACCACCAGTTGACGCCCCTGCAACAGCAGCGACTCTGTGCCCTGGACGCCTGGCATCGTGCGCTCGACGACGGCACACTGCGCAGGCACTGCCCGGACGCCTACCATGAGGAGCTGCTTCGCCAGGCGGACGAGATGGATCGCATCGGTCTTGTCGATTGGCCGGAGTGGCGGGAACTGCGTGTCCGGGCAGACCAGGCTTATCTGCGGGCGGTCGCGGGGGAGGATTACCACCCGGCACGGCCCTGCGTCCCGAACCTCGCTTAGCACACCGGGGCCGCCATGAGCGAGCAACTGAGGTTCGGCATAGAAGAAGAGTATTTCATTACGGACCTGGCCACCCAGCGGATGCCAGGCGAAGTGCCTCGGGCTGTGAGCGATGCGTGCAAGGCTGCAGTGGGCCATGGTTTCGCCTACGAGATGTTCCAGGCGCAGATCGAAGTGGCTTCGCCTGTTTTCACCCGCCTGTCGCAGGCCGCAGAGTATCTCGCCAACGCCCGCGCCGCCCTGCGTCAGGCGTTGCAGCCCTTCGGCCTGGGATTGCTGAGCGCCGGCAGCCATCCGCTGGGGGATTGGCATCTGCAACGGGCCACGACCCAGGCGCATTTCCAGCAACTGTTCAACGATTACCAGCAGGTGGCCCGACGCAGCCTGCTCTCGGGCCTGCACGTGCACGTTGAAATTCCAGGTGACCGGGACCGCATTCACGTCATGAACGAGGTGCTGCCCTGGACACCGCTGCTGCTGGCGCTGAGCAGTTCCTCGCCCTTTTGGCAGGGCGATGACAGTGGGTTCGCCAGTTATCGGCAGACCGCCTGTGATGAATGGCCGCGCATGGGTGTGCCGGAGTACCTGGAAGATCAGCACGACTACGACGCGTATGTCGCCTTTCTCATCGCCAATGGCACCCTGAGGGACGCCGGTGGCTGCTGGTGGGGCGTGCGTCCCTCGGCCAGCTATCCGACGCTGGAGTTACGCATGACCGACGCCTGTCCGCGTCTGGGGGACGCGCTGAGTCTGGCTTCATTGTTCCGCGTGATGGTCGCCCATGCCATCGCGCAACCTCGCCCGGGCGCCGATTACTCGGCGAAATCAAGATGGCGAGTGATGGAGAATCGCTGGAGGGCGAAAAGGTCGGGCATCAACGCAGCGTTCCTCGTCGAGGGTTTCGACGCACCGGTGACCCTTGGGCAATGGCTGTCCATGGCAGAGCAGACGCTGGGGGAAACCGCGCGAGCACTGGGCGTGGACGGCGTGTTTGCCGAGCTGCGGCAGATTGCCTGCGAAGGCAGCAGCGCAGAACGGCAGCGCGGCGTTTACGAAGCCTCCATCAGCAGCGGCCACACCACCGATCTTGCGCTTTCGCAGGTGGTCGATCATCTGCTGACGGAAACCGCCCAGGGCCATCGCCCGCGTACTGCTCAGGCCGAGGGCAGCAGCACCGTGAAGGTCGTGCCCTGATCGAGCGTCGACGCCACTTCGATGCTGCCGCCGTGGCCTTCGACAATTTGCGCGGCGATGAACAAGCCCAGGCCCAGCCCGGCGGATGAGCCCTTTTCGTCGCTGGCATAGCTGGAGTAGCGGCCCTGGGGATTGAACAGGCAGGGCATGAGATGGGCCGGAATGAGTTCGCCGCGATTGTGCACGCTGAACAATGCTCGGTCGCCTTGGCGGGCGAGTGTCACGTGGATCGGTTGCTGCGGATCGCCATGGCGAATCGCGTTGGCAATCAGGTTGGTGAACACCTGCTCCATGCGCAACGGATCGAAGTGGCCGGTGACGCGCTCGCTGGCATGCAACACAATCCGTACCTGCGCAAACCCGGTGCGCAGCTCCTCGATGACCGATGTGCACAGCGCGTTCAGCTCGCAGGCTTCGCGCTTCACGGGTATTCCCGTCCCCAGGTTGACCCGCGCCAGGTCGAGCAAGTCATTGACCATCAGGTTGGCTCGTCGCACGCTCGTGCTTATCTGTGTTGCCAGCTGAAGTCCGCGCTCGGACAGGTTTTCGTGCTGGCGCAGCAGGTCGCTCGCCATCATCACCGCGCCCAACGGGGAGCGCAGGTCATGCCCGAGAACGCCCAGCACGTTCTTGCGTGTCGATTCCACGGCTTGCCCATACGTCGCAATGGATTCCACGAGCACCTGATCGATCGCTTCGTTGAAACCAATCATGTCATCGACCTGGGAACCGTCGACGAAGGGGGCGTCCGCGAGCCAGAGCCGCAGCACGCTGGCGCGCAAGGCCCGGTACTCCAGGACCATCTGGTCCAGGGTGAACCCTGCCATCAGACGTGTGCTTGCCTGAGCCCTGGCCGGCCAATCGCCCTCGGGCCGGGCACTGCGCATGTCGCGGGCAACCGTTTCCAGAATGAACTGCGCATGGTTGTTCAGGCCTTTGGCGTCCATTGCCGGCCCAGGTGTGTCGATCGTCCCGGTGTACGTCTCCCTTGCCAATAAAATCTGTTGCATGTGCGTGAGAATGAAATCAGACAGTCGCATAGCGGTCGTTCTTGCCTCCCTGGTAACCCGTAATAGGAATGTGCCTTGCGTCCGACAGGCGAACGGGCGAAGGAGCCGGCCTTGGCTCCAGGTGTCATTTTAGTTGAGGGCGAAGAGAGTGTAGGCGCGATGCATGTCCCCGTGGGAGCGAGCCTGCTGGTGATGGTATTCGATGACGACGCTCTGGCGGTCCGGCCACCGGCGTTGTCCGGACCTCGCTCCTACAGCGGGGGGGTGTTGGATTGCAGGTAACCCTTCGGCGAACACCCGGTCCTTTCCTTGAAACACCGATAAAACGTCGACAACGAGTTGAACCCGGCCGCGCTGGCAATCTCCTCGATCCGCGCCGCCGCTCCCTGGGCATTCAGCCGTTCAAGTGCCTCGTCCAGGCGCAGCTGATTGAGCAGGGCATAAAACGTCTGGCCGCGAACCTGATTGAGGAAAAACGAAATCTGGTTGCGCGTGTAACCCGTCGATGCAGCCACATGGGACAGGTCCAGCCGGGGATCGAGAAAGGGCTTGGACTGTTCGAAGTACTGCTGCAAGTCATTGGCCAGCGCCCCGATCTGCCGGGCCGACAAGCCCAGGCGACTGACCGCGCCGGCGCTGTAGGCCGGGCGGGTCACCGAAAGCGCCTGGCTGACCAGGACCGCGTGTTCGTTGACTTTGACAATCAGCCCGTCCCTGATCGACAGCGCTTCCACCGTGCGGAATGAAACCAGCCCGTCGCTGCCATTGAGCGTGACCCGGTATTGCAGGAAGGCGGTATCGCCATCGATGCGCAGGCGGTCGGTGTAGGTCTGCAACTCCTGCGATCCCAGCGGCATGCTGGCGCCGAGGTAGTCGCGCAGTTGCGCGTAGTCCAGGGTGCGGTTCTGCAGGAAGTCGTTGTATTCGACACTGGGGTGATACAGCGCCATCACGCCATCGAGGTCACGGCGCTTCCAGGCCTGGTGATAACGCACGGCGACCTCGTGGGTCTGCACGCTGGCAGGGTCTGTCACGAAGGTAGCGGTGGTGGGTAAATCAAGTGCTTCCACAACGAACTCCATGGCGCGGATCAGGGCAAAGCCCAGAGTATTCCAGAAGCGCCGGTTTTCCGCCCGTGTCCGCTGCGAGGTTTGTCGCGCCGTCGTACCTGTGAAAGCGCCGGCCATTGCTTTAGCGTCAGCCCATGAATTTTTTGGAGCATGCGCCCATGACACCTCACGCCGCGAACCAGTCCCTGGCCGATGCCCGGCCTTACCCTGTCTGGCAGGAGGCGCGGGTCGACACGCCCGTCGCCCCGCGGCTGACCGGCGATGTCTCGTGCGATCTCGCCATCGTCGGCGGCGGGTTCCTGGGTTTGTGGACGGCGCTTTTGGCGCGTCAGCGCTCGCCCGACGCGACGATTGTGGTGCTGGAGGCCGGGCAGTGCGGCGGCGAAGCCAGCGGGCGCAACGGTGGGTTTTGCGCACCGAGCATTTCCCACGGGGTGGCCAATGCGCTGAAACGCTGGCCCGGGGAAGCCGAGCAGCTGGTGCGCCTGGGCCGGGAAAACCTGGATGCCTTCGAGCAGGATCTGCAGCACTACGCCATGGACGTCAGTTTCGAACGCAAGGGAAAACTCAACGTCGCCCACCAGCCCTGGCAGGTCGAGGGTTTGCGCTCGATGCAGCGTAACTACGCGCGTTTCGGGATTGCCTGCGAGTACCTGGAGGGCGAGGCACTCAAGTCGTACCTTGACTCACCTGACTATGTCGCGGGTGTTTTCGAGCCCAACTACGCGCTGCTCAACCCGGTGAAAATGGTCGCCGAGCTACGCCGGGTGTGCCTGGCACAAGGTGTTCAGTTGTTCGAGCATTCCCCGGTCAGCGCCTTGCGCCAGGACGGTATTGCCCAGGTGCTGGAAACCGGCCTGGGCACGGTCAAGGCGGCCAGGGTCGCGCTTGCCACCAACATTGCGCCGCCATTGCTGGGCTCGCTGAAGTCCAAGGTCATCCCCATTTATGACTATGCCCTGGCGACCCAGCCACTCGACGACGCGCAGTTGCGCGCCATCGGGTGGGTCGGGCGCTACGGCATCGCCGACAGCGGCAATCAGTTCCATTACCTGCGCAAGACCGAGGACAACCGCATTCTCTGGGGCGGGTATGACGCGATCTACCATTTCGGCAGCCGCCGTGACGAGGCCCTGACGCAACGTCCGGACAGCTTCGCGACCCTGGCCCGGCAGTTCCAGTCGGCGTTTCCGGCATTGGCCGATGTCAGGTTTACCCATGCCTGGGGCGGCGTCATCGACACCTCGGCGCGCACCACGATGTTTTGCGGCACCTCATCGAACGGGCGCGTGGCCTATGCACAGGGGTTCACCGGGCAGGGGGTATCGGCCAGTCGTTTCGCGGCGCTGACCCTGCTTGATCTGCTTGAAGGCAAACCGACCGAACGCACCAAACTGGCGATGACCTCGACCGCACCTTTTCCGTTTCCACCCGAGCCCTTGCGCTACGCGGGCGTGTCATTGGCCCAGCGCTCGCTGGCCCGCGAAGACCTCACCGGGCACCGTGACTGGCTGCTCAAGGGCTTTGACGCGCTGGGCATCGGTTTTGATTCCTGACTGAAGTGAGCACATCCATGAACAAGCCTGAACACATCATCGACTTCGCCAACCCCGATTTGCCAGCGGTCGAGCTGGAAACCAGCGACCCGGCGCTGGTCGACACGCCGTATCGCAGCCGCAGTTGGCGGCATTTTGTCGACCCGCAGAAGAAAGCCACGGGCGGTATCTGGGAAGCGCCCGAGCACCTTGAGCGCTGCGAATGCGATTACGACGAGCTCTGCCACCTGCTCGAAGGGCATGTGCGGCTGACCGATAGCCAGGGCGTCAGCCAGGAATTCAAGGCCGGCGCCACGTTCGTGGTCGCTGCAGGGTTCAAGGGCACCTGGGAAAACCTCACGCCTGTGCGCAAGGTGTTCATGATTCTGCGGGGGTGACCAGAACGTCGGGAGCCCATGCCTGCGACGCGCGTCAATCCACCCGCGCAATCATCTCCAGCTCACGCATCAACCAGTCCGAAAAGGCTTTGGCCAGCTCGTTGGTACTGCGCAGCGGCATGATGATGAAGTAGGGGTGAGGGGCCGGGAACTCGATGTCGAACAGCCGGATCAGGGTGCCCTGGGCCAGGTGTTCGCCCGCCAGGATGTAATCGCTGATGGTGACGCCGGTGCCGGCAATGGCCGCATCGATGGTCAGCGAGGCGTTCGGCAGGTAGATGTTTTGTCGGCCCTGCAGGCTGGGAATGCCTGCCGCCAGGAAGTAGCGGCTCCAGTCGTACCCCTCGTCCTCGTGCAACAACACCTGTCGCTCCAGGTCACGCGGCTTGCGCAACGGCTCGCTGCCGTTGAGCAGGCGCGGGCTGCCCACCGGGAAATACATGATGTCGCCCAGCGCTGCGATGCGCTGGCCTTCGACCTGGCTGTCGCCGAACGAAATCACCATGTCCACGTTCGGCGTGGCCTGCTCGATCGGCAGCATGTACAGCGACACGTCCGGGTAGTCGCGCAGGAAGCGGTCGAGGATCTTCGAGATACGCGCCAGCAGCGCCGGGGCGCAGGCAATGCGCAGACTGCCGGAAGGGGTCGTGGTCGGCAGGGCGGTCTGGATATCCCGCAATTGCTCGAACGCACCGTTGACCAGTTGACTAAGCTTGCGCCCGGCCGAGGTCAGGTGCACGCCTTTGCCCTGGCGTTCCACCAGTGCGACTTGCAACTCCTCTTCGAGCTTCTTGATCTGATGGCTGATGGCGCTGTGGGTGACGTGCAGTTCCAGCGCGGCACCCCCCGTGCTGCCTTGGCGGACGAGGGCATCGAAGGCGCGCAAGGCGATCAGCGAGGGCAGTCGACGGGTCGCTTTCAGAGCCATGTTCGCTTGATTAACCGTTAGTTGAATTCACATTAACCCTAGAAAACAAATCATTTGATGTCAATCTGGTTTGACTTGAAGATGGCTGCACGCGTCAGTCACTCAACCGCTTAAATGAGAGGGATTTTCGATGTCGGTCACGCATGAGCATTTTGTCGACCTGTTGCGGCTGGGCAAGTCTTACGGCGAAACCCGTGCGTTGAGTGACCTGACCCTGCACATCAAGCGCGGCGAATTCCTGACCCTGCTCGGGCCATCCGGCTCCGGCAAAAGCACCACCCTGATGATGCTCGCCGGATTCGAGCAGCCCTCCGAAGGCCGCATCGAGCGCAACGGCCAGGACATCACCCACCTGCCAGCCGACCAGCGCGATTTCGGCGTGGTGTTCCAGGGCTATGCGCTGTTCCCGCACATGACCGTGGCGCAGAACATTGCGTACCCGCTCAAGGTGCGCAAAGTGCCCGCCGCGCAAATCACCGAGAAAGTCGGGCAGATGCTGGAAAGGGTTGGCCTGGAAGGCAAGGGCAATCGCGGCATCAAGCAGCTTTCCGGCGGCCAGCAGCAGCGCGTCGCGCTCGCCAGGGCGCTGGTGTTCGAACCATCGCTGTTGTTGCTCGACGAGCCGCTGTCCGCCCTTGACCGGCGCTTGCGCCAGGAGATGCAGGTCGAGTTGGCGCGCATGCACAAGGAGTTCGGCACCACTTTTGTGTTCGTCACCCACGACCAGGAAGAAGCGCTGGCGCTGTCGGATCGTGTCGCCGTGTTCAACCACGGCCGGCTGGAACAACTGGGCACGCCGCAGGAAGTCTACGAGCGTCCGGCCAGTCGGTTCGTGGCCAATTTCCTCGGGGATACCAACCTGCTCGGCGTGCAGGGTATCCGCCGCCAGGACGATACGCTGGTCTGCGATTATCAGGGCCGGCCGCTGGTGGTCACCCGTGGCGCCGACCCGGTGGCCGTCAGCAACACCGGCCAGCACTGGCTGGCGATCCGTCCCGAACATGTCGACCTGCAACCGTTCGCCCAGGCCGGCGGCGGCAACGGCGTGGTCGCCCGCATGGAAAAACTGACCTATCTGGGCACCCACGTCAGCCTGGATATGCGACTTGAGGATGCGCAACCGATGGCGCTGCGCATCCCGGTCGGTCACCCGATGTTGAACAGCCTGGAGCGCGGCCAAGCGTATTGGTGCTCCTGGTCACGGCAGCATGGCCACCTGATTTGTTCCTGACGACAAAACCAAGCAACACACCTAACAAGAAACTGGTTCGATCACCTGCCCACAACCTATTGCATGGGGTTTCTAGGATGAAAGACAAACAGCGCTTTATCGACGACACAATGGACATCGCCCGGGAAAAGCTCGAAGCCGGCACGCTCAGTCGTCGCAGTTTCAACCAGGCCTTGATGGTCGCGGCCGCCATGGCCGGGCTTGGCCCGCTGCGCAGTGCATTCGCCGCAGGCGGATCACTGGTGGTGTCCAATTGGGGCGGCGACGCAGTCCCCGCTTTCGAGAAGAGTTATCAGGGTTTCAACGCCGCCAGCGGCCTGCAGTTGAAGGTCGATGGCAGCGGGCCCACCGAGGGCGCGGTGAAAACCCAGGTCAACAGCGGCGCCGTGCGCTGGGACGTGTGCGACGGTGAAATGTATTCCTCGTACCGCCTGGGCAAGGAGGGCGTGCTGGCGCCGATCGATTACTCGATTGTCGACAAGTCGCTGATCGGCTATGGCGACATCCATGAATTCGGCCTGGCGAACTACACCTACAGCTACGTGATCGCCTTCGACGCCAAACGCTTTGGCAAGAACCCGCCAAAAAGCTGGGCGGATTTCTGGGACGTGAAGAAGTACCCCGGCAAACGCACGCTCTACAAATGGATGAGCGCCAACCTGGAGTGCGCCTTGCTGGCCGATGGTGTCGCGCCGGACAAGCTCTACCCGCTGGACGTCGACCGTGCCCTGCGCAAGATCGAAGAATTGATGCCGCACGTGGTCACGCACTGGTCCACCGGTGCCGAGTCGCAGCAACTGTTGCGCGATGGCGAGGCGAGCATGGGCCAGGTGTGGCACACCCGCGCCGAGCTGATCAAACACGACACCGGGGGTGCCATCGACTGGACGTTCGACAACGCCATCGTCGCGCCGTCGGTATGGATGGTGCCCAAGAACAACCCCGCCGGCGCGGCCAACGCCATGAAGTTCATCGCCTATGCGCTGCGCCCGGAGGTTCAGGCCAGGCTGATGGAGGTCTACAACATGGGGCCGGTGGATGCCAAGGCGAACGCCTTGCTCTCGCCCGAGTTGCAGCGCATCAACCCGACCGCGCCGGAAAACCTGAGCAGGCAGGTGTCGATGAACAACCTGTGGTACGCCGATCACTACGGTGAGACGCTCGAACGTTACCTGGCGCTGATTGGTGGCTGACATGCGACTCGGTTCCCAAGGTACGTTGCGCATCTACGCACTGCTGATCCTGCCGCTGCCGGTGATCATCCTCGTCGGCTACCTGCTGCCGACGCTGGGTGTGCTGGGCTGGAGCTTCAGCCTGCCGCAGCCTGGCGTGCAGCACTACGCGACCATCCTCGACAGCGCGACGATCCACACGATCATCTGGCGAACCCTGCGCATCTGTTTGTTGACGACGCTGATCAGCGTCGCCATTGCGTACCTGATTGCCTACCGCTGGCGTTTCGCCTCGGGACGGGGGCGGCAGTTCATCGAGTTGTTCGTGCTGTTGCCGTTCTGGTTGTCGATGTTGATTCGCGCGTTTGCCTGGCTGGTGTTGTTGCGCAACGACGGCCTGGTCAACCAGAGCCTGCTGACCTTGGGCATCGTCGACGAACCGTTGGCCCTGGTGCGCAACGAACTGGGCGCGCTGATCGGCATGGTGCATTTCATGGTGCCCTACGCCGTGCTGCCATTGCTGTCGTCCATGCGGCAGATCGACGACGGCTTGTTGCGTGCGGCGAGCAGCCTGGGCGCCGGTCGCTGGGCCATGCTCAAGGACGTGTTTTTCCCGCTCACCCTGCCGGGTGTGGCGGCAGCCTCGGCGACGGTGTTCGTGTTCAGCCTGGGCTGTTTCGTCACGCCAGCCCTGTTGGGCGGCGGCAAGGCCGCGATGCTGGCCGAGAGCATCTACATCCAGATGTTCCAGTTGTCCAACTGGGGCCTGGGCGCGGCACTGAGCATTGTCCTGATGTTGATGGTCGCGGTTTGCGCGGTGGTGTTCGGCAAGCTGGTGGGTTTTGGACGTTTGACCGGGAGGACCGCATGAGCACATTGCCTACGGTGAATCGGGCGGCGGCACAAACGCCGGCCGCCACTCGATTCAAGTTGCGTTTCGATGTCGCCCGGCTGCTGTCGTTCGCCGGTCTGTGGCTGGCGGCGGGATTCCTGCTGCTGCCGATCCTGGTCATCGTTCCGCTGTCGTTCGGCGATCAGCGCTACCTGGCTTTTCCGGACGGTGCCTGGTCGTCGCGCCACTACCTGGAACTGCTGAGCGACGGCTGGCTGAGTTCGATCCTGCAAAGCCTGGGGTTGGCGATTGTCGTGGGCGTGGTCAGTACCGCGCTGGCCTTCCTGTTCGCCACCGGCATCTGGCTGGAGCCGCGCTACCGTGTCGCGCTCACTGGCGTGGTGCTGTTGCCGATGATCGTGCCGCAGGTGGTGTCGGCCATGTCCATTTACTACCTGGGGGCCAGGGTCCAGCAACTCGACACCCTGCTGAGCGTGGGTTTCGGTCACCTGATGATGGCGCTGCCGTACTCGCTGATCGCCATGCTGGTGGCTTACAGCCGGCTCGACACCAGCTTGTACAAGGCCTCTCGCTCAATGGGCGCCGGGTTGTGGATGACCATCCGCCAGGTGCTGATGCCCAACGTGCGCGTGGGCATGGCCGGGAGTTTTTTCATGGCCTTCATCATGTCCTGGGAGGAAGTGGTGGTCACGCTGTTCACCAGCGGCCTCAACGTGATCACCGTGCCCAAGCGGATTTGGGATGGCTTGCGCTACAACCTGGACCCGGCCGTCGCCGCCGTCTCCACCCTGATGATTTTCATCACCCTGGTCGTGCTGTTGGTGCGTCTGTACCGGCACGGCAGGAACGCTGACACACCGGGTCGCTAGCCGACCTGCCTTACTGCGGTAAATCACCCGTCACCCGTGCACCTTTTCCCTAAGGAGGGATACCTCATGATGACTGCATTTCCCCTGCGCACTTATCGTCAACGCATCGACGCGGTCAAACGTCGAATGAGCGAGCGTGGTCTTGACGCGCTGGTGGTCAACTACCCGGACAACATCAACTACCTGACGGGCTTCGACAGCCTGGGTTTCCTCTGGTATCAGGCGCTGATCATTTCGCCCAAGCTGGCCAATCCGATCTTCCTGACCCGCACCAGCGAAGAGCCTTGCACCTATGAGTTGTCGAGCCTGGAAGAAGGGATTTTCTACGACATCGCCAAGCAGGACCCGCTGCGCATCGTCGCCGACTCGCTCGAAGGGCTGGGCCTGAGTCAGGGGCGTATCGGCCTGGAAATGCAGGCGTCGACCTTCAGTCCCCTGCAATACACCACCCTGCTGCGGCACATGCCGAACGCGCATTTCGAGGATGCTTCGGTGGTGGTGGCCGAAGAACGCCTGATCAAGACCGCCGAAGAAATCGAATACCAGCGCAGTGCCGCGCGCATGGCCGACTACGGCATGCGGGCGGCGTTCGAAGCGCTGCGTCCGGGCATGTCCGAAGTGGAAATTTCCGGCGTGGTGTCCAAGGCGCTGGGGGAGGCGGGCAGCGAGTACTCGGCGATCAGCCCGATGTGCGCGACCGGCCGCCGCAGCACCATGACCCACGCCATGCCGCACCGCATCACAATCAGCCCCGGCGACGTGGTGATTCTCGAGCATGCCGGCGTGTGCAATCGCTACCACGCGATCCTGATGCGCACGGCGGTCATCGGCAAACCGACGGCGCGGGTGCGTGAAGTCTCGACCCTGCTGACCGAAGCCTTCAACGCCGCCATCGAGGTGGCGAAGCCGGGCACGCCGGTCGGCGAGGCCAACCGCGTGTGCAACAAGATCCTCGATCGCATCGATCTGTCGCGCACCCGCGTGCACCGCATCGGCTACAGCCTTGGCCTGGCGTATCCGCCGACCTGGCTGGAGGCGATGATGGTCGACGAGGCGGACGATCATGTGTTTCAGCCGAACATGTCGTTCTCGATCGAACCGAACCTGTCGCTGTACTCCGAAGGTTTCGGCCTCAAGCTGGGGGACACGGTGCTGTGCGAAGCGGACGGTTCGCGCAGCCTGTCGGAAATTGCTCCCGAGCTGACGATCATCGACTGAGGAGTACTTCATGTCTGCATTGATGGACGTTTTCTGGCACGACGACGTGCTGCGCCACGACACCGGCTACGGGGTGTTCGAGGCACCGCCCAGCGAGCTGCTGGACACCCAGACCCAACACCCGGAAAGCAGCCCGCGGCTGGTGAACATGCGGGCCATTCTGCGCAATGGACCGGTGGCCGACCATCTGGCCTGGCACGCGGGCCGCCACGCCACGTGGCATGAAATCCTGCGTTTTCACACCGAGGCGTATCGCGACGACATCCAGCAAGCCGATCAGCACGGGCGGCGCTTCAGCAGCACCACGCTGATCAACGCTGGCGGCCTGGCCGGGCTGCTGGCCGCCGCCGGCACCAGTGTCGCGGCGCTTGAACAAACCCTGCGCGAGCATCGGCCGGCCATGGCCCTGGTGCGCCCGCCGGGCCACCATGCGGCGCCGGCGATGGCGGACGGTTACTGCTTTTTCAACAACGTGGCGGTGGCCGCGCGAGCGGCCCAGGCGGCGGGGATCGAGCGGGTGGCCATCGTCGACTGGGACGTGCACCACGGCAATGGCACTCAGGAGGGTTTCTACCAGGACCCCACGGTGCTCACCGTGTCGCTGCACATGGATCACGGCGCCTGGGGGCCGAGCCATCCGCAGACCGGGGGCGTCGAGGAGCGGGGCAGTGGCGAAGGGCTTGGCTGCAACCTGAACATCCCGTTGCCGATGGGTTCCGGGGACCTGACCTACGAACTGGCGTTCGAGCAGTTTGTGGAGCCGGCGCTGGCGGCGTTTGCTCCCCAGTTACTGATCATCGCCAATGGCCTGGACGCCTCGCAGTTCGACCCGAACGGCCGGCAGCTGTTGACCATGTACGGCTTCAATCGCCTGGCACAACGGGCCCGCCAGTTCGCCGACGCGCACTGTGAAGGGCGGCTGCTGATCGTTCAGGAAGGCGGCTACAACCCGGCCTACAGCGCTTACTGCCTGCACGCGGCGGCCCAGGGTTTCCTTGGTCAGGCGTCGACCTTGCCCGACCCGCTGGCGTACATGCCCGCGTTCGAGGAGCGCAGCCATGCGGATGTTGCCGCGCTGGGCCGGGCCCTGGAGGAGGTGGGTTGGGCGTTCTGAGCAGGGGGAGGCGCAGTTCGCTCGCGATGGTTGTCAGCGATGACGCTGGAAGCCTGGGGTTGCTGAGTGTTCTACGGTCTATCGCGAGCAGGTTGCGGCTGTATTCAGTTCCCTTGTGGGAGCGAGCCTGCTCGCGAGCGGACTAATAGCCGACAATGCTCTTGCTGGTGTACATATCCGTTGCTGCGGTCACGGCCACTTATGGTTTCGCCCTGACGGTCGAGTCCCTTTTGGCAAACGCCCCAAAAGGAACCAAAAGGTCTCGCCCCAAGCGTCCGGCCCCTCGCTTGGGCTCGGCGTTCCTTCGCTGCGGCATCCCTCCGGGGACATCGCCTCCGGTTGGCTTCGCTGCACCTGCATGCGATGGGTTCGACTGCGTCGAACGGCGCTGCGCGCCAATCCCCGGATGAACGCCTCCACTCAGCCTTCCGAAGGGGCGGGTGGATCAAAAGCAAAAGCAAAAGCAAACGCAAAAGCAAACGCAAAAGCAAACGCAAGATCAAGAGTGCAAGGCGAGCTAACGCTTGGCCTGGTGGTTGGGTGGGCTCTTCCTGTGGGAGCGAGCCTGCTCGCGAAGTGGTTGGAACATTCAATCGCCAGGGCACCGAGGCTTCGCTACAGCGCCATGATCGCGCGTGCAGCGATATCCGTCCCGCGGGTGGCCTGCATGGTCTGGCTGAACGAGGCCAGGCGTTGTTTCATCGATGGGTCGGCCAGCAGTTGTTCGAGGGCGGCAGGCAGGGCCGCCAACGGGTCGGCAAACCGTGGCAGGTAGCGTCCTACACCGACTTCCTCGGCGCGGGCGGCGTTGTCGTGGCCGTCCCAGCAGTAGGGGATGATCAACGACGGCAAGCCGAAGTACAGCGCCTCGCAAAAGCTGTTGTTGCCGCCGTGGTGGATGAACAGCTGGCATTCCTTGAGCACCGCCGGTTGTGGAAACCAGCTGTCCAGGTACACGTTGTCCGGAACCGTGGTGTACTCGTCGCGATAGGCTCCGACGTTGATCAGGAACCGGTAGGGCAGGTGTTCGATGGTGCCGATCAGGCGCTTGATCATACCGGTGTCGGCGGCCCCGAGGCTGCCGAAGCTGATGTAGATCAGCGGCGCGTCGTTGTGCCGGGGAAAGTCCGGAACGATGTAGGGTGCCTCACGCCGTACGCAGCCGTCGAGGTACACATAACGCTGCGGGTCCAGGGGCTGTTGCCGTGCATAACGCACCGGCGTCGGCGACAGCAACAGGTTGAGCCACGGCGAGTCGCCGAGGAACTGGCCGGGCGGGCAGGGCGCTGTGCCGTTGCTGGCGAGGAACTGCGAAAAGCGTTCATGGGCCGGCATGACCGCCCGACGGTAATGCTCGGCGAAGGTTTCCCGGCCTTGGCCGTCGCTGGCCAGGCATCCCGACAGGTAGGGCGGCACGGCGGCGTCCGGCAGTTCGGTTTCGGCGCAGGAAACCATGCGCACCCAAGGGCATCCCGCGTTGGCGATGGCGGGGAACATGACCACGTTGTCGAGCACGATGACGTCTGGCTTGAGGCGGCCCAACAGTTGCTGCAGCGGTTTTTCCGCCTCGATGGCGGTGTCGATGATCGCTTCCCAGGCCGGCGCCACGTAGCTGTCGATCTGCGCCAGCGGGGTCTGGTCGAAATAGGGGATGTTGCGCTCGATGAAGCGTTCCCAGTAGTGCTGGTGCTCCGCTGCCGACAGCGGGCTGACTTGCGGTATCGGGTATTCGTCGAAACCGTATTCGGCGAACAGGCCCTGGAAATGTTCGTGGCAGATAAAGACCGGTTTTGCCCCCAGCTCACGCAGTGACTGGGCGATACCAATGCAGTTCAGCGCCGCGCCGAAACTGGCTTCCGGAAACAGGGCGATCAGTTTTTGTGGGTGCATGGCAAAAGAATCCGTGGCGGGTAAAGCCCGCCGTGCCTGAGATGACTGGATGCTGTCTTATTTTATAAAAAAAATCATCCTGTTTTTTTAGTGCTTCAGCGACGCCCGAACAATTGGCTCTGCGGAATCCCGCGATTGGCCGTTTGCGGCCGCTGGGCGGCGCTCAGGCGCAGGTGCAGGCGCAGCAGGTCGGCGGCGATTTCCAGTTGCCCGCGCTCGATGTGCGCAATGATCTGCAGGTGTTCGCGCAACGCCTCCTGCAGACGGTGCACGCTGACCGTCGGCAGCAGGTTCGGCAGGCGCCGCAGGCTCTGGTGCTGGAGCAGGGCGTCGCCGATGAAGCGGTTGCCGCAGCTCTGGCCAATCAGCTCGTGGAAGCTGATGTCCAGCTCGCGAAACTGCTGGATGTCGAAGTGTTCGACCGGGCTGGCGAGCAGGGTCTGCATGGCGCTGCGCAGCAGGGCCAGACGTTGCGGGTCGGCATTGAAGTGAGGGCTGAGCAACGCTTCGGGCTCGAGGATCAGGCGGTATTTGAGGCTTTCCTCAAGGGCGGCCAGGCTGTTCAGCGATGGGCGAAACAGCCACGACTGGCCGGGCCCGCGCTCGATGGCCTGGCTTTCGCTGAGTTGCTGCAGGGCTTTTTGCGCGGCAGGTCGGCCGATGCTGTAACGACGCATCAATTCGCTGATGCTGATGCTGTCGCCGAGGCGCCCGGCCATGCGGTCGCGCAGCACCGAGGT
This sequence comes from Pseudomonas sp. IT-P12, assembly GCF_949767465.1. Lineage (NCBI taxonomy): Bacteria > Pseudomonadati > Pseudomonadota > Gammaproteobacteria > Pseudomonadales > Pseudomonadaceae > Pseudomonas > Pseudomonas sp. IT-P12. Next base: position 342,933 of record NZ_CATKPY010000021.1, on the reverse strand, counting down.
CGCCAGCTCTTCTTCCTCGGCCTGCGGCAGCGCAGCGTTGAAGGCCTGGCCGGCCGGCGCGGCGAGCAGGCGATAGCCCTTGCCGGCTTCATGGCTGAGCAGGTTTTCCTCCAGCAGCACTTTCAGGGCGCCTCGGATCAATGTGCGCGACACCTGGAACGTGCGCGCCAGTGCCTGCTCGGCCACCGGGTCGCCGGCCACCAGTCCGCTTTCCTGGGTGTGCTCCAGAATTCGTCGGGCCAGTTCCAGGTGGTTGGTGCGAGGTTTTTTTTCGACTGTTGTGCTCAAGCGTCTGATCTCTATTTGGGCGCTTCGGACTCAGGTGCTCATCTTATGTCATGCACCGCTCGAGCGTCAGGCCGGAAAAAAGCGTTGACATCTTTCCATGCTGGTCCTAATTTCTAAAAAAAAACATATGCAATCGTTTCTCTGTTTGCCGTACTGCCTTCGAACACAAAAAAAATCAATCGTCGGGTGAGTATTATGAGAAAGCTGAAAGGCCTTATGTGTCTGGGATTGAGCGTTTCCCTGGCGATCGCTGCACAAACCGCTAACGCCAAGGACATGGTGATTTCCATCTGGGACGGCTACATGGCCCCGGAGGCGCTGGACAAGTTCAAGGCGGCCAGCGGCGTCGACGTCGACAAGGCGTTGCATGCGACCAACGAAGAGATCATGGGCAAGCTCATGGCATCTGGCGGTGAAGGCTATGACGTGGTGTTCGTCTCTTCTCCGTTCGCCGAAGTCCTGCACAAGCAGGGGCTGCTGGCGGATATCGATCCGGTCAAAGTTCCCAACCTGAAAAACCTCTACCCCGAAGCGACCCAGCTGGAATATGACCCGGGCAACCATTTCTCGGTGCCGTACACCTGGGGCACGACCGGGATCTGCTACCGTTCCGACAAGGTCACGCCGGCACCGGTGAGCTGGAACGAATTGCTCAACCCGAGCGATGCGCTCAAGGGCAAGGTGACGATGCTCGCCACCGACCGCTGGATGCTCGGCGCCGGGTTCCTGGCCAAGGGCTGGTCGGTCAACGACAGCGATCCCAAACAGATCGCCGCCGTCCGCGACCAGTTGATCGCCACCAAGAAACGCATCCTCGCCTTCGACGACACCACCTTCTACTCCAAGCTCGCTTCCGGCGAGTCGCTGATGGCGCACGCCTGGGATGGCTGGTGCAACTACGGCACCCAGGCCAATGCGGCGATCAAGTTCGTGGTGCCCAAGGAAGGTTCCGACCTGTGGGTCGACACCATGGTCGTGCTCAAGAGCTCCAAGCACCAGGAGCAGGCGTTGCAGTTCATCAACTTCATGCTCGCCAAGGAAAACCACGTCTGGGTCGCGGAAAACATCCTCTACAAAATCCCCAACCAGGCTGCAATGGCCGGTTTGTCCGCTGACCTGCTCAAGCAATATCCCAACCTCACGATCGCCCCGAGCGAGCTGTTGAAGATGGAGCAATTGCGCGATCTGGGCGGCACCACGCAAAAAGCCTACACCCGGGCTGTCACCGAAATCATGGCGGCGCAGAACTGAGCCTCGCATCACGCAGGCCGCATTGATCACGAGGCATGCCCTGCATGCCTCGCCACGCTCGCAAGCCGCCTCCGTTCCGGGGCGGGAGGATATGGGTAATGAGTGCTTTGCATGCTGACAGGCGGCTGTCGGCCTGGCTTCTTGCGCCCGGCTTTGGCTGGTTGCTGATCTTTCTGGTGGTGCCGTGCGTGCTGGTGCTGGTCTACAGCTTCGTCGAGCGCGGCGCCTACGGCGGGATCGACTGGCTGTTCACCTGGGAAAACTACCAGCGCGCGTTCGATCCGCTGTACCTCGGTATTTTGCTCAAGTCGGCGAAAATCGCCGGGCTGGCGACGCTGTTCGCGGTGCTGATCGGCTACCCGGCCGCCTACGCCATTGCCCGTGCGCCTCGGCGTCATCAGGCGGTGTTCCTGTTTCTGGTGATGCTGCCGTTCTGGAGCAACTACCTGATCCGCACCTATGCCTGGATCGTCCTGCTCAATCGCGAAGGCCTGATCAACCGCACGCTGCAGCTGTTCGGCTACAGCGGCGATCCGATCAACCTGCTGTACACCGAAGCGTCGGTGGTGCTGGGGCTGGTCTACAACTACATCCCGTTTGTGATCCTGGCGATTTTCTCCTCGCTGTCGCGCATCAACAACGAACTGTGGGACGCGTCGAAAGACCTCGGGGCCTCGGGCTGGATGACCTTCCGCCGCATCATCCTGCCGCTGAGCGTGCCCGGTGTCGCGGCCGGCGCGGTGTTTGTCTTCGTCCTGAGCATCGGCAACTTCATCACCGCCGACCTGTTGGGCGGCAAGCAGGTGCAGATGGTCGGCAACCTGATCTATTCGCAGTTCCTCACCGCGCGGGACTGGCCGTTCGGCGCGGCACTGAGTTTCTTCCTGATCGCGATCATGCTGATCCTGTTGTTCGTCCAGGCCCTGGTGGCCCGCCGTGCAGAAGGGGGCCGGGCATGAGTCAGTCTCGTTCCATAAGCGGCACCGCCCTCAATACGCACCTGTGGCTGGTGTACGCCTTCCTGTATGTGCCGATCCTGGTGCTGATCCTGCTGTCGTTCAACAAGTCCGGCCTGCCGACCGCCTGGGGCGGCGTGTCGTTGAAATGGTACGTGGCGCTGGCCCACAACTCGGCGATCCTGTCGGCGGCCCTCAACACCCTGATCGTGGCGCTGGCGGCGACCTTCATTGCCTGCGTGCTGGGTACGTTCCTGGCGCTGGGCATCGAGTTGCGCCGCAAGGGCAATGACAAGGGGCAGGTGGTGGACACGTTGCTGATGGCGCCGATGATCATCCCCGACATCGTCCTGGCGATTGCGCTGCTGAGTTTCTTCAACCTGCTCAAGGTCGGGTTGGGCCTGCACTCGATCATCATCAGCCACGCCGTGTTCAACATCGCCTTCGTCTGCGCGGTGGTGCGCACGCGGCTCAAGCACTTCGACTACTCGATTCTCGAGGCCTCGATCGACCTGGGGGCGAGCGCGTTCACCACGTTTCGTCGAGTCCTGCTGCCGGCGATTTTCCCCGGTGTGCTCGCGGGCGGGTTGCTCTCGTTCACCCTGTCGGTGGACGAATTCATCATCGCGTTTTTCAACTCCGGTTCCGGTCAGGCCTCGACCACGTTGCCGATGCAGATCTACGCCATGATCCGTTTCGGCGTCACCCCGGAAATCAATGCCCTGGCGACGCTGGTGATGCTGGTCAGCATCACCGCGCTGCTGGCTTCGCAGCGTCTCAACAAGGCTCCTCGCACCCATGAATAACTCATCTGCGGTACTGATCCTGGACAAGGTCAGCAAGTCTTATGGCAACGGCCTGGCGGTCAACGAGGTGTCGCTGAACATCCGCGAGAACGAATTTTTCGCGCTGCTGGGACCGTCCGGTTGCGGCAAGACCACCTTGCTGCGCATGCTCGCCGGTTTCGAAACCCCCAGCGCCGGTTGCATCTACCTGGACGGCAAGGACATTTCGCCACTGCCGGCCAACAAGCGTCCGCTGAACCTGATGTTCCAGTCCTACGCGCTGTTTCCCAACATGACCGTGCGCAAGAACATTGCCTATGGACTGGAGATGGAACGCCTGCCGGAGGCGGACATCCGTCGCCGGGTCGATGAAGTGCTGAGCACCGCGCAACTCGGCGAACTGGCCGAGCGCAAGCCCGATCAGCTTTCCGGTGGCCAGCGCCAGCGCGTCGCCCTGGCGCGGGCACTGGTCAAGCGTCCGCGGGTGTTGCTGCTGGACGAGCCGCTGGGTGCACTGGACAAAAAGCTGCGGGAAAAGATGCAGCTGGAACTCAAGCGCCTGCAACTCGAGAGCGGCATCACCTTCATCATCGTCACCCACGACCAGGAAGAAGCCCTGGTGATGTCGGACCGCATGGCGGTGCTCGACGGCGGCAAGGTCTGCCAGTGCGGCAGCCCCACCGAGCTGTACGAAAACCCCAACAGCCGCTTCGTTGCCAACTTCATCGGCGTCAGCAATCTGCTGGAAGGCGTGCGCTCCGGGCAGCACAGCGTGCGCGTCAATGGCCAGGAATTGGCCGTCGAGACCGACGCGCCGCTGGTGCCGGGGCAACCGGTGGCCGTGGTGGTGCGTCCCGAGCGCCTGCAGGTGCTGGGTGAAGGGGAGGTGTGTGCCAACCAGGTGAGCGGTCACATCGTCGAAATCGCCTATCACGGCCTCGACACCAACCTGCACGTGCAGACCGGGTTCAGCGACAAGCCGTTGATCGTCCGGGTGCCGTCCTCGCAATTCGAATTCGCCCATTTTGCTATCGGAATGAGCGTCCGGCTCGGCTGGCAGGCTCGCCATGCCCGTGTGTTGACGCGCTGACAAATAAAAAAAGACCAGGCAGGAGAACCGCTCGATGAAACAGAAAGTGATCGCCTTCTTTCCGGAAGCCGCTTATGGCCCGGCGCTGAACTCAGTCGGTATCGCCCAGGCGTGCGAAGCCCTCGGCCACAAGGCGGTGTTCCTCACCGACCCGGGCATGAGCGGCGTGTATGCCGGCTACGGTTTTGAAGAACACATGGTCAACATGTCGGCGCCGATGCCCGCCGAGGAAATGGCCCGTTACTGGGTCGACTTCATCAACGGCCATATTCCCAATTTTCGCAAATCGCCCCTGGATCAGATCGACAACTACGTGAAGGAGTGCTGGGCCGCCATCGTCGACACGGCTAAATGGGCGCAGAAGGATCTGCCGGCGGTGCTGGACAAGGTCAAGCCGGACCTGATCTGCGTCGACAACGTAATCCTGTTCCCGGCCATCAAGCAGTACGGCAAGCCGTGGGTGCGGATCATTTCCTGCTCGGAAAACGAGATCGAAGACCCGGACATCCCGCCGCACCTTTCGGGCATGAGCGTCGACGACAAGGCCGGACACGCCCGTTTCCGCCAGCGCTTCGAAGAAGTGGTCGGGCCGATCCACGAAGACTTCAACCAGTTCCTGCAAGCCCATGGCGAACAACCGTACCCGCTGGGGACGTTCTTCGAAGCCTCGCCGTACATGAACCTGCTGCTGTACCCGGACGCGGTCAAGTTCGAACGCCGTCACCCGTTGCCGCCCGAGCGTTTCCACTACCTGCAGGGCTGCGTGCGCAGCGACACCACTTATGAAATTCCCCAGTTCCGCGCCAACAACGACAAGCCGCTGTTGTACGTCAGTTTCGGCAGCCTCGGTTCCGGCGACGTCGACCTGTTGCAGCGCCTGATCCGCGCTGTCGGTCAGTTGCCTTACCGTGCGTTGTTCAACGTCGGCGAGCACCTCGACGAGTATCCGGACCTGCCCGACAACGTGCAGATCTCCAACTGGTTCCCGCAACCGTCGGTGATTGCCCAGGTCGATGCGGTGATCCACCACGGCGGCAACAACAGTTTTACCGAATGCCTGTTTTTCGGTAAGCCGGCGATCGTCATGTCCTACGTCTGGGACGGTCACGACAACGCCATGCGCGCTGAGGAAAGCGGCCACGGTTTCAAACTCGATCGCTACGAGTGGAGCGAAGCGCAGCTGGCGGAAAAACTCGCCGCCTGCCTCAACGATCAGGCGATGCGCCAACGCCTGCAGCGCACCAGCGCACAGATGCAATCACGCAAGGGTCCCGCCGATGCGGCGGCCATTCTCGACAAGGTACTCAACGATGCCTGATGCAAACACCACGGCGGGAATCACGCCGTACCTCGAAGCCGTCAGCACCCGCACCGACCTGGTGGACTGGGGCGTGCAGAGCGATGCCGTCGAAGGTGTCTCGCACTCCAGTGGCCGCCTGCTGTTCAAGGGGCCGAACAATAGCCCCGAAACCGGACTCTGGGTGTGCACGCCGGGGCGCTGGCGCCTGTCGATTCCCCGTGACGAGCTGTGTCACTTCCTCGAAGGCGATGCCACCTATCGCCACGACAACGGTGAAGTGATCGAGATCCGTCCCAATACCCTGGTGCTGTTCCCGGCCGGCTGGACCGGCGAGTGCCACGTGAGGCAAACCCTGCGCAACGTTTACATGCTGGCCTGAACCTCGATACCGGCAGGTGCGAGCACGCTCGCTCCTGCAGACAACCTGATTTTTTTGGAGAATAACCATGACCACCCCGTTCCTGTACAACCCGCTGCAAATCACCGACGTCAAGGACTGGGGCGTGATCCCGACCATGCTGGAAGGCGAATCCCGTGTCTCTGGCGTCGTCCTGCACAAGGGGCCCGAAGGCCAGTCCGAGTGCGGCGTGTGGATCTGCACCCCGGGCAAATGGTTCTGTCACGTCACCAGCGACGAGTTCTGCCACTTCCTGGAAGGCCGCTGCACGTACGTCCATGAGTCCGGCGAAGTGATCGAAATCAAGCCCGACACCGCAGCCTTTTTCCGCAAGGACTGGAAAGGCGTGTGCACCGTTCATGAGACGGTGAAAAAGGTCTACATGATCCGGTGATTGCCATGACTCAGACACGTACGTCAGCGCTTGACCGCGAGGGCCAGCGCGCAGCCTTTCTGGCGCGTGCCGGCTTTGCCGGGGCGCCGTTGCAGGCGTTGCCGGCCGACGCTTCGACCCGGCGTTATTTTCGCCTCGGCGGCGAAGGCCTGTTGCTGATGGATTCGCCGCCGCTCAGCGAGCCGATCGGCCCGTTCGTGCGGGTCGCACGGCATTTGCACGGCCTGGGGCTTTCCGCGCCGGGCTTGATCGAGGTGGATGAGGACGCCGGACTGGCGCTGATCGAAGACTTCGGTCACGACACTTACACCCGGCTGCTGGCGGCGGGGCACCCGGAAGGCGCGTTGTACCGGTTGGCGGTCGACGCGCTGGTGGCGTTGCATCGGGCACCGTCCGCCGCCGCACTGGCGCCCTACGACGCCGGGCAACTGAGTGACGAGTGTGCGCTGTTCATCGACTGGTACGTGCCGTTGCTGATCGGCCAGGACGCCGCGCGTGCTCTGCGCGAGGCGTTTCTCCTGCTGTTCGCCGAGGCCTGCAGCGATGTCGCGCAACGCCGCGAAGCGCTGGTGCTGCGTGACTACCACGTCGATAACCTGATGTTGCTGGAAGGTCGCGAAGGCGTGGCGGCCTGCGGGTTGCTGGACTTCCAGGACGCCTTGATCGGCGCCGCAGCCTACGACCTGATGTCATTGCTCGAAGACGCGCGCCGCGATGTGCCCGAGGCACTGCGCGTGGCGATGCTGACGCATTACCTGATGCAGCGTCCGGAACTCGATGCGCCGCGTTTTCTCGAGGACTACCGGCGCCTGGCCGCCCAGCGCCACGCCAAGGTGCTGGGGATTTTCGTGCGCCTGGCCGGTCGCGACGGCAAGCATGGTTACCTGGCGCACTTGCCGCGCACCCTGGGTTTGTTCGTTCGCGCACTGGACGCCGAGGCCTTCGGGCCGCTGCGCGCGTGGCTCAACGGCCATGTGCCCGGCTGGCGCGATGAATTGCCGCCGGCCACCCTCGATGCATTGCGCCAAACCCCTTATCGATTGGTTCAAGGATCTGCCCATGGCCACCTTTAATACTGATACCGCACTGCGCTTCATCAATGGCGAATACCAGCCGCTGAGCGAGGCGCGTGTGCGCGAAGTGCTGGACCCCGCCACCCTGCAACCGGTAGGGCAGGTCGGGCTGTGCGGCGAAGCCGACGTCCAGGCTGCCGTCGACGCCGCCACCGCCGCGCAACGGCAATGGCGGCTGATCGATGCGAAAAGCCGCGCCGCGCTCCTGCATCAACTGGCCAATGCCATTGAGCAGGAGGTTGCCTGCAACCGCGAAGTGGCACGGCTGATGACCCTGGAAATGGGTAAGCCGTTTCCGGAAGCCATGGGCGAGCTGGCCAACTGCGCGCCGATCTTTCGCTACTACGCGGAAATGGCCCGGGACGATGCCGGCAAGGTCGCCGGCACCACGCAGATCGGCTCGTTCCAGCACGTACGCTACGAACCCTATGGCGTCAGCGTGCACATCATGCCGTTCAACTTTCCGATCCTGCTGATGTGCTGGACGGTCGCCGCCTCGCTGGCGGCCGGCAACGCCTGCATCGTCAAGCCGGCGGAAGCCACGACCCTGTGCACGCTCAAGTTCATGCAACACTTCACCGCCTTGGCGCCGGGCCTGGTGTCTTGCGTGCCGGGCGATGCGGCGACGGCACAGGCACTGGTGAAGTCCAGCGGCACTCACGCGGTGGCGTTTACCGGCAGTGTGGCGGCGGGCAAGGCCGTGGCGGTGGCCTGCGCCGAACAGATGAAACCCTGCGTGATCGAGGCCGGCGGCAGCGATCCGTTGATCATCTCCAGGCATGCGCCGCTGGAGGTCGCGGCGGCGGGCGCGGTGACCGCCGCGTTCCACCTCAGCGGACAGATCTGCACCTCGGCGGAACGCTTCTACGTCGTCGATGAAGTGCATGACGAATTCGTCGCCCGATTCGCTGAGCGCACCCGCGCCCTGCGCATCGGCCATGGCCTGGAACACACGGAAATCGGGCCGATGGTCAGCGAGGCTGCGCGCAACAAAGTCATGCGCCTGGTGGACGATGCCGTGGCCAAGGGGGCGACGCTGGTCTGTGGAGGTCGGGTGCCGCCGCAACACAGTGTCGGCTGGTTCTACGAGCCGACCATCCTGACCGGGGTGACCACCGACATGGCAATCCTCCAGGAGGAGTGCTTCGGCCCGGTCGCGGCAATCTGCCGGGTCAGCGACTTCGACGAAGCGGTGCGCCTGGCCAATGATTCGCCGTTCGGTCTGGGCGCGTCGCTGTTCTCCACCGACCTGGCCGAAGCGATGGAGGCGGCCGAGCGTCTCGAAGCCGGGATGGTCTGGGTCAACAACCCGCTGATCGACAACGACGCGCTGCCCTTTGGCGGCTGGAAGATGTCCGGCCTTGGGCGTGAACTCGGGCGTCAGGGCCTGGAGGCGTTCCGTCGCTCGAAAATGGTCATCATCGATCATCAGCCGAAGATCCATGACTGGTGGTATCCGTATGCCGACGACGTGTTCTATCGCGATCCGGCCTGAGCCGTCGCCACAGGAGAGGTTCGTATGAGCGACAACGTTTCCTGGCCGACCCTGGCGGTGATCCTCGCCGCCGGGCAGGGCACTCGCATGCGTTCGACGCTGCCCAAGGTCATGCACCCGGTGGGCAACCGGCCGTTGCTCGGCCATGTGCTGGCGGCGGTCGAAGACGCGGCCATCGAACATTGTGCGGTGGTGTTGGGGGCAGGCGGTCGAGTAGTGGCCGACTACTTGAAACAGACCGCACCGGCGGTGCGCACCTTTGTCCAGCAGGAGCAGTTGGGCACGGCGCACGCACTGCTGGCGGCCCGGCCGGCCTTGCAGGCCCATGAACAGGGCTGTGTGTTGGTGCTGTTCGGTGATTCGCCGCTGATCAGCGCGCAGACCCTGTTGCAGTTGCGCCAGGCGCTGATCGACGGTGCCGCCGTGGCGGTCGCCGGGTTTCACACCAGGCAGCCGGGGCCCTACGGTCGCCTGCTGGTGGAGAACGGCCGCCTGCTGGCCATCCGCGAAGCCCGGGACGCGAGCCCGCAGGAGCTGCAGATCGACTTCTGCAACGGCGGTGTCATGGGGCTGCGTGCCGACACCTGCCTGTGGCTGCTGGACCGGATTGGCAAGCAGAACGCCCAGGGCGAGTATTACCTCACCGACGCGGTGGCCGTGGCCAACGACGCCGGCCTGCCAGTGATGGCGGTGGACGTGGACGAGACCGAGGTGCTCGGGGTCAACGATCGCGAACAGTTGCATACCGCCGAGCAGCTGTTCCAGCAGCGCCGGCGCCAGGCCGTCATGCAATCGGGCGTCAGCCTGGTGGCCGCGGACACGGTATTCTTCAGTGCCGATACGCGGCTGGCCGCCGATGTCTGCATCGAGCCCTGCGTGGTATTCGGGCCTGGGGTCAGCGTGGGCCGCGGGGTACGAATCGATGCCTTCAGTCGTCTGGAAAACGTGCGGCTGGAACAACCGGAAAACGAGGTGTGTCATGGCTGATTATCAACGGCTGTACATCGGCGGCGAATGGGTCGAGCCGGTGCAGCGCGGTGTTTTCGAAACGCTGGACCCGAGCGATGAGTCGGTGCTGGCGCAGGTGGCGGCGGCCACCGCCCAGGATGTCGAGCGGGCGGTGGCCGCCGCGCGCCAGGCGTTCGACGAAGGGGACTGGCCGCGCTGGAGCGGCACGCAACGGGCGCAGGTGCTGCGGCGCATCGCTGACGGCATTCGCGCGCGTCAGGACGAACTGGCGGCCATCGAAGTGCGCGACAACGGTAAGCCGCTGCCGGAAGCGGCGTGGGACATCGCCGACACCGCCGGCTGTTTCGACTTTTATGCCGCGCTCGCCGAGGGTTCGGATCAGGCTGCCGAGCAATCCGTCAGCCTGCCCGATGAACGCTTCAACTGCTCGGTGATCAAGGAGCCCGTGGGCGTGGTTGGCGCCATCATCCCATGGAATTTCCCGATGCTGATGGCCTCATGGAAAGTCGCCCCGGCACTGGCAGCAGGCTGCACGGTGGTGTTGAAACCGTCCGAACTGACGCCGCTGACCGCCATCGAGCTGGCACGCATCGCCGATCAGGCCGGGTTGCCCGCCGGCGTGCTCAACGTGGTCAGTGGCCTGGGTGCCGATGCCGGCAAACCCCTGGCCGAACACCCGGATGTCGACAAGATCGCCTTCACCGGCAGCGTGCCCACCGGGCGCAAAATCATGCAAGCGGCAGCGGCCGAGATCAAGAACATCAGCCTGGAACTGGGCGGCAAATCGCCGTTCGTGATCTTCGCCGACAGCGACCTCGACGCGGCGGTGGAGTGGATTCTGTTCGGGATTTTCTGGAACCAGGGCCAGGTCTGTTCGGCCACTTCGCGGGTGCTGGTGGAGCGTGCGCTGTACCCGGCACTGCTGCAGCGCTTGATCGAAGCGACCGAGCAGATCCGGATCGGCCAGGGCTTCACCGAGGGGGTGAAGCTCGGGCCGCTGGTCAGCCAGGGCCAACTGGACAAGGTGCTCGAAGCCATTGCGCTGGGGCAGCAGGAAGGCGCGCGCCTGGTCAGCGGTGGGGCACGTCCGGCGCACCTGGACAAAGGCTATTACCTGACCCCGGCGATTTTTGCCGATGTGCCTGAAGACAGCTCGGTGTGGCGCGAAGAGATCTTCGGCCCAGTGGTGTGCCTGCGGGCCTTCGACAGCGAAGCCGAAGCGATTCGCCTGGCCAACGACTCGCCGTTCGGCCTGGCTGCTGCCGTCATGTCGCGGGATATCCCTCGTTGCGAACGGGTCGCCCGCCGTTTTCGCGCCGGGATCGTCTGGGTCAACTGCTCGCAACCGACCTTTGTCGAAGCGCCCTGGGGCGGTTACAAGCAAAGCGGCATTGGCCGTGAGCTGGGCGAGTGGGGTTACAACAACTACCTCGAGACCAAGCAGATCACCCGGTATAACGGCGAGGCTTGGGGGTGGTATCTGGGGTGAGGCTTGTGGGTTTCAGGGTGTTCACGTTCCGCGTTCCCCTACAGGAGCGAGCCTGCTCGCTCCTGTAGGGGAACGGGTTTTCCAGACTATTTCAGGTACCAACCCCAGGGCTGGTCACTGACGTACTCGGTCACCTGCTTGACCTCCAGGTAATTGTGCAGCCCCCATTGGCCGAGTTCCCGGCCAATGCCGCTGTGTTTCATGCCGCCCCAGGGCGCCTCGACGAAGGTCGGTTGCGAGCAGTTGACCCAGACGATCCCGGCGCGCAGCTGATTGGCGACACGGGCACTGCGTTGCAGATCGGCGCTCATCACCGCTGCGGCGAGGCCGAAACGGCTGGCGTTGGCCATTTGCAGCGCTTGCTCCTCGGTCTTGAAACGCTTGACGCACAGCACCGGGCCGAACACTTCTTCGCGCCAGAGGATGCTGCTGTGCCCGGGTTCGTCGAAGATCGCCGGCTCCATGAAATAGCCTTCCAACAGATGCGCCGGGCGTTGGCCACCGGTCAGCAGGCGTGCACCGCTGGCGAGGCCCTGATCGATGTAGCCCAGGACCTTGTCGTACTGGCCTTGACTGACCAGCGGGCCGAGCAACACCCCGGGCTGCAGGCCCGGGCCGATGCTGATCCGGCGGGTTTCCTCGACCAGCCGTTCGATCAGGCGCGGAGCGATGTTTTCCTGTACCAGCAGGCGCGAGGTGGCGCTGCACACCTGGCCCTGGTTCCAGAAAATCCCGAACAGAATCCACTCCACGGCCGCCTCGACATCGGCGTCGTCGAACACGATGAACGCCGACTTGCCGCCCAGTTCCAGGCTGATGTTCTTGATGTCGCGGGCCGCCGCCGACATGATTTTTGCCCCGGTGGGCACGCTGCCGGTGAAGGCCAGTTTGTCCACGCCGGGGTGCTCGGTCAGCGGTCCGCCGGCATCGGCACCCAGGCCGCTGACCACGTTCAGGACCCCGGCCGGCAGGCCGATGCGGTCGGCGGCGGCCGCCAGTTCCAGCGCCGTGAGGGGCGTCAGCTCCGAAGGTTTCAACACCAGCGTTGCCCCGGCAGCCAGCGCCGGGGCGACTTTCCAGGCCGCCATCAACAGCGGGTAGTTCCAGGGAATAATCTGTCCGGCCACGCCAATCGGTTCATGGCGGATGCGGCAGCGAAAACGCGGGTCCGGCAACGCCAGCGGCTGGTCCTGCTGCTGATCCAGCTCGCGGGCCAACCCGGCGTAGTAGCGAAAGCAGCCGATCGCATCACCAACATCCCACTGCGCTTCGGGCAAGGGTTTGCCGTTGTCGCGCACTTCCAGCTCGGCCAGCGCCTGCTGAGCGTTTTCCAGTTCATCGGCCAGCGCCTCCAGCCACTGCGCACGCTCGGCCCCGGTGGTCTGGCTCCAGCCGTTGTCGAAGGCACGCCGGGCGGCGCGTACCGCGTGATCGACGTCCTCCTCGGTGCCCGCCGCTACCCGATGGAAAGCCTGGCCGGTGGCCGGGTCGATCACGTCCAGGTAACCGCCCAGGTCCGGGCTGACCCACTCGCCGTTGATGTAAAGCTGATCACGCATGGTGAGACTCCTGGACGCCGGTACGGCGGTTTTGCAGGTGACGGGAAGTGAACAGCAGCGCCAGCGACGCGCAGATGATGACGGTCGATACCGCGTTGATCTCCGGGGTCACGCCGCGGCGGATCGAAGAAAAGATGTAGATCGGCAAGGTCGTCTCGGAGCCTGCGACAAAAAACGCGATGATGAAATCGTCGAAGCTGAAGGTGAACGCCAGCAGGAACCCGGCCATGATCGCCGGACTGATCTGCGGCAGGGTCACGCGCCAGAACGTTTGCATCGGCGGTGCGTAAAGGTCGGCCGAGGCTTCCAGCAGGGCCTTGTCCAGTGAGTCGACGCGGCTGCGCACGATCACCATCACCAGCGCCATGGTGAACAGCGAGTGCGCGGCGATCACGGTGAAGAACCCCATGTTCAGGCGCGGCACGTCCGGTATCCAGCTCGCCAGCAAGGGGTTGATCAGGTCGAACAGGCTGATGAAGGCAATCAGCGTCGAGATGCCGATGACAATGCCCGGAACGATGATCGCGCAGTAGGTCAGGGCGTCGAACAGCAGGCGCACTTTGGGATGGGCCCGTTGCAAGCCGAACACCGCCAGGGTGCCGAACAGCGTGGCGATCAGCGCCGAGGTGAAGGCGATGAACGCGCTGTTGCCCAGCGCTTCCATGATGAACGGGTTGCCGAAGGCGCGGCCGAACCATTGCGTCGAGCAACATTCGAACGCCAGGCCACTGCGCCCGGCGTTGAAGCTGAACAGCACGATCAGCGCGATGGGCGCATAGAGAAACAGGTACAGCGAAGTCGAATAGCTGCGCAGCCACATGTCACACGCCTCCGTCGGCAGGGCGGCCGCCGTAGCGCGCCACCAGTTTCAGGTACACCCCGATGATCAGCAGCATCATCGCCACCAACGTCATCGCCAACGCACTGCCGAACGGCCAGTTGCGCGATTGCAGGAACAGGTCGACCAGTGCGTTGCCGACGAAGAACACCTTGCCGCCGCCGAGAATCGCCGGGATCAGGAATTCACCCATCAGCAGGATGAACACCAGCATGACCCCGGTGATGATCCCCGGCGCGGACAGCGGCAGGGTGATCCGCCGGAAGCTTTCGAAGGCGCTGGCACCCAGGTCGGCGGAGGCTTCGAGCAGGCGCTTGTCGAGTTTTTCCAGGCTGACGTAAATCGGGAACACCATCAGCGGCAAGTAGCCATAGACGATGCCGATCAGCACCGCCCAAGGGGTGTTGATCAACCGCACATCCTCGAGGCCCAGGCTGGCGAGCATGGCCGGGATGCCCTTGCCACTGAGGATGAAGATCCAGGCGTAGGTGCGGATCAGGAAACTGGTCCAGAACGGCACGATCACCAGCGTCAGCAACAGCGAACGGTTGCGGGTGACCTTGACCGCCAGGAAGTACGCCAGCGGGTAGGCCGCCAGCAGGCACACCAGGGTGCCCAGCGGCGCGAGCATCAGCGTGTTGCTGAAGGCCGCGCCGCGGGAGCCGAGGTTCAGGTAGTTGGCCAGGGTAAAGCCACCGGCATAGCCGCCCACAGCGCTGCGTTCGCCGAAGCTGAACACCAGGATGATCACCAGCGGCATCAACAACAGCAGCAGGAACCACAGGGTCGACGGCAACAGCATCAGCAGGGTGATCCGTCGGCCGAGGCTGCGCCGCTGGCGCGCCTCGACTGACAGGGCACTGGCCGGCTGCACCGTTTGCGGGTGGGCGGCAGCATTCATGGGTGACTCCTCGTTGGCCATGGTCGGGGCTCAGGCGGACTTGAAGCGCGCCATCAGTTCGGCGCGTGCCGGGCTGGTCAGCGTCGCCGCTGCACCGAACTCCAGCGGGCTCAAGGCCTCGGCGGCCGGGTACATGATCGGGTCGTCGAGCATGGCGGCGGGCAGCAGGGCATCGACGCGCTTGTCGCCGCTCGGGTAGCCGTGACTCAGCACTTCAAGCTTGTTGTGCTGCGGGTCGAGCAGGTAATTGATGAACGCGTAGGCGGCATCCTTGTGCTCCGAGCTTTTGGGGATGGCGAAGAAGTCACTCCACAGTTCGCCACCTTCCTTGCCCAGTTCGAACTGCATTTGCGCGTTGTCGCGGTGCAACTGCGAGGCATCGCCGGTCCAGGACATCGCCAGCCAGGCATCGCCGCTGCGCATCGACGGCTGAATGTCGGAGTTGATCGCGAACAGGTGCGGCTTGACTTCGATCAGCAGTTTTTCCGCGTCGGCCAGTTCTTTCGGGTCCAGGGAGTTGAAGCTGTAGCCGAAGCTTTTCAGGGCGTTGCCGATGGCGGTCAACTGATAGTCGTGAACCATGGTGCGGCCACTCGCCGGGCCTTGCGCGGCGGCCCAGAATTCTTTCCAGCTGGTGGGGCCGTTCTTCAATTTGCCTGTGTCGTAGAGCATGCCGGTGGTGCCCCAGTTTTTCGGCACCGCATACACCTTGCCGTCCACCGTGCCTTGCGCCATGAATTTCTGCTGAAACGCCGAGGCGTCGAAATTGGGAATGCGCGACAGGTCCAGCGGTTCGATCAGGCCCAGGCCGACGTAGGTGCTGATGGTGTAGTTGGTCGGCACCAGCACATCCCAGCCGCTGCCGCCGGCCTGCAACTTGGCGAGCATTTCCTCGTTGGAGCCGAACACGCTCATCGAGACCCGTGCGCCGGTGGTTTTGCCAAAGGCGTCGAGGTTGTCCTGGCTGTGGTAATTGGGCCAGGTCGCCAGCGACAGTCGATCCCCCAGCTTGGCCTGCTCGGCCGCCTGGGCGGTGGACGTCAGCAGGCCCGGCATGTTCGTGGCGACCACTGCCGCGGCAATCCCCAGGCCGGTGCGGCCAAGAAAATCGCGGCGGCTGATCGAGCCGTTCTGCCAGCTGCGCAGGTTTTTGATAAACGTCTTCTGGTCCATAGCACGCTCCACATCCGGTTGATGAATCGTTGAATTACAACGCCATGGCCAGGCCGTTGGCGTGATCCCAGCCGACGCTCACTGCCGCGCCGTGTTCGAATGCATTGGCGCCCTGATCCTGCTGGCGCGGCACCCGCACGCAGACCACGCCGAAGGCCTGGGTGCGTACGCGGTATTCGGTGGTATTGCCGAGGTAGATCCGGTCTTCCACGCAGCCTTGCAGTTTCACTTCGCGGGCCAGCTCGGCGTGGGCGCCGGCGATGCTGATCAGTTCCGGGCGCACGGCGATGCAGCCGGCGGTGTCGGCGCTCAGGGCCTGGCCGGTGGGCGTCAGCGGGCTGGTCAGTTCCAGTCCCTGCTCGGTGCGCAGTACCACGCGGTTGCCGTGCAGGTGGCGCACCGTGCCATTGAACAGATTCGATTCGCCGATGAAGTCGGCGACGTAGCGGCTGGCCGGTGCTTCGTAGAGTTGTTCCGGGGTGGCGGTCTGGATGATCGAGCCGCTGTGCATCACGCTGATGCTGTCGCTCATCGACAGGGCTTCTTCCTGGTCGTGGGTGACCAGCACGAAGGTGATGCCGACTTCCCGTTGCAGGCGCAGCAGTTCCGATTGCATCTCCTTGCGCAGCTTGCGGTCGAGTGCGGCCAGCGGTTCATCCAGCAACAGCACGGTGGGCTTGTTCACCAGCGCCCGGGCGAGGGCGACACGCTGTTGTTGGCCACCGGAGAGTTCGCTCGGCTTGCGTTGGCCGAAACCGCTCAGGCGCACCATTTCCAGTGCCTCGTCGGCCATGCGCAGTTGGGCTTTGCGGTCTGGGCGCGGGGTGCGATAACGCAGGCCGTAGGCAATGTTCTGCGCCACCGTCAGGTGCGGGAACAGTGCGTAATGCTGGAACACCATGTTCACCGGACGCTCGTAGGCCGGCACGCCGGCGACGCAGTGGCCCGCCAGGCGCACTTCGCCGCTGCTGGGTTGTTCGAAGCCGGCGATCATGCGCAAGGTGGTGGTCTTGCCGCAGCCCGACCCGCCGAGGAAGGAGTGAAATGCGCCACGGCGCACGGAGAAGTTCAAGCCACTGACGGCGGTCACCTCGCCATAGCGTTTGACCACATTGCAGAATTCGATATCACTTGGCGAATTGTCGTTCACGAGGCCGGCTCCCTTGCAGTGATGAATCAGTGCGACGGGGCCAAACTAGCAACGGCGGTTTTGCGCTGTATATATCCCTTGGGGGATAGAGTCGTTTTCAGGCGTCAGGCGTCGACGACCAACTCCTGTCCGGTCAGGTCGCGGATGAACAGACCGAGCAATTCGGATTGGCTGCCGATGCCCAGCTTGGCGTAGATGTTCTTGCGATGAATCTTCACCGTGCCGGGGCTGATGTTCAATTGCTCGGCCACCGATGCGCTGGAATGACCGCGCAGCAACAGCTGGACGATTTCCTGCTCGCGGCCGGTAAGGATGTGCGCGCCGAACTGATCGAAGGCTTCGCGGATCTTGAAGTCCAGGTCCTGCGCCGGACGCGGTTGCTGGGCCTGACGCAAGCGCCAGGCTTCGTTGACCACCTGTTCGACTACGCCTTGTGCGCACTCGATCAACTGCATCTCGTCGCGGCTGAAGGCGCAACTGGCCGACGAGCGCATCAACGACAGCACCGCCATGGCGCCCCCCCCAGTTCGACGAAAAACGCCACTTCTTCCGCCAGACCGGTTTGCTGGTAATAGGTCAGGTAATACTCGCCGAGGTAGAAGTGGTCCGGCGCAAACTGGCGCAGGCGCCACAGGCCCGGCGCCTGTCCGCGGGTACAGGCCAGGTAGAACGGATCGAGCAGATACGGCCCGCACTGGTAGTCATCGACGTACACCGCGCGCTTGTCGGCGGCAAAGGTATCGAACAGCGCCAGGGGCCGGTGGTTGCCCTCGTAGACGAACAGTACGAAATGATCGACCGGGCACACCTGGCGCAGCCAATGACTCAAGCCCGCCAGGCGTGCATGCCCCGCTTGCAGGTCGAGCAAGTGGGCGACACCGGTGGTCCAGAGTTTGAGTTCCTTGGGGCGCATGGCAGCTTCAGGCAGCAGGGGAATGCGTTGCGATGCACAAACTACGCCATGGCGGCTGGCGCCTTGCAGGGCGGGGCGAGCGACGATGCGCCGTAAAAAAGACGCACCGTTAGGGGGCTGTTTGTTACCGAGAGCTACAGCGTCAGTATCATCCTCGAGGCATTGGGGGCGTCGCCGTCAGAGCGCGTAGCCCGCCGTCAGCGCAATCGGAGTGTCCTGGGCGCCCACGATCAGATGGAAGGGCACCTGCACTTGCTCATCGACGGAATTGACCTCGAAGCCACCAACCACCATGGGTTGGCGCTCACACGTTTCAGTCGACTCTCCGGCCATTTTTTTCGCCATTTTCGCGTGATTCGCTGCGATTTCACTGAGAGTTGACACGTTGCATCTCCGAAAAACTGATCCAGCCTGGCGCTGGTGGTGGTGAGTATAGATGATGGCCGGCGCGTCAGGATTTCGTCACTGCGCGGCGACTACGCCAGCGTGTGCAATCCGTGAGCCAGCGGGGGTGGAAGAAAGGGCGCGTCGGGACCTGGGCGACGAGTGGTGAGCGGCAGTTGGAACGCTCCACGGGAAACCCTCGCGCAGGGCAATTCTTCTGCATGACCGAGCAAGCTGTTCGCACCGTCGCTTCCACAGGGCAGGTCTGCCAAGGTATCCAGCGCCCTCAACGGTACTTGATCACAATCCCCTTGAGCTTGCGGCCCTGGATGGTTTCAACGTCGCGACTCCACAATCCCCCGCGGACAAACGCGCCCGTGGTTTGAATATGGTCCTGACCCGCCTCAGTGTTCCCAGGTTCATCGCGAGCAAGCTCGCTCCTGCAGGGGAACCGTTTACTGATCCTTCTCGCAATTGACCATCCACGACACGCCAAACCGGTCCACCAGCATGCCGAAGCGCGCCGCCCAGAAGGTCGCTTCCAGGGGCATCTGCACGCTGCCGTCCTCGGCCAGTGCATTAAACACGCGATCCGCCTCGGCAATGCTGTCGACGTTCAGTGATACCGAGCACCCGGCCATGTCATCGGTGGGGCGGTCGGGGGTGGTGTCCGACCCCATGATCGCCTGGTCGCCCACCGACAGGCGGGTATGGATGATCAGGTTGTGCAGGTCAGCCGGGAAGTGTTCGCGGGCCGGGCTCTCGCCGAAGGTCATCATCATGTCGAGCTGGCCTTGCAGGGCTTGGGCGTAGAAGGTGAACGCGGCTTTGCAGTCGCCGTTGAAGATGAGGTAGGGATTGATTTTCATGGCAGGCTCCCGAAAAGGAAGGCGGCAGAAGGAGGGCGCGGTGCGCGTCCGGCTCTGCGGTGGATGGGCTCCAATAGCAAAGCGTTAGAGGGGACCACATGCAAAAATCTTTTAGATGTTTTGTCTATTGAACCGGCACGGCTTATGGCGTTGCGCCTGAGATGTCAGGCTGCCGCGCGCGGCAGTGCAGGCCGCAGCAGCCGTTCGATGGCGCCGCCGATGAGGTTTTCCAGCAGTTCGTCGCGCGCTTGTTCGTCCAGCGCGTGCTGCGCCAGCCAGCAGGGGGCGCTGTTGAGCAGGTTGGCAATCGCGTGTCCGGTGGCCAGACGTGCCGGTTCGCTGAGGCGCAAGCGGCTGCCGAGCATCTGCAGCAAAGTGCCTTCGTATTGTTCGCGCAATTGCCGGACCCGCGCCTGCTGCTCGTCGTTCAGGCAGCCGCTGTCGCGCTCCACCAGGCGAAAATGCCAAGGCATTTCCTGATGCAGGTTCAGGTGTGCGCGGATCAGGTTATGCAGCTTGTCGCGTTTCGCACCGGCCTTGTGATCGATGCGCCCGAGTGCCGCCAATAACTCTTCGTAGAATTCCTCGATCAGATCGAGCAGCAAGTGCTGTTTGCTCGGGTAATGGTGATACAGCGAGCCCGGGGACAGTCCCAGGCATGTGGCCAGTTCGCGCATGCCGACCTGACCGAACCCCTTGCTGGCGAACAGCTCCAGCACTTTGTCCCGGTACTCGGCGAACCGTGAGCAACGCTCAGGCATAGGCATGGAAGCCACGCCCCGTCTTGCGCCCCAGGTAACCGGCGGCAACCATTTCCTTGAGCAGTGGCGCAGGGCGGTATTTGCTGTCGTTGAACCCCTCGTAGAAGGCTTCGAGAATCGCCAGCACCGTGTCCAGGCCGATCAGGTCCGCGAGGGCCAGTGGGCCGATGGGCTGGTTGCAACCCAGGCGCATGCCGGCGTCGATGTCGTCAGCGCTGGCCAGGCCTTCCTGGAACACCAGGATCGCTTCGTTGATCATCGGCACCAGGATCCGGTTGACCACGAACCCCGGACGGTTGCCGGCAGTGATCGCGGTTTTGCCCAGAGTGGTCGCCATCTCCAGGGCCAGGGCGTGGGTGGCGTCGCTGGTTTGCAGGCCGCGGATCACTTCGATCAGGCCCATCACCGGCACCGGGTTGAAGAAGTGCAGGCCGATGAACCGTTGTGGCTGGCTGACGCTGGCGGCGAGTTGGGTGATGGACAGCGACGAGGTGTTGGAGGCGATCACGCACTCGGCACTGACCTGCGCGGCGATCTGTTGCAACACGCGCAGTTTCAGGTCGAGGTTTTCCGTGGCGGCTTCGATCACCAGTTGCACGTTGTGCAAACTGCTGTAATCGGTGCTGGTGCGGATGTTGTCGAGGGTGGCAAGCTTCTGCGCGGTCGTCAGGGTTTCTTTGGCCACCTGGCGATCGAGGTTCTTGCCGATGGTCGCCAGGGCCTTTTGCAGGGCGCTGTCGGCGATATCGATCAGGGTCACATTGAAGCCGGCCTGGGCGCAGACCTGCGCGATGCCGTTGCCCATGGTGCCGGCGCCGATCACGCCAATGTTTTGCAGATTCATGTTGCCGTCCTTCCGATCAGACCCTGCGATACCTTCGCCGCCGCAACGGTGGAAGGCGTAAGATTGCCGCGAGTCTAGAGCCGGTGCGACGGTTGGCCTATGCCGAAACTGTTCAAGGGTGCTGGTGTTTTTTGCCATTCGGCTGATTGGGGAGCGAAGCGTTCAGATGCGGGAAAAGGACTCGGTGGCCGCCTACTTCGTGCAGGCGATGATCCATGGGCTGGGCAACGATCCGCGACGCCTCGCGGCGGCGCTGGAGCAGGCCGGCATCGACCCGCTGTTGCTCGAACAGCCCGCGGCACGGGTGCCAGCCAGCGCATTTGCGGCGCTGTGGCTGATTCAGATCCGCGAGCTCAACGACGAGTTCTTCCGGCTCGATTCCCACGGCATGCCCCCGGGCAGCTTTGCGTTGATCTGCCGCGCCCTGATCCAGGAGCCCGACTTGCATAAAGCCATGCGCCAGTGCCTGGGCAATTTCGCCCTGTTCCTCAGCGACTACCGCGGCACGCTGACGGTGCGCGGCAAGCGTGCGGTCATCAGCCTGGAAACCCGTGCGCCAGCCGATATCGCACGGTTTGGCGACGAAACGTTCCTGGTGCTGATGATCAGCCTGATGTGCTGGCTGGGCGGGCGGCGCATCCCCATCGACCGCGCGGATTTTCGTCATGAGCGCCTGTCCTTGAGCGACGACCGCTTGCTCTGGGGCCCCAACCTGACCTTCGGCACCGAGCGCACCGAAATCGAATTCGCCAGCCACTACCTGCGCTTGCCAGTGGTCCAGGATCTGGCGTCGCTCAAAGTGTTCCTGCGCACGGCTCCGCAATGGCTGGTGATTCGTTTCCGCAACCAGCATGGCCTGGCATCGCAGGTGCACCAACGCTTGCGCAACAGCCATTACAGCCAATGGCCGACCCTGCAGGCCTTTGCCCTGGAACAACACCTGAGCCCCAGCACCTTTCGCCGCAGGCTGGAGCGTGAAGGCTGTTCTTACCAGGAGATCAAGGACGAGGTCCGCCGCGCCGTGGCGTTCGAGCAGTTGCGCGAGAGCCGGGCCAGCATCGGTCACATTGCCGAGCAACTGGGTTTCCAGGAACCGAGTGCGTTTCATCGGGCGTTCAAGAAATGGACGGGAGAGAGTCCAGGCAAATATCGGGCGAAATTTCAGGCGTGAACGTCGGACGCCGTTTGAGTTTTTGTGCGGCTGGTCTTCGTCCTTTGTAAGAAAAAACTTCGGCCTGTAGTCCTGACATTTCTTGTGACGACCTTGCTTTGTCCGTGGGTGACACAGGCCTTCGGGGTGCTGTATTTATTGGCTCCGAGTCGATTTTTTCAATGGAATGAAAACGGCATGGATGGCTTGGTCAAGGAAGTGATTCCGCTGCTTCAGTATTTGATTCCGGGTTTTCTGGCGGCCTGGATTTTCTATTCGCTGACGGCGTTCAAACGGCCGGACACCTTCGGGCAGATTGTTCAGGCGTTGATATTTACGTTTTTGATTCAGTCGCTGGTGGTTGGACTGGGCGCGTTGCTTCTCGTGATTGGCGAGGGTTTCTTTTCCGTGGGTGTGTGGGACAGGAAATCAGAGGCATTGCTGTCGGCAGTGATTGCGGTGTTGCTAGGCTTTTTATCCTGTTACATCGCGAGCAGTGACAAGCTGCATCGCGCACTCAGAAGAGTGAACATAACCCGGCAGACCTCCTTTCCCAGCCAGTGGTACAGTGCTTTCTCAACCAGACCAAGATTTGTCGTACTGCATTTACTGGACAACAGGCGCTTGTATGGCTGGCCGATCGAATGGCCGGCCGAGCCGACAAGGGGGCAGTTTGTGATTGAGGATCCCAGTTGGCTCGACGGCGAGGGTCAGGAGTTTCAAATAGGCGCAGAGGCTATTGTTATTGATGTCTCGAACGTTCAATGGGTTGAATTTTCACAGCAGAATGGTGAACAGCATGACGAGCAGGGTTCCTCAGGAAATGCCTCCTTGTTACAAACCAACGGTTGATAGCAGCGGCAGGCCGGGTGTGTCCCGGCGACCCAAGCCCCCCTTGGGTCCACCGGCTGTAAAAAGAAACGCTGATCGTTCGTTCCGGCGCGATAGTTAGGGATGCCCGCTGCCCTCAACCGAATCACAACGTTGCTCGACCAGTCCAGACGCGCGCTGCTGCTGGTCTGGGGCACCTCTCGCGGATTGTTCCTTGGTCTGGTGTTGGCCACCCTGGTCGCCGGTGTGCTTCCGGCGCTGGCGGCCTGGCTTGGCCAACGCATTGTCGATGCCGTGGTCTTCGCCATGCAGTTGCACGCGCAGCAGGGCAGTGCGCCGCTGTGGCCGGTGGTGCGTTATGTGCTGTTCGAGGCGGGCGTGCTCGCGTTGCTGTCCGGGACCCAGCGGGCGTTGTCGGTCCAGCAATCGCTACTGCGGGTGCAGTTGGGGCAGAAGGTCAACACGATGATCCTGCAGAAGGCGCAGACGTTGTCGCTGGTGCAGTTCGAGAATTCCGAGTTCTACGACAAGCTGGTTCGCGTGCGGCGCGAAGCCTCGACCCGTCCGTTGGCGTTGGTGATGAAGTCGCTTGGGCTGATCCAGAACCTGATCGTGTTGATCAGTTTCGGTGTGTTGCTGGTGCATTTTTCGCCGTGGGCACTGGTGTTGCTGGTGGTCGGCGCGCTGCCGGTGTTTTTCGCCGAAGCGCACTTTTCCGGCGACGCCTTCAGGTTGTTCACCCGCCGTGCCCCGGAGAGCCGACAGCAGAATTACATCGAGACGCTGCTCTCCCATGAGGCCTACATCAAGGAGGTGAAGCTGTTTGGTTTTGCGCCGCTGTTGTTGAAGCGCTACCGCGAGACATTCACGCGTCTTTACGCCGAAGACCGGCGGTTGACCCTGCGCCGCGATGGCTGGGGTTTTGTCCTGGGTCTGCTCGGCACGGCGGCGTTTTATCTGGCGTACGCCTGGGTGGTGGTCGACACCGTCCACGGCAATATCACCCTCGGCCAGATGACCATGTACCTGGTGCTGTTCAAGCAGGGCCAGGCGGCGGTGAGCAGCAGCTTGAGCGCCATCAGCGGCCTCTACGAGGATGGTTTGTACCTGTCGAGCCTTTATGAATACCTGGCGGAACCGGTTGTGGCGGACACCGGGCATCTCACCGTGGGCGCCTTGCCGGGGGATGGCTTGCGCTTTGAACAGGTCGGTTTCCGTTATCCGGGAGCAAGCCGGGCAGCGCTGGAGGGGATCGACCTGCACCTTGTTCCGGGGCGCAGCGTGGCGCTGGTGGGGGAGAACGGGTCCGGCAAGACCACACTGATCAAGTTGCTGACCCGCCTGTATCGCCCTGATCAGGGCCGTATCCTGCTGGATGGCAGCGATTTGCAGGCATGGGAGGAAGAGGCGCTGCGCCGGCGCATCGGGGTGATTTTCCAGGATTACATCCGTTACCAGTTCACCGTGGGCGAGAACATTGGCGTCGGTGACACCCTGGCTTTCAACGATGAGCAGCGCTGGCAGGCGGCCGCCGCCGAAGGCATGGCCGCGCCGTTCATCGAGCGACTGGACCGAGGGTATGCCACGCAACTGGGGCGGTGGTTTGCCGGGGGGCAGGAACTGTCCGGTGGGCAATGGCAGAAAATCGCCCTGTCCCGCGCCTACATGCGTCGCGACGCCGATATCCTGATTCTCGATGAGCCGACGTCAGCCCTCGACCCGGCGGCGGAAGCGGCAGTGTTCGAGCATTTCAGCGAGCACACGACGGAGCGCATGACGCTGCTGATTTCCCACCGGTTTTCCAGCGTGCGCAACGCCGATCACATCATCGTGCTCGACCAGGGCGTCATTCTTGAACGTGGCGATCACGACAGTCTGGTGGCTGCGGGCGGGCGTTATGCGCAGTTGTTCAATCTGCAGGCGCAAGGTTATCGCTAGCTGTCAGGCATACGGGCATTGCGGGTCAGTGCCGGTCCGGCCATCTGTGCCGGTCTGGTCTTCATCAGGCTTTCAATGGCCTGTCGGTACTGGCTGCCGCCCAGGCTCATGCTGTTGTTGTGGGTGCCGCCAGGCACCAGCAGCAACTTTTTCGGTTCGTTGGCGGCGTTGAACAATTGTTCGCTGAAGCGCGAAGGCATGAAGGCGTCGGCCAGGCCATGGACCACCAGCAGCGGCATGTCGATGTCGACGATCTTGTCGATGGAATCGAATTTCTGCGACAGCAGCCAGCGCACCGGCAGCCATTTTACCGGCAGGTTGCTTTCGGCCACTTGCGCCACGGCATCGCCCAGTGAGGTGAAGGTCGATTCGATCACCAGCCCTCGCACCGGAACGGCGACCTGGTCTTTTTTCGCCTGAGAGGCGAGGTCGGCCGCCAGGTCGATGGCCACGGCGCCACCCAGGGAATGGCCATAGATCAGGCGCTTGTTCGCATCCGGTTGCAGCGCCTGGAAGCGTTCCCAGGCCGCACGCGCATCTTCGTACACGCTGGCCTCCGATGGCAGGTCGCCCTTGCTCTGGCCAAAGCCACGGTAGTCGATGGCCAGCACCGAATAGCCCATGGCGCGCAATTGCTCGATGCGAAATGCCTGGCCGGTCAGGTTCCAGCGCACCCCATGCAGGTACAGGATCGACGGCGCATCCCGACGTGCGGCGGGCCACCACCAGGCATGCAGGTTTTGTCCGCCCTTGAAACGGTCGGACTGGATGTCGAATTCCTGGACGTCCCTGGGCAAACCGCGATACCAGCCAGCGGTGCCCGGTTCGATGCGGAACAGCAACTGACGCTCGGTACGCTCCAGCACGCCGCAACTCACCGGCAGGCCGACCACCAGCAGGGTCATGCACAGCAGCGCCAGCCAGCGGCGACGCAAGGTGGAGAGCAGGGGAGAGGGCATGGGCGGGTCTACCGGTTGAACACTGAAAGTCGGGTTTTAACAGAAGCGCGGTGGTGGCGGGAACAATTTCGACGGTTGTTCACTGTCTTTCCCCCGTCACACCTCAGCTCCCACAACGACCGCGCCCCTCCAGCGACAATCGTCAATCCACCTGCAATACAATCTTGCCGATATGATCCCCGGCTTCCATCCGCGCATGCGCCTGTGCTGCCTCGGCCAGCGGATAGACTTTGTCGATCATCGGCAGGCAGCGCCCGGCCGTGAGCACCGGCCAGACGTATTCGCGCAGTTGCTCGGCGATCGAGGCTTTTTCCGCGTCGGTACGCGGGCGCATCAGCGAGCCGGTGATGGTTGCGCGTTTGCTCATGATCCCCAGCAGGTCGACGTCGTTGGCGCGGCCACCCCCCAGGAAGCCCAGCATCACCAGGCGACCTTCCATGCCCAGCGCGGCGATGTTCTGATTCAGGTACGAACCGCCCATGATGTCGAGGATCACGTTGACACCCTTGCCGGCGGTGTTGTCCTGGATGACCCGGACGAAATCCTGGTCGCGGTAGTTGATCGCTTCGGCGCCAAGCTTGCGCACAGCCGCGCATTTTTCTTCGCTGCCCGCCGTGGCGAAAGCCTTGATGCCGAACTCGCGGCACAGCATCAGGGCGGTGGTGCCGATGCCGCTGGTGCCGCCATGGATCAACGCGCGTTGTCCCTTGCTGGCGCCGCCCATGTCGAACAGGTTGGCCCATACCGTGAAGAAGGTTTCCGGAACGGCCGCGGCCTGCACCCAATCCATGCCTTCGGGGATGGGGAGGGTCTGCCCGGCCGGGGTGACGCAGTATTGGGCGTAACCACCGCCATTGGTCAGGGCACAGACCTTGTCCCCGACGATGAACTCACTGACCCCCTTGCCGAGTGCCACCACCTCACCGGCCACTTCCAGGCCGGGGATCGGGTTCATGCCGGGCTTCAGCGGATATTGACCGGCCCGCTGAAGGGCATCGGGACGATTGACCCCGGCGGCGTGCACGCGGATCAGCACTTCGCCTTCACCCGGGGTGGGTATCGGGACCTGGCGTGGCTTTAACACCTCGGGGCCGCCGGGTTCAGTGATTTCTATCAGGGTCATGCGGGAGGGCAGATTCATCGGAGCATCCTGTCTGGAAGGTGTCATTGGCTGGGACCACGTCAAGGCCACAGTGATTCAGTTCAACGCCGGCTGCAGCCGATCGCGACGCGTGACCAGGCGCATGCCCTGTTCCAGCAGCAATGCCACGACGATCGCTGCGGCGGCAATGACGAACAGCAGTTCGTGGCGACCGCCGCTGGCATTGAACAAGGCTGAATAGGCAAACCCGGCAAGCGCCTGGAAGGTGGCAAAGGACACGGTAGCGCGACTCCAGGCGATTTGTTGCTGATGATGCTGCGGAATCAGTTCATGCACCCGGGCCAGCGCCAGCGGCACAATGCCGGGCGGGAACGAGCCAATGATCACCGCCAGCAGCGCCAGGGCGGTGAATGAGCTGGAGATGGACAGCAAGCCGACCGCGATGGCCTGTACCACCAGCACCAGGCGAATGCTCGGGCGTGCTCCCAGTTTGTCCGCGAGAAAGCCGTAGATCACCGGCCCGACAATCGCGCCGAGGCCGTACATCACCCAGATCAACGCGCCAACGTGCGGCCCGGCACCCAGGCCGCGAGCGACGTAATCGACCAGGAACACCATGGCCGGCACCAGCCCGGCTGCCATGAAGGCGTATTGGGCAAACAACAGATAGACCTGTGGGTCGGTGGGCGTTTTGCCTGTGTCGGCCGATGGCGTGAGCGTTGCGGCGTGCTGAGCAGATGGCCAGCCGAACCAGCTGGCGGCTGTCAGCAGCAGTGACAGCAGACCGAGGCCGAGCCAGGTGTTCTGCAAGCCAAGGCTCAGCAACGGCGGAACAATCGTTCCCGACCCGGCAATACCCAGGCCGATGCCCAGGAAGATCGCGCCGCTGGCCAGGCCACGACGTGAAGCGGGCACCTGCGGCAGTATTGCGCCGGCGACCAGCACCATGATCGCGCCACCGGCGACGCCCGACAACAGACGCCAGCCGAAGAACCAGCTCACCGACAATGGAAAGCCACAGGCGAAAAACGCCAGCGTGACGGCCAGCATCATCAGCCGCAGCGCCGTTTTGTTGGAAGTGCGACGGGCCAGCGGATGGCCGATCAAGGCACCGATCAGGTAGCCGACCAGATTGGCCGCGCCAAGGTAGACCACATCGCTCGCGGAAAACCACTGCGCCTGAATCAGCGAGGGGATCAACGGCGTGTAGGCGAACCGGGCCAGGCCAATGCTGACCAGGCTGGCACAGAGGCCGGCGAAAATAGGCAGCCAGACCGCGTTGCGGGGTGGAACGGTGGGAGTGAGCATGGGAGCCGTCCTGTGGATTTTTCTCTGGTGCCCAGCTTATCCAGTTTTATTGATGCAATAGTGCAGCGATTTTGCGCTATGGTGATGCGTAAATGCATCACTGGAGAAGCTTATGAATTGGGATGACGCGCGGGTCTTTCTCGCGGTTTGCCGGGAATCGACCCTGCGCGGCGCCGCGCGGGTGCTGGGGGTCGATCAGGCCACCGTCGGACGGCGGGTTTCGGCGCTGGAAAAGACCCTGGAGGCGACGCTGTTTCTGCGCACCTCCGAGGGGTACGCGTTGACCGCCGTCGGTGAGGCGGCATTGCTGGCCGTGGAGAAAATGGAGCATTCGGCGCTGGAGTTGCAGCGGCGTATTCAAGGCCTGGATGATCGCTTGACCGGCACCGTGCGCGTCACCACCACCGATTCCATGGCCATCGATTTCCTGATCCCGGCGATTGCCCGTTTGCACGAGCGGCACCCCGATGTGCGGGTGCAACTGGACGCGTCGACGCAATTGCTCAGCCTGTCGAAACGCGAGGCCGATATCGCCGTGCGCAACACCCGCCCGGACAACCCCGACCTGATCGCCCGGCGCATCGCCCGGTGGCCGGTCGGCTTGTTTGCCTCGCAGGATTATGTGAATGCCCACGGTGTACCGGCGCCGGGTTCGGCGTTCGAGGGGCATGATCTGGTGGTGTATCAGCCGTACCTGCAGGGCAACAAGGAGCTGACCCTGGTCTCGGAGCCAGTGGGGCGCGGGCGTATCGTGTCGAGCCTGAGTTCAGGCCTGCTGGTGCGCCGAGCCATTGCCGCCGGGATCGGGCTGGGGGAAATTCCGGTGTACATGGGCGAGAGGGACGGGCTGGTCAGGCTGTGGCCGGAGCGCACGCGACCGTTGCCCTATGACGTCTGGCTGGTGACCCACGCCGACCTGCGACACACCGCCAGGGTGCGCGCAGTGATCGATGAAATTGTCGAAGGGTTTGCCTGATCCCTCCTGTCTGTTGGAGCGAACAGTCTCGCTCCAACAGGGGGGGATCAAGGCATTTCCGGCAGCTCTTGTGGGCGCAGGTCGAATACCAGGACCTCGGCATCGACGCCATTGCTCAGGTTCAGCAACTGCTCGTTGCGAACCCGTACGCCGTCGCCTTCCTGCAACAGCAGGCCGTTGAGTTCGACGCTGCCACGGGCCACGTGCACGTAGGCATATCGGTCAGCGGCCAGCTCCAGGGTGGCGCTTTCCTTGCCGTCGAACAGGCCGGCGTAGACCCGGGCATCCTGGCGCACTTTCAGCGAGCCGTTTTTCCCTTCGGGGGAGATGATCAACTGCAGGCGTCCGCGTTTTTTCCCGGCGCTGAAGTGCTCTTGCTGGTAGCGCGGCTTGGCACCACTGACGTCCGGCACGATCCAGATTTGCAGGAAGTGCACGCCTTGGGTTGCCGAGTGGTTGAACTCGCTGTGGGCCACGCCGCTGCCGGCACTCATCAATTGCACATCGCCCGGGCGGATCACCGAACCGGTGCCCAGGGTGTCCTTGTGTTCCAGGGCGCCTTCGAGCACATAGGAGAAAATCTCCATGTCGCGGTGCGGGTGCTGGCCAAAGCCTTTGCCGGCTGCCACACGGTCATCGTTGATCACCAGCAGGTCGGAAAAACCCTGCTCCTTGGGATTGCGGTAGTTGGCGAAGGAGAAGGTGTGGAACGACTTCAACCAGCCATGATTGGCCATGCCACGATCAGAAGCTTTACGAAGGGTCAGCATGATGAATTCTCCTCTGGGGGACGTTGATTCGTCCGAGTGAGGAGAAGGTTAATGTTTATCCTTTGGTGCAATAAGTAGATGAAAATTGAAATACTGTCTCCTTTGGGTTGACAGTAACAGGTGGGCGACGCTGGTTACAGAGCTGGGCCATAATGTTCTGCATGTCCCAGACCCGCCATAAGGAAGCGGGTCCGGTGAATTGATCCTTTTTTTGAATTCAGTGATGTGTACCCATGAAAACTGTGGCAATGGTGCTGTTTCCCGACTTTCTCCTGCTCGATATGGCCGGGCCCATGGAGGTGTTTTCCGTCGCCAATCGCTACCTCAAGCCCGAGCACCATTACGTGTTGTCGACCATCGGCACGATGCCGGGCGCGCTGCGGGCGTCCAATGGCGTGAGCGTGCAGGCCGACCTGCACATCGATCAGGCCTGTGACGGTTACGACCTGTTGCTGGTGCCCGGCGGCCCCGGTGCCTACAACGAAAAACATCCGCCGTTGCTCGATTGGCTCAAGCACAACGTCAGTCGGTCCGAGGTCTATGGCTCGATTTGCACCGGGGCCTTTGTGCTGGGGCATGCCGGTCTGCTCGACGGTTATCGGGTCACCACCCACTGGCATTACACCGAACGGCTGATCAAGGGCTTCCCGAAGGCCACGGTGGAGACCGATCAGATTTACGTGCAGGACCGCAACCTCATCACCTCCGGCGGCGTCACGGCCGGCATCGACCTCGCACTCGCGGTGGTGGCCGAGGACCATGGCAAGAAAGTCGCCCAGGATGTGGCCAAGGTGTTGCTGGTGGTGATGAAGCGCCAGGGCGGACAGGCGCAGTTCAGTCCGTTGATGGCCACAGTCGCCCCCCATGAAACACCGGTGACCCGGGTGCAGAACTACATGCTCGAACACCTCGACGAAGCGTTCAGCATCGAGCGCCTGGCGGGCCTGGCCAACATGAGCCCGCGTCATTTCGCCAGGGTGTTTGCCCGGGAAGTGAACATGACCCCGATGGAGTTCCTGCAAAGTGCGCGCATCGACTGCGCAAGGAACCTGCTGGAAACCAGCGACCTGCCGCTCAAGACCGTGGCCTTCAAAAGCGGTTTCGGCAGTGTCCGGCACATGCGGTTTCTGTTCGGCGAAAAGCTTGGGCTGACGCCGGCCCAGTACCGCGAGCAGTTCAGCTAGTGCCGACATGTCCGTCTTGCGCACCGTGATGGCCGTGACGCTCCCCCTTTGGCAGTTGTTCCGTCACGGAGGACTGCCAAGATACCGGTGAACGTATTATGAGGAGGTGCGCAAGCCCTGCATGTCATTGAGCCATTGCGGGTTTGTCCACGTGAGCGCGCATGAACAGCGTCAGAGAGTTGAACACCGAGACCGCACTGCATTTCGGTCCCTACGCCTTTCATCTGCGGCAACGCTTGATCCTGGACGGTGATCGGCCACTGCGCATGGGCGGCCGGGCGCTGGACATTCTGCAGGTACTGATCGAGCGCGCAGGCACCGTGGTCAGCAAGGAAGAACTGATTGCGCGTGTCTGGCCGACGTCGGTGGTCGAAGACATCAACCTGCGCGTGCACATCGCCGCGCTGCGTCGCGCACTGGGTGACGGTGTGCAAGGGCAGCGTTACATCGTCAACGTTCCGCAGCGCGGTTACCGTTTCGTTGCACCGGTGGCCCACGCGCCGGTGAGTGGGCAGGTGTCGCTCGACAGCGCGCAAAGGGTTCAGCACAACCTGCCGGCACGGTTGACACCGGTGACCGGTCGCGACTCGTTGGTGGGCAGCCTGGTGCGGCAATTGCCCGTTTGCCGGCTCATGACGCTGGTCGGTCCTGGCGGCATCGGTAAAACCACTGTCGCGCTGCGTGTGGCCGAGCTGCTCTTGCAACATTATCGGGACGGTGTCTGGCTGGTGGATCTGACGACCATCGATGACCCCGCGCAGGTGGAGGACCACTTGAGTCGCGTCCTCCAACTGCAGGTCGGGACTTCGCTGGAGGTCCTGTCGGACTGGCATGCGTTACTGGTGCTGGACAACTGCGAGCACCTGCACGAACGCTGCCGCACGTTGGTTGAAGCCTTGTTGCAAAAGGCGCCGCGACTGTCGGTGCTGGTGACCAGTCGTGAACCGCTGCAGGTGAACGGAGAAACCGTCCAGTCGCTACCGCCACTGACAGTGCCGCCCAGGTCGGCGCTGCTCAGGGTGGACGAGGCCATGGGGTATTCGGCGGTGCAACTGTTCGTCAGCCGCGCCCGCGCCCGCCAGCAGGGGTTCACCCTGCGCGAACAGGACCTCCCGGTGGTACGCGATATCTGCCACCGCCTCGATGGCTTGCCGTTGGCCATTGAACTGGCGGCCGCGCAAATCGATGCGCTGGCACTGGTCGGTGTGCAAGCCCAGCTGGATAACTGTTTTCAGTTGCTGTCGCTGGGGCGGCGTACGGCGGTGCCGCGCCATCAAACCCTCAAGGCCGCGCTGGACTGGAGCTATCACTTGCTCAGCCCCCTGGAGCAGAGCGTGCTGCAGCGTCTGGCGGTGTTCAAAAAGGCCTTTACCCTGGAGGCGGCTACTGGCGTCCACGGGGGGACGATACGGCCGGCTCGCCTGGCGCAGGGGCTGCAGAGCCTGGTGCGCAAATCCCTGTTGTCAGAGGAGCAGGGCAGTGGTGCAACCCACTATCGTCTACTCAACACCACGCGCAGCTATGCCCTGGAGAAGCTCGAAGGCAGCGGTGAACTGCGCGCAGTCGAAACAAGCTACGCGCGCTACATCAGCCAGGCCCGCCGAGGCTCAGGCGAGCGCGTGGGGCTGCAACTCGTCGAGTAGCTGGCGGGCCTTTGTCAGGTCCGGGGTGGCATGCCCTTCGGTGAACCGATCGCAGATCGGCGCCAGCAAAGTGTGGGCCTGGCGATGCCGGCCCTGACGCTGCCACAACTGCGCCAGCGAGGTTGCACTGCGCAACTCCCAGGCCAGGGCCCCCTGGTGTTTTGCCACATTCAACGCGCGGATCAGCAGGCTCTCTGCCGCTGCACGATTGAGCAGGTCATCCTCGGCCAGCAGCGCACTGGCCCTGGCCCGCAGGATCTCTGCGGTGTTCCAGCCCGCGATGCCGGTTTCCGCCCGCAGCACCAGTTCGTCATCGACGAAACGGTTGTCCAGGGTGATCAGCAGGTCCTTGATCAACCCCAGGCCTGGCTTGAACGGCAGGTGGGCTTGTTCGTGGTCGATCACTTGCGCGTAATGCCGGGCCCAGGTGTGGAACAGTTGCACCGAGTGTTTCTGCGCTTGCTCCAGCAACAGGCGCAAGAGTTCACGCGCCGTGCGGCTGTCGCCGTTGTAGTGCGCGATCAGGCAACCGGCCAGGGCCAGGGTGTAGCAGATGGAGGTGCCGTGGTTGATCTGCAGCGCAATGTCCAGTGCTTGCCGGGCGGTGCGCCAGGCCTGCTCCGGCTGCCCCTGCAGCCAGAGGATGCGCGCCAGAATGGTCAGTGACGCGACGCTCTGGTCGTACTGCACGCCAAACCCGTGGGTGAAGCGGTTGAGGTGGCCGCTCTGGGTCATGCGCTGCAACACTTGCTCGGCGTTCAATCGCGCCTGTGCCTGGTCGCCGGCGAAGTGCAGCGCAAGCACCCGCAAACGCTGGGTGCTGAGGGACAGGGTGGCATCACCGTGCAGGCCCAGTCGGTCGAATTGCTGGCTCTGCTCCAGCGCCATCTGATAGTCGGCGCAACAGAGGTTGACCGCCATGTGTCCGGAGACTGCGCGCAGCTGGCCGGCGATGTCGTTGCACTGCCTGGCCAGGGTGCGGGCGCTGACGAACGCTTCGATGGTCTCCGCTGTGCCGCCCTGGGTGTGATAGCAGGAACTGCCCAGCGCCAGTTTGAGGGCGATCTGCACCTTGGGGCAGGGTTCGGAAGCGGCCTCCAGCAGGGTCAGCGCTTTGCGCACATACAGGCCATGCTCCTTGAGCAACGACAATTCCTGCCACAACGGTGTGGACGTCGCGGTCAGGCGGATCGCCAGGACTTGCGGGCCCTGGCGGGTCAATCCCCAGTCGAGGGCCGAACGAATGTCTTCCAGGCTGCGCGCATAACGCTCGAGCCACATACCCGTCGAGATCTGCTCCCAATCATCCCGGGCCTGTTCCATCAAGGCCAGGCAGCGTTCGGCGTGGCGTTCGCGGGTGCCCGGCAGGTCGGAGGCCAGGCCGAGTTTTTCCAGGGCGTAGCTGCGTGTGGTGTCGAGCAGGCGGTAGAACACTTCCTCGTCGCCGACTTCGACGTTCAGCAGCGACTTGGCCACCAGTTGCGTGATCGAACCGAATACCGCCCGCGAGTCGATGTGCTCGCCGCCAATCACCGCCGCCGCCGATTCCAGGGTGAAGCTGCCCCGGAACATCCCCAGGCGACGCAGGCAGGTCCGCTCGCAGTCACTGAGCAGTTCGTAGCTCCAGTCCAGCGTGGCGCGCAGGGTCTGATGGCGCCCCAGCGTGGCCGGACAACCCTGGGTGAGCAGGCGGAAACTGCCTTGCAGTTGTTTGAGCAAACCGTTCAATCCGAGGCTGCCGACCTGTGCCGCCGCCAGCTCGATGGCCAGTGGGATACCGTCCAGGCGCTGGCAGATTTCAATGGCCAGCGGCAGTTCGTCATCGGTCAGCTCAAAACTGTCGTGGCTGGCCATGGCCCGTTCGACGAACAATTGCAGGGCCGAAAACGTCAGGGCCTGTGCGCGGTCGAGTACGGCGATGGGCGGCGGGCAGTCCAGCGACTCCAGGCGCTGGACGAATTCCCCTTCGGCCCGCAGGCTTTCGCGGCTGGTGGCCAGCACGTGCACCTGGGGTGCGGCGCGCAGGAGGCTTTCGCTGAGCAGGGCGATGGCGTCGATCAGGTGCTCGCAATTGTCGATCACCAGCAACATCTGGCGGTCCCGCAGGAACGTCGCGAGGCCGCGAATGGGGTCGTCATCGTGCAGGGACAGCTCGAGCAGGCTGGCCAGGTGCGCGGCGATCATCGACGGTTTGTTGATGGGCGCCAGGTCGAGCAGAAGAATGCCGTCGCGGTAGCGCCCGATCAGTTGCTCGGCGACCCGCAGGGCCACAGTGGTCTTGCCGATCCCCCCGGGGCCGACCAGGGTGATGAAGCGCTGGCGCGGCAGTTGCGTCACCAGGTTATCGACCAGGGACTGGCGGCCGATCATGCGGGTTCGGCGCAGCGGCAGGTTGTGGCCGCCAGGCGTCGGGGCCGGATGCGTCGCCGGTTGCTCCAGGTGCTCCAGCGAATAGGGCGCGACGAAGCTGTAGCCGCGTTGGGCCACGGTGACGATGTAACGCTGCCCGGCCTGACCATCGCCCAGCGCCTTGCGCAAGGCGGCCATGTGCACCCGCAGGTTGATGTCTTCGACGACACTGTTGGGCCAGACCCCGGCGATCAGCGTTTGCTTGCTCACCACGTTCCCGGCGTGTTCGAGCAGGATCAACAGAATGTCCATGGCTCGTCGACCCAGGCGCACGGGTTGATCGGCTTCCATGACCAGACGTTGGTCGGGATAGATCCGATAGGGACCGAAATGGATCGCCTGGGCGGGGGTTAGGGTCAACGGGTCACTCCTGCTTGCAACCTTATGGTTCGCGGTTTCCGAGCATTTTCGTCGGGATTATCCCCTGGCGCAATCCACAGACGAGCCCCCCGACGGTGTCCGTCGTCATCACCGGTTTATCTGCCCTGTGCATCCACTGCGTGTTTACGGGCTGCGACGGGGAATAAAGGTGTCGTCATGGCTTTTGGTGCGCGAGGGATAATTAACAACATTTAACTCGTCCTGCGTCTGGTCTACGCCCAAAACTCTGCTTCTTCAACTTCCACCGGTCAGTGTGGGAGCGAGCCTGCTCGCGAGAGCGGCGGCACATCCAACTCAGTGGATGACTGGCGCAACGCTTCGGCCGGCAAGTCGGTCTCGCTCCCAAAAAGGACAATGGAATGAGCAACGTGGTGGTGGTGTATCACAGTGGCTACGGACACACCCGAGTCATCGCCGAAGCGGTGGCCCAGGGGGTGGAACGCCACCAGGGCAGCACCTGCCTGTTGATTTCCGTCGAGGACGTCGATCAGCAGTGGGACCGTCTGCACCACGCCGACGCGATCATTTTCGGCGCACCGACCTACATGGGCAGCGCTTCGGCGCACTTCAAGGCGTTCATGGAGTCCACCGCAGCGTTCTATCTGGCCCAGCCCTGGCGCGACAAGCTCGCCGCAGGCTTCACCAATTCCGGTTGTCTGTGCGGCGACAAGCTCAACACCTTGCTGCAGATGGCGGTGTTTGCCGCACAGCACTCGATGATCTGGGTCGGGCTCGATGTATTGCCGGCACGCTCCAGCAGCGGTCTGTTCGACGGGCAGTTGAATCGCCTCGGCAGCTCCCTCGGTGCCATGGCTCAGTCGAATGTCGAGCAATCCCCCGAAGACGCACCGCCGCTGGAAGACCGCTGCACCGCGGCGTGCCTGGGCGAACGGGTGGCGCGACTCGCCCACCGCATGGGCGCTGCGCCGGCCTGATCGGATGTCGCCTCAATGAATTCGAGGTTCGGGGCGTCCCCTCAAGTGGGAGCGCCGCACGCTTACTGCGCGTGAAACGGGACGGTGGGGAGGGCGTGATGGGGCAGGGCGCGCACCGTGCGGCAGCGCCAGGCAAACGGGTTGATGCCTTCGCTGCGGGTGAAGATGTGGCAGAAATGCGCCTGGTCGCAAAAACCGCATTCGAGGCTGATCTGCGTCAGGCTGCGGTCGGTGTTGCGGATCAGCTGCTTGGCCCGGTCGATGCGCTGCTGACGGATCCATTCCTGTGGCGAGAGACCGGTACTGGATTTGAACGCGCGGGAAAAGTGGCTGCGTGACAAGGCACACGCCCGCGCCAGGTCACTGACTTCGATGGTTTCGCCCAGGCGCTCGAGGATCAGTTGCTTGGCCAGGCTTTCACGCCACGGTGTCAAACCCCCGGTGGTTTTCTTCGGCGTTTCGGTGACGGCCAGACAGGCGGTGTTCTGCTGAGAATGGGCCATAACTAATGTCCGTGTCGGTGAGCTTCATTCTTGGACGCGGGGCTCTGGCAGGCGAGTTAAACGTTGTTAATTGTGTCGGTGCGCAGACAGATCGACTCAGCACATGGCTGCAATTTCCGCGGGCGGGAGGTGTGCACAATCGAGGTACCTGGCGGCGCCGAGAGTGGCCGCTTTTTCCGATCGTTCGAGGTAGCGACATGAAACATTCTTTGATTCGCGCGTCAGGCCTGGCAGTGGCGCTGATGTCGGGTGTGGCCATGGCTCAGGCGCCGGCGCAGGTCGGTACCCAAGCGCCGGGGTACTTCCGCCTGGCGGTGGGCGATTATGAAGTCACGGCGTTGTTCGACGGGTACAACGACCTGTCGCCCAAGCTGCTCAAAGGCCTCACGCAAAGCCAGATTCGTGCGCTGCTGGCCCGCCGCTCGATTGAAACGCCGGGCGTGCAGACCGCGTTCAACGCGTTCCTGGTCAACACCGGCAAGCAGCTGATCCTGGTCGACACCGGCGCCGGCCAGTGCATCGGCGCCACGGCGGGCATGCTGTCGGACAACATGAAAGCCGCCGGGTATCAGCCGGATCAGGTCGACACGATTCTGTTGACCCACCTGCACCTGGACCACGTGTGCGGACTGGTCGACGGTCAGAAGCAACCGGTCTTTGCCAACGCCACGGTCTACGCGGCGAAGGCGGAAGCCGATTACTGGCTCGATCCCCAGGCGCTCGCCAAGGCCCCTGAGGGGGCTAAACCGTATTTCCGGATCGCTCAGGATTCCACGGCGCCCTATGTGGCTGCGGGACGCTTCAAAACGTTCGACAGTGGCCAGTCGCCTGTCGCCGGTGTCGAGGCGACGCTGGAATCCGGGCACACGCCGGGCAGCACCACCTACCGTTTCACCTCGCAAGGACAGAGCATCCTGTTCATGGGCGATCTGGTGCACAACCTGGCGGTGCAGTTCCTGCACCCGGAAGTGTCGATCGGCTTCGACGTCAATGGCCAGCAGGCGATCAACAGCCGCGCCAAGGTATTCAGCGCTGCGGCGGCCAGCAAGACCTGGGTCACTGCCGCGCATCTGCCGTTTCCGGGCATCGGCCATATCGCGGCAGAGGGCAAGCACTTCCAATGGGTGCCGGTCGAGTACGGTCCCTACAAACGTGCAGCCAACGTGCCGTTGATCGAGTAAAGTCCGACGCATTGAAAAGGGAGCCGTGCCAATGAACCGTAACGATCTGCGCCGCGTCGACATGAACCTGCTGGTGATTTTCGAGGCCTTGATGTTCGAGAAGAACCTGACCCGGGTCGCCGAAAAACTGTTCATGGGGCAACCGGCGGTCAGCGCGGCGCTCGGTCGTTTGCGTGACCTGTTCGACGACCCGTTGTTGTTGCGCAACGGTCGCGGCATGGAGCCGACGGCGCGGGCGCTGGCGATTCTCAAGGAACTGCAGCCGGCGATGGACGTGATCTCCGGCGCGGTCAGCCGGGCCAAGGAGTTCGATCCGACGACCAGTTGCGATGTGTTTCGTATTGGCTTGTCGGACGATGCCGAGTTCGGCCTGTTCCCGCCATTGCTGCGGCAATTGCAGGAAGAGGCGCCGGGGATCATCGTGGTGGTGCGTCGTGCCAACTACCTGCTGATGCCGACGCTGCTGGCCTCCGGTGAAATTTCCGTGGGGGTGAGCTACACCACGGATCTGCCGGCAAATGCCAAATGCAAGAAGCTGCGCGACATCCCCTGCAAGGTGCTGCGCGGGGACAAACGGCCGGGGCCGTTGACCCTCGATGAGTACTGCGAGCGACCGCATGCCATGGTCTCGTTTTCCGGCGACCTGAGTGGCAACATCGACCTGGACCTGGCGAAGATCGGCCGCAGTCGCCGGGTGGTGCTGGGCGTGCCGCAGTTCAGCGGGTTGCGCGCGCTGCTCGCCGGCACCGAGATGATCGCCACGGTGCCCGATTATGCGGCGTGTGCGCTGGTCGAGGGGTGTGCGTTGCGGGCTGAGGATCCCCCGTTTCCGATTGCGGCGGCGCAGTTGTCGATGGCCTGGAGCGGAGTGCACGACAACGACCCCGCCGAGCGCTGGCTGCGCTCGCGGATCGCCGAGTTCATGTCGAGGCCTTTGCCATTGGCGGGCTGAACGCCACTCCCACAGACCAATCGGGCTTCTGGACTGCCCCCAAGGGTTGGACGGGTGTCCAACTTCTTGGCGCAGTCCACCCTGTGGGAGCGAGCCTGCTCGCGATGACTGCAGAACCACCGCGGGGTGTCAGGCAGCCGCGTCATTGACGGCCACCCTCGCGAGCAGGTTCGCGCCCTCAGGGGCTTCATCTCTCTCTGCAGATCCGGGTGCATCCACAAAGAGAGCACGTACATCCAATTTTCCCCATCCCCTTACCCGCATTATCGAATGACGTTGCGGCGCATTGACGTCGGTGTTTTTTCATTCGGGCGGGTACCCCATGAACGTTTCGCGACAGGATGAACGGGCCCAGGCCATCGGGCTGTTTTTTTTGCGTGTCAGCGCCAGTCTGTTCCTGCTGTGGGTGCACGGCCTGCCCAAGCTTTTGAACTACAGTTCTCAGTTGCAGGTGATCGAAGACCCTTTCCACCTCGGTGCCCACGTCACCCTGATGCTGGCGATCTTCGCCGAGGTGCTGTGCCCGTTGCTGATTATCGCCGGGGTGTTGGTGCGTCTGGCGTGCCTGCCGATCCTGTGTGTCCTGTTGATCGCGTTGCGGGTGGTGCATCCGCAGTGGAGCCTTGAGGAAGGGCAGTTCGGCTGGCTGCTGTTGCTGCTGTTCAGCAGCGTTCTTATCGCCGGGCCGGGACGGCTCGCGCTCAATGTCCGATTCACCGGAGCTTTACGTTATGCCTGAATCCAACCGTTTCGAGGAAGTCGTGACCCTGGTCATCAAACACCGGGTCAAGGCCGGTTTCGAGGGGCCTTACGAAGCCTGG
This sequence comes from Pseudomonas sp. IT-P12, assembly GCF_949767465.1. NCBI lineage: Bacteria > Pseudomonadati > Pseudomonadota > Gammaproteobacteria > Pseudomonadales > Pseudomonadaceae > Pseudomonas > Pseudomonas sp. IT-P12. The sequence goes on along the minus strand of NZ_CATKPY010000021.1, from coordinate 303,011 downwards.
TTACGCAACATCGTCAGCATCGCCGGGCAGCAGGAAGGGCACCTGGGGGTGGATGTGATTCGTGGCAAGAACGCCGGCCTCGACCTGTACACCTGCGTGCTGCGCTTTTGCAGCACCGAAGCGATGCAGCGCTGGCTCGATTCGCCCCAGCGCCTGCAACTGGTGAACGAAGCCACGCCGATGCTCGCCGATGGCGACCAGACCGAGGTCAACCCGGTCAATGAGTTCTGGTTCGCCCCGACCGCCGACGCCGCTGCCGCACCGCCACCGCGCTGGAAGCAGGCCGTGGTCACGCTGCTGGTGATTCTGCCGCACACCTTGCTGGTGCCGCTGATCTGGGGCCCGCTGCTGCAACTCAATGCCTGGTTGTCCAATTACGTGGTCGCCACGTTCCTCATCACCCTCACCATCGTGGTGTCGGTCTGCTACCTGTTCATGCCTCTGGCGACGCGTCTGTTCGCCCCCTGGTTGTCCTCTTCCCATCAACCCAAGGAAACGCGATGAACGCCGATCTGATTCTGTTCAATGGTCAATTTCATACGGTTGACCGTGAAAACCCACACGCCACCGCCGTGGCCATCAGCGACGGTCGCTTCGTCGTGGTGGGCACCGATGCCCAGGCCATGGCCCTGCGCGGTTCCGCCACCCAGGTCATCGACCTCAAGGGCCGCTGCGTGATTCCCGGCCTCAACGACTCGCACCTGCACCTGATCCGCGGTGGCCTGAACTACAACCTCGAACTGCGCTGGGAAGGTGTGCCGTCGCTGGCCGACGCGTTGCGCATGCTCAAGGAGCAGGCCGACCGTACGCCAACGCCGCAATGGGTCCGCGTGGTCGGTGGCTGGAACGAATTCCAGTTCGCCGAAAAACGCATGCCGACCCTGGCGGAACTCAACCAGGCCGCGCCGGATACGCCGGTGTTCGTGCTGCACCTGTATGACCGCGCCTTGCTCAACCGCGCCGCACTGCGGGTGGCGGGCTACACCCGTGACACGCCGAACCCGCCCGGTGGCGAGATCGTGCGCGATGCCAATGGCGAGCCGACCGGCATGCTGGTCGCGCGGCCGAACGCGATGATCCTGTACTCGACCCTGGCCAAGGGGCCGAAGTTGCCGCTGGAGTATCAGGTCAACTCGACCCGCCAGTTCATGCGCGAACTCAATCGCCTGGGCTTGACCAGTGCCATCGACGCCGGCGGCGGCTTCCAGAATTACCCGGATGATTATCAGGTGATCGAGCAGTTGGCCAAGGATCAGCAACTGACCGTGCGCATCGCCTACAACCTGTTCACCCAGAAGCCCAAGGAAGAGCTGACCGACTTCAAGAACTGGACCAGCAGCGTGACCCTGCATCAGGGCGACGACTTCCTGCGCCACAACGGCGCCGGGGAAATGCTGGTGTTCTCGGCGGCGGATTTCGAGGACTTCCTCGAGCCGCGTCCGGACCTGCCGCAAACCATGGAAGACGAGCTGGAACCGGTGGTTCGCCACCTGGTGGAACAGCGCTGGCCGTTCCGCCTGCACGCCACGTACAACGAATCGATCAGCCGCATGCTCGACGTGTTCGAGAAGGTCAACCGCGACATTCCCTTCAACGGCCTGCCCTGGTTTTTCGACCACGCCGAAACCATTACGCCGCAGAACATCGAGCGAGTGAGGGCGCTGGGCGGTGGTATCGCGATCCAGGACCGGATGGCGTTCCAGGGCGAGTATTTCGTCGAGCGTTATGGCGCCAAGGCCGCCGAAGCCACGCCACCGATCAAACGCATGCTGGCCGAGGGCGTCCCGGTCGGGGCCGGCACCGATGCCACCCGTGTCTCGAGCTACAACCCCTGGACCTCGCTGTACTGGATGGTCAGTGGCCGCACCGTCGGTGGCCTGGAGCTGCACGCCGAAGGCTTGTCGCGCCAGACCGCACTGGAGCTGTTCACCCACGGCAGCGCCTGGTTTTCTTCCGAGCAGGGCAAGAAGGGCATGATCAAGGTCGGCCAACTGGCGGACGTCGCGGCTCTGAGCGCGGACTTCTTCAGCGTCGACGAGGAAGCGATCAAGTGGATCGAGTCGGTGTTGACCGTGGTCGGCGGCAAAGTGGTGTACGCCGCCGGCGATTTCGAAAAACTCGGCCCGGCCAGCGTGCCGGTGCTGCCGGACTGGTCGCCGGTGGCCAAGGTGCCGGGTCACTGGCGCCAGGCCTCGCCGATGCAGGCCCAGGTTCACCATTGCAGCGGGCCGTGTGGCGTGCATGCCCACAGCCATGACCGGGCGCGGATGTCGAGTGTGCCGGTCAGCGATTTCGCCGGTTTCTGGGGCGCCTTCGGCTGCTCGTGCTTCGCATTCTAAGTGAAAGAAATAGCGTCAGCCTTGCGTGCCGGCGCTCCTGTAACACCCATCCATCGAGGAGCTTCACATGAGCAACGTACCGTACAAACGCCTGAACAAAGACGACGCCGTTGTCCTGCTGGTCGACCACCAGACCGGCCTGATCTCGCTGGTGCAGGATTTCTCGCCGAACGAGTTCAAGAACAACGTCCTCGCCCTGGCCGACTGCGCCAAGTTCTTCAACCTGCCGACCATCCTGACCACCAGCTTCGAATCCGGCCCGAACGGCCCGCTGGTGCCAGAGCTGAAAGAAATGTTCCCGGATGCGCCGTACATCGCTCGTCCAGGCCAGATCAATGCCTGGGACAACGAAGACTTCGTCAAGGCGATCAAGGCTACCGGTCGCAAGCAACTGATCATTGCTGGCGTCGTGACTGATGTCTGCGTGGCTTTCCCGACCCTTTGCGCTCTGGAAGAAGGCTTCGACGTTTTCGTCGTGACCGACGCTTCCGGTACTTTCAACGACGTCGTCCAGCAAGCTGCATGGGCCCGTATGACCGCCGCCGGCGCACAACTGATGAACTGGTTCTCCGTAGCCTGCGAACTGCAGCGTGACTGGCGCAACGACATGGAAGGCTTGGCCAACCTGTTGTCCCAGCGCATCCCGAACTACCGCAACCTGATGAACAGCTACTCGGCATTCACCGCCAAATAAGCTGAACTTGTAGGAGCGAGCTTGCTCGCGATGACGGTAGGACATCCAACGACAACGTTGGCTGAACCATCGCAATCGCGAGCATGCTCGCTCCTACAGTTTTTTGTGCTCAACGTTTCTGCATCCAGCTCAAGAACCCGCCTTTCTTGATCGGCGCCGGTTTGGCGATCAACGCCATTCGGCTGTTCTGTGTCCGCACCGCCTGCAACTTGTTCAGCGCGCGACCCACTTCCACCCGTTGCTCCATGTAGCTGCGCACCAGCGTTTTGTCGATGCGGTAGATGATGCACGAGGTCAGGGTGGTGAACGTCGCCTCAGAAGGGGTGTCGCCCAGGATGCTCTGTTCGCCCATCACCTCACTGGGGCCCATGCGTCCGGCTTCGGTGTGCCCGGCACCGTCCGGCACGGTGGCACTGACCACGCCCGTGGCGATGACCATCAGGCTCTCCGGCACTTCCTCCAGACCCAGCACCACCTGGCCCGCCGCGTATTGCTGCGCAACCATCGACTGCGCCAACTGATCGCGTTCATCGTCACTCAGGGAGCGGAAAATCTTGACCTCATCGAGCAGCGTCCGGGCGCGGGTCGTCGGCTCGATCACGCCATCGAGTCGACGGGAAATGCCAGCGGCTTCGAGGTGTCGATGCGCCAGGTCGAACAGTTGATTGCGCACTTCGCTTTTCTTGCCCAGCTCGGCGATGAAGCCGCTGACCACGTATTCGGACATGCTTTCGCCGGCTTCCTTGAGCACTGCTTTCGGGGCCGGATTGGACAGCAGGCGACTGCTGCCCTGCAGCGTGCGCTCCAGGGCATCCAGCACCCGACGTGGACGAATATGATTGGGCACCTGAATGCTGATCGACACGCCGTGCATGTTGTTCGGCCGGCTCAGGTTGACGATTTTCGCCTTGGCCGCCACCGAATTCGGCACCACGGCGGTGGTGCCGGCGCTGGTCAGCATGTGCGTCGCTCGCCAGTCAATGTCGAGCACCTTGCCTTCCACGCCGTCGATCACGATCCAGTCATCCACCTGATACGGCTTGGTGGTGTTGAGCACGATGCCGGAGAACACGTCGCTCAGGGTGCTTTGCAACGCCAGGCCGACGACGATGGCCACCACCCCGGAGGTCGCCAGCAGGCCTTTGACCGGCAACTCCAGCACATAGCCCGCCGCCGCAACGATGGCCGCCAGGAACACCAGTGCGCCGATCACGTCCTGCAGCAGGCGCCCGCTGTGACCGATGCGCCGCATCAGCACCAGGCCGATCAGTTCGGTCAGCACCCGCGCGGCGTACAGCCACCAGAGAATCCCCAGCGCCGTGGCGCCCAGTTGTGCCACCCGATCATCGGCGAACAGCGGCGCCTGCAACGGGTTGACCCCGGCGTTGATCCCGATGGCGCTGAACAACACGAACAACACCAGGCGCACACCGACCCGCGTGACGCGATGCTTGAACGGTGCGAGGTGCCAGAGCACGGTGTCGATGAGCAGCAGCAGGGCACTCAGGGACAGCAGGTGGTTGTAGATGAGTGACATGGGGCATCTCCGCAAAGGGGGGCTGGAATACTCCTGTGGGAGCGAGCATGTCGAGGCGTCGAACCGTCGCGATGGACGTTAACGATGGCGCGTGTTTGATGATTGAACGCGTCGTCTTCACATCCATCGCGAGCAGGCTCGCTCCCACAGGTTTTCTACAGGGGGGAAACTCAGTTCAAGTGAGTCTTGAGTTCCAGCGCCGCCTGGCGCACCGCCGCCTTGACTTCCGGAATCTGGCTCAGCGGATTGAGCAGGCCGAAGTCGTGGATCATGCCGTTGTAGCGCACGGCCGTGACCGCTACGCCGGCCGCATCCAGGTGGCGGGCATAGGCTTCGCCTTCGTCACGCAACACGTCGAACTCGGCGGTCTGCACCAGGGCGGCAGGCAAACCCTTGAGCTGTTCGGCGCTGGCTCGCAAGGGCGAGGCGTGGATCTGCGCACGTTCAGCCTGATCGGTGGTGTAGTTGTCCCAGAACCATTTCATCATGCCCTGGGTGAGGAAGTGGCCCTCGGCAAACTGCTGGTACGAGCCGGTCTCGAACTGCGCATCGGTCACCGGCCACATCAGCAGCTGAAAGCGCAGCGCCGGGGTTTTCTGTTCCTTGGCCATCAATGCCACGACCGCGGCCATGTTGCCGCCGACGCTGTTGCCGGCCACGGCCAGGCGTTTGCCGTCGACACCGATTTCCTTGCCGTGCTCGGCCACCCAACGGGTCGCGGCGTAGGCCTGGTTGATCGCGGTCGGGTACTGCGCTTCCGGCGATGGCGTGTAATTGACGTACACCGCGACGGCACCGGAGCCGACCACCAGGTCGTGGATCAAGCGCTGGTGAGTCGGGTAATCACCCAGCACCCAGCCGCCGCCGTGGAAGAACATGAACACGGGCAACTCGCCTTTGACCTTGGCCGGACGCACGATTTTCAGGTCGATGGTCTGCCCGTCGACCTTGATCGCACGATCGCTGACGTCAACACCCGAGAGGTCCACTTTCACCGAGTTCTGTGCACCGGTCAGCACTGCACGGGCGTCTTTCGGGCTCAACTGCTCGAGCGGCTTGCCACCGCCGGCGGCGAGGGCTTCGAGGAACGCCTGGGTATTGTGCTCGACGCCCGGGCTGCCTGCCGCGAAGGCATTGCCGACAGCGAGGGCGAGAAGGGAAGCGGTGAGGGTTTTCTTGACGACGTTCATGGGGCAATTCCTTTTTGATTGATTGGATGTTCGTAACCTGTTGGTCAGGGCTGCTGGCGCTGGGTTTCAGGCCTCAGCAACACCGTGGACACAGATTAATAAGGTGCCGTAAAAGGAAAAAGCGGCTATAAAGCGTTTAACTGTCAACCAGGGAGTGACAATGAACCCGTTCGAAGACATGCGTATTTTTTGCCAGGTCATGGACTCCGGCAGCTTCACCGCCGCCGCCGATCAATTGGGCCTGTCCAAACAGTTTGTCAGCCGCCGCCTGATGCAGCTCGAGGAGCGTCTGGGGGTTCGGCTGCTCAACCGTTCGACGCGGCGACTGGACGTGACGCCCCTGGGGCAGAGTTATTACGAGTCGGCCCTGCGCCTGCTCGGCGAGGTCGAACAGGTGGAGCAGGGCATCGCCGGCCAGACCACCGAGCCGCGCGGCAGTATTCGCCTGAGTGCGCCATTGTCCTTTGCGCTGGCGCACCTGGGCTGCCTGCTGCCGGTGTTCCTGCAACGCTACCGTGACGTCACGGTGGAAGTGGACTTGAGCGATCGGCCGGTGGACCTGCTGGGCGAGGGCTACGACCTGGCGTTGCGCATCGGTGTGCTCGAGGATTCGACGCTGATCGCCCGCCGCATCGCCACCATCCAGCGGGTGTATTGCGCCAGCCCGGCCTACCTGGCCGAGCGAGGCACGCCGCTCAAGCCCGAGGACCTGCACGGCCATGACTGCCTGCCATACGGTCACGGCCGCCAGGTGCAGTGGCGCTTTGCGGGGCAGGGCAAACCACTGGCAGTCAACGTCGCCGGACGCATGCGCGTCAACAACGGCGAGGTGCTCAAGGAGGCGGCCATTGCCGGGATGGGGATCACCTACCTGCCGACGTTCATCGTCGGGGCAGCGCTGAAGGATGGACGGCTGGTGCCCGTGCTGGAGGATTATCAGCCCGAACCGCTGACGTTGTCGGCGGTCTATCCGCAACATCGCCAGAGTTCGCGCCCGGTGCAGGCATTGATCGAGTTCTTGCGTGAGCGTCTGGATGGGGTTGAAGGGGGGCTGTAGGCTGCATTCCTTGTGGGAGCGAGCCTGCTCGCGATGGCGCTGGGTCAGTTAATGAAAATGTTGCCTGACAGCCGGCTATCGCGAGCAGGCTCGCTCCCACAGGGCGGGATCAGCTGTGGTCAGGAGCGTTTGTCGTCACCCGGCTCGGCACCCACATGCACGCCGTGATCATCGCCGATTTCACCGGAGCGATGAACGCCGTGGTCGTCGCCGATTTCACCGGAACGATGCACGCCGTGGTCGTCACCCGGTTCGGCGTGGGTGCCGCTGCGACCGGAGGAGGCGGTGTTGCCGGAGTGTCCCGAGCCATGGTCATTGCCGCTGTGACTGTTGCCGCCGTGGCTACTGCCGCTGCTGCCGTGGCCGCTGTTGCCGCCGCCATGATCACCGCCATGACCGCCACCGTTTCCACCGCCACCGCCAGAGCCGCCACCCCCTCCGCCGGAGCCTCCACCGCCCCCATGACCGCCGCCGCCACCGCCGCCACCGCCGCTACCACCGTCCTTGGCCTGTGCGCTCGATACGTGGGACAGGCTGTCCGGAATCAACACGGTCGAAGCGGACAGGACCGCGCCAATCGCGACCGCGAGTAAAAGTCTGTTGATGTGCATGTCGTTCTCCGTCTTCTTGTTTCGTTCTCGAACGTTGATAAACGATGCAACGTATTGCGGGTTCAATCAGAGAACACCTCACCGGTGGATTTATTCAGCGGCTCAGTGAATGCTCGAGGCCAGCTCGAAGATCGGCATGTACATCAGGATCACGATGACCCCGATCAGCAGGCCGATGAAGGTCATCAGCAGGGGTTCGAACAGGCGCACGAACCATTCGATCCAGCGGCTGATTTCCTCGTCGTAGAAGTCGGCACTGCGCTCCATCATTTGCCCGAGGTTGCCGGACTGTTCGCCCGCCCGCAGCAGGCGCAGGGACACCGGGGTGACGAGCCGGTTGAGCTCCAGCGCTGTCGACAGCGACTGGCCTTCGCGCACCCGTTCGCAGGCTTCGTCCAGGCGTGTCCGCGAGGCGACCGTGAGCAGGCCACGGACCATGCCCATGGCGGTGACGAGGGGAATGCCGCCTTGCAACAGGATCCCCAGCGAGCGATAAAAACGGGCCAGCTCATACATGAAAATGCGCTGATGCACCGCCGGGAGTTTTTCGATCAACCGGTCCACGCCCCGACGGAAGGTCGGTTGCCGTTGCAGGAAAGCGAGGCTGACGATGAGGCTGGCCAGGCCAGCGAAAAATTCCGCCTGATGGGCGTGCAGGAACATCCCGCTGCTCATCAGGATTTGCGACAGCCACGGCAGGTTCGAGCCCAGCCCTTCGAACACCAGGCTGAACCGCGGCACCACGTAGCCCATCAGAAACAACACCACGCCACCGCCGACGACCAGCAACAGCAAGGGGTAGATCGATGCGCTGACGATTTTCTGCCGGACCTCGTCCATGCGCTGGCGATAGCTGACGTAGCGACCCAGGGCATCGCCCACGGCACCGGTCTTCTCGCTGGACTGGACCAGGGCCACGTACAGCGACGGGAACACCGCCGACAGCTGGGCCAGGGCCTGGGAGAACGATTTGCCCTCGTACAGCAGGCGTACCAGTTCGCTCAGGGTCTTGCGGGCCTGGGGCGCGGTTTCCTTTTCAGCCAGGCTTTCCAGCGCATCGATCAACGGCAGGCCGGCATTGAGCAAGGTGGTCAGTTCCTGGCTGAACAGCACCAGGTTGAAGGTTTCGCGCTGGCGCAGGCGCAACGCCCGCCAGTGCCGTTCGGCGTGCAGGCTGACCACCCGCAGGCCCTGGTCCTCGACCATACGCCGCGCTTCGCTGTCGCCCTGGGCTTCGACACTCATCGAGACCACGCCGGCCTTGCCGACGGCCTTGAGATGAAAACGCATATTCACCTCCCGTCATTGCCAACTGGTGACTTCGGCGTTCTCGCCGTCACCACCGGGTTGACCGTCCTTGCCCATGGACAGCAAGTCGTACTCGCCGTTTTCGCCGGGGTAGCGGTAGGTGTAGTTGCGGCCCCAGGGGTCCTGCGGCAGTTTTTTCTGCAGGTACGGGCCGCTCCAGCGGGATTCGTCGCTGGGTGCGGTGACCAGCGCCTGCAAGCCCTGTTCGGTCGACGGGTAGTGGCCGACCTCCAGGCGATACAAGTCCAGCGCCTTGCCCAGCCCTTCGATCTGCGCCTTGGCCACCTTCACTTCGGAGCGGCCGAGTTGGGCGAAATACTTCGGTGCGACGATCCCGGCCAACAGCCCGAGCACCACCAGCACCACCAACAATTCGAGCAGGGTGAACCCACGTTGGGTTCGCACTGAACACCCCGGCGGGGTGCAAGACAGTTGCTGTTTCATGATGACCTCACAGAGTCGACAGAAGGGTCGCCCTGGTCGCTCATGCAATAGCCATGCTCACCCCCGGGGATCCTCGCGCAACCCTTGAATCATGGGCCTCCTCGCACTCGGCACAGTGCTTGCGTATGGCTGGTTCACCACCGGCCATTGGGGCAATAGCCCCATTTTTCGGGGTCGGTCAGGGGAGAAGAATAATGAGAACACTCACCGCGGGACTGCTCGGTTGTGTGCTGCTGGCCGGCGTTGCCCAGGCCGATGTATTCGTTTCCGTGGACGCCAAGGGCAGCTACGTTCTGTCCAACGTCCACCGCCCTGGTCGCACCTATGAGCGAGTGATTCACGAGCCGCAATCGTCGCTGGTCAGCCTCGATCAGCAACCGCAGATGATTGCCCGGCAACCCTACGCCGAGCTGGTGTCGGCGGCCGCCACGGCCAACGAATTGCCGGCGGCGCTGTTGCATGCGGTGATCCAGGCCGAGTCCGCCTATGACCCCCGCGCGCAGTCGGCAAAGGGGGCGGGCGGGTTGATGCAACTGATGCCCGACACAGCGCGTGAGATGGGCGTGACCAACGTCTACGACCCCAGGGCCAACATCCAGGGCGGGGCCAAATACCTCAAGCGCCTGATGACCCTGTTCGACAACGACATCGCCCTTGCCGTCGCGGCCTACAACGCCGGGCCGCAAGCGGTGCTCAGCCGTGGCGGGGTGATCCCGCCGTTCGCCGAAACCCAGCGCTACGTGCCGAGCGTATTGCGCCAGTACCGCCGTTTGCAGGGGCTGGCAGCCGATGCGCCGCTGTAATGGGGGTTGCCCCGGAAGTGGGGCATTACCCCCTGAATGCTTCAACGACCCGACCACTGTTCGCGAAGGCGGAAGGTCAGTCGAGATGGATGTTGGCTGATCCACCGCCATCGCGAGCAGGCTCGCTCCCACAGAGGCATGTGGTGCTTATGGCACAGCGCCTCAACCCGAAAAGTGGGGGAGTGGGTGGGGGATTTCCCCCGACTTATCAAGTCGTTTGTGTAAGCAATTGATAAATAACAAAAATATTTATGGCATGCGGATTGCTCCAGGGGATTTGTCGAGAACCATTCCCTGTGAGCACCCACAGCGAGGACCCTGATCATGACCGGCATCCCCCACGCTCATCACCTGGTTAACCTGTTGCTGTTTCTGGCGCCGCTGTTGGGCGTCGAGCTGGCCGAAGCGGCCGCGCGCTGCGAACGCAATCTGGTGGCAAACGTCGTGGCGCTGGACCAGCCGCTGATGTTCAACCGCCTGGGCGCACAGAACGTCAACGGCATGATGTTCGCGTTGCGCCATGATGTGGTCGATGAGCAGCAGGTGCCCCTGGACAAGGGCGGAGCAGCGGTGCCGGGCAAGGTGTCGCTGCGCGCCGACAAGCGCCCACGCCCATTGGTCCTGCGGGTCGCCGCCGGTGACTGCCTGACCGTCAACCTGCAGAACCTGCTGGCGTACCAGGCCAACCCGAACAAGCACTTCGAGGATGACGACGAAGGCGAAGAAGAGGGCGAGGAAGAAGAAGGCGAATTCGAAGCGGTTGGCGGCGGCAGTCAAAACTTCAAGGCCGACGAGCAGGTCGCCGACCGCCATGTGGGTTTCCAGGTCAACGGCCTGCAGGCAGTCAACAGCATCGATGACATCTCTTCCTTCACCGGGCGCAACGCCAACACCCTGGTCGCGCCGGGCGCCAGCCGTTCCTACACGCTGTTCGCCGAACGCGAAGGGGCGTTCACCGTCAGCAGCCGTGGCGCGACCTTTGGCAGTGAAGGCGCCGCCGGCAACAACGCCAACGGCCTGTTCGGCCAGGTAGCGGTCATGCCCAAGGGCGGGCGCAGCTACCGCAACACCATCACCGAAGAAGAGATGCGCCTGGCCAGCACCGGCCGTACGCCGGCCGGTCATCCCATCGTCGACTATCAGGCGCGCTACCCGCAGCGCGAACCCTGGATTCGCGAGGGCAAGGCCGGCAAGCCGATCATCAACATGGTCGACGGCAATGAGATCGTCTCCAGCGAAGCCGATGCGATTGTCATGGGCAGCAACGCCGACGGCAGTTTTCCGGCCGTGACCTATCCCCTGGAAAGTGTCGGCAAACGCAACCCGGCGCTGCCCAACCGGCTGGAACCGTTCCGCGATTTCTCGGCACAGTTCCAGGATGAAACCGCCGTCACCCAAGCCTTCCCGGCATATTTCGCCGACCCGGTCATGAGCCATGTGCTGGAGCCGACCCGCGATTCCTTCATGATCAACTACGGGGCCGGTGGCATGGGCGCGGAAGTGCTCGCCAACCGCCTGGGCGTGGGGCCGATGCACGATTGCCTGTCCTGCGCCTATGAAGAATTCTTCCTCAGTGCGCACACCGTCGGTGACGTGGCGATGCTGGTCGATGTACCGGCCAACGTCGGGCTCGAAGGCATCACCCCCGGCCAGGCACCGAGCGCCGATCAGGTGGGGGTCAAGGCCACAGCTGCGCTGTATCCGTCGGAGCCGTCCAACGTCGCCCACAGCTACATCGGTGATTTCGTCAAATTCCGCAACACCCACAACGGCTACGAGCACCATATCTTCCACCTGCACGGCCATCAGTGGCTGTTCAACCCCAACGATGACAACTCCGACTACGTCGATGCCCAGGGCATCGGCCCAGGCGCCGGCTACACCTACGAGATCGCCAATGGCGGCTCGGGCAACCGCAACCGGGTGGCGGGCGATGCGATCTATCACTGCCACTTCTATCCGCACTTCGCCCAGGGCATGTGGGCCATGTGGCGGGTGCATGACGTGTTCGAGGAGGGCACCCGGCTCGAGGTCTCGGACCAGGGCGCCGATGGTTTCCACACTGAGCCTTATGCCCTGCGCAACGGTAAACCCGCCGCCGGTGCACGGGCCTTGCCCGATGGCGAAATCGTCGCCGGCACGCCGATTCCGGCTGTAGTGCCGCTGCCAGGCAAAGCCATGGCACCCATGCCCGGCAAGGTCGCGGTCGTACCGAAAATCGGTGAAGCGCTGGTGGCTGGCCATGAAGATGACGATGAGGAAGGCGACGACGACGGCGAACATCACGAGGGCGGTGCCCAGGCCATCGGTTCTCTCGCCCTGATCGATCGCAGCGAAGCCAACCGCAACGCCGACGGCACCCTGAAAAACCCCGGCTATCCCTTCTGGATCGGTGGCATGGAAAGCTCGGTCGGCCAACGCCCACCGACCCCGCCACTGGACATGCTCGACGCGGCCACGGCGCAGGCCTTGAAGGCCAGCGGCAAGGCGCTGTGGGCCAACCTCGACCCCAATCAGTCCGGCGGCTGGGACGGCGGTTTGCCGCGTCACGCCCTGGGCGGTGTCGCCGAGGGCGGCGAGGCCGAGACGGTCACCACCTCCCTGGATTTCTCCAAGGCCGTGACCCGGGCCAAACCGATTTACCTGCCGGAAGAGGGCACCGAAGTCGAACAGGCAGCGATGGCCTTCCATGCGAAAAAGGATCACCCCAGCTACGCCGTGCTGCCCGGCAGCCAGGTGGTGGCGCGCAACTTCCGCACCAACGGCGCCTTGCCGATTGCTGGCGCGCCTTACTACGAACCGTGCATGGATGACCGGCAAAAACGCCTGACCAGCAGCGCCGGTACCGGCGAATTCGCCAGCGGTGAGCGCATGGATGGCATGTCGTTCATCGGCTCCTCGACCTTCACCGCCGATCGGCCACGGGTGTACAAGGCCGCCAATATCCAGTTCGACGCGGTGTACAACAAGGTCGGCTACCACTTCCCGCAGGCGCGCATTCTCGCCCTGTGGGAGGACGCCTGGCCGGTGATCACCAAGCAGCGTCCGCCAGAGCCACTGGTGATGCGCATGAACACTTTCGACTGCGTGCAGTACCAGCAAACCAACCTGGTGCCCGCCACTTACGAGATGGATGACTATCAGGTGCGCACGCCGACCGACGTGATCGGTCAGCACATTCACCTGCCCAAATGGGACCTGACGTCTGCCGATGGCTCGTCCAACGGCTGGAACTACGAAGACGGCGTGCTTTCCCCCGGTGCCGTGCAGGAGCGCATCCACGCCATTCGCGAGTTCAACCAGTGCGAAGGCACCGACCCGCGTGACGGCACTCCGGCCTGTCCGAAAGCGAAAAACCACCCGTACTTCGGCCAGTTCGGTCGGGCAGACTGGGTGGGCGCACGCACGGCCATGCAGCGCTGGTTCGTCGACCCGGTGATCAACACCCAGGGCATCGACCGGGGCCTGGGCACCATCTTTACCCACGACCACCTTGGCCCATCGACTCACCAGCAGATCGGCCTGTACGCCACTGTACTGGCTGAGCCGGCCGGTTCCACCTGGTTTCATGCCGAAACCGGCGAGCCGCTGTACAGCGGTGCGCGGCAGGACGGCGGTCCGACCTCGTGGCAGGCGGTGATTTCCACTGGCGATCTGGACTATGACGGCAAGAACGACAGCTTCCGCGAGTTCTTCCTGGAGTACAGCGACTTCCAGCATGCCTATGAAGCCGGTGTCTACGTCGGCGCCGGCCCCAACGGCGTGCCCAACCCGCAAGCCTACCCGGCCACCGCCGACAGCTTCCGCTACGCGATCAACCCGCCGGTGCGCGACAACACCAGCCAGTTGCTCGAAGCGGTGGTGGAACTGCGTGGCGGGGTCAAACCGGGCTGCCCAAGCCGGCCATGCCCGCAGGCGATCTCGGTGGATGACCCGGGCATGTTCGTCGTCAACTACCGCAACGAACCGCTGGCCCTGCGGGTGTTCGACCCGAACAAGGTCGGCCCGGACGGCAAGCGCGGCATGCAGGCCGACGGCCTGGGCGGTGACCTGGCGTACGCCATGCAGAGCCGTACCGACCGTGCGATCCCGGCGATGAACCTGGCGCCGAACCTGATCACCTCGGCCACCGGTCCCACCGGCGGCACCACGCTGTTCCCGCCGCACATCAACAAGGGCGGCGCCGAACCGGGTGACCCGTTCACCCCGATGCTGCGCACCTACACCGGTGACAACGTGCGGTTGCGGGTGCACGCCGGCGGTCACGAAGAGGAGCACAACGTCACCCTGCACGGTGTGAAATGGCTGCAGAGCGGCTCCGGCTTCGGCGCGAGCTCCAACTCCGGCTGGCGCGCCTCGCAAATGGTCGGGATCTCCGAGCAGATGGGCTTCAACGCGCCGGTGTCGATGATCTCCAGCGCAGCGGCCACCACCGGTGACTACCTCTACACCATGGACGCGGCCATCGAGGGCTACTGGAACGGTATCTGGGGCGTGATGCGCAACTACACCGCGCAACGCAGCGATCTGTTCGCGCTGCCCAACAACTCGAAACCGACCGGCATGCGCAACACCGTGGCATTCGACGGCATCTGCCCACGGATCGGTGCCAACCCCAATGGCATCGGGACCCGGCCGACCGTGCAGCGCAACTATGAAGTGGTCGCCGCGCTGGCCAACGACATCCTCAGCAACCCCCTGGGCCTGAGCATCGGCGACCCGGCGGGCATCGGGCAGCATGTCGGCGGGCCGCTGAAACCCACCGGCGGCACCCTGGTGCTCAACTCGCGGACGATGAGCATCCCGCAGGTGACGGTGGTCGACGAAGAGGACGGCGAAACCTTCACCATCGGCGGGCAAAGCGGGCCGCTGCATGACCCGACCGCCATCCTGTACGTGCGCAAGGGCGACCTCGATGTGACCACCGGCAAGCTCAAGCCCGGTATTCCTGTCGAGCCGCTGATCCTGCGCGCGGCGGCCGGTGACTGCATCAACATCACCCTGGAAAACCGCCTGCCGAGCGTGATGCCGGACCTGGCCCAGACCGCGATCCTGCAGGGCCTGGCCAAGCGCGACCGCAACGACAGCATGGGCTCGACCACCTTCAACAACAACCTGTTGCGGCCATCGAGCCATGTGGGGCTGCACGCGCAACTGCTGGCGTATGACATCACCAAGTCCGACGGGGCCAACGTCGGTGCCAACCCGATCCAGACCGTGCCACCCCGCGTCGGCAATACCGGTGCCTACCCGACCCGTACCTACCAGTACTACGCCGGGCACCTGGAGCGTGAAGGCAAGCCGATCACCCAGCTGGGTCGCAACGTTGACAACATCAACGCCACGGCGGTGGAGTTCGGCGGGTTGAACATCACCCCGGCGGACGTCATCAAGCAGCCGCAAAAAGGCCTGGGTGGCGCGATGAGCATCCTGCCGATCGGCTCCACCTGGGTTGAGGATGCCAAGCGCGCGTCGGCCACGGTGACGGCCCCTGGCCAGACCAGCTACCGCGACTTTGCGATGGTCTGGCAGCGCGCGCTGAACACCCGCTGGGCCAATGGTCGGCCGGTGGAAGGCATCGCCTCGGAGGGCAATGGCGTGCCGAACGATCCGAAGGACAACGCCAGCATGGCCATCAACTACAAGGTCGAACCGATCTGGTTCCGCTTTGGCCTGGCCCCCGATGCACCGTTCGGCCACGCCGGCAGCCCGGGCAGCTACGGCAACGTGCCCAATGCGCACATGGCCTACAGCAACGCGCTGGTGGGCGGCGATCCGCAAACGCCGGTGTTCTACGCCAAGCCGGGGCAGCCGTTCCGTACGCACATCCTGATGCCGTCCGGTGGCAGTCGCGGTTCGACCTTCCAGCTCGACGGTCACGTCTGGTCGGTCAACCCGTTCGTCTCCGAGAAGAGCGACCTGGGCGGCTACCCGATGGGCACCCCGGGCATCGGTTCGGTGAAGTTCGGCTACAACCCGATGTCGATGTACATCGGCGCCCGGGAAAGCGTGTTGCCAGCGGCGCACTTCAGCTTCATGCACCCCAGCGCCGGGGGCAGCAATGCGATCGCCGGGGACTACCTGTACCGCGACAACGCGTCCTTCGGTAATACCGCCGGGCTGTGGGGGTTGTTGCGGGTGACCAATGAACCGGAGCCGGCACCGGCTCCTTAACCACCGCTGTACCTGTGGGAGCGGGCTTGCTCGCGAAAGCGGAGTGTCAGGCACTGAGATGCTGGCTGTGCTGGCCTCTTCGCGAGCAAGCCCGCTCCCACCAAGAGCGCCGCAGTACCTGTAGGAGCGGGCTTGCTCGCGATGGCGGAGTGTCAGGCACTGAGATGTTGGCTGTGCCGGCCTCTTCGCGAGCAAGCCCGCTCCCACCAAGAGCGCCGCAGTACCTGTGGGAGCGGGCTTGCCCGCGAAGGCGGAGTGTCAGGCTCAGAGAGGTTGGCTGTGCTGGCCTCTTCGCGGGCAAGCCCGCTCCCACATGAACGCGTGCACCGATCTGTCAGGGGAGAACAAGAAAATGAACAGAACCATTGCACTGGTGGCCGGTACGTTGATGGTGGGGGCGGCGGTCATCTGGCTGAGCGTCTGGCGGGCCACGCCGCCGACCGTGCTCAGCGCCGTCGCACAGCCCGATACCGGGGCTGGCCAGACGCTGGAGCGCGACGGCGTCACGGTGGCGCTGCAGATGCGGTCACTGGCCGAGGACGGGGTGCTGCGCGAAGGCGAGTTTGCCGACGTGCTGTTTCGCATCACCGACAAGGCCTCCGGTCAACCGCTCGCCGGTGCCGCGCCGGGTGCCTGGCTGGACCCGCAGGCCATGGCCGCCGATCAGGCCCAGGGCCGGGACAAGAGTTGCAAATCGCGGGTCGGCACATTCCTCAAATCCAACATCGGTGCGCGCCCGCTGCTGGACCTCAACAGCTACTTCCTGCTGGTGATGAACCGCGATGCCAGCGTCATGGTGGTGGACCCGTCGGTCTCGGTGGGCGGCATCACCAGCACCCTGGCGCGTATCGACATCAAGCAACCAGCGATGGACTGGGTGACGCCCAGGGACAACAAACGGGTGTTCGTGTCGATGCCGGCCGCTGATGAGGTGGCGGTGATCGACAGCGAACAATTCAAGGTGCTCGACTCGGTCGCGGCCGGCAGCCACCCGGTCCGTGTGGCCCTGCAACCCGATGAACGCCTGCTGTGGGTCGGCAACAACGCCCCATCGGCCGAACAGTCCGGGGTCACGGTGATCGACACCCGCAGCCTCAAAACCCTCAAGCACCTGGCCACCGGCGGCGGGCATCACGAAATCGCCTTCAGCCGGGACAGCCGCTTCGCCTTTGTCACCAACCGCGACGACGGCACCCTGAGCATCATCGACATCGCCAGCCTGACCTTGATCAAGCAGCTCAGGACCGGCTCGCACCCGTTGTCGGTGGTGTATTCGCCGCTGGCCGGCGCCGCGTACGTGACGGATGGTCAGGACGGCACGGTGACCGTGGTCGACGCCGCGAGCCAGTCGGTGCGCCGGGTGATCGCCTTGAAACAGGGCCTGGGCCCGATGGGCTTCAGCGCCGACGGCCGCTTCGGCATTGTGCTCAACACCCTGGAGAACCAGGCTGCGGTGATCGACGCCGCCACCGATTCGCTGATCCACACTCTGGACGTCTCTGCCGAGCCCTATCAAGTGGTGTTCACCAAGGCCTACGCCTATGTGCGCGGGCTGGCGTCGTCGAAGGTGATGATGATCAACCTGGCGTCGCTGGGGGAAGGGCGCAAGCCCATTACCCAGGGTTTCGAGGCCGGTACCCAGCCACCACGCATGGCCGGCGACCTGCCGCTGGCCTCCAGCCTGGCGGTGTCGCGTGACGACAACGCGGTGTTCGTGGTCAATCCGGTGGACAACACCACCTACTTCTACGCCGAAGGCATGAACGCCCCCATGTCCGGCTACCCCAATCGCGGGCAACTGGCACGGGCGGCGCTGGTCATTGACCGCAGCCTGCGCGAAATCGAGCCGGGCCTGTACAGCGCGCGGGTCAAACTGCCGGCGGCCGGACGTTTCGACGTGGCTTTCCTGCTCAACCAGCCGAACATCGTCCACTGCTTCAGCACGCTGATCGAGCCGGACAACAGCGGCGCGGCACCCACAGGCGTGGCGAAAGTGGAGTTCCTGCTGGACAAGACCACTGCCGTGCTCGGCGATCCCTACACCGTGCGTTTGCGCATTGTCCAGGGCAAGCAGAACGTCGTGCGCAGCGGAGTCGAAGACGTACAGCTGCGCTACTTCCTCGCCCCCAGTTCAAGACCGCAACGGGTGGTGGCGCGCCACATCGGCAATGGCATCTACGAAGCCCCGGTCACCCTGGATCGGCAAGGCGCCTGGTACCTGCACGTCAGTGCGCCGTCCCTGGGCGCCGGTTTCGGCGACCAGACCTTTGCCAGTGTCCGCGTACTGGCCGACACCGCTCATTGAAGAGGACCTCGACATGAATCGATTTACACACCGTGGCCTGCTGACACTCTGCCTGCTGGCTACCGGCATTGGCCAGGCGCTGGCACATTCGACGGGCGAACATGCCGGGCATGCCATGCCGGCCAAGAGCGCCAGCGCCGAAAGCACCCAGGTCAAGTTCGCCAATGTCCCGCTGGTGGACCAGAACGGCCAGAACGTGCACCTGGAACACGACCTGGTCAGCAACAAGATCGTGGTCATGAGCTTCATCTACACCAGTTGCTCCACGGTCTGTCCAGTGGTCTCGTCGATCATGGGCAAGGTGCAGCAGCAGTTGGGGGCGCGGGTCGGCAAGGAGGTGCAACTGGTGTCGATCAGCATCGACCCGCAGCGTGACGACGCCCGGCGCCTGAACGACTACGCCCGCGCCTTCCAGAAAGGGCCGGGCTGGAGCTGGCTCACCGGTTCGCCGCAGTCGGTCAACGAAACGCTCAAGGGGCTGGGCAGTTTCAGTGGCGACTTCAAGAGTCACCAGCCGCTGATCCTCGTCGGTGACGGCAACAGTCGCCACTGGACGCGCTACTACGGCTTCACCGACCCGGCCGTGCTGACCCGTGAAGTGGAAAAGCTCAGCGGCCAGCGCAACGCCCACGCCAAACACACCGCCATCGCCAGCACGGAGCAGCAGCCATGAGAGTCGTCGACTGGATTTCATTGACCCTGTGTTACTGCATTTTCAGCTCGATGGCGTTCGCCCATGAAGGCCATGAACCCGCCATGCCGACGGTCGCCGCGACGCAACCGGCGAGCGGCACGCGCGATGCGAAAACCTGGTTCACCGATACGCCGTTGCAGGACCAGAACGGCAACACCCTGCGCTTCTACAGCGATGCCCTGCAAAACCGCGTGGTGCTGCTCAATGTCATTTTCACCAGCTGCAACGATGCCTGCCCGTTGATCACCCAGAAGCTCAAG
This sequence comes from Pseudomonas sp. IT-P12, assembly GCF_949767465.1. NCBI lineage: Bacteria > Pseudomonadati > Pseudomonadota > Gammaproteobacteria > Pseudomonadales > Pseudomonadaceae > Pseudomonas > Pseudomonas sp. IT-P12. The sequence goes on along the minus strand of NZ_CATKPY010000021.1, from coordinate 283,595 downwards.
GACGTGCGTGAAGTGCTGGGCGACAAGGCGGACGACATCACCTTCATTTCCCTTACCAGTGATCCGCTGCGGGACACGCCAGCGGTGCTCAAGGCTTACACCTTGAAACAGGGCGTCGATGGGCCCCACTGGTTTTTTCTCACGGGCGACAAGGCGCAAATGGACCTTGTATTGAGCCGCATCGGCCAGATCGTGCCGACCCCCGAGCAGCATTCAACCCAATTGATCGTCGGCGATGTGGCCAACAAACGCTGGAGCAAGATCCGTCCCGATGCCCCGGCCGCCGCCATTGCCCAGCGCTTGCAGCTGCTGACAATGCCCGTGGCCGGCCGTTGAGGGCGCGCCATGAACCTCAGCCTGGTCCTTGGCCTGCTCCTGATCGCCGGATGCCTTCCGAGCGCTGGTGCGTCGCCCCTGAGCCCTGAAGAAAGTGCCGGCAAACGCCTGTATCGCGAGGGCGTATCGGGCAGTGGCGAGCCGATCATGGCGCGGGTCGGGGCGGCGGACATGGTGTTGCCAGCCACCCGCCTGCCGTGCGCCAACTGCCATGGCGCCGATGGTCTGGGCCGGCCCGAGGGCGGGGTGCGACCGCCGGACCTGAGCTGGTCGCGGTTGACCAGCCGCCACGGCCAGCAGCACATCAATGGCCGCGACTACCCGGCCTACACCGAACGCACACTGGCGCGGGCGGTGCAGGAGGGGCGTGATCCGGGCAACAATCGCCTCGACCCGGCGATGCCGCGTTTCGTGCTGTCGATGAACGACCAGCGCAACCTCACGGCCTACCTCAAGCGCCTGGCCGAAGAACGTGATCCCGGCCTGACGCCCGACAGCCTGCACCTGGGCACCTTGCTGCCCAGCCAGGGCCTGCTGGTGGAGGAGGGGGCGACGGTGGCCGCGGTGCTCAACGGGAGTATCGCGCGTATCAACAAGGCGGGCGGGATTCACGGTCGACAATTGCGCCTGACGATCATTGATCCGGGCCCAGACCTGGCCAGTGCCGAACGCGCGCTGGGCCAGTTGATCGGGCCGGAGCAGGTGTTCGCCCTGATCGCGCCGCTGGCACCGGCCCTCGATGCGCAACTGGTGGCGCGCCTGGAACAGGCGGGTATTCCGCTGATCGGCCCGGTGTCGTTGCAGGGGGCGACGCAGAGCAGTCGGCAGATTTTCGAACCGATGCCGGGGCTGCGCGAACAACTGTTCGCCCTGGCCGATTACGCCACCGACAGCCTGCGCGTGCTCCAGGGCCCGACGCTGATCACCTACCCGAACGAGCCCGGCCAGCAGCAGGCGGCGCAAAACCTCGGGCAATACCTGCTGCGACGCGGTTGGCAGAACGTCAGCCTCAATGCCTACGACCCGACGCAGGAACAACTGCCGCTGGGCTCGCGGTCCGTGTTTTACCTGGGCTGCGGCGAGGATTTCAGTCGCTTCGCCGCACGCCTGCAAACAGCGGGGCAGGTGCCTTACCTGTTCGCCACGTCCAATCAGGTGGCCGGTGACCTGTTGCAGGTGCCCAGCGGTTTTTCCCGGCGGGTGTTCCTCTCCTATCCGTTCGTGCCCAGTGACTGGACGCAGGCCGGGCGCCTGGCCCTGACTCAGGTGCGCGAGCAGCAGGGACTTGGCGGCCAGCACTCGGTGCTGCAAGTCGGGGCTTTCAGTTCGATGCTGCTGCTCAGCGAAGGCATGAAGCAGGCCGGTCGCGATGCCAGCCGCGAGAAGCTGATCAACGCCCTGGAAGGCTTGCATGATTTCGACACCGGGCTGACCCCGCTGATCAGCTTCGGGCCGGGGCGGCGCCTGGGCCTGAACGGCGCACACATCGTCACCGTGGATCTGCCTGACCAGCGTTTCTACCTGGTTGCCCCCTATAAACCGGTGACGGCGACCCCTTGAGCGGAGGCCTCGATCATGACATTCAACACGTTACTGATACTGCTGACCCTGTGGTTGCCCGGGGCATTGGCCAGCAATGGCCCGGCGGTTGCGCGGGTCAATGATCAAGAGATATCGGCGTTGCGCTTCGAACGATATTTTGCCGAATACCTGGAAGATCAGGGCCGCGCGCTGGGCAGCATTCGCAACCCCAAGGCGTACAAGCAATTGCGCCAGCAGGCCCTGGACGCGCTGATCGATCGTGAATTGCTCTGGCAGGAGTCGGTCAAGCGCGGTGTGGTCATCAGTGATGCTGCCGTCGACAACCAGGTTGAACAGATGCGCGCCGCCAGCGGCGGTGCCGAGAAATTCGCCCGGCGCCTGGAAGATGCCGGTTTCGACGAGGCCGGTTTTGCCGAGTACACCCGCCGCGAGCTCGCGGCCCGGCAAGTGTTCGAGCAGTTGACCCGGGTGGACGGCCCGGACGAACAGCAGGTTCGGGCGTTCTACGACCAGCACCGCGCCGAAATGGGCCAGCCGGAGTCCGTGCAGGCCCGGCACATCCTGATCAAGGTCGCGCCCGATGCCGACGCAGCAGCGGTCGAGTCGGCTCGACTACGCTTGGTGCAGATGCAGGTCAGGATCGCTCAGGGCGAGGACTTTGCCAGCGTCGCCCGCAGCGGTTCCGAAGATGCATCCGCCAGCGCGGGCGGGGACCTGGGCTATTTCCCCCGTGGACGGATGCTGCCCACGTTCGAAGCGGCAGCGTTTGCCTTGCAGCCCGGTGGGGTCAGCGAGCCGGTCCGCACACCGCTGGGCTGGCATCTGATCTTTCAACAGAACCACTTGGAGGCGGTCGATGTCTCAGAAACACAGGGACTGGAAAGTGTCAGGGCGTACCTTGCCCGACAGCAACAAGTCCAGGTTCGTCAGCAGGTGTTTGCGCAGTTGCGCTCCAGCAATCGAATTCAAAGGATTGACGGCGACTGAGGATTGGCCCCCCAATAGTGGGGGAAAAGCTTCGGCGACCTTTCGTGCGCTTCCCCGTCTTTGGGGAAAAGGGTGCCTGGACGAACAGGTGATTCGAAGCAATTCAATGGGATGCAGTGGTGAAATTACCGGCGCTCAGCCTGGCATGAAGTGTGCGTTAGCCCTATCAAGGCGCGCACTCCACCAGGCTCGGAAATCGGACCTGCGGTTTCAAGGAGTCCACCTTGTTAAACAAAGTACTGGTTGTTGAAGACGAACAGCTTCTTGCAGAAAACCTCAAGGATTACCTTCAGGCGCAGGAACTGGACGTTCGGATTGCACATGACGGTGCGACGGGTATCGGTGAAGCCGAACAGTTCGCACCCGATGTGATGGTGTTCGATTACCGCTTGCCTGACATGGAAGGTTTTGAGGTGCTCGAAGCTATCCGCCAGAACAGGAACTGCCACTTTGTGCTGATCACCGGGCACCCGACCGCTGAAGTCTGCGAAAGGGCCCACCAGCTGGGTGTCAGCCATATCCTGTTCAAACCGTTTCCAATGGCGGAACTGGCCCGAGCCGTGTGCGACCTTCTGGGGATGAAGCGTGAACCCCTCACCGGCATGGGCACCGCCGAAGGTTTTGTCGAACGACGCCAGAGCAGGAATGAGAGTTTCCCGCTGCAGTTGTACGACGGCAGTTGGGTGCTGGCGGATCGCCGACGAAGTTCGGCCTCCAAGGCACCAGACGACGAACAATTGCTCACCGGGGAGTAAAGGCGCGACAAGCCGCTGCGGTCTCCACCGTAATCGCTCGCCGCGTCGACAGGGCTCAAAGCCCCCGGCGTTGGAGAGCAAGCCATGGACCGTCTATCCCTTGCCGTTGAACCGGCGCAGTTGGAATGTCCCCCATCGCGCTTTTCCAGTGAGCAACTGGCCCAGGCCCGGGCGCTGGCCGGCCGTTCCGGCGAACGGATGCTCGAAGCCCTCGGGGTGTTGTGCGAACTGGCGCCCATGCCCTTCATCCAGTGCCTCGGCGCGACCCTGCATTACCCGGTGCTCGACACCGACACGCTGTTCAAGGCCACCCCGGTGTTCGACCGGGTCACCCTGGCCCAATGCCTGAAACGTGAATTCATCCTGCTGCGTCACGAGGACGCGGTCATCGGCGTGTTCGCCGACCCCTTCGACACCGCACGCCTGGCCTGGATCGACGACTGTCTGCACGGCGCGCCGTTGTACCTGGTGCATGCCGACGACTTGAAGGCGTATCTGGCGCGTCACGAAGAGAGCTTTCACGCGGTGGAATCGCTCAATGCCCAGGCCGACGCCAATACCGAAGTCGACACCCTGCAAAGCCTGTCGCTGACCAGCATCAGCGAGGACGCCAGCGTCGTGGTCAAGCTGGTCAACTCGACCCTCTACGACGCCTTGAAAATGCACGCCAGCGACATCCACCTGGGCACCACCGGCAGCGGCCTGGTGATCAAGTACCGGATCGACGGCGTGCTCAACAACATCAGCAAGATCCAGGGCAGCGAGTTTGCCGAGCAGGTGATTTCGCGAGTCAAGGTCATGGCCGAGCTGGACATCGGCGAGAAGCGCGTGCCCCAGGACGGGCGCTTCAAGATCGGCATCAGCGGCCGGCAGATCGACTTCCGGGTGTCGATCATGCCGAGCATCTTCGGTGAAGACGCAGTGCTGCGGGTACTCGACAAGCAGGACTTGGCCGACAAGGTCTGCGGCGTGCAATTGCAGGCCCTGGGCTTCGAGGAGGAAACCCTGCGCCAGCTGCGTCGCCTGGCCGCCGAACCCTACGGCATGGTGCTGGTCACCGGCCCCACCGGCAGCGGCAAAACCACCACGCTGTACGCGATGATCACCGAGATCAACCACGGCGTGGACAAGATCATCACCATCGAAGACCCGGTGGAGTACCAGTTGCCGGGGGTGCTGCAAATCCCGGTCAACGAGAAAAAGGGCCTGACCTTCGCCCGGGGCCTGCGTTCGATCCTGCGTCATGACCCGGACAAGATCATGGTCGGGGAAATCCGCGACCCCGACACCGCACAGATTGCCGTGCAATCGGCGCTCACCGGGCACCTGGTGTTCACCACCATCCACGCCAACAACGTATTCGACGTGATCGGCCGTTTCACTCAGATGGAAATCGACCCCTACAGCCTGGTGTCGGCGCTCAATGCGGTGCTGGCCCAGCGCCTGATTCGCCTGGTCTGCACCAGTTGCAGCAGCCCGTACCTCCCCAGCGAAGAAGAGCTGGAGGCTTCCGGCCTGGATGCGCAACAGGCCGCCCGCTACCACTTCGTTCATGGCAAGGGCTGCGGGCATTGTCGCGGCACCGGCTACCGTGGGCGCAGCGCCATTGCCGAGCTGCTGCACCTGGACGATGAGCTGCGGCAAATGATCGTCGAGCGCCAACCGATTGCGAAAATCAAGGCCCACGCCTGCAAGCGTGGCCTGCGCCTGCTGCGCGAATCGGCCCTGGAACTGGTGCAACAGGGCCGGACCACTCTCGAGGAGATCAATCGTGTCACTTTTATCTCGTGAGCGTTATGTCGCCGTCATCGGCGCCAGCGGCGTCGGCCTCGGCCAGCGCCGTGGCAGCGAAACCCTGTGGCTGGGCAGCGTCGGTTTCATCGACGAAGGCTTCCATGCCTGGGCCGTGGCCCTGGACACCCTCGACCACCTGCTGGCCGACCACACCCGTGCCGGTGCCGAGTTGAGCGTGGTGATTTCCGGGCACTTCAGCCGCTTCTGCCTGGTGCCCTGGAGCGAGCAGATCAGCAGCCCCGGCGAATTGCACGGCTTCGCGCAACTGTGCTTCGAAGACCTGTACGGCGTGCCGAGCCAACCCTGGAGCCTGGTGCTCTCGGCGGAGCCGGCGGGCCATGACCGCGTCGCCAGCGCATTGCCCGAGGACCTGCTGACCCGCCTGCGCACCCTGATCCGTGCCCGTGGCCTGCGCCTGCGTTCGGTGCAGCCGTACCTGATGGCGGCGTTCAATCACTTCGACAAGAGCCTGGCAGGCGGCGACTTCCTGTTCGTGGTGGCGGAACCAGTGCGCAGCGTGTTGCTGCTGGCCCGTGAACAACGCTGGACCTCGGTGCGCTCGGTGGGCAGCAGCGACAGTGACGCCGCGCTGAGCGCATTGATCGCCCGCGAATGCCAGTTGCAGGCGTCCACCAGCGAGCGCCCGCTGAACGTCTACCTGCATGCCCCGGCGCGCGTCGACGTGCAGCCCGATCTGCCCGATGTGCACTTGCGCACCCTCGAAGAAGGCCGCACACCCGTACGCGATTGCCTGTACGTCATGTCCCGGGCGGTGGCCTGAGATGCGCGCCCTCAACCTGGATTTTCAGCCCCGTCGACGTTCGGGCCCGCTGGGCTGGAGCCTGCTGGCCATGGGCGGGGGACTGGCGCTGGGCTGCCTGGTGATGTCGCAGCACTTGGGCGAACAGGTCGAGCAACAGCAGGGGCACCTGCAGACCACCCAGCGCGTGCTGACCGGCGATAGCGGTGCCAAAGTCGAACTGACCCCGGCCCAGGTCCGCGAACAGGCGCAAAACCTTGCCGAGATGCGCAAGGTCTCGCAGCAACTGCGCCGGCCCTGGGAAAGCCTGTTCGCCATGCTCGAAGCCATGCCCCGCGACGACATCGCCTTGCTGACCCTGACCCCCGATGCCCGCAAAGGGCAGGTGCGGATCAGCGCCGAGGCGAAGGATCTGGAAGCCATGCTCGATTTCCACCGCAACCTCGAGGCCAGCGACGAGCTGTCCGATGTGTCGCTGCTCAGCCACGAAATCGTGGCCAACGTGCCGGAGCACCCGGTGCAATTCAACCTGTCGGCTACCTGGGAGATTGGCGATGCGAATCCCTAGACTGATCGTCCACGAATACCTGCAGGGCCTGGGCGTTCCCGGCCTGGCGGGGGCGGCGATGCTGGTGTTGGCGCTGGTGTATGGCCTGGCAGGCCTGATGCCGCACTGGCAGTCGCTGCAACAGCTCAGCCAGCAGACCCGAGACGCCCGCGACTACCTGGCCAGGGTCGAGGAGGGCAGCGTCGCCGCCCCCGTGGTACCGCAACGGCAACTCGATGACTTTCGCAGCAAACTGCCGGCGCAACCCCAGGCCACGGTGGCCATCGACAAGATCTACGCCCTCGCGGCGAAGGAACGCATCACCCTGGCACGGGGTGAATACGCCCTGGGCATCGACCCCAAGACCCACCTGGCGCGTTATCAGATCCTGCTGCCGGTGCGCGGCAGCTACCCGCAACTGCGGCGCTTCCTGCATGCCTTGCTCGGCCAGTTGCCAGCGGTGGTGGTGGAAGACGTGGAGTTCCAGCGCAAGAAAATCGCCGACACCGACCTGACCGGGCGCATCCGCCTGACCCTTTACCTGTCGAGGTCATGATGAACACCAAGCGCGTAGCAGGATGGGTGGGCTTCTTCGGCGTCGCGGCGGCGCTGGCCTGGTTACCCGAGTACTGGACGCCGGCCGGAGAGGGCGATGTCTCGCTGGCGGCGGTCGCCCCCCCGGCCAACGCCAAGGCCAAGAGGGCCTTGCCGGCCACGCCCGCAGCGGGCAAACCGGCGGCGATCAGGGACTTGAGCCCGGCGGGCGACCTGTTTGCCGCCCGCAGCTGGAAAGCCGCGCCGACCCTGGCCAGCGTCACCGAGCAACCCGTCAATGTGACCCCGGTGGTGCAGGCCCCCACTGCACCGCCGATGCCGTTCCAGTTCGTTGGCCGGCTGGATGACCGTTCCGACCTGCAGGTGTTTTTGCAGAACGGCGAAAAAATATACGTCGTACGCAAAGGGGATGTGATCGACGAAACCTGGCGGATCGAGGGCATCTCCGACAGGGAGTTGAGCCTGGTCTACCTGCCTATGCATTTGTCCCAGACCTTGTCTGTGGGGAGCGCGCCATGAACCCGATCCGTTTGTCGATGAGCCTTTGCCTCTGCGTTGCGCTGGCCGCGTGCAGTTCCGCGCAAGTGGCCAACAAGGAAGCTGCCGAGTTGATCGAGCAGGGGCAATACGAGGCGGGGCTGGCACGTATCCAGGAAGGGCTGCGGGAAAACCCTCGCGACACCGAACTGCACCTGGCGCTCAATACCGCCCGGACCCGGGCCATCACCGCGCTGCTGACCGAGGGCGATACCGACCGCTCCCGTCGCGATTTCGCGGCCGCCCGGATCAACTACAGCCGCGTGTTGACCATCGAGCCGAACAACCGCCGTGCCCAGGACGCCCTGCGCCAGCTCGAATACCTGCGCAGCATGGATGAAAAACTCGAACTGGCCCGGGGCGACCTGCGTCGCGGTGACCTCTACGGCGCCGACCGCCAGGTCAAGCAGATCCTCGAACTGGACCCGCAAAATGCCGGCGCCCTGGAACTGCAAGGCAGTATCCGCCTGGTACAGAGCCGCAACGTCATCCCCTACCCGCAACTGCGCACCCGCCTGGATCGGCCGGTCACCCTGGAGTTTCGCGACGCCAACCTGAAGACCATTTTTGAAGTGCTGTCCCAGGTCGCCGGCCTGAACTTCATCTTCGACAAGGACCTGCGCCCGGACATGAAGGCGACGATCTTCGTGCGCGACGTGCGCATCGAAGACGCGGTGGATCTGTTGCTGCAACAAAACCAGCTGCACCAGAAGGTGGTGAACGAAAACACCCTGCTGATCTACCCGGATTCGCCGCAGAAGCTCAAGGATTACCAGGAGCTGGTGATGCGCACGTTCTACCTGACCAGCATCGACGCCAACACGGCGTTGAACATGGTCAAGACCATGCTCAAGACCCGCGACGTGTTCGTCGACGAACGCCTCAACACACTGACCATGCGCGACACCGAAGACGCGATCCGCATGGCCGAAAAACTCCTGCAATCGCAAGACCAGTCCAACCCGGAAGTGGTGCTGGAAGTGGAGGTGATGGAAGTCGCCACCCAACGGATTCTCGACCTCGGCCTGCAATGGCCCAATACCTTCGGCGTGATCAACAGTGACGGTTCGCCGGTGACGCTGCTCAACCAGCTCAAGGGCATCGACTCCAGCCGGATTACCATCTCGCCGTCGCCCCAGGCCAAGATCAACGCCCAGGACAACGACATCAATACCCTGGCCAGCCCGACCATTCGCGTCAGCAACCGCGAACAGGCGCGCATCCACATCGGTCAGCGCGTGCCGATCATCAGCGCCACCTCGGTGCCGTCCACCCAGGGTCCGGTGATCACCGAAAGCGTGACCTACCTGGACGTCGGCCTGAAACTGGAAGTGCAGCCGACCGTGCACCTGAACAACGAAGTGGCGATCAAGATCGCCCTCGAAGTCAGTAACGCCACGCCGCTGGAACCGACCCGCCAGGGCACGATTCCGGTTCAGGTCGATACCCGCAACGCCCAGACCACCCTGCGCCTGCATGACGGCGAAACGCAGATCCTGGCGGGGCTGATGCGCAACGACCATGGCGCCACCGGCAACAAGATCCCCGGCCTGGGTGACATCCCGGGGCTGGGCCGGTTGTTCGGCAGCAACAAGGACTCGGTCAGCAAGTCGGAGCTGGTGCTGTCGATCACCCCGCGGGTGGTGCGCAACCTGCCGTACCAGAGCCCGTCCGACATGGAGTTCACCACTGGCACCGAAACCAGCATGCACATCCAGGCGCCGGATCGCAGCCTGCCAATGTCTGTGACCACCGATCGCATCGACCGCCCGGTGGCCGCGACCACCACCCAGGTCTTTATCGAGAAGCCTTGATCATGAACGCCTCGCAACGTGGTTTTACCCTGGTCGAAGTGGTGGTGACGCTGGCGCTGATCGGCCTGCTGGCCAGCATGGCCGCACCGCTGACCGAAACAGTGGTGCGCCGGGGCAAGGAGCAGGAACTGCGCACCGCGCTGTATCAGATCCGCGATGCGATCGACGCCTACAAACGCGCGTTCGACGCCGGTTACATCGAGAAGTCGCTGAACAGCAGCGGCTATCCGCCCAGCCTCAAGGTGCTGGTGGACGGCGTGCGCGACGTGCGCAGCGCCAAGGGCGCCAAGTTCTATTTCCTGCGCCGCGTGCCCCGGGACCCGCTGGTCCCGGTCAAGCGCGACGATGAAGGCGGCTGGGGCCTGCGTGCCTACGACAGTTCGGCGCAGAACCCGCGCGAAGGCGAAGACATCTTCGATGTGTATTCGAAGGCGCGGGGCAAGGGCCTCAACGGCATTGCGTATCGGGAGTGGTGAATCATGCGTCGGCAAAAGGGCTTTACCCTGCTGGAACTGATGGTGGTCATGGCAATCATCGCGACCCTCATGACCATCGCCATGCCCCGTTATTTCGAAAGCCTGGAATCCTCGAAAGAGACCACCCTGCGCCAAAGCCTGGCATCGATGCGCGAAGCCCTGGATCACTATTACGGCGACACCGGGCGTTATCCCGATTCGCTCGAGCAACTGGTGGAGCAGCGTTACCTGCGCAATGCGCCGATGGACCCGATTGCCGAGCGCAAGGACCTCTGGGTGATGGTCGCACCGCCGGACGGCGTACCGGGCGCGGTCGCCGACATCAAGAGCGGAGCCACAGGGAGGGCGCGTGATGGCAGCCTATTTTCCGAGTGGTAGGGAGGCGGGTTTCACCTACCTGGGCGTGCTGTTCCTGATCGTGGTGATGGGCATGGGCCTGGCCAGTGCCGGCCAGTTGTGGGCCACCGCCGCGCGCCGTGACCGCGAGCGCCAGTTGCTCTGGGTCGGTACCCAATACGCCCAGGCCCTGCGCAGCTACTACCGCAGTTCGCCGGGCTTGGCCCAATACCCGAAAACCCTTGAGGACCTGTTGCAGGACGAGCGTTTTCCCAATGCCAAGCATCATTTGCGGCAGTTGTATCCGGACCCGCTGGGCGCGGGGGAATGGGCCTTGATGCGCGGGTTCGACGGGCGCATCACCGGCCTCACCAGCGCCTCCACGGACAAGCCGTTGAAGCAGGCGGACTTCCCCACCCAGTGGTCGGATTTTGCCGGCATGGCGAGCTACAAGGACTGGCAGTTCGTGGCCGAGAAGGCGTTCCTCGACGGCGCGCCGGGTGCCGGCAAGGGACCGTCCAGATCGCCTCAGGGGTTGCAGCCATGAACCGCCGCTGCCTGGCCCTGATCCTGATGCTGGCGTCCGCTGCCGCTGCGGCCGGCGAAGAGGACGAAATGATGGGTTTCATCGTCGATGACACGATTTCGCACATCGGCCACGACTTTTATTACTCGTTCAGTGAACGCCTGCGTGCCACCAGCCCGATGGATTTCAACCTGGTGGTACGTGAACGGCCTTCGGCGCGCTGGGGCGCCCTGGTCACCGTGGAATATCAGCAGCGCCTGGTTTACCGGCGGTTTCTGCCGCCAAACACCGTGGAACTCAAGGACGAGGCGTACGACGCCGCCGACTGGGTACGCGGGCAGATCGTCCAGCGCAAGCTGGAAGCCATGTTGCAGGACACAACGGACCTGGAGAGGGACGAATTATGAAAACAACAAACTTCTCGCAACGTTCAGCGCTTTCGCGGGCCGGCCTGTGCCTGCTCGGGCTTGGCAGTTGCAGCCTGGTGCACGCCACGGAACTGGTCTACACGCCGATCAACCCATCGTTCGGCGGCAACCCGTTGAACGGCACCTGGCTGCTCAACAATGCCCAGGCGCAGAACGACTACGACGATCCCGATCTGAAAAAACGCACGTCGGTGGCCGGCACCTCGGCGCTGGAGCGCTTCACCAGCCAGTTGCAATCACGCTTGCTCGGGCAGTTGCTGGACAACATCTCCGCCGGCAACACGGGGAGCCTGACCACCGACGCTTTTATCGTCAACGTCGTCGACGACTCCGGCCAATTGACCATCGTCGTGACGGACCGGGCGACGGGTGAGATTTCGGAAATCCAGGTGAGTGGCCTGGCCCCTTGAGGGCACTTGGCGTGATGGGGAGTAAAGGACATGAAAAGAATAATCTTGCTGGGGCTGATGTTGGCGGCGTTGCAAGGCTGCAGTCTGCGCGAGCCGATCGGTGCCGAACAGGACACTGAAACGCCGACGCTGACCCCGAGGGCTTCGACTTACTACGACCTGATCAACATGCCGCGTCCCAAGGGCCGGTTGATGGCGGTGGTGTACGGTTTCCGCGACCAGACCGGGCAGTACAAACCGACGCCGGCCAGCTCGTTCTCCACCAGCGTGACCCAGGGGGCGGCGAGCATGTTGATGGACGCGTTGCAGGCCAGCGGCTGGTTCGTGGTGCTGGAACGCGAAGGGCTGCAGAACCTGCTGACCGAGCGCAAGATCATCCGCGCTTCGCAGAAAAAGCCCAACACCCCGGTGAACATCCAGGCTGAACTGCCGCCGCTGCAAGCGGCGAACATGATGCTCGAGGGCGGGATCATTGCCTACGACACCAACGTCAAGAGCGGCGGGGAAGGGGCGCGCTACCTGGGGATCGACATTTCCCGGGAGTATCGCGTGGATCAGGTCACCGTGAACCTGCGGGCGGTGGACGTGCGCAGCGGGCAGGTGCTGGCCAATGTCATGACCAGCAAGACCATCTACTCGGTGGGTCGTAGCGCCGGGGTCTTCAAGTTCATCGAGTTCAAGAAGCTGCTCGAGGCGGAGGTTGGCTATACCACCAACGAACCGGCGCAGTTGTGTGTGTTGTCGGCGATTGAAGCGGCGGTGGGGCATCTGCTGGCCCAGGGCATCGAGCGGCGTCTGTGGCAGGTGGCGGGGGATAACTCGGTGCCGGCGCAGAATGAGACGCTCGATCGTTATTTGAGCCAGAACCGGGTGACCGAGGAGGAGTGAACCGAGGCGGCCTGCGGGCCGACCTGGTTCTCGCTGGTTGTAATCTGAACCCTGTAGGAGCTGGCTTGCCAGCGATGGCGGCCTGACATTCGCCCGGGAATTTGAGAATTTACCCATAACCCTGTGGGAGCGAGCCTGCTCGCGATGGCGGCCTCACAGGTAACCTGATTTCTGCGGTTGTCCGCGATCATTGTAGGAGCTGGCTTGCCAGCGATGGCGGTTTGGCTGTTGACCATGTTCTTGCTGGTGTACATATCCGTTTCTGCGGTAACGGCTGCTTATGGTTTCGCCCTTACGGCGACTCACTTTTTTTCAAACGCCAAAAAAAGTAAGCAAAAAAGGCTCGCCCCAAGCGTCCGGCCCCTCGCTTGGGCTCGGCGTTCCTTCGCTGCGGCATCCCTCCGGGGACATCGCCTCCGGTTTGCTGCGCTGCACCTCCTCTCGATGTGTGCGGCTTCGCCGCACGGCGCTGCGCGCCCACTCCCCGGATGGATGCCTCCACTCAGCCTTCCGAAGGGGCGGGTGGATCAAAAGCAGAAGCAAAAGCAAGATCAAACGCGCTAGGCGAGCTAACGCTCGGCCTTGTGGTTTGGTGGTTTGGTGGGCGCTTACTGTAGGAGCGAGCTTGCTCGCGAAAGCAGCGGATCTGACCATGATCTTTGCGGCTGTACCAATTTCCCGGTGGGAGCTGGCTTGCCAGCGAAGACGTCCTCACCGCCCACGGTTATTGGCAGGTGCACTTATGAGCCTTGTGGGAGCGAGCCTGCTCGCGATGGCGGTGTCGCGGTCAGCCTGATTCCTGCAGATGCGCGCGATTCTTGTGGGAGCTGGCTTGCCAGCGATGGCGGCCTGATAGCCGACCATGTTGTCTTGGGTGTACATATCCATTGCTGCGGTAACGGCTGCTTATGGTTTCGCCCTGACGGTCGAGTCCCTTTTGGCAAACGCCGGAGTGCCGGCCCAGCCCAAAGGAACCAAAAGGTCTCGCCCCGAGCGTCCGGCCCCTCGCTTGGGCTCGGCGTTCCTTCGCTGCGGCATCCCTCCGGGGACATCGCCTCCGGTTTGCTGCGCTGCACCTCCTCTCGATGTGTGCGGCTTCGCCGCACGGCGCTGCGCGCCCACTCCCCGGATGAATGCCTCCACTCAGCCTGCCGAAGGGGCGGGTGGATCAAAAGCAGAAGCAAGATCAAACGCGCAAGGCGAGCTAACGCTCGGCCTTGTGGTTTGGTGGTTTGGTGGGCTCCTACAAAGGGATTTCTTCTTGGTCGGCTACTTCCGTAGGACCCTTCCACCATTACGATGCCTTGCGCCGTTGCCTACAACTACGCCAGAATCCGCCGGCTTGTGTGCCTTGGCTTGGGTCTCTAACGTTTGCGCATCGCTGCCCATTCAGCGATCGGGTTTAGCGACTCGAACACTTACAGGGACACAAGTCCTCCGGCAATGATTGCAAGCGTTTTTCGCCTGTCATTCATTTATGGTGGCTGTGCGTCGGAGACCTTCGGGTCTGCCGGGTTTACCTGTGACCGGTTCGCTAACCTTCGTACAGCCGCCACCTTCACTTGTTTAGCGACGAGTACTGGTGGCTCCGATTGTCACAGGAGCTTTCACCATGCCAAAACCAACGCCCAATCCTCCTGAATCACCCTCACAAAGCGAATCTGCCGACGACCCGGCTTTTGATCCATCGCTGCCGAATACCGCGTCACCCCACACCCCCAGCACAATGTTCTCCATCGCCCCGGACATCGACACCGAAACCCTGCTCGCCAGTGCCTGTGAATCACTCGCTTCAGCCAGCGTCTTGGCCGGTGATCTCTCGGTATTTGTCGACGGTCCGCAACGCCACATGCTGTTGGGTATCCAGCAGATCATCATGCTGGCGGACCTGGCGGTGAATCGGGCGCTGGATAATCTGGAGTTCCAGGCACCGCATTGATCCCCCAAAAAAAACCGCGACCCTCACCAGGGCCGCGGTTTTTTTTGCTCGCGCTTATTGCTGCAACACGGTCGCCCGGTTGTCCATGCCCATCTGTTGAATCGTCGCCATCTGTGTCACGCCACTCTGGTCGACATTGGCAATGTTGCCGGTGCCGCCCTGGTTCACGTAGGTCACGTTCTGGGTGTCGGCCTGTTTGACCGTGATCATGTTGTCGTTGCCGTTCTGGGTGGTGTAGGCCTCGTTGCCGGTGCCGGACTGGGTGAAGTCGGTGGTGTTGCCCATGCCGTTGCTGCTGCCCATGGCCAGGTTGGTGGTGCCGCGCTGGTCGGCGATGAGGAGGTTGTCGCTGCCGTTCTGGTCGAAGTACAGCTCGTTGAAGGCATCCGCCTGGTTGATCGTGGTTTTGTTGCCAGAGCCGCTCTGGTTGGTGGTCAGGATGTGGCCGATGCCGTCCTGGGTGAAGTTGGCGACGTTGGCGGTGCCGTTCTGGTTGATAGTCGCGCGCTGGTTGCTGCCGAACTGGCCACCGGTTTGCGGGCCTTTCCAGTTGCTGGCGTAGACCTTGTTCTGGCTGCCCACCGAGTTGGCGGTGAGGACGTGGCTGTCGCCGCTCTGGTAGGTGAAGTGCACGTTGTTCGTGCCTTCCTGGTACAGCGTCAAGGCCGAGCCGACGGAGTTGAACTGGTCGGCATAGATGGCGTTGAGGTCGCCGACCTGCAGGACCTGGGCCACGTTGTTTTCGCCGAAGCTCTGGTCGACGATGGTTTCGTTGCTGGTGCCCATCTGGTCGACTTTGGCCTGGCTGTTGCGTTGGTCGTCCTGCCAGATTTCAGTGCCGTTGAGCACGCCGAGCTGGTTGATGGTGGCGCTGCTGTCGCTGCCGAAGCTCTGGTCGGAATAGGCGTAGTTGCTTTCGCCCGTCTGGTTGATGGTGATCTGTCCGTTGGTTTGGCCCGACTGTTCGGCGGTGCCGTAGTTGGCGATGCCGACCTGGTTGACCGTCGCGGAGTTGGCCAGGCCCAGGCCGACCTGTTCGATGTTGGCCTCGTTGCTGTCGCCGACCTGGAAGGTGCGCGCGGAGGTGGCTTCCTGTTCTTCCTGATAGACGAAGGAGAAGTTGCCGCTGCCTTGCTGTTGTTGCAGCGCTTCGTTGCCGCCGACGCCGATGGACTGGCTGGCGTGGCTGGTGTTGAAGGCGCCGACCTGTTGCTGGGTGATGCTGCTGTTGTCTTCGAACAACTGTTCGCCGTACCCGGCGTTGTAGTCACCGACCTGGTGCTGGTCGATGGTGCTGGTGGCGGTGTCTTGCACGGCGGCCGCGTCGTTGCCCTGGCCGAGTTGCTGCTGGGTGGCGGTACTGAAGGGCGCCGCTGTCTGCTTCACATCGGCGACGTTGGCGGTGCCGGTCTGGTCCTGCAGGGAAACGCTGTCGTCGGCCATGGCCTGGGCACTGACCATGACCAGGATGGCGGCGGTGAGGGGCGTCAGTTTGAACATGATGAAACCTCCAAGGGGTGCAGTGCTTCAACGGTATTGTTTGACCGAAACGCTCATGCCGTTTCCCGACTGGTTCACGGCGCTGGAAAGCCCCGTGCCGGCCTGGTCGATGCTGGCGTCGTTGTTGTTGCCGTTCTGGGAAATCTGCGCGCGGTTCTGGCTGCCGGCCTGGGTGATCGAGGCCGAGTTGCCGTAGCCTTGCTGGGTGATCATCGCCATCAGGTCGCTGCCTTGTTGCAGGATGTAGGCTTCCTGGTTGCTGCCCGACTGGACGATGGTGCCGAGCAACGACTGGCCGTTCTGTTGCAGCAACGCCACGTTGGCCTGGCCGTTCTGGTCGATCAGCGCCTGTTGGCCGACCGGCAGGGGCAAGTCGCCGAGGTCGGCGCCGGGGCCCAGGTCGTCGTTGTCCATCAAATCGTCGGCGCGCACGCCCGCGCTGCTGCAGAGCAGAAGCAGGCAGAGCAGGGCGGTGGTCGACGTTTTCATGGTCTTGTCCTTTGTGGCGAGGGCGACCCCATCAACCGGGTGGTCGATGGGGCGCGGCTCAGTTGGCGATCACTTGCACCGTGCGCACGGTGCCTTGGGACGAGGTGATGGTCGCCGTCGGGTTGGCCGATGGAATCACCGTGGTCGTGTTGTTCACCGTCAGCCGCCAGCGTCCGGTCACCGGTACAGTGGTCGTCCCCAGTGTCTGCAGCCCGGTCGGGGTGGTGACCTGAACGGTGATGGTGTTGCCGGTGGTCACCGACGAGGTGCCCGTGAAGTCCCAGGTGAAGCGGTTGTTGGAACGCGCGGTCACGGTGGCGGCGGTCACGGCGAAGTTTTCTGCCGGTGGCCTTGGCGAGACCTGCACGGTGACCGTCGCCGGTGCTGTCGACACGGCGCCGAAGCTGTCCCGCACGAAGTAGGTGAAGGTCGTGGTGAACGCCGTGGTGACGGTGGCCGGTGGGTTGTAGGTCAGCACCGTGCCGTTGCTGGTCACGCTGCCTCGCCCGGCAGGGGGCTGACTGAAGCTGGCCACCGCGAGCGGCAGGTTGCCTTCCGGATCGGTGTCGTTGGTCAGCACGCTGATCGGCACCGACACACCCAAGGTCGCGATGCTGTCAGCCACCGCCGTCGGCGCCTGGTTGGGTGCCACGGTGATGGTCACGGTTGCCGCCGTCGTCGAGGCCAGCCCTTTGATGTCCTGCGCCTTGTAGGTGAAGGTGGTGGTCAGCGGCGAGTTGACGACCGCCGGTGGGGTGTAGACCACCGCAGTGGTGCCGCTCAGTGCGACGGTGCCCTGGCCTGCCGCCGGTTGGGTCAGCGCAGTAATGGCCAGCGGCGTGTTGCCGTCGGGATCGCTGTCGTTGGTCAGCAGGTTGAGGGTGATCGGCACGCCGAAGCTGGTGCTGCCACTGTCGGCCACCGACAACGGTGCCTGGTTCTCACCGCTGTCCGGTGCGGTGCCGACCACCACCACGGGCTCGGTATCGCTGCCACCCGCCGAAGACTTGATCGTCACGCTGGCCGGTGGCTGGGTCAGGTCAGCGACGGTCAGGCGCTGCAGGGTGCCGGACTTCGACAGCCGTCCGTAGCCCTGGGCGACCATGTCCGGCACCGACACTTCATCGGACGAAATGGCTTCGATCAGCAGGCTGTGGTTGCTCCAGTTGTAGCGAGCGGTCTGCACTTTCACCACGTCGCTGATTTTGCTCGACACGGCGGTCGGCCGGTGCGCGCCACTCGGATCGGTGCCGGTGACGACCACCACAGGTGGCACCGTCGAGCCCGTCAGGCGATGGCCGAAGAACTGGCCGGTGTTGTCGCCCGTCATGGTGACCAGGCAAGGCGACTGTGGTGGTCCGGGAACCAGCGCCACGCTTTCGCGGAAACACAGGGTCGAGGCATTGTTGGATTTGCCGAAGATCTCCACCCGGGTACTGCTGGTGCCCGGACCTGTGGAGGTACGGCGGTAGGTAGCGCGACCGATTTCCACCGGGGTCTGGGCGCGGTTGTCGAGCACTTTGCCAGACACGGTGAACAGGTTGGTCTGGATGGTCCCGGCCGGGCCCTGGACGCGCAGGAAGTTGTTGTTGAACGGGCTGCCGGTGACGGCTTCGGTCAGGTTCGGGTCGCCGACGAAGGTCTCGATGGCGCCGGTGTCCGGGTTCACTTCGGTGTAGGGACCGTTGACGCTGCGCAGGAAAGGTCCGACTTCGCCATTGAGCGCGCCGGCGAAGTTGCCCGGTGCGCCGATGCCGATGTCGCGGGTGATGTTGATCGCCCGCCGACCCGGTGCGGTGACGTTGATCGTCTCCTGGCCGTAGGGGTGGGTGATGACGTAAGTGCCGGCCACGGGAATGTTCACCCGGATGCGAATCCGCGCGAAGCTGGCCTGGTCGCCGTCAACCGGGTTCTCTGCGGCGAAGGCCGCTTCGATCCCCGCCACGTAGGCATCCACGCCATAACCGCCGACATCGTTGATGCTGGTCTCGGCCAGGAACCAGAAGGCTTCCGGTGGCCAGTTATCCGGGAACACCATCGGCTGGGTGTCGTCGTACACACCGGGCTCCGGGTTGAGGATACACATGTAGGCCGGCGCGCCAGGGGCACCGGGTGCCCGGGTGCTGGTAGCTCGCGATTGGCACAGCTCCAGTGACAGCAGGTTGTTGTCCTGATACCACATGGGGAATTTCCCCGTGGCAAAGGTGTAGGGTCCGGGGTCGACGGCAGCCAGTTGCGCGAACGCACTGCCCGACAGCGAAAGAGTCAGCCCGAGCGCGTTGAGCGCGAAGCGTGGCCACTTGTTCATGATGCCTCCTGATGCGGATCTGGGCATGAGAGCGTTCATTGCACGATGACCACTTCTTCGGTGTCGGAGCCGCCATTGGATGACGTCACGCGAACCTTGGCCGGTGGAATCGGCGAGATGCCGGTCGACAGGGATTTCTCTGCGCCGTTGCCACTCAGCGAGCCGATGGCGGCACCGGTGCCCGAAGTGGCGGTCAGCACCGGTGGCGAAGTTTCATCGCTGGTGGTCGCGACGATGGTGAGCAGGCCCGAGTTCAGGCTGTACTGGGCCTGCGAGATCACCACCAGGTCGGTCAGCGGCAGGCTCCGTGAGGTCGGCGTACTGGTGGGGATGGCCAGGTGGTTGTCCGCGGTCACCACCAGGTTGGCGGGCAGTGTCGGGTTGGTGGAGGATTGCGCGTACCAGTGGCCGGTGGTATCGGCCTCGGTCAGGTTCAGCACCGGGCTGTTGCTGTCCAGTTTCACCGTGGCCGGTGGCGGCGGCGCCATCACGAACACATCCTGCTGGGCCACGGGCGCACTGGCGCCGGCCTTGCGCGAATAGGTGCTGCGCTCGGCAATCAGCGGGGTGGGCCGGGCGACGGTCGACAACTTGCCGGAAATCGCCATGACCGTGGTGCGCAGATCCAGGCCGTTGGGCCCTTCGATGCGGATGTAGTTGGTGTTGAACGGGCTACCGGTGAAGGCTTCTTCCAGGTTCGGATCGCCTACGAATTGCTCGGCGGCACCGGTGGCCGGGTTGGTTTCGGTGTAGGGGCCATTCAGGCTGCGCAGGAACGGTCCGATGTCACTCTTGAGCGCGCCGTCGTAGGTTTTCGGCGAGCCGATGCCGATGTCGCGGGTCATGTTGATCGCGCGGCGTCCACCGGCCGGCACGTCGAAGATGTCGACGCCGTAGGGGTGGGTGATGGTGTAGATCCCGGCGGTGGGCACGTCGACGCGAATGCGGATGCGCCCGAAACTGACCTGATCACCTTCCACGGGATCCTCGGCGGCGAAGGCGGCTTCGACGGCGCTGACGTAGGTCAGGTCGATGCCACGGGCGGCATCGACAATGGAACCGTCACCGGTAAACCAGAACGCTTCATCAGGAAAGTTGCCCGGGAAAACGATCGGCTGGGTGTCGTCGAAAATACCGGGATTGGGATTCAGCAGGCACATGTAGCTGGGGGCGCCGGGTGCACCGACGACCCTGGAACTGACAGCTTTTGTCAGGCAGAGGTCAAGGGTGCGACCGTGGGAATCCTGATACCAGGCGGCGAAATTGCCGTTGGCGGGTGCATAGGGTCCTGGGTCTACGGCAAACAGCGCAGCCTGGGCGGCGCCTTGAGCGAGTGCGCTCACGATCAGGGCGATCGTGGTTTTGGACAGTAAAGGGTGCATGAGTTTTCCCTCTATCAAGACCTGCCCCTTGGGGTTGGGTCAGTTGAGGGGGCTTCGGCAACTTCCATACCAAGAACCCGAAATGACCGGGAGAGCCCCGGTGTTGCGGTGTTTTTGTCGCGGGGGGCGTCAGTGGCTGTGGCGAGGCGATCGGGCGACTTTCCCCAGGTTTGGGGGTGGATGGGGACACGGGGCCGGGCAAATACGTGGCCATGGGCTATAACGAAAGAGGGGAGTCGTCGGGAAGCACACCCATGAACATGCCAACACAAACCCTCCAGAGTGAGGAGGGCGATGTCCTTCTGCGCTCGCGCAAACAGCCATTCAACCTGCTGCGCTGGTTTTCGCTGATCAGCATGGCGGTGATCGGTACGGTGGCGATTGCGCTGGGTGCCGTGTCCACACGCTTCGTGATTACCGAGAGCGTGCAGCGTGACGCATTACTGACCTCACAGTTCATCCAGGCGATTGCCTCGGCCGAAGTGCGTCACGTCTCGATCCCCAATGTGCGGACCATGGGCGACTTGCTCGACCCGCGCCAGGACCGCAACTTTCCCGACGTCGACCCGCTCGCCCGCGCCGACGCCCGGGGCGAATTCCTCGACCATATCGCCCACTTGCCCGATGTGATCCTGGCCAACATCTACGCCCCCGACCGCATGGTGATCTGGTCGACCAACCCGGCGCTGATGGGCACCACCATCGAAGCTGACGAAGACCTGGACCGTGCCTTCGAATTCAAGACCCCGGTCTCGGCCAGTTATCACGACGTTGACGAAGCGCGGATGGAACAGAAGTTCGTCACGCCACCGCAGTACATCTTCATCGAGAACTACATTCCGCTGTTCGACGCCGAAGGCAAGAACGTCACGGCCATGGTCGAGATCTACAAGGAGCCCAAGGACCTGATCGAACGCATGGAACGCGGCCTGGTGCTGATCTGGCTGGCCACGGCCCTGGGCGGCGGGCTGATCTACCTGGGGTTGTACTGGATCGTGCGGCGGGCGGCGATTCTGCTGGCGGCGCAGCAAAGGCAACTGATCACCAATGAAACCTTTGTCGCCCTGGGCGAGATGTCGTCGGCCGTCGCCCACAGCCTGCGCAACCCGCTGGCGACCATTCGCTCCAGCGCCGAGCTGGCCCTGGAGTTCGACAGTGGTCCGGCCCACAAGAACATCAAGGACATCATCGGCCAGGTCGATCGCATGTCGAAGTGGGTGCGCGAATTGCTGCAATCCTTGCGCCCGCTGCATGACGAACCGGAATCGGTGAACCTGGTGGCGGCCTTGCACGACAGCCTGACGGCGTTCGAGCAGCAGATCGCCAAGGCCGGGGTCAACGTGGTGTTCGCCCCCCAGGAAACGCCCATGGTCCTCAGCCAGCCCATTCAGCTGGCGCAGATTCTCAACAGCCTGATCGCCAATGCGCTGGAAGCCATGGACAGGGCCGGCACGTTGACCATCACGCTCGAGCCGGTCGATCCCCGGGGCGTCGATGTGCTGCTGCGCGACACCGGCAAAGGCATGAACGAGGAACAACGCAACATGGCGTTCCGCCCGTTCTTCACCACCAAGCAGGGCGGGTTGGGCGTCGGCCTGGTGCTGGTCAAGCGCATCATGGAGCGTTGCGGCGGTGCGGTGAATCTGGACAGCCGGGAAGGCGAGGGCACCTGCGTGCGCCTGACGTTCAAGCGCTTCCCCTGAAAACGGGGATGCCATTTCCCCGTTAGCGGGTGCCATTCCCCACCCCCTTTTTTCACTCATGGCACATTGATGTTGATAAGCCATTGTTTCCGCGAGTATTAATGCTTTCGTAATAAGTTGTTACAGGTTTGGCGGGCTCCTTGCAGAACCACCAGCACCCCTTCATGACTGCGAGGCGGCTGGTGATGAACACGAAAGCGCGTTTCTCCTTCAAGTGGTTTGGCCTGCTGACGCCGCTGGGCGTCCTGCTGACAATGACGCTGGGCACAGCGACGCTGCGCGCCAGCCCGATCGATGACGAGCGACAGCCAGAGCCTTCCGACCCCTCGGCGTATTACGACGAACCGGCCGACGAACCGGCAGCCCTCAACGCCATACTGACCATGCCGGAAGCCAACGAGGATGCCTTCGATCTGCCGGATGGGGTCAAAGGCAGCCGCGACACCCCGCGCCAGGAAAACATCCTGCCACCGACGGTGCAGACCAGTTTCAACTACCCCACCAACGGCAAGCCCAGCCCGCTGTTCGGCGCCCAACCCTTCACCCAGCAACTGGCGCTGTTCGAAGAGTTCGGGCCGGAGAAGCTCGACCCCACCACACCGGCGGCACCCTTGCCGTTTCCACCGGCGGCGATTGGCCCGCTGCCGCAACAGGACCCCACCAGTGCAGCTCGCAGCGCACCGCCGAGCGCGGCCCTCGATGCGTTCATGCGGCAACCGGGCCTGACGCCGTTCCCCAGCCAGTTCTCCAACGTGGTGGACCGCAACCCCTGGCAGGCGCAGATCGAGTACTTCCTCAACCGCCGCATTGGCTCGTCCGCCGAAGGTCGCCCGCCGGGAAAGGGTTGGTCGCACCAGCGCTGGAACGAGTTTTACCCGCAAATGGCCTACAAGACCGTACAGACCGGGGTCAGGACCAATACCGGCTGGCGCGACAGCCATCAGATGCACGGTTATGCCGTGGGTGAGTTCGGGCCCGGCGGCCTCTATCACAACGTGGCCGGCATTCCGGCGACCGAGGGCACGGCCCGGGGCGTCGATGCGCGAATCCACCCGAACATGCCGGTGCAAAACCACAATTCGGTGTGGACCTTCGACGGCACCTTGCCGCCCAAGCTGTTGATGGTGCGATACGGCCAACCGGTGTTGATGCGTCACTACAACGGTTTGCCCATCGATCCGTCGGCCAACATGGGGTTTGGCCTGCACACCATCAGCACCCACGAACACAACGGCCACGCCCCGGCGGAAAGCGACGGCTATGCCAATGCGTTCTTCTTTCCCGGCCAGTACTACGACTACCGCTGGCCGATACAGCTGGCCGGCTACGACAGCATCAACACCAAGGCCGAGGACCCGCGCGCGGCATTCCCCTGCGCACCGGGCGAAACCCTGTGGACCAATGACATGACCCCCAGCCGCAAGACCTGCGACCACGGCACCATCAGGATTCGCGGTGACTGGCGCGAAACCATGAGCACCCACTGGTTCCACGACCACATGCTCGATTTCACCGCGCAGAACGTCTACAAGGGCAACGCGGCGATGATGAATTACTACAGTGCCCTGGATCGCGGCAATGAATCGGTGAACGACGGCGTCAACCTGCGCCTTCCCAGCGGCAGCGCCTTGCCATGGGGCAACCGTGACTACGACGTCAACCTGGTGTTCGCCGACAAGGCCTGGGATCAGGCTGGCCAACTGTGGTTCAACCCGTTCAACACCGACGGTTTCCTCGGTGACCAGATGCTGGTCAACTGGCAGTGGAAACCGACCCTGGATGTGCGCGCACGCAGCTATCGGTTCCGCATCCTCAATGGCTCGGTGTCGCGTTACTTCAAGCTGGCGCTGGTGCGTGAAATCAAGGGCAGCAGCGGCGAGTTCCAGGGACCCAAGGGCTCGGGTGTGTCCTATGCCCGGGTGCCGTTCCACATGATCGCCAACGACGGCAACATCATGGAGCACAGCGTGCCGTTCGACGGCAGCATGGACCTGGACGCCGACGGTGATAAGCAGAACCACAACGCCATCCTGCCGACCCAGGGCATCGCCGAGCGGTTCGACATCATCGTCAACTTCGCGAAAAACGGGATCAAGCCCGGCGACAAACTGTTCTTCGTCAACCTGCAGGCGCACGACGACGGCAAAGGCCCCAAAGAGGTTATTTCCCTGGCCGATCTGCTTTCCGAGAAATACCTGGCGGTGATCAAGCAGACCAGCAAGGGACCGCAGTGGGACAGGGGCGATCCGGCGGTGGGCAAGGTGCTGCAACTCAACGTCAAGGCGTACACCGGCCAGGATCTGGCGATGGATCCGGCGGCGTATGAACCGGCCAAACCCGGCAAGGCCGAAGGCCTGGTCATGATCCCGCTGAAAATCCACCGCGACAACGCCGCCGACAAGCAACTGCTGGCCAAGGCCCGCCACCGGACTTACATCTTCGGCCGCTCCGACGGCACCGATGAAGCACCATGGACGGTCAAGACCGACGGCGGGTTCGGTTTCCACATGGACCCGCGGCGCCTGAACACCGCGACCAAACTGGCCAGCGGTCCGACCGATGCCGGCGCCAGTGGTTTGGGCACCCTGGAAGTGTGGAACATCAAGGCTGGCGGCAAGGGCTGGAGTCATCCGGTGCATGTGCACTTCGAGGAAGGCATCATCCTCAGCCGGGGCGGCAAGGCCCCTCCGGAATGGGAAAAGTGGGCACGCAAGGACGTGTACCGTATCGGCTCGGAAAACGATGGGCTGGACAGCGTCGAAATGGCGATCAACTTCCGCGAGTTCGCCGGGACGTACATGGAGCACTGTCACAATACCCAGCATGAGGACAACTCCATGCTGCTGCGCTGGGACCTGGAGAAACCCGGTCAGTTGCAATTGATGCCGACACCGCTGCCGAGCTGGGATGGCGTGCGCTATGTCAACTCTGCCGCGCTGCCCACCTTCCGCAATGGCGACGGCTTCGGCCCGCAAGTGCAGGTGAAAAAATGAACCGGGCGCGCGCCGACAGGGCGCTGTCGACGCCGCGTTCCCGTGCCCTGGGCATGCACCTGGTCCTGGTACTGGTGACCTGCCTGCTGGCGACTCGTGCCCTGGTGGCCCATGACGGCGCACTGGCGCCGACGCCATCGGCGACGCCCTGGGGCGAGGATTATTTCCCCAACACCCTGCTGACTGACCAGGACGGTCGGCAGGTGCGGTTTTTCGACGACCTGATCAAAGGCAAAGTGGTGGTGATCAACTTCATCTTCACGTCGTGCAGCGATTCCTGCCCGCTGGAGACCGCGCGCCTGCGCCAGGTGCAAACCTTGCTGGGGGACCGGGTTGGCCAGGACATCTTCTTCTACTCGATCAGCATCGACCCGCTGAGCGATACCCCGCCGGTGCTCAAGGCTTATGCGCAACGTTTCAAGGTCGGGCCGGGCTGGCGCTTTCTGACCGGTGAGTTCGAGGCCGTCACCGACCTGCGCAAAAAGCTCGGGCTGTTCATCGAGGGCGTCGACAACGGTCGCAACAAGGACCACAACCTGAGCCTGATCGTCGGCAACCAGGGCACCGGACGCTGGATGAAAGCCTCGCCGTTCGAGAACCCGTGGATCCTCGCCGACCAACTGGCCAACACCTTGCAGAACTGGACGCAGGCCAGTGCCGAACAAAGCTACGCCAATGCCCCTGAAATCCGCCCGCCGAGCAATGGTGAAGAGCTGTTCCGCACCCGTTGCGCGTCGTGCCACAGCCTTGGGCCGCAGGACGGGCAGGGCATCGGCATGCGCAGTATTGGCCCGGACTTGATTGGCGTGACGCGCCAGCGTGACCCGGCGTGGCTCAACCGCTGGATTCGTGAGCCGGATCGCCTGTTGGCCGAGAAGGACCCCATTGCCACGCAGCTGTTCGAGCGTTTCGAGCAGATCCCGATGCCAAACCTGCGCCTGGATGAGAACGCGGCGCAGTCCATCATCGAGTTCCTGGAGGAAGAAACCGAACGCCAGCAACCGTTGCAGGCGGCGCAGGTGCCATAGCGGCTAAATACAATCATTGAGGCCGTCGGGTTCGATCAATGCCACCTACACTGATCCGAAACGCCACGGGAAATGCCTTACGTCACACTCGGGACCTTTCCATGCAGATACTCGAACAACACCAAGTACCTGCCTCGCCAAAACCGCCGCCAGCCGCCGAGGGCATTGGCTTGCGGGGGCAATTCAACCTGCTGCGCTGGTTTTCCCTGGGCAGCTTTTTGATCATCGCCGGTGTGGCGCTGGCGCTGGGCTACATTTCCACGCGTTTCGTGGTGCAAGAAAGTATCGAGCGCGATTCCATGCTGACCGCGCAATTCGTCCAGGCCATCGGCGCGGCTGAAATCCGGCATGCCTCGATCAACCCGAACAGAACCATTGGCGAAATGCTCGACCCGCGCGAAGACAACGCCTATCCGGATGTTTCTGCACAGGCCAGGGCTTCTTCGCGCGGTGAGTTTCTCGATCATGTCGAGCACCTGCCTGACCTGCTGCTGGCCACGGTGTATGCCCAGGACCGAACGGTGGTGTGGTCGACCAACCCGGAACTGATCGGTGTGCGTATCGAGGACGACGAGGAGCTGGACGAGTCCTTCGAAATGAAGGAACCGGTGTCCACCAGCTACCACGAGATCGACGAAGAGCGTCCCGAACAAAGACTGTTGCGGGAACCGGAATACCTGTTCATCGAGAACTACATCCCGATGTTCAACGCCGACAAAAGCAAAGTGATCGCAATGGTGGAGATCTACAAGGAACCGGTGGACCTGGTGGCGAGAATCCAGCGCGGTTTCAAGACGACCTGGTTCGCCACGCTGCTGGGCGGGGCCGCCATTTACTTCGGGCTGTTCTGGATCGTGTGGCGTGCCGCCAAGCTGCTGGAAAGTCAGCAGAAGCAGTTGATCAACAATGAAACCTTTGTTGCCCTCGGGGAAATGTCTTCGGCGGTAGCCCACAGCCTGCGCAACCCGCTGGCGAACATCCGTTCCAGCGCCGAACTGGCCCAGGAAGTCGCCAGCCATGGCGCGCAGAAGAATATCGGCGACATCATCAACCAGGTCGATCGCATGTCGCGCTGGGTACGTGAGCTGCTGGTGTCGTTGCGGCCGATGAATGAGGACCAGGAAACGGTGGACCTGGTGCTGGCCATCGATGACACCCTGTGCGCCTTCGAGGCGCTGATCAAACGCTGCGGCGTCGAAGTGCGCTTCACGCCGATGGCCTGTACGCCGGTCGTCAGCCAACAGGTGCTGCTGACGCAGATTCTCAATAGCCTGTTCGCCAACGCCCTGGAGGCCATGCCCAAGGGCGGCGTGCTGAGCATCGAGATCGAATCGCAACACCCGGGCCATTTGCGCATGACCCTGAGCGATACCGGCAAGGGCATGAGCCGGCAACAGCAGCAAATGGTCTTCAAGCCTTTTTTCACCACCAAGCAAGGCGGTCTGGGCGTGGGCCTGGCCCTGGTCAAAAGAATCATGGAACGCTTTGACGGCTCGGTCGAACTGGCCAGCCAGGAGCAGGAAGGAACCCGCGTCAGTCTCAATTTTAAAGTGGCAACGGGAGAGGATCATGGAGCACAGCATTCTACTGGTCGAGGATGACGAACTCCTCGCCGAGAATATTCAGACCTACCTGGAGCGTAAGGATTTCGAGGTGACGGTCTGTCACTCGGCGGAAGAAGCGCTGGAGCAAATGCGTACGTTCGCCCCGGACGTGGTGCTGACGGACAACTCGCTGCCGGGCATGAGCGGTCACGATCTGATCCAGAAGCTGCGCATCAGCGCGCCGGACCTGAAAGTGATCATGATGACCGGCTACGGCAACGTCGAGGATGCCGTGGTGGCGATGAAAGAGGGCGCGTTCCACTACGTCACCAAACCGGTGGCGTTGCCCGAACTCAAGCTGATGCTGGACAAGGCCCTGGCCACCGAACGCATGGAGCGCACACTGTCGTTCTATCAGGAGCGCGAGGCGCAGAAGTCGGGGGTGCAGGCGTTGATCGGCGAATCGGCGCCCATGCTGTACCTGAAAAACACCATTGGCCAGTTGCTCGACGCCGAGCGCCGCATGGCCAACGCCGATTTGCCACCGGTGCTGGTCGAGGGCGAAACCGGCACCGGCAAGGAACTGGTGGCCCGCGCCCTGCATTTTGACGGGCCGCGCAGCAAGGGGCCGTTCATCGAGTTCAACTGCGCCTCGATTCCGTCCAACCTGCTGGAGTCGGAACTGTTCGGCCACGAGAAGGGCGCATTCACCGATGCCAAGGACCGCCGGGTCGGGCTGGTGGAGGCGGCTGACGGTGGAACGTTGTTCCTGGATGAAGTGGGGGAAATGGACCTGCTGCTGCAAGCCAAGCTGTTGAAGCTGCTGGAAGACCGGACGATTCGGCGGGTCGGTTCGGTCAAGGAACGCAAGGTCGATCTGCGGGTGATCAGTGCCACCAACTGCAACCTCGAACAGATGGTCCAGCAGGGCAAGTTTCGCCGCGACCTGTTTTTCCGTCTGCGCATCATCTCGATCAAGGTGCCGCGCCTGTACGCCCGTGGCGAAGACATCCTGTTGTTGGCCCGGCATTTCCTCGCCATCCACGGCAAGCGCTATGGCAAGCCGAACCTGCATTTCAGTGACCAGGCCGAAGAGCTGATGCTGGGCTACAGCTGGCCGGGCAACGTGCGCGAACTGCGCAACATGCTCGAACAAACGGTATTGCTGGCCCAGACCGATAGCATTGCTGCGCACCAGTTGAACGTGTGCCTGAGCCTGATGGATGAACCGCTGGTGATGCCCGAGGTGCCCCGCAGCGAACCCCGCCCGGCCTACAACGGCAGCGAGTCGATGAACCTGCCGGAAGTGGAGCGCGACATGGTGCGCAAGATGCTCGACAAGACTGACTGGAACGTCACCAAATCCGCGCGTCTGCTGGGCCTGAGTCGCGACATGCTGCGTTACCGGATCGAAAAGCTCGGCCTTGCGCGCCCGGACAAGCGTCAGTGGTAGACCGCCGTGGCCTTTTGGCTGAGGCACGCCAGCAGGCAGGTCGGGTCGATCACCTCCTGATTGACGTAGACCCCGCGCTCTGCGTCGTAGGTACGGATGAACACGCGCACGGTGGCGTCCGCGACCGTTGGCAGGCGTGAGTCGGAAAACGCGTGCTGGCTGGAAATCGGAATGAAATCCTGCGGTGCCGTGGGAATGTACGAACCGGGCGGCACTGTGCTCAGGCTGGGTGGCGCGGGATGGGCGAACGGCTGGTTGTCCCCGTAGTAATTGAACTCGCTGCTGTATTCGGACGTTGGCGTCAGGCTGTCGTCCGCGTGAGCGTTGAGGCTGAGGGTGAGGGCGAACAACAGCGTCAAAGGGGTGTGTTTCATGGCTGCACCTGTGAAATCGGTTTTCCCGCTTTTCCCCAAGGTCATTAACTATAGCTGGCGAGCGCGGGAAGTGCCGGCTTACAAGATTGCAACAAACACCCGATGGGCTTATCAAAAGCGCTGATCTAGACTCGGGCCGGTCAACCCACCGTCCCATTCTGGAGCGTGCAAATGGAAATGCCCTCAAACGCCAACGCTGTCGCCAGCAACCGCGATGCCTGGAACGACTCCGCCCGACACCACAAGAACAACCCCGAATGGCCGGCACTGCTGGAGTCCGTGACCCTGGCTGATTTCTCCTGCCTGGACGCCACCTTGCACGGTGTGTTGGAGCAACTGGGCGTCGAGGGCAAGGCCGTGGTGCAACTGGGCTGCAACAATGGCCGCGAAAGCCTTTCGCTGTTCGCACTGGGCGCGCGCAGTGTGGTGGGGGTGGATCAGTCGGCGGCGTTTCTCGATCAGGCGCGGGAGCTGGCGTCCCGCTCGCCGCACGTGCCCGAATTCATCGAGGCCGACATCCATCATCTGCCGGAGGCACTGCACGAGCATTTCGATGTGGCGCTGATCACCATCGGCGTCTTGAACTGGATGCCGGACATCGGCGAGTTCTTCCACCACGTCGCACGCACCCTCAAGCCGGGCGGCGCGCTGGTGGTGTACGAAACCCATCCGTTCCTGGAAATGTTCGACCCCGAAGCCGACGACCCCTATCACCTGGCCACTTCTTACTTTCGCCGCGAGCCGTTCGTGCAGGACCAGCCAATCGTCTACGAAGGCAAGATCGAACAACCGGCTGCGACGTCCTACTGGTTCGTTCACACCCTGAGCGACATCTTCACCGGCGCCATGGCGGCGGGCTTGCAGATCAGCCACTTCAAGGAGTACCCGCATTCCAATCGCGAAGAACTCTACGACCGCTATCAACAACGGGCAGCGCAGTTGCCGCTGTGTTTTACCTGGGTGGCGGTGAAGCGCTGAGCCGGATCGATACCGGCGGGAACGGGTAGACGGCCAGTGTTCACGAAGCCCATTGCAGGCGCGAGCTTGCTCGCGGGGGTCGTCGATGACGCGGACTGCCCGAGTGTCCGCGTTGTCCGGGCGTTATTCGCGAGCAGGCTCGCTCCCACAGGGGATCTGTTGTGGAGGCGGGGTCTGCGTTCAACGCAGTCGTATAGCGGCGGCAGGTGGCGCCCGGCTTGCAAACATCTAGTGAGCCGAGTGATTTACCGCATGACCAGGTTGTGCGTAGAGATCAAGTCCAAGTGCATGAACAACTTTCAAAACGGTATCGAAGCGAGGTCTTGCACCGGGCGCGAAGGCTTTGGACAGGTTTTCGCGACCCATTCCCGAATCCTTGGCAATTTGTGCCATGCCTCGAGCTTTTAAAACGTAGCCGATCGCTCGAAGAAACTCCTCGTTATCGCCATCTGCCAGAACTTGGGAAAGGTACTCGCTGATCGCGTCGTCACTGTCCAGCAGTGCTGCCATATCGAAAGTAGTCAACGTCTGGCTCATGCTCAAACCTCCCTTGCCAATTTTTTCGCCCGCTTGATGTCAGCTGTCTGCGAGGATTTGTCTCCCCCCACAAGCAGTAAAATCACGACGTTGTTCCGTAGGGTGAAGTAAACCCGATAGCCGGCACCGACGTCCACGCGCATTTCGGATACACCGTCACCCACCGATTTGACATCCCCTAGATTACCCGCAGAAGCCCTGTCGATGCGACGCGCTATAGCAACCCTCGCCCGCAAGTCGCGTATTGAAGTGTGCCATTCGGCGAAGCGTGTGGTTTGTCGAACAAGATAATTCATGGCTTGAAGGTACCCATTCGGATACGTGAGATCAGTCAGGCCGTTCGCTCGCTTCGAGTCTTTCTTCCTGGCTGTTTGTGGGACGTTTGCGTCTTGCATTGAGTGTCCGGAGCACCGGTGCGTCACTCCGTACCGCAATCGTCAACGGACAAAACCTGCGTCGGCCCGCTATCCTTTGGCCCACGCTTCTCAATCGGGTGTCCCATGCTTCAGGTCCAAGGCGTTTACAAAAGCTATGCCACCGCGCAAGGTCCGCTGCCGGTGTTGCAGGGGGTCGACCTGACGCTCAAGCCCGGCAGCAGCCTGGCGCTGATGGGGGAGTCGGGCAGCGGCAAGAGCACGTTGCTGCACTTGATCGCCGGGCTGGACAAGGTCGATCGCGGCAGTATTCGCAGTGGCGAGCACCGGCTTGAACAGATGAATGAGGCTCAACTGGCGAACTGGCGGCGCACTGAAATCGGCCTGGTGTTCCAGCAGTTCAACCTGATCGGCAGTTTGCGTGTGGAGGACAATCTGGCGTTCCAGGCGCGACTGGCCGGGCGTCACGATGCGCGCTGGCACGCCCATTTGGTCCAGCGTCTGGGATTGGCTGATCTGCTGCGGCGTTATCCGGAGCAACTGTCTGGCGGTCAGCAGCAGCGGGTGGCGCTGGGTCGGGCATTGGCGGCGCAACCCAGGTTGCTGCTGGCCGACGAACCCACTGGCAGCCTCGATGAAGCCACCAGCGATGAAGTGCTGAAGTTGTTGCTGGAGCTGCTCGACGACAGCCCGACGACCTTGCTGATGGTCACTCACAGCCCCAGCGTGGCGGCGCGACTGGCGGACAAAGTGGTGTTGCACCGTGGTCGCCTGGCCGACGCGGACGAGCGCTGAGGTGCGGGTATTTTTCCAGGCATTGCGTGCGCTGCTCAGCCATTGGCGGCGCCACCCGGTGCAGTTGTTCAGCGTGCTGACCGGTCTGTGGCTCGCCACCGGCCTGCTGACCGGTGTGCAGGCGCTGAACAGCCAGGCGCGGGACAGTTACGCTCGTGCCAGCCAGTTGATCGGCGGTGAGCCCCAGGCCAGTCTCAGTGCGCCTGCGGGCGGCACGTTCTCCCAGGCATTGTTCATCGAGCTGCGTCGTATGGGCTGGCCCGTGTCCCCGGTATTGCAGGGGCGGGTGACACTCAAGGGCCATGAAGACCAGCGTCTGCAACTGATGGGCATCGAGCCGGTGTCGTTGCCGGCCGGCTCTGCGGTGGCCGGGCAAGCCATGGCCATCGAGCGGATCGTCGACTTCTTCAGCCCTCCGGGCACCACCTGGATTTCCCCCCAGACTTTGCAGGCGCTCGGTTTGCGCGAGGGTGAGCGGCCTTCCAGCGTGAGCGGTGAGCCCTTGCCGCCGCTTCAGGTGCAGGCCGACATGGCTCCCGGTGTGTTGCTGGTGGACATCGGTTTTGCCCAGCAGCTTCTCGGGCTGCCAGATCAGCTGTCGCGGCTACTGCTGCCCAGGGATTTCAGCACGCCCTTGCCGGACTCGCTCAAGGGGCAG
The DNA here is from genome assembly GCF_949767465.1 of Pseudomonas sp. IT-P12. Lineage (NCBI taxonomy): Bacteria > Pseudomonadati > Pseudomonadota > Gammaproteobacteria > Pseudomonadales > Pseudomonadaceae > Pseudomonas > Pseudomonas sp. IT-P12. The sequence goes on along the minus strand of NZ_CATKPY010000021.1, from coordinate 250,849 downwards.
TTGCAGTTCAGGAGCAGTGGTGAAGAGAACAACCTGTCGCGTTTGACCGAGAGCTTCCACCTGAACCTCGACGCCTTGGGCTTTCTTTCCTTTGTCGTCGGTCTTTTCATTGTTCACGCGGCCATCGGCCTGGCGCTCGAACAACGTCGCGGCCTGCTCCGGACCCTGCGCGCCTGCGGCGTCAGCGCACGCAGGCTGATCGCTTGCCTGGCCGTCGAGCTGGGGCTTCTGGCGTTGATCGGCGCCCTGGCCGGCGTGGTGAGCGGCTATCTGCTGGCCAGCGTGTTGTTGCCCGATGTCGCCGCCAGTCTGCGGGGCCTGTACGGCGCCGAGGTGCCGGGGCAGTTGAGCCTGAGCCCTGGGTGGTGGCTCAGCGGCGTTGGTCTGAGCCTGTTCGGCGCATTGCTGGCCGGTGCCAGCAGCCTGCTGCGGGCGGCGCGTTTGCCACTGCTGGCCCTGGCCGACCCGCAGGCCTGGCATCAAGCCCATGCCCGCTGGTTGCGGCGCCAGGGCGGGGTCGCGCTGCTGGCCGGTGGGATTGCCTGGCTGGCATTGACGTTTGGCGACAGCCTCGCCAGTGGCTTCGTGCTGATGGCTGCGCTGCTGATCGGTGCCGCGCTGGCGTTGCCGGTGCTGCTCAACACGCTGCTGAACCTGCTGTTGCAGCGCCGTCGTTCCGTGCTCGGGCAGTGGTTCCTCGCCGATTGCCGCCAGCAATTGCCGGCCCTGAGCCTGGCGTTGATGGCGCTGCTGCTGGCCCTGGCGGCGAACATCGGCGCGGGCAGCATGACCGCCGGCTTCCGCCAGACCTTCAGTGACTGGCTCGAACAGCGGTTGACTGCCGAGCTGTATGTGAACCCGCAAAACCCGGCCCAGGCGGTGGCGTTGCAGGCCTGGCTCAAACAGCAGCCGTCGCTTGCGGCGGTGTTGCCCAACTGGCAGGTGTCGATCCAGCTGCAAGGCTGGCCGGCGGATGTGTTTGGCGTGATCGACCACCCGACGTATCGCCAGCACTGGCCGTTGCTCGAAGCCCTGGGCGATAACCCGTGGGAACGACTGGCCAAGGACGACACGCTGATGCTCAGCGAACAACTGGCCCGGCGCCTGAACGTCCGCCTGGGCGAACAGCTGGCACTGCCCACGCCGACCGGCACATGGTCGCCACGAATCGTCGGGATCTATGCCGATTACGGCAATCCGAAAGGGCACATTCTGGTCAACGCCGATCACCTGCTGCGCGGCTGGCCGCAACTGACGCCGAATCGTTTCAACCTGCGCATCGAACCCGCATTGATCCCGGCATTCCTGAACGCCCTTCAGGCCGCTTTCGCCCTCGACGACAGCCGCATTGTCGACCAGGCCCGGCTCAAGGGCTGGTCCACCCAGGTATTCGAGCGCACCTTCGCCGCGACGGCGGCGCTCAACAGCCTGACGCTTGGCGTCGCCGGCGTGGCGCTGTTCATCAGCCTGCTGACCCAGAGCCAGAGTCGACTCGGACAACTTGCGCCGCTGTGGGCGCTGGGGGTGACCCGTCGGCAACTGATGCTGCTCAACCTCGGCCAGACCTGGCTGCTGGCGGTGCTGACGCTGGTGCTCGCCTTGCCACTGGGCATCGCGCTGGCGTGGTGCCTGGACACGGTGATCAACGTGCAAGCGTTCGGCTGGCGCCTGCCCTTGCGGCTGTTCCCGCTGCAACTGGCGCAGTTGATGGGGCTGGCATTGCTCGCGACCTTGCTGGCATCGGCGTGGCCGCTGTATTCGCTGTACCGCACGCAACCGGCGGACTTGCTGAGGACGTTTGCCCATGAGGATTAAGTGCGTCGCTCTGTGCGGGCTGATGCTGCTGATGAGTGGCTGCGATGACTCGGCACCGGTTGAAAAGGGCTTCGCCGGACTCGGTGGTGAAGCCACCACCTTTACCCCGGTGGTGCCTGGCCGGGCATTCAGTTTTCCGGCGGATCACGGTGCCCATGAAGGTTTTCGCATCGAGTGGTGGTACGTCACCGCAAACCTCAAGGACGATCAGGGGCACGAGTTTGGCGTGCAATGGACATTGTTCCGCAGTGCGCTGAAAGCCACGCCGGAAGTGGCGGGGTGGGGTAACCAGACGATCTGGCTCGGCCATGCGGCAGTGACTTCGGCGAGCGTGCACCACGCGGCCGAACGTTATGCCCGGGGAGGCGTCGGCCAGGCCGGGGTGAGCCTTCAACCGTTCAGCGCCTGGATCGACGATTGGCGCTTCGCCAGCCTGGGCCCCGACGGCCTGGATAATCTGCAACTCAGCGCCCGGGACAAGGGCTTCAGCTACACGCTGCAATTGACGACCGACCGTGCCCCAGTGCTCCAGGGCGACCAGGGTTTCAGCCAGAAATCCGAACAGGGCCAGGCGTCGTACTATTACAGCCAGCCGTTTTTCCAGGCCCGCGGTACGCTGGAAATCGATGGCAAGGCGTATCAGGTCAGCGGCCCGGCGTGGCTGGACCGTGAGTGGAGCAGCCAGCCCCTCACCGCCAACCAGAGCGGGTGGGACTGGTTTTCCCTGCATCTGGACAGCGGCGAACGGGTGATGCTCTACCGCATGCGCCAGAACGAGGGCGAGCCCTACCTCACCGGTACCTGGATCGACGCGCAAGGGCGCACCCAGTTATTGCACGCCGCTGACATCAGCCTCACACCGCAAGGCTTCGAGCCGGTGGCCGGGCGCTCGATGCCTGTGCGCTGGTCCATCAGGATTCCCGGCAAGCAGCTCGACCTCACCACCACCGCGCTCAACCCCAATGCCTGGATGAACCTGCGCATTCCCTACTGGGAGGGCCCCGTGCGCCTGAGCGGCAGCCACGCGGGGCAGGGCTATCTGGAAATGACTGGCTACTGAGGCGGAACTCTCGGCGGTACGGCGTCCTCCTAATTGAACCAGCCCATTCACCGGAGCCGTCATGAGCGATGACCTCAAAGCCCCCGACCTGGCCGCGTGGCAGCGTCTGTTCGACGACCAGGCCTACTGGCAACAATCCCCTGACGCCCATTACGCCGAACTGGTGCGCGTGGCGGACGATTTGCTGGGGCAGGGCGCCATCGACCTGGAGCAGTGGCAGTCCCTCAAGGACAAGGCCAGGCAATCCCACAAGGATTCACCTGCCGTGAACGTCAGCCATGAAGTCGACGACCCCGAATCCTGAGGATAAATCCCATGAAAAGCCAATCCCCCGACACCTCCAAACACCCCGACGAACCGCGCCCGCCCGGGGAGGTCGAGCGCGACAATGATGCCCTGCGTCCTACCGATCCGACCCGGCGCAAGGACAGCGGTAAAGGCACCGCCAGCGGAGAATCCACGGCGCAGGAAACGGCTCGCAACGGTTGAACCGACAGCGAAGTAATGCTGAGTCGGTGTTTTTAGCCAATGCTCAATACTGGAATCGAGCATTGGCCTTATAACTTTCGAGTGTTCTTGTACATCTTTCGTACAAGTTTTATCGATCGTTATGGTCGAACAGGTGAGTTTAAGTGGTGTATGTAAGTCATATTTTTGATGACATTTAATTAATGCTCAGTAAATTTCATGTTATTGGCACGGACATAACAGGGAAGTTGCATTAAAATACTCGCCGTTCGCCCAGTGGCGGGGCTCTTTACCGGTGCAAGGATTGCCAAGGCCATTACACTGGGCGAACACCTCTCTCGCCGTTATTTACCCATGGACATCTCTGTCCTTGCGGTAATTCTCAAATAGCCGAACTGTTTTAAGTATTGCGCAATATTGTGCGCAATATCGCTGTGCAATTCGGCGGTCACTCGCAAAGGCGAAGTTTTTGTAGCCGCTAGTTGATCGTGCAAGTGTGCTCCCCAGAGCCTGTTGAAAATAACTCAGCCCGTGGTGACAGTTGGACATGGATGCAAATGACACCGGCCAGCAGCGCTGACCGATGCATGAAACCGTCCTGCTGAATCAGGTGACAGGGTTACGCCAGTCGTCGGAGCCGGTAGTGCCGCTTATTTCGTGGGTCCAGTAGATTTTTCGGTAGGTGAATTGCAGCTCTTCCATGTGGGTGAAGTGCGCCCCCGTGGCGTCCTGGCAGTCGTGCATCTTGTTGTTGATGGCGACGAGAATCGCGTCCTCCAGCTTGGTGGTGTAGTAGTGCTCTCGGGTGCCCGTTGCTGAAATCCGAAACCAGTTGAGCACCACTTCGGTCAGCACTTCGCCAGTGGTCAGGGAGGTTTGCAGCAAGGGCGAAGCCTTGTCGAATACCTTGGTCACGACGAGTGGCTGGTGTACACGCTGACCCGTGGGCTGGCCGGACTGCGGATCCCGAGGGATGATGATGTCATGGGTGACCGACTGGACCATGACTTCATCCTTGTGGGCTTCCTGGAAGCCGTTGCCCACCGAGTCGGCGGTCGAGGCGTTTTCGGTGATCAGGCCCTGTTTCTTGCCAGTGATGGACATGTACGCGGGTATTGCCATGGATTCTCTCCCTGAATCAGTGAAGTTGCCCGGAAGGCGGTATGGCCTCCGGGGAGCATCACCGTTATCAAGGTCCATGCCAGCCCGGTCGTCAGCCTTTCAGATCAGGGTGTTGTGCTGATTGTTCGTGGGCGCGACGCTGTTCAGGCGACGATCATTCAGGTAATGCGCGCAATCGCCTGCGCAGCGCAGCGCAATTACCAACGCACTGTATGGCTGGTCAGATAAACCCGGCGTTGTGTGTTGAAACCGCGCCAGGCAGTGGATTGATCGTGTGAGTTCTTGCACATCAAGGCGGCAGGCCACCAATGAGGTGTGCGGTTGCAACGAACGGCGCTGCGAGGTGGTCGAATCCAGCGCCGAACACATTCCCTGAATTCAAGGAGCGCGACATGAAAATCCTGATGGTTTTGACGTCTCACGATCAATTGGGTGACACGGGCAAGAAAACCGGCTTCTGGCTGGAGGAGTTCGCCGCACCCTATTTTGCTTTCAAGGACGCCGGCGCGCAGCTGACGCTGGTTTCACCCAAGGGTGGCCAGCCACCCCTGGACCCCAAAAGCGACGAGCCGGATGCACAAACCGCTGCCACAGACCGCTTTCGCAAGGATTCCGCAGCCCAGTCCGCATTGGCGAGCACCGCATTGCTGAGCAGCGTGCGCGCTGAAGATTATGATGCGGTGTTCTATCCGGGCGGTCATGGTCCGCTGTGGGACCTGGCCGAAGACAAGGCTTCGATTGCCTTGATCGAGGCGCTGTACGGGGCGGGCAAGCCGGTGGCGTTGGTCTGCCATGCGCCGGGGGTATTGCGCCATGTGAAAGGGGCGGACGGCCAGCCCCTGGTCAAGGGCAAGCGCGTCACGGGCTTCACCAATTCCGAAGAAGAGGCGGTGCAACTGACCCAGGTGGTACCCTTCCTGGTGGAAGACATGCTCAAGGAGCGGGGCGGGATTTACTCCAGGGGCGATGACTGGGCCAGTTATGTGGTGACCGATGGTCTGCTGCTGACCGGGCAGAACCCGGCGTCGTCCGAAGCCGCGGCGCAGGCGTTGTTGGCGAAGCTGAAAAAGTAGACTCGGGCCTGACCTGCGGGCTGCCTGGAAGCCCGCAGTGCCAGGGCGTTTCTCGCGAGCAGGCTTGCGTCTACAGCCCCAATGCTGCGAAGCATTCCTCGATCGACCGGCGCTGGGTCTCGGCATACAACCCCAGTTCATCAAGGGTCGTTCGCCCCAGCGCCTGTTCGAAAGCGTGCTGGTTCGAGTGCTGGCCGTAGTGGGTTTGCGCCGCATCCCCCAGGTTTGACTGAAAAATCCCCGCCGCACTGACGGGCAGGAAATCTTCGTATACCAGCGGCTCGGCCGTCACATAGCCGAGGCTGAGCAACGCCTCCAGCGTCACGCAGCGACGTTCGCCTGAAGCCAGGCCTTTCTCCGTGACCCTATAGCGAAAGTACGCCAGTTCCTGTTGGCGCATGCCATCGAGGGTGTCAGGGAATTCGCCGAAGTGTTGCGTCATCAACGCGTTGTAGCGTTCGGCGTTGGCCTCGTTGGGGAAGTCCTTGAGTTCGTCGCGGGCGGCATTGAGCAAACGGTCGTAGAGCGCTCGTCCCTTGGGGGTGAGGGCGGCACCGCGCTGTTCGATTTCGCCGAAGCGGGCGCTGTGGCTGCCGTGGCTGTGGGGTTGATCGGTGAACGCGACAGGCTCGTCCAGCGCCTTGAAGCTGGTCTGGCGCAGCAGGATCGGGCATTGGCGGCGCGGCGGTCCTTCGATCACCGCTTTGGGCGTGATGCCGTGGGCCGGCATTTGCGCCTGAACGATGTCGATGTCCAGCGTCCGAGGGGTCAGGTGGTTGATGTGCGGCCCCTTGAATGCCACCACATCGGCAATCAGGCGATGCTGCGCGCTGAGCTGGCGGTACTGTTCGGCGGTCACGGTGGCGCTGTGGTGCCAGCGGAAGGTTTCCAGTGCCTGCAGGACAAACGCCTCGGCGTCCGGTTCGCTCAGTCCGCCTTCGGATTCGGCGCGTTCGATGAGCGTCAGCGCCATCGGCGTGAAGATCGAGCGCTTGTCCAGGACCGACTGGGCAAAGGCGCGCAGCTCCCGGTCTTCGATCAGTTCCAGGCGCAGCAGCGAGGTGAACACCCGGAACGGGCTGACCTGCAACGCCTCTTCATGCACCGCGCGAAAGGCGGTGGAATGCACCGGCACGCCGGCCGGGGTGAGGTCGTAATAACCCACCGGCTGCATGCCCATGACGGCGAACAACCGGGCCAGGGTGGCCAGTTCTGCCGCCGTGCCAACGCGGATGGCGCCGTGGCGTTCCATGTCCAGGCGCTGGATTTCACCGGTGTTGTTCAATTGCCGGGCGACTTGCGGGTCGCTGTCCAGCACGTGGCGGTTGGTCTGCTCCACCAGCTCCATCAGCGCGCCGTACAGCGGCACTTCTTTGCGGTACATGTCGGACATCGCTTTGGAAAAGCGTTGGCGGATCAGGTCAGGGCTGACAAAGTTCGAGTGGCTCATGCAGGAATTCCAGGCGCAGTGACGGGAAGGATGTGCAGAAAGATCGCAGCCTTGCGCGACGCCGACAAACGAAGAATCTTACGAACTTCATTCTGCAAAGGACTGATCGATCAATGCATCCGTTGATCCTGTGGGCTCTCCAGGCGCTGGGATGCCAAAAACTCCCGATACAGCCGTGCTGAACCCGCCGGGGCCTCGACCATCGGCATGTGCCCGACGCCTTCCCAGATTTCCACCCGCAGGTCCTCGATGCCTTTGCTCCAGATGGCCACGCTGCTGACGTCGATCAGGCGGTCCTTGCGTCCCCACAGCAACAGTGCCGGACATTTGATCTCGGCCAGCCTCGGTTCCATGGGCGGGCTGGCGCGAAAATCCCTGAAGATTTCTTCCAGCTCGTCCCGGGACTGTTCGTAGCGCTGGGCAATGGCGTCCAGCACCACGCCCGGCACCCACGGCGGTTCTGCCATGGTCATGGCGTAGAAACGGCGGAACTCTTCACGGGAGTTGATCAGGAACGGGTTGTGGCCCTTGGCCAGATGGCGCTCCAGGTCGCTGGCCTCGGGGGCGGTGACGCCCGCCGGGTCGATCAGCGCGACCGAGGCGATGCGCTCCGGATAGGTCGCCGCCAGCCATGCAGCCATGTAACCGCCCATCGAGTTGCCGATCACGTGCACCTTCTCGACACCGCAGACGTCGAGCAGCTGGATCATGCGCTTGGCCTGCAACGGAATGTCATAACCGCCGCCGGCCTTGAAACCGGTTTCCCCATGCCCGGCGATGTCGGGAATGATCACCCGGTAAGTGCCGACAAAATGCCGGGCGAAGCGCAGCCAGATGTTCTTGTCCGCGCTGTAGCCATGCAGCATCAGCACACTGCTCGAGGCTTCATAGGGGCCGCCTTGCCAGGTCGACACCGTCATTTCGGCGATGGGCACGACAATCTTGTGCAGCCGGTACAACCTGGCCTCGGCCGCCATGTTCAGGTCATAGAGCCAGTAACCGATGGCCGGGTAGCTCAACCAGCTCCAGGCGATGAACACTGCAATCACGACAACCAACAAAAGCATCAGGTGTCTCCCTTCTCTCTGATCAAGACAGAATGTGATCGGCGGGTTTCAGCGCCCGGGTCAGTTGGTGGTAGCTGAAACTGAACCCGGGAAACATGGCGATCACATGCCCACTCCGGCTTTGATACCAGCTGTGGCAGCCACCGGACTTCCACACCGTGCGTTCCATTTCCCGGTGGATCATTTCAGTGTAGGTACGTTCTGCCTCGGGGCGAACTTCGATGCTGCGCAACCCCTGTTTTTTCACCGTGCGGATGCAATCGAGGATGTAGTTCATCTGGGATTCGATGATGAACAGCGCCGACGTGTGGCCGATGCCGGTGTTGGGGCCGGTGACGATGAACAGGTTGGGGAAGTCCGGCAGGCTGGTGCCCAGGTACGCACGAGGGTAGGTGGCCCAGAATTCCCGCAGTTGCTTGCCGTTTTTTCCGCTGACCGGGTAGGAAATCACCCCGTCAGTGGCGTCGTAACCGGTGGACCAGACGATCAGGTCCACATCGATGTGCTGCCCATCCTGGGTATTGATGCCGGTTTCGTCGATGGACGCGATGCCCTGTTCGCGGCTGTGCAGCGTGACGTTGGAGCGGCCGAGAGCGGGGTAGAGGGTGCTGGACACGATGACCCGCTTGCAGCCGATGGCGTAGTCCGGTGTCAGTTTTCGTCGCAACTGTGGATCAGGCACTTGCCGCTTGAGGAAGCGCAGGGCGTGTTGCTGGACCAGGCGGATCGCCGGTTTCGAGTACTTGAAGGCGATGACCCGGGTTTCGAACTGCCAGTAAATCATCCAGCGCAGCAGCTTGTACGCCGGTTTCAAGCCGAGCAGCCAGCGCTGCACCGGTCCGAAGGCGCGGTCGGCCCGTGGCAGCACCCAATGGGGCGAGCGCTGGAACACATGCAGATGCCCGACGTCCGGGGCAATGGCCGGGATCACTTGGGCGGCGCTGGCGCCGCTGCCGACGATGGCGACACGTTTTTGCCGGTAATCGTAGGAGTGATCCCAGTGATTGGTGTGAAACGTCTTGCCCAGAAAGCGTTCCTGGCCTTCGAAGTGCGGGATAACCGGTTGGCTCAACGGCCCGGTGGCGTTGATCAGGAAACGGGCACGGAAGGTGCCCTTGCTGGTGGTGTGGACGATCCAGTGTCTGGCGTCGTCGTCCCACTTCACCCGTTCGACATTCGCCTCCAGTTCCACCTTGTCCCGCAAACCAAAGCTGTCCACGACATGCTGCGTGTAGCGGTGCAGCTCTGCCTGGCCGGCGAACATTTGCGTCCAGCGATAGGGGGCGAAGGACAGGGAGTAAAGCGGCGAGGGCACATCGACGGCAGCGCCGGGGTAGGTGTTCTGGCACCAGGTGCCACCGAAAAAGTCCCGCCGCTCCAGCATCCGGAAGTCATCGATACCGGCCTTGAGCAAATTGACCGCCGCGCACTGACCACCAAAACCGCTGCCGATGATCAACACCTGGAAAGTCTGCATGGGCGTCCTTTTTATCGTTGTCTGTTGAGTTTCCCTCTTCATGTATAGCCGAACGTTTGACCCGTGCGTCGCGGTAATACCCTGGTATTCGGACCGCCCGCCGGTGATAGCTATTTGATGTTGCCCTGTTAGACTGCCTGCACCGCTCAAAAACCTGGCGCAGAGGTTCCTATGAGCAAAGCGGGAGGAAGGGGGCTATTACTGGCCAGGAGGCTTTACACCTCGCGGACCCTGGGACTGGCCTTGGGGTTGTTGTGTGTAGGCGTGGCGATGTACCCGCTCGACCCGGCGCCATGGGTTTGGGGATTGATGATCTTCAATGGTGTTTTGTGGCCGCATGTCGCTTACCAATGGACGTGCCGTTCACGGGCTCCCTTTCGCGCCGAACACCGAAATCTGCTGGTGGACGCCTTTCTGGGCGGGGTCTGGGTCGCTGCGATGCAGTTCAACCCGCTGCCGAGCGCGGCAACGCTGGCCATGATGGCGATGAACAACGTCGCGATTGGCGGCCTGCGGTTCATGCTGTTCGGCGCGGTCGCGCAAATCCTCGGGATCGCTATCGGTTACGGGGTGTTTGCACCGGCCTTCATTCCTGAAACCAGTCAGCTTCAGCTGTATGCGTGTCTACCGTTGCTGTGCCTGTATCCACTGGCCCTGGGCTGGATCTGCTTTCGCCAGGCCAATACGTTGGGCCGGCACAAGCGCGAGTTGCTGGCGCTGAGTCGAACCGACAGCCTTACCGGCCTGCTCAATCACGGTGCCTGGAAAGATCAGCTGGACATCGAATACCAGCGTTGCAAACGCCAGCACCGGGGCGGGGCGATTGCGCTGATCGACATCGATCATTTCAAGGCCATCAATGACACTCACGGCCATGTCGCCGGAGACAGGGTGCTGCGCCAGTTGAGCAGGATGCTCAGGCAGAACCTGCGGGCCACCGATGTGGCCGGGCGCTACGGCGGCGACGAGTTTTGCCTGATCCTTCCGGACCTGGCGCTTGATCACGCGGCCAGCGCCATGGAGGCCCTGCGTGATCGCTTCGCCACCCTCGATGACGCCCAGAGCCCGGCGCTGAGCGTCAGTCTGAGCATTGGCCTGGCCGCCTGGAAGCCGTCCTGCGCCGACGCGACGCAATGGCTCGACGAGGCCGACCGGGCGCTCTATGAAGCCAAGAGCACCGGACGCAATCGAGTTATTTGCAGCGGCGATCACAAGCCTCGTCAAGAGGTGTTCGATCCAGTGTGACAGCAGAGCAGTTCCCTTTGTGGGAGCGAGCCTGCTCGCGATGAGGACATTCGCTCAGCCCGCGTCATCATTGACGTCCATCGCGAGCAGGCTCGCTCCCACGAGGATCATGAACGGATGTTATTCCTTCACGCTCATGAATTCTTCCGCGTAACGGATGTATTCCTCGGGCTGCGTGTAGGTGTGGGTCAGCTCTGTGGCGCTCAGGTCGGACGCCTGGGTGAAGATCTGCCGTTGTTCGCGCAAGCTGTCGTAAGTCGCCTTGATCGCTGCGAAATAGGCCCCGTGCCCGTCGATGACCACGCGCACACCCAGTTCCGCCAGACGATTGTCGTCGCGCAGCAGCGGGTTGCCGTAGGTCACCAGCATCAGCGGCACGTTCAGGTGCTCGGCGATCTGTTCCAGGTGATCGAAATCACGTACGCCGACCATGCAGATGCCGTCTGCACCGGCGTTCTGGTATTGCTGGGTGCGGCTGATGACTTCCTGCACCGGCAGGATCCCGGCGTTGGTGCGCGCGACGATGGCCATTTCGGTATCGACCCGGGCTTCCAGGGCGGCGCGGATCTTGCCGACGCCTTCGGCGACGCCGATCAAGTCGGTGGACTTGCGGCCGAATTGCGCCGGCAGCAGCGTGTCTTCGATGGTCAGGGCCGCCACGCCGGCGCGTTCCAGCTCGACGATGGTGCGCATCACGTTGAGGGCATTGCCGTAACCGTGGTCGGCGTCGGCGATGAACGGCAACTGGGCGACGCGACCGATACGGGTGGCCTGCTCGGCGAATTCGCTGAGGGTGATCAGGGCGAAGTCAGGGGCACCCAGTACCTGCAGCGAGGCCACCGAGCCGCCGAGAATCCCCACTTCAAAACCCAGGTCCGCGGCGATGCGTGCCGACATCGGGTCGAAGACCGATGCAGTGTGATAGCACTTGTTGGAAGCGAACAACTCACGGAAGTTACGGCGCAAATCCTGATGGGAAAGCCTGGACATATAAGTTCCACCAATACAAAGGAATGGAAAGGCTTGAGCAAGAGTGTCAACGCCGAAGACCCAAAAGGCTATCACGCAACGGGGGCAATTATGATGACGAATTTGCAGGACGATTCATTTGATTGCCCTCCAGTGGAAGAGGGCGGGCGCCTCACGCGGCGACCGCTTGCGGCTGAGACCGAAGCAACGGCACCGCGCGAACCGAATCGCCGGGCTGCAGTTGCAGGCGTTTGGCGGTGAGCCGATCGACCACCAGGCCGTTGCCCGCCAGCCTCGCGGGGGCGGCGGTGATACGGCAGTTCTCCAGGCGGCGATTGTGGATCAGCCAGATCGGCGCCTGATCGTCCGGGGTTCCGATGGCCAGGACCAGCGCCTGGCTGTCCCGTACGCTGCGGATCTTCGACAGGGGCGCCTCGATCACCGGGCCGGCGTCGAAGATGTCGATGTAGCCTTCGTGGGTAAAGCCTTCGGCGGTGAGGATTTTCAGCGCTGGCTCGGTGTTGGGGTGTGCCTTGCCGATCACCGCCTGGGCCTGTTCGGTGAGCAGGCAGGTGTAGAGCGGCTGGCGTGGCATCAGTTCGGCGATGAAGGACTTGCTGCCCAGCCCCGACAAATGGTGGGCGTGATTGAAATCCATCTTGAAAAAGTGCCGACCCAGGCTGTCCCAGAAGGGCGAGCACCCTTGTTCATCGGCTCTGCCACGCAACTCCGCAATGAGTTTTTCACCGAACAGGTGGGGGAACTCGGCCACGAACAATAAACGCCCCACGGACAGTAACCGGCCGTGACTGCCCTGGCGCTGATCGGGGCGCAGGAACAACGAGCAGATTTCCGATTGGCCGGTCATTTCATTGTTGAGGAACAGTGTCGGGATCTGCCGCTGGATGCCCAGGTCGGGCGATGAACTGACGGTCACCCCGACCCGGTAGTTGTACCAGGGCTCGCGCAGCCCGATGGCCCCCGTCAGGGCACTGATGCCCAGCACCTGCTGATCGTCGTCCTCGAGCACGAACAGGTAGTCGGCGTCGGCCCGCTCGATCTGTCCGGCGAAGGCCCGTTGTGTCCAGCGCAAGCGATGGGCCAGGCGTTCCTCGCTGGCCGGCAGGGTGGTCAACACCGGACCGGCTTGCCGCGCCAATGCCAGCAGGGCGGGCAGGTCAGTGATTTGCGCCGGGCGGACAATCATGATGCGCTTCCTTGCACGGGTGATCGAGCGCTCACAGGGCGATCACCCGTACCGGGCTGCCGTCGCTCACGTTCAGGGCGGTGCACATCTCGGCACTCAGGGCCACAGGCTGGCCGGGGCGGTAGTCCAGATCGGCGACGATGGCACGATAGCCCTTCAACGCATCGTTACTGACCAGGTAGCGGCCGCGCGCATCGAGGGTATCGCTCAGGATGACGGTGCCGGTCTGGCTGTGCGCAATGGAACGGATGTCGGCCAGACGCGCGTGCAAGGTCGGGCCGCCGTCGAACAGGTCGATGTAGCTGTTGGTCTCGAACCCTTCGCGCTCGAGGATATCGAAGGCATCCTGGCCATCGGGGTGGATGCGGCCAATACAGTCCTGGGCCGACTGGGGCAGCATCGGTACGTAGATCGGGTATTGCGGCATGAGTTCGGCCAGGAACGCCCGGCTCTCGAGCCCGCACAGACGCTCGGCCTCGGCGTAGGGCAGGTCGAAGAAGTGCTTGCCCAGCGCGTCCCAGAAGGGCGAGTGCCCCTGATCGTCGCTGTAGCCGACGATTTCGGTGATCACCGCTTCGGCAAAGCGCCGGGCATGGGCGGCGATGAACATCAGTCGCGCCCGGGACAGCAATTCTGAAGCCGGCGAGCGCACCAGCGCCGCATCGATGTGGAAACCGCGCAGCAGGGTGTGGCCGTTGAGGTCATGACACAGCGACAGTGCCGGCACACCATGTTCGATGTTCAGTTCTCGCGAGGCACTGGTGAAGTGGCGGTTGCGCAGGCTGTAGAAAGGTTCGTCGAAACCGGCCGTGGCGAGGATTTCCGAACAGCCCGCCAGGTGCCGGGTCGCCAGGTCTTCCAGAACGAAGAAGTAGTTTTCCGGGCCATGGGTCCGCACGTCCTGATCGAACGAGGTACAGGAATCGAGAATTCGCTCGCGCAAGCGTTCGGCATTGTCCGGCAGGGACGTGACGCCGACCAGGCTGTCGTGAGCCAGTCGTTGCAACTGCGGCAGGTCCGTTAACTCCACTGGGCGTATGACCAGCATGGATGCACTCCTGTATCAAAGGGTTCGGCGTTCGGCACGAACCTGACTATCACTGTCGGTTTCCACGCGTTGAATCGGCGGTTGCTCGAGGGTTGTCCAGCGCCGCTCTTTATTGATCAGCCATTGAATGAAGCAGCACGATGTTCACCACCGCCGCGTTGAACGGTCGATCGGCGTTGGCGTCATGTTGGAGGCGGTGGTGCGCGTCGCTGGGAGAGGGCATCCGGGCTCCTGCTGGATGAGGGTTTTGTTTATCTTTCATAATCCGTTACAGCAGTATTTATTTAACCCGCAGCCCCTGTCTAGTGAATTTTTGCGAGGTTCTTTACCGCATTAACGGGGGGCGAAACGCCCGTCAGCCTTGGGTTACATGCATGTCGGTCCGTCTTGTAGGCCTTCGCTGACAAGGCTGTCGGAGATGGCTGGTTATGTAGCAGGCAAGTGCATCGTTTCGATGGGCAGCGAAACCCCCGCCGTGGCCTTTCTTGCGGCACAATGGCCCATGAATGATGGCCTCATGCTGTTGCTTTTCCTTAAACCGAGTGATCTTTCGTGCAGTCGACCCGTTTGACTCTGTTGTGCCACGCCAGAACCGTCGCACAAAAATTGGCGCGCTTTCCTACGGATGAACCGGTGGAGATGGATTGGCAATCGGCCAGTGGCTCCCTGGGCCGTCAGTTCAAGGGCAGGCCACGTCTGTTCAGTGCCCCGGAACTGCGCGCGCGACAAACCGCCGCCTTGTTCGGCAGCGACGCGGTGATTGTCGAGGCGTTGAGGGACTGTGATTTCGGACGCTGGAACGGTGCCCGGATTGGCGACCTGCAAACGTCCGAGCCCGAAGCGCTGCAGGCCTGGTTCGATGATCCGTTGGCGGCGCCTCACGGTGGCGAGTCGGTGGCACAACTCATCGAGCGGGTGGGCGCCTGGCTGGAGACACTGCAAGCGACACCGGGACCTATCGTCGCCATTACCCATCCCTTTGTCGTGCGCGCGGCGTTGACCCGGGTTTTGCACAGTCCGGCATTCAACCTGATCGATGTTGAACCGCTGTCAGCCATCGAGCTGCGGTTCAATGGACGCTGGCGCCTGCGATTGCCAGGTGCGGACCTTGAGGATCCCTGTTCATGAAAAAACTGATGGTCATCGGCATCGGTGCCGGCAACCCCGACTACATCACCCTGCAGGCCGTGAAGGCGCTGAACCGGGTGGATGTGTTTTTCCTCATGGACAAGGGCCAGAGCAAGGACAAACTGATCGACCTGCGGCGCGAGATCTGCGAGCGCTACATCAGCGATCACGTCCACCGGTTTGTCGAGGCGCACAGCCCGGAGCGTGAGCGCGGTGAGGTGGATTACACGAGCAGTGTGCAAGAGCTGAACCTGGCCAAGCAGTTGACCTTCGAACGGCTGATCGATGAGGAACTGTCCGACGACGAGTGCGGCGGCTTCCTGGTGTGGGGCGACCCGGCGTTATACGACAGCACGATCCGGATTCTGCAGGCGATTCTCGCGTCGGGGCGATGCGCGTTCGAATTCGAAGTGATTCCCGGCATCACCAGCGTTCAAGCGTTGGCGGCGCAGCACAAGGTGCCGCTGAACAGTATTGGCCGCTCGATCGAAATCACCACGGGTCGTCGGTTGGCCGCGGGGCAAGTGAGCGATACCGACAGCCTGGTGGTGATGCTCGATGCGCAAGATGCCTACCGGCAGGTGGCAGACCGCGAGACGCAGATTTACTGGGGCGCTTATCTGGGCACGCCGGATGAACTGCTCATCAGTGGCCGGCTCGAGGACGTGGCGGATGAAATCGAGCGGGTGCGCAAGGCGGCGAGGGAGGCCCATGGGTGGATCATGGACACCTATCTGTTGCGCAAGCCTTGATCAAACGGAACTGGCCTTGATCCCGCGCCCAAACCGCTCCCGGTACACCGACGGCGGCACGCCGACCACCGTGCGAAACGCCACCCGAAAGCTTTCCAATGAACGATAACCACACTGCCCGGCCACCTGCTCGGTGCTGTGCCCCGTGCTTTCCAGCAGTTCCCGGGCCCGTGCCAGGCGTTCATGCTGCAGCCAGGCCTTGGGCGGCAGGCCGGTGGCTTCGGTGAACCGGCGCAGGAAGGTTCTTTGGCTCATGGCCGCCTCGCTGGCCAGGTCGCGCACTTCGAGCGGGGCGTGCAGGCGCTCCCGCGCCCACTGCATGACGCGCGAGAGATCGCTGCGCGGCGTCGGGCTGACCGGGGTCGGAATGAACTGCGCCTGGCCGCCGGTGCGTTGCGGCGACATCACCAGTCGCCGCGCCACGCTGTTGGCCACTTGCGTGCCGTAATCCCGCGCTACCAGATGCAGGCAGGCGTCGATGCCGGCCGCGCTGCCCGCCGAGGTGATCAACTGGCCCGAGTCGACGTAGAGCACGTCCGGGTCGACCAGAATGTTCGGAAACCGTTCGGCCAGTTCCGTGGTGTAGCGCCAATGGGTGGTGGCGCCGTGGCCATCGAGCAAACCGGTGGCGGCCAGCACGAACACCCCCGAGCAGATCGACAGCAACCGCGCGCCGCGTGCGTGGGCCTGGCGCAGGGCCTCGATCAACACATCGGGCACCGGGGCGCTGCGATCGCGCCAGCCGGGAATGATGATGGTCCGGGCGTCGGCCAGCAATTCCAGGCCACCGTCGGCCAGCACCCGGATGCCGCCCATGGCGCGCATCGGGCCCTGATCGACGGCGGCAATGCGGTGTTCATACCAGGGGAAATCGAATTCCGGCCGCGCCAGGCCGAAGATCTCCACGGCAATCCCGAATTCGAACGTGCAGAGGCCGTCGTAGGCCAGAATGGCGACTGATCCTGGGTTGGGCTGCATTTGGCGGAAAGTTCCCGGTGAGTGTCTTGTGCGCCACTTTAGCCGCAAGTCAGCGGCGGATACAGTCTTCTCACACCCACGAACCCTGGAGTACCGCCCATGACCAGTCTGGTCCGCAAGATTCCTGCCGCGCCTTCGGCCATTGCCCTGATGCATTTCAGCAACCGCCTGACCTTTGAAACCGACTGTTCCGACGTCTACGGCAGCCAGCAGGCGGGGGAGGTGGATTTTGTCCTGGTGGATGTGCGCGGTCCGCTGGCGTTCGAACGCGGTCATGTGCCAGGTGCGATCAACCTGCCGGGACGACTGCTGACGGCTGAAGGGCTGGCAGGCTACGGGACCTCCACATTGTTCGTGGTCTACTGTGCCGGCCCCCATTGCAACGGCGCCAACAAGGCCGCAGTGAAGCTGGCGGCGCTCGGTTACCCGGTCAAGGAAATGATCGGCGGGGTGACCGGTTGGCTGGACGAAGGGTTTGCGTTGAGCGCCCCGGTACAACGGCCAGCCGCGACGACGATTGGCTGCGATTGCTGAGCCAGCGGCGGGCGAATCCTCTCGAGGATGCGCTCGCCTTTTTTATAAGTATTTGTCGCCTATGCACAATTTGCCCGTGTAAAGCCGCTCTAGACTGCCCGCCACTTCGGTCGTAACCCATAACAAAGCGCTGACCGAAAGCGATCAATCGAATGCTGCCAATATAAAAGCCTCCGTACACGGGAGTTATAAATGAAGAAGCTAGTGATGTTCGGTGCCCTGGCACTGTCGATGTTGTCCCTGACCGCTGTGGCCGATGACGCCAAGCCGATCCGCATCGGTATCGAAGCCGGCTACCCGCCATTCTCGATGAAAACCCCTGACGGCAAACTCACCGGTTTCGATGTCGACATCGGCGATGCGCTGTGCGAGCAGATGAAAGTCAAATGCACCTGGGTCGAGCAAGAGTTCGACGGCCTGATTCCGGCCCTGAAGGTCAAGAAAATCGACGCGATTCTGTCGTCCATGACCATCACCGACGACCGCAAGAAAAACGTCGATTTCACCATCAAGTACTACCACACCCCGGCGCGCTTCGTGATGAAGGCCGGCACCGATATCAAGGATCCGCTGACCGAACTCAAGGGCAAGAAAGTCGGTGTACTGCGCGCCAGTACCCATGACCGCTTCGCCACCGAAGTGCTGGTACCGGCCGGTATCGAGCTGGTGCGCTACGGTTCGCAGCAGGAAGCCAACCTGGACATGGTCTCCGGTCGTGTCGACGCGCTGCTGGCGGACTCGGTCAACCTCGACGACGGTTTCCTGAAAACCGACGCAGGCAAGGGCTTTGCCTTTGTCGGCCCGACCTACGAAGACGCCAAGTACTTCGGCGGCGGCGCCGGGATCGCGGTGCGCAAGGGCGACAAGGAGCTGGCGGACAAATTCAACACCGCCATCACTGAAATCCGCGCCAACGGCAAGTACAAGCAAGTGCAGGACAAGTACTTCGATTTCGATGTTTACGGCCATTAATACGCCGTAGAAAAAAGTGGCCTCCGTTGACGCGGTGGCCACTTTTTTTGTTTTGGTTCCAGGATGAGAACTCTGTGGGAGCGAGCCTGCTGGCGAAGACTTTCGTGCATTCAACCTCGCGATTGACTGACACAACGGCTTCGCCAGCAGGCTCGCTCCCACAGGTCATCTCGAAGTTTTCAAGTATCAGGAGTTCGCCCATGCAACGCATCGACCACCCGCTACCCTGGAGCCACCTGGGCACCGAACGGACCCTCAGCGTGTTTCGTTACGGTACGGGTGCACGCAAGGTCTATATCCAGGCCAGCCTGCACGCGGACGAACTGCCGGGCATGCGCACCGCCTGGGAACTGAAAAAACGCCTGGCCGAACTCGAAGCTTCGGGGCACCTGCAAGGCGTGGTCGAACTGGTGCCGGTGGCCAACCCCATCGGCCTCGATCAGCACCTGCAAGGCAGTCACATGGGCCGTTTCGAACTCGGCAGCGGCCAGAATTTCAATCGCTCGTTCGTGGAATTGAGCGCGCCGGTCGCGCAGCTGATCGGTGATCGCCTGGGCGCCGACGCCCAGGCCAACGTTGCACTGATCCGGCAGACCATGACCCGGGTGCTCGACGACCTGCCTGCACCTGCCTCGCAGCTGGAAGCCCTGCACCGCCTGTTGTTGCGCCACGCCTGCGATGCCGACATCACGCTTGATCTGCACTGTGATTTTGAGGCGGCCATCCATATTTACGCCTTGCCGCAGCACTGGCCGCAGTGGCAATCACTGGCGGCGCGGTTGAAGGCGGGTGTGGCGCTGCTGTGTGAAGATTCCGGTGGCAGCTCCTTCGATGAGTCCTGCTCTTCGCCCTGGTTGCGCCTGGCCAGGGCTTTTCCCGAGGCGGCGATTCCTCCGGCCAATCTGGCGACCACCCTTGAGCTGGGCAGTATGGGCGACACCCGCGTCGATCAGGCCCAGGCCAATTGCGAAGCGATTCTCGGGTTCCTGGCCGAGCAGGGGTTCATCCAGGGTGACTGGCCGGCGGCGCCGGATGAGTGCTGCGAAGGAATGCCGTTCGAAGGCACGCAATACCTGTTCGCACCGCACCATGGTGTGGTCAGTTTTCTGCGCGAGGCCGGTGAGTGGGTCGAGCAGGGCGATGCCCTGTTCGAAGTGGTCGATCCGTTGAACGACAAGGTCACCACCGTGCGTGCGGGAACCCGCGGGGTGCTGTTCGCCATCGATCGTGGTCGCTACACCCAGCCGGGCACCTGGCAGGCGAAGGTCGCGGGGCGCGAGCCGATTCGGGTCGGGAAGTTGATCAACGACTGACTGGACACGGAATCGCGAGCAGGCTCGCTCCCACAGGGATTTGAGGGGTATTCCCGTGGGAGCGAACCTGCTCGCGATGGCGGCATCAGCCGCAGCGAAAATCCCCCGATCAGCTTCACGGTGTTAGGCTCTGCCCCGAATCCTGCGCTTTGTGAAGGAAGGCTCATGTTGAAAGTGCTTGCTCTGCTGACGTTCCTGGCGTCCGCCGCCGTCCACGCCCAAACCACTCTGCACACCGACCTGCCGCTCAAATACCTGGAGCAGGTACATCCCGATTCCGTCGATCAACCCCTGGTGATTTTCCTCCACGGCTACGGCAGTAACGAGCAGGACCTGTTCGGCATCAAGGACGAGCTGCCGGCCGGATACAACTACCTGTCGGTGCGCGCACCGATCGTGATGGAAGAAGGCAGTTATCAATGGTTTCGCCAAAAAGGCCAAGGGGCTTACAACGGTGAGACCGATGACCTGAAGGCCAGCGGTCAGGTGCTGCTGGACTTCATCGCCCAGGCTGCGAAGAAATATCACACGCAACCGGCCAAGGTTTACCTGGTGGGTTTCAGCCAGGGCGCGATCATGTCCTACGAGGTGGCGCTGCGTCACCCCGAGGCCGTGGGCGGGATTGCCGCGTTGAGCGGGCGGATTCTGCCCGTGCTCAAGTCCGAGCTCAAACCACAGGTGCAACGCCAGTCACTGGCGATTTTCATCGGGCATGGCACGGCGGATAAACGCCTGCCTTTCAACGATGGCACCGAGGCTGACAGCCTGTTGCAGGGGTTGTCACTCAAGCCCGAGTTTCACGCCTACCCCGGTGTCGGACACACCATCAGTGCCGCCGAAATGCAGGACTTGAGTGCCTGGTTGCAGCGCCTCAACCCCTGAGCCTTACTTGCCCGAGACGATCTGCTTGACCAGCGCTTCGTGGCCGGCATTGTCGCTGAGACGGGAAATCACCTGAACCAGGGCCATGCGCGTGCCCGAGGCGGCCATCAGCGTGGTGTCGAGGGTCTTGCCACCGCCCTGGGTGGCGGTGCTGTCGATCTGCCGCAGCCCCAGGCCGGTGCCTTTCTGCGTGAGGCTTTTCTCGCTGAGCTGGGTGAAATCCGGCAGGGCCTTGGCTTGCTGGGTCGAGAAGTCGGCTGCCGTGGCATCGAGAAACTCGCCGTCGTTGTCCTTGGCGTTGACCCCACCGGGAATGGTGTTCTCAGCCGCGATCACCACGGTCTTGGTGGTTTCGTTGGTGTACATCGTGCCGGTTGCGCCCGTCGCATCGGGTGGCAGGGGATTGGCGACGAACCCCTTGGGCAGGGTGAATTTGAATTTGTTGCCCAGCATCGACACGCTCTGCGGCGCGTCCTTGGCCGCGGCCTTGGCAGCCTGCGCGTCCATAGCCCCCAGGCTGGCCATCGCCAGCAGCAGGACAACGGCTTTTTTACTCAACAGTGACATTCGCAATCTCCAGGGTTGTCGCGGTGGGGGGCGATCATCCCATGGAGGTTGTGAAGCATCCAGCGCGGGCTAACGGACGGTTGGGTGACGTTCCCGGGCAGCGCTGGGTTGGCGCGACGCGATGAGGGGTCATTCGTTCGACGCCGTCGAAGGCCTGGTCCCGGGATTGGCTGATTTGGCCAGCAACCGTCGGGTGACGCCGAGCATCGCCACGGACACTGCGACGCCGAGGGCAAACCCGCTCAGGCCCATGCCGGGCAGTGCCAGCGCCACCACCAGGCAAAACGCTGCAAACGAGTACATCCCGGTCGCGGTGGCCTGCAACAACGCGGCGGTGAACGCCGGCCCACGGCTTTGCTGGGAAAACACGGCCATCACGCTGCCCAGCACCGGGAACACCGCGAGCAGACCGCTCCAGCGGTCGCCGACCGTGCTCGCCAGCAACGTGACTGCCAGGGTCAGCAGTGCACCGGCGATCATGCGCAACAGCAATCTATCGGACTTCGGTGCCGGGCCTGAAACCTGCGGCTGCACGCTGGGGAACAGGAACGGCGCCGCGAGCAGTGCGGTGGCAGCGGCGATCACCGAGAACATCAGCGACGGAGCAATCAGCGACAGCGCCATGGCGATGACCGCCCAGACCAGCAACGAAACCCCCAGCGCCCACGGCCACCCGGCCCGTTGCGCGACCTGAGCGTAAGTGACGCAGAAGGCGATCATCGCAACCATCGCCGACAACGCAGCCGTTGCCGAACGGGCGGCAAACAGTTCGCCTTGCTCGACAGCGAGGAAGAACAGAATCGGTCCCACCACCACCGGCAACCCCGACAACCAACCGGCAACGCTCGGGCCCCAGCGTTTACCGGCCAGAGAAATGAGCAGGAGAAATCCGGGAATCACCAGCAATTTGAGCAACAGCACATGCACCTCCGGGTTGGATGAAGGACCACGTTAGCATTGAGCTCGAAGAATTACGCCAATTATCAATATTTTTGTATACAAAAATATCTGCCTTAATAATTGTACAAAAACATGTTTCGCGTATAAGTTTTCAGAAGGTAATCGAGAATGGCTGAACCCCATGAACCCATCAGGATGGCGCCGACAGCTCAGTGTTTCATTGCTTCTGATGGCGTGGGGCACGCACACCCTGGCCGCGTGGCAGGAGGTCGTGCCGGGTGCGCGGATCATCGGCACCGGTGAGTTTCGGGTGTTTGGTTTCGACGTGTACAACGCTCGGCTCTGGAGCGCGGCGCGGCCATTGACGCTGGATCAACCCTTCGCTCTGGAACTGATTTATCAGCGCAGCATTGCCCGTGAAGACCTGGTGCAGGCCAGCGTCGATGAAATCCAGCGGTTGTCCGGCACGTCGGTGAGCGCCGGGCAACTTGAAGAGTGGAAGGTGCAGATGCAGCGGTCGTTCGTCGATGTTCAGGCCGGTACGCGCATCACCGGCGTGTATTTGCCGGGGCAGGGCGCGCAGTTCTATGTCGGCCAGCAGCGGCAGCACGAAGTGAAGGACCCGCAATTCGCCCGGGCTTTTTTTGCGATCTGGCTCGACCCGCGCACGCGCAATCCCGATTTGCGCCAGCAGTTGCTGGGCAATGCCAAAGACTGAGGGTTTGATCATGTTGAAGAGACTGTTGATGGTGTTGTGTGTCTGCCTGGCCGGTTGCGGTGGCGTCGATGTGCAGCAGTACGAAGCGCAGAATCCCCGGCTCGACATGCCCGGCTTCTTCGTCGGCCGGGTGGACGGTTGGGGTATGTTCCAGAAGCGTTCGGGGGAGGTGGTCAAGCGTTTTCATGTGCTGATCAACAGCCGGATGGAAGGGCCGAATCTGATCATGCATGAGGACTTTACCTACAGCGACGGCACGAAGCAGACCCGCGTCTGGACGGTACGCCCCGACGGCCCTGGCCGTTGGCGCGGCACGGCGGGCGACGTGGTGGGCGAGGCCGGCGGCGAGTCTGCGGGTAACGCGCTGCACTGGCGCTACGTGCTGAGCCTGCCGGTCGACGGCAAGGTGTATGACGTGCACATGGATGACTGGATGTACCTGATTGATGAAAACACCCTGGCCAATCGCACGGCGATGACCAAGTTCGGCTTTGAGGTGGGCCAGGTGACGTTGTTCTTCCGCCGTCACGGCGCCTGATCCCCAGCGAATGCCTCTTGGGCGTTCGGGCTGAAACGTCTAAGCTGCGCCACTCCACTTGTTTCTGGATGTGTGTGTGAAATTCAGTTTGCCCAAAATCGCCACGGCGCCGTTTTGTCCACCCGAAGTGGCGGGCAGTGTCGCCGTCGATCCTCGCGCGTCATTCTTCAAGCGGGTCCTGCGCTTCGCCGGCCCGGGATTGCTGGTGTCCATCGGCTACATGGACCCGGGCAACTGGGCGACCGCGATCGAGGCCGGTTCGCGATTTGGCTATAGCCTGTTGTTCGTGGTGCTGCTGGCAAGCTTGGCGGGGATGGTGGTGCAGTGCCTGTGTTCGCGCCTGGGCATCGCCACGGGACGCGACCTGGCGCAGCTGTCCCGCGAGCGCTACAGCACCCGGACCGCACGAACCCAATGGGTGCTGGCGGAAATCTCGATCATCGCCACCGACCTCGCCGAAGTGCTCGGCTGCGCGCTGGCGTTCCACCTGCTGCTGGGCTGCTCGCTGAGCGTCGGCATTGCCCTCACCGCGTTTGACACCTTGTTGGTACTGGCCCTGCAGAACCGTGGCTTTCGCCGACTGGAAGCGATCATGCTGGTGCTGGTGGGCACCATCGGCGCGTGCTTCTTCGTTGAACTGCTGTTGATCAAGCCGTACTGGCCGGACGTTGCCCGTGGCTTCACACCGTCGCTGTCCGCCATTGGCGACGCCGCGCCGCTGTACCTGGCCATCGGAATTCTCGGGGCTACGGTGATGCCGCACAATCTGTACCTGCACACCTCGATCGTACAGACGCGGATGATCGGCAAGGACCTTGCCAGCAAGCAGGACGCGGTGAAGCTGGCGCGCATCGACACCATCGGCTCCCTGGCGCTGGCGCTGCTGGTCAACGCGGCCATCCTGATTCTCGCGGCGGCGGCTTTCCACAAGACCGGGCACACCGACGTGGTGGACATTCAGGATGCCTACCACCTGCTCGACCCTCTGGTGGGCGGGGCGCTGGCCAGCGTGTTGTTCGGCGTCGCCTTGCTGGCTTCGGGTCAGAGTTCGACGTTCACCGGCACCATCGCCGGCCAGGTGATCATGGAAGGCTACCTGAACCTGAGGATTCCCTGCTGGCAGCGGCGTCTGATCACACGCGGACTGGCGCTGATCCCGGCGTTCATCGGTGTCTGGCTGATGGGCGACAACGCGATCGGGAAATTGCTGGTGTTGAGTCAGGTGGTGTTGAGCCTGCAATTGCCGTTTGCCCTGTACCCGTTGATTCGCATGACCAACGATCACCGGTTGATGGGACCATTTGTCAATCGGCTGCCGACGCGGGTGTTGGCCTGGGGATTGTTTGTGGTGATCAGTGGGGCCAACAGCTGGCTGATTCTGCAGTTTCTGGGGTGATCGTTCGGACCTCGATCGCCGCCAGGTCGAATCGTCTTACCGTCGCTCCCAGCCTTTCACAGACCCAAAAAAGAACCCGGTGCACCCAAGGTGCACCGGGTGTTTTGCCAGGCTGCGACGGATCGTCGTGGGTCCCCGTGCAGCCTGTTGAACGCGCCTGGCTTACGCCCGTTCGAGCGCCAGTGCCACGCCCTGACCACCACCGATGCACAGGGTGGCGAGGCCTTTTTTGGCGTCGCGCTTGATCATTTCATGCAGCAGGGTCACCAGCACGCGGCAGCCCGAAGCACCGATCGGGTGGCCGAGGGCGATAGCGCCACCGTTGACGTTGACCTTGTTCAAGTCCCATTCCAGGTCCTTGGCCACGGCCAGGGACTGGGCGGCGAAGGCTTCGTTGGCCTCGATCAGCTCAAGCTGGTCGATGGACCAACCGGCCTTGTCCAGGCAGCGGCGGGTGGCCGACACCGGGCCAATGCCCATGATCGCCGGGTCCACGCCGGCATTGGCGTAAGCGGCGACTTTCGCCAGCACCGGCAGGCCCAGGGCCTTGGCTTTTTCCGCGCTCATCAGGATCACCGCGGCGGCGCCATCGTTGAGCGAGGACGCGTTACCCGCCGTCACCGAACCGTCCTTCTTGAAGGCTGGCTTGAGTTTGCCCAGGGATTCGGCGGTGGTGCCGGCCCGTGGCTGCTCGTCGGTGGCGAAGGACAGCGGATCGCCCTTGCGCTGAGGGATCAGGATCGGCGTGATCTCATCGACGAAACGCCCGGCTTCGATGGCGGCCGTGGCTTTCTGCTGCGAGGCGGCGGCAAAGGCGTCCTGCTGCTCGCGGCTGATGTCATATTTTTCCACCAGGTTTTCGGCGGTGATGCCCATGTGGTAATCGTTGAACGCATCCCACAGGCCGTCGCTGATCATGGTGTCGACGATTTGCGCGTGACCCATGCGCAGGCCGGTGCGGGCGCCGGGCATCACGTAGTTGGCCAGGCTCATGTTTTCCTGGCCGCCGGCGATGATCACATCGGCATCGCCGCAACGGATTGCCTGGGTGGCGAGGTGCAGGGCCTTGAGGCCCGAGCCGCACACCTTGTTCAGGGTCATGGCAGGAACGGCGAAGGGCAGGCCAGCCTTGATCGAAGCCTGGCGCGCGGGGTTCTGCCCGGCGCCGGCGGTCAATACCTGGCCCATGATCACTTCATCGACTTCGGCGGGGTTCAGGCCGGTTTGCGCCAGCAACTGACGGATCACCGCAGCGCCCAGGTCCACCGCGGACACATTGGCCAGCGAACCCTGGAAACTGCCGATCGCGGTGCGCGTGGCGGCAACAATGACGACTTCTTGCATGGAATGATTCCTCACTGAGCAGCGAACTGCATTTCCGGAACGTGCTCTGGCACGATCAGTTTACCGGCGGTCTTGGCGACGATCTCTTCGACGCTGACCCCGGGTGCACGCTCCTTGAGAATGAACGCGCCGTTTTCGATTTCCAGGTAGGCCAGGTCGGTCAGCACGCGCTTGATGCAACCGGCGCCGGTCAGCGGCAGGCTGCACTGGGACAGGAGCTTGGATTCACCGTCCTTGGACGCGTGGGTCATGATGACAATGATGTTGTCGGCGCCCGCCACCAGGTCCATGGCGCCGCCCATGCCTTTCACCAGTTTGCCGGGAATCATCCACGAGGCGATGTTGCCTTGCACGTCCACTTCGAAGGCGCCCAGTACCGTCAGGTCGACATGGCCGCCGCGGATCATCGCGAAGGATTCGGCCGAGGAGAAGATCGATGCGCCGATGCGCGCGGTCACGGTCTGCTTGCCGGCGTTGATCATGTCGGCATCGATGGTTTCTTCCGTAGGAAAAGGACCCATGCCCAGCAGGCCGTTTTCCGATTGCAGCATGACTTCCATGCCTTCGGGGATGTAGTTGGCGACCAGGGTCGGAATGCCGATGCCCAGGTTCACGTAGTAGCCGTCCTGCATTTCGCGGGCGACGCGTTGAGCCATTTGTTCGCGGGAAAGTGCCATTGTTGTTATTCCTTCATTCGGTCCGGGGGCAGGGGATCACTTACGCACGGTGCGCTGTTCGATGCGCTTCTCGAACGTGCCGCAGATGATCCGGTCGACGTAGATGCCGGGGGTGTGGATCTGCGCCGGGTCCAGCTCGCCGGGTTCGACGATTTCTTCGACTTCGACCACGGTGATCTTGCCGGCGGTGGCGGCCAGCGGGTTGAAGTTCTGGGCGGTGTGGCGGTAGATGACATTACCGAAATGGTCGGCTTTCCAGCCCTTGACGATGGCGAAGTCGCCGGTAATGGACTCTTCCATCAGGTACTTGCGACCCTTGAATTCACGCACTTCCTTGCCTTCGGCCACCGGGGTGCCGACGCCGGTGGCGGTGAAGAACGCCGGGATGCCGGCGCCGCCCGCGCGCATTTTTTCGGCGAGCGTCCCTTGCGGGGTCAGGATGACTTCGATTTCGCCCTTGAGCAGTTGCTCTTCGAACAGCTTGTTCTCGCCGACGTAGGAGGCCACCACCTTGCTGATCTGCCGGTCTGTCAGCAGCACGCCGAGGCCGAAGCCGTCAACGCCGCAGTTATTGGAAACCACGGTAAGGTCGCGAGTGCCCTTGCGCTTGATCTCGGCGATCAGGTTTTCCGGAATCCCGCACAGGCCAAAGCCGCCGGCGATCACGGTCATGCCGTCTTCAAGACCTGCCAGTGCTTCCTCGTAGGAACTCACGCGCTTGTCGAAACCTGCCATATGCACCTCTTTTATTCTTTGTGGGCGGCTGGCTAGCCGTATGGAATGAAGTGTCTCGCCGGGATATTCATTTGTTAAGTTGATTTTTAAGGTTGATTGATTCATAAAACTCAACAAATAGCTGGCTCAATCGTGCAGCGACGAGCCTGTAGCTTACAACGGAGTACCTCGACATGACCGTGAAGCAGATCCGCGCCTTTCTGGCCGTGGCCCAGAGCCTGAGCTTCGCTGTGGCTTGCGAGCGTCTGCACCTGTCGCAATCGGCGCTGAGCCTGACCATCAAGGCGCTGGAGGAGGGGCTGGGCGGACGTCTGTTTACCCGCAACACGCGCAACGTGGCGCTGACGGCCGAGGGTGAAGCGCTGGTGCCGCTGGCCCGACGCCTGATTGCCGACTGGGACAATGCCGAGGATGAGTTGCGCCAGCGTTTTACCCTGCAGCGCGGGCGCGTGACCCTGGCGGCGATGCCGTCGTTTGCCGGCAACCTGTTGCCCCCGATCCTCAAGACCTTTCGCGCCCGCTACCCGAAGGTCAACGTCACTGTGAATGACGTGATCAACGAGCAGGTACTGGAGCTGGTGCGCGACCGTCAGGTCGAACTGGGGGTGGCATTCGAGCCCACCATGAGTTCGTCGCTGGAGTTCACGCCGTTGTACCGCGACCGGTTTGTCGCGGTGGTGCCGCTGGATTCAGCCTTTTCATCCCGGCAGGACATCGACTGGCAGACGCTGCTCGAACAGCCGTTCATCACCCTGCAACGACCGTCCACCGTGCGGGTGATGCTCGAAGAGCACTTGCAGGCGCGGGGGATGAAGTTGCCGGTGGAATTCGAGAGCCATCAGTTGGCGACGGTGGGGCGGATGGTCGCCAGCGGCCTGGGGGTGAGCGCGGTGCCGGCGCTGTGCGCCGGACAGATGCGCGAACTGGGCGCGCAATGCATCACCCTGCGTGACCCGGTGGTGGAGCGGGCCATTGGCGTGCTGACCAAGCCGGGCGTCGAGCTGTCGGCGGCGGCGCAGGCGTTGTTCGATATTCTCAAGGCGGAAAACTGTGGGGCGCGGCTACCGGGCTGAAGAAACCCGATCAAAATGTGGGAGCGGGCTTGCTCGCGAATGCGGTGGGTCAAGCCACATATTTGTCGACAGCCACATCGCCTTCGCGAGCAAGCCCGCTCCCACATTTTAGATCCGGTTGTATCAGGGGCTAAGTAGACAGTCTCTGGACCAGCAACGGCAACAGCCGCTCGCAAGACCCTTCTATCTTCAGGTCGAGCAGGTCATCCGCCCGGGTCTTGCCCAGGTTGATCGCGATCAACGGCTTGCCGTGGTCCGCCACCGCCCGGCACAGGCGGAAGGCCGAATAGGCCATCAACGACGACCCCACCACCAGCAACCCTGCGGCTTTCTCGACCGTCGCCATGGCTTTGGCCGCTGTCGGTTGCGCCACATTCTCGCCGAAGAACACCACGTCCGGTTTCATCCGTTCCCCGGCGCAGTGCGGGCAATGCGGCACCTGGAAACGTGCTTCGAAGGCGGCATCGAGCAAGGTGTCGCCATCCGGTGCCTGCACGGCATCGACGCCGGCCAGGTAGGGGTTTTGCGCCTCCATCACCTGCTGGATCGAGTCCCGCTCGCTGCGTTGCCCGCAGTCCAGGCACAACACCCGGTGCAGGCTGCCGTGCAGTTCGATCACGTCGCGGCTGCCGGCCTGGTCGTGCAGGGTGTCGACGTTCTGGGTGATCAGGCCGCCGATCTGCCGCGTGCCTTGCAACGTGGCGAGGGCTTCGTGAGCCGCGTTCGGCTGGGCCAGGCGCACCCGTGGCCAGCCGAGCATTGCCCGCGCCCAGTAACGGCGCCGGGATTCGGGAGCGGAAAGAAACTCTTGGTACATCATCGGTTGCCGGCCGCGACGTACGCCCTGGTTGTCGCGGTAGTCCGGAATCCCCGACGGGGTGCTGATGCCGGCCCCGGTCAGGACCGCAAACGGTTGGTCGGCCATCAGTTGCCGGAGTTGGTCGAGTTGTTCGCGGGTACGGCTGTCGAGCATGTTCAACACTCCGGATGACGTGCAGGAGCGAGTTTGCTCCGGGTAGCGTTCCGACCAAGGCGTGTCAGTCGATACCAGTGTATCTGATGGACCTCCCTCGGAGCGCCGCCCGGAGCCCGCTCGCTCCGGCAAAGGTCATTTACGGGCTTCCAGGATCAGGTTGAACGGGGTTTCGGTGGCCCTGCGGAAATGCGAGAACCCGGCCTCGGTGAACACCTTGCGCAACCGCGCTTCGCCCGCTTGCGCGCCGAGCCCGAGGCCCACCTCCTGGGACAGCGAATTGGGTGTGCAGATGAAGGTCGAGGCCGCGTAGAACAAGCGGCCAACCGGCGTGACATTGTCGTCGAGCCGGTCATTGGCGAACGGTTCCACCAGCAGCACGGTGCCGTCCGGTTTCAGCGACTCATAGGCGTGGCGTGCCGCGCCCACCGGGTCGCCCATGTCGTGCAGGCAGTCGAAGTAGCAGATCAGATCATAGTCGTCGCCGGGGTAACTCTTCGCCGTGCCCTGGAAGAATCGCGCCCGCCCGGACACGCCGCCTTCTTCGGCGCGCTGGGTGGCCACGGTGACGGAAGGGGCGTGGTAGTCGAAACCGACGAACCGCGAATCCGGAAACGCCTGGGCCATGATGACGGTTGAGGCGCCATGCCCGCAGCCGATGTCCGCGACCTTGGCCCCGGCCTGCAGTTTGGCGACCACGCCGTCCAGCGCTGGCAACCATTCGGCCACCAGGTGCGCGCGGTAGCCGGGTCGGAAAAACCGCTCGGTGCCACTGAACATGCACGGGTGGTGATCACCCCAGGGCAGGGCGCCATCGCCGCGCATGGCCTTGACCAGTTTGTCCTTGTCATGGAAGAACGACGCGACCACCCCGACGCCACCCGCCACATAGACCGGTGAGTCTTCGATGCCCAGCGCCATGGCCTGTTCTTGCGGCAGGCGGAATTGGCCATCGAGGTGTTCCATGTAGCCCGACGCGGCGTGGGCGCTGAGCCATTCGCGCAGCAGGCGGGCGTTGCAGCCGGTTTTTTCGGCAAGTGCTTCGGGGCTGATCGGTTGACTGTCGGCCATCGCCCGGTACAGCCCGAGTTCATCGCCGAGGATGACGTTGGCGAGCATGGCTGCGCCGCCCATGTCGTTCACCAGTTTGCCCATGAAATCGTTGAGTCTGGCCTCGTCCATCACGTGTGCTCCTGTAGCAGGATCACGGTCCAGGGATCGGTTGTTCGTGGCTTCCGGCTCTGGGCGGTGGTCGTGGGTGAGAACAGGACGACAGGTGCGTCCTGGGTGCATTGAGTTTAGTTCGCGGGCTGCGCTTCGGTGCTGCTGGCGACGAAAGTCCCAGGCCGCTCCCACCGGGTTGATGTGTATCGCAGTGTATCCAGGCCACTCCTCGATACAGTCCCACCCATTCACGCTCACCCCCGAACACAGCCCAGATACAAACCTGCGATGAACTGGGCGGGCCGTTTGGCACCCTATAACCGTCGAGGGGATAACAATGAGCACGCTCCAGCCTGAAACAGACCTGAACGCCGAACCCGTCAAGCACTTGCGCGTCGAGCAATACACCCACGGCATCATTGGCCCCAGCCAGCCGATGCTCGGGCCGTTGGCCGATGGCGGCACCCTGATCACCGGGACGCCGCCCGGTTGCTGGGGCCCGATGATCACGCCGGCCTTCGAAGGCGGGCACGAAGTGACGCAACCGGTGGCCATTGCCGGGGCCGAGGTCGGCGATGCGGTGGCGATCAAGATCAAAAGCATGCGTGTCACCTCGCAGGCCACTTCCTCCGGCGTGATGAGCTTTGTCGAAGGCCGCTATCACGGTGACCCTTTCGTCTCCAAATTCTGTTCCAAATGCGGCACCGAACACCCGGCCAGCCACGTCGAAGGCATCGGTGAGGATTCGATCCGGTGCAACACCTGTGGTGCCGAGGTCAGTGCGTTCCGGTTCAGCCATGGCTACGTGATCGTGTTCGATGCACAGAACCAGGTCAGCCTCACCGTCAACCAGGACGTGGCCAATCGCCTGGCCGGCCATGCGTCCGACATGTCGGCGCTGCCGGAATTCGCCGCCCAGCATTCGATCCTGTCGCTGGCCCGCGCCGACATCCCTGGCGTTGCCGCGCACATGCGGCCGTTCCTCGGCAACATCGGTACCACGCCGTCCCGGGATTTGCCGGATTCGCACAACTGTGCCGATTTTGGCCAGTACCTCATCGGCGCGCCGCACCGTTTCGGCATGAGCCGCGAAGAACTGCACGCGGCCAAGACCGACGGGCACATGGACACCAACTCGATCCGCGAAGGCTGCGTGCTGATCTGCCCGGTGAAAGTACCCGGGGCCGGGGTGTACATGGGTGACATGCATGCGCAGCAGGGCAACGGCGAAATCGCCGGGCACGCCACCGATTGCTCCGGGGAGACCGAAGTGCAGGTGCAGGTGATCAAGGACCTGACCCTGGAAGGGCCGATCCTCCTGCAGAACCTCGACGACCTGCCACCCATGGCTCGGCCGATGACCGCCGCGCAACGGCAGAAAGTCCGGGAACTGGGCGAGCGCTGGGGCCAGGCCGAGATCGAGCAGAGCGGCCCGATCACCTTCATTGGCAGTGGCGAAAACCTCAACGTGGCGGTCGAGAATGGCCTGCAACGCGCGGCCACGGTCACCGGCTTGCCCTATGACGAGGTGCTCAACCGCGCGACCATCACCGGTTCGATCGACATCAGCCGCTTGCCGGGCACCGTGCGCGTGACGTTCCTGTGCCCGATGAACGTGCTCGACCGCATCGGCATCGGCCAACTGGTGCGCGACCAGTACGACCTGGTGTAACCCTCGTTGGCAGGTCTGTACCCCAATGTGTACAGACCCGCCGGCGATACAACCGTGGTGATTTTCCGTCGGTACGCCACACAGGCCCGATACATCGATTGGGTTAACTGTGAATACGTACTGACCACTTGAGATCGACATCATGACTTCTCTCACTACCCCCCGGGCCAGCGTCGGACTGGGCTTGCGTCGCGGACTGATGAAAGACCTGCAGGCCGCTGCGGCGGGCGACTTCGACTTTCTGGAAGTTGCACCGGAGAACTGGATCGGCATCGGCGGCGCCCACGGCGCCACCTTGCGTGCCCTGGCCGAGCGCTATCCGCTGTCCTGTCACGGCCTCTCCCTGTCGCTGGGCGGTCCGGCGCCGCTGGACGTCGGGTTCCTCAAGGAAGTACGGCTGTTCCTCGATCACTACAACGTGCCGCTGTACAGCGAGCACCTGAGCTACTGCAGCGATGACGGCCACCTCTATGACCTGTTGCCGCTGCCCTTTACCGAAGAGGCGGTGCACCACGTCGCCGCGCGCATCCGCCAGGCCCAGGACATCCTCGGGCGGCGTTTGGCGGTGGAAAACGTCTCCTATTACGCCGCGCCCCGGCAGGACATGGACGAGGTGACCTTCACCAACGCGGTGTTGCGCGAAGCCGATTGCGACCTGTTGCTGGACGTCAACAACCTGTACGTCAACTCGATCAACCACGGCGTCGATCCGCAGACCTTCCTGGCCGGCATCGAGGCGGGCCGGGTGGTGGCGATGCATGTGGCCGGGCATTTCGATGAGTCGGACACCTTGAAAATCGATACCCATGGCGCCTCCGTGAAGCCCGTGGTGTGGTCGTTGCTGGCCGAGGCCTACGCTCGCTTTGGCGCGCAACCGACGCTGCTGGAACGCGATTTCAATTTTCCCGCCTTCGCGGAACTGGTCGCCGAGTTGCAGACCATCCGCCGCCTGGCACAAGGCCTTTAACCATGGATAAATCAGTGTTGTTTCAAGAGCAGAACACCCTGGGTCGCTACCTGCGCGACCCCGATCATTGTGCGCCGCCGGCCGGGATGGACGTGGCGCGGGCGCAGGTCTACCGCGACCTGATCTTCAACAACCTGTCGCTGTTGCTCAGTGGCACGTTTCCGGTGCTGATCAAGGTGCTCGGTGAGGCGCGCTGGCGTTCGCTGATGCGCATCTTTTTGCGTGATTACCGCGCGAGCACGCCGAAATTCGGCGAGATTGCCCAGGAGTTCGTCGAGTTTCTGGCGGCCCAGCCGCCCGGGTTGAGCGATGGGGACTGGCCACCGTTCATGGTGGAACTGGCGCACTATGAATGGGTCGAAATGGCGTTGCAGCAGTCCGAGGCCGAGCCGTTGCCGGCCAGCGACGCCGGGCAGTTACTCGAGTGCGCATTGCAGGTTTCACCGCTGGCCTGGCCCCTGGCGTACGCCTGGCCGGTGCAACTCGTCGGCCCGGATTATCAACCTGACGTACCACCGGTCCAGCCGACACTGTTGCTGGTGCGCCGGGCCCAAGACTGGAGCGTGAAGTTTTCCGAGTTGAGCCCGCTGGCGTGGCGCCTGTTGCAGCGGATCACCGAGTTTCCTCAATTGACCGGACGCGAACAGTTGCAAGGGTTGGCCGTGGAAGCGCAAGCGGTCGGCTCGCCGATGTTCATCGAGAGCGGCGCGGCGTTGTTGCGCCAGATGCATGGGGAAGGGGTGGTGGGTCTGGCTTGAGCGACCCTCAGTGGGAGCGAGCCTGCTCGCTCCCACTGAGGGCGGGGGGGACCTGACATCAAGGGACGGAAAAGAAATACCGCGTCAGGTGAAAGAAGATCGGCGCGGCGAAGCAGATCGAGTCCATGCGGTCGAGCATGCCGCCATGGCCCTTGATCATGGTGCCCCAGTCCTTGGCGCTCAGGCTGCGCTTGATCGCCGACATCACCAGACCGCCGAGGAAACCCATCGCCACGATGACGAACGACATCAGCAGCGATTGCCAGAAGTTGAACGGCGTCATCCAGAACATGCAGCCACCGATCAAGGTCGCCGACAACCCGCCACCGACCAGGCCTTCCACGGTTTTCGACGGACTGACCAGCGGCGCCACCTTGTGTCTGCCGAACAGTTTGCCGAACACGTACTGCAACACATCGCTCAACTGGACGACGAAGACCAGGTAGAACAGCAACAGCGCGTTCTGTCCCTGGAAGCCCTGCAGGTCCAGGAGCAAAAGCGCCGGCGCGTGGCTGATGCAATAGATGCAGATCATCACCCCCCACTGGATCTTCGCGGTCCTTTCCAGAAAGGCGTCCGTGTCCTGGCTCAGCACTGCGATCGCCGGCAGCAACAGGAAGGCGTACACCGGGATCAGCAGGGTGAACATCGAATACCAGTGCGTACCGATCAGCACGTATTGCAGGGGGATCAGGATGAAAAACGCGGAGAACAGCGCGTTGTGATCGCCCAGGGTCGTGGGGGTCAGGGTGATGAATTCCCTGAGTGCAAACAGGGAAATAAAGGCAAACAGCACGACCGTCGCGTGCCCCCCCAGCTGGTAGGACACGAAGAAAATGATCACCATCCCCCACCAGGCATTGACGCGCTGGTTGAGGTTTTCGATGGTCGAGACCGAACTCTCCGACGTCGCGCGCCGGGCCAGCACGCGGCCGATGATCGAGGCCAGCGCCAACAGGCAGGCGATGGCGAAAAAGAACCACAGGAACTTGGCTTCAAGACTCATTTCGACAGCCTCACAATGGCGTCACGGGCACGCTCCAGGAACCGCTGCTTTTCCTCGCCTTCGATTCGCTCCAGCGGGTTGCCAATGCGGATAGTGCAGATGATCGGCAGCGGCACGTGTTTGCCCTTGGGCATGGAGCGGTGCAGGTTTTCCAGGTAGATCGGCACCAGGTCGACGTCGGGAAACGTCTCGCTCAACCGGTACAGGCCTGATTTGAACGGGCCGGGCAGGGCCTGGCTGGAGCGGGTGCCTTCGGGGAAGATGATGATCGAATGGCCGGCACGCACCACCTCGAAAATCGGTTCCAGCACGTTGACGCCGGGGGCTGGGTTGCGTTCGATCAGCACGGCGTTCAAGCCTTGTTGCGAGAGGTACGACAGGAAACGGTTCTTGCCCCAGTAATCGGCCGCCGCCATCGGTTTCACGTTCCTGCGGGCTTCGGGCGGCAGAGCGGCAATGATTGCCAGGGTGTCCATGTGACTGGTGTGATTGGCGAAGTAGATGCGCTGGCGCGACAGGTCGGGCGGGCTTTCCCACCTCGCCGTGACGCCGATGAGAAAGCGCAGGACAGAGATCAACGCATTACTGATCCACATGGACGGCCCCTTTCAGTTGCCTGGCAATGGCCAGCGTGCGCGTGACGCAAGTGGCGACGGAGCCGACGGCGATGATGACCAGCGCGATCGGCAGCACGTAGTGGCTGCCCTGAATCGAGGTTTCGATGGCATTGAGCAGCAGCCCCACGGTCATCACTGCCATCCGGTGCTGCTTGGCCATCGGGCCGATGAAACTCTGCTTCAGGCCGATGGAGCCGCCAAATACCCTGACATAGGCGGTCAGCGCCGCTGCCAGCGCAGCACACCAGCCAAGGTCCGGATAGCCTATGGCGTAGCCGAGCCCGACCAGCAGCAGGCTGTCGGCGATCCGGTCGGGAAACTCGTTGTAGAGGCTGCCGATGTCGGATTTCTTGCCGCCTTCAATCGCCACCATGCCGTCGAACAGGTTGCACAACAGGCGCAACTGGATGCCGATGGCGCAGAGGATCGAACCGATCACTCCGTTATCAATATTCAGCGCAACGATGCCGAACAGCGCAAAAGCGATGCTCGCCACGGAAATCTGATTGGGGGAGAGGTTGCGTTTCACCAGGGCGTCGGTGATGCGCCGGGCCCATCCCGCAGAACGCGTCTTGATGGGCCTTCTGTTTTCATCCATTGGCAGGTCCTTATCAATGATGAAGTTGGTGCGGACAATATAGAGGCTTTCCCTGACCACTGCCGTGCGCCATCGCGAGCGTGCTCGCGATGGTGGTCAACGATAACGCGTACTGCCTGACTGCTCAGCGTGCCCGGCTGTTTTTTCGCGAGCAAGCCCGTTCCCACCGCGTCATCGCCGCCGTCTGCAGGAGCAGGCTCGCTCCTACAAGGGGCTGGCGGGCAGCTTCAGCTGTGCGCACAAGCCGCCACCTTCGCGATTGCTCAATGTCAGTGCGCCCCCGAGCGCAATCGCCAGTTGTTGCGCAATCGCCAGGCCCAGGCCGGTGCCGCCGGTGCTGCGGTTTCGCGAATTCTCCACGCGGTAGAACGGCTCCATCACGTGGGCGAGGTCCTCTTCGGAGATGCCGGGGCCGCGGTCCATCACTTTTACCGACAGGCTGCCGTCGGCGCTGGGTTCCACCTTCAATTCGGCTGCGCCGGCGAAT
The DNA here is from genome assembly GCF_949767465.1 of Pseudomonas sp. IT-P12. NCBI lineage: Bacteria > Pseudomonadati > Pseudomonadota > Gammaproteobacteria > Pseudomonadales > Pseudomonadaceae > Pseudomonas > Pseudomonas sp. IT-P12. Next base: position 214,099 of record NZ_CATKPY010000021.1, on the reverse strand, counting down.
TTCAGCGCGTTGTCGGTCAGGTTTACCAGCACCCGGCGCAACGCATGGGGCCGGGTGTCGATGACTGCATCACTCTTGCCACACAGCTGTACGTCCTTGCCCATGTCCTGATAGTCGAACACCAGGCTGTCGAGGAACGAATCCAGATTGGTGCGGCGGGCTTCCTCGGTCGCGCCATGGACGCTGCGTGCATACGCCACGCCTTCGCGGACCAGATGCTCCATTTCGCCGAGGTCATTCCACAGTTTTTCCTTCTCGCTGCAGTCGTCCATCAGCTCTGCGCGCAGTTTCATGCGGGTGATGGGCGTTTGCAGGTCGTGGGAGATCGCCGCCAGCAGTTGCATGCGTTCCTTGAGATACGCGGCGATGCGCGCCTGCATGGCGTTGAACGCCATGGCGGCGTGGGCGACTTCGGTCGGGCCCTTTTCATCCAGGTGCACCGGGTGGGTGTTGGGGTCCAGGGTTTCCACGGCCTGTGCGAGGCGGGTGAGGGGGCGGATGGCAATTCGCACCGCCAGCCAGGTGCACAGGATCAGCAGCGCCAGCTGGCCGAGCAGGACAAACGGCAACCACGGCGACAACGGCACCATCGCCGGACGCACATCGATGGTCACCGGGCTGCCATCCGTCAGGTTCAAGTGAACCTGGAAACGTTTGATCGGACCGGGGATGTCCGTCACGGTCATCGGGTAATCCATGCCGATCGCGTCCTTGATCGACGTCACCGCAATCGGTGTGTCGCTCATGGCCGTGCCGGGCGAACCCTTGTCCAGCAGGTAGCGATAGTTGCGCCGGTCCAGCTGTGGCAACCAGCTCGCGCGCTCCTCGGGTGGCAGGCGGTCGAGAATGGCAATGGAGGTCGAGACGTCGGTTTCCAGGTTGCCCAGCATGGTGTTTTTCGCGCTTTCGTAGCGCTCGTAGTATTGCGCGCCAAAGGACAGCGCCTGCGCCAGGATCAGGCCGATCAGGAAGATCAGCGACAGACGCGAGGCCAGGGTTCGGGGCCAGTGCAGCGAGTACTTCATGAGGGTTCACCCAGGACTTCCACTGGCAGGGAAAACACATAGCCTTCGCTGCGCACGGTTTTGATGTAGGCCGGTTCCCGTGCATCGTCGAGCAAGCGTTGACGCAGGCGGCTGACCAGCAGGTCGATGGAGCGGTCGAACAGATCGGCGTCGCGGCCCTGAGTCAGGTTCAGCAACTGGTCGCGGTTGAGCACCCGTTGCGGATGGTCGAGGAACACCCGCAGCAGCCGGTATTCCGCGCCACTGAGCGCCACCATGGTGCCATCTTCATCGAGCAGGTGGCGGGCCGACGTGTCCAGGCGCCAGCGCCCGAAGGCCAGCATGCGTCCGCTTTCGCTGACCACCAGATTGGGCGGCAGCATGCGTGTGCGGCGCAACACCGCGTTGATCCGCGCGAGCAGTTCGCGTGCGGCGAAGGGCTTGACCAGGTAATCGTCGGCGCCCATTTCCAGGCCGATGATGCGATCGGTTTCATCATTGCGGGCCGTGAGCATCAGCACCGGGGTGGCCTTGTGCTTGCCGGCGCGGATCTCGCGGCACAGCGCCAGGCCGTCGTCGCCCGGCATCATGATGTCGAGCACGATCAGGTCCACCGGCGTCGATTCCAGGAACGTGCGCATCTGCCGGCCGTCCGCGACCACGGTGGTGCGCAAGCCGTTCTTCTTCAGGTAGTTGCCTACCAGTTCTCGAATCTCGCGGTCATCGTCCACGATGAGAATGTGATCGACATGTTCCATGGGCCAAGCCTCTAGAAAGGGGGATGACGCGCAGTCTATCGAGCCTTTGCCCGCGCGCCCGCCACGATTTGTATTGCAGTGTATCTGGTGTATCGGCGGATACACGCCGACTTAAAATCGGCAAATTTCCAGGGTTTTGTATCGCTGTGTATCCGCAGGCGGTCTGGATACGTACCGATTTACACGCACCGGTTTTCGACACAGACGAGATACCTCAGCGGTTTTAAATGGCTTCCATCGAGGCAGGCCCAGCCGCCTCAAGCGAAAACCCATTGCAACCTTGAGGAACTCAGCATGAACACCAAAGCCATCTACGCCGCCTGCCTGTTTGCCGCACTGAACGTCTGCACCCTGTCGGCCCGTGCCGAAGCCGATGTCAGCGAGAAAACCTACACCTACGGCACGCACCTGGACATCAAGAAAGTGGTGTCGCTGAAACAGGACGCCTCGGATTCCTGCGGGATTGTGAATGCCCAGCTGACCTACCTGGACTCCCATGACAAGACCCAGGTCCTGGACTACCGCAAATTTGCCGAATGCAACTCGGACAACTGAGTCCTGCCCTGAGCGCACGTCAATCCCCTATCAAACAGGAAGAACACCATGAACAACCTCTCACGCTTTCTGACCGCTGCAGCCTTCGCCCTGGCCGGCACCGCCGCCCACGCCAACGCCACCGTTGAACGCAGTACCTGCGGCAGCAGCACCTGCTTCCAGCTGACTCCGGTGAAGGAGCAGGGCGCCAATGACTTCCTGGCCCAGGACGGCGCCAGCCGTACGCCGCAGGGGCAGATGCTGGCCGAGAACGGCAGCAGTCGTACGCCGCAGGGGCAGATGCTGGCCGAGAACGGCAGCAGTCGTACGCCGCAGGGGCAGATGCTGGCCGAGAACGGCAGCAGTCGTACACCGCAGGGCCAGTTGCTGGACAACCAGACGGCGTGACGCCGGGCCCCGCTCCCACAGTAGCTGTGTACTTATAAGGTGATCCCCATGTTCCTCATCGCTTTCCTGGGCGGCATATTGACCGTCCTCAGCCCCTGCATCCTGCCGGTGGTGCCGTTCCTGTTTGCCGGTGTCGACCGCACGCGTTCGTCGATCCTGCTGACCCTGGGCGGCATGGTCCTGACCTTCGCCCTGATCTCCAGCCTGGCGGTGGTCAGCAGTGAGTGGGTGATCCAGGCCAACAACACCGGCCGGCACATCGCCCTGATCGTGATGGCGCTGTTCGCGCTGTCGCTGATTTCCGCGCGAATCGGTGGCTGGCTGGCACGTCCGTTCGTGCTGCTGGGTAACCGCCTCGACCCGAACACCCGGAAAATGTCCGGTCCGCTGGGCTCGCTGATGATTGGCGTCGCCACCGGCCTGCTGTGGGCGCCATGTGCCGGACCGATCCTCGGGGTGATTCTCACCGGGGCCATGCTGCAAGGCGCCAACGCGCAAACCAGCCTGTTGCTGGTGGCCTACGGCCTGGGCAGCGCGTTGTCCCTGGGCACGTTGATCTTCGCCGGGCGCGGCCTGGTCAACCGCTTGAAAGCCTCGATTCCGGTCACCGGCTGGCTGCGTCGCGGGACCGGGTTCGCCGTGCTCGCCGCTGCGCTGGTGATTTCCACCGGCGCCGACAAGACCCTGCTGGCGGGCACCTCGTCCGAGGGCGTCAGTACCCTGGAGAAAGGCGTGCTGCAAAGCGTACCGAAAGTGGTCGATTACCTGGTCAGCAAGGTTCAGGCCGACACGATGCAGGACAACGCCCAGGGCGCCATGCCGTCGCTGTCCGGCGCCGTTGAATGGCTCAACTCGCCTGCGCTGACCAATGAATCGCTCAAGGGCAAGGTGGTGCTGGTGGACTTCTGGACCTACGACTGCATCAACTGCCAGCACACCCTGCCGTACGTGAAGGACTGGGCGCAGAAATACGAGAAGGAAGGTCTGGTGGTCATCGGCGTCCACACCCCGGAATACGGCTTTGAGCGGATCATCGACAACGTCAAGGATCAGGTGAAGAAGCTCGGGATCACCTACCCGGTGGCCATCGACAACAATTACGCGATCTGGCGCAACTTCGACAACCAGTACTGGCCGGCGCACTACCTGATCGATGCCAAGGGCCAGGTACGTTTCACCCACTTCGGCGAAGGTCGTTACGACGCCCAGGAAAAAATGATCCAACAACTGCTGCAAGAGGCCAAGGCCGACGCCAAGGCCACCGTGCCAGCGGTGTAAACCTGAAGATCAATGGCTCACAGGCTCCGCGCCATGAGCCATTGTCTTTTTCTCCTGCCCCCGTCGCCACGCCGCCGGCGGCGCGCCGAACTCTCGTCGAAACGCCCGGCTGAAGGCCGTGTCGGTCTGGTAGCCGACCTCTTCGGCGATGCGCAGCAATGAGCTGTTACTGCTGCGTAACAGGTTGGCCGCCAGCAGCATTCGCCATTGCGTGAGGTACTGCATCGGCGATATCCCCACCAGTTGTTGAAAGCGCTCGGCCAGGACCGATCTCGAGGTGCCGGCGGTGCGTGCCAGTTCCTCCAGGGTCCAGCTGTGACAGGGCTTTTTGTGCAGTGCATTGAGGGCCGTGCCGACGATCCGGTCACCCACGCCGGCCAGCCAGCCGGTGCGGCCCTCGCCCTGTTGGTGCATGTACAGGCGCAGCACCTCGATGAACAGCACCTCGGCCAGCTTGGCCAGTACGCCTTCGCCGCCAGGGCGTGGCGAACGGGCCTCGGCCAGTGCGTAACGAACCGACGACTCGAGCCATTTGCCGGCGTTCGAGTCGCGTACGTTGACCCGCACAATGGCCGGCAGGCCATTCAGCAGCATGCCCGCCAGCCGCGTGTCGCACGCCAGGTAGCCGCACACCAGGCGGCTGACCTCGCCGCCACCGCCGTAGCTCAACTGGCGAGGACGGCGCGCGAGGATTTCGTCCAGTCGTGCACTGGTGGCGGGTTTCAAGCCCGGCCGCGAACTCATGCGATGGGCGTCGCCCTGGGGAAACAGCACCACGTCCCCGGCACTCAGGAGCATAGGCGGATCATCGCCGAGTTCGACGTAGCACTGGCCTTCGGTGATCAGGTGAAAGATCACCACCCGTTCGGCATCGGGCTCCAGGAACGGGGCGGCGGTGTCGGCGCGCGGCGATTGGTAGCACCAGGGCGCGGTGAACCGGGCGTTGATGAAGATCGCACCGACCAGGCGGACGACGCGCAGGGTCTGGGACAGGGCGTCCATCGGGCTTCCCCTGTTTGGCGAAATGGCCCTTGATTGTGAGCCTGTTGCGCCGCTTGGGAAAACCTCCGGACGATCGGGCAGTCCTGGCCGACGATCGGGCAGGACGCCCCCCGGCCAGCGGCGCGATAGTGGACGCACAGGGCCTGCCGGCTCTGTCACCCATAACAAGAATGAGAGGTTGCCATGCCGAAGTTCGTCATTGAACGCGAGATACCAGGCGCTGGAACACTGTCGGAAAGGGATCTGAAAGCGGCTTCGCAAAAGTCCTGCAGGGCGTTGCGCGATTTGCCCGAGGTGCAGTGGCAGCAGAGCTATGTCACCGGCGACAAACTCTACTGCGTGTACATCTCGCCCAACGAAGAGTTGATCCGCGAGCACGCCAGGCAGAGCGGTTTCCCGGCCACCAGCATCGCGCGGGTCACCGCGATCATCGATCCCACCACGGCCGACTGAGCCTTGAACCTGTACCTCGTAACGGAGCGGATTTATGAGTACCCCTATTGATCTCACTGCCTTGAAAAACCGTCAGATGGCCTCCTGGGCCAGCGGCGACTACGCCGTGATCGGCACCACCCTGCAACTGGTCGGCGAACAGTTGGCCGAAGCCTGCGACGTGCTGTGCGACGAACGCGTGCTGGATGTCGCCGCCGGCAACGGCAACGCCACGCTGGCCGCCGCGCGTCGCGGCGCTCACGTCACCTCCACCGACTATGTGGCGGCACTGCTGGAGCGCGGCGAAGACCGGGCCCGTGCCGAACGCCAGAACGTGACCTTCCAGGTGGCGGACGCCGAGGCGCTGCCGTTCAAGGACGGCAGTTTCGACCTGGTGTTGTCGACCTTCGGCGTAATGTTCGCGCCCGACCAGCCCAAGGCCGCCGCCGAACTGGCCCGGGTGTGTCGCCCGGGTGGGCGGATCGGCCTGGCCAACTGGACGCCTGAAGGTTTTGTCGGGCAGATGTTCAAGACCCTTGGCCGCCACCTGCCGCCGCCACCGGGGGCGCAACCGCCGTCGAACTGGGGCAGCGAGGCGTGGTTGCATGAACACTTCGATGAGCGCGATTTCCTGATTCAGGTGACACGGCGGTTCTTCAACTTCCGCTATCGTTCGGCGGCGCACTTCATCGACACGTTCCGCTCCTGGTATGGCCCGGTCCACAAAGCCTTCGCGGCGCTGCCGGCGGACGGCGCCCAGGCCCTGGAAGCCGACCTGACCGAACTGATCAACCGCTTGAACCGGGCCGGAGAGAAGTCGCTGGTGGTGCCGAGCGAATACCTTGAGGTGGTGATCACTCGTCGTTGATTCGACCACGCAAATGCCCCTGTGGGAGCGGACTGGCTCGCTCCCACAGGGATCCAGTGACCGCTAACTCACTTCGGCCCCACGCTCCACCAGCAACTCGCGCAACACCGAGCGGTGGCAATGGGCTTCGTTTTCGCAGTAGCACCCCACGGCCATGGCGGTCTGGTGGGAGAGGGCGGCCAGCAGGTCGAGCAAGTGGCTGGCTGCGGGCTGTTTCATTTCGGCCTTGAACTTGCGCCGGAAAACATCCCAGGCTTTGTCATCCTCGGCGGCCTTGGCTTCAGCCACCAGTTCTGCGCTGGGCGACAGCAGCGGCTGCCACACGTCATAAAAATCCCGACGGGCGAACTCGCTCTTCGGCACGCCCCGAGGCGGACGGCGGACCGTGCCGATGCGCACGCCCTCGTCGGGCAAGCGCGGTGAGCCCAGGCGGACGATGTGGATCGGCATGGCGGTTTACCGGTGCCGCGCTTCGTCAAACCACTCCATGGCCGTGCGCCAGATGCAGATGCCGAGGAAGTAGGCCGACATCAGCAGCCAGAGCCCCATGACCATCGGATTGATCACCGGATGGTTGATCACCAGCGACAAGCTGCACAGCAACCAGATGGCCGTCACCGCAATATTGATCGGCATGAAGCGGCGCACGCGAAACGGGTGCAGGAACTTCATCCGGGTCACGGTCAGCAGCGCCAGGCCGATGACCGTGAGCAAGGTGATCCAGGGCGAGGGCGCGATGATGTACAGGCACAGCGCAACCACGTTCCACGCGGCGGGAAAGCCCTGGAAGTAGTTGTCCTTGCTCTTCATGTTGACGTTGCAGAAACAGAACAGCGAGGAAACCAGGATCAGCGACACCGTCAGCAGCAGCGTGTAATCCGGCAGCGGGATGTAGCGATAGATGAACAGGGCCGGGATAAATACGTAGGTCAGGTAATCGATCACCAGGTCAAGGATCGAACCGTCGAAACTCGGCAACACCGATTGCACATTGACCTTTCGCGCCAGCGCGCCATCCAGCCCGTCGACAATCAGCGCGACACCGAGCCACAGCAGGCAGTTGGTGGGCTGGTTTTCCAGCAGGGCAAGGGTGGCGAGGAAGGCGGTGACGACGCCGGTGGCGGTAAAACCATGGGCGCCCCATGCTTTTAGTCTGGCGATGTGTAGGGTCGAAATCACGGGGCGGTCTCCAGAAAATCAAGCAAGCCAGTCATCACCCTGGGCATTCAAGGGTGGCGGCAAACCGGGTCGGGTTGCAGGTATCGACCGGAAACCCGCGAATAAGGTTCACCGTCAGTAAATCTTAGCTGGGCCTTTAAAAAATACCCCGGATTAAATCGAGGCCATAAAAGAAGGGCTTGTGGCGGTCAGCGGGTTTGTCGGCCCAACGGTGCTGGCGCAATGACGCACGCGGTCTATCGTTGCCAAACGGAATGCTCCCTTTGATGAGGACGTCGTCATGAACACCACCGATTTGCTCGAACAACTGCTGAGAGCCGGCCAAGGCTCAATGAACCGACAGGGTGGCAGCGCACCTCAGGGCGGCGCGGGTGGCGATCTGGGCGGATTGCTCGGCGGCCTCCTGGGCGGTGGTTCCGGTGCGGGCGGCGGCCTGGGCGGTTTGCTGGGTGGCTTGCTGGGCGGCGGTGCGGCATTGGGTGGCTCGACCCGTGGCCGTTCCGGGGGCGGCACCAACTACGCGGCGCTGGCGTCCCTGGGCATGATGGCTTTCCAGGCGTATCAGGCCTGGCAACGCAGTCAGGCCGCTGCGCCACAACAGGCGCTGCGCACCGCCGACCTGTTGGCCGGCCCGGACGTCGAGAGCCACAGCCACGCGGTCCTGCGAGCCTTGATTGCGGCGGCCAAGGCCGATGGCCGCATCGATGCTGCGGAAAAGCAGATGATCAGCACGGAAATCGGTCGTCACACCGATGATCCGGAACTGCAACAATGGCTGGACGATGAAGTCGCCCGGCCGCTGGACGCCGTCGATGTGGCGAGGTCGGCAACGGACCCGGCGATGGCCGCGGAAATGTACCTGGCCAGCGTCATGCTGGTGGACGATCAGCAGGACGCCGAGCGCAACTACCTGGACGAACTCGCGGCGGCGTTGCAGATCGATCCCGAGTTGCAGGTTCACCTGGAACAACAGGCCAGGGGCGGCGTGGCCTGAATCAGGCGCGTTGTGGGAGCGAGCCCCGCTTGCAAAGGCGACACCGTCCGTCTGTCCGGGCAATTTCAACCCCGATTGAATTTTTCTCCTGGCGTATCGCTCTGCTGAGGTAGAGACGTTGGTTCAGCGTCCTGCCCACCGGCCACAGACCGAGAGATGCGCCATGACTGCCTTGACCCGATTCCAATCCCGGCCTGCCCACGAGCACGCCATTTCAACTGCTGGCAGCCTCAAGCACTGCTATGAACAGTTATTGCTGGGCGACGATCCCGAGCAACGCCGTGCATTTGGCCAAACCTTCCTGCAAGACCAATTGCAACGGGCCTCTGGACTGCCTGACGAGCTGCCGGAGGACCTGTCGGCCCTGCAAGGCTTCGTCGAACGGCACTGCGCCGAGGTGGCTCGGCAGTACGCCGATTACCTGAAGGGGCGCAAGCAAGGCGGGCCCCGCCGGTTTTTCAGCAACAAGGCGCACGCGCTGTTTTTCCTACAAGCGGTCAGCCCGACCAAACTGGTGGACGGTGCCTGGTTGTACGGACTGCTGCGGCACTGGCGCGATCCGCGCTTCGACGGCTTGATCGGCACTTATCTGGAAGAGCTGGGCGATGGCAACCCGGCGCAGAACCACGTGCTGATTTATCGCAAACTCCTGGCAGAGCACGGCCTGGACAGCGCGGTGATCGCTGACGAGCATTACCTGCAAGGCACGATACAGCTGGCGCTGGGCGAATGTGCCGAACAGTTCCTGCCCGAAGTGATCGGCTATAACCTGGGCTATGAGCAATTGCCGCTGCACCTGCTGATCAGCGCCTACGAATTGCGCGAACTGGGTATCGACCCTTACTACTTCACCCTGCACGTCACCATCGACAACGCCAGCACCGGGCATGCACAAAAAGCCGTGCAGTCGGTGTTGCAGCTGTTGCCGATCGAGGGCGACCGCGAGGATTTCCTGCGCAGGGTGGCGCTGGGTTATCGGCTCAACGACCTGGGCCAGGGCAGTCGCGCGATCATCGAATCGTTCGACCTCGACGCTGAAGTGCTGGACATGCTGGAGCGCAAGCGTCCCTTCGGCCAGCACATGCATTCCGACTACTGTCGGTTCGAGGGCAAGACCGTCAATCAATGGCTGGCATCACCCGAACAACTGCCGGGCTTCCTGGAGGCGATGCAGAGCAAGGGCTGGATCAAACGCCACCAGGATCCGAAAGAGAGCCGTTTCTGGCAATTGATCGAAGGCAACGGCGCGGCCATGTTCGGGGTGTTCAGCCCCTACGAAAAACAGCTTCTGCATGACTGGATCGCCGGCGACTGGACGCCCGGGGGCAAGACAGCGGCGTTTCGCCAGGGCAGCGACATGGCGAGCGAAGTGGCGGCGCCTGCCGAAGATCCGGACGTTCAACGTTTGCAGGCAGCATTGGAGGGCGTGCCCGCCGGCGAGCAAATACCGCTGTTGTTGCCTTGGCTGTCCGCTCATCGCCACGCCCATCCCGCCGGGCTGCTGGCCACCCGACGGTTTATCGAACTCAAATCCAGCCTGCGATAAGGAGCGCCGCATGAATCACGAACCACAACTGAGTGCTGCCGATCTGGCCTTGCTGCAATTGGGGCGGCGTTTGCAGGCGGACGGTTACCGTTTCATCACGCCGACCCCGCTGACCCATCAAAGGGTCAATGACCGGGCGTTCGGCCAAAGTGCGCGAACCCTGCGCGAGGTGTTCGGCTGGTCTCGTTCGTTCGAGCCGGGCCTGTTATCCGCCGACGAGCAGCGCCAGTTGCAACAGGCGGGCGTCCTGGAGGAGAGCAATGGCCGGCTGAAAAGCCACGTGCGCTGGTCCAGTCTCGACGACCTGTTGTTCGTGCATTCCGGGTTCCCGACCGACGCGGCAGATTCGGTGTTCTTCGGCCCGGACACCTACCGGTTTGCGCAACTGATTCACAGTCATCTGCAACAGCGTTTCGCGCCCGTGCGGCGTGCCGTGGACATTGGTTGCGGCGCCGGTGTCGGTGCCATCGTGATCGCCCGGGCACGGCGTGAAGCCGAAGTGCTGGCGGTCGACATCAACCCGGCGGCGCTGCGCCTGACGGCCGTCAATGCGGCCCTTGCCGAAGTCGGCAACGTCAGTGTCGAAGCCAGCGATGTGCTGCGCGATGTCGACGGCAGTTTCGACCTGATCGTCGCCAATCCGCCGTACATGGCCGACCCGGCGGCGCGTGCCTATCGCCATGGCGGCGGGGCGCTGGGTGCGCAACTGTCGCTGCGCATCGTCGAGCAGGCGTTGAATCGCCTGGCCCCCGGCGGCTCGCTGGTGCTGTACACCGGCGTGGCCATGGTCGATGGCTGCGATCCCTTTCTTGATGCGCTGACGCCGTACCTGGATTCGGCGCGGTTTGGCTGGACCTATCACGAGATCGACCCCGACGTGTTCGGCGAAGAACTGCTCACCCCGGGCTATCAGCGGGTCGAGCGGATCGCCGTGGTCGCGCTGATCGTGACGCGGTTCGGTGCAGACACAGGCGCCAGGGTTGAACAGGCCACAGGTGAATGAGCCATGAACAGGGATCTGGACGACTACAACCGCATGCGCGACTTCACGGCGACCTCGGAGCCGGCGGCCAAACAACCGCGCAGAAAGGCCGCCAAGGCGCATGCCTTGCAGTTCTGCATCCAGAAACACGACGCCTCGCGCCTGCACTATGACTTTCGCCTGGAACTCGATGGCGCCCTGAAAAGCTGGGCGGTGCCCAAGGGCCCGTCCCTGGACCCCAAGGTCAAGCGCCTGGCGGTGCATGTCGAGGACCATCCCATCGATTACGCCACCTTCGAGGGCAGTATCCCCGAAGGACACTACGGTGCCGGTGATGTGATCGTCTGGGACCGTGGCGTATGGATCCCGCAGGAGGATCCGGCCAAGGCGTACGCCAAGGGCAAACTCAAATTCGAATTGCAGGGCGAAAAGCTCGGCGGACTATGGAACCTGGTGCGTACGCACATGCCCGGCAAACAGGAACAATGGTTCCTGATCAAGCATCAGGACAGTGCGGCCAAGCCTGAAGGCGATTACGACGTGGTTGACGCTGAGCCGGGCAGCGTACTCAGTGACCGGACCATCGTGGCGAAAAAAGCCCTGGCCGCAGACAGGCCCAAACCGGTCAAAAAGCCGGCACGCAAGGTGGCGGCCAAGGCGAAGTCGGCTCAGTTGACCGGCGCGCGCAAGGCAAAACTGCCGGAACTGCTGAAGCCCGAACTGGCGACACTGGTTGAAAGAGCCCCGGACGGTGAGTGGAGTTACGAGATCAAGTTCGACGGCTACCGCATCATGGCGCGCATCGACCACGGCGAAGTCAGACTGTTCACGCGCAACGGCCATGACTGGACGCACAAATTACCCGCGCAGGCGCAGGCGCTGGCCGCGCTGCAAGTGGAATCGGCCTGGCTCGACGGTGAGATGGTGGTCACCAACGAGCACGGCGTGCCGGATTTCCAGGCACTGCAAAACGCTTTTGACAGCGAGCACAGCGAACACATCCTTTATTACCTGTTCGACATGCCTTACCTCAATGGCGTCGATCTGCGCGAAGTGCCGGTCGAAGAGCGTCGCGTGGCGCTGGCCACCGTGCTCAAACCCAGTGAGGATTCGTTGTTGCGCTTTTCCGAGGCATTTGCCGAAGCGCCCGATGCCTTGCTCAACAGTGCCTGCCAGATGCAGATGGAGGGGCTGATCGGCAAACGCCTGGGGTCGCCCTATGTGTCACGTCGCAGCAGTGACTGGATCAAGCTCAAGTGCAAGCATCGTCAGGAGTTCGTCGTGGTCGGCTTCACCGATCCCAAGGGGGCACGCAATGCTTTCGGCGCGCTGCTGCTGGGGCTGCATGACCGTGACAGCGGCGAGCTGCGCTATGCCGGCAAGGTCGGCACCGGGTTCAATGACACCACGCTCAGGCGCATCTACGAACAACTGAAGCCGCTTCAGGCGAAGAAGCCTTCGGTGGTCAATCCACCGAGCGGTTTTGACGCCAAAGGCGTGCATTGGCTCAAGCCCGTGCTGCTGGCGGAGGTGGCCTTCGCGGAAATGACCAAGGACGGTTCGGTGCGCCATGCCGTGTTCCATGGCCTGCGCGACGACAAACCGGCCGAGGCCATTACCGAGGAGCGCGCCAAAGTGGTGACCCGAAAAACCGCGGACAAGCCCGACGCGAGCAAAAAAGCCGCCAGTCCAAAGAAAGCCGCGCCTGCACCGTCCCAACTCGGCCTGGGCGAAGGCAAGGTGCGCATCACCCATCCCGACCGGGTGATCGATGCCAGCAGCGGCACCACCAAGGTGCAACTGGCGGAGTACTACGCCAGTGTCGCCGAATGGATCCTGCCCGAACTGAAGGATCGACCGGTGGCCCTGGTGCGCGCGCCGGACGGCATCGCCGGCGAGCTGTTTTTCCAGAAGAATGCCGAGCGCCTGGCCATCCCGGGGATTACCTTGCTGGACAAGGCACTGACCGGGCAGCCGATCATGATCATCAACAGCGCCGAAGCACTGATCGGAGCCGTGCAGATGAGCACTGTGGAGCTGCACACCTGGAACGCCACTTCGGACAACCTCGACAAACCCGACCGCTTTGTTCTCGACCTCGATCCGGACCCGGCACTGCCTTGGAAAAGCATGGTCGAGGCGACTCAGCTGACCTTGTCGGTGCTCGATGAACTGGGGCTCAAGGCGTTTCTCAAGACCAGCGGCGGCAAGGGCATGCACATCGTGGTGCCGCTGACCCGTAAGCTTGGCTGGGATGACGTGAAGGATTTCAGCCACGCCATCGTCAGTCACATCGCCAAATTATTGCCGGAACGCTTTTCCGCCGTGTCGGGACCGAAGAACAGGGTTGGACGGATCTTCATCGATTACCTGCGCAACGGTCTCGGCGCCACGACGATCTGCGCATATGCCGCGCGTACCCGCGAGGGGCTGCCGGTGTCGGTGCCGGTTTTCCGCGACGAGGTTGCCGAGCTCAAGGGGGGCAATCAGTGGAACATCCACACCGTGCAAAAGCGCCTGGCGGAGGTGGGCAACGAGCCCTGGGCCGAGCTGAAGAAAACCCGGCAGGCCATCACTGCGGAGATGCGGCGGCGGGTGGGGATGAAGAAATAGCGTATCCGCCACCGTGAACCCTGGGGCGCCAATTCCTGTGGGAGCGAGTCTGCTCGCGATTGAAGGGGGAGTACTGCGGGATGCGAGGCTGTTCGCCGCTCAGGCATCGCGCAACAGGTCGTTGGCATTCAACAGTGCGTAGGCGATTTCCGGCCGCTTTTCCAGCCCGCGACGAATGGCGGTGGGGATTGCCTGGCGGGTCTTGCGGCACAGGCCCGGCATGTCGTCGAGGGTGATGGCGATGCCGCGCATCGTTCGCACTTCGTTGAACCCGGGACCGATCTGCATCCGAATGCCCAGTTGCTCATACATCCTTTGTTGCATCCGTTCGAGGTCGCCGAGGCTCTGGAGGTTTTCCAGGCGCTCGATCAGGCGCTTCTCCTCGATACGCGTCAAAAACAGGATGCGCAGGTCTGCGCCCGGCGTTGCCAGCAGCGGCTCACGCTCGCAGTTGCAGGCACCGGGGGGGCAGGGTTGGCGGATCGGCAGCGAGGTCGTCATAAGGCTCAATCATAGAGTGCTCCGGGACGGTTTGCCCAGCGTAGCGCAGGGCACGATTTTACTCGCCTGCACGCCGCTGAAGCAGGGGTGGAAAACCGACTTCTGAATCATTTCATAGGCATAGCGCTGGTATCCCGAAACGGCCTTCAAAGTCGATATTTTGACGTCATTCTCTCCAGTTTTTTATTTTTTACCGTTGGGGTGACGGGCCATTGACGTAATGGCTATGTGCTTATAGTCTGCTGAAAAACCGGTAACGATTTCTTCGTCCGACAGCAGAAAAAATCCGCTATGCAAGGAGGCGGTTCATGCGCAAGTCACTCGTCTTTAAATGCGTTTTGTTGTCGGTGCTTTTTAATGGTGCAGTAATCACCAGCGCGCAGGCGAGCAATTTGGCCTATGAAATTAGTCGCATAGGCAATTCGTGCGAGGAAGCCGGTCCACAACTGGGCATGGCGGTCGAACAGCAGGGTGGCGCACCTTATACGGTCGGCGTCGGCCCGGGCGTTCCCACCTCGGTCAGTGAAACTTACTTCTCCGATAACACTAAACAGCAGTTGAACAACCTGGTTGAGTCGGCTGCCAAAGTGAGCGCTCCCGTCAATAGTTCTGCGTGTGACGGATTAATGGCGCAACTTGCTCAAGGCAAATTCCTGGCAAATTCCGATACTCAGACTAAGGTGTTGGGTGGAGGGGGTGAAGTCTTTGCCAATCAACCGATTGCAGTTTCCTTGCCTGCGGCAGCCTGGTTGTTTTCATCCGCGCTGTTCGGTTTTGTAATGGTCGCCAACCGTCGGAAGGTGTAGCCGTAGTTCCGGCTTTTATGACCAGGGTATGCATTGGAAATACTATTGGCTGATATCAATTTGATATGCAGATGATAGCACCGTAGTTGATGTGATTTATTGAGTGTGTGTTGCGATGTAGTTGCTGAATGAAGGGCGCTTGTAACTAAAGTGCTGATAATTTGGCGGGTATGCATCGGGGGTAATATGTTTGACTGCACGTTGTTGTTAAATAAGAAACTTCCTTCGCAAAAGCCTGCCAGTCAGGTGATTTTTATGCCGCCTGTGCAAAAAAGGGCGGCTGCCAGGCGCAAAAAATCACGTTATGAGCATTTTCTCGATGTGAGCATGGGCGAGCGTGATTTGCTCCCCGTTTTATGCAAAGCTCCTTGCATGGCTATCTAGGCGGAGGGACCCCGATGTCACGTTTCTTGCTACCTGTGTTTTGTGCGCTGGCTATTCTGCCCAGTGTTTCCAATGCCGCCGAAGACATCCCGGCCTACCGCTTGAATCCGGGGGATACCCTGAATGTTTCGGTCTGGGGCGAAGACAAGCTGAGGCAGGATGTGCATGTGCTTCCCGATGGCAGCATCACCTTTCCCCTGGCCGGTAAAGTCGAGGTCGAAGGGCTGGACTCCACGGCTGTAGAGGCCAAGCTGGCCGCCAGGCTGGAAAAATACATCCCCGATCCGCAGGTGAGCGTCGTCATCACCGGTACCGCCGGCAATCTGGTCTACGTGCAAGGCAAAGTGCTGAAGCCCGGTACGGTGCCGATGTCGGGTGTCACCACCGTGCTGCAGGCGTTGAGCCTCTCCGGCGGGCTCGACAAGTTCGCTGACAAGGATGAAATCAAGGTGGTGCGCAGCAAGGGCGGCACTCAACAGATCCTGCCCGTGCACTACAGCGACCTCATGTCCGGTCGTGACATGTCCACCAACATCCAGCTGCAGGCCGGCGATACGCTGGTCGTACCCTAGCCTTGCGCGACGCATGGGGAGTGACCTCGATGGCGCTGCGTACAACCGGGATTGCGACGGCAATGTTCGTCCTGCCGTGCTCCGGTCTGGTCCACGCGGCCGCCTGGCAATCGGCGATCACGGTGCCGTCGACGGTCGAATACGACAGTAACCCGACGTTGGCCACCAGCGGCGAGAAGGGCGTGACGCGCTACATCGTCGCGCCGGACGCTACGCTCCTGGCGACGTCCGATCAGGATGAGTTCCTGTTTGGCCTGGGCCTGTATGTCGTGCGTTCGTCCGACACCGCGATTGTCACCGATCGGGAAGACCCGCGACTGCGACTGGGCTGGCAGCGCGAGACCGAAACCGGCGCCTTTGGCCTCACGGCACGCTATGAAGAGAGCTCCACGCTGTCTTCGACCGTCCAGGAAACCGGCGTCGTGGTCCCCGATGGCACCCAGAAGAAGACCTCGCTCGAAGGCAACTGGCGCACCGCCCTGAGCGAGCGCAGTACCTTGACCAACGACATTGAATACAGCCATGTCACTTACGACATCGACTCACTGACCAACTACGACGAACTGTCCAACCGCCTGGGCTATACCTATGCCTGGAGCGAGCGCATGGAGCTGTTCACCCGTCTGGGCGTCAAACGTTACAAACCCGACTCCGGCTCCACCCTGGCCGAGTCTTCCAACAGCTACACCCCGGATATCGGCCTGAACTACCAGTTCTCCGAACAGTTGCGCGGGACGGTGTACGTGGGAGTCAATGAGGAGTCCAACGCCAACAGCGGTCCGAGCGCCCAGGGCGGCCTCAATCTGAACTACAGTGGCGAGCGGGTGGATGCCGGCATCGATGCCAGCCGCAATACCATCGCCAGCGGCGACGGCGGTTTCGTCGAGGTCGATGGCGTGAGCGGCATCTGGAGCTATGCCATCGATGAAACCCGGCGCGCAGGTGTCACCGCATCCTGGCAGGACTCCAAGGGGCAGACGCCCAATACCCTGATCAGTTACGGCGCCTGGTTCAGTCAGGAACTCTCGCCTTTTTGGATGGCGCGCCTATCCTACACATACAAACAACGCCAGCAAGATGGTTTGCCGGATGCTACTGCCAATGTGGTCGGGTTGACGCTGACTTATAGCTACCCTGGTTTCTGAAATTCTGTGGTGTGAGAAATATGGCCTCTGAGTACGAAATGTCGGTCAACGACTACCTTGCTATCGTCAAGCATCATGCCTGGCTCATCATCCTGAGTGGCACGGCCATTCTCGGGGTATGCCTGGCTGTCGCACTGTCCCTGCCGCCCACCTACGAGTCGTCCGGCACGATTCTGGTGGAGTCGCAGCAGATTTCGCCTGACCTGGTGGGGGCGAACAACACTACGTTTGCCGATGAACGGATCGAGATCATTCGCCAGCGCGTCATGACCCGTGAGCACCTGGAGGGGATCATCAACAAATACAACCTGTTCTCGGCGCAGGGTCGGCAACTGAGCCTGACCGAGAAGATCGAGGAAATGCGCAACGCGATCACCGTCGCCCTGGTCAGTGCGGACGTCAAGGGCCGTGGAGAGGTGACCATCGCGTTCCGTCTTGGCTTCGAGCACAGCCAGCCAGAGATCGCCAATAAAGTGGCCAACGAACTGGTCACGCTGTTCCTGGACGAAAACATCAAGCAGCGCACCGAGCGCGCCAGTGAAACCACCGAATTCCTGACCCAGGAAGCAGACAAGCTCCGGCTCGAACTCGAGACCCTGGAAAACCGCTTGGCGGACTTCAAACAGCTCCACTCCAATGCGCTGCCCGAGCATCAAGAGTTGCGCATGAACATGCTCACGCGCGCCGAAACCGAGCTCAAGGAAATCGATCGCGACTACAAGGCCGCACGCGAAGAGGTCCGTTTCAACGAGCTGGAGTTGTCGGCGGCCAATGCCGGGCTGGCAACCAAGCCGGGGGCAACGGGTGCGGCTGCGGACAAACCGCAGGACCTGGGCAGCCTCAAGGCCGAATACGCGCGCCTGATGTCGCTGTACACCGAAGCGCACCCCGATGTGCGGGCTGTCAAACGCAAGATTGCGGCCCTTGAGGCCCAAGGCACTTCCGGCGCAGCGCTTCCGGCCAGCATGGATGTCGCCAAGGCCCAGGCGCGCATTGCAGCGTCCGACATGCGGATCAAGTCGCTGGCCGATCAAAAGCAGGAAATTCTTCGGAAGATCTCCACTTATGAGGCGCAGATTCTCGAAACGCCACAGGTCGAGCGTGGCATGGTCACGTTGATGCGTGACCATGAAAACGCCCAGAAGAAATATGAGGAAATTCGCACCAAGCAAATGAGTGCGAAAATTTCCGAAAGCCTTGAACAGGAAAACAAGGCCGAGCGCTTTGTGCTCCTGGAGTCGCCGCTGATGCCGGAAAAACCGATCAAGCCCAACCGCAAGAAAGTGGTTGCCATGGGCCTGGTGCTGGCGCCGGTGGGTGCGGGCGCGCTGGTGATGCTGCTTGAGCTGATCAACCCCCGCGTTCGCGGTGCCGAAGCCCTGGCCAGCGTGCTGGGCAAACGGGTACTGGTCTCCATCCCTTACATTCACACCCGAGCGGAACTGGCACGCCGCAAGCAATGGCGAGTGCGGTTGATCATCATCGGAGTCGTGCTTTTCGCGCTCTTCCTGGTGCTCGTGCACTTCCTCTACACGCCCCTGGACCTTTTGATGATCAAAGTTCTGGGCCGGTTTGCATAAGGAAAGACAGCAATGGACATTCTCAAGCCCGATGCCGACAAGGCCGAGCAGCCGGCCTCTTCGAAGGCCATGACACCCACGGGTTCGGGGCTCAATGCACTCAGTTACGTACAGACTCGGGTCGTGCCTCTGCGGTATGACCACCTGGAGCGTAACCGCATTGTCGCGTACAACAAGAACTCGAACATGGGCGCCGCCTTCGACCTGCTGCGCACGCAGGTACTGAAGGCCATGGAGGAAAATGGCTGGCGCACGCTGGCGATCACCTCGCCGACGCCGGAGGCCGGCAAGACCGTGCTGGCGATCAACCTGGCCATGAGTATTGCCCATCACACCACCAAGACCGCGTTGCTGGTGGATTTCGACCTGCGCCGCCCCAAGGTCGGTTCCAGCCTTGGATTGTCGATGGAAAATTCGCTCAATGAACTCTTGAACCACAAGGCCGAGCTGCAAGATGTGTTGGTCAATCCGACCTTGCCGCGTTTTGTGGTTTTGCCCACCCGTGAGCCGATTCCACACTCGACCGAGGTGCTGTCGTCGCCCGAGGTCAGCAACCTGATCGTGGAACTGCGTGAGCGCTACGACTCGCGCATCTCGATTTTCGACTTGCCACCGATCCTCAGTTCGGACGACGTGATCACCGTCCTGCCGAAATTCGATTGCGTGCTGCTGGTCGTCGCCAACGGCATGAACAGCAACAAGGAGATCGAGGAAAGCCTGTATCACCTCGGCGGCGCCAACTTGATAGGCACGGTGCTGAACAAGGCCGAGCCGAACAACCGCACTTACTACTGAAGCCATCCCCCTGGCGCTGGCCCCATGGACCAGCGCCGTCGCCTACCGCCAGGGATGCTTCTGCTCCCACGCCCAGGCATGCGCCACGATCTGTTCCAGCGAAGCGAACTGCGGTTGCCAGCCCAGCAGGGCGTTGGCACGTTTGGGGTCGGCCACCAGCCGTGGCGGGTCGCCGGCGCGGCGCGGCGCTTCATTGACGCGGATCTCCTTGCCTGTGACCCGGCGCGCGGTTTCGATCACCTGTTGCACTGAAAAGCCCTGACCATTGCCCAGGTTGAACGCCGTGCTGGCGCCGCCAGCCAGCAGATAATCCACGGCCAGGGCGTGCGCGGCCACCAGATCGCTGACGTGCACGTAGTCGCGGATGCAGGTGCCATCGGGCGTGTCGTAGTCACGCCCGTAGACGGTGATGGCGGCGCGCCGGCCTGAGGCCGCTTGCAGGATCAATGGCAGCAGATGGGTCTCCGGCTCATGGCGCTCGCCCAGCTGTCCTTCCGGGTCGGCTCCGGCGGCGTTGAAGTAGCGCAGGCACACCGATCTGAGCCCATAGGCGCGATCGAAGTCCTCCAGCATCTGCTCGACCATCCACTTGCTGCGGCCATAGGGGTTGATTGCGGCCTTCGGGTGGTCTTCGTCAATGGGCACATACATCGGGTCGCCATAGACCGCGGCGGTCGATGAGAAGATGAAGTGCCTGACGTTTGCGCGAAGCATGGCTTGCAGCAGCGTCAGGGTGGCGGCCAGGTTGTTTTGATAATACTTGCCCGGCTCGCTGACGGATTCGCCGACCTGGATGAAGGAGGCGAAGTGGAACACCGCATCGAAGTGCTGAGAGGCAAACAGGTCGTCGAGGGCCTGCGCGTCGGCGATGTCCAGTTCGACCACGCGTGCGTCCATCAGGGCGCTGCGGTAGCCGGTGGAAAAGTTATCGGCCACCACCAGGTCATGACCGGCGCGCCGCAGCTGTTTGACCATGTGCGAGCCGATATAGCCTGCGCCGCCAACCACCAAGAAATTCATCCTGTCCTCCTGGACCCGTATTGCTGTGTAAACGCGGATTGTGACATCAACGCGCGGCACTTTTCCTTAAAAACAACCAGTTGGCAGTCTGCTGTCCATCGAGCTTGATGGTATAGCGGCCATCGGCGTAGGGGGCGGGCAGCTTCTTCATCTGCGCCAGGGGACCTGGCGTGAACAGGGTCAGGCCCGGTGGTGCCTGTATGGTCAGCGTGCCGGCCAGGGGTTCGACGAAATAGGGCGGTCGCTCGTCCTCATTCGCCATGGCGCGGGCACCCAGTGAAATCATCAGGTCTTGGGATTGGCCCAGTGGCGTGTCGTTCAGGCTTTGCACTACCACACTGGCGTTCGCGGTCCTGGCGTTGACCTGGATGTTGCCCAGGCTGATCGACTCGCCACCGATCCAGCCGGTGGCAGCCTGGGTGCGCGGCGTGTCGATGGTGTAGAGGCCGCGTTTCCAGTTGCGCTTCAGTTCACCGGTGTCGGACGTGGATTCGCTGGCATTGGCGTCCAGCAGCGACTGGTCGGGGTCGTGGAACACCTGGGCATTGTCTGCGGCGGCCCCGGTCTGCAACCAGGGCAGTTCCGGCGTCTGTGGCATGGCGATTTGCAGTTTGCCTTTCTCCATCGCGGTGCGCAGCAGTGCCGAGGTGCTCGGTGTGATGGCCTGGTTGAACAGGGTGGCTGGCGTCGGTGCAAAGATATAGGTGGTCTTCGCCTCACTGACATCACCGCGCCGATAAAGCAGCGCGGCAGCGGGCAAGGTGGCGAGCAGCGACGGGTCGTTGTAGGCGTTCCAGTTGCCGACGGTCATCCAGCCGCCGGAGAGCCCTTCCTGGCTATAGGCGTATTGCATCAGCGCGTCCCAGCCCTGATAACTGGCAGTGCCGGCCATGTACAGCGGCACACCGTGACGATCCGGGGTCGGGAAAGGCTCGCTGTTCCATTCGGTGACGGTCAGCGGTTTGCCCGTGACCTGGCCGGCGCCAATCCAGTTGACGATGCCGGCGCTGGTGAGCGGGTTTTTTTCCAGTTGGCCGAGGCCGCCGTAGCTGTGTACGTCGATGATGTCGCCGGACGTCAGGGCTGGCAGTGACAGCAGGCCATCGCCGCCCCAGCTGTTGGTGGTGGCGATGGGCACCTTCACGCCCAGGTCGCGCAAGTGCTTGATCATGTCGACGTTGAAGCGTTGCTCCAGGTCGTTGAGGAACATTTTCGACGGGCCAAACTCCCAGGCGCGCCAGGTCTGGCTCGAGGACAGATTATGTTGCTTGGCGAACGCTTCGGCCTCAGCCATGTAGACCTTGCTGTGCTTGGGCACGTCCTTGTCACCGAGCAAGGCATTGCCGAAGTGATTGGTGATGTCGTTCTCGTTGGTGATCAGGACCGCGGCGATCGCCGGCTCGTCCTTGTAGGCGAGGCCGGTGTAGGCGTTGACGTGGTTCATGTAGGCAGCGGCAAAGCGCTTCATCGCCTGCTGAATGGTGATGTTGACGTAGTTGTAGCCCTTGAGGCCGGCGTTGCCGTGTTCATCCTTTGGCAGCTCTTCGAAGCCGTAGATGTTGTCCTTGGCCGTGAAAGCCCGTTCGACGTGCATGTCGAGCCAGACATAAATGCCCTCGTCCTTGAGGCTCTTGATCCACAAGTCGATTTTTTTCAGTGATTGCGGGTCGGGTTGCTGGGTATCGGGGTTGGGCGCGGCGCCAAAGATGTTCGGGCTGACCCAGGGCGAATCATGGTGGTGCAGGCGCACAAGGTTGATACCCAGCGCCGACAGCCGCTTGGCTTGCAGCTTGATCTCTTCGTCGGGGGTGCTGAACAGCGTGTAGGCCGACACGTTGGTGCCCCAGAAACGCGCCGGGGTGTCGTCGGCGAACTTCAGTTGCTCGCCGGAGGCCTTGATGAACCCGCGTTTGCCGGCCGGCTTTTCAGCGGCATTCAGGAAGGACAGGTCGACCGGCGAAGTTCTCCAGTCGATTTTGTCTGTCGGCCAGGTCTTCGGGTCGACCAGGCCAAAGCGCTCGCTGGTGGTCGGGCCCAGGGCCACATCACCGGAGACGCTCAAGGTCGCCTTGAAATGCTGCTGGCCGGGCTTGATCGCATTCTTGTAGAAAAACGCCCGCACTTCGGAGCCGTCGCCCGGCTCGAGGAACACGTTCGCCAGCGCCGGCTCGAAGCGCATTTCGATGCGTCGCCCCTGTGCATCGCCCCAGGCCCAGCCCTTGTTGCCAGGCAGCAGCTGCGGTTTGCCCATCTCTCCCTTGAACAACGCGGGGTCGAAATTGAACACGAAGCCACCGCCGATCACGTTCGGCTTCAGGCTGCGGGCATCCAGGGCAACATCCCAGGTCAACTGCTGCTCGCCCTGTTTGCGGACCTTTGCCGCCAGGTCGAAATCCAGCGTCTGGTTCTGGCCAACGAGGGTGTAATCGTAGGGCGCATTGATCGTGAATCGGGTGGGGAAGGACGTCCAGCCATAGTTGCTCTCGAAGAACACGAACGAGGAGGCCAGGGCGGGGCTGCCGCCATAGGTCACCCCCGGCAGGCCGCTCTTTTCATCGACACTGGCCACCCAGTCCGACGCCCAGGTACTCAGCGGCAGGACAACAACGGACAGGACAACCGGAAGCAGCAAGCGGGTGCGGCGGAAAATGTTGGCCATGGGGTTACCGGAGTTGGAGGTGGGTACTGGCCGAGACGGCTGGCGAGGGGTGCTTGAGGTTGCGCGCCATCCGGACGTAGGCGACGCCCAGCCCGGCAACCGACCAGTACACCACGGGGATGATCGTGATGCTGCTGACGGTAAAGATGGTCACCAGGATCCCGGCGAGTGTCGCGAAGAGCGCTCGGCCCAGCCGGCGGGCTTCATCGTCCTTGTCGGGGAACGAACGCAAGGTCTTGCGGATGCCGAGCAGCACGGCGGCGAAAAAGGCCACGAACACCGTCAAACCGATCAATCCATAGGACAGCGCTACGCCGATGTAGGTGTTGACGATGTCGATGATGCCCTCGCCCTGGATCATGGCCTGCATTTCGGGGGCCTTACGGTAATCGAAGGTGCCCAGCAGAGGGTTGCGCTGGATCACGAGGATCGAGTTGTCGATCAGGCGCTGGCGATAGGTGATGTTTTCGACTTCCACGTTGCCGACGAACGGCAGCAGGTCCAGCACCTTCTGCCCGCCCGGCACGAGGGTCAGCACGGGGAGGGCGAGCACCCCGGCGACTGCCAGCAGCATGATGCGCTTGACCACCTTCTGCCCCGTGGCGATATACACCAGGAGCATGGCGGCCGCGCCGATCCACGGGCCGCGCGACAGCGGGGCAAACAGCCCGCCGGCCAGCAGCAGTGCGCCCAGGCGGCGCTGCAGCTTGCTGCGCACGCTTTCCTGCAAATACAGGTAGAAACCGATGGCGGTGCTGATCACCAGTCCCAGCGCGATGGCCTGGCCGGTGGTGACGCTGGCGCGCAGCAGGCCGCCGCGACTGAGGTAGCTGGACATTTCCCATTGCATGCCCATGGCGCCGATCAGCGCGCTGTAGAGCAGCCAGCCACGGGCAAACTCGAAGAATCCGATCAGCGCCATCACCATGGCCGCGAGGACAAAGCCCAGCAGGGCGTCCTTGAAATCGCTGAGATTCTTCAGGGCCCGGCTGGCGACGTAGTACGGCAGGAACACGTCGGTGAACTGGTAGAGCGTCTGGCGCAAGGTATCGGTGACCGTGGTCTCGCGCAGCAACAGCAGGCTGGTCAAGACCAGGTAGGCGGCGAGGAATTTATCCGGCCAGGTGCGTCCGAAACCTTGCGTATCGGCTTGTCTGCGCAGAGCGAAAAAGGCCGGCAGCAGCACGCACAGGGACAGCAGGCGCACATAGTTGAGGTCGAAAAAGTAATTCATCAGGCCGAAACCGGGAATTCGCGCCTGCGCCGGCGGTACCAGGAACGCCAGGATGAAGAACAACGCGACCGGATTGTGTTCGCGTTTTCGCGCGATGGTCAGAATGACCGTGGTCACGGCCACGTACAGCCAGAAACTGTGCGAGACAAAAGCCAGGACGGTCAGCACAAACCACAGATTGCGTCGACGGGTGAAGTCGTGGGCAGGGATCAGGTCGCTTGCGGGCCGGCGCGCCATGAAAAAAACAACGCCGGCCAGAACCAGAATGACGACTAACGCGCGAAAGTGCTCAGGCATGGATGGTCAGGCTTTACCGATGGGTGAATGAGAGATACTAGTAGAATGGCAAAGTGCGACTATAGTACGTTTTCATGGAGTTGAGTCCGGGGTTGTTACGATGCCACCAGCTGATATCTCGCCGTCGTTGAGCCTTCGCAGGCGAGCCATCTTTGCCGGGGCATGGAATCTGGGGGCGCTGATCACGTCCCAGGCCATTCGGCTGGGGGGCAACCTGATCATGGCCCGCCTGCTGATGCCGGAAATGTTTGGCATCATGGTCATCGCCACCACCGTGTCGGTGGTCCTGCACCTGCTGTCCGATGTCGGCTTTCGCCAGAACATCATCCAGAGCCCGCGCGGCGACGACCCGGCCTTTCTCAACACCGTGTGGACGGTGCAGATCATCCGCGGGTTCATTCTTTTCGCGTTCACCTTGCTGATCGCCGGTTTCGCCTGGTTTGCCCAGGTGATCCACCTGTGGCCGGAGCATTCCACCTACGCCGCGCCGGAGTTGCCGCTGGTGCTGGCGGTCACCGGTATTTCCGCGATCATCTATGGCTTCCAGTCGACCAAGGTCGACGTCGCCGTGCGTGAGTTCCAGCAGAAAAAGGTCGTGCTTGCCGAGTTCGCGTCGCAACTGGCCGGGCTGCTGACGATGTTGATCATCGGTTATTTCACCCGCTCGATCTGGGCGCTGGTGGGTTCCGGCCTGGTGGCCGCGCTGGCGATGACGCTGCTGGGCCACTTCTGGTTTCCGGGGCCGCACAACCGCCTGCACTGGGAGCGCTCCGCGCTGCGGGAAGTGGTGGTGTTCGGGCGCTGGATGCTGTTGTCGTCGGCGGTGGGCGTGCTGGCGATGAATGGCGACCGGATCTGGTTCGGCGGCAGCATGTCGGCCAATGAACTGGGAGTGTTCTCGATTGCCGTGCTGATTCTGGGCGCGCTGCAGCTGGGCATGGCGCGGCTGCTCGGTGCCGTGGCGTTGCCGGCATTCAGTGAGGCCGCCCGTAGCCAGGACACGCCACGCCTGCATGTGTTGTATGGCCGCTTCAAATTGATGTTCGATCTGGTCTCGCTGTTTATCTGCGGACTGTTCTGGGTCATCAGCCCATTGCTGATCAGCATTCTGTACGATGAGCGTTACGCCGAAGCGGGGCAAATGCTGGCGATCCTTTCGCTGTCCTTCTTCACCTGGCGCTTTGCCGTGGCGCATCAGGTCTGGCTGGCGTTGGGGCTGACCAAGTACCAGGCGATGGACAACATCATTCGCGCCATCTCGTTATGGGTGCTGTTGCCGCTTCTGTTGGCCATCGGCGGCGTGCATTATGCGATCTGGGGCGTTGCGCTGCATGCGCTGCCGACACTGGTTCTGGTGGTGTACGTCAATCGCAAGGTCGGCTTGTTCGATCTCAAGCGTGAGCTCGTCGTCTTGCCAATGGCATTGGCAGGGGTTATCTGCGGGGAAGTGGTGTTGAAAATTGCTGACTGGTTTTGACTTTGATGTCGGGGAGCTTGAACCGTGAACGAACCTGATTTGAATACCTCTGCAATGGACCGCAGGGACTTTCTGCGTGTGTGCGCGCTGTTGGGGCTCGCAGGGTTCATCCCTGGATTGTCGCAAGCCGTTGCAGTGCCTTCAGCCGTCAAGTCGGGGTACGTCGTCATCAACGGGTGGGTACTGCCGGCCCAGCACTTTCAGCCAGCGCAAACATGATCAAAGACTACCAATCGCAAAAAGAACTGCGCGACTTCTATGACGTCTGCATCGTCGGTGCCGGGCCGGCGGGTATTACCCTGGCCTTGCGTCTGGCGGTCAACGGCCGGCGTGTGCTGCTGCTCGAAGGCGGCGGTCGCGAGTACTCGCAAAACTCGCAGAGTCTCTACCAGTGCCCCTCGACCGGCCTTGAGGTCTACGCCGAGGAAACACGCCTGCGTTACCTGGGCGGGACTTCCAACCATTGGTCCGGGCGCTGCCGCCCCTTCGAAGCGTCGGACTTCAACAACGGCCCGCCCGTGCGCCTGCCCGGCTGGCCCATTGCGTTCGCCGAAATGGAGGCGCATCTGGCGCAGGCGATGGCGATTGTCGACCTGGTGCCGAACGCCGGATTCAAGGCGATCAACCCTTCCCTGGACGGCTCCGAATTTGCGGCAGATCGCTTCCTGCTCAGCCCGCCGACGCGTTTTGCAAAAAAGTACGCCAAGGAACTCGACGAGACCGAGGGCCTGGATGTCTTCATCAACTGCAACTGCGTCGACCTGGAGTTCGACAGCCAAACCGGGCGTATCGCCTCGATCGTCGTGGCGGACTACGAGCAGCATCGGGAGCGGGTCAAGGCCCGGCAGTTCATTCTGGCCACAGGCGCCATCGAAAATGCCCGGCAACTGCTCAACAGCGAATCCCTGGCAGCGGGCGGCATCGTTACCGAGGGCGGCCTGGTCGGCAAATGTTTCATGGAGCACCTGAACGTCGAGCTTGGCACCTTCATCCTCAAGGACGGGCAGGGCAAGGACTCCCGCGAGTACTTCACCACCGATGCCTTCGTGGCGCAGCACAAGGCCGGCAAGGGTAACGTTGCCATTTCCCTGGTCTCTGAAGTCAAGACCTATGGGCGCATGGCCGCCATCAAGAGCTTTTTCGAAAACCTCATCTGCGACGTGGGTGTGGAGCAGAAGATAGAGTTCATCACCAAGTTCGATTGCCCCGGCGATGGCGTGATCGGCACGTTGATCGAGCAGTTTCCCAACCTCGACAGCCGTGTTTCGTTGCTGCCGGAGCGAGATGCCCTGGGGATGCGCAAGGCCGTGGTTCACTGGGAACTGAGCCCGGCGGACCGCGACACCGTCAAGTCGATCGGGCTGGAAATGGCCAAGTGCTTCGCTGACACGGGGCTGGGCCTGGTCAAGCTGGAGCAGTGCGTGTATGACCAGACCGTGCCGTTGAAGGTCAATCCCCATGCCCACCATATGGGGACCACGCGGATGGCGTCGGCACCGGAGTTCGGGGTGGTGGACGAGAATTGCAAGGTATTTGGCGTGGAGAACCTCCACATCGCGGGCAGCAGCGTTTTTGCGACCGGCGGTGCGAGCAATCCGACCATGCCGCTGTTACAACTGACACTCAGGTTGGCTGAGCACATCAATCGTATAAGTTAGTGCGTTAATGGATTTTCTGGCTGATGCTCGTACGGGTGGGCTTGATAAGCGCCTGTCTGGCTGGATGTGCATCGGAATTGGGTAGCCAGCCCCTGGTTTTTCAGGGGGGAATGGAGATAGCCTGTTGAAAGTGACTTTTGTTTTGAGCGTGGCGAGCATGTCGGGCGGGATTCGCGTGGTGACGATTTACGCCCAGGCATTGGCGGATGCCGGTCATGAAGTGACACTGGTTTCCCTGCCTTATCCGGCTATTCCGCTGCGCAGAAAGATCAAGAGTTTCGTCACTGGCAAGGGCTGGCTGGTCACCCCGGTCATTCCCTCTTATCTGGATGATATGGACCTCGATCACCGGGTGATCGAAAAATACCGCCCGATCGTGGAGTCCGATGTCCCGGATGCCGATGTGGTGGTTGCCACCTGGTGGGAGACGGCCGAGTGGGTCAATGCCCTGAGCCCGGCCAAGGGCGAGAAAGTGTATTTCGTGCAAGGGCATGAGATCTTTCCGTTCTGCCCGATCGACCGGGTCATGGCCACCTACCGGATGCCGCTGCACAAGATCACCATCTCCCAATGGCTGGCTGACTTGATGCGTGTGGACTACGGCGATGCGGATGTCGACCTGGTGCCCAACAGCGTCGATCACCAGCAGTTCTTCGCGGCGCCGAGGGCCAGGCAACAGCGCCCGACCGTTGGTTTCCTTTACCATGAAACACCTTTGAAGGGGCTCGACGTGACGCTCGACGTCATTGCCGCGCTCGAAAAGAAATACCCGACCCTGCGCGTCGTTTCCTTTGGCAGCTTTGCGCCCACGGGGGCGTTCGCGTTACCGGCGAGTGTCGAGTTTCACCTGGCGCCCGATCAGGATCGGATTCGTGATCTCTATACGCAATGTGATGTCTGGCTGGCCTCGAGCCGCAGCGAAGGGTTCAACCTGACGGCGATGGAGGCCATGGCCTGTCGGACGCCGGTGGTGTCGACCCGTACGGGTTGGCCGATGGAAGCCATATCCTGTTTCAACAACGGTGTGCTGGCGGATATCGACGACACGCACGCGCTGACGGTGGGCGTCGAGTATCTGCTGAACCTCGACGACATGGCGTGGCGTGCGGTGTCCGAAGCGGCTCATCAAACCGTGGCCTCAAGCACCTGGGAGCACTCTGCCCGTCTGTTTGAAGCGGCATTGAACAAGGCGGTGGGCAAGCGTCTGTCCGGGCAGCGTGCTGCCCGACCGGAGCCTACCGTGCTGGAAGGACGGGGTTGATATCGACGCCCATCGTGCCATCGCAAGGCCTGCCGCTGGGCCAATGACAGATACCAGTGGAATGGCAAGCGGCGGCTATAGTACTTTTTCGTGTCATGGATTCCGGGGTTGTAGTGATGCCACCAGCTGATGTATCGCCATCGTTGAGCCTTCGCAGGCGAGCGATATTTGCCGGGGCATGGAATCTGGGGGCACTGATCACATCACAGGCTATCCGCCTGGGTGGCAACCTGATCATGGCCCGTCTGCTGATGCCGGAGATGTTCGGCATCATGGTCATCGCCACCACCGTGTCGGTGGTGCTGCACCTGCTGTCCGATGTCGGCTTCCGCCAGAACATCATCCAGAGCCCGCGAGGCAACGATCCGGCCTTCCTCAACACCGTGTGGACGGTGCAGATCATCCGCGGCTTCATTCTTTTCGCGTTCACCCTGGCGATCGCCGGCGCCGCCTGGGTTGCCCAGGTCATGCACATGTGGCCGGAGCATTCCACCTACGCCGCGCCGCAGTTGCCGCTGGTGCTGGCCGTGACCGGCATTTCCGCGATCATCTATGGTTTCCAGTCCACCAAGGTCGACGTGGCCGTGCGCGACTTCGAGCAGAAAAAAGTCGTGCTCGCCGAGTTCGTCTCGCAGTTGGCCGGGCTGTTGACGATGTTGATCATCGGTTATTTCACCCGCTCGATCTGGGCGCTGGTGGGCTCCGGGCTGGTGGCCGCCCTGGCCATGACGCTGCTCGGGCATTTCTGGTTTTCCGGACCGCCCAACCGTTTGCACTGGGAGCGTCCCGCGCTCCAGGAAGTGGTGGTGTTCGGACGCTGGATGCTGTTGTCGTCGGCGGTGGGCGTGCTGGCCATGAACGGCGACCGGATCTGGTTCGGCGGCAGTATGTCGGCCAGCGAACTGGGGGTCTATTCCATTGCCGTGCTGTTTTTGGGGGCGCTGCAAATGGGCATGCAACGGTTGCTCGGGGCCGTGGCCCTGCCGGCGTTCAGCGAGGCTGCGCGGGTCAACGACACCACGCGCCTGCACGCGCTGTATGTACGCTTCAAGTTGATGTTCGACCTGGTTTCGCTGTTTCTCTGCGGGTTGGCCTGGGTCCTCAGCCCGTTGCTGATCCATTTTCTGTACGATGAGCGTTATGCCGGTGCTGGCGAGATGCTGGCGATTCTGTCCCTGTCTTTCTTCACCTGGCGCTTTGCCGTGGCGCATCAACTCTGGCTGGCGTTGGGGCTGACCAAGTACCAGGCGATGGACAACATCATTCGCGCCATCTCGTTGTGGGTGCTGCTGCCGCTGTTACTGGCCCTGGGGGGCGCGAAGTACGCGATTTGGGGGGTTGCGCTGCATGCCTTGCCGACGTTGATCCTGGTGGTGTATGTCAATCGCAAGGTGGGGTTGTTCGATCTCAGGCGAGAGCTCATCGTCCTGCCGATGGTGCTGGTGGGAATGGTGTGTGGCGAGGCGGTGCTGGCGATAGTCAACTGGTTTTGACCCTGGCGGGACAGGGCCGTCGTCGTGCCGGATGTCGGAGCGGCGGCTACGCTTAGGGGCACGAATGAAGGATCGGGGCGCATCGAACCCTGGCACAGGCGTTTTTTTGAATTTTTTGGGGCTGACAGGATGATTGGTCTACTGAAGCGCGCTATCGCTCATTTTGCCAGGACAACGGGACGTGGAACCTCGCTCTACAAACGACTGTGCCGACCGGATGGTTTCGAATGGGCGCGATTCCTGGTCCAGTGGCGATCCCTGCATTCCATCGGTGAAAACGTGTGGATCAACGTCGGGTGCAACATTACCGATCCATCACTGGTGCGTCTGGGCAACAACGTCGGTTTATCCGATTGCACGCTGATCGGGCACGATGCCTCGGTCGCGCTGCTCAACGTGCGCTACGGTACGAAGCTGGATTCCGTCGGCCCGATAGACATCCTCGATAACGTTTTCATCGGCCATGGCGCGATCATCCTGCCGCGCGTGAAGATTGGCCCCAATTCCCTGGTCGCTGCCGGCGCGGTTGTCCTGCGCGATGTCCCGCCCGATGTCGTGGTCGGGGGTAATCCAGCCAGGGTGATCTGCACATTGGAGACGTTGTTGAAGAATGTCGAAGATCGATGCGCCGAATATCCCTGGATGGACCTCATCCGCGAGCGTAACGGTGAGTTTGACCCGGCCCTGGAATCCAGGCTGCGAGTCATGCGCGCCGACTACTTCTTTGGTGAAAAATCCAATGGTTAATGCGCCTCTCGATGTGCTGGTGGTCAACTACAACACCGCAGGGCTGTTGCAGCCGATGTTCAATGCCCTGCGCCAACCCGACAGTACGGATCGGGCGCGTTACCTGGTGGTGGACAACGCCTCCGTCGATAACTCGCTGGAGTGCCTGGCGACCCTGTGTCCCGGGGCGTTGCTGCTGGCCAATGAAAGCAATGTCGGCTTTGGCCGTGCCAACAATCAGCTGGTTGAACACCTGCAGGGCAAGTACGCATTGCTGCTCAATACTGACGCCTTCGTGGCGGCGGACACCCTGAGCAAGACCCTCGACTACATGGAGGCGCACCCCGAGTGCGGCATTCTCGGCGTACGATTGGAAGGCCGGGACGGGGATTTGCAGCCTTCGTGCCGTTATTTCCCGACACCGCTGAATGTGTTTCTGTCGCGCGCGGGGCTTGAGCGCTTTTTCCCCTGGGTGAAGCGGGTCGATGACATGCAGTGGGATCACGCCTCCGTCCGCGAGTGTGACTGGGTGCCCGGCTGTTATTACCTGATTCGCCGCGAGGTCATCGACACGGTCGGTTTGTTCGACCCGCGCTACTTCCTTTATTACGAGGAAGTGGATCACTGCAAACGCGTCAAGCAGGCCGGCTGGAAGGTGGTTTTCTACCCACACACCACCGTGGTGCATATCGGTGGAGAAAGTGCCAAGTCCGTCGATGAACTCAACGTCGCCAGTCGGCAGATACCCCGGCTGCAAATCGAAAGCGAGCTGTTGTATTTCCGCAAGCACCATGGCGTGGCAGGCCTGGCCTGGCACATGGCGCTGGTGTGCCTGGGCGACCTGATCCTCGCGCTCAAGGCCTTGCTCAAGCGTCGTGGTCGTGCCGCCATTGGTGCCTGCTGGGAACATGCCCGGGTCACCTGGGCGCTGCTGCGTGATACCAAGTTCGCCACCCAACCAACACGGTAGAGCCCTTCATGTTCGACAACATACGCGCGGATTTACGTGCCTACGGCGGTGACTGGGGAGCCCAGGGCTTCTGGGTGATGCTGGTTTATCGCTTCGGGCGCTGGCGCTATGGCGTGCGCCCGGCGCTGTTACGCAAAGTGTTTTCCTTGCTCTACAAAGTACTGTTCAAGCTGGTGCAGATCGTGACGGGCATCGAGCTGCCGTGCGAAGTGGAGGTCGGGCGTAACTTCGTCATCGATCATTTCGGCGGCATCGTCATCAGCGGTTACGCCCGGTTTGGCGATGATTGCCGTATCCGTAACGGGGTCGTGGTGGGCCTGAAGAATGTCAACGAACCCATCGCGCCGGTCATGGGCAACAACGTCGATATCGGTGCCGGGGCCAAGGTCCTGGGCAATATCCGCATTGGCAACAACGTGGTGATCGGTGCCAACGCGGTCGTATTGACCGATGTACCGGACGACTGCGTGGCCGTGGGCGTGCCCGCGATCATCAAGCAACGACAGCCTGCACAGGCAAAGGAAGGCTCATGAACGTTTTCGCCTGGACTCGGTGAACGCCTTGATCAATGGAATAGGCGTCGTGGTGATCGGACGCAACGAGGGCCAGCGGCTGGAACGTTGCCTGGCGTCACTGCTGGGGGCGGCGCAGCAGGTTGTCTACGTCGACTCGGGGTCCACCGATGGTTCGGTGCCGATGGCGCGGGCACTCGGGGTCGCGGTGGTCGAGCTGGACATGACGATCCCGTTCACCGCGGCCCGTGCGCGCAACGAAGGTTTTGCCTGTGTGCAACGCCTGCTGCCGTCGATGAGGCATGTGCAATTTGTCGACGGTGACTGCGAAGTGGTCGCCAGCTGGCTGCCCCGGGCCCAGGCGTTCCTCGAGGCGCGGCCCGAGGTGGCGGTGGTCTGTGGACGGCGGCGTGAACGCTTTCCCCAACGCTCGGTGTACAACCTGATGTGTGACATCGAATGGGATACGCCAATAGGCGAAGCCCGGGCCTGTGGCGGCGATGCGTTGATGCGCGCGCAGGCCTTTGCCGCCGTGTCCGGTTTCCGTGCGGACTTGATTGCCGGCGAAGAGCCGGAACTGTGCGTGCGCTTGCGGGCGCTGGGCTGGAAGGTCTGGCGCCTGGAGGAGGAAATGACCTTGCACGATGCGGCCATGACCCGATTCGGCCAATGGTGGACGCGTACGTTGCGCGGTGGCCACGCGTTTGCCGAGGGCGCATCGTTACACGGGGCAACGGCAGAGCAGCACTGGCGACGCGAGTCGCGCCGGGCCTGGTTCTGGGGCCTGGGTGTTCCGCTGGCAACGCTTGTCGCCTGCTCGATGGTGGGGGCGGCAGGGCTGTTGCTTCTGCTGATTTATCCGTTGCAGGTGGCGCGCCTGGCCCGACGGGGTGGCAGGTCGACACGCGAGAACTGGCTGCTGGCTTTCTTTCTGGTGCTGGGGAAGTTTCCCGAGATGCTGGGGCAGGTCAAATTTCTGTTGAGCAGATTCGGCGCCGGCAAGTCGGCCTTGATCGAATACAAGTGAGGCGTTCATGGATTATTGGCTCACCCTTAAAAGCTTGTTGTGGCTCAATGCCGGGGTGACCCCGAGGGCATTGAAAAACCAGCTCAAGGTTCCGGGCCTGGTGGCCAGAAACCGGCCGGCCCTCGAATCGTTTTCGTCGCGCATGTCAGCGGCGCTGGGCGCCAATGGCCTGCAAACCCTGGGCACGGACTGCCTGGGCGTCGTCCAGTGGCCCTACGTCAGTAAAGCCTGGGGAGCTGAGCAGCGGCTGGGGGCCATCGCCTCGCACTACGAAACGGTCACCCAGGTCTGCCCGCTACTGTTGTTGTCGGGGCGTAACGAGACCCTGAAACTGGCCGACCTGTCCGAGTGGGCGGCGGATTGTTCCCTGGTGCTGGACCGGCCGAAATGGTTCATGCGCGAAGGCGAGCTGGTGCTGAATTTGTTTCAGGACGACCTGCGCATTGCGTCGCTGGCCTTCACGCTGTGCCGCACCGATATCGGGACTGGCCTGTTCATCGGCGCTGTCCAGGGCATTCACAAAGGTGTGGACAGTGACAGATCCCTGGCGATTTACCGTGACCTGACCAAGGCGTTCGAGGGTCTGCGTCCCAGAAGCCTGCTGATTGAAGTCATCAAACATATCGCGCTCAGGCTCGGCGTGGACAAGCTCTACGCGGTCGGGGATGAGTTCCGTCATCATCGCCACCCCTATTTTGGTGCGCAAAAGGCTCAGGAACTGGCGGCCAACTATGACGTGATCTGGTTGGAGCACGGGGCGACACCCTCCGAGCGGGAAGACTTTTTCGACATCCCCCTGGCACCGTCCATCAAGCCGCTCGACACCATTGCCGCGAAAAAGCGCGCCATGTACCGCCGGCGTTACGAGTTGCTGCAGAGCACGTTCAACAAGGTCGACGCCGTGTTGATCGGCACCACCGCCACCCAGGGCGCGGCGCCGGTTGACGCTTTCGGTATCGCTGCCGGCGTGGCCATGCCTGCCGCCACCACCCCCAACGACAATTAAGCCCGGTCCCTATGCGCATCGCCTACTTCATCAATCAATACCCCAAGGTCAGCCACAGTTTCATTCGTCGCGAGATCCTGGCGCTGGAGCGCCAGGGTTTCGAGGTGCAGCGCATCGCCTTGCGGGGCTGGGACGCCGAGTTGGTGGATGCCGAGGACGTGTCCGAGCGCGACAAGACCCGCTATGTGTTGCAAGGCGGTGTCAAAGAGCTGCTGATGCCGGTGCTGCAGGTATTGCGCGAGCGGCCACGGGCGTTTTTTTCAGGGTTGTGGCTGGCGCTGCGCATGGGCCGGCGTGCCGACCGGGCCTGGCCGTATCATTTGATCTACCTCGCGGAAGCCTGCCGCCTGCTGCCCTGGTTGCAGGCGTTTGGCGCTGAACACGTGCATGCGCATTTCGGCACCAACTCCACCGAGGTGGTGATGCTGGCCAACGCACTGGGCGGGCCGGCCTACAGCTTTACCGTGCACGGTCCGGAAGAGTTCGACAAACCGCAATTCATTCATCTGGGCGAGAAAGTCCGGCGCTCGGCGTTTGTCGCGGCCATCAGTTCCTATGGCCGCAGCCAGTTGTATCGCTGGGTCGACCATGGCCACTGGGCCAAGGTCAAGGTCGTGCACTGCGGACTGGAGCGGGCGTTTCACGAGGTGCCGGCGGTGCCGGTGCCGTCCGTACCGAGGCTGGTTTGCGTGGGACGTCTGTGTGAGCAGAAAGGCCAGTTGCTGTTGATGGAAGCCGCTCGTCTGCTGGCGGTGAAAGGCGTGGCTTTCGAGATCGTCCTGGCCGGCGATGGTGAGATGCGCGGGCAGATCGAAGCCCTGATCACGCAGCATGGCCTGCAAGCGCACGTGCGAATTACCGGCTGGATCAGCAGCGAGCAGGTGCGCGCGGAAATGCTCGCCGCCCGCGCCATGGTATTGCCGAGCTTTGCCGAGGGCTTGCCGGTGGTCATCATGGAAGCCATGGCGCTGCGGCGTCCCGTCCTGACGACCTTTGTCGCGGGCATTCCCGAGTTGGTGCGCCAGGGTGAGAACGGCTGGCTGTTCCCGGCGGGTGCGGTGGAGGAGTTGGCGGACGCACTGCAAGATTGCCTGGCACAACCGGTCGAGGTGTTGCAGCGCATGGGCGAGGCCGCCTACCAGCGCGTGCTGGTACGGCACGATATCGATACCGAAGCGGCCAAACTGGCGGCTCTGTTCAAGGCGCAGGCATGATCACATTAATCGGTTGGCTGTTCAGCGCAGTGTTGCTCCTTATCGTACTGCCCGTGCTGGTGCTGTTTGTGCAAGTGCTGCTGGCCTGCCTGCCCGTGCGCTCGCCAGCGCCCGCACGAGGACCGCGGCCACGGGTGGCGGTGCTGGTGCCGGCACATAATGAGGCCTCGGTCATCGTCGCGACCCTCCACAGTATCAAGACGCAATTGCTGGAGGGCGATCGCCTGTTGGTGGTCGCCGACAACTGTTCCGACGACACCGCCGCCGTGGCACGCACGGCGGGGGCCGAGGTGGTGGAGCGCAGCAATGACCAGCAGCGGGGCAAGGGCTACGCGCTCGAGTTCGGCACGCGTCACCTGGCGAGCGATCCGCCGCAGGTGATGATCGTCATCGATGCCGATTGCCAGTTGGGGGAGGGCACCCTCGAACGCCTGGCGATCCGTTGCATTGAATCCGGACGACCGACCCAGGCCCTGGACTTGATGCACGCGCCGGCCGGTTCCGGGCTGAAAGTCCAGTTGGCCGAGTTCGCCTGGTGTGTGAAAAACCGGGTGCGACCACGCGGCTGGGCCTGGCTTGGTCTTCCTTGTCCATTGATGGGCACCGGCATGGCCTTTGTCTGGAAAGACCTGGCCTTGATCGAGCTGGGCAGCAATCACATTGTCGAAGACCTGAAGATGGGCCTGGATTTCTGCCGCAGCGGCAAACCACCGCTGTTTTGCCCCGATGCGCTGGTGACCAGCTATTTCCCCCGCACCGATGAGGGCCTGGCCACTCAGCGAACCCGTTGGGAGCATGGTCACCTGGGCGTCATCCTGGGCGATGCGCCGAAGTTGTTCGTGGAGTCGATCCGCCGCAAAAACTGGAACCTGCTGGCCATGACCCTGGACCTGTGGGTCCCGCCATTGGCGCTGTTGAGCCTGGTGCTGGGGGCTGGCTTCGTTTTGTCCTGGCTGGTGTTCCTGCTGGGCGCAAGCCCGGCACCGGCGATCATTGCCACGAGCGGGATGGCCCTGCTGGGCGTGACGATTCTGCTGGCATGGAGTCAATTCGGGCGTACGATCATCGCGTTCACCGCCTTGATGTATGCGCCGCTCTACGCCCTGAAGAAAATCCCGCTGTACATCGGGTTCCTGCTCAAGCGTCAGGTCGACTGGGTGCGTTCGAAACGGGATGATCATTGATGAGTGGCCTGGGTTGGCAACGCAACTGGCAAGCGATTGTGCAGAAAATCAGGGTGGTCAATGACGGCGCTGACGAACAAGCCCTGATCGAGGCGCTGTCCCGAACCGGGACGGCGACCGTGCTTGGCTTCGTCAATGCCCACGCCATGAACCTGGTGACCGGCAACGGCGATTATTACCGGGCCCTGTCGGCCGCCGACGTGCTGTTGCGCGATGGTTCGGGCATGACCATTCTCTTTCGCCGGCTCGGTCGGGCGCCGGGGCTGAACATGAATGGCACCGACCTGATCCCCAAGTTGCTCGCCGCCTACAAGGGCCGGCGGGTGGCATTCTGGGGGACGCAGGAACCCTATCTGGCCAAGGCCGTGCAACACAGCGAGGCTGCGTTCTCGGTCAATGTCGTCTCGGCCCACCACGGTTTTGCGCCGATGGAGACCTATGTCGAGCTGGCTCGGCAATGTCAGCCGCAACTGGTGGTGCTGGGCATGGGCATGCCCAAGCAGGAAGCAGTCGCGGCGATGCTGGCGGCCAGCGGCGTCCCCTGTCTGGTCGTGTGCGGCGGGGCCATCCTGGACTTTCTTGGCGGCAAGGTCTCCCGCGCGCCGCAATGGATGCGCCGCCTAGGTTGTGAGTGGGTGTTCAGGCTGATCAGTGAGCCCAGGCGCCTGTTCACACGCTACGTGGTGGGTAACCCGATGTTTTTGTTACGCACGTTGTTGAGCAGGCATTCTTGACGCTCCATCCTTGCGGAAACACTTCTGAAATATCTTGCAAAACTCTCGTCTTGCATCTTTACTCTGCTCAGTATTTCGACTTGGCAGGTGTACTAGAGACTTTTTTCTTCATAACGGTTTTTGACGACTAAATGGCGTCAAAAACCCGGATTCCACGGAGGGATTTGCGAGTATTTCGCAAGAAGGAAAGTGTGGCATGCCTTGGAAAACCGGCGGGAATAAAGCGCCAGGTTTTTCAAGAAAGTGCTGCGTCGTAGAGTGCTCGTGTCGAATAGTTGGTTTATGGGTTTTCAAACCGGAATAAACTTTATTTGACGTGTGTTGATGAATAAATGAAAGAACAAGCAGCGGAACTATTGCGCAAGTTGTTATCACCGTCGGTGCGGTTCGAGCTGCGCAACGCGTTCGCCTGGCTGCAGGACATGGCAGCACGTGCCTGTTTCTGGCGCTGGGAAATGGTCAGGTTCAAACTGCGCGCAGACAGCGCCCATGACATCTTTTATGTGGGCACGAAACAACGCAGGGAATTTGTGCAGGTATTGCTGGGGGCCAAGTCCAGGGAGGTGGGAACCCGGCTGAGGCTGCGAAAGTCCGAGCGTACGGTCGTGGTCAGTGAAATACCGACTCCAGGGGCGTTGTACGTGCCTCAACTGCTGAGTGCAGTGGTGCCGCTGAATCGGTCGATTGACGACATCACCGCGCAATACAACACCGAGTTACGGCGCAACCTGCGCAAGAACCGGGCGCGTTACCGGATGCAACAAGCGTTGAACGATGACGATATTGCCAGTGCCGACCGGGAAATGCTTCAGCCCTATGCCAGTGCCCGACATGGTTCGGCGGCCTCGCAAATCGAAACCCATGAAGTGCATCGGGTGGCGAAAACCGCCGGCCGGCTTGATCTGGTGTTGCTCGAGGATGAGGTGGTGGCCTGCCACCTTGGCTGTGTGGTCACCCGCGCCGGCAAGCGCTATTGGAGTACCGTGCGGTTCGGTTACCCGGATACGGTGTTTTCCGATCAGAAGAAGTTGCGTGAAGTGAACTCGATCACCACGTTCATGGCGCTTGAGTGGGCGATCGAGAACGGCTTCGATTACTACGATATCGGCACTTGCCTGGCCCGCCCGGACGATGGGCTTCTTGAGTGGAAGAGAAGGCGCGGTGGCGATGTCGATACATTGGGAAACCACGGTTACTTGTTTTTGACCTTGCCAAAAGTTGGAGTGGCAGAGTTTCTATGGGAAACACCGTTGTTTGCAGTTGAAGGTAAGAAGTTGACACTTCATCTGGGTGTGCCCGAGGGCAAGAGTGATGAAGAAGTAGCCGCCCGTTATCGCGAAATGGGTTTTGGCGGGTTGTCCAGAATATATATCCATTGTTCAAGTGCGCCGCGACAGGAACAGGTCGATATTATTCGAGGTCGATACAGTCATTTGAAATTACCGCCTGTTCTGGAAAGTGTTGTCGCCTGAATAAGTTTCCGACTTGAAAGTTGATGGGGTATAGCCTCGGTTAGAGGGTGGGCACGTGTTGGAATTCAATGCACTGAGCAATGGGCATCCTCACCGGTGGAGCCTGGCTGCGTATAAATACATGTTTAACACCCGTGTTACACGCAAGCCGTCGGCGACCCTGGAAAGCCTGGCGGTCAAAACCTGGGAAATTGCCCCAGGTTCGACTGCGATTGCACCTGCGGCGTTTTTCCTGCCCAACCAGCTTGAGCGTGTCACCGGATGGGAGGAGGCGCTGTTTTACCCCAATGAACATCCCCGCCGTACCATGGAAGGTGTCGGGCGTGTCGAGCATGGCGCGACCCGGGGCTTCCTGCTCAAGGACGTGTGGATGATCGATGGCGCACTGTACAAAGGCAATGCCAAGTCATGGCTGACCCCAGGGGCCGGTCGCTTTCCCGGAATTCGCGTGGAAAACGAAATTGATCGTGGCGCATTGTATTGCACCATGGGCGGCAACAAATGGTTCGGCACCTGGCTGATGGATGACTGCCTGACCTATCGCCTGGCCTGCGACGAAGGGGTTCCGGTGACCACCGCGCCCTTTGCCGACAATGTGTCCATCGCCCGCAACGGCATCCTGCACGCGCCCGGTTACGAGCGTTGGCTGGGCATGAATCCGCTGCGCTTGCGCAACGCGTATTTTCGGGAATTGGTGATTTTCAACGACCTCAGCCAGAACCTGAATAAACACCTGCGTTTCCGGGCGATGGGCGAGCAGTTGCTCTCTCATGTCAACGTCAGCACTCATCCCGGGGTGTTCATTCTGCGAGGCGGCCACGGTGCCTTGCGGCGCCTGCGCAATGAGATGGAAGTGGCCGAGCGACTGCGCGACCGCCGGGGGTTTCGTATTCTCGATCCTGCCACCTGCGATGTGCCGACCATTGTCGCGGCGTGTGCCGGGGCCCAGACCGTGGTCGGCATCGAGGGCAGCCAGCTGATTCATGGGGTGAATGTGTTGCCGCCGGGCGGTTCGCTGCTGGTGTTGCAGCCGCCGAACCGCTTCCTGTGTTTTTTCAAGTACCTGACGGACCGTGATCACCAGAACTTCGGTTTTGTGGTCGGTACACCGGAGGGTGACGGCTTCAGGATCGACCCGGACGAGGTCGAACGTACGCTGGATCTTTTTCCGTCAAACCCATGAATGGCCCCCTGTGGGAGCGAGCCTGCTCGCGATGGTCTTAAAGGCTTACGCGGGCTGTCTGAGGCCCCTCGTTATCGTTGACGACCATCGCGAGCAGGCTCGCTCCCACAGGTTCACAGGTTCACAGGTCCAGACCAAACCCTCTCAATAAGCGTGCTTGCCAGAGAAGGCAAACACCGTACGCACCAGAATCACGAAGTCGAGCCAGAGCGACCAGTTGTTGATGTACTCGATGTCCGAATCGACCCGGCGGATCATCTGGTCGATTTCCCGGGTTTCGCCCCGTAGCCCGCGTACCT
Source organism: Pseudomonas sp. IT-P12 (assembly GCF_949767465.1). Lineage (NCBI taxonomy): Bacteria > Pseudomonadati > Pseudomonadota > Gammaproteobacteria > Pseudomonadales > Pseudomonadaceae > Pseudomonas > Pseudomonas sp. IT-P12. Next base: position 173,292 of record NZ_CATKPY010000021.1, on the reverse strand, counting down.
GGGCCAGACCGGTAATGCCGGGCTTGATGTTGTGGCGGGCGAAATAGCCCGACACATCCGGGGAGTACTGCACGTCGTGCTGGATGGCATGCGGGCGAGGGCCCACCAAAGACATTTCGCCCATCAACACGTTGAACAACTGCGGCAGTTCATCGAGGCTGGTACGGCGAATGAACGCGCCCACCCGGGTGACGCGCGGATCATTCTTCTGGGCCTGCTTGATGGTGCCATCGGTCGGTTGATGGACCACCATGCTTCTGAATTTCCAGATACGGAACGACTCGCCACTCCAGCCCATGCGCTCCTGGCGGAAAAACACCGGCCCCGGGCTGTCGAGTTTGATTGCCAGGGCCACCAGCGCCAGCACGGGCGCGGCGAACAACAGGATGAGGAAGGTCAGGACCTTGTCTTCGAGGTTTTTCAGGAACAGGCGCATGCCGATCAGCGGGGTTTCCGAGAGGGTCAGCACGGGAATGCCGGCAATTTCGCGCACGCTGTGGTTGATCAGGCGCAGCGAAAAGATGTCCGGGACCCAGTTAACCGAAATGTGTTTGTCGAACAGCCTCAGGTAAACATCCTGGATGACCTCCGATCCCCCCAGCGGCGTGACGAAATAAACGGTGCGGATGGAGTGTTTGACCACCAGTTCATCCAGGTGCGAGATGTCGCCCAGTATCGCCAGGCGATGCTTGACATTCGCCGGCTCCTTTCCCCGGTCGTCGTCCGCGCCAATCAGCACGCAGCCGACGATACGCTCGCCCAGCCAGGGGTTGGTGCTGATTTTCTTGTGCAGGTAGCTGGCCAGCTCGCCCGAACCGATGATCAGCGCATTTTCCAGTTGCGTCGGATGGGCCAGGAACTTCTTTTGCATTTCCCGGGTGCCCAGGTGCAACAGCAGCTGGGCGATATAACCGAGCACGAACAGCTCGCCCATCAACAGGCGGGAATACACTTCGCTCTGTTTGGTCAGGAACGCCATGGCCACCAGGAACCCGAACGTGGCGGTCCACGCTTTGAGAAGTTTGAAGGCCTTGACGGTAAACACCACGTTGCTGCGATAGATGGCGTAGTGGTCGTAGACCACGGCCAATGCCCCGAGCAGCAACAGCAGCATGATGACGTAGTCTTGAGTGAGGTAGCCAATGTGGTAGTTGATCAAGAACCAGGCAACGCCGGTGACCGCAACGCAATCGAGACCGGCCTGAATCACTGTACTGGTACTGCTTCTACGCTGGAGCACGGAACGGGTGTTGTTAGGCTCAAAAATCATGCTTGGACCTCATTTGCTTTCCTTCGCGCTCGACGATACTGACGAGATTCAGGTCAATCAGCCCCCCACGAGAGCCCTGGCGTCACCGGCAAGCCACTCAAACTCATCACACGTCATCCATCGCCGGAATGTTCAGGTCCCGGTAGATGGAGACGGGTGCTGTCACTTTAGCAGTACTGGGCAATCAATCACGATATTGCTGAGGTTTGATACAACATCCTTGTCAAAAAATGAAGCCTGTCACGTGGGCATCGAGGGAAATCCGGGCTCAGGCCAGCATCGACAGCAAGCTGCCCTGACGATCCAGCCTGGCCAGCTCGTCGAAGCCTCCGACATGGGTCTGCCCGATGAAGATCTGTGGCACGCTTCGGCGACCACCGCTACGGCTGAGCATTTCCTGGAATTTCCCGGGTTCGGCCTGAACGTTGATCTCCTCGGCGGCGATCCCTCGGCTCGCCAGCAACGCCTTGGCGTTGCGGCAGTACGGACAGGTGTCGGTGGTGTAGAGCGTCACAGTGTTCATCAGCGGTACTCCTGGATGAGGGCGTCAGTTCAAGCGTCGATGGCCGGGAAGTCGATATCGGTCAGCGCTACGTTGTTGAGGTAGTTGGTCAGTGTTTGCGAAGCCACGAGGGCGATCACTTCGATGATCTTGACGTCGTCGATGCCCGCCGCCCGAGCCGCTGCTATCTGCTCGTCGCTCAAGCGGCCACGGCTTTCGGTGATCTGCCGGGCGAGGGTGGCGTAGGCATCGAGTTGGCCATGGCGTGCATCGAGGATCTCTTGCGCCGACAACCCGACCTTGCCGCCGAAGAACGTATGGGCGCTCAGGCAGTAGTCGCAACCGTTGACCTGGGAAGTGGCCAGGGAGATGGCTTCTTTCTCCTTGGCACTCAGCGAGGTTTTCCCGAGGGTGGCCGATTGTTGCAGGTAAGAGGTCAGCACCACCGGTGCAAGGGCAAGGGTCTTGAACACATTGGGCAGGAAGCCGATTTTTTTCTGTACGCCTTCCAGCAGGGGGCGGGTGGCGTCAGTGGCGAGTTCAAGGTTCAGGGTGTTGATGCGGCTCATGGCGATTCTCCGTAAAGGGCGCGGTATGCGCTGGGTACGGAAGCCATGTTAATGATCGGCTCTGGCTTATTGGCTGCAAATCGTCGAGGATATGCGACAGATCGTCCAGACTTGCCGGCAGGAGTTTCGCCATGGATCGTTTGTCCACCTTGCTCAGCCATTTCGGCGTCAGTGCCGGAACCTTCCACAGCGGTACATTCTGCGGTGTCACGGCCTTTGACGGTGAACAGGCCTGCGGCCACCTGCATCTGCTGCGCGGCGGCGAGTTGAGCCTGAAGCTGGCTGACGAGCGCGAACTGCAACTCAATACCCCCACGCTGATCTTTTTCCCCAGGCCTTACCGCCACCGGCTGTTTGCGACCGATGCGTCCGACACGCAGCTGGTGTGCGCCTCACTGGATTTCGATGGCGGGGCGGGCAATGCGCTGGCAGCGGCCTTGCCCGATTATCTGGTGCTGGACCTCAACGACGTGCCGAGCCTGGCAGGCACGCTCGACTGGTTGTTCAACGAAGCCTTCGACGGCCAGTGCGGGCGAGAGGCGATGATGGACCGCTTGTTCGAGGTGCTGGTGATTCAGTTGCTGCGACACCTGCTGAGCAGCCGTGAGCAGAGCCCCGGCTTGATGGCCGGCCTGGCCGATCCACGGTTGGCGCGGGCCCTGAGCCTGATGCACGACACGCCGGCCAGGGCCTGGACCGTGGCCGAGCTGTCGGCGGCCGCCAACATGTCCAGGGCCAGTTTTGCCGAACACTTTCGTCAGGTGGTCGGGCAGACACCGGTGGATTATCTGGTGAGCTGGCGGATCAGTCTGGCGCAGAAACGCTTGCGCGAGGGCAAGTCGATTGCCTTGATCGCCGATGAAGTCGGCTATGAAAGTCCATCGGCGCTGGCCAGGGCGTTTCGTCGCAAGACCGGGGTCAGCCCGCGTGAGTGGGGGCAGGGCAGCAAGCTTCGCTAGAGGGCCTGTGCTCAGTTGTTCATGCCGTCTTCGATGGCAATGCCTTGCGCGCGCATCGCCTTGATCAGCTCGGCGCGGGTGCCGGGGAGGTTGAGCATGGTTTCGGCGCGCAGGGCCGTCACCTCTTCCGCCGTGTACGGCTGGTAATGCTCGGGCGTGCTCTTGCCGGCCATGCCGTCGGGGCGCATCAGCCAGTTGAGCAGGTCGGCCAGTTGCGCGTTGTTCAACGCCGATTGCGACATGCCGGGGACGCGCACGAGAAACTCGCGGCCGCCGGGGACTTTCAAGAAATTGCCGACAAACCCGGCCATTCGTGGGGTGTCATTGGTGGGGGAGCCCATGCCATTGCCCAGGTGGCAGCCGGCGCATTGCAGTTGGTAGTTCACGCCGACGCTGTAGCCGGCCTGGTCAATCGGTGTCTGCAACGCTTCATTGCCCGGCGCGTGACGCTGGGCCGGATCAGGGATGGCACGTGCATGGACGAGCGGGGCGGCCATGATGCCGGCCAGGCCAAGCAGGAGCAACCTGCGCATAACGTACACCTCAGCAGAAAATGCCCAAAAAAAGGCCGCCGATTGCCTGAACAAGCGGCGGCCAATGCGCGTCAGACCGCCACGCCACGGATGATCGAAACGGTGCAGTGGTAGATGTGCGATTTGGCGGCCAGGCACCAGTTCACATCGTTGTTGTTGAACGGGCGGTAGGCCGGTTCTTCACTGTCGTTACGGGTGCAGGCGCACTGGGCGCAGCTTTGCTTACCGCAGCAGTCGTTATAGGAAATGATGTAGTCCTTGCCGTCGGCCGGGTTGCGGCAGGTGCCGATCCAGGTCACTTGCGAGGCCTCGGTGCCCGGCGGGCAGGACGTCACCGAACCGCCGCAGCAACTGCACAGGAAGCCGTCGATGGAACAGTAGCGCCAGTAGTCGCAGCTGTTCGGATCACCGGGGTCGCCGGCTTTCGGGTCGGTGGCGGCCAGTGCCTTGCTGGTGCGATCCAGTGGCAGCAGCAGGGGCAGGGCGGCACCGGCCACCATCAGCGAGCCCATGCGCGACAGCAGTTTGCGGCGCGAAGTGGTGTCGGCAACACGGCGCGTCGAGCGCTCGAACAACAGATCCAGCAGTTTCATGAATGTCTCCCTGCCTTATCAGTGGCTATGGCCGTGGCTATGGTCGTGAGCGTGGTCGTGGGGCTGAGCATTGAGGTATTGCTGCAGCGTTGCGTGTTTGAGGTGTTCCACTTCGAACAGGCTGTCCAGGTGTTCCCGGGAGTTCACCAGGCCCTTGGCGCGCAGGGTGCCGGCCTTGTCGATCAGGGCTGCGTAAGGCAGCTTGCCGATCTGGTAGGTCATGCCCACTTCCGGGCCGACCACGTAGGTGACGTCGTCCAGCTTGTGTTCGCGGATCAGCGCTTGCTGGGCGTCCATGTCGCCATCGCTGATGAACACCACGTCCAGGCGATCGGCCTGTTCCCTGGCAATGGATTTGATCGCCGGCAGCAGCGACTTGCAGATCGGGCAGGTTGGCGAGAGGAAGAACAGCAACTGCGACTTTTCACCGGCATAGCCGAAATTCACCGGGCGCCCGTGGCGGTCCGATGCGGTGACTTGGGGCGCGGGTTCGTTGACCGCCACGCCTTTGTCGACCATCAGTGCACCGGCCGGCGCCAGGCGCCCGTGCAATACACCAATCTGGCGTACCAGGCCCATGACGACAAACGCCACGGCAACCAGCAGTACCCAGAGCAGAACGTTGGAAACGATTAGGCCTTCCATTGATCACCTACCAATCAGTTTGAGCAGAAGAGGGGAGTTCGCCAGCAAGCCATCGGCTGCGGCGTAAATCAGCAGCGCAACGGCGCTGGCGGCGACGGTGACGAAGCCGTCGAACACACCCAGGTCGCGCACCACTGGCGAGACACTGGCCAGCAGCGCCAGTCCCACCAGGGCGCTGTTGCGCAGCAGCAGGACCGGGCGCAGCGGTTGTGCCTGGTCAGGGCCGGCACAGCCGCAGTCGATGTCGCGGCGACCGCGCCACAGGTTGATGCCGATGGCGGCGGCGTACAGGGCCATCAGCCCCGCAGCCGTCAGCGCTGCGTAGACGCGCCAGGCCGGCACCAGCAGCGCAAAGGCAATCATCAGCTCAGCCACGGGAATCATTCGGGCGATGGGCCGAACGAGAACGTCGGGCAGCAGTTGGTAGTCCGCCAGTTGTTTTCTGAAGCGCGCCGGCGCACGCAACTTGTGGGTCGCGGCGCTGGCCAGCAGCACGGCGATGGCCAGTGCGCTGGCAATGATGAAGATCGGATCTGGATGCATGGCCGAACCTCGATTAGTAGCTCATGACCTGGGTCGCGGTTTTTGCGACCTTGGCCATGGCGCCGGTGTGCTGGTTGGTCTTGAGGTCGAAGATCTGCAGGCCGCCCTCGACGTCGGAGCCCAGCAGCAGGGGTTTGTCGTCACCGGTGGCCTGCATGCTCCAGATCGGCGCCGGGGCTTCCAGGGTGGCGATTTTCTTCCCGGTCTTCAGGTCGAAGGCCCAGATCAGCGGGCTCGGGTCTTCCCATTTCATCGGTTCGTGCGCGTCATGCATCAGCACGTACAGGCGATTGAGCTTCGGCGCGACGGCCATCAACTGCCAGCCACCGGGCGCCCAACCGGCCTTTTTTTCCGCGTCGGTGGTCAGCGACCAGCTCGGCAGGATCTTCGGCGCCTCGCCACTGAAATCCACGGTGCGCACGGTGCCGGTGGTCGTGGTGAAGTAGTAGGTGTCGCCGACATTGACCGCGCGCTCCACCAGTTTTTCCGCGTTGGGGTCAAAGAATGGCGTACGGCTGCGCGCGGTTTCCTGGCCCTGGTCGTCAAGCGTCACAACCTGCAGGCTGCCGTCGCCGCACAGCGAGGCAAAGCGGCGTTTGCCGATCGGGTAGTTGAGCACGCAGCCGGGAATCGCGATTTCCGTGGCCACGGCTTTGGCCTGGGTATCGACCACGGTCACCGAGGTCGACGGGGTGAAGTTGTAGACGTAGACGAAGCGGTCATCGCCGCTGGTCTTCAGGCCGTAGCGCTGGGTCAGCGATTCGGCGCGTTTGTTCGGGATCAGCACTTCCCAGGCCGGCGACAGGGTCGAGGTGTCCCAGGCCGTCAGCACATCGGTGCGGGTGCCGCGGGTGCCACGGGAATACCAGATGTCGGCGCTGTAGAGGGTTTTCTGGTCGTGGCTGAGCGTCGACGGCGCGGCGAAACCGGTCGGCACCATGCCGAGGACGCGTTTTTTGTCGGGGTCGACCACGGTCACGCGGCCCGCCACGAAGCTTTCGAATTCGACGTCGACGATGAAGGCCCGGTGGGCTTGCGGTGGAAATTCCAAAACGGTCTGGCCAATCGTGTCAGCGGGCAGGTCCGCGCTGGCATTGTTCAAACCCAGTACCAGCAGGCTGAGACTCAGCGCTGACTGTACGGTGATCCTGGTGGCTCGCATTAGGGGGAACTCCCTGAATTGTTGTTCTCGCAAATCGCGGGTGCATGGCAGATTTTTGCAGTTCGATTCTGCCTTGCCGGGGGAGGGGGGGAATTGCTGTGGCTGCCAAGTGGTTGTGTGTCTGTGCCAGTCTTTTTTTTTGTGGTTCTCAATCGACCCTGCGGGAGCTGGATTGCCAATAATGGCGGGCCTGCGGCGGATCTGATTTTTTGCGGGATCAGGCGATCCTTGTGGGAGCGAGCCTGCTCGCGATGGCGGAGTTGCGGTCAGCCTGATTACTGCAGATGCGCGCGATTCTTGTGGGAGCTGGCTTGCCAGCGATGGCGGTTTGTCTGTTGACCATGTTCTTGCTGGTGTACATATCCGTTTCTGCGGTAACGGCGGCTTATGGTTTCGCCCTTACGGCGAGTCCCTTTTGGCAAACGCCCCAAAAGGAACCAAAAGGTCTCGCCCCAAGCGTCCGGCCCCTCGCTTGGGCTCGGCGTTCCTTCGCTGCGGCATCCCTCCGGGGACATCGCCTCCGGTTTGCTGCGCTGCACCTCCTCTCGATGTGTGCGGCTTCGCCGCACGGCGCTGCGCGCCCACTCCCCGGATGAATGCCTCCACTCAGCCTGCCGAAGGGGCGGGTGGATCAAAAGCAAGATCAAAAGCGCTATGCGAGCTAACGCTCGGTCTTGTGGTTTGGGGGTTTGGGGGTTTGGGGTTTTTTGGTGGGCGCCTCCTGTGGGAGCGAGCCTGCTCGCGATGGCGGCCGGATAGCCGACCATGTTGTCTTGGGTGTACATATCCATTGCTGCGGTAACGGCTGCTTATGGTTTCGCCCTTACGGCGACTCACTTTTTTCAAACGCCGGAATGCCGGCCCAGCAAAAAAGTAACCAAAAAGGCTCGCCCCCAGCGTCCGGCCCCTCGCTTGGGCTCGGCGTTCCTTCGCTGCGGCATCCCTCCGGGGACATCGCCTCCGGTTTGCTGCGCTGCACCTCCTCTCGATGTGTGCGGCTTCGCCGCACGGCGCTGCGCGCCCACTCCCCGGATGAATGCCTCCACTCAGCCTTCCGAAGGGGCGGGTGGATCAAAAGCAAGATCAAAAGCGCTATGCGAGCTAACGCTCGGTCTTGTGGTTTGGGGGTTTGGGGGTTTGGGGTTTTTTGGTGGGCGCCTCCTGTGGGAGCGAGCCTGCTCGCGATGGCGGTGTTGCGGTCAGCCTGATTCCTGCAGATGCGCGCGATTCTTGTGGGAGCTGGCTTGCCAGCGATGGCGGCCTGATAGCCGACCATGTTGTCTTGGGTGTACATATCCATTGCTGCGGTAACGGCGGCTTATGGTTTCGCCCTTACGGCGACTCACTTTTTTTCAAACGCCAAAAAAAGTAAGCAAAAAACGCTCGCCCCAAGCGTTCGGCCCCTCGCTTGGGCTCGGCGTTCCTTCGCTGCGGCATCCCTCCGGGGACATCGCCTCCGGTTTGCTGCGCTGCACCTCCTCTCGATGTGTGCGGCTTCGCCGCACGGCGCTGCGCGCCCATTCCCCGGATGAATGCCTCCACTCAGCCTTCCGAAGGGGCGGGTGGATCAAAAGCAAAAGCAAGATCAAAAGCGCAAGGCGAGCTAACGCTCGGCCTTGTGGTTTGGGGGTTTGGTGGTTTTTGGTGGGCGCCTCCTGTGGGAGCGAGCCTGCTCGCGAAAGCGTCCGACCAGACCATCAATTTTGTGGCTGTAACCAGACCCCGGTGGGAGCGGGCAGCCCGCTCGCACATTTGACCGGGTCAAGCGGTTACGGGGCAGATTCAGCCAATGGCAGGGAGAAGGTAAACACCGCGCCGCACGGCTCGAGGTTCTGCGCCCAGATGTCGCCGCGATGGCGGCCGATGATGTTTTTGCACAGGGCCAGGCCAATGCCGTTGCCACTGACCTTGGAGGAGAAGAAGCCATCGAACAGCTTCTCCTGCGCCTCGGCCTGGATGCCGCGGCCGCGATCTTCGATGCGCACCAGCGCCCTGTCCTGTTCGGTGCTGGCTTGCAGGCGCAGCACGCGTCGCTCGACGGGGAGGTCGCTCATTTCTTCGATCGCGTTGAAGGCCAGGTTGAGGATGACCTGGCCGATCAGCACCTTCTCGCAACTGACCCACAGCGGCGTGGGGCTGGCGATGATGTCGACGCGGACCTGGCTCGGTTCGGCGCGCAGGCTGATGAAGTAGCGGGTTTCGCGCAGCAGCTCGTTGAGGTCGATCAGTTCCTCGCTCTGCTCCAGTTTGACCACGTAATCGCGCACGCTTTTGATGATCAGCGAGGCATGCTCGATCTGCCGCACGGCGTTCTGCAAACCCCAGGCCACGCCCTGTTCGGGGCTGGGCGCCTTGCCCAGGCGGATCATCGCGCCTTCGATGAAATTGCGTGTCGCCGCCAGCGGCTGGCTCAGTTCATGGGCAATCGCCACGGCCATTTCACCCATGGCGTTGTAGCGCGCCAGGTATTCCAGTTTCTGTTCGCTCAGGCGCCGCGCTTCTTCGGCGCGCACTTGCTCGGTGACGTCGCGGAACAACAGCAGATGGCCGACCAGGTCGTCCTCGATCTCGATAAAACGACAGGTCGCCTCATGCCAGCGCCACTCGCCATCTCGGCGTTGCACGTGGTAATGCACGCTGAACGGCGCGTGTTCCGGGGTCTCGCTGGCCAACTGTTGCAGCAGGCGCTGCCGCGAGTCCTGATCGCACCACGAGAGGAAGTTCGCGCCGGTCAGCGCGTGTTCTTCGCCGTGCAGCAGGTGCGCGCCGGAGTCGCTGATGAAACGGATTTCACCCTCGGGACCCAGGACCGCCACGCCCTCGGCCAGGTCCTGCATGAACGCCTTTAGCCGGCTTTCGAAGCGCTTGAGGTCGCGCTTGACCTTGTCCTCCCGGGAGATGTCGCGGAACTGCACCATCAGCACATCCCGGCCTTCCAGGTGCACCAGGGTGGCGACCGCCTCGGAGAGGATTTCCACCCCTTGCTTGGAGCGATAACACCACTCGATGGCGCGCTGGCCCGTGCGCGCGGCGCCTTCCAGCCAGCGCAGGCCGACCGAGCGCCGGTATTTCGGGGCGTCGCGGGTCATGTCAGGGGCCTTGAGCGGTGTCAGCTCCTCCAGGGTAAAGCCCAGCGCGTCGAGGGCGGCGGTGTTGGCCCAAAGAATCTCCTTGCTCTGGGCATCGTGAAGAATGATGCACAGCGGCATGGCTTCGATGAGGGTGAAGAAGTCGTGGGGTTTTGGCAGGTACATCGTGCAGCCCTGGCAGCCAGTGAATCCGGTGAATGGGGAGTATGGCTTCTTATACCGGCTTGTGCGTGGGGATGCGCTCAGAAGTAACCGGGGGCGGGCTAGGGGTTTTCTTTAGCCAGGTGGCTACACGCCCCAATGGTTGCGCACGGATGCGGTTTTTACACTGGGCCGCAATGCAAGGGTCACCGCTGCACTCCCGCACGGGGTTGCAGCGAACCGGCCCCACTCATAATAAATACAACGGAGAGAAGCCATGCTGCGTTCAGCTGTCGCGGAGAAAGACCCGCTGCCAGGCGTCGACGAGACCGGCGCTTTTGCGCAAATGCTGGAGCAAGTGCGCCAGCGCCGTGACGAGTTCGATGCGCTTTCCCATGTGCCACGGGACATGATCGAGGGCTTCAAGCGGGTGGGCATCTACCGCGCCGCCACTCCGAAGTGCTTCGGCGGTGACGCCCTGGCGCCGGCGCAGTTCCTGCGGATGATCGAGCGCATTTCCGAGGCCGACGGCTCGGCGGGCTGGGTCGCCAGTTTTGGCAGTGCCGGCGTCTATCTCGCCGCCTTGCCGCCTGAGACCCTGGCTGAAATCTATGCCGACAGCGCCGATCTGGTGTTCGCTGGTGGTTTGTTCCCGCTGCAACCGGCCAATGCGGTCGAGGGTGGCTGGCAGGTCAACGGCACCTGGAAATTCGCCAGTGGCTGCAAGGGCGCCGATCTGCTGGGCGTTGGCATCGGCGCTGCCGGGGGCAAGCCGCGCACGGCGGTGCTGCGCCCGGATCAGGTCGAGATCATCGAAAACTGGGAGGTGGTCGGTCTCAAGGGCACCGGCAGCCACGACCTGCGCGTCACCGAGCAACGGGTCGACGAACGCTGGACGTTCATCCGCGGTGGTGCCGCCACCCTCGATGAGCCGCTGTTTCGCTATCCATCGATTGCCTACGCCGCCCAGGTGCTGGCCGTGGTCAACCTGGGTCTGGCCCGTGCCGCGCTGGACGAGGTGAGCCGCATGGCCGCCGGCAGCGGCATCACCGGTGCGCCGAAAATGGCTGACCGGGCTTACGTGCGCATCGAAATCGCCAGGGCCGAAGCCCGGCTGGCCGCCGCCCGAGGCTTCTTCTACAACGCCACCGAGCAGGTGTGGAACTCGATTCTCGCCGGCAACCCGGTCACCGTCGAACAGACCAGCCTGCTGCGCCTGTCCGCCATTCACGTGTCCCAGGCCGGAGCGGCCGTGGTGCAAAGCGCCTACAGCCTCGCCGGGACCACGGCGATTTACCTGCGCCATCCACTGCAGCGTTACCTGCGCGATTCGATGGTGGTCACCCAGCACGCCTTTCTCAGCGAAGGCCTGTACGACGGCGCCGGCTCGGTGTTCCTCGGCGTGCCGCCATTCCCTGGCTACATCTGAACCCTCTCTTCAAGGATCAACCCATGTCCCAGACCACTCAAGAACCGTTGCGCGTGGTGTTTTGCATCGGCATCACCCAGAACTTTTTCGACCTGCCGACCGGCGAAGGCCTGAGCGTGTGGAAAGGTTTCAGTCAGATGATGGCCTCGCTCGGCGCCATGCCCGGCATCAACGTGCTCGGCGCAATGGACGATGACCGGCTGATGGTCGGCCCGTCCACCACCGCGCCCTGGACCGTGTACATCATGGCCGACGTCGACTGCCACCAGTCGGTGATCGACGCCTGCAACCTGTTCCGCACCACCCCGGTCAACGAATACAGCCTGTGGCGCTACGCCAGAGTCGAAGCGCGTATCGGCCGTCCGCTGACCATTCCCGAAGCGGCCAAGGTGTAAGCCATGGACCAGGCCTTGTTGCAGCGTTTGGCGACGCTCGAAGGGGAGAGTGCAGTGCGCCGCCTGATGGCGCGTTACATGGACCTGTGCGATGTGCCAAGGGCGCCGACTCGTGTCAGCGACCTGGCCGAGCTGTTCTGCATCGACGCGATCTGGGAAGGCATCGGCAGCCAGACCGCGCAGACCTTCGGTCAACACCGTGGGCGTGAGGCCGTGGCGGCGTTCGTCGGCGGTTACCTGCCGCCGTCGGAGCATTTCCGGCTGAATCTGCATTGCCTCACCAGCGAGTCGATCCGGGTGGACGGCGAGACGGCGCAGGGGCAGTGGATCATGCAGCAGATTTCCACCTACGCCGACGGGCGCAGCGAATGGTTCGGCACCCGGCTGAAAATCGATTTTCGCTGCGTCGACGGCCTCTGGCTGATCGCACATTTTCGTACACAACGCCTGTTCGATACGAACCTCGGCACGGAGGCGTGCGCATGAGTACGTTCATCAGCCAATTCCTCCTCGGTGGCAGCGGCAAGCGCGTGGCGATCAAGGACTCGATCGACATCGCCGGCTACCCGACCCGCTCCGGCAGCCGCGCCTTCGCCGACGCACCGCCGGCGACGAAGCACGCCGACGTGGTCGAGTCGATCCTCAAGGCCGGGTGGCAGATCGTCGGCAAAACCAACCTGCACGAACTGGCATTCGGCGTCACCGGGATCAACGACTGGACCGGCACGCCCATCAATCCGCAGGCGCCGGACCGGGTTCCGGGCGGTTCCTCCAGTGGTTCGGCGGCTGCGGTAGCCGCGGGGCTGGCGGACATCGCCATCGGTACCGACACCGGTGGTTCGGTGCGGGTGCCGGCAGCCTGTTGCGGGATCGCCGGGCTCAAGCCGACCTACGGCCGTGTCAGCCGGGTCGGGGCGCACCCGCTGCAATCCAGCCTCGACTGCGTCGGCCCGTTCGCCAGGACCATGGACGACCTGATCGCGGCCATGCAGGTGATTTGCCCGGGCTTCGAGGCCCAGGGGCTGCCCGCCGACGGCGCCCGGGTCGGCTTTCTCGAGGTGGACTGCGACGCGCAGCTGCATGCCAGCCTCGGCGCTGCCGCCGACCGTGCCGGCTGGCGTCGCAGCACGTTGCGCCTGAGCGAATTCGACGCTGCGTTCGCCGCCGGCCTGACCGTGATCAATTTTGAAAACTGGGCCGCGTTGGGTCATCTCACTGGCAAGGGCCTGATCGGCGCGGATGTCGAACAGCGCCTGCTGGTGGCCAGCCGCACCCGCGCGGCCGACCTGGCGCAGGCGGAACAGGTGCGCACGCGCTTCAGCCAACAGGTCGATGCCGCGCTGGAAACATTCGAGGTGCTGCTGTTGCCCACGCTGCCAAGCCTGCCGCCGACCCTGCTCGAGGCCCGCAGTGCCAGCCAGGCGGTAGCCGGGATGACGCCCCTGGTCCGGCCTTTCAACCTCAGCGGCCACCCGGCGCTCACCGTACCGGTGCAGCTCGACGGCGGCGGGTTGAAGGTCGGCCTGCAGATTATTGGCCGCAAGGGCCAGGACGAACAGGTCTGCGCCTTCGGTGCGCAGCTGCAACAAAGCATGGCCGGATAACGTCCCGGCCCTGACGACCATCATAAGAAACGCCATGAGGAGAACCGCATGAGCACTCATGAATACCGGCTGATCGCATCAACGAAAAGCCCCGAGGACCTGGTCCGGCACGACCGCGTCGACGTCTCGCTGTACAACGATCCGGCGCTGTTCGAGGCCGAGCTGGAAAAGATCTTCTACCGCACCTGGGTGTGGGTCGCTCACGAAAGCGAAGTGCGCAACAGCGGCGACTTCAAGACCGCGACCATCGGCCGTCGTCCGGTGATCGTCGTCCGTGACAAGAAGAACAGCATCAACGTGCTGGAAAACCGTTGCCGGCACCGTGGCGCCACGGTGTGCGAAAAGCACAAGGGCAACGCCACCGGGTTCACCTGCCCGTACCACAGCTGGTCCTACGGCCTGGACGGCAAGTTGCGGGCGTTGCCATACCCGGATGGCTACGAGGGCATTCTGGAGAAGTCCGAACTGCCGCTGACCAGCCTGCGGGTCGAGAGCTATGCCGGCATGATCTTCGCCAGCTACAACGACGAGATCGAACCGCTGGAAGACTTCCTCGGCGGCGCCAGACACTGGATCGACCTGTTCATGAAGCAGGGGGCCGGTTACCCGATCAAGACCCAGGGCGAACACAAGTTCAGCTTCAAGGGCAACTGGAAGATCCAGCTGGAAAACACCACCGACGGCTATCACTTCCCGATCGTGCACAAATCGTTCATGTCGTCGGTGGATGAAGAAACCTCGCAAATGCTCTCGTTCATGACTGACGAGCAAGCCGTGACCCACTCGTTGGGCAATGGCCACAGCGTGATGGTGATGGTGCCGGAGCACGTCGACCTGGATCACGACGACGGCACCGAGCAGTTGCAGGAGCGCTTCGCCCACGTCACCGAAGAACTGTCGAAAACCTTGCCACCCGAACAGGTGCGACGCATCGTGCGTTCGCTGCACGGCGCCGGGTTCAACCTCAACCTGTTCCCCAACGTGGCGATGTCGATGTCGTTCTTCCGTGTGCTGCGCCCGGTGTCGGTGACTGAAACCGAGATCCGCCATGTCGCCCTCGGCATGGACGGCGGCCCGGACATCGCCAACCGCGAACGCTTGCGCATTCACGAACACTTCCAGGGCCCGTTCGGCTTCGGCAGCCCCGACGATGCCGAAGCCTGGGACCGGGTGCAACGCGGTTCGTACGCCGGGGTCGATGCGCCGATCCTGGTCAACCGCGGCCTCAACCGCGAAATCACTGCTGAAAACGGCGACAAGGTTAGCCACGCCACCGACGAAGGCGGCATGCGCGGTGCCTACGACATGTGGAAAAGGATGATGAGCCAATGAGCAATCACGAGATCTTGAACGGCGGCCCGTTGGCCCGGGCCATCGAATTCATCTGGCGCGAAGCCGAACTGCTGGACCGCAAGCATTACGCCGAATGGGCGAGCCTGTGGAGCGAGAGCGGCCGGTACATCGTGCCGATCGACCCGGACACCGAAGACTTCGAGGCCACGCTCAACTACGCCTACGACGATGCGCGCATGCGTGACCTGCGCATCGAGCGCCTGACTGCCGGCTACTCGCCATCGGCGGTGGACGCGGCGAAGACCATTCGGAGCATTTCGCGCTTCCGCCTGGTGGAAGCGGCGGGCGACGAGGTCGAAGTCAACTCGGCGCAGCTGCTCTACGCCTACAAGCGCGGCGTGCACACGCCGTTCGTGGCCGAACTGAACCACCGCATTCGCTTCACCGATGGCGTGCCGAGGCTGGAACGCAAAGTGGTGCGCCTGATCAACTCCACCGACAGCCTGAGTGCGCTCGGTTTCCTTTTGTGAGGGCTGGACCATGGATCGAGTAGCTCTAGTCACGGGCGCCTCGCGCGGCCTTGGCGAGTGCATTGCCCGTCGCCTGCATGCAGCGGGCTATCGGGTCGCCCTGGCGGATGTGCAGATCGACGGCGTGCAGCGCCTGGCCCGCGAGCTCGACAGCAGCGGTGCCCGTGCGCTCGCCATCGAACTGGACGTGCGCAACAAGACCGATTTCGTCCGGGCCCGCGACCTGCTGGCCGAGCGTTGGGGCGGCACCGACATCCTGGTGAACAACGCCGGGGTGTCGAAAGTCGCGGCGCTGATGGACATCACCCCGGAAGCGTTCGACGAGTCGATGGCGATCAACCTGCGCGGTACCTTCGTGGCCTGCCAGGTGTTCGGTGCGCATTTCGCCGAGCGCGGTTTTGGTCGCATCGTCAACATCGCTTCGCTGGCCGGGCAAAACGGCGGCACCGCCACCGGGGCGCACTATGCGGCGGCCAAGGGCGGTGTCGCGACGCTGACCAAGGTGTTCGCCCGTGAACTGGCCCCGCGCGGGGTGACGGTCAACAGCATTTCGCCGGGGCCGCTGGACCTGCCGGTGGTGCGTGAAACGGTGGCGCCGGAACGTCTGGAGCAGATCCTGCAGATGATCCCGGCGGGAACCCTCGGCGACCCGGCGTACGTCGCTGACAGCGTGTTGCTGCTGATTGCCGATCACGCCACGTCCGTCACGGGCGCGTGCCTGGACATCAATGGCGGGCTGTTCATGCGCTGAGCGCAGCCAACCCGCAAAGTCCCCCACTGTGGGCGCGGGCAGGTCGATTCGTCGCACGCTCGCCGCCACAGGGCGCAGTCAACCAAAACAAGATGATTCAGGTGATGCAATGATGAAGGTGAAGATCGAAAGGATCGTCGACGAAGCGCTGGATATCCGCTCCTTTCGCCTCGTGCGCAGTGACGGCCAGCCGCTCGACACCTATGAGCCCGGTGCCCACGTCGACCTGACCGGGCCCACCGGGGTGACCCGCCAGTATTCGCTGTGCAGTCCACCCCAAGACCGCCGCGCTTACCTGGTGGCGGTGAAGAAAGAGGCGCAGTCCCGTGGCGGTTCCGCCGCGCTGCACGAAGTGCAGGAGGGCACCGAGCTGGAAATGGGTGCGCCGCGCAACCTGTTCCGTCTCGACCCTGAAGCCGGCGAGCATGTGTTGTTCGCCGCCGGGATCGGCGTCACGCCGCTGTTGAGCATGGCGTATCGGCTGGCGGAAACCGGCCAGCCATGGCGCCTGCATTATTTCGCTCGTTCGCCACAGTACGCCGCGTTTTCCGCGCTGTTGGCCGAGACGTTTGCCGGGCACGTGCAGTTTCACTACGGTGTCGAGCCCGGTGATATGGACGCGGTGCTCAGTGATTGCCTGACCCGGGCCGGCAGTGCTGCGCACGTCTACACCTGCGGCCCGGCGCCGTTCATGAACAAGGTGGTGGAGGTGGCGTCCCGCAGTCGTGGCGACGAGGCCATCCACCTTGAGCATTTCCAGGCGGACCCCGAAGCGAATGCCGGCCCCAGCGGGGGCTTCGAAGTGGAGCTGGCCAGCTCCGGCGTGGTGCTTCAGGTACCGGCGAATACGGCGCTGGTGGACGTGTTGCAGGCGCACGGCTGTGACATCGACACCGAATGCCGCGAAGGCATTTGCGGGACCTGCATCGTTGACGTACTGGACGGCGTGCCGGAGCATCGCGATAACTGCCTGTCGACCAGAGAAAAGGCCGCCAACAAGCAGATTTGCGCCTGCGTGTCCCGCGCGGTTTCCGCTCGTCTGGTATTGGACCTCTGACCCAAGGGAAGACTGGCAAGCCGGC
Source organism: Pseudomonas sp. IT-P12 (assembly GCF_949767465.1). Classification (NCBI taxonomy): domain Bacteria; kingdom Pseudomonadati; phylum Pseudomonadota; class Gammaproteobacteria; order Pseudomonadales; family Pseudomonadaceae; genus Pseudomonas; species Pseudomonas sp. IT-P12. Next base: position 156,202 of record NZ_CATKPY010000021.1, on the reverse strand, counting down.
GCCGGAGCCTGTTGAATAACGCCCGGCGGCGGTCGAAGGAGGAGACAGCCGGGTCAGGGTACGGACCGAACCGCTCGACGAAGCGGTCGAAAAATAACAATAAAGACGTGAGGCTTTGCAGTGATGATGACTTCTTCGGCGGTTCGCAACGAGGCGTTCGAAAGCTGGTTGAACCAGGTCAACCAGGCCTGTGGGCGTTTCGATGCACGCGCCCTGGACACGGATTTCTACGGTGAGCTGGCGGAATACCGCAGCGGCGCGATCAATCTCAGTGTCGTCGACATGGCGCACGTGCACCTGTACCGCACCAGCAAGGACGTCAGCGTCAGCAGCGACGGGCATTACTACGCGGTGTTCCAGATGCGCGGCAGTTCCCAGCTGGAGCAGGGCGGCAATCGCGCCCGCCTGGGCACTGGCGACATCGCGCTGATCGATGCCAGTCGCCCCAGCGACATGACCTATCACGAGGATTCGCGGCAGTTGTCGCTCATCCTGCCGCGTCAGGTGGTCGAGCGCGGCTCTCATTTCAACGCGGTCAACTGCGCGACCCGTATTGCCGCCAACTCGCCGCTGGCAGCGATGGCCAACAAGCTTGTACTGGACACCCGGCAGCACGAAGGCCTGGAGATGCAGGAGAGCGAAGCGGTGCTCGATGCGCTGGTCAGCCTGCTATTGCCGGGCATCAGCACCCGCGACAGCGGCGGCGACGCCCATGAGCGGCAGTTCCGCAAGATCATCGCCTACATTGACGACCACCTTGGCACCGAGGAACTGTGCCCTGAACTGATTGCCCGGGAAGTGGGGATTTCCGTACGCGGGCTGTACCGGATGTTCTCCAAGCGCGGCCTGGTGGTGGCGCAGTACATCAAGCACCGCCGCCTGGACTTCTGCGCGGAAAACCTGCGTCGCAGCGATGTCGAGCAGAAACTGTCGGCGCTGTGCTATGCGTGGGGGTTCTCGGATTCCAGCTATTTCTCGTCAGCGTTCAAATCGCGCTTCGGCGTATCGCCGGGGGTTTATCGCAAGCGTTACAGCCAGGTCTGACCCTGCCACCGCACCCCTGATCCATTGGGGAGCGGGCTTGCGGACACCATCCAACCTGTGGGAGCGAGCCTGCTCGCGATGGCGGCCTCGGTTTGTCAATGCCGCAGCGGCTCCTCCGCCGGCAGATGCAGCACCTCGCGCACCAGCATGGCGATGCTGGTCACGCCCATCTTTTCCTTGATCTTGGTGCGGTGCACATCAACGGTCTTCACACTGATGTTCAGCTCCCGGGCAATGACCTTGCTCGCCTTGCCGTCGATCACCAGCATCAACACTTCACGCTCGCGACTGGTCAGCAAGGCCAGTTTGCTCTGCAGGTGCTGGCGTTGTTCCTGGTCGGCCTGGGCGTGCACGGCGGTTTTCAGCGCGGCCTGGATGCGGTCGATCATCTGCTGGGGGTTGTAGGGTTTCTCAACGAAGTCCAGCGCGCCGTTTTTCATCGCGGTCACCGACATCGGGATGTCGCCATGGGCCGAGACGAAAATCGTCGGCAGGCTGCTGCCGCGCTGGTTGAGGATGTCCTGAAGCTGGAAGCCGCTGGTTTCCGGCATGCGTACGTCCAGCACCAGGCACGCCGGTTGCCGTGGGTCGTACTGGCTGAGGAATTCTTCGGCACCGGCAAAACACTGCGCCTGCACACTGACCGATTCCAGTAACCAGGCCAGCGAGGTGCGCAGATCCTTGTCGTCGTCGACGATATAAACAATCGGTTTGCGAGTTTCCATCAAGGGTTGCCACGACATTTCTAATTATTGTTTTCGCCCGCGTGCACGCTGCGGCGGAGATTGGCGTCGATTGTCACGCCTGCCTGCAGAATACCCACTGCCGCAGCCCCTGACGATAAAGAAACCACCTAGGCGACTAGCGGAAAGCCCACCTCGTCATGGGGATCGTCAGAATGGCTGCGTGCCGCCTCGGGCCTTAGTCTTGTAGCCATCACCCGGGACCGCGACACGACGGTCCGGCACAATAAAAGGGGCACCGACATGGCCGACCTGAGCCAGCAGCAAATCGACTTTCGCAACGCCATGGCGCAGTTGCCGGCGGCGGTGAACATCATCACCACCAACGGCCCGGGCGGGCGCTGCGGGATTACCGCCAGCGCGGTGTGCTCGGTGACGGATTCGCCGCCCACCGTGCTGGTGTGCGTCAACCGCAACAGCGCCACCCACGACGTGTTCCGTACCAATGGCCGGCTGTGCGTCAACGTGTTGTGTGGCGAGCAGGAAGAACTGGCCCGCCACTTTGCCGGCATGACCCAGGTGTCGATGGCCGAGCGCTTTGCCTGGGACCTGTGGGACGGCGGCGACACCGGCGTGCCGGTGCTGCGCGATGCGCTGGTGCAACTGGAAGGGCGGATCAGCGAGTGCAAGGAAGTGGGCTCGCATTCGGTGATGTTCGTTGAACTGTCGAAGGTGGGTGTGCGCGGGGAGGGCGACAGCCTGGTGTATTTCAACCGCCTGTTTCACCGCCTGGAGCATGCCGGGGCGGCCTGCTGAAGGACCGCGTTATCGTCTATCGCGAGCAGGCTCGCTGCCGCCATGATCGTGTGGTGCTCCCACCGTCCATTGGCCTGCTGGATTCCCGGCGTCTACAGCATCTCGGCCCGGGCACTGCGCCGGATCACCTGGGGCGGTTGCCCGAAGGCCCGGAGAAAGGCCTCACGCATTCGTCGACGATCGCTGAACCCGGTTTCGATGGCGATCTGGTCGAGGGTCAGGCGTCCGCGTTCGAGCATCTGCCGGGCGGCTTCCAGGCGCAGGTTTTCGATGGCCTTGGCCGGCGACTGACCGGTTTCGGCGCGAAAGGCGCGGCTGAACTGGCGTGGGCTCAGGCGCGCCACGTCCGCCAGTTGCTCCACCGACAACGCCTGCGCCAGGTGTTCTCGGGCGTAGCCGAGGACGGTCTGGATGCGATCGGATTTCGGCTCCAGCTCCAGCAACGCCGAGTGCTGGGACTGGCCGCCCGCGCGGCGGTGGTACATCACCAGTTTCTGCGCCACGGAGCGGGCCAGTTCGGCGCCGTGGTCCTTTTCGACCATGGCCAGCGCCAGATCGATGCCGGCCGTCATGCCGGCCGAGGTCCAGACCGCACCGTCGACCACATAAATGCGGTCTTCCTCGACCTTGATCAACGGAAACCGCGCCTGCAGATCCCGCGCATATGCCCAGTGCGTGGTCGCCCGCCGCCCGTCGAGCAGCCCGGCCTGGGCCAGGACGAACGCCCCGGAACAGATGGATGCCGTGCGCCGGGCGGTTTTCACGCTGGCGCGCAGGTAATCCAGAACACCCTCGGGGGCCTGCTGGAGAATGGCATCGCCGCCCACCACGATCACCGTATCGAACACTCGCTCATCGAAGGCCTCGGTGCCAACGCTCAAGCCGCCGGACGCGCGCAGGGTGCGGCCGTCTTCTGATACGACGCTCACCTGGTAAAGCGCTTCGCCCGCGCTGAAGTTGGCGTACTCGAACACGGGCATGGCAGCCAGGGCCATGGACTGGAAACCGTCAAACACCACGAACGCCACGGAAGTCATTTTGAAGCCCTCGAATTCGGATGTCCTAAAACCGTACTTTAAACGTCATTTGAGTCAGGTGTGAGTCCATTTATAACTGTGCACACCGGCGAACACCTCGCCCCCTGCACTGAAGGAAACCAAGCATGGCTCTCTCATCCAAAGGCACTGCCCTGATCACGGGCGCCTCTTCCGGTATTGGCGCAGTCTACGCCGACCGTCTCGCTCGCCAGGGTTATGACCTGATTCTGGTTGCCCGCAGTCGGGCCCGGCTCGACAGCCTGGCCGATCACCTGAGCAATGAAACCGGGCGCGCCGTGGAAGTGGTCGCCGCCGATCTGAAAGACCCGGCGGACTTGCGCCGCATCGAAGACATTCTGCGCACCGACGCCAGCATCACTTTGCTGGTCAACAACGCCGGGGTAGGCGGTGTCATGCCGTTGCTCGCCAGTCCGGTGGACGATATGGAGGACATGATCACCCTCAACGTCACCGCACTGATGCGCCTGGCCTACGCGGTGGTCCCGGGATTCGTGGCTCGGGGCACGGGCGCGGTGATCAACATTTCCTCGATCGTGGCGATTGCGCCGGAAATTCTCAATGGCGTGTACGGCGGCAGCAAGGCGTTCGTTCTGAGTCTGAGCCAATCCATGCACCACGAGCTGGCCGACAAGGGCATTCGCATTCAAGCCGTGTTGCCCGGCGCCACGGCCACCGAGTTCTGGAGCGAGGCGGGCAATCCGGTGGAGAACCTGCCGCATGAAATCGTCATGTCCGCCGAGGACATGGTCGATGCCGCGCTGGCAGGGTTTGCCAGCGGCGAAGTGGTGACCATTCCGGGTCTGCACGACGGTGAACAGTGGGACCGTTACGAGGCTCAGCGTCAAGTCCTTTCTGGGCTGTTCGGGAGCTCAACGCCGGCGCCGCGCTATCGCTGAAGCGGCCACCCGGGTCAGGGACCATTGCCGGGGTATGCACACCGATTGCCGAGTTCAATGACGCGGTGATCGGGGTGTGCGGCGGGGTCAGCCGCAACGCACAGCGGATGGCCGGCCGGGCGCGTTGAGACGCAGAATCTGCGGAAAAGCGAAGCAGGGCCGGAAACGCGATCCAGGTGTCACAAGCCCCACCACGATTTTTTCAGCCTTTATTGCCCGGCAGCCGCACCGTCCTGGATCAAAATGGCCCTGGCCAGGTCTTCGTCGCTGGCGTCGAGCCCGGGATTGTCCTGGCGGATCTGCTGCATGACCGACTCCAGATACACGCCGCGAATGGCACCGCCACTGGCCACGAAGCTGGAGGCGTCATCCCGGGCAGGGATCATGAGTTTATGGTCCTTGAACGTCGAGTACAGCGAAGCGGAAACCCCGGCCGATGTGGCGACATCGCCCGCATCCACTTTCGCCAAAGCCGAGCCAACGGGTAAGCACAACACAAGAGAAGAGATAATGATCAGACGGCGCATGACAGTGTCCTCCGAAAGGGTGGAACGTACTGCGTGAGGGGAAGTACCACATCACTTAGGATTCGCGACACGCGTCCAGAGTTCCTTGCAATCGATATCGCCGATCATCCGGGACTGCGTTCATGTCCCTCGCGCCGGCTGAGTCAGCGCTTGAGGAAACGAGCGCGGGTGGTAACGTAAGGCTTTTCAACGGTCGGGAGTGTGGACATGGATCTGGGAATCTCGGGACGCTGGGCGATCGTCTGTGCCGCCAGCAAGGGGCTGGGCCTGGCCTGTGCGCGGGCCCTGGCGAAGGAGGGCGTCAACCTGGTGATCAATGCCCGTGGCGACGAAGCCTTGCAGGTGGCTGCCACGCAGTTGCGCACCCTCGCGAGTGGCATTGAAGTGCGCACGGTGGCCGGCGACATCAGCGACGCGACGGTACGTGAGCAGGTGCTGGCGGCCTGCCCGCGCGTGGACATCCTGATCAACAACGCTGGCGGCCCACCCCCGGGCGACTTCCGCGACTGGCAGCGCGAAGACTGGTTGAAGGCACTGGACGCCAACATGCTCACGCCGATCGAACTGATCAAGGCCTGCGTCGATGGCATGGCCGAGCGCGGGTTCGGCCGTGTGGTCAACATCACTTCAGGCGCGGTCAAGGCGCCGATCGACGTGCTGGGACTGTCCAACGGTGCCCGCAGCGGTCTCACCGGTTTTATTGCCGGGCTTGCACGCCAGTCGCGGCTGGCCGGGAACAACGTGACGATCAACAACCTGTTGCCCGGTCCTTTCGAGACCGAGCGCCTGCACAAGACCCTGAGCGCCGCCGCCGACGCCAGTGGCACCAGTGTCGAGCAGGTCAGCCAGCAGCGCCGGCGCAACGTACCGGCGCAGCGGTTTGGCGAGCCCGACGAGTTCGGGGCTTACTGCGCGTTCATTTGCAGCCGTCACGCCGGCTTCCTCACCGGGCAGAACCTGTTGCTCGACGGCGGCAGCTACCCGGGCACGTTCTGAGCGTGAGCGCCATGGCGTTCTTGGCCTGGTAAATCTGTTCGGCATTGAATCACCGGGGTTGACCCGTGGCCTGGCGTTGGCGATGCAGACCGATGAGATGGGCGATCTTCAAACCTATGAGAATAATGCAGGGGGATGAAAGTCAGTCTCGTACCGACCGATAATCAGCCCCCGCGCACCCCCAGCCCACACCAACTACGCTTATCACTACGCCCATCCCAATGGGAGACCTCCCATGATCAACGTACGCACTGCCCGTATGCTCACCGACTACAAACGCTGGGCCAATGAGCGTCTGTTTGACAGTCTGGCCGCGTTACCGCCGGGCGAGGTCAGCAAGGAGCGGGTGTCGGTGTTCAAGCACATGATCGGCACCCTCAACCACATCTACGTGGTGGACTGCATCTGGAAGGCGCACCTCGAAGGCCTTGGACACGGCTTCAAGACCTCCCACGATCTACTGCATCCCGAGCTTGCCGACCTGCGCCGGGCGCAGCAGGACATCGATCGCTGGTACTGCCAGTGGAGCGACCGACAGACCGAGGCCTCGCTGGATAAACCCATCGAGTTCACGTTCGTTTCGGGCGACAGTGGCACGATGAGCGCCGGGGCGATGCTGATGCATGTGGTCAATCACGCCAGCTATCACCGGGGCTGGGTGATCCAGATGTACTTCGACATCCCGGCCATGCCGCCGATGACCGACCTGCCGATCTTCCTGCGGGAAACCGACCCGGGCTTTGCCTCGATCAACGCGCCAGCGGCGCAGCCGACATGTGTTGCGCAATACGCGAGCGCAACCAACGTTCTGCCGGATCGTTATCGTTGACCCCGTTCCAGACCATCGACAGCTCGGACAGCACGATGTCGAATGGCGGGTCGTCGGCCCGCAGCTGGCTGCTGCCTTCGATCAACGCCTCGGCCGCGTAATCCGGGACGGTGGCGAGCATGTCGGTGCCGGCCAGCAGGGCGCGCAACCCGGCGAATTGCGGCACCGCCAGCACCACCCGGCGCGAACGGCCGATGCGTGCCAGGTCATTGTCGATGGCGCCGGTCAGGTCTCCGGAGAATGACACCAGCGCGTGCGGTCGCTCGCAATAATCATCCAGGGTGAGCGCGCCGGGGCGGTTGTCGCCGCGCAGGATCTTGACGCTCAGGTCGCGCAATTTCTTGCGCTTGGCATTGGCCGGCAGCTCGGTGGTGTAGCTGATCCCGACGGAAATTTCGCCGCTGGCGAGCATCGACGACATCAGCAGGAAGTTCACCCGCCGCACCACCACCACAACGTTTTGCGCTTCCTCGCGGATCTGCTTGAGCAACGGCGGAAACAGACCGAATTCGGCATCGTCGGACAGGCCGATGCGAAACACGTCGCGGCTGGTGGACGGGTCGAAATCCTTGGCCCGGCTGACCGCGCCGGAAATGGTATCCATCGCCGGCTGCAATTCCTTGAGAATGGCCAGGGCACGCTGGGTCGGTTCCAGCACGCGACCGTTGCGCACCAGCAACGGGTCGTCGAACAGGTCGCGCAATTTGGCCAGCGAGGCACTGACCGCCGGCTGGCCGAGAAACAGCTTTTCCCCGGCCCGTGTGAGGTTTCTTTCGAACATCAGGGCTTCGAAAATCACCAGCAGGTTCATGTCCACACGGCGCAGGTCGTTGCGATTCATGGTGGGGTGCTCGCAGGGGTCAAGGTCTGTTCAGTAAAGACCAAACCCCGGACCTGCGCGGGTGGCCACTTTTCAAGGAGGGAGCGAGCCGGCGACGGGCGGCGCCTCGGCGGGGCGGATATCGCGACTACGCTGATCCTTCGCATTGTTCGACGCAGGAGTTTGAGCATGAAGATCGATCTGGAAGGAAAACTCGCCATCGTCAGCGGCAGCACCGCCGGCATTGGTCTGGGCATCAGCAAGGCATTGGCCGAGTCCGGGGCCACGGTGGTCGTCATTGGGCGCCAGGCGTCCAAGGTCGAGGAGGCGTTGGCGAGCATTCGTCAGAGCGTGCCGCAGGCGCAGTTGCGTGGCCTGACCGCCGACCTTGGCACGGCGCAAGGCGCGCAACAGTTGTTCGCCGCCGAGCCGCGTGCGGATATCCTGGTCAACAACCTCGGCATCTACGAGGCCGTGGATTTTTTCGACACCCCGGACAGCGAATGGACGCGGTTCTACGAGGTCAACGTGATCTCCGGCGTGCGCCTGTCCCGGCATTATGTGCCGGACATGGTCAAGCGGGGCTGGGGACGGGTGATTTTCCTGTCTTCCGAGTCCGGCATCGCCATTCCGGCTGACATGCTCAACTATGGCGTGACAAAAAGCGCTAACCTCGCGGTGTCCCACGGTTTGGCCAAACGGCTGGCCGGTACGGGCGTGACGGTGAACTCGATCCTGCCGGGGCCGACCCTGACCGATGGGGTGGAACAGATGCTCGCCAGCGCCGTTGCCCAATCGGGGCGAAGCGTTCGCGAAGAGGCCGATGACTTCGTGCGCAAAGCCCGGCCGACATCGATCATCCAGCGCGTGGCGGATGTCGAGGAGGTTGCCAATCTGGTGGCCTATATTGCGTCACCGCTGTCGTCGGCCACCACCGGTGCGGCACTGCGCGTCGACGGTGGTGTGGTCGATAGCCTGGCCATTTGAATTTGACTGACTGGAGAACCGCTACATGGCAACAGCATCAGCAACGATCGACATCCCGGCTTCGGCCGAGCAGGTCTGGCAATTGATCGGCGGTTTTCATGCGCTGCCGGACTGGCTGCCGTTCATTGCAAGCAGTGAATCAAGTGAAGGCGGGCGAGTGCGCCATCTGCAAACGGTGGATGGCGCGGTGGTCGTTGAGCAACTGCAGACGTTCGATAACGCCGGCAGGACCTACAGCTACTCGATCCTGCAGGCGCCGTTCCCGGCGAAGGATTATCTGGCGACGCTCAGGGTTGAAGCACTGGGGCAGAGCGCCCGGGTGACCTGGTCCGGCCGGTTCGAGCCGGTGGGGGTGAGCGAGGAGGAAGTGGTGGCGCTGTTCACCGGGGTGTACGAGGGTGGACTGCAAGCGTTGCGAGCCCATTACCCGGCTTGATCCGCAGCCTGGTACCTGTGGGAGCGAGCCTGCTCGCGATGGCGGTATGTTAGTCAATGAAGATGTCGACTGATCCACCGCTATCGCGAGCAGGCTCGCTCCCACAGTGGTTTTGCATCGGGCTCCGATGTGTGGGCAACGCCGATCCCACACTGTTTCTGGGCCGTCCGCAATCCAGCATCAAGACGCTGTGATCAAACGCTCGCGGCAATCGAGCACCAGCCGAGCGCCGCCCATTTCGCTGTCGCCGACTTCCAACTCGAAGCCGTGCAAGCTGACGATCGCAGCGACAATCGACAACCCTAAACCGAAGCCGCCTTGCGGACTGCTGCCTTCAGCGCGGTAGAAACGCTGGAACACGGCCTCGCGCTCCGTCAGCGGTATGCCGGGGCCGGAATCCTCTACTTCGATTCGCGTATGCCCGTCCTGATTGACCCCACGCAGAATCACCTCGCCACCGGGGGGTGTGAACTTGATCGAGTTGCTCAGCAGGTTCGCCACGGCCTCGAACAACAACGCCCGGTCACCGTTCAACAGCGCCAGGGTGTCGGGTAATTGCAGGCTGAACGTCAGTTCGCCTTCTTCCGCCAGGGGCAGGTAGAAGTCGTGCAGTTCCTGCAACAGCGGCACCGGGTCCAGTTGTACGAACCCGGAGCGCCGCTGCCGGTCTTCCAGTTCGGAAATGCGCAGCAGCCCGCGAAAACGCGCCATCAGGGTGTCGGCCTCCGCCAGTACCGAATCCAGTTGCACTGCTTGCGGCGAACCTTCGCCGGCCTGTTGCTGCATGCGATACAGCTGCGCGCGCAAGCGGGTCAGCGGTGTGCGCAGGTCATGGGCAATGTTGTCGCACACACCCTTGACCTCGTTCATCAAGTGTTCGATGCGCTCGAGCATGACATTGACGATGGCGGCCAGCATGTCCAGTTCGTCACGCCGGTTGGACAGCGGCAGGCGTCGGGTCAGGTCGCCGGCGACGATGGCCTCGGCGCTGGCCTGAATCCCGCGAATACGCCGCAGCGGTCGGCGGCGCAGCAGGTGCCAGCCGGCGATGCCGGGCACGATGGTCAAAGTCACCCCCCAGAACAGCGCGTGCAGGATGATCCGGGTTACGGCGAACAGCGAGCCGTTGTCGCGCACCAGTATCAGCCACCAGCCGTCACGGGTCTGGGTGGCGACCGCGTCGCAGCTGTCCGTGGGCAGGGTCGGGTCGTCGGAGTCGGCGCAGTCGCTGAGCATGTGAATCCTGCCGTCCAGTGGCAGGCCTTCGGGGATGTGGTGCAGGGCGCCGCTGAGGTAGCGATGCTCGGCATCGAACAGGCCGTAGGCGTCGATGCCGCGAATGTCGAAGGTCATGCTGACGGCGAGGGCATCCACCAGTTGCTCGCCGGAAAAGCGCGAGAACAAATGCTGGCGTTGCATCAGCGAGTGTTTGGCCAAGTTGTCCAGGTACGCCGAGACCTCGAAATACATGACCCCCATGAGCACCCCGCTCCAGAGCACGAACAGTGAACTGTAGAGCGCGAGCAGGCGACTGCTGGAAGAGCGCCAGCCCTTAGACGGGTTCGGCAATGACATAACCGGAGCCTCGCACGGTCCGAATCAGTGGGACCTTGCCAGGCGGATCGATTTTCTTGCGCAGGCGGCCGATGTGCACGTCGATCAGGTTGGTGCCGGGGTCGAAGTGGTAGCCCCAGACTTCCTCGAAAATCATCATCCGCGAGAGGATCTGCCCGGTGTTGCGCATCAGGAATTCCAGCAGTTTGTATTCGGTGGGCAACAGGGTCAGCAACTGCCCGTCGCGGCTGGCTTCGTGGCTGATCAGGTTCAGCTCCAGGTCCGCCACGCGCAACGTGGTGGCCTGGGCGGTCACGGTGTTTTGGCGCCGCAGCAGGACCTCGACCCGGGCGGCCATCTCATCGGTGGCGAACGGCTTGGTCAGGTAGTCGTCTCCACCGGCCCGCAAGCCGCGCACGCGTTCGTCGACATCGGAGAGGGCGCTGATCATCAGGATCGGCGTCGCCACGCCCATGGTCCGCAGGGTGGTGACAATCGCCAGGCCATCGAGCTCGGGCAGCATGCGATCGAGGGTGATCAAGTCGTAGTTGCCACTGACGGCGCGCTCCAGGCCCTCGCGGCCATTGTCGACCCAGTCCACCTCGAGGCCGTGGCTACTCAGTTCGGCGACAATTTCCCGAGCGGTCACGGTGTCGTCTTCGATGGTCAAGATGCGGGTCATAGGGCGGACCTGATAGTCAATTCAAGGCAAGTGTGGGGGCATTTTGCCAAGAAATACCGGCGACTTTTTAAATTAACTTTCATGTGGTTCAGGAGACAACCCGGAACATTGATATCGTCTGGCCATAACTGTGACGGGAGTTGGTCTGTGGGCCTATTGATGAGCCGTGGCGGAATGCCGGTTTTCGTGTTGTTGCTGTGTATCTTCTGCACCAATGCCTGGGCAGGCAATACCCCGTGTTCCGGCAGGAAGGGCGGTGTCGATCGTTGCGAGGGTGAGCTGTTCCTGTGCAATGACGGCTCCATCAGCGCCTCGAAGAAGAGTTGTTCGGCGCTTTATGGCGGTCGTAGCGACGCGCGCCCGCAAACCCTGCTGCAAAACGCCGATGGCTGTGCGTGCAGCACGGGCACTTTCTGCACCGGGCCTCGCGGTGGGGTGTACTGCCTGACACCCAGCGGTAACAAGAGCTACAAGCGTAAGTAGGCAATGCATAAAACCCGCTGCGAAGAGCGGTTCCTTGCAAAATGCAAGGTCCTAGGAAATTCAATCTTTGTAAGTTGTTGAAAGTAAAGTATTTATTCAAAGTCGACGACTGGCACGGTGACTGCAATTCCTCTGATGACGAGTTGTAACAACATCTTTCTTGCCTGGAGCGACATAATAATGAATAGATCCCCTGATGGTTTCTATCCTGCCGAAGATGAAGCCAGTTCGCTGTCGGGCGTCTCCTGGGGCGCGATATTCGCCGGGGCCGCTGCCGCGGCGGCGTTGTCGCTGATCCTGGTGCTGCTGGGCGTCGGACTGGGCTTTTCCGCCGTATCCCCCTGGGCCCACGAAGGCGTTAGCGCCAAGGGGCTGGGCATTTCCACCATTATCTGGCTGGCCGTGACGCAAATCCTCGCTTCCGGGCTCGGTGGCTACATCGCCGGCCGCCTGCGGGTGAAGTGGGCCAACATGCACGGCGACGAAGTCTATTTCCGTGATACTGCCCATGGCTTCCTGGCCTGGTGCGTCGCCACGCTGGTGACGGCGACGCTGGTGCTCGGCTCGGTCAGCGGTGTAGTCAGCAGCGGTGTCCAGGCCGGGGCCAGTGTGGCCGGCGGGGCCGCCAGTGTCGCGACGCAAGCGGCCGGCACAGCCGCCGCCAACAGCGACGGCGACCAGTACGGCTATTTCGTCGACAGCCTGTTCCGCGACGATCGCCCGGTCGCCGTCAGTGACGACGCCGCCCGCGGCACCGTGACCCGCATCTTCGTGCGCTCGCTGAGCAACGACGGACAACTGTCTGCCGAAGACCGTACCTACCTGGCTCAACTGGTGGCCCAGCGCACCAACCTGACGCAGGCCGATGCCGAGCGTCGGGTCGATGAAGTCTATGCCCGCACCCAGAAAGCCGTGGCCGACGCCAAGCTGGCCGCGCAACAGGCTGCCGATACGGCCGCCAAAGTCGCTGCCTGGACATCGTTGTGGATGTTCATCGCACTGCTGATCGGTGCATTTTTCGCCAGCCTCGCCGCTACCTTCGGCGGTCGTCGTCGGGATGCCGTGGTGTACCTGGAAACCGACACTTATGTCACCACCGCCCCTGTTCGCTAACCCGGGAGAATCCTCATGCGCTCATTACTGCTGTTCTTTCTTGGTGTACCGATCCCGATCATCATCCTGATCGCCCTGTTCATGCACTGACCCCTCGAGGCTAATGCCTGCGCCGTTCCTGCTCTGTCAGGAGCGGCGTTTTCGTTCAGGGCAGGGTGAATGGCCAGGGGCTCAGCAAATGCAGGATCTGGCCGATAACCCTTGCTGCCAAGGCCGTTTGTCTTCTATATACCGCCACGGCGTTGAATTTCTTGCTATAAACGCACTCCGATAGCCGGCGCAAAGACTGACGCAGCGCACTTTCAAGGCTTTGTCGGACAGATTCGTGGTCTTTTCTGTTGCTGAGGCCTCAAGTCGGCCTTAGACTGCCGCCCCTCGTAAATTGAGTGCCGGGTGGCGCTTGGAATGAATGGCGCCGTTGCGATGGCCAGAAATGGTCGCCGGAACGCTCCCTGATTCGCCTTAATGCACGTTTTTTTATAGAGATATCAATGACAAAGGACAAGTTGCTGGCGATGCCGGCGGATGACTACATGAATGCCGAGCAACATGCTTTTTTCGCTGAGCTGTTGCAGAACATGAAAGTCGAAACCCATGAGCGCATCGAGCAGAACCGCATCGCCATCGAGAGCCTGGATTCTCCGGCCGATCCGGCTGACGCGGCTTCCGTTGAAGAAGAGCGTACCTGGCTGGTGAACGCGATCGATCGCGACCAGCGCATGCTGCCTCAGTTGGAACAGGCTCTGGAACGCATCAAAGAAGACAGCTTCGGCTGGTGCGACGACAGCGGCGAGGCCATTGGCCTGAAGCGCCTGCTGATCAGTCCGACCACCAAATACTGCATCGAAGCCCAAGAGCGTCACGAACAGATCGACAAGCACCAGCGTCAGGCCTGATTTCGTAGCGCCACGCATCGCGGGGCAGTCCCACTCCTGAAGGAGCAAGGCTGGCCCGCGATGCTTTTTTTCGTCTGCGAAAAGCCCCGGGGGTTTCTATTTGATCGGCTGCAGCGACCACGACTAAGGGACCATGGCTAATGGCCTTGTAGTGGCGTTTAATGCAGGCACAACAATTAGAAGTGTGGGTGACGAAGATGACGCGCGACGGATCTCTGGTCGGGGCAGGGCAGGCGCCCGCCTTGTTGCCGAAAAACCTCTGGCTGACGCCGACCCTGCAGAGCATCGCCCTGATGCTGTTGATGTGCGGCATGGCGCTGGGCGGATGGTCGCTTTACCTTGTCTTGCCGATGGCGGTGCTGGTGGTGTGGCTGCCTCGCCTGCGTTCCCGCGCCGTCCCTGCGGCCGCGCCGGTCGACCAGGCCAACGCGATGGCTGAACTGACTCGCGACCTTTCCTACACCACCAGCCATAACGCACTGTCAGCCGCCGGTGTGGCTTATTCGGTCAGGCAACTGGCGGACAAACTGCAATCACAACTCGGGTCTGCGGCACAGATTGTCAGCAATGCCGAGGTGATGATCGCCACCGAACAAGCCACTTCGACCCTCAGTCGAGCCGCCCTCAACGCTGCGAGCGAGGCTCATCAGAGCAGTGCCGCCGGGCGCACCGAGCTGATCGAGTCGATCAGCCGCATGCATCAGCTCAGTCAACGCGCCAACAGCAGCCGTGAGCTGATCGAGGCGTTGAGCCTGCGCAGCGGCGACATCCAGCGCGTTACGCTGGTGATCCAGTCCATCGCCAGCCAGACCAACCTGCTGGCCCTGAACGCCGCCATCGAAGCGGCACGCGCCGGTGAACACGGGCGCGGGTTTGCGGTGGTGGCCGATGAGGTTCGTGGTCTGGCGGCGCGCACGGCAACCGCCACCGGTGAAGTCGGCGAGATGGTGGCCGATATCCAGCAACGCACCGCGCAGGTGGTGGAGCAGATCCGCCAGTTGTCCAGCGACCTGGACACCGGTGTCGAACAGGTCGAGCACACCGGGCAGCACCTGGAGAACATCGCCCGCCTGGCGGCCGGCGTCGAAAGCCAGGTCGGCGATATCGCCAGGGGCGCGGAAACCAACCGTGAACAACTCGACAGCCTGTTCCACGCCATCGAGCAAATGCGCAGCGACCTGGCGGTCAGTGATCAACAGACCCAGCGCCTGGCGCAAGCCGCCGTCCAGATGGAGGGGCAGGCCGAAACCATCAGCGAGCGCCTGTCCGAAGTCGGGCTCGATGATTACCACCAGCGGATCTATGACCTGGCCCGCGAAGGCGCGAGTCAGATCGCGGCGCGATTTGAAGCCGACATCGACGCTGGCCGCATCAGCCTCGAGGATTTGTTCGACCGCAACTATCAGACCATTCCCAACACCAGCCCGGTCAAGTACCAGACGCGTTTCGACCACTACACCGACCAAGTGTTGCCGGCGATCCAGGAGCCTTTACTGCCGCGCCATGAAGGCCTGGTGTTTGCGATTGCCTGCACGCAGCAAGGTTATGTGCCGACGCATAACAAGGTGTTCAGTCAGCCGCTCACAGGCGATGCCCAGGTCGACACCCTGCAGAACCGGACCAAACGCAAGTTTGCCGATCGCACCGGGATTCGTTGTGGCAGCCATCAGCAGGCCGTGCTGTTGCAGACCTACACGCGCGATACCGGGGAGTTGATGCACGATCTGTCGGTGCCGGTCATGGTCAAGGGCCGGCATTGGGGCGGGTTGCGGTTGGGGTACAAGCCCGAGGCGCCGCGTTGAGCGGCGGAGCCTGAGCGAACGAGCCCACTGGCGATGGTTGCCAACGATGACGCGGGCTGTCTGGACGCCTGCGTTGTCCGGACGTTGATCGCGAGCAGGCTCGCTCCCACAGGAGAACGCTGATTTTGCTCCTGCGGATCAGTGAACCTGATGCATGCGCAGGTTCAAATCATCGACCACCCGCGCCCAGTCGGCGTCTTCGCGCAGTTGTTCCTTGAGAAAGGCAGCTTGCTGCGGGGTCCAGAAATCGGCATCGATGAGTTTTCTGTCGTCGGGCAGCGGAGAATGGCTGGCGATGAAGTCATCGATGGCGCTTTCGCTGGAGTCCAGGCCGAGTTGGTCGAACAAGCCTTCGAGGTCATGTGTCGGTGAGTCCATGTTCTTCTCCTGGTGGGTGGTGCGGGTGCAAGACCGTCGGTGCGACGCATTGCATCTGAGGCGTGTGTGCCTCAGGAGTTCGATCAGAATGCGCGGAGCCGGTGCGAGCATCGACGGTGAATGGGGCGCTCAGGACTTCAATGCGCCCTGATCCACGGCGAGTTTCAGGGCCTTTGCCGCTTCCCGGGCGGCAACGGCGGCGAGCTCCGAGGTTTTGAACCAGCGATCTTTCTCGACCTGATGGCAGGTCACGGCCGTCAGTGGCGGTTTGGCGCGCATGATAATGACGGCCTGGAACTCACCCTCGACTTCCCGGGCTTCACCCCGGATAAAAAATTCACCGATATCAAATTCCGTCACGTAATAGCCTTTCCCTTGGACACTGCAGGTTGAGTGGAACGCCGTCCGACTGGGAACGGGTTTTGCGGGTCAGGCAGTATGGCAGCAGTTACCGGCCGACGGCTGACTTAAGTCGTCGGCACGGCGAAACATCTGCAGCGAAGAGGGGTCATACCGTTCGTCCGCGCAACTCGAGTGCTCGGGCCAGGGCGCAGGCTTCATTGTGATTGCTGCGGAAACCTCTGACGTGGCCCGTGGATATTTCCTTGATGTGGAAGAATGCATTCCCGGCCAATACCACCTGAAAACGTAGCAGGTCCGGTGCTTCGGCGGGAAAACGGGGGGACGCGAACAGTGTCGAATGCAGGTTGGATGGGGGGCAAGTAGGGGGTACGAAGTGTGTCAGGGTGCACATATGAAGTCCTTTTCATGGTTTTGCCGACGTGTGTACGGCGTTTTGGCTGGTCTCGGTGAGCATCGCTGCTCTAGAATCACTGCCAGGGTTGGCGCTTGACGGTTATCTAAAGCAATTTTTTGCGAGGGATATGTCGGAAAAATGCTTTTTTTGCAGCGTTTTTTCCCTAAGGTTGGTAGTCCTGTTTTTCTGGCGATCAGAAGGGCGATTTCCTTCATCTTCTGACGAATACCAGGCAGGACGGTGCGAGTCTCATTCCATTAGTCTTCTCACGTCTTGCGATGGATGAGCCCTGTGCTCGTTTCCGGATTGACCCCGGCCACTTTGGTACAACTTTGGCATTGCCGCTTATTTCTGCTGTGCGCGGTCTGGTTGTGCGCAGCATCATTTTCAAATGTGGGGATGTTTCCTTGGCAGTAAGTAATCTCGATATGCATGCTTTGTTCGTGCTGGGTGATCTGCGCGCAAAGTTGGTTAAACAGTTCCAGTCACGTTTTGTCTATGTCACCGAGCAAAACGCCGAAGGCATCTACATTGCCGAACTCGATACCGAGTCCGCGCTGGTGGTGGATGACAAGCCGGGCCTGAAGCTCAAGGTCGGCGATCATTTCAGTGCTTCGGTGCTGCCCAGCCGTGAAGGCGGCAAGCTGGAGATCAGGTTCCGCGACATCAAGCTGACCGTCTATGGCATCGGCGATTACGCCTACGTCAGCACGACCGACGGGCAGGGCATCGTGTTCAAGGAAGGGCACAGCGCGGTGACGGTGTTCGCCGCGCACCAACAGCTGCAGGAAGGCCTGACCAAAACGCTCAAGGCCGTGACGGCCAAGGCCGCCAAGTGGCGCAAGGGCGAACTGGTGACCTTCAAGGCCAGCGAGTGATGACCCCGGGCCGCGCCGAGTTTCACCAACAGCACCAGGCCAGCGCCCAGGTCGAGGCGTGTCGTCTGTTCGAACAGAAGGCCGTGTTGAAAGGCGCCTGGCTGGGCTGGGTGGCGTCGCAGATCTATGCCTTGCGTCCGGCGGAGTACGCCAGCATGGTCAGGAGAGCGTTGGCGCGTTTGCAGGAAACTTCCGAAAATTAACCCGTCCCCCTCGAAAGCAGGAACCTCTACTACAGTCAGTTGACTGAGTATTTTGAGGCTTGCGGTCTTCTGCCAGGCCATCCTGCTATTGCTGTGAACAGCACGAGGTGCAAAAGCATGAACGGATTTCGACGGTTGCTGGCCACTGTCCTGGTCGCTTTCGGCCTGGGTTCGCCCCTTCCGGTTCTCGCCGCACAGGCGCCGATCCACTTCGCTGACCTGAACTGGGAGAGCGGCAGCCTGATCACCGATATCCTGCGGATCATCGTCGAGAAGGGCTACGGGCTGCCGACCGATACCTTGCCCGGCACCACCATCACCCTGGAAACCGCACTGGCCAATAACGACATTCAGGTCATTGGCGAGGAATGGGCCGGTCGCAGCCCGGTGTGGGTCAAGGCCGAGGCCGAAGGTAAGGTGGTCAGCCTCGGCGACACGGTCAAGGGCGCCACCGAAGGCTGGTGGGTGCCGGAGTACGTGATCAAGGGCGATCCGGCGAAGGGCATCAAGCCAATGGCACCGGACCTGCGCAGCGTCAGCGACCTGCCGAAATACAAGGGCGTATTCAGCGACCCGGAATCCCCGGGCAAGGGACGCTTCCTCAACAGTCCGATCGGCTGGACGTCAGAGGTGGTGAACAAGCAGAAGCTCAAGGCGTATGGCCTGGACGACAGCTATGTGAACTTCCGCAGTGGCTCGGGGGCGGCGCTGGACGCCGAGATCAGTTCGTCGATCCGTCGCGGCAAGCCCGTCCTGTTCTATTACTGGTCGCCGACGCCATTGCTCGGACGCTTCAAGCTGATCCAGCTGGAAGAGCCGCCGTTCGACGCCGAGGCCTGGAAGACCCTGACTGACGCCGATAACCCTGACCCCAAGCCGACCCGCTCACTGGCCTCGAAGCTGTCCATCGGCGTGTCCACACCCTTCCAGAAACAGTACCCGCAGATTGCCGAGTTCTTCAGCAAGGTCGATTTCCCCATCGATCCGCTGAACAAGGCCCTGGCTGACATGAGCGAAAAACACACCCCGCCACGGCAGGCGGCGGAGGCGTTCATGAAGGCGCATCCCGACGTGTGGCAGGCGTGGGTGCCCAAGGATGTGGCGGACAAGGTGACGGCCGAGATGAAGTGATGCGTTGAAGCGCAGGCAGCCATCGCGGGCGGGCTCGCCCCCACATCGGTATGAGACCCGTTGTGGGGGCGAGCCCGCCCGCGATGCTTTTACTGTGCTCCTGTCAGGTCAAGCACTTGCTCCGCCGACCGGTCGTGCACGCCAGGAAATGCCGACTAGGATGATTCTGTCCAAATCCCTTTCAAGGATCTTCAACCATGACCTTTGCGTTGGCTCAATGGCTGGTGACGATATTGGCAGTGATCAGTTTGGTACACGTTTATTGGGGCCTGGGTGGCGAGTGGGCGATGCTGGCTGCCATCCCGCAGGTGCCGGTGGAGGGCAGTGTGCGGTTGCGGCCGGCTTTCAAGCCGCGAGGCTGGATGACCCTGCTGGTGGCCGCAGCCTTGCTGGTGATCGCCTTGCTGGTGTGTCTGCGGGTCGGCTG
The DNA here is from genome assembly GCF_949767465.1 of Pseudomonas sp. IT-P12. Taxonomy (NCBI): domain Bacteria; kingdom Pseudomonadati; phylum Pseudomonadota; class Gammaproteobacteria; order Pseudomonadales; family Pseudomonadaceae; genus Pseudomonas; species Pseudomonas sp. IT-P12. The sequence continues at coordinate 136,806 of NZ_CATKPY010000021.1, read as the reverse complement.
GTGGGTCCCGGCGGTCCCGCATCAATCATTGCAGTGGGTGATCAGCGCCATTGCCATCCTGATGTTTGCCCGGGCGATTGGCGATTCCGAACTGGTGGGGTTTTTCAAGCAGATCAAGGATTCGAAATTTGCCCGGCTCGACACCTGGGTGTATTCGCCGTTGTGCGTGGGGTTGGGGTCGGGATTGTTGGCGGTCGCCTGGATCTGAGGTCACGTGGCTGTCGATATCGCGAGCGGGTCGAATCGTCTCGGCGTCGCTCCCGCAGGCTTCATTTCACACTCAAGGCCCAGGCAGGAGCGAGCTTGCCCGCGATGCAAATCCGCGGATTCAACCCCCAGTCTCAGTCCGCCGACTGCTGACTTCGGCCGGCACATCATCCCCGGCCATGCGCTTGCGAAACAACGCGGCGCGCGCCAACAGCAAAGTGGTCACCGGCACGGTGATCGCCAGCAGGATCGGAATCAGCCAGGCATGCAGCACCGGCCCGGACTTGAGCGCCGAAAAGTAGATGATCGACGCCAGCGCCACGCACCATGCGCCCAGTGTCGAGGCCAGGGCCGGTGGGTGCATGCGCTGGAAGTAATCCTTCATCCGCGCCAGTCCGAGCGCACCGATCAAGGCAAACACACTGCTGAGCACCAGCAGGATCGCCACCGGGATTTCCACCCACAAAGACAGTTCCGCGTTCATTCGATCACCTCGCCACGCAGGAGGAATTTCGCCAGGGCAAACGAGCCGACGAAGCCGAACAGGGCAATCAGCAGCGCCGCTTCGAAGTAGGTGTCACTGGCATAGCGGATGCCCAGGGTGAGCATCATCAGCATGGCGAGGATATACAGGTAATCCAGCGCCAGCACCCGGTCCTGGGCCGAGGGTCCCTTGAACAACCGGGTCAGCGTCAGCACCATCGCCAGGGAAAAAATGAACAGGCTCAGCAGAATCGCATTCGACAGCAGGGGACTCATTCGAAGATCTCCATCAAGGGCTGCTCGTAGGTCGCCTTGAAATGCTCGATAAACTGCGCTTCGTCATCCAGGTCGAAGACGTGCAGCAGCAGGATGCTGCGATCCAGCGCCAGTTCCGACCAGACGGTGCCGGGGACCACGGTGCAGATCATCGCCAACGCCGCTAGGCCGTTGGCGTCGCGCAGGTCCAGCGGCACCTTGACGAATTGCGAGCGCGGCGCCCGTCGGCCGGCATTCAGCACGCCCCAGGCCACGGCGAGGTTGGAGGCCAGCACGTCACGGCCGACGATCAGGAACAACCGCACAAGCACCACAGGGCGCCGGATACGGATCGGCAGGGGCCGCAACTTGCGCATCATCAAGGGTGCGCAGAACCCCAGCGCCGCACCCAGCAACAGATTGCCGGGGCTGATCGACAGGTTCAGCACCAACCACAACAGCCACAAAGCCAACGACAGCCAAGGGGCCGGGAACAATCGCTTCATGGCTGCACCTCCGCAACGGCAGACCGGGCTTCCGGGCTCGGGACGGCGCGGGTGCCGAGCACCGCCATCACGTATTGCTGCGGGTTGTTCAGGGCCTGGGCGGCGGCCTGGGTGTAGCGGATCAGCGGTTCAGCCTTGAACGTCAGGGCAATGCTCAAGCCCAGCAACACGATGATCGGGATGCATTCGAACCGGCGCAGCAGGGGCGAGGGCCGTTCTTCAGGCGTCCAGAAGCGCTGCACGCCCAGGCGCGAAAAGGCGATCAGTGACGCCAGCCCGGAAAGAATCAGCAACGCCAGCAACCCCCATGCGGCGTTCGACACCGGGGCATCGGTGCCCTGGCCCAGACCCAGCGGGTTGAGCAGGGCGCTGAGCAGCCCCAGTTTGCCGATGAACCCGGACAGCGGCGGCATGCCGATGATCAGCAGAGCGCAAGCAATGAAACTCAGGCCGAGGAATGCCATGGTCCAGGGAATCACCTGGCCGACCACGGCTTTCTGTTCGTCGTCGAGGTTGATGCCTTTGGGCGGTTGCAGGGACTCCAGCGGCCGCGCAATCAGGTCGCCGTCGTCCTCCAGCGGCATTTCATTGGCCGAACGCGAGCGCTCGATCAACTCCGCCAGCAGGAACAACGCGCTCAGCGCCAGGGTCGAGCTGACCAGGTAGAACAGCGCGGCGGCAATCAGGTTCGGCTGGGCAAATCCGATGGCCGACAGCAGGATGCCCGCCGACACCAGGATGCTCAGGCTGGCCATGCGCTCCAGGCGTTGCGCGGCGATGATCGCCACGGCGGCGCAGGCGATGCTCGCCAGGCCGCCGTAGATCAGCCAGTCGCCGCCAAAGTACGCGGACGCGCCGGCCTGGCCGGAAAACAGCAGGGTCCACAGGCGCAGCAGGGTATAGACGCCGACTTTGGTCATGATCGCGAACATCGCGGCCACCGGCGCGCTGGCGGCGGAATAGGCCGGCACCAGCCAGAAATTCAGCGGCCACATGCCGGCCTTGGCCAGGAACGCTACGGCCAGGATCGCTGCGCCGGCGTGCAGCAGGCCGCGATCGGCTTCTTCCACCAGCGGAATCTTCAGCGCCAGGTCGGCCATGTTCAGGGTGCCGGTGACGCCGTAGATCAGCGCCGCGCCAATCAGGAACAGCGACGAGGCCAGCAGGTTGATCGAGATGTAATGCAGCCCCGAGGACACCCGCGCCCGGCCCGAACCGTGGAGCAACAGGCCATACGACGCGGCCAGCAGTACCTCGAAAAACACGAACAGGTTGAACAGGTCCGCGGTCAGGAACGCGCCATACAGGCCCATCAACTGGATCTGGAACAGCGCATGGAAACTCGAGCCGGCACGGTCCCAGCGGGCCAGGGCGAACACCAGGGCGCTGACGCCGATGATCCCGGTCAGCACCAGCATCAGCGCCGACAAGCGATCGACCACCAGCACGATGCCGAACGGCGCTTGCCAGTTGCCCGGCAGGTACACACCGATGGAACCGGGCACGCCAGTGGTTTGCGTCCATTGCAGCAGCAACAGCGAAATGCCCAGGCCGAGCAGGCTGGAGAGCACATTGATTTTGGCCTTCAGCGGCCGGTGTTTCTCCCCCAGCATCAGCATGACCGCGGCGGTCAGCAGCGGCAGCAGGATCGGTGCGGCGATCAGGTGCGTCATCACATTCATTCTTTAGGCTCCCGGCCATCCACATGGTCGGTGCCGGTCAGGCCACGCGATGCCAGCAGCACCACGAGAAACAGCGCGGTCATGGCGAAGCTGATGACGATCGCGGTCAGCACCAGTGCCTGGGGCAGCGGGTCGGTGTAGTGCAACAGGTCCTGGGGCACGCCGTCCTTGATGATCGGCTCCTTGCCGATGAACAGGCTGCCCATGCTGAAGATGAACAGGTTGACCCCGTACGACAGCAGGCATAGGCCCATGACCACCTGGAACGTCCGTGGTCGCAGGATCAGCCAGACGCCGGACGCGGCCAGGACGCCGATGGCGATTGCGATGACTTCTTCCATCAGACGGCTCCTTTCGTGGCGACGGATTTGGGCAGGGCTGCGGTTTTGTGAGCGCGAACCGATTGGTGGGCGAGGGCGGTGAGGATCAACAGGGTCGAGCCGACCACCACCGAGTACACGCCGATGTCGAAGAACAACGCGCTGGCCAGGTGCAGGTCGCCCAGCAGCGGCAGTTCGAAATGCCAGGTGTGGGTGGTCAGGAACGGGTAACCGACCGCCATCGCACCCAGGCCGGTGACCGTGGCGAACAGCAGGCCCGTGCCCATCCAGCGCAGCGGTCGCAGGCTCATTTGCGCCTCGACCCACTGCGTGCCGGCCACCATGTATTGCAGGATGAATGCCACCGACATCACCAGCCCGGCGACAAAACCGCCGCCCGGCTGGTTGTGGCCGCGCATGAACAGGTAGATCGACACCACGAATGCAATCGGCAGCAGCAGGCGCACCAGCACCGCCGGCACCATCATGAAACCGAGCGCGGTGTCGCTGGCCTGGCGCGGGTTGACCAGGTCGGTGGCGACGTCGGGCGCCAGCAGGCGTTGCTGGGCGGGCAGTTGCAGGCTTTCCTTGGGAGGGCGGAAGCGGCGCAGCAGGGCGAATACGGTCAGCGCCACGGCCACCAGCACGGTGATTTCGCCCAGGGTGTCGAAGCCCCGGAAGTCCACCAGCATCACGTTGACCACATTGCTGCCGCCGCCCTCGGGCAAGGCGCGGCTCAAGTAGAACGAGGAAATGTCGTTGGGCGTCTGGCGCGTCAGCATGGCGTAGGACAGCAGCGCCATACCCCCACCCACGGCAACCGACAGCAGCAAGTCGCGCAGGCGACGGATGCGCGCCTTGCGCAGGCTGCTCGGCAGCGGCGAAACCTCTTCGATCCGCCGTGGCAGCCAGCGCAGGCCCAGGAGGATCAGCACCGTGGTCACCACTTCGACCACCAGTTGCGTCAGCGCCAGGTCCGGCGCCGAGAACCAGACGAAAGTGATGCAGGTCATCAGGCCGCACACGCTGACCATGGTCAGGGCTGCGAGGCGGTGATACTTGGCCTGCCACGCCGCGCCGAGGGCGCAGGCGATCGCCAGCAACCACAGGGTCACGAACACGATCGAACCCGGAATCTTCGGTCGGTCGCCCCAGCTCAGCTGGCTGTGCAGCATCGGGATCAGCCCGGCCAGCACGGCGGCAAGCACCATCAGGAACAACTGGCTTTGCAGGCGCTTGGTGCTGATGCGCCGCTCGAGGCGACGGGCCAGGCGCATCATGATCACCAGGCTGCGCTCGAACAGGCGCTTGCCATTGAACAGGCCAATGATCGGCGGGTACTTGAAGCGTCCGCGCTTGAGCTGATTGCGCAGCAGCAGGTACAGCACGATGCCGCCGGACATGGCGATCAGGCTCATGATCATCGGCGCATTCCAGCCGTGCCAGATCGCCAGGCTGTACTCGGGCAGGGTGCCGCCGACGACGGGCACGGCGGCGGCCGCCAGCAACGGGCCGACCACTTGTGCGGGGAAAATGCCCACGATCAGACAGGCGAACACCAGCAACTCCACCGGCGCACGCATCCAGCGCGGCGGTTCGTGGGGCACATGCGGCAGGTCGGTGGCAGTCGGACCGAAGAACACATCAACGGTGAAGCGCAGTGCATAGGCGACGCTGAAGGTGCCGGCAATGGTCGCGACGATTGGCAGGGTGATCTCGACCCAGGCGGTCGCGTTGATGAACACCGTTTCGGCGAAGAACATCTCTTTCGACAGGAAGCCGTTGAGCAACGGTACGCCCGCCATCGAAGCGCTGGCGACCATGGCCAGGGTTGCCGTGAACGGGATCAGCTTGATCAGGCCGCTGAGCTTGCGGATGTCGCGGGTGCCGCTTTCATGGTCGATGATGCCGGCGGCCATGAACAGCGAGGCCTTGAACGTGGCGTGGTTGAATATGTGGAACACCGCGGCCACGGCCGCCAGCGGGCTGTTCAGGCCGAGCAACAGGGTGATCAGGCCCAGGTGGCTGATGGTCGAGTAGGCCAGCAGGCCCTTGAGGTCGTTCTGGAACATCGCGCAGTACGCGCCGAGCAACAGGGTGCAGGCGCCGGCGCCGCTGACGATGTAGAACCATTCTTCACTGCCGGACAACGATGGCCACAGCCGCGCCAGGAGAAATACCCCGGCCTTGACCATGGTCGCCGAGTGCAGATAGGCCGAGACGGGAGTCGGTGCCGCCATCGCGTGGGGCAGCCAGAAATGGAAGGGGAACTGCGCGCTCTTGCTCAGGGCGCCAATCAGGATCAGGGGTAGCAGGATAGGGTAGAGGGCATGTGCGCGAATCAGATCGCCGGCGGCCAGGACCTTGTCCAGGTCATAGCTGCCCACCACATGGCCGAGCAGCATGACCCCCGCCAGCAGGCACAATCCGCCCGCACCGGTGACCATCAACGCCATGTAGGCGCCGCGTCGGGCGTCGGCGCGGTGGTGCCAGTAACCGATCAACAGGAACGAGAAGAGGCTGGTCAGTTCCCAGAAAAACACGATCTGGATCAGGTTGCCGGAAATCACCAGGCCGAGCATGGCGCCCATGAACGCCAGGAAAAACGCGAAGAAACGTGGCACCGGGTCGTCGGGCGACATGTAGTAGCGGGCGTACAGCGATACCAGGGTGCCGATGCCCAGCACCAGTACCGAAAACAGCCAGGCGAACCCGTCCATGCGCAGGACGAAGTTCAAGCCGAGGCTGGGCAACCAGAAAAATTCCTCGCGAATGACTCCGCCATCGGCGATCTGCGGGTAGAGGAGCGCGACCTGGATCGTGCCGATGAGGGCAACCAGGCCTGCCAGCAACGATTCGCTGTTGCGCGCGTTGTGCGGCAGGACGGCTGCCAGACAACTGCCGACAAAGGGCAGAAGCAGTAGAACTATCAGGGACATAGGCTTCTAATCTGCGGAGATTTGTGAAGCATCATACGTGCCAGTTCCCGGATCACCAAACGGCAAGCTGTGGCAGAATCCTACAAGGTAGTCGGAAAAAGCCGGTCTTTCATTGTTTCGCAAGGTGCGTCAGGGCGGCGGGCCCCATCGCGAGCAAGCCCGCTCCCACATTTGACCGCATTCTCTTTGACGGAAGCTGTTCAAGTGTGGGAGCGGGCTTGCTCGCGAAAGCGGACGACCCGTCGCTATAAGTCTTGAGGATTGCCTTCTCCCTCGCTTTCTCGCTCATCGCAAGTGTCAGTCTTACCCTTGGTCTTCAACTCGCTGACGATCACCGCCGCGACAATCAACCCCGCACCCAGTAGCGCAATGGCCGGCAAGCGTTCCCCGGCAATGCGCCCGACGATCCCGGCCCACACCGGCTCACCGGCATAAATCAAGGTGGCCCGTGTCGGCGAAACACTCTTCTGCGCCCAGTTCATCGCCACCTGGATCGCCGCACTCGCAGCGCCCAGGCCCAGGGCGCTGCACAACAGGAACCAGGAGAAGTCGGGAATGGCTTCATTCGTCGGTACCACCATCAGGAAGGCCAGCACCGAGGTGGTCGCCAGTTGCACCACGGTTACCCGGCGCACGTCGACCTGGCCGGCGTAGGTGCTGATCAGGATGATTTCCGCGGCAATCGCAATGGCGCTGATCAGGGTGGCGATTTCACCCGGGCTGAAATGGAACGACGCACCGGCCGGCCCCGACAGCAGCATCAGCCCGGTAAACGCCAGCATGATGCCGATGCTTGGCATCAACCCCGGACGGCGGCCCAGCGCCAGCCATTGCAGCAGGGGCACGAAAGGCACATACAGGGCGGTAATGAACGCTGACTGGCTGCTGGGGATGGTCTGCAAACCCACGGTCTGCAAGCCGTAGCCGAGCATGATCGCCACGCCGATGAAGGCGCCCGCCCTGAGTTCGAACAGGGTCAGGTCGCGCAGGTGTCGCCAGGAAAACAGCGAGACGATCATCGCCGCCGCCGCAAAGCGCAGGCCGACGAAGAACATCGGGCCGCTCACCGTCATGGCGTGCTGCACCAGCAGGAAGGTGCCGCCCCAGACCATGGTGATCAGCACCAGCACGCATTCGGCCTTGCTGAACCGTGGAATACGAGAAGAAGCCGGGGAGGTGTTCAACGACGTCATGATCTTGCACGCTACCTGAGGGCGACGCACAATGCGCCGAATGCTGGGCAGTATACTGCTCAGTTCCCTCAAGTGAGCAATATAGTGCACAAAGATTCCATGCAGCGTGCTTCGGTCCTCCAGCACGTCAGTCTGAACGTCCGGCGTCTGCGCCATGCCGCCGACATGAGCCAGACCGCGCTGGCGGAAAAGTCCGGGGTCAGCCGCCGCATGCTGGTGGCCATCGAGGCCGGTGAGAAAAACGTCAGTCTGACCACCCTCGACCGTGTGGCCGAAGCGCTGGAGGTGGCGTTCAGCGACCTGATCCAGGCGCCGGATGCCCGCGACCCCAGCCGGATCAACGAAGTGGCCTGGGCCGGGACCGTCCCCGGCAGCAAGGCGGTATTGCTTTCCAAGGCCTCGGCGACCCGCGAGGTGGAGCAGTGGGAGTGGTGCCTGCAACCGGGGGAAATCTACCCGTCGCAACCGGACGCCGATGGCTGGAGCGAGCAGATCTATGTCTTCGAAGGCTGCCTCACCCTGATGCTGGGCGACACCCCGCACCGGATCGCCGCCGGCGAGTTCTACATGTTTGCCAGCAATCAACCGCACGCCTATCGCAACGAAGGCGACGTGCCGGCGCGGTTCGTCAGAAACGTGGTGATCTAACTGTTGGCTGGCCAACATTGAATGGACACTTTGCTGGTTTGCTACGTCGGTTTTTTCTCGGGTTTATGCTTCAAGCTATTGAAATAAAACATATTTAAATTCAGGCATGACTCCTGCAATCGTTCTGGTGCATTCACCGGAACCTGGAGTCGGCCCATGACAGCCTCTGCCCAACCCCCTCGCACCGCCCATGTGATTCGCTCGGATGCCGAGGCGATTGCCGTCGCGCACAAGCTTGCCGCGCGCTTCGCCGTCGAAGCCAGCGAGCGTGATCGCGAACGGCGTCTGCCGGTCGCCGAACTCGACGAGTTTTCCGCCAGCGGCCTCTGGGGCATTACCGTGCCCAAGGCCTACGGGGGCGCCGGCGTGTCCTATGTGACGGTCGCCGAAGTGATCAAGATCATCTCCGCCGCCGACTCCTCCCTGGGCCAGATCCCGCAGAACCACCTCGGCGTGCTCGATATCCTGCTGCAGACCGCCAGCGAAGAGCAGAAGCGCTACTACTTCGCCAAGGTGCTGCAGGGTTACCGTTTCGGCAACGCCTTCTCGGAGTCGAAAAGCAAAAACGCCGGGGCCTTCGAGACCCGCATTCGTTTTGACGGTGACACCGCGCAGATCGACGGCGAGAAGTTCTACTGCACCGGTGCCCTGTACGCGCACATCGTTCCGGCGGTGGCGGTCAACGAACAGAACCAGGCGTTCATCGCATTCATCGAACGTGACAACCCGGGGCTGAGCGTGATCGACAGCTGGGACGGTTTCGGCCAACGCACCACCGCCAGCGGCGGCGTCACCCTGAACGCGGTGAAGGTGCCGCTCAGCGCGGTGATCCCGGCCCACAAGGCCTTCGATGAACCGACCGCCGACGGTCCGATCTCGCAAATCATCCAGGCCGCAGTCGACACCGGCATCGCCGTCGGCGCGCTGGAAGACACCAAGCGCTATGCCCGTGAGTCCCGCCCCTGGATCGACAGCGGGCATGAACATGGCTGGCAAGACCCGTTCAGCATCGCCGCGATTGGCGATCTGGAATGGCGTGTCCACGGCACCGAAGCGATCCTGCGCAAGGCCGGCCAGGCCATCGATGCCGCGCTGCTCGACGCCAATGAAGACACGGTGGCCCACGCATCGGTGGTGGTCGCCCAGGCCAAGGTCCTGTCTGCGGAAGTCGCCTTGCTCGCCAGCAGCAAACTGTTCGAACTGGCCGGCACCCGCTCGGTGCTGGGCAAGTACAACCTCGACCGTCACTGGCGCAATGCCCGGACTCACACCCTGCACGATCCGGCGCGCTGGAAATACCACTTGATCGGCAACCACCTGCTCAACGGCGTGAAGCCTGCGCGCCACGCCTGGAACTGAGGAGCCTCGCCATGAATGCTTTGACCCAACCTGTCGCTGTCGTGCAATCGCTGGCCGGCAGTCAGCATGACCTGCACCACGCCCGCAACCTGCTGGAAACGACCCTGGCGTTTGTCCGTCAACAGCCCAACATCACGAAAGATCCCTATGTCATCAGCCGTTTTGGTGACGTGCAGATCCGCATTGAAGTGGCCGCTGCGCTGCTCGAACGTGCCGAGGGTTTGCTCGACCGCCATGAGGAGGCCACCGAAATCAGCGTGGCCGTTGCCGAATCCGACCTGGCCAGCGCCGAAGCCCTGGCCACGGCGAGCAACGCCGAATTCGAACTGACCGGACGCCGCACGGCCTTGCCCGGTTCACTGCACGATCCGCTGCGCTGGAAGCTGCACCTGATCGGCAACTTCCGTCTCAACGGCATTCATCCCCCCAGTGTCCACCCGTCTGCAAAGGAAGCCGTTTAATGGCCCGCGAAATTCGTCTCAACGCTTTCGACATGAACTGCGTCGGTCATCAGTCACCCGGTTTGTGGGCGCACCCAAGGGATCGCTCGTGGCAGTACAAGGACCTGGAGTACTGGACCGACCTGGCGAAAATCCTCGAGCGCGGCAAGTTCGACGGTCTGTTCATCGCCGACGTGCTGGGTATTTATGACGTCTACAACGGCAACGGTGACGCGGCGATCCGTCAGGCGGCCCAGGTGCCGGTCAACGATCCGCTGCAACTGATTCCGCCGATGGCGTTGGTTACCGAGCACCTGGGTTTTGGCCTGACCGCCTCGCTGTCGTTCGAGCACCCGTATCCGTTTGCCCGCCGTCTCTCGACCCTCGATCACCTGACCAAGGGCCGTGCCGGCTGGAACATCGTCACTTCGTACCTGGAGAGTGGCGCGAAGAACCTCGGCCAGAAAGCCCAGACCGAGCACGATGCGCGTTACGACTATGCCGAGGAGTACCTGGAGGTTTGCTACAAACTCTGGGAGGGCAGTTGGGAGGAAGGCGCGATCCTGCGCGATCGCGAGCGCCGGATTTTCAGTGACCCGAGCAAGATCCATGAAATCCGCCATGTCGGCAAACACTTCCAGGTGCCGGGCATTCACCTTTGTGAACCCTCGCCGCAGCGCACGCCGGTGCTGTACCAGGCCGGTGCCTCCAGTCGCGGCAAGCAGTTTGCGGCCGAGCACGCCGAGTGTGTGTTTGTCGCGGCGCCGTCGAAAGTGCTGCTGAAGAAGACCGTGGCCGACATCCGCCGCCGCGCCGCCGAGGCCGGGCGCGATCCGTCGAAGATCCTGATTTTCAACTTGCAGACAGTGATCCTGGGCGAAACCGATGCCAAGGCCAAGGCCAAGTTCGAGGAATACAAAAGCTGGGTCAGCTATGAAGGCGCCATGGCCCTGATTTCCGGCTGGACCGGCATCGACTTCAGCCAGTTCAAGCCCGATGAACCGCTCAAGCACGTGCACACCAACGCCATTCAATCGGCGGTGGAAGCGTTCTCCACGGCGGACCCGAACAAAGTCTGGACGCCCCACGAACTGGCCGACTGGGTCGGCATCGGCGGGTTCGGCCCGCTGTTCGTCGGCAGCCCGGAAACCGTTGCCGACCTGCTGCAGGAATGGGTCGAAGAGACCGATGTGGACGGCTTCAACCTGGCGTATGCCCTGACCCACGAAACCTTTATCGATGCCGTGGAATTGCTGGTGCCGGAGTTGCAGAAGCGCGGGGTGTACAAGACCGAATACGCACCGGGCACCTTGCGCGAGAAGTTGTTCGGCGAGGGCCCACGGTTGGTGCAGGGGCATCCCGGGGCGGGGTATCGGGACCTGGTGGGGTTACGCCAGCAGGAGAGGAAAGTGGTGTCTGCCTGACCGCCATCGCGATCAGGTTCACTCCCACCCGTGATTGTGTTTGACAGATTTCAGCCCAGCGGACCACCGCACGCTTTTTGCCCATGAACAGGAGGTCATCCATGAGCGTGCACGAACTCAAGCGGCCGCCGATTGCCGATACCGCGCAATGGCGGGTCAGTGTGCCCAAGGCGCTGGAGCAGTTGCGGCATTGGGCGCAGGTCAGCCCGTTGCAGCCGGCGTTGCGTCACAAGCGCCATGGTCAGTGGTATGCCTGGCGCTGGATCGATGTGTTGCGCGACGTCGAGCGCCTGGCCGATGGTTTGCGCCAGCAGGGGTTCAGCGAGCAATCGCGACTGGCCGTCAGCGGCGCCTTCGAACCCAACCTGTTGCTGCTGGCCCTGGCCGCGCACCAGGCCGGCGGTGAAGTGCTGGCGGTGGCCGACGATCTCGACGCCCAGGCCCTGCACCCCATCCTTTGGCACAGCCAGCCGACCCACGCTTTCGTCCCGCGCCGGCAGACACGGCAGTTGTGGCTCAATCATGGCCAGTCGCTGCTCGACTTCGCCCGCTTGCTCGGCCCGGGCGAACCGCCGCAGCGCCTGCGGCTGGGCCGCCCGGACGCGCAGTGGTGGAGCGAGGAAGGCACGCAATGGCAGGGTGGCCTCACCGTGCTGCTGGAGCAATGGTTGGGCAGCGGGCAATCCCTGGCCTTTCCGGAAAGCCCCGGCAGTGCCAGTCGCGACCGTCGCGAAGTGGCCCCCTCGGGGCTGCTGCTGTCAGCCGGGCGCCTGCAACGGCTGGCGCAGGAGATCGACAGTCGCCTCGCCGCGCCCGGGACCTGGCGTCGGCGTCTGTGCGACTGGGCCATCGCCCATCCGGAAAAAGGCCTGCAACGCCTGATCAAGCAGCGCGTCCGGTGCCTGCTCGGTTTCCAGAACCTGCACGACATCTGGCAAGCCCCACGCACGCCGCCGGTCAATGTCGACCGACTCAACGAATTCAAACGGGACATCGCATGAGCTCGACCGATTTCATTCTGCAAGTCAGCGACATCTCCCTGTCCTTCAAAGGCGTCAAAGCCATCAACCAGCTGTCCTTCGACGTGCGTCGTGGCGAGATCTGCGCGCTGATCGGGCCGAACGGCGCGGGCAAGAGTTCGCTGCTCAATGTGTTGAACGGCGTGTACCGCTTCGATGCCGGCTCGATCGTCTTCGAGCAACAGTCGTTGCGCCGCATCGACCCGTTGAGCGCCGCCCGCCGGGGCATTGGCCGGACGTTCCAGAACAACGCGCTGTTCAAGAAGATGAGCGTGATCGACAACCTGCTGACCGGCCTGTCGCGGCATCTGCGCAGCGGCTTCCTCGAACAGGCCCTGAACCTGCCGCGCGCCCGTCGCGAAGCTGCGGATTTCCGCCAGCAGGCCCAGGGCATTCTCGAATTCCTCGAGCTGCAAGCCTACCGCGATGTGCCGGTGGGCAATCTGTCCTACGGCCTGCAAAAACGCGTGGAGCTGGGCCGCGCCCTGATCGCCGGTCCGCGCCTGTTGCTGCTGGATGAGCCGATGGCCGGGATGAACGCCGAAGAGAAGCAGGACATGGCCCGCTTCATCGCCGACATCAACCGCGAACTCGGCACCACGGTGGTGCTGATCGAGCACGACATGAGTGTCGTGATGGGGCTGTCCGACCACGTGGTCGTGCTGGATTACGGGCGCAAGGTCGGCGACGGCACGCCCGCTGAAGTGCAGGCCAACCCTGAGGTAATCGCCGCGTATCTGGGAGTGGTGCACTGATGACGTTCTTCTTCGAAACCCTGCTCGGCGGTTTGCTCGCCGGGACCATGTACTCGCTGGTCGCCATCGGCTTCGTGCTGATCTACAAGGCCAGTGGCGTGTTCAATTTTGCCCAGGGCGCGATGTTGCTGTTCGCCGCGCTGACCTTCGTCAGCCTGCACGATCAGGGCGTGCCCTTCATTCTTGCGCTGCTGCTGACGGTGCTGGTGATGATCGTCGGCGCCTTGTTGATCGAACGGCTGGTGCTGCGGCCGCTGGTCAATCGGTCGCAGATCACCCTGTTCATGGCCACGCTCGGTCTGTCGTTCATCATCGAAGGGCTGGCCCAGGGCCTGATGGGCTCGCAAGTGCGGGCGCTGGACATGGGCATTGACGACGTGCCGGTGTTTATCGGCGCGATGATGGTCAGCCAGTTCGACCTGATCGCCGCCGCAGCCGCCATCGTTCTGGTGACGGTGCTGGCACTGCTGTTCAACAAGACCCGCATTGGCGTGTCGTTGCGGGCGGTGGCGGACGACACCACGGCGGCGTTGTCGATCGGCATCAACCTCAACCGCATCTGGCAGATCGTCTGGGCGGTGGCCGGGATCGTCGGCCTGGTCGCGGGCCTGCTCTGGGGCGCGCGCCAAGGCGTGCAGTTCTCCCTGTCGCTGGTGGTGCTCAAGGCCCTGCCGGTGTTGATCATCGGCGGCTTCACCTCGATTGGCGGGGCGATTGTCGGCGGGCTGATCGTCGGCGCGGCGGAGAACCTCGCTGAGGTGTACGTCGGCCCGTTGATCGGTGGCGGCATCACCCCGTGGTTCGCCTACGTCCTGGCCCTGGCCTTCCTGTATATCCGTCCCGCCGGCCTGTTCGGCGAGCGCGCCATCGAGCGAGTCTGAAACCATGTCGATCTCCCTTACCCGTGAAACCGCGCCGACCTTGCTGGTGCAGCGCCGCGTTTCATTCGCACTGATCGCGCTGTTGCTGATGGCCTACGTGGTCGTGCCACTGACCGGCAACGATTATTGGCTGAACGCCATCCTGATCCCGTTTCTGGTGCTGTCCCTGGCGGGGCTCGGCCTCAATCTGCTCACCGGCTACACCGGCCAGACTTCGGTCGGCGCGGCCGGGTTCATGGCGGTCGGCGCGTTCGCCACCTATGGCTTTCTGTTGCGCTTGCCGGAGCTCGGGCTGCCGCTGGCGTTGCTCGGCGGCGGGCTGATCAGCGCCGTGGTGGGCTACGTCTTCGGTCTGCCGAGCTCGCGGATCAAAGGCTTTTACCTGATGGTCACCACGCTGGCGGCGCAGTTTTTCCTGGAGTGGCTGTTCGTCAAGTTTCCCTGGTTCTACAACTACGGTTCGTCCGGGACCATTTCCGCGCCGAAACTGGCGCTGTTCGGCCATGACCTGAGCACGCCGCTGGGCCGGTACCTGCTGACCCTGAGCACTGTGCTGTTGTTGACCTGGGTGGCGCTGAACCTGGTGAAAAGCCAGGTCGGTCGCAACTGGATGGCGATCCGCGACATGGACACCGCCGCTGCCGTGATCGGCATTCCGGTGGTGCGCTACAAGCACCTGGCGTTCGCGGTCAGCTCGTTCTACCTGGGCATCGCCGGGGCACTGTGGGCCTTCGCCTACCTGGGCACGGCCAGTGCCAGCAGTTTCGACATCAATCGTTCGTTTCAGATCCTGTTCATCATCATTATCGGTGGCATGGGCAGCATCGCCGGCAACTTCGTCGGCGCCGCGTTCATCAGCCTGCTGCCGATCCTGCTCAGCCACGCCGGCCAGGCCTTTTTCGGCGGTGCGGTGGATGCCGGGCAATTGCAGAACCTGCAAAAAATCATCTTCGGCGCGCTGATCATCCTGTTCCTGATCAAGGAGCCGGAAGGCCTGATCCGCCTGCTGGGCAATCTTCGCGAACGGCTGGGCCACTGGCCGCTGCGCTTCTGAATCCACTCCACTCCCTCCCACTATTAGAGAGACACCATGCGTGCAACCTTGAAACGTTCCTTGCTCGGCGCAGCCCTGACGCTGGCGGTTTTCAGCAGTGCGGTGCCGGTGGTCCAGGCTTCGCCGGACCAGCAGTTCTTCCCGTTGGCCACCTACCGCGTGGGCGCCTATGCCTCCAGCGGCGTGCAGGTGTGGGCGGGGATGATCGATTACCTGAACTACATCAACGAGGTGGAGGGCGGCATCAACGGCGTGAAGCTGGTCTGGCAGGAATGCGAGACCGAGTGGACGGCGGAGAAGGGCATCGAGTGCTATGAGCGCTTCAAGAAAGGCCTGGATGGCGCGCCGGTGGCGGTCTACCAACCCAACGGCGCACCGGCGGCCTATGCCCTGAGCGAGCGCGCGGAAGTCGACAAGATCCCGTTGATCACCCTCGGCTATGGCCGCACCGAGGCCACTGACGGCACGGTGTTTCCCTACAACTTCCCGGTGATGCTGACCTTCTACAGCGAGGCGTCGAGCCTGATCAACTACATCGCCCAGCGCGAGGGTGGTTTCGATAAACTCAAGGGCAAGAAGATCGCCACGGTCTACCACGACTCGGCCTACGGTCGTGAAACCCTCGGCCCGCTGAAGCTGCTGGCGGAAAAATACGGTTTCGAGAACATCCAGATTCCGGTGGCCGATCCGGGCAACGAACAATCGGCGCAATGGCGGCAGATTCGCCAGGTCAACCCGGACTGGGTGTTCCTGCGCACCTGGGGCGTGTCGACGCCGGTGGCGGTCAAGACCGCAGCGCGTTTCGGCTTCCCGGTGGACCATATCGTCGGCGACATCTGGGCCAGCTCCAGCGAAGACGTGTTGCCGGCCGGTGCCGCCGCCAAGGGGTATCTGGCGCTCACGCCATACCCGGCCGGGACCGATTTCGAGATCCACAAGCGCCTCAAGCAGTCCATCCTCGACAAGGGCAAGAGCGACCTCAAGGACCTGAAGAACTTCGGCAGCGTCTACTACAACTCCGGGCTGGTGAACGCGGCGGTGGCGGTGGAAGCGATCCGTACCGCTCAGGGCAAGTTCGGCAAGCGACCGCTCAATGGCGAAGAAGGGCGCTGGGGCCTGGAGCACCTGAACATCGACGACGCCCGCCTCAAGGACATGGGGTACTTCGGCCTGATGCAGAACCTCAAATTGTCGTGCAAGGACCACGAAGGTGGCGGCTCGGCGAGGGTTCAGCAGTGGGATGGCGCCAACTGGACGCTGATCAGCGACTGGATCGCCGCCGATCGTGCCCTGCTGCGGCCGTTGATCGATGAAAAATCCGCCGCGTTCGCCAAGGAAAAAGGCCTGACGCCACGCACCTGCAACGGAGACGAATAACCCATGGGCCAGACTGCCAGCGACCTTGCGGCCGACGAGCTGCTGCACGTCGACGATATCGAAGTGATCTACGACGGCGCGATCCTGGCCGTGGCCGGCGTGTCGCTGACGGTGCCCAAGGGCGGCATCGTCGCCCTGCTGGGGGCCAACGGCGCGGGAAAAAGCACCACGCTCAAGGCCATTTCCGGCCTGGTACGGGCCGAGCGGGCGCAGGTCAGTCGCGGGACCATCCGCTTTCTCGGCCAGGACACGGCGGCTGTCGACGCCAGTGCGCGGGTGCGCCAGGGCATGGTGCATGTGCTCGAAGGCCGGCACGTGTTCCCCCAACTGACGGTCGAGGACAATCTGCGCAGCGGCGGTTTCGTGCGTGGCTTGAGCCGTCAGGACCTGGCCCGCGACCTGGAGCGCATCTACGCCTGGTTCCCGCGCCTGAAGACCAAACGCAAGACCCAGGCCGGTCTGACCTCCGGCGGCGAGCAGCAGATGGTCGCCATCGGTCGGGCGCTGATGACGCGTCCTACTTTGGTACTGCTCGATGAACCTTCCATGGGTTTGGCGCCTATCATCGTCCAGGAGATCTTCGAGATCGTCGCCCAGCTCAATCGTGAGGCGCAGGTGAGCTTCCTGATTGCCGAGCAAAACATTAACGTGGCACTCAAGTACGCGTCGCAGGCCTACGTGCTCGACACCGGCCGGGTGGTGCTGTCCGGCAGCAGCGAGGCGTTGCTGGCGCGGGGCGACCTGCATGACTTTTACCTGGGTAAACACTGATCATAGAGAGCGCCATGACTGAAATCCCACGCGGACAGGCGACAGACGTCATCCGCCACGCAGACATCCTGATCATCGGCGGCGGCCTCAGCGGCGCGATGCTCGCGGCGCAGTTGCTGCGCCTGCCCGGCAAGCGCTCGCTGTTGGTGATCGAGCCCCGACCCGAACTCGGTCGTGGCGAGGCCTACAGCGCGGTCGAACTGGGCCACACCCTGAACGGCAACGCGGCCCGCATGAGCGTCGACCCGGACAATGCCGACGACCTGACCCAGTGGCTGACCGACTACATTGCCGCCGGCGGCTGGCCAGAGTCCGACGAACAGCATGTACCGGTCAGCGAACTGTTTCCGCCCCGCGGGATCTTCGGCCTGTACGTGCAGCAGCGCCTGGCCGAGGCGCAGACGGTGGGGGCCTTGCAGGGCTCGACCGTCGAGCATGTGCGGGCCGAAGTGGTGGACCTGGAGTCTTTGGATGACGCGGTGCGCCTGCACCTGAGTGATGGCCAGCGTTTGCAGGGCGCGTATGCGGTGCTGGCGACGGGCATGTTCCCCGCTGCGCGCACACCGCAGACCGAGTCCAGCGGCTTGAACGCCGCGGCGCTCGATCCATGGGACGTGGCGGCAATGCGTCAGCTGGACCCGCAAGCCACGGTGCTGATCATCGGCTCCGGGCTGACCATGGTCGATGCCGTGGTGTCGCTGGAGCAGGCCGGTCATCGCGGGCCGATCGAGGTGTTTTCCCGGCACGGCCTGTTGCCGCACGTGCGCCGGCAACCGCCGGCCTGGGTTGATTTTCTTGCCCAGGACCACAGCCTTCGCACACCGCGCCAACTGCTGCGCGAACTGCGCCGGCAGTGTCGGCAGGCGCTCGCCCAGGGCATCGACTGGCAGGCGCCGCTCGACACCGTGCGGGTGCACATTGGCCGTTTATGGCACCAGGCGACGGACGTGCAGCGTCGGCAGTTCGTGCGGCACGTGCGGCCGTGGTGGGAAAGCCATCACCATCGCTCGCCGCCGTTGAGTGCCGAGCTGGTGGCGCGCCTGAATGGTGAAGGGCGGCTGCGCATTCAGGCCGCGTCGTTCAAGGGACTGGAGCCGGCTTCGGGGTCGGACGTCGGCATTCGCATTCGTCGCCGTGGCGAGGCTGAAACGGTGGTCGTGCGCGGCGCGGCGTTGATCAATTCCAGCGGTATCGAATACGACTGGCGGCGGGTGGCGCGGGCGCTGCCCCGGCAGTTGCTGGCACGCGGGCTGATAACACCCGGGGCGCTGGCGTTGGGGATTGCGGCGGCGGTGGACGGCGCGGTACACGATGCCAATGGCCAGGTCGCCCGTCGGCTGTTCGCCATGGGCCCGCCATTGCGCGGGATGTGGTGGGAAAGTACGGCGGTAACGGATGTGGCGCTTCAGGCCAAGGCGCTGGCGGCGCGTCTGGCCGGCCGGCCTTGAACGGAAAACCCCGCAGTGATCGACTCGCTGCGGGGTTTTCTTTCAAGCGGCACACGCCGGTGACTCAGTAGCGCTGATACTTCGAACCGAACTCGGGACGGTTTTCAGCCACGTACAGCTTGCTTGCCTGGCTGTCTTTTGAATCGACTTTCACGGTGTTCACGTTCAACGTGGCCGGTTGGCTGACTTCAGCTGCCGCGACGACTTGCGAAGTGGCGTGGGGCGCCGCGATGGCGGAAGTTGCACCAAGAACCGAAAGGGCGAAACCAAGACCGATAATGCTTTTCATGATGTTGCTCCAGAAGGGTGGGGAGAAGATGGGTCCACTCTAGTGCTGGAGCTTTTCGATGTGAAAACACCCTGAGGCATAGTCGTTATCGAAGACAATGATTCGGCACCTGGCCGGTGACTGACCTGTAGGAGCGAGCTTGCTCGCGAAGAACGTCAACGATAACGCCGGCCAATGGAGGCCCGCAGTGTCTGGGTGTTCCTCGCAAGCAAACTCGCTCCTGCCGTTTCACGGGTCAGGCGCCCAGCATCTCCACCGGGTAGGAAAACACATAGCCTTCATTGCGCACGGTCTTGATGTAGGTCGATTCCCGGGAATCGTCCATCAGGCGCTGGCGCAGGCGGCTGACCAGCAGGTCGATGGAGCGATCGAACAGGTCGGCGTCGCGACCCTGGGTCAGGTTCAGCAATTGGTCGCGGCTGAGCACCCGTTGCGGGTGATCGAGAAACACCCGCAACAAGCGATATTCGGCGCCGCTGAGGGCGACCATGGTGTCGTCTTCGTCCAGCAGGTGCCGGGCGGTGGTGTCCAGGCGCCAGCGACCGAAGCCGAGCATCCGCCCGCTTTCGGTGATCAACAGGTTGGGCGGCAGCATCCGGGTACGGCGCAACACGGCGTTGATTCGCGCCAGCAGTTCGCGGGCGGCGAAAGGCTTGGTCAGGTAATCGTCGGCGCCCATTTCCAGGCCGAGAATCCGGTCGGTTTCGTCGTTGCGCGCGGTGAGCATCAGGATCGGTGTGGCTTTGTGTTTGCCCGAGCGCAATTCGCGGCACAGCAGCAGGCCGTCGTCACCGGGCATCATGATGTCGAGCACGATCAGGTCGACCTGATTGGCTTCCAGAAAACTGCGCATCTGCCGCCCGTCCGCCACCACGGTGGTGCGCAGGCCGTTCTTCTTCAGGTAATTGCCGACCAGCTCGCGAATCTCGCGATCATCGTCGACGATCAGGATGTGGTTCACATGCTCCATCTCTCATGCCTCTTGTTATTCGCTTGCTGCGCATCCCGGTGAGTGTATCGAAGTGTATCCAGCGCCGTCTGTGACACCTTAGCGTGTACAAAGCCCGGTTTTACGACACAGGGCAGATACCTCGGGTCGATTAAATAGGTTCCCAAGGGGCGAGATGACTTGCTCCAAACCCTGAGGACACCACCATGAACTGGACCAAACTTGCTGCTGCCGGCTTTTTCGCCCTGCTTAACGTCGCTGCCGTTTCCGCTCACGCCGACACCCGGCTGGACGTAAAGAAGGTGATTTCCACGGTCGAACAGGGCGGCAGCCACTGCGGGATCGTCAACGCGCGGATGACCTACCTCGATTCCAACGGTGTGCAGAAAGTGCTCGACTACAGCAAGTTTGGCGAGTGCGCCAATCAGGGCAGCTGATGGCGCAGCTCACGCCGACACCCTCTACCGTGGGAACGAGCGGGCTTGCTCCCACGGTGCGCTGTCGGCGGGGTTAAGCCACCACGCGATAACACGGCACATACGCCGCGCCGCCCGGCAGTTTCATCCGGTGCTGGGCCACGAATGCCTTGAGCAACTGGTCCAGAGGCTGCATCACCTGCGCGTCGCCACGAATCTGATAGGGGCCGTGCTCTTCGATCAGGCGGATGCCGTTGTCCTTGACGTTGCCGGCGACGATGCCCGAGAACGCGCGGCGCAGGTTGGCCGCCAGTTCGTGCGGTGGCAAGTCGCGGCTCAGTTTCAGGTTGGCCATGTTCTCGTGGGTCGGATCGAACGGGCGCTGGAAGCCTTCGTCGATCTTCAGCAGCCAGTTGAAATGGAACGCATCGTTGCGCTCGCGACGGAACTGTTTCACCGCCTTGAGCCCGGCCGTCATCTGCCGCGCGACCTGCGCCGGGTCGTCGATGATGATTTCGTAATGTTGTTTTGCCGCGTCGCCCAGGGTGGCGCCGACGAACGCGTCCAGTTGTTCCAGGTACGGTGCGGCATGTTTTGGCCCGGTGAGAATCACCGGGAACGGCAGGCCCTGGTTGTCCGGGTGCATCAGGATGCCGAGCAGGTACAGGAACTCTTCGGCCGTGCCCGCGCCGCCAGGGAAGATGATGATGCCGTGGCCCACGCGCACGAAGGCTTCCAGGCGTTTTTCGATGTCCGGCAGGATCACCAGTTCGTTGACGATCGGGTTCGGCGCTTCGGCGGCAATGATCCCCGGCTCGGTCAGGCCGAGGTAGCGCCCGCCGTGGATACGTTGCTTGGCATGGGCGATGGTCGCGCCTTTCATCGGGCCTTTCATCACGCCGGGACCGCAACCGGTGCAGATGTCGAGGCTGCGCAGGCCCAGTTCATGCCCGACCTTCTTGGTGTACTTGTATTCTTCGGTGTTGATCGAGTGACCACCCCAGCACACCACGATTTTCGGCTCGACGCCGGGGCGCAGGGTGCGGGCGTTGCGCAGCAGGTGGAAAACGTAGTCGCTGATGCCCTGGGAGGAGCTGAGGTCGATGCGCTGGGCATCCAGTTCATTCTCGGTGTAGACGATGTCACGCAGGGCGCTGAAGAGCATTTCCCGGGTGCTCGCAATCATTTCGCCATCCACGAAGGCATCGGCCGGTGCGTTCAGCAGTTCCAGGCGCACGCCGCGGTCCTGCTGGTGAATGCGGATTTCGAAGTCCTTGTAGGCTTCGAGGATGGTCTTGGCGTTGTCGACATGGGCGCCGGTGTTGAGGATGGCCAGGGCGCACTGGCGGAAGAGGGCGTAGGTGCTGCCGGATCCGGCTTCGCTCAGTTGATGGACTTCACGTTGGGAGAGGGTTTCAAGGCTGCCTTTCGGACTGACCGAGGCATTGATTACTTGTCGTTGGGCCATTCAAAAATCCTTAAATCGATGTCATGCGCCGGTGACGCCTGGCAGTCGAATAACTATGTATCCACACAAGAAGATGGCACGAACCGCGTTGTATCGCCACGTTGCCCTTTGACGATGAAAAGATGAAAAGGAGCCCCAGCATAGCTAAATCCTTCGCAGAGGCGATAATGCCCCGCAGACTTTTTGTCCATGCCCTCGAGGAAGCCCGTCGCGATGTTCGAAATACAGCCGCAAAACCCGGAAACCTATCGCCGCCAGACCCGCCGCAGCACGATCATCATCGCTCTGCTTTTCATCGCTCTGGCGATGGTGCTGTCGACGGCGGCGGTGGCGATATTCGGCGAACCCGGTGGCGACAACTTTCGTTTCAATGTTGGCGGTGTGTTCGTCGCCGTGCTGTTGATGGCGGCGCTGATGCGCGGCACATTCTGGAAGCAGGCCTGGATGGCTCCGGCGGTCTATGGCTGGCAGCTCAAACGCAGCCTGATGAGTGTCACCAACGTCATGCACCACGTGACGGCGGCGGTGGCCAAGGACGATCCGGGCGCCATGAAGCTGCTGCGTTTCTATCATCTGGGGCTGGAGCAGATGCACCAGCTCGACGGCAACTCCAGTGATCACAGCCAACTGATACGCGAGATGGACCAGCACAAGGCGCGGATGGAAGCGCTGGGCCTCGACACGCAGCAGACGCAGTTGAATCCGGCGTGGCTGGAAGCGCTAAAACAGCCCGCCCCGTGAACGTTTGTCAGCACGATCAGGACCAATCGCCACTCATTAAAATAAAAAGGAGCGTCATGGGCCCCCCGTCCATCGAAGAAGGAATCGAACACGCCGGTCGTGGCACGCCACCGACCGCCCGGTCCGCCGTGGCCAGGCTCAAGGTGCGTTCCGTGGTGACTTTGCTGGTGGCGGTGTGCCTGTCCATGAGCGCCATTGTGATCTGGGAGGCCTGGAACTCGCGCCAGTACCATCTGCGCGACAAGGAAGTGGCGATGTCCAACCTTGCGCAGACCCTGGCCTCGCAAGCGCAGGCAACGATCAAGCAGGCCGACACCCTGCTGTTTTCGCTGGTGGAACGCCTCGAATACGAACCCCTGGACGCCGTGGGGCTGGCGCACCTCGAGCGCCTGCTCAGTGCCCAGCGAAGTGAGTTGCGTCAGTTGCACGGCCTGTTCGTCTATGACGAAACCGGGCGCTGGGTGGCCAATTCCAATGGCGCCGTCATGCCGGACGCCAACAACGCCGACCGGGAGTATTTCATCTTCCACCGCGATCACCCCGACCGCGGTCCGCACATCGGCCCGTCGATCAAGAGTCGCTCCAGTGGCGAATGGATCATGACCGTGTCACGCCGCATCAATCATGCCGACGGCCGTTTTGCCGGTGTGGTCCTGGCCACCATTTACCTCGATCATTTCCTGTCGCTGTACGACAGCATCGACATGGGCCGCAACGGGGTGATCAACCTGATCACCGACGACGCCAGAATCGTGGTTCGCCGGCCCTTCAAGGAATCGGAGGTCGGCACCAGCATTGCCAAAGGCCCGTTGTTCCAACAGTTGCTGCCGACGGGCGACGCCGGAACCGCCACTGTCAAATCAATGGTCGATGGCGTCGAGCGGGTTGTGGGGTTTCGTCGGGTCGACGGCTACCCGCTGATCGTCTTTGCCGCACTCAACAAGGACGAAGTGCTGGCCGGCTGGCGCGAGGTGTCGCTGCTCAGCGCCGCAATCGTTGCGGTGTTGCTGGGGTTTATCGGGGTGTTGGGTTATCGCCTGATCGGCCTGATGAAGCGCCAGAACCGCGTGCAGAACGATTTGCTCGACGCCCAGGACAAGCTGCTCGAGGTCAATCGTGGCTTGAAGCTGCTGGCCCTGGAAGACGCGCTGACGGGGCTGTCCAACCGGCGCCAGTTCGACCTGTTCATCCACGCGGAAATGGACCGCGCCCGGCGCGTTCAGTCGGGCCTGGCGATACTGATGATCGATGTCGATCATTTCAAACCGTTCAACGACCAGTACGGCCATGTCGCCGGCGACGAGTGCCTGCGGCGTATCAGCGCCATCATTACGCAGCACATCGAGTGTCCCGGAGGCCTGGCGGCCCGGTACGGCGGCGAAGAGTTCGCGGTGGTGTTGCCCGGGACCGACTATGTCGGCGCGTTCCTGCTGGGGGAGAACATTCGTCATGCGGTGTTGCAGGCCGGTATTTGTCACAGCGGCCGGGCCGATGGTGTGGTGACCGTCAGCCTCGGGGTCGCGGCCTTCGATCCGGCGTCCCAGGCCCAACCGGACGACCTGATCCACGCGGCGGACAAAGCGCTGTACGTGGCCAAGGCCAGTGGCCGGAACATGAGCGTCATCGCCAATTAGCCGATCGGTGACCGGGGTTCAATCACTGAGGCGACCAACGGTGGCTCGCCCGGATCTCCAGCGCCGGAACAGCCGGACATACACCATCAGGTTGATCGCCAGCACCAGGCTGCCCAGGCCCAACTGAATCGTCGGGGTCAAGCCGGCGGGGTAGATCACCGGCCACACGTAATGCTCGATGAAACCACCGCCATAGCCGGTCTGCCCGGCCGCCTGGCGCATCAGGTTTTCCCATTGGGTCAACGGGCAGACCAGGTGGAACATTTCCACTGCCACGCCCCACGCGGCGGCCGGCAGGTGCAGCAGGACCAGGCGCCGCCATTTGAGGGCCAGCAACCCGCCGAACAGCACGAACAGGATGAACAGCAGGTGAAACAGCACCAGCCCGTCGGCGGCGATTCGATAAAACATGGTGGCTTCCCGACCCGTGATGCGAATGGCTCCATGGTAATGCGTCGCCCGCTACCCGGTCGCTCTTGAAACCCCGAACTCAGCGAATTCGGCGCGCATCCGCCCTTGGTGCTTGGCCTTGTACAGCAATTTGTCCACCTGCTCGACGAACGCCAGTGCGGTTTCCTGTAGCGGCGCGGTGGTGGTGCCGACGCCCAGGCTCAGGCTCAGCAGCGACGAAACGGCGGAAAACTCATGGACGATCTGCTGCTGGCGAATCAGGTGCAGGCATTTGTGCGCCACCAACCTGGCGGATTCGGCGTCGGTTTCCGGGAGTAACCAGATGAATTCCTCGCCACCGATCCGTGCGATGAAATCCCGTGGTCGATTGGCCGCCAGCGCCAGTGTCCTGGCGACCTGGCGCAGGCATTCATCGCCCTTGATGTGTCCGTAGTGGTCGTTGTACTGCTTGAAGTAGTCGATATCCAGAATGATCAGCGACAACGGCAGCCCGGTGCGCTGGGCGTTGGCCCACTCGCGTTCCAGCACGGTGTCGAACATGCGCCGGTTGGCGATGCCGGTCAGGCCGTCCTGGAAGGAATACTCTTCGAGCTGTTTCTGCAGGCGAATCAGGTGTTCCTCGGTTTTCTTGCGCTCGCTGATGTCGAACATGAAGCCGACCAGCGCCTCGACTTCGCCATCCTTGCGCACCACGTGCACGACATCGCGAATCCACACGTAGTTGCCCTCGCGGGTCAGGGCCCGGTAGTCGGCCTCATGGTCCACGCCGGCGCGCGATTGCGAGACGCAGAAGTCCACCACGTAGTTGCGGTCGTCCGGGTGCATGCGCTCCACCCAGTCATCGACCGACACCCAGCTGTCCTGTTTCCAGCCCAGCAGGCTTTCGATCTGTGGACCGATGTAGCTGAACGTCATGGTCTTCCAGTCGATTCGCCACGGAATGGCCTTGGTCGACTCAAGCAGGGTTCTGTAGACATCGCTGTCGGTATCGAATGCACTCATGACGGGCCGTATCTCCATGGAAAGGGCGGGGTCATGTTGCCACTATGCAGGTGAATCAAGCCAGCAGCGGATGAACGGCGCAACTGCGCAAGATTGTTCAAGCCTTGGGCGGCGGTAACTGGCAGAGTCTGAGGTCTTTCCCCGGTCGTAGAGCGTTATGTCCCATTCACACCTGCCGCGCAGCGCGTTTCTTCGTGGCGCCGTGGCGATCATGCCACTGTCACTGGCCACCGCACCCTGGGGGTTGTTGGCCGGCTCCATGGCCATCGAAGCCAACCTGACACCGCTGCAAGGCCAGGGCTTGTCGAGCATCGTGTTCGCCGGCGCGGCGCAATTGGTCGCCATCGGCATGCTCAAGGGCGGGGCGGGGATCTTTTCCATCCTGCTGACCACGCTGCTGCTGACATCGCAGCACCTGCTCTACGGAATGAGCCTGCGCTCGGCGATTTCACCGCTGCCGGGGCGCTGGCGCGCGGGGCTGGGCTTTCTGCTCACCGACGAGTTGTTCGCCCTGACCAGCCAACACGACAAGCAGCAGTTCGACCGCTGGTATGCGTTGGGTGTGGGCCTGACGTTCTATATCGCCTGGAACCTCTTCACCTTCGCCGGGATCGTGCTGGGCAGCAGTATTCCGGGGCTGGAGCACCTGGGGCTGGACTTTTCCATCGCCGCCACGTTCATCGCGCTGATCACCCCGGTGGTGCGCAACGTGCCGACGGTGGTCTGCGTGGCGGTGTCGCTGTTCTGCTCGGTGTTGTTCAGCTACTGGCAGTGGGGCTCGGCCCTGGTGCTGTCGGGGTTGGCGGGGATGACGGCGGGTTTTGTCTGCAACAAATTCTACGGTGGACGCACATGATGGTCTGGGCGGTGATTGTCGGCATGGGGATTCTGGTGTTCCTAAACCGTTATGTGTTCCTCGAACCACGCCTGCCAGTGCGCCTGAGCAGCAATGCCCGGCAATTTCTCGGCTTTGCGGTGCCGGGCATGCTTACGGCGATCTGCGGTCCGATCGTGTTCATGCCGGACAAACAGCTGAACCTGCAATGGGACAACCCCTACCTGATCAGCTCGCTGGTGGCAGTGGGGCTGGTGCTGTACACCCGCAACACCCTGCTCAGCATGTTGTTGAGCATGGGGTTTTTCTTCCTGTTGCGCTGGTGGCTGTGAGCCGCCGCCGTTGAAACTGTTCTACGCTTGAGATTGATGACTGATCACTAGGGAAAGGAGGTGCGCATGGCCAATGAACACAAGCGTCCGGAGCTGGATGAGGATGAGCCGACCGAAGAGGAACTCGAGCGTCAGCGGCGCCAGCGCCAGGACTGGAAGCATGATGACAGTCGTGAACTCTCGGAGCGCGATGAAGAGCGGCCGTTGAAGCCATGAAGCAAGGCTGATGACCTCTCCTGGGGGCGTGTGCCTGCTCGCGATGACGCAAGCACTTCCTGAGCTGCCTGATCCGCCTCTATCGCGAGCAGGCTCGCTCCCACACAGAGAAGATCGCCGCTGGTTTCACACGTCTTCCAGATGCACTACATCCGGATGAGCCGCTCGATACCCCAGGGTCCGGTCGATCCAGGCATTCAACTCGTTGACCATGACCGGATGCCGCCCGGGATAGCGTGCAAGGGTCGACCGCAGGGTGCCGTCGATCCCGGGAACCGATTTCAAATCACGAGTATTTACATATTGTTCGATAAAACAATCCAGTCGATAGTGTTCAGTCGTCGACCGATAAACGCACTCCAGGCCAACGACCTGATCCATTGAAAAATCGTCGCGCATTCAGTTCTCTGCAAAGCTTGATGTAAAAGAAATTTCCCTATTCGCTGACGCTTCGGTCAACTGGGCGAAAGCCAGTGGAAACGGCCGCGCATGCTATCTGCACTTGATCCCCATGTATGTACGACGTTTGGATTGTCTGACAAGCGGTTAGACTTTTGTGTGGTTGTTTTTCATCGGTGTTACTTGGATGAAACACTCATGAGCAAGTTGGCCTAGTTGATCAGTAGGCGCGGTTGTTAAATATGATCGTCTCCCTGGCGATATTGATAAGTTCATGGCAGTGGCTCGATAAGTTCAGCACCCTGGTTCCTGACGTTGCCGATCGCCTTGCCAACCCGGTACCACTCGAACGCTTCGCTGGGCTCTCCTTGAAACAAGGCCATTTGTTCGGCCCGTTCGGGAGGCGTGGCGCGGTCGAGCCATTCGCGCGCCAGTTGCGGTGAGAACACCACGGGCCGGCGATCATGAATGTCGAGCAGGCCACCGGCGCTGTCGGCAGTAATGATCACGAAGCCGTCGTCCTCTCGCGGCGGGGTATCGTGGGCGGGAAAGCGACCAATGGCGGCACACAGGATCGGTGCGCGATCCTGACGGCGGATCAACCAGGGCTGCCGGGCTTTCCCTGGTGTATCGACCCACTCAAACCAGTTATCGATCGGCACAATCGCCCGGTGCGGCCAGATGGCGCGGAAGAACGGGCCATGGGCGACCTTTTCGATTCGCGCGTTGATCGGCGCCGCCCGGTCTTTCGCCCAGTGCGGCCGCCATCCCCAGCGCACCTTGTCGGCCCTGAGCCCGTCATCCTCCAGGTGCAACAACGCCAGTTGATCGGTCGGGGCGGCGTTGTAACGGGCCAGCGGCTGTTCACCGACCGGGTTGATCAGTGCGTCGGGGATGCTCAGTACCGCAACGAAATCGTGGATGCCCCGGTATTGCGACAGTCGACCGCACATCGCCCAATCCTCCACCTGGAGGTTTGAGCATAGTCGCACGTCAGATCACGTGCGCCCTTTGCAGCTCGGTCAACGACAGAGCCTTGAGCTGCGCCAGCAAAGGATCGCGGCGATCACGGGGGTGGGCCAGCGGCACGGCCACTTCCTGGCGAATGCTGCTGGGGCGATTGTCCATCACCAATACCCGGTCGCTGAGGTACAGCGCTTCGTCGACGTCGTGGGTCACCAGCAACAGGGCGATGGCATGACGTTCGGCCAATTGCAGCAGCAGGTCCTGCAGTTTCATCCGGGTGAAGGCGTCCACGGCGCTGAAGGGTTCGTCGAGCAACAATACATCGGGCCGCGAGTAAAGGCCGCGGGCAATGGCGACCCGCTGCGCCATGCCGCCGGACAGCGCCTTGGGCATGGCATCGGCGAAACCGCCCAGGCCGACTTCCTCGATCAGTTGTGCGACCCAGGCCTTGTCGTAATGGCTATCGGCACTGAAACCGATATTTTGCTCCACCGTCAGCCAGGGCATCAGGCGGGCTTCCTGAAACACGAACGCGACTTCTCCGGCGGTGCTGCGCAGTTCGCCCTGGAAGTCCTTTTCCAACCCGGCGACGATCCTCAGCAGGGTGCTTTTGCCGCAACCGCTGGGGCCCAGCAGGCTGACGGTTTCCCGGGGTTGCAGTTGCAGGTGGATGTTTTGCAGCACGGTGGTGGCGGCGAAGGTCTTGCGCTCCACGCGAATGTCCAACAGATGATCGGTCATGGGCTCAGTCCTCTGCACGTTGGCCGTTGAAGGTGTCGCGCCAGGTCAGCCAACGCTTCTCCAGTCCGGCGAGCACGCCGTCGCTGAGTTTGCCCAGCAGCGCCAGCACGATGATGGCTGCGAGCACGGTGTCCGGGCGGGAGGTTTCGCGACCGTCACTGAGCAGGTAGCCCAGGCCTTTGGTCGCGGCGATCAGTTCGGCCGCCACCAGGAACATCCACGCCAGGCTCATGCCGCTGCGCAATCCAGTGAACAGGCCGGGCAGGGCGGCGGGCAGCAGAATCCGCCGGACCAGGCGCAGGTGGCTAAAGCCGTACATTTGCCCGACCTCCACCAGTTTGCGATCGATGTTGCGGATCGCTGCGACGCCGTTGAGGTACACCGGGAAGAAGGCACCGATGGCGATCAGGACGATTTTCGAGGTTTCGTCGATGCCCAGCCACAGCAGTAACAACGGCACCCAGGCCAGGCTCGGAATCGAACGCAGGCCGGCAAAGGTCGGCTCCAGCCACGCTTCGGCCTCACGGCTCAAACCGACCCAGGCGGCAAAGATCAGCGCCAGGCTGGCGCCGATGGCGAACCCCAGCACTACGCGCAGAAGGCTGGCACTGATGTGTTTCCACAGCGGGCCTTCAGCGAGGTCGCCGAGGGTCAGGGCAATTTCGCTGGGGGCCGGCATCTGGTAAGACGGCAGCCAGCCGATGCGTACGACGAATTCCAGCAGTAGAAGAATCAGCACTGGCAGGGCCAGGCCCTTGAGACGCAAGCGCCAGGCATTGCTCAAGGCCAGTGGGGCGCGGCGGGCTGCCGGCAGTTCGAGGGGCAGGGTTTTGCTTTTGCTGGTCATGGGGTTCTCCAATGACGACGAATCCGCGGCGGGCGCGGATTCGGTCTTACCCGTAGGCGGTGAATTACTGACGAGCCACGGCTTCCCTGGAACCGGTGTCGATCAACTGGTCGATGACCTGATCGACGTTCACCCCACGGCGCACCAGTTCTTCGGACACCAGGATCGGCGCGGCGGCCTTCGAGGCGATAACGTCCTTGGCGGTCAATTGCGGGCTGCTCAGATCCGTGCGCGACAGTTGCAGTTGGGCCACTTCCAGGGGCAGGCCGGATTCGCTGGCGAGCAGTTTCGCCAGTTCGTCAGGGTTTTTGACCGCCCATTCCCGTGCCTGCTCGTAGGCCTTGAGCACGGTCTGGATGGCCTGCGGGTGCTCTTTGGCATAGCGCTCGGTGACGCTGACCACGCCATAGCTGTTGAATTGGCTGTTGCGGTACAGCAAGCGCGAGCCGGCCTGGACCTCGCTCGCGGCCATGTGCGGGTCGAGACCGGCCCAGGCGTCGACGTCGCCTTTCTCCAGCGCGGTGCGCCCGTCCGGGTGTTGCAGGTGCACCAGTTCCACATCGTCCTTGCTCAGGCCGGCCTGTTGCAGGCTGCGCAGGGTAAACAGGTACGGGTCGGTGCCTTTGGTGGCGGCGATCTTCTTGCCTTTCAGGTCGGCGACGGTCTTGTAGGGCGAATCCTTGCGCACCACCAGGGCGGTCCATTCGGCACGGCTGTAGACGTAGACCGACTTGATCGGGCTGCCATTGGCGCGGCTGAGCACGGCGGCGAGGCTCGCGGAAGAGGCAAAGTCGACGCCGCCACTGTTGAGGTACTCCAGCGAGCGGTTGCTGCCCTGGCTCAGCACCCAGGTGACCTTGGTCTGGGGCAGGGCCTTTTCCAGGAAACCCTGGTGCTTGAGCACCAGGCTGACCGGCGAGTAATAGGCGTAGTCCAGATGCACTTCGGCGGGCGGCGCTTCAGCGGCCCGCGCTACGGATTGCAGGCTGAAGACCAGGGCGCACGCCGTCAGCAACGAGCTGACGACGGGAAAACGGAAGGTGGATGTCATGAAAGCGGCTCCGGCAAGGCGTTGATTTTCTTATTTCTGAAAAATAGTTTTTTATGAAGAGTCCCTACTTAAATGGAATATTGCAGGCTCTGTGCCATATCGTCCGGTCCGCGGATTTCCCGGCCTTGGCGCTGGCGTGAAGAGGTCGCAGGTGTTGCCCGGCAAACACTCTGCCCAGCCACTGTTGCTGGGCCAACAGTGAGCGCTGGGCGTCATGAGCTTATTCAGAAATAGAATTTAAAAAGCTATCTGTAAGAGCGTTATGGTCTATGCCACTCACCCTCAAGGAACGCCCCGATGAACCTGTCCCGCTTTGTCCGCGGTCTGTTGACCAGCGCGCTGTTGGCCGCGCCCACGGCGTACGCCGCCGATCCCGTTGTCCTGCACGTCGGGGATCAGAACTACTACAACGTCCGTGCTTCGGTGGAGGCGTCCGGGGTGCTGGAAGGGGCGCCCTATACCGTCGACTGGAAGCACTTCCAGGCGGCCGCGCCTTTGGCCGAGGCGTTGAATACCGGGGCGCTGGACCTGGGTTTTCTCGGCGATTCGGGGTTCCTGTTTCTTGCCGCCAAGCAGGCGCCGGTCAAGCTGATCGGCGTATCCCGGCAGAACCCGGACACCATCGCCTTGCTGGTGCCCAAGGATTCTCCGGTCAAGACCATCGCCGACCTCAAGGGCAAGAAAGTCGCCTACTGGCCCGGCGCCTGGAGCCAGCAACTGACCCTGCGTGCGTTGCAACAGGCCAACCTGCCGGAAGACTACGTCGACTTCATCAAGCTGATGCCGATCGATGCCGCTGCCGCGCTGCCCCAGGGCAGCATCGATGCCTTTCCGGTGTGGGAACCCTACATTTCCCAGCAGATCCTGTTCTCCGGCGCCCGACCGATCCTCACCGCGAAGAACCTCATGCCCGGCCTCAGCGCCATCGCTGCATCGACCCCGTCCATCGACAGTAAACGCGAGGCCATCGCCGACTTCCTGGTGCGCCTGAAAAAGGCTCGGGCCTGGGTTGATAACCACACCGACGAATACGCTGACCTGTGGGCGAAGAAAGCCAATCTGGATCAAAACGTTTCGCGCCACTGGCTGCGCCAGGCGCACATGACCATCGGCCCGGTGGACGCCCAGGCGGCCAAGGACCTGCAAAGCACGGCGGACTTCCTGTTCAGCGTCAAGGCATTGCCGGCGGCACTGGCGACGGCGCCGATCATCGACGGATCCTTCCAGCCTGCGTTAACCCCGTAACAAAGGCCGGCAGCACCGGAACAAAACCCCGTGTACCCTGATCCAACCCGCGCCCCGCACCTCCGTGCGGGCCCAAGGTCTGGCCCAGGGCACACCATGAAACAGCTGTTCAGGATTTTTTGCGCATTCGCCATTGCCGTCGGGCTGTTGGGGTGCATCGCCGCGCCCATCGAAATGACCCCGCAGACCGAACAGCGACTGCGCGGGCAGGCGCCGATCCGCTTTCTGCTGACGTTCGATGACGGGCCCAGTGCCTCGAGTTTCTGGAATCCGACGCTGACGGTGCTCGACAGCCTGGCCGACAACCCGGTGCAACCGAATCTCAAGGCGGTGTTCTTCGTGCAGACCGGCGCGCCACGGGCCGGCAACAGCGACATCGGCCGCGAAGTCATGCGCCGCGAACACGCCGAGGGCCAGATCCTGGGCTTCCACACGGCGACGCATTGGCACACCAATCACCGTTCCCTGAGTCCTCTGGAGCTGGACCAGTCCTTGAGCAAAGGCAGCGCCGACATCGCCGCGATCACCGGTGCGCCGCCGACCCTGGTGCGGCCGCCGTTCTGGAACTACGACAAACGCGTGTTCGCCGCTTATCGGCAGCATGGCCTGCACGTCTTGCTGACCGACCTGAGCGCCAATGACGGCAAGGTCTGGGGGGTCAACGCCAGCCCACGGCGGCGAGCGCATTTCCTGCGTTCGATGTCCGAGGTGCGCGAGCGCATCGCCGCGGGGGAGCTGCCGACCGTCGACGGCGTGATCCCGGTGGTGGTGACCTTCCACGACCTCAATCGCTACACCGCCCGGCATGCCCGCGAGTACCTGCAGATCCTTCTCGACAGCGCGCAGGCGACCGGGATGAACGTCGCGCAGAAGCCGTTCTACGACGACCAGGCCGAATTGCAACGGGCGGCCATGGCGCGCACCGTTCGCGACGGTTCACAAGCGGTGAAGCTGCCGGGAATCTGGAACTGGATCTGGGATGGCGACAGTCACTGATTTCACGCTGGCGGCTGCAGTTGCTCAATCATTGACAGGCAATGATTGAGCCCCGGTGACCCGTCACCCACGCGCCGGCTGAGGATGATCGGCGACGTCGCGTTGTCTTCCAGCAACGGGGTGAACCCGATGTCGTCGCGGTGCAGCAACTGCACCGAGGCCGGCACCAGGGTCACGCCAATGCCCGCGCCCACCAGCCCGATGGCGGTTTGCAGTTCGTTGGTCCATTGCGCCACCTGAATACTCACGCCCTGGGATTCGAACAGGGCGATCACATGGTCGGCGTAGCTGGGACGCGGGTTGCCGGGGTACAGCACGAAGGGTTCCCTGGCCAGCTCGCGCAGGCTGACGGGGCCGGCCAGCAGTGGATGACCGGCGGGCAGGGCGGCGACCAGGCGGTCTTCGGTCAATACGGTCTGGATGATGGCCGGGTCGTCGATGCGGATACGGCCGAAGCCGATGTCGATTCGCCCGGCCTTGAGCGCCTGCACCTGTTGCAGCGTGGTCATCTCCGACAGCCCCAGTTCCAGCTCCAGCGGCTCGCCGCTGCGCAGGCGGCGGATCAGTTCGGGCAGCACGCCATACAGGGTCGAGGGGGCAAAACCGATCCCCAGCCAGGTCTTTTCACCCAGCCCGATGCGCCGCGTGTTGTCGCAGACCTTGCCCAGTTGCTCGAGCAACGCGGTGGAATGTTCATGGAAGAACCGTCCGGCGTCGGTCAGCTTCAGCGGTCGTCCACGCTCGAGCAGCAACACCCCCAGCTCATCCTCCAGTTGCTGGATCTGTCGGCTCAAGGGCGGCTGGGCAATGTGCAGCAGCTCGGCGGCGCGGGTGAAATTCAGCGTTTGAGCCAATACCTGGAAATACCGCAGGTGACGCAATTCCATGGGGCCTCACTTTATCGGTTGAATGCATACCTTTAAGGTATCAATTCAGACCAATTCTATATTGGCCTCCGGAAAAAAGCCGTACCAGAATCGGGTTCAGAACTTTAAGAACCTGATGGGTATCGAAATGCTTGCAACCGCCATTGAGTCGATCGAGACGATCATCGTCGATCTGCCGACCATCCGCCCGCACAAACTGGCGATGCACACCATGCAGAACCAGACCCTGGTGATCATTCGCCTGCGCTGCGCCGATGGCATCGAAGGCATCGGTGAATCCACCACCATCGGTGGCCTGGCCTATGGCAACGAGAGTCCGGACAGCATCAAGACCAACATCGACACGCACTTCGCACCGCTGTTGATCGGCCAGGACAGTGCCAACGTCAACGCCGCGATGTTGCGCCTGGAGCGCAGCATCCGTGGTAACACCTTCGCCAAGTCCGGTATCGAAACCGCATTGCTCGACGCCCAGGGCAAACGCCTGGGCCTGCCGGTCAGCGAACTGCTCGGCGGCCGCGTGCGCGATGCGCTGCCGGTGGCCTGGACCCTGGCCAGTGGCGACACCGGAAAGGACATCGCTGAAGCCGAGAAAATGCTCGACCTGCGTCGCCACCGCATCTTCAAACTGAAAATCGGGGCGGGCGAAGTCAACCGTGACCTGGCACATGTCATTGCGATCAAGAAAGCCCTGGGTGACCGCGCCAGCGTGCGGGTCGATGTCAATCAGGCCTGGGACGAAGCGGTGGCGCTGCGGGCCTGCCGGATCCTCGGGAGCAACGGCATCGACCTGATCGAGCAGCCGATCTCGCGCAACAACCGCGCCGGCATGGTGCGCCTGAATGCCATCAGCCCGGCACCGATCATGGCCGACGAGTCCATCGAATGCGTGGAGGATGCGTTCAATCTTGCCCGCGAAGGCGCGGCCTCGGTGTTTGCCCTGAAGATCGCCAAGAACGGTGGCCCGCGTGCGGTGCTGCGCACGGCCGCAATTGCCGAAGCGGCCGGTATCGCCCTGTACGGCGGCACCATGCTCGAAGGCGGCCTGGGCACCCTGGCGTCGGCCCACGCCTTTGTCACTCTGAACAAACTGGCGTGGGACACCGAGCTGTTCGGCCCGCTGCTACTGACCGAAGACATTCTTGGCGAAGCGCTGGTGTACCGCGACTTCGAGTTGCAGGTGCCGTACGCGCCGGGTCTGGGCCTGAGCCTGGATGAGGAACGCCTGGCGTTTTTCCGTCGCGACAAAACATCCACTGCCATTCATCCCGCCTGAGGAGAGCACTATGCTGTTCCACGTAAAGATGACCGTGAATTTGCCGGTCGACATGAATCCCGAAGCCGCCGCCCGGCTCAAGGCCGACGAGAAGGCCCTGGCCCAGCGTCTGCAGGAGCAAGGCAAGTGGCGCCACCTGTGGCGTATCGCCGGACACTACGCCAACTACAGCGTGTTCGATGTCGATAGCGTCCAGGAGCTGCATGACCTGCTGATGCAGTTGCCGCTGTTCCCATACATGACCATCGAAATCGATGCGATGTGCCGGCATCCTTCTTCGATTCGTGACGACGACCGCTGACCCCAGCCTGTTCAGCCCGCTACGCCCATAATTACAAGATGAGGAACCCACCCAAATGAACGTCAAGATTTCCCACACTGCCCACGCCCAGAAATTTCTCGAGGAGGCCAGCGGCCTGCTCAATGACGCCGGCAACCCACGGGTCAAGGCGCTGGTCTATCGCATCCTGCGCGACTCGGTGAACATCATCGAGGACCTGGCGGTGACCCCGGAAGAGTTCTGGAAAGCCGTCAACTACCTCAACGTGCTGGGTGCGCGCCAGGAGGCCGGGCTGGTGGTGGCCGGGCTCGGCCTGGAACATTACCTGGACATGCTGATGGACGCCGAAGACGAACAGGCCGGCAAGTCCGGCGGAACGCCGCGCACCATCGAGGGCCCGCTGTACGTGGCAGGCGCGCCGCTGTCGCAAGGCGAAGCGCGTCTGGACGATGGCGTCGATCCGGGTGTGACCCTGTTCATGCAAGGCCGGGTGTTCAACACGGCCGGCGAACCGCTGGCCGGCGCGGTGGTGGATGTGTGGCACGCCAACACCGGTGGCACCTACTCATACTTCGACACCACGCAATCGGAATTCAACCTGCGTCGCCGGATCGTCACCGACGCCGAAGGCCGTTACCGCTTTCGCAGCATCGTACCTTCGGGTTACGGCTGCCCGCCGGACGGTCCGACCCAGCAACTGCTCGACCAGCTGGGTCGTCACGGCCAGCGCCCGGCGCACATCCACTTCTTCATCTCGGCGCCAGACCATCGTCACCTGACCACCCAGATCAACCTCGACGGCGATCAATACCTGCACGACGATTTCGCCTACGCCACCCGGGATGAGCTGATCGCCAACATCACCTTCAGTGAAGATCCGGCGCGAGCGGCAGCCCACGGTGTCAGCGGTCGGTTTGCCGAAATCGACTTCGATTTCACCCTGCAGTCTTCGGCTCAGCCGCAGGAGCAGCAGCGGCACGAGCGGGTTCGCGCGCTCGAGGATTGATGTCGCGGCTGATGGCCTTATCGCGAGCAGGCTCGCTCCCACAGGGAAACGCATTCCACCGTGGGAGCGAGCCTGCTCGCGATGAGGGCGCTGCCCCCGCTGATCAGTCCGTTGACACACCGCTACGCCGTTTGCCCCAGAATGACCCCATAACGACAACTCGAGTAACCGATAATGCAAGCGCAACTGTTGAGTCAGCGCAGCGCCGTGTTCGACCAGGCCGACCCGTATGCGGTGTCGGGCTACGTCAATCAGCATGTCGGCAACCATTGCATCCTGATGCCGCGCACCGGGCGTCCGCTGGCCAGCCTCAATCACCGCAAGTTTTCCTCGCTCGACCTGTGCCGCATCAGCTATGGCGCCAGTGTGCGGGTCACCTCCGGTGCGCTGGAGAGCGTCTATCACCTGCAGGTGCTGCTGCGCGGCCATTGCCTGTGGCGTGGGCACCACCAGGAACATTACTTCGCCCCCGGCGAACTGTTGCTGATCAACCCCGACGATCCGGTGGACCTGACGTACTCCGACGATTGCGAAAAATTCATCCTCAAGGTCCCGACGTCGTTGCTCGAATCGGTGTGCGACGAGCAGCGCTGGCGTTATCCGGGGCAGGGCGTGCGGTTTTTGGAGAACCGTTACCAGTTGCACGAACTGGAAGGTTTTGTTGGCCTGTTGGCAATGATCTGTCAGGAAGCCGAAGCCAGTGAGCCGATGCCCAGGGTGCAGGAGCACTACGCACAGATCATCGTCAGCAAGATGCTCAGCCTGATGCAGACCAATGTCAGTCGCCTGGACGGCGGGTCGCAGGCTGCGGCATTCGACGCCATCGCCGACTACATCGCCCGGCACCTCAAGCACGACCTCGACAGCGAAGCACTGGCGCGCCAGGCGCACATGAGCGTGCGTTCGCTGTATGGCCTGTTTGAGCGCAACGCCGACACCACGCCGAAAAACTACATCCGCCAGAAGCGCCTCGAGCGCATCCACGCCTGCCTCAGCGACCCGACCTGCAACGTGCGCAACATCACCGAGGTGGCCATGGATT
Organism: Pseudomonas sp. IT-P12; assembly: GCF_949767465.1. Taxonomy (NCBI): domain Bacteria; kingdom Pseudomonadati; phylum Pseudomonadota; class Gammaproteobacteria; order Pseudomonadales; family Pseudomonadaceae; genus Pseudomonas; species Pseudomonas sp. IT-P12. Next base: position 99,016 of record NZ_CATKPY010000021.1, on the reverse strand, counting down.
ATGGCTTCCTGCACCTGGGACGCTTCTCCGACAGCTACCGCAAGCAGTTCGGCGAATTGCCGTCCGACACCCTCAAGCGCCGTTGACGCCAGCCCCTGCACAAACCGGATAAAGGTCTGCACCCCGCGGATAGTCCGCCCCATCGCCCCGTCCTAGCATGGCCCTGCCTGAACAATAACAATGGAGGCGGCGGCCATGACCCTGCGACCCGAATACCTTCAAGCCCTGCTCGAAGACGATCCCGAACAAGGCCTCTATCGCTGCAAGCGCGAGATGTTCACCGATCCCCGCCTGTTCGACCTGGAGATGCAACACATCTTCGAAGGCAACTGGCTGTACCTGGCTCACGAAAGCCAGATCCCCAACGTCAACGACTTCTACACCACCACCATGGGGCGCCAGTCGATCTTCATCGCGCGCAACAAGGACGGTGTGCTCAATGCCTTTATCAACGCCTGCAGTCATCGCGGCGCGACCCTGTGCCGGCACAAGTCCGGCAACAAAAGCTCCTACACCTGTCCGTTTCATGGCTGGACCTTCAACAACTCCGGCAAACTGCTCAAGGTCAAAGACCCGGCCAATGCCGGTTATCCGTCGAGTTTCAACTGCGACGGCTCCCACGACCTGACCCGGGTGGCGCGTTTTGAATCCTACCGGGGCTTTCTGTTCGGCAGCCTCAAGGCGGATGTCCTGCCACTGGCCGAGCATTTGGGCGAGTCGGCGAAGATCATCGACATGATCGTCGACCAATCGCCCGATGGCCTGGAAGTGCTGCGCGGTTCCTCCAGCTACCTCTATGAAGGCAACTGGAAACTCACCGCCGAAAACGGCGCCGACGGTTACCACGTCAGCTCCGTGCACTGGAACTACGCCGCGACTCAGAACCAGCGCAAACAGCGCGAGGCCGGCGACAGCAACCCGACCATGAGCGCCGGCAGCTGGGCCAAGCAGGGCGGTGGTTTCTACTCGTTCGACAAGGGCCACATGCTGCTCTGGACCCGCTGGGCCAACCCCGAGGATCGTCCGCTGTATGAGCGTCGCGATGAGCTGGCGCAGGATTTCGGCAAGGCACGCGCCGACTGGATGATCGAGAACTCGCGCAACCTGTGCCTGTACCCGAACGTGTACCTGATGGACCAGTTCAGCTCGCAGATCCGCGTCGCCCGGCCGATCTCCGTGGATCGCACGGAAATCACCATCTACTGCATCGCCCCCAAAGGCGAAAGCGACCATGCGCGTTCGAGCCGCATTCGCCAGTACGAGGATTTTTTCAACGTCAGCGGCATGGCGACACCGGACGACCTGGAGGAATTCCGCGCCTGCCAGACCAGCTACAAGGGCAGTGTCACCACCTGGAACGACATGTCCCGAGGCGCCGAGCACTGGATCGAAGGCGCCGACGAGGCCGCCCGGGAAATCGACTTGCACCCGCTGCTCAGCGGTGTGCGCACCGAAGACGAAGGCCTGTTCGTGCTGCAACACAAATACTGGCAACAAACCATGCTCGCGGCCCTGGCCAGCGAACAGGCGAAGTTGATCGCGGTGGAGGATGTGCAATGAACATTGACCATGACCGCGTGCGCGACTTTCTCTATCGCGAAGCACGTTACCTCGATGACCGGCAATGGGATGAATGGCTGGAGCTGTACGCCCCCGACGCGACCTTCTGGATGCCGTCCTGGGACGATAACGACGAGCTGACCGAAGACCCGCAGCGGGAAATCTCGCTGATCTGGTACGGCGACCGCACCGGCCTGGAAGACCGCATCTTCCGCATCAAGACCGAGCGTTCCAGCGCCAGCGTGCCGGACACCCGCACCTCGCACAACATCAGCAACATCGAGTTGCTGGAGCAGGCCGACGGACTGTGCAAGGTGCGCTTCAACTGGCACACCCTGAGCTTTCGCTACAAGACCGTCGACAGCTACTTCGGCAGCAGTTTCTACACCCTGGACGTGCGTGGCGAGAGCCCGCTGATCAAGACCAAGAAAGTGATCCTGAAGAACGACTACGTTCGGCAGGTCATCGATGTCTATCACTTGTGAGGCCGGCGTCATGACTCATTCCATTGCATTCAATTTCGAAGACGGCGTCACCCGTTTCATCGACGCCAACGTGGGCGAAACCGTGGCCGACGCCGCGTATCGCCAAGGCATCAATATCCCGCTGGACTGTCGCGACGGTGCCTGCGGCACCTGCAAGTGTTTCGCCGAGGCCGGCCAGTACGACCTGGGCGAGGAGTACATCGAAGATGCCCTCAGCCCGGAAGAGGCGGAACAGGGCTTTGTCCTGACCTGCCAGATGCGCGCGCAGAGCGATTGCGTGGTGCGGGTGCCGACGTCCTCCGAGGTGTGCCGCACCCGCCAGGCCAGCTACGAGGCGACCATCAGTGCGGTGCGCCAGTTGTCCGACAGCACCATTGCGCTGTCGATCAAGGGCGAGTCCTTGAGCAAGCTGGCGTTTCTGCCGGGGCAGTACGTCAACCTGGGGATTCCCGGCAGCGAGCAGACCCGCGCCTATTCGTTCAGCTCGTTGCAGCGCGACGGCGAAGTCAGTTTCCTGATTCGCAACGTGCCGGGTGGCCTGATGAGCCGGTTTCTCACCGGCATGGCCAAGGCTGGCGACAGCATGAGCCTGGCCGGCCCCCTGGGCAGTTTCTACCTGCGGGAGATCCGACGGCCCTTGTTGCTGCTGGCCGGTGGCACCGGGCTCGCACCGTTCACCGCGATGCTGGAGAAAATCGCCGAGCAGGGCAGTGAACATCCGCTGCATTTGATCTACGGCGTGACCCACGATTTCGACCTGGTGGAACTGGATCGTCTGGAAGCCCTTGCCGCACGCATCCCTCACTTCACCTACAGCGCCTGCGTGGCCAGCCCCGACAGCCAGCATCCGCTCAAGGGCTACGTGACCCAGCACATTGAGCCACGGCACCTGAACGATGGCGACGTCGACGTCTACCTGTGCGGCCCGCCGCCGATGGTCGACGCGGTGAGCCGCTACCTCGGCGAGCAGGGCATCCGGCCGGCGAATTTCTACTACGAGAAATTCGCTGCCAGCGCGGCGTGAGCCGCGCGCCAATCAACGGTATCGCCACTGTGGGAGCGAGCCTGCTCGCGAGGGTTTCACAGGCATCCCCATGCTGACTGACACACCCTCATCGCGAGCAGGCTCGCTCCCACGGGGTCTTGTTTCGTCCGAGAATCCTTGAGGTACACATGAACCGATTTCACGAAAAAGTCGCGCTGGTCACGGGCGCTGCCCAGGGCATCGGCCAGCGCGTGGCCGAGCGTCTGGCGGCGGAAGGGGCGAAGTTGATTCTGGTGGATCGCTCCGAACGGGTGTTCGAGGTGCAGCAGCAACTGGCGGTGAGCTGCCAGGTGCTGGCGCTGACTGCCGACCTCGAGCAATACGAGGAATGCAGTCGGGTGATGCAAACCGCCATCGAGCGCTTCGGTCGGCTCGATGTGCTGGTCAATAATGTCGGCGGCACGATCTGGGCCAAGCCGTTCGAGCATTACCAGGCGTCGCAGATCGAGGCCGAGGTTCGCCGTTCACTGTTTCCGACACTGTGGTGCTGCCATGCCGCATTGCCGTACATGCTGGAGCAGGGCAGTGGCGCGATCGTCAACGTGTCGTCCATCGCCACCCGCAGTGTCAATCGTGTGCCCTACGGTGCGGCGAAAGGCGGGGTCAATGCATTGACCGCGTGCCTGGCGTTCGAGACGGCCGGGCGCGGGGTGCGGGTCAATGCGACGGCACCGGGCGGTACTGAAGCACCGCCCCGGGTGATTGCGCGCAACAGCGCGCCGCAGAGTGAGGAGGAAAAAGTCTGGTACCAGCAAATCGTCGACCAGACCCTCGACAGCAGTTTGATGAAGCGCTACGGCACGCTGGATGAACAGGCGGGGGCGATCCTGTTCCTGGCCAGCGACGAGGCGTCCTACATCACGGGCGTGACCCTGCCGGTGGGGGGTGGTGACCTGGGTTGACTACAGACGACGCTGAAACGCCCTGAGGATCTTGAGGGTCGCTTCGCTGGTGTCCAGGTTCTGCACCGCATTCAACGGATACCACTGGCAATCGAAGATTTCATTCAGCGGACGCGCCTCGTCCTGGTTCAGCACCGACGCCTCATAGACGTGGTGTCGGGTGTTGCCTGTTTCCAGTTGCATCAGGTACAGCACATCGTCCACATCCAGCCCGGTTTCTTCCTGCAGTTCGCGCATGGCCGCGTCAGCGATGGTCTCGCCGGGTTCGACCTTTCCCCCAGGCAGCGTCCAGCGACACCTGGGCTTGCGCACCAGGAGAATGTGCCGGTCCTGCTCGCAGATGACGGTTGCACGTACTTTCATGTGTTACCTAATAGCTCATTGCCACAATATTGTCATAAAAATGCAATATTCAGGCCGGGGCCCGTTTTTCGGGGGTTCTGCAGGGTTGGAGGTGGGGTCTGGACCTAAAGTGCGGTTGGATGTTGGTATTTTGTCGCGACGTCTGGTCCGCAATGGTGCGAAAAGTGGGTGTAAGGTAGGCGTGACGAAACCGGATCGAAATGGAGGTAGCTCATGAGCGTTCCGATGCTGAACAAGATGCACATGAACGGGTATGACGTGGTCAGCGTGAACAACGGCCCCTGGCGGGTCTGCACCCAGGGCGATCGCCTGGCCGCCTTTGCCAGTCGGGAGGAGGCGTTGGCGTTCGCGGCGTCCCTGCCAGGCTACAAGGCTCGAGCCAAAAAGCCCGCGGCCCGCTGAAGGGTCGCTTTTGTGGGAGCGAACCTGCTCGCTCCCACAGTGTTTCAGCATGACCGGGTTTTTATGAGGGTGAACCCTTGTCGTCACCCGTCACGCCGTGTTTGTTGCGGCTGATCGTCTTGGCCTTCACTTCCTCGGCGTACCCCGCCAGTCGTTGTTCGTCGCCCTGAAACAGGTCGCATAACCTGTGTACGGCCTGCGCATCCACATCGTTGCCCGCCTGGCGCAGCTGTTCCGCCAGGCGCAACAGCTCGACCGCCGACCATCTCAGGTCGGACGCGATGCCTTGCAAGTCTCGTCGGAGTTCGTTTTCAGATTCGTTGAGCCACATGACGGTCTCCTGAACATTTTCAGCTACGAAATTTTAGTCCCGATTTCCTGGGCAACGAGCTACATTTTCTTTTTTCAGACAAGGAAGCACGATGCGGACTTTGATGGCGGGAATCGTAGCGGGGTTGTTGACGGGATGCTCCTTGCCCGCCTCTGTGGTGCCGGGTGAGCCAAACCTCAGCAAATACAGTGAAAAGCCACCCAAAGAGTACGCCGCCTGTGTGTTGCCGGCCTGGCAGAAGGAAGTGCCCAAGGCCACGCAAACCGGGATTTCCAACGGCTACCGGATCAAGGCGCCCGGCATCATCACGGCCGATGAGATTCTCGAGATCGTGAAGTCGAAAGACGGCAGCCGGGTGTCGCTGTATCAGGGGCCGCCGTGGGCCAAGTCCGGTGCGTTGCGCGAAGCCGTTCGCGATTGCCTGTGAGGATCAATCGGTGACTTCGGTCGCCGGGATCAACTGATCGTCCCTGGCCGGGCCGGCACTGCTTTTCCTGTCCCGCCGGTCGTTGAGCCACTCATCGACCTGGCCATTGAACTCAGCGGGCGCCTTGCGTCCCACTCTCCTGGCCAGATCGAGAATCGTCTGCTGGGCGAGAGCCTCCTCCATGCGTTTTTGCGCAGTCAGCATCACGGCATGGATGGAGCAGTGGCCCGCTGTGGCCCAATCGGGCGTGCAGCCTTCGAACAGGGCGCAACGTCCACGGATCTCGCGGCATTCGAAGATCTGTTTCGGTCCGTCGATGGCATTGACGATGTCGAGCACACTGATCTCGTCGGAAGGCCGCGCCAGCTTGAACCCGCCGCGCACACCCTCGGTCGCCACCACCAGTTTTGCCTTGGCCAGTTTGGTGAAGATTTTCGCCAGATAGTCCAGCGGCACGCCTTGCAGTTCCGCCAGATCGCGCACGCTCGCCTCACGGGTGTCGCCGCAATTGCCCACCAGGAAAATCAGGCAGTGAATGCCGTACTCAACGCCCGCGCTGTAAAGAGACATGTCAATCTCCGACTAATGTTGTCGCAAATGTTAGCAGCCGCTCGCTCAGTAGGCAACGATCGCCTTTTTCTTTCGAAACCCAATATACCTTGATCGCGTTCTGTGACTGGGCATCGAAGGGTTTGATAGTCACTATCGCGAAAAACCGATTGCTTTAACAAACTAGGATCAATACAGTCGTAGTTGTTCGGTCGACGCTGGCCATGCCCGACCTTCTAATAATCATTGATCGGCCTTCTCGGAGCGTTAAAGATGAAACAGCACATCCTGGTAATCGGTGCAGGTTTTGGTGGCATGTGGACGGCGGTGAGCGCCACTCGCCTGTTCAATATCCATGACCGCAACGATGTGGAAGTCACCGTCCTGGCCCCGCAGGCCGAGCTGCGAGTGCGTCCGCGTTTCTACGAGCCGAATGCCCACCAGTTGGCTGCGCCGATTGGCGACCTGCTCGATGCCGTTGGCGTGAAGTTCGTCAAGGGCACTGCCGACAGCATCGACGTTGCGCAAAAACGTGTGGGCTACATCGATGCATCGGGTGCCAAACAGGTGTGCAGCTACGACAAACTCGTTCTGGCCACCGGTAGCCGCCTTGCCATTCCGCCCACCAGCGGTGTGGTTGAGCATGCGTTCGACGTCGACCAGATCGAGCAGGCCGTGCGCCTGGAAAATCACCTGAAATCCCTGGCCAGCCTGCCGGACAGCAAATCGCGCAACACCGTCGTCGTCGCCGGTGGCGGTTTCACCGGGATTGAAACGGCGACCGAAATGACCGCACGTCTGCGGACAATTCTCGGTGAGCAGGCGGACATCGACGTGATCATCGTTGATCGCGGTGACCGGATTGGCGGCTCGATGGGGGAAGAAATTGCCAAGTCGATCGAAGAAGCCAGTATCGAAACGGGTGTGAAATGGCACTTGAAGGCGTCGGTGGAATCCGTGGATGCCAACGGCGTCAATCTCAGCGATGGCCAGCGCATCGAGGCCCAGACAGTGGTCTGGACCACCGGCGTGCGCGCCAGCTCGCTGACAGAGCAGATTCCGGCAGAGCGCGATCACCTCGGCCGGCTGCACGTGGACAGCCATTTGAAAGTCATCGGTCAGGACGACATCTTCGCCACGGGCGATGTGGCCTACGCCGCCTCGGACGATATTGGCAACCACGCGCTGATGACCTGCCAGCACGCGATCATGCTGGGTCGCTACGCGGGCAATAACGTTGCCGCCCAGATCCTGGGCGTGGATGCGCTCCCCTACAGCCAGCCCAAGTACGTCACTTGCCTGGACCTGGGTGCCTGGGGCGCGGTGTACACCGAGGGCTGGGATCGCCAGGTCAAGCTGGTCAGGCAAGAGGGCAAGAACCTGAAAACCCAGATCAACACCGTGTGGATCTACCCGCCAGCGGCCAACCGTGAAGCCGCGTGGGCCGCTGCCGATCCGCTGATCCCGATCGCCTGATATCCCCCTGCGGGAGCGAGCCTGCTCGCGCTGGACGTTAACGATGACGCTGACTGCCTGGATGTCCGCGTTGTCCTTGCGCCCCTCGCGAGCGAGCTCGTTCCAACAGGTGCTTGCTTCTGTGAAATATCACCTGTATTTTTTCATGAAATTTAAATAACATAATTTCATGAGCCCTCTACATGTTTGAGCAATCCTCCCGGCATGTCGCCAGCTACTACGCCCACGCCTGTGCCGATCACCTGGTCGAACGCGACGCTCTCGAGGGCGAGCACGACACCGAGGTGCTGATCATCGGTGCCGGTTTCAGCGGCCTGCATACGGCGCTGCGACTGGTCCAGGCCGGCAAGCGCGTGACGCTGCTGGAGGCCAGTCGCGTGGCATGGGCGGCGTCGGGGCGCAATGGCGGTCAGGCGATCCTCGGGTGGTCGTGCGACATGCCGCCACTTGAGACGGCGCTGGGTTACGAGCGGGCGCGTCGGCTGTGGGACGGCATGCGTTGGGCCGCACAGGAACTGCGCGCTTTGCCTTCACGGCATGAATTCGATTGTGACTACCGTCCCGGTCATCTCTGGACGTCAGTGTTACCGCGCCGGGTGGGTCTGCTGACGGAGTGGCAGCACGAGGCCTCCCACAAGTGGGGGCACGACGGTTTGCGGTTCATTCCTCGCGAGCAATTGCCCGAATGGGTCGCCAGTGAGCGTTACCAGGCCGGCCTGTTCGATCCCGAAGGCGGGCACCTCAATCCCCTGAAGCTGGCGCTCGGCCTGGCCGCCGCCATCGAGGGCGCGGGTGGGCGCATTCATGAGCAGAGCAAGGCGCTGGGCTATCGCGAGGAAGGCGGGCGGTACGTGGTCACCACCGAGCATGGGCGTATTCGCGCCGATGTACTGGTGCTGGCCTGCAACGCCTACCTGGACCGGCTCGACCCGCAGCTGTCGAGTTGCGTGCTGCCCGTCGGCACCTATCAGGTGGCGACTGCGCCACTGCCGTCCGCACAGGCCGCCGCGCTGCTGCCGAACAATGCCTGTGTCACCGACAACCAGTTCGTCCTCGATTATTTCCGCCGCACGCCGGACCACCGCTTGCTGTTTGGCGGTGGCTGCACCTACCTGGGCGGCATGCCGAGAGACATCGCTGCGGCAACGCGACCTTTCCTGGAGCGGGTGTTTCCTCAGCTCAAGGGGGTGGAGCTGGAATTCGCCTGGGGCGGGCACATCGATCTCACGCTCAAGCGTACGCCGGATATCGGTCGACGCGGCGATCTCTACTGGCTTCAGGGTTACTCGGGGCACGGCGTGCTGCCGACCCTGGCTGGTGCCCGTGCTGTTGCCGACGCGATACTCGGCCAGCCGGATGAGCTCGCGTTGTATCAGGGCCTGGTCAACGGCCGTTTTCCGGGTGGCAAGTACATGGCGGCGCCGCTGGAAGCCATCGGCAAGGCCTGGTATCGGTTGCGCGACAGCCTTTGAACCGTACATTTTCTGGAAGCTTTTCGATGGACAGGCAAGAAGAAATCTCGGCGCTGGCAATCCTGATCCAGGACCTGCGCAAACACAAAAAGTACACGCTCAAGGAACTGGCGGACAAAATCGGCCGCTCGGTGGGTTTTCTCTCCCAGGTCGAACGTGGGCTCTCGCGGCCGACGGTGGCGGACTTGACCGCCATCAGCGAAACCCTCGGTGTGCCGACCACTTACTTCTACAGCCTGCCCAAGCCCATGGCCCTGCCGTGGGTCACCCGCCCGGACGAGCGCCGCACGCTGTATTACGCCGACGGCATCACCGACATCCTGGTGTCACCGAAAATGCGCGCATCGTTCTCGATGCTCGAAAGCCAGCTCGAGCCTGGGGCCAGCAGCGGCGACCGGCACATGAAAGACAGCTCGGAGCAGGGTGGGTACGTGCTCGAAGGGCAACTGACGGTGTGGCTGGATGACGATCAGCCGGTCACCCTCGAGGCCGGGGACAGTTTCCAGCTCGCCAGCCATGCCCATTGCCGCTACGGCAACCTCTCCGATCAACTCACCCGGGTGCTCTGGGTTTACACGTGACAAAAAACAAGGAACGCAATGATGGATGCTGTCTGTTCTGAACTGGTTGCTGAAGTGCGCACGTTTCGCCAGCGCCACCCGGACGTGCGCTACGTCGACCTGATTTCCCTGGACATTCCCGGGCATTTCTACGGCAAGCGCTATCCAATCGAGATGCTCGAAAAAGTCGCCGCCGGCAGCGCGCTCAAGCTGCCGCAGAACTGCGTCTTGCTGGGCGCCCAGGGCGGTTTGTTCAAGATTGGCGATTACTGTTTCAACGACGGTGACCCCGATGCACCGCGGCGTCTGGTGCCGGGCACGCTGAAAATCGTCGATTGGGAAAAACAGCCCCTGGGCCAGATGTTGATCACCTCCAGCGGCACCGAGAAACCGATTGTCTTCGAGCCACGGGAAGTGTTGGCGCAAGTCCTGGAGCGCCTGGCGCGCAAAGGGATTTTCCCGGTGGTGGCCTTCGAGCTGGAATTCTATTTGTTCGATCGTCAGTTGCGTGACGGCTTGCCCCAGTTTGCACGGGATTCGCTGACCGACGATGCGGATGACCAGCCGAACATGCACATCGAACGGTTGACACGCTTCTCGCCGGTGCTGGATGAGATGGTCGAGACCGCTCGCGCACAAGGCATCGACACCACCGTGATCACCGCCGAGCTGGGCCCTGGCCAGTTTGAAATCAACTTCGGCCACCTCGATGACGGGCTGCGGGCCGCCGACTGGGCCGCACTTTTTTGCCGCAGCACCCGGGGCGTGGCGATGAAGCACAATTACCGCGCCAGCTTCATGTCCAAGCCGTACCTGCATCATCCCGGCAGCGGCATGCATGTGCACGTGAGCCTGTACGACAAGGCGGGCAACAACCTGCTGGCGGCGAACGGCCAGCAGCCGCTGCGCCATGCAGTGGCCGGTTGCCTGCAACTGTTGCCCCATTGCATGCCGATCTTCGCGCCCAACCACAACGCCATGCGTCGCCTGAGCGGCACCACCAACGTCGCGACCCGTGCCAGCTGGGGCTTCGAAGACCGGGATGCGTGCGTGCGGGTGCCCGAATCGGACCCTGACAATCTGCGGATCGAACACCGCCTGGCCGGTGCCGATGCCAACCCGTACCTGGTGCTGGCTGCGATCCTGGTGGGGTTGGAGCACGGCCTCGAGGCGAAGCAGGAACCGATCGCGCCGCTCAACCAGGATCGCAGCAGCGGTGTCGACTTCCCGTTGGAGATGCTGGAGGCCGTGCGCTCGATGCAAAACCATGAACCGCTGCGGGAGGGGTTGGGCGCAGAGTTCGTGAAGGTCTACTGCGAAAACAAGCGCCAGGATCATTTGGCATTTCTGCAGGACATCAGTGCCCGTGAGTACCGCTGGTTCCTGTAAACAGACCATTTGTCGCGGCACAGCCTTAAAAAATGTGTGGATATTGAATGGGTTAACGGTTTTTTTAACCACATGGTGAACGAAAACATATTGTTACATGGTGAAAATCACCGTAACATTCGGCCCGCGTTCACCACCACGGTTTATGCATTTTTAGATCCCGGGCTTCCATCAGCTGCCCGGGATTTTTTTTGCCTGCTATTGGCGGGAGAGGGCGCAAACCTCATCCAGCGTTCCGGGCCGTGACAGAATTTTTTTTGAAATCAAGGGGTTGTCAGCACCGGCAATTCAGTCCATAATTCACGCCATCGAAAGCACTGACTGCTGAAAAAGCTCAATGTTTTCAAGGAGTTAGATCTAGAATCTACTCCAGGTTTGTACGCCTTTGATGTTGTTCAAAATGACATCGAATGCATTGGGGCCGAGTAGCAAAATGGTTATGCAGCGGATTGCAAATCCGCCTACGCCGGTTCGATTCCGACCTCGGCCTCCACTCTTAGAAACCCCGTAGATCAATGGTCTACGGGGTTTTTTTATGCCTTCGATAAAGCAAGGTGTTCCGCAATGATTGGGAGGGGTTCCGCAACCCTTTCATTAATATGCGAGATCCCGCTCCCATTTGCGTGGCACAGGTGGGTGCCGAAGGGGTGGTCAGGTCTCTTCATGACAGGCCGGTTTCGGCCAGAAGCAGACTCTGGACAGGTAGCCGTTGATGTCTCTACGCTGGACGATCTAGTGACAGCACAGCGGTAAAAAAGGAGTAGTCACGTTGGAAGTTGCCATTGATCGAGATAGCGTTCATGCAGGAGATGATCTGGGAAGCCATGCGACGTCGATCACACTCGACCCATCAGCAACGCTGCGCGCCTTAATCGAAGTGATACAAGATGCCGGCTACTTACCGGGTATCAATGGAGGCAAGGCTACTTGGATTATTTGGTCGTCTGGCAAACCAATAGGTGTTTTAGCGCAGCAATGGCCAGCACCTAAATTGACCGTGCCGCCCGACAGCACCGTTGATCAATATTTCGGAAATACCGAACCTCGCCTTCTGTTCAGATATTGGTGTCAGGCAGATCCAGATGAGGTCTTTTCGAATATCAAGACCGGAAATGAGCCACCTTCACGATTTTAGGATTGGCGGTGGACATTTCTGTCGATCAATGCGGTTCAGATGACTGCTATGGGTCGGAAGCGGTCGTCATGAACGTCCGCTTTTGGCTGTGGCTGCCGCTCCTGTCCGTCCGCTTCCGGCCACGAGTCGGCCGAAACGTCCGGCATATCTCGCCGCGCAGCGCCAGAGCAGAGTGTCCAGAGTACACCATCGAGTATCAAGCTTTTGCTATTCTTGGTGTTAAAGAATAACTTCCGCTTAATCTACTGCTCACGAAAGCAAGATTTTATTGTGGTGGGTTTAGTTATAGATGAAAGTATAGCTCATAATGTAGCTACCTATTTTATTCGTGCGGGCACTCACCCATACGAGCTGCATTCCCTGTTGTATATTTTTATCCAAATCCATTTTGTTCGTGCAAAGCTCAATCCAGCGGTTTGTACTTTGATCTTCGATCCATAGACCTGCCTCGCAACGACCAAACTTCCCCCTGGAAGGTCCGGGGTATCTCAGCTCATATGAAGATTTATAACTAATAATCTTGCCAGGCAAAAGATAGGCCGCGGTGGCATAACCATTCAGAGATAGAATAAATCCTAAGCAGAACCATCCAGTAAAAGAATTTAGAGCCTGTATTGCTGTCTTGCGCCCGGGCCGCTTGTAGAGTGTTCGAATTGCGGCAGTAAGCCCAGTAATGGAGCTGATCAGCAGGTATGTACCCCATTCGGGGATTTCAGGCATCAAAACTGTTCTTGCTGAAATTTTAGAAGCCCAGCCTACATAATAAAGCCATGCGCCAAAAAGCAAAAATACCACTGTTATAACTATTTTTTTTGATTTGCTTTCGGGTGAACTAGGTTCCATAAGCAGCTCTTGGGGGAAGCAGTAATTGTCGGAGGCAAAAATTTAAGTGGTGACGTCAGCGAGGGGAGGAAGAAACTCATAAGCCAACCCTGCCTCATAAAACACCGTTCGCCACTCTAGAAAACCCGGACGGTATTCGCACAGAAGACGAACGATCTGCCCATCCTCTCCGATATAGACTTCTTCCACCAAAGCGATATCTCCTGGCGCTGCCTCGCGAGAGTTAATCCAATCAGTTAAAACTATTTTTGCTTGGTCAGCGCTGATTAGTTTTATGAGATCGCCTTTAGACGGTGCCATGTCCCTTCGCCTGGATTTTTACTGATAACAAGTACATAAGCCTATCGGCTTTTTAAGGCAAAGTCCTTTCTTTTAGTCCGAAGGCTTCCTTTAGACGATGTCCGCTTCTGGCCGGAAGCGGACGGTCAAGAGCGGCAGCTACCGGACAGATGTGGTCATTAGATGTTACTAGCAGAGGGCAGTAAATGAGCTCCAAGCTTTTCCAGTAATGCATTGACTTTCGGAAGTGTTTGTCGATTTTTGATCCAAACCAAATTGATGGCCATGCCAGTGGTTGCCAAGTGGGGAAGCACCTCAACCAAGGTTCCCTCTTCAAGCTGGCGTTTGATCAGCCATGAAGGTAGTTGTGCGATCCCGCATCCCGCCGTTACCGCGATCACCAGACCTTCACCATCTCCCACAACGAACTTTGCAGCGATCGACCTGCGTTCAATTTCGCCAGGGTGCTTTCCCGCAAAACTCCAAGGGCTGACCGTTCCATCCACCCAGCCGTAAGCGATGCACTGATGCTGTTCCAGATCACGATCGGTCACAGGCGTGCCGTGTTTGCTCAAGTAAGCGGGCGACGCACAGAAGATATGCCACTCACTGCCCAGGTAGCGATGCCCCAGCGCAGCGGGCCAGACGTCCGAACCACCGATCCGCACAGCAATATCGACACCTTCCTCGACAGGATCAATGAGGCGGTCGGAGAATGAAATGTGTGGATGCAACAGCGCATGTTCCTGAGCAAACTGCAAAATGATCGGAAGGGCCAGCAGGCGGCCAAACGCACCTGGAAGGTCTATGCGAATCCTGCCACGAGGCTCAGTGTTTTCGGCGTGCAGAGACAGCTCTGCCTCCTCCAGGTCTGCCAACACACCGGTACACGTGCGATAGAACGCCACCCCCGCGTCAGTCAGGGCCAGGCGACGAGTGGTGCGATGGAACAACCGAACTCCGAGCCTGCTTTCCAATCGAGCGATGGCTTTGCTGATCGCAGATCCCGTCAGACTCATCCGATCGGCAGCGGCTGTGAAACTGCCGCAGTCCGCCACACAGACGAACACATCAATTCCCTTCAAGCGCTCTGAGGAAAACATGGCATCTCTCTATTGATGAATTTGATTCTTCAAATTCGATAACAAACATCATAAATCAGAACCAAATTCACCAGTAAGATTGATTTCAATGCATCGTTCACCATGCGACCGGCGTTTGCCATAAACCAACCTGCTGAACATTGAGGCAAGGATGCTAACCAAACTGAAAAACTATCCGAGAACGGTGAATTTGCTGCTTTCAGCGTCCTTGATATTGACCTTGTCGCGAGCAATCACTTTGCCCTATCTGGTCATCTACCTGTCCGGCAGTTTCGGTTTGAGCATCGCCGATATCGGCCTGGTCATTGGCAGTACACTGATTATCGGCTCGTTATTGAGTTTGTATGGGGGCTTTCTGGTTGATAAAACATCCAGTCACCGACTGATCCTGTGGCTCAGTTGCCTGTTTACGCTGGGTTTCCTCGGGACGTTTCTTGCTCGCGATCTCTGGCTCTTCTACAGCTGTCTGGTATTAATCAATCTGACCTATGCGGTGATTGATATCGCGGTCAAATCAGGATTCGGCAGCCTGCTCCCTGTCACTGGCCGCAGCGAAGTGTTCTCGATCAAATACACGCTGACCAATATCGGATATGCCATCGGTCCCTTTCTTGGCGCTAGCGTGGCCAGGATAGATATCAGCTTGCCATTCCTGTTTTCCGCAGGGCTTGGAGCAGGATTCTTTTTCATCTATTTCGTCTGGGGTGATAGGAATTTGGGCGCCACCGATGAAGCTCGGAAACCCTCGCCGTTTCTCTCCGTAGGAAAATTACTGCTCCGGGATTATCGATTGGTGTGTTTCACCCTTGGCGGGCTTTTCAGCGCGGTGGTCTTTGGCCAGTTCACGGCCTATCTCTCACAGTATCTGATGGTTACTGCCACACCAGAATCTACATACCGCATCATCAGTACCATTGTGGCTACCAATGCGCTGATGGTGATCGGATTGCAGTATTCCATAGGCAGAAAGATCACCAACCGACACCTGAACCTGTGGCTTGCGGCGGGGCTGGGCATGTTCATGATGGGGTTGGCCGGTTTTGCACTGTCGACTTCCGTTCCACACTGGGTCATTTCCATGGCCATCTTTACGATCGGCGAGATCATCGTATTGCCCGCCGAGTACATGTTCATCGACAAAATTGCGCCGGACAACCTGCGCGGCATGTATTACGGAGCGCAAAACCTGTCCAATCTTGGTGCTGCACTGGGCCCGGTACTTTGCGGAATAGTATTGGCAACCCAGCATCCTCATTACATCTTCTACATGCTGGCACTCTTCATTGTTGCGGGTGGATTGTTTTACCTGGCGGGAGCTTCCAATTTGAGAGTTGCAACGGGTAAGGGGCTGATTGATGAACCGCAATGAGGACGTCAATGAGGCATAAAAGTTGTTGCACAGAGAACTGGCGATCTAGGGGTAACAGCCATCGGACTTGACCCGACGATGTGCGGTACCCACACGCTACGGCGAACCAAGGCTTCGTTGATCTATCGCAGGACCAAGAACTTAAGGGCAGTTCAACTCTTGCTTGGTCATACGAAACTCGAAAGCACTGTCAGGTACTTGGGCATTGAGGTAGACGATGCAGACGATGCTCTAGAAATGGCAGAGCAGACAGACGTGTAATCTTGCACTGCGACGGTCTGGGCCAGACCGTCGCTTTCCGACCCAAGGAGGCTAAGAGCTCAATCGCAGGACTGCTCATCCTCTCGCTTGGCATCCGATTCGGAGATCAACGCTTCATGGCACTACACTCGTTACGCAAGTTGCTGTCTTGAATGTTGCCGCAGCTTTGACCGTTGATTTTGGCATTGCAGTAAGCGCGTTGATCACTGTTACTGATATTGCCGCAGCTTTGGCCATTCATTTCCGCCCAGCAACTGGCCCGAAGGTCGTTGTCACTGATGTTGCTGCAGCTTTGACCGTTGACTTTGGCATTGCAGTAAGCGCGCTGATCACTGTTACTGATGTTGCCGCAGCTTTGGCCATTGATTTCCGCCCAGCAACTGGCCCGAAGGTCGTTGTCACTGATGTTGCTGCAGCTTTGACCGTTGACTTTGGCATTGCAGTAAGCGCGTTGATCGCTGTCACTGATGTCGCCGCAACCAGCATGAGCGTAAGAACTCAACATCAACAACATCGCAATGATGACTCTCATCACTCTCTCCATGGGGTGTCAGGAAATAGCCTGACGCTGACTGATCCAAAATGATCTTTTTGCTGTAACAAGCAATCAAATTGACATCATTTTTTACGGAAGTTCCATGGGGATGTGACTTTCGGGCATACAGTTTTTTATGTTTTCTTCGACCCGAATCGCCCCCGGCTTCGTAGGCGCGCGGAGTGACCGCTCCTAGCCGAGAGCCGCAGGTCGCGAGGGACGGTTCTCAATCTTAAGTGCACATGCAGTGAGATTGCGCGGTTTCCCTGTCGCGAGAATAAGCGATTGCCAGCGGCGTCACCGAATGGATTTGGCGAATCTGCCCCTCTGTCCACTAGCATGTGACATGACGGGATTGAGCGGTGCATCTCTGACTGATAGCATCTAGCTATCAATCTCAATGCTCATTTTCAGGAAGGGAATCCATGTCAAAGAAAGTTCTTGCTGCAGCGCTGGCCGCCATGGGGATATTGACCGGCATGCAGAATGCGGTGGCTGAAGACAACCTGTTCAAAAAATATGCTTACGACTCGCCGATAGCCAAATACACCGAGGCAGCAGGCTACTACGACTGTTCAGCCGAAATAGGTGCTACCGCACGATGCCTGGACGATGTGGATTTTCTGGATCAGAAGTTCACAGCGGCCCTGGTTTTCAGTGGTGACAAACTCATGTTGGTCTCGCTGTTTGCACCCTATGATCGTGACCTGTTCGCTCGCGCCGCTGGCGCTCTTGCAAAGACATTTACTCTGGTGTCGCTCGCTGACGGGAAATCCGTGCTGGATCTTATTGAGTTGGCGGGTAAAGCTAAAAACAATGATGAATACACAGCCACACTCACAAACTATGAGAGTGTGGCGTTGACCGCCAACAATGTGACCTACTCCTTTGTTGAAGGGCTCACCCCGACCAAGGGGTCCACTAACGCCCATAGTTTGATGAATTCAGCGCCTGACAACATCAGGGGTGCTGATTTGGTTGTCTCTGGCGAGGGTGACGAGTCCAGCATTCTCATCAAGTTTTCTTTCCCGAAACTGGACGAAAACAAGCTTGTTCAGCAAGCCAAGAAGCCAGTCGAGTCGTTCTGACCTCGCGCGTCCATTTGTGTTGGGCCCCGCAATAGCGGGGCTTCTGGTATTTGTAGGGCTGTATCCTGACTCCAGAATTTCGAGTTGACAGGGCAACTTAATCGCCTCGGTTTGGATAACGGAGAAGGACCATCATTGCCTTTTCGCTGCCGTTGCACTCTTCGCTTCCGAACTATGGCGCACGCTTAATCCAGATTTTCAGATTCTCCTGAGAACACTGCCAGGATCGCGCAATCTGCGCCTTCCTCTGAGGCTCCCTGGTTGCGAACATTCCCCACAGCACGGTCGACCTTGAACCATTCGAAGGCCTCGCTCGGTTCACCCTCTAATAACACCATCTGTTGGCGCGCTCCTTCGGTGTGGCCGGGTCTAACCACTCGCGGGCCAGCTTGGGAGACAAGACCACAGGGCGTCGATCGTGGACGTCCACCATGCCGCCCGCGCTGTCGGCAGCGATAATGACGAACCTATCGTGCTCATTGGGTTCGTGGACTGCGTTCGGGGATTGGCCGATCGCCGCGCACAAAATCGGTGTGCGGTCCTTGTGACGGATGAGGTAGGGCTCTTGTCGGGTCCACCTTCGTCCACCCACTCAAACCAATTGTTGATGGCGAAGATCGCCCGGTTCCTTGGCCTCTTGGCTGTTGAGTCTCGTCAGTCACCCTTCATCGAGATTTGTCCTTGCGCTACAGATGTACAGGGATGGCGCCGTGTTTGTAGCTATATCCGCCTGGGCCTCCACGTTGAGAGGGCAGCAGCGTGGCACCTAAGCTTGACAGCTTTCAGAGTTACGGCAATTCGCCAGTTTCTGGCTCGTATCTTGCTCAGTCCGCATATTGCCGTCAAAAAATGGACTGCCAGCAGCGCGTAAGCGGATTCGGAAATCTGTTCCTCGTCGCGGCGTCAAGCTAAGGGTGCTTCCAACAATGCATGTACATCGATATCGTCGGGGCTTGTAATCTCAGCTGCCCTTCGTGCCCCATGGGCAATTCTGAAAATCACAATTTCAAGAAGTCCATGCAGCTTGAGATGTTTCGCGACATCGTCCACAAAGCCAAGAGGGAAGGGATTACCTCGATTCACCTCTATAACTGGACCGAGCCCCTGATCCACCCGCGCATTGGCGAGTTCATCCAGGTCATCAACGAGGCCGGGATGCACAGCGGCATCAGTTCCAACCTGAACCTGGTCAAGAACATGGAAAAGGCCTTGATGGCCGAGCCGTCGTTCTTCCGGGTTTCGCTGTCCGGCTTCTATCAGGACACCTACAAGTTGGGGCATGTCGGCGGTGATATCGAAGTGGTCAAGCAGAACATGATCAGGCTGCGTGACCTCAAGCTGCACCATAACCTCGATACAGCCGTGGATGTCTACTACCACCGTTATCTGGATAACCTGGAAGAAGAAAGGTTGATGCGTGAGTTTTGCGAGCAACTGGGCTTCAGGTTCAGCACCGGATGTTCGGTGATGATGCCGCTCGAGAAAGCGCTGGCGATCATCGAGCGTGATCCTTCCGTCACGCCAACCGACCTTGAAACCCTCGAAAGATTGGCATTGCCGCCTTTCGACGATCTGGTGAACATGCTTCAGCACTACCCAAAGCACGAGTGCAGTCTGAAAGACAATATGCTGGTACTCGACTCCAACGGCAATGCGATCTTGTGCTGTTCCATTTTCAATCAGTCCGAGTATCACGTCGGCAGGTACCTGGATCTTTCCATCGAGGAACTGACCCGAGCCAAGAACACCCAGCCGCATTGTGTCGACCTGTGCAATCGGTGCGTAAAAAAGGGTATGCACTCCTACGCTTCGTCACCCAACCTGGGTCCGATGGAAAACCATGCCGTGAAGCGCATTATGGACTACCAGCGCCGAAGCATTCTTGGCCTGCCCATCGATAGCAAGAAGCTGGGACTGGATGGCGTGGCCGGCCCTGAAGAGTTCGATGAACAACTGTACCTTGCCGTGAATCATGATGTCAGGCAGGCGATTGCCAATGGCAGTTTCCCCAGCGGCTATCATCACTATCTGCTCTTTGGTCGCTTCGAGAACAGGGCGGGCGCCAGTGCTGCCCTGATGCCGTAGACGATCAGTCTCCCACAGGCACGGAGCGGCAGGAGATGGACACGCCGCTTCTCCGGGAAAATCAGTAGATCAATGATTTACCGAGCTTTTTTACGCGCCTGGCGGGCAGGATTTTGTCTTGAAAAGGGCATTTGCGAACTTGCTTCACCGGGACGGGATGTATATATTCCGTCCACTGTTTTGCAGGCGTCAGAACTGACACATCCATCGGTCAGCCTCGACTGCTTGCCGCGCTACCGCCCGAATGGCGAAACTGGTAGACGCATGGGACTTAAAATCCCCCGCTCGTAAGGGCGTGCCGGTTCGATTCCGGCTTCGGGCACCATTCAAAATCAAGGGTTTGCAGGCGAAAGCCAGTGCAAGCCCTTGTTCGTTTCTGGTCCGCAATTTTGGAGTTGGTCCGCAATTCACTTTGTGGGTGATACCTTTTTGCCTTTCCGATTGCGGATGTACTGCTCCGTCATTACCACCGTTGTATGCCCAAGTTGATCTTTGGCCTGCATGATATCGCCGCTGGATTCCGCCTTGTCCGTACCGGCTTTCGCCCGTAAATCTCGCATTTGAAATTCCGGCTTCGAAACCCCTGCCGCCTCCCTGGCCAAATCAAATCTCCTGCGCAACATCGCCACCGTCATTGGTGAGCCGTCCTCTGCCACGATCAGCCGCGTCGAGCGGATCTTGTGCCCAGCCTTCCTGGACATGATTCGATCAATCAATACCTTCAGCTCTCCGGTCACCTCAATCCTTCGCTTAGCCTTCGTCTTGCCCTGCAGCACCCATATTTGCCCGTTGCGGACATCCCGTTCGTCCATCAGTCGGGTGTCAGTTACCCGTTGCCCGGTCAGGTAGGCCAGGTCCATTGCGTCTTGAAGTCCCACATCAGCTTTGTCGTGAACACGTTTGAACAGTTCGTCTTCGACGTAGGTGTCTCGGCCGGTCTCTTTGTTGCCCTTGATGCCGGCGCATGGGTTGGCCAGGGCGGTGTAACCCTTGTCCCGTGCGTAGTTCCAGATCGCGCTCAGCAGCGCCTTCTCGCGGTTTGCCCGGACTGGGGCAGACTTTCGCCAGGTGAGATACTGCCGGACGTGAACCGGCTCGATCGTTTCGAGCGGCGCCGGCGGGTCATCGAAGAACGCGATCAGGTTTTTCAGCTCGCGCTTATTGTCGGCCTGGGAAGCAGAGCTCTTCGTCGGCACGACCTCGACCATGTATTTTTCGGACACGTAGCGAAACGTGATGACCTTCGACACCAGATCCGTCGCGGAGCGATCCCGTTCGAGCTTGGCGTATTCCATGATCGCCAAGCCGTAGTCGCTCCCCAATGGGATCTCTTTGCGATCCTTTCCGCCGGTGTCGTAGTAGTAGAACACCCGACCGCTGGCTTTTTTCCGCTCCCGTAACCGGGCAATCGATCCTGGTTTGCTTGGTCGTCGTCCCATTTCAGCTGGCCTTACGTGGTGTCCATACTGGTTTTTCTGCTTCGAGCATGCCGACGGCGGTAACGGCCTGAGCTGTAACGCTTGGCCAGCCGTTTACCTTAATCGTATGCCTGACGCCGTTTTTTTTCAGGTTGAGGATTTGACCCGCCTTGGTCCGCGCGCCAGTGAGCTCGCAAACCTCCTCATGGGATAGAAACTGGATGCTCATGCGCTGCTCCATGCCGCGCGTGGCGGCAGAAGGTGGTGATGGGTTATGCGATGACCTTGGCCAGAACCTTGTCGGCGACTGCCATTGCAGCCTGGGCATCGTTTACATAGGCGGGGTCGAATCCGCCGCACAGGTGGATGGTCGCTTGGCAGGCTCGTAGGTTTTCGCGGGTGAGCTTCAGCGCTGCCACCAGTTCCTCGGTCAGCGCTCGCTCTTCCCGACCGATATCCCAGAAGCTTTGCCCCCAGTGTCCGGCCGGTGGTGGGTTGTTGTTCTGCGCGCCGAATGCCAGTGCACCGACTACAGAGTCCAGCAGGTCGCGCTTGTAGGCGTTGTCGCCGTCGATGCTCAGACCGCGCCGGCGCAATGCGCTGACCACCTCGTCCCGGTCCAGGCCCTGGTCCTCGAGAACGATGTCCTGCTCTGGTGCACCTGGGGTGTAAATCACAAGTGCGATCTTGGCGCCCGGCCAGAGCTGCTCGCTGATTTTCACCAGTGCGTCGTTTGCTGTCTCATGGAAGCGTTGAAGAATTGCGGACATAGGAATTCCTCGCCCGCCGTACACCGGCAGGCTGTTGAGTTGGGGAATGGGGAATGGGGAAAGGGGGGGTAGCCGAATCGCTATGCGAAACTTTTTAGTACTTACTTGTACAAATATTCCTGTGTTGTAGAAGTTTTCGTGCCACACTCAAGATAGGTGAACTATTCGGTTAACCGGTTTTACAGACCGCCACAGCACATAGAGCACCACCATGAGTCCCACAGACGATTTACGATTCCAGGCCCACGTTCTTCTTGTTGAACTTGATGCTGCAACAACGCAGTTAATGATGCTGGTAGTTGCGGGCGAGCTTTCCGGCTCGAGCTGGGATGATGCGTTCGCTCGTCAAAGCTCCGCTTATGCAGCTTGGGTAACCGCCGTCAGAGGTGTCAAAGTCGACCCAATGCCAATTCTCGATGGTCGCCCTCCTGAGGAGCCGCTCACTTCCTGACATCACGTCAACGCGGCCCCTTCTAGCAGTACACGTAGGCGAACCAGGTGAGGGCTGGAGCTGTGAGCAGGATCATGGCGTCACCTCGCGGCGTGCCCATTGCGCATAGGGGCCGTCGTCCGTGTCGAAAATTCCGAGCAGGAACCAGCCGTCACCTGGGGGCGTCTCAGGCTCCCAGCCCAGACAGTGAGCCGCGCCGTCTTCCCAGTAGGGATGGGATTCCAAGTCGGAATCCATGTGCCAACCGGTGACCTTCAGGCCCTGGGCATCGAGCCACGATTTCCATGCTTCGGCATCTTCGTCGAAGTCCGGAATGTTTGGGTGATCCCAGTACCCGTCTTCATCGCGCACGACATCGACGGGGCCAATCAACTTTTCTTCAGACATGACTTCGTCCTTGCCGCTATAGCGGCTGAAAGTTGTACATAAAATTTTTATAAGTACAGATGTTGCGACCAGTTATCAGATACCGTTTTCACACGGTTGCACTTCGTTTGCGGGCGTTTAATTTTGGTATCTACTCACCATCACAAGATTGGGCGGGAGGGCCCTATGAGACTTCGAGGCGATATCTTCTGGGAGTGGGCAGACCCCGAGCTCCACAGCCGAACGCACGATGAAACTCTCAATGATGGGACTCACATCGATGTGCAAGTCAGGCTATCGCGCAACGGCGAAACACAAATGTTCATCGGGATTTATGGTCCCGACGGAATGGCTTTGTATGAAGAGGCTGATGACTCACACCCACGCGAATCGATGACCAGGGCACTGGCTTGGGGTGTCGGTCGAGCTCGTCAGCTGGCTGCCGCCGGAAGGTCAAGTACTCGCCGAGCGGCTTCTTCGAAGTAGCGACTGAGTTTCAAAGGGGAGGGGTGGTGTAAGTACGGACAGATGGGTATGAACTATTTTCCTCACACCACGCTCAACCGCTTGAGTGACAACTGTTACTCGATGGTGGTGATCTCCGCCCAGGGCAAAGAAATGGTTTCTATCGACGACTTCAGGGTCGAGTCACACCGGCTTCTGCTGGAACTGGATGCCGCCACAATGGGCATGATGCAACTGGTTTCATCCAGAGTTGTTTCAGGCCCGGACTGGGACGTTGCGAGCAGGAGACAGCACGATGCCTATGCGTGCTGGGATGCTTTTATGAATGCCCCACTCGTTCCAGCTGCCAAGAATTTCCCGCCTGCCTCCTGAGCGCGGCTATAGCGGCTGACTTTGAAGGGGGAGGGAGTTACAGCTGATTTGTGATGCGGGCGTGAGTACGCGCGGCGTGCATTTCGGCGTCGGTTGCCTTGCGCCCAGACACCCACATTCCGTCGGGATGACGCTTGAAGGTCCAGCCGTAGTGGGCGTTCGCCTCATCGATCATGATGGCGAACTCACCGCCGATGGTCTCGATCATGCCCTTGAACTGAACCTCGTCCGTGCGGCGAGCCGCAGGCATCACTAGCCGCATTTCATCAGGTGCCAGGGTCGGATCGATAACCACCGGGAAGCCAAACATCGGCGCGGGCCGCTCCATCCTGCACCAGAACGCCAAGACCTTTTCACCTTCGCTTTTAAAAGGGGTCAGCCACTGACCGTCAACCCGCTCGTGAGAGATCGAGAGGTGCACGGCGCGAGTTCGCTCTTTGCCATCTTCAAAAACATTGCCCGGCACGCGCAGCATCGACAGCGGCCGCAGGTCCTGGTCAAGTGTTTGGAGTTGCTGGATCAACTGACGGACAGTCTTGGGCGCGCCCCAAGTTACCGGATCAGGTGATACAGGCGGGGTCAGCTCATCAATCCGCTGATCCGCTGCGTTCAGGCGCAGGTGCAGGGCTTGCTCGCGGGCTTTGCACTCTTCGAGGTGCTGCGCCAGCGTGCACGCGAAGTCGCCGGCCAGACGCTCATTGATGTACTGGCGGTAGTCGTGACGCCGGAGCACGGTTTTGAAAAGTTCAGCGATGTACCCGCGCCCCCCATCTGGCGTATCGAGGTCAAATCTAGGCTCGGTCAGTTTGTTTTCTTTGGGCATGGGAAGTCCTCGCGGTTATATTCGGCCGACAGGCATGGAGGGCGTATGGAATTTGCGAACATTTATAGAACTTGTAAAAAGTCTCAGTCTTTGAAAAAAGGGCTCAAATCAGTTGAAGCGTGCCTTGAAAGGCAGGGAGTTATCTACGTCAACGTCGCAGAAGCGAAGGTCGATGGTTTTTGGCCAATACATGGGTACAGGATTACTACGCTCGATGGCACGGCTTTTTTTCCAAGAAGTCTATTGGAAGTTCCAAAAAATTCAGGCCTTACATGGATTCGGGATGCATTTTCTTCAGCAGATATAGTAATTCCTCCATACTACAGTCTGGGTTTCTTAAGTAGGCATGCTGCAAAAATAAGGGAGGAACAAAAGCACGAAGCTAAGATGGGATTTGGCGATTCCATGCTTATGGAGATGTACCCGCCAGAAGATTTAGCAGCACTAATTGTAGGGGTTTGGTCAAAAAGAAAAACATTTGATCTGTTTCACTCTCAATTGGTTGAGTCAGCTAAGGCCTATTGTCTCGGGCTTTATGGTGTGGCCATCGTTGGGCTATTGCCGTGCATCGAAGGGATTCTTAGACGGTTGGGTGTGTTGGCAGGAATAAGCGTAGAGGATTCAGTAAGTATTAGAACGCTTATCAAGGTTTTCAAACGACTTCAGCAAAAAGAGATAGATCGTATGCTTGATGGCTACGATTGGTATCCGAAGTCAGAAATTACTGTTGGCTTGCTAGATCATTTTGATGAGCGCGTTCAGATGTTCGAAAGTATATCGGCTTACATGAACTCAAAGCTCTATTTGCACACAGACTCGGCTCCTGAATACTTAACTCTAAATAGAAATGGCATAGCCCATGGCTTTTTTCATGGATACGCCACGCCCGGAAACTATTTAAGACTATTTAATCTTTTGAGCGCACTTTCTTTTTCTGCCGCTATGGTTGAGGGCAAAGGAAGCATGATGCATCCAGGCGCAAACGCTGAGTCAGAAGTCTTGGCCACTAGCTTACTTAAATGCGCATCCATCAAACACCATTTGAGCTGATGGTGAGTGACCAAGCTTCGATGACCATTCGCATAAGGTAAAAGTGGGTCAGGCGGCAACCATCAACGCTTCGATGATTCGTTGCCCTGCCAGTGGCGGAACCGCGTTGCCTGCCATGTGCATAGTCAGTCGATGATTGTCTGGGCGCTTGGTGTCTGCCGGGAACGACATGGCCGCAAGCGCTTCATTCGCCGAGAGCATTCGCATCTCATCGCCACGGACCAGGGCCCAGCGATCAAGTGTGGTGATGGTCCCAATTGGGCGGTTGATGTCGCGCCCGGTCAGCCCCGATCCCTTGCCGTAATAGGGCATGATGAATTGGTCACCGAAGCGCTCCCGGCCGTTTCGAACCCGGTCTAGCGTGGCCTGTGCGCGGCCAGGTTTCTCGATCGGTGACCAGCGGCCCGCTTCGAAGTCGAGGAAGCTGGCGGCTGGCACATGCTGGCGCCGGTGCAACTCGAGCATAAGCGGCGATTTGCTGCGGGTGCAGACCAGGAACAGACGGACACGGTGCTGCGGCACGCTAAGATCGGCGCAGTCGACAACATGGGGCGCGATCATGTAGCCCAAAGAGGCCATGGCCTGCGACCAGGCGGGGTACAACGCCCAGTCCGTGAACTCTTCGACATTCTCGACCAATACAACTTCCGGCCGGTGGTATTCGGCGGCCGATACTACCGCCCAGGCTGTCGATCGGGATGGATCGTGCTGAGCATTGCCGGATTTTTTGCCGCGGGCCTTCGAATGACCTTGGCAACACGGCGAGGCCAGCATGATGTCGTGGGCCGGCACTTTCGACCAGTCCGCCTGGTGCAGATCCTGGCAAACGTGAATTGCGTCCGGGTGGTTGGCGCTGTGCCACTCGACTGCGACCGGCCAGTGGTTGGCCGCCCATAGGACGTCGACGCCGGCCTCACGCGCACCGGTGGACCATCCGCCGAGACCGGCGAACAAATCGATTGCAGTAGGCATGTTGAGTTCTCAGTGTTCAGATGGGACGATCTGGCGCGGGAAAATCAGGTAGGTATCGAGATGTTTAACGTAAAGCTGTTTTTCACAATTCTTGTCGGACTCTTTTCTTTGAGCTCGTGCTTCTTATGGATCAAGTCGGCAACTGTTGAGGTTTTTCAGGATGAGGATGCGCGTGGAATGGCTGGTATTTATTTGACGAAGAGCAGCAGTAAAGGCACGGTTGACGTACTCAAAACTGCTGGAGAACAAACCAGATGGAACAAAGCGGCGGCTGCCAGTGCTGCGGCAGCAGCTATCTGCCAAGTCGCTTTGACGTGGATAACGTACTGACGCTATTCACAAAGGCCATATGCGGATGAGCAGCTGTTCTGGCTATCGGTGCGGGCAATAAGGTCGACCATGTCGAACTGGCGGCCACCGCGAGCGGTGTTGCTCCAATCGACTATCCGGTCAATGCCGTGCGTTACGGCGCTCACCTTGTCATCCGATCTGACGGTGGGGTCGGTGATGGTGGCGAAGAACGTTGCGGCCCCTCGCTTGCTGGCGATGCTCACCAGTCGCTCCCATTCGCGTACTCGGTCAACTTCCTCTGGCCACCTGGCGGCTATCTGCCTGAGTTCGTCTTTCGCACACATGATGCATGGCATGCACCCGACGCGATTGCAGCCTTGCAAGTACAGCGGGTTCGGTTTGATGCCGGCTGCCCGGTGAGCCTCGAAGACCGAATCAACTGTCCACTTCAAGATGGGTCGGTAGTTAAACAGGCCACCTCCAACCTCATCGCACTCTGGTAAGTACTTGCGGGCCGGCGACTCATCGGCCCTAACACCTTGCCAGGACAGCAGCATGTTCTCGCCGTCCATGAGTGGCAGGTAGACCTGCTCGATGATTGGGTTGCGCTTGAGCTCGTCGGTGCAGAATCTGGCTTTGGTGCTGGGGAAGCGGCCTTTCCACAGGCACAAGTCCAGGAATGGGTTGCCGGTCGGGTGTAGAACTTCCAGAGCTCCCAGCACCACGGATTCCGCAACACCCTTTTCGCGCCATTTCGTTTCGATGAATTTGCGCTTGCCGTGGATCTGCCTTGAGAAATCTGCCTTCACCCACCTGATGGGAACACCTGTGGCTTCAGCTAGATAGTGGATGTAGTCGTACGTCTCTGGATGCTCATGCCCGGTGTCAGCCACTACAGCGCTGAGGTTCGGCACCTCCAGCTCGCGGGCGACCAGCAGCGTAGCCGTGCTGTCTTTACCGCCGCTCATGCTGACGATGTTGTGAGTAGGCATAGGGGGATCCTCGCCGGCTGGCGTGATTCGTTGAAGTGGGGTATTTGTGTTCGGCCCGGCATGGAGCCGGATCAAGGAGAAGCGAAGTGTGGAAGCTGGTTTTTGCTCCGTTTTTGTTGCTGGTATCTGCTAACTGTCTCGCGGAATTGGTAGTGACGAGCCCGTCGGAAGCGTGCTCATTACTGTCTGAGTCTGGACTGCCAGGTGGTACGTGGCGCGACCAAGAAGATGGCACCTGGGGGTGCTCCAGTGATTACCTAGACATTGGGGCAGGATCCCTACCCAACAATCTCGCCTATTACGTCGATGGCGGTGTCGTTTCGATAACTCAGGTCAAGCTTGTTCTGAACTACAACAAGCCTAGCTCCAAGGAATCGGCAACTAAGGCATTGCTCTCAGCTTCTAGTCGCCTTTCACAAAAGGCTTTGGGAGTGAAGCTGCCTGCGTCAATTTCCAAGGCGATCAACTCTGGCAAGCCGACAACATCCGAGGCTGGATCCGGTGTTATTGATGTCCTTCGTGAAGATTGGCCAAATGGTAAAGGTTACGAAGTCCATGTGGTAATGAGATAGGCGCCTCCCTCCGTGACCGGTGGTGGCAATTTGGTTTTGGTTGGGGTATTACGGGTGACCGGCATGGGGCTGGATCAAGGAGTCGCGATGGGATTGTACAAGTACGTAACTGCCGACACAGCGAAAAGAATTCTGAAAGGAAGCATCCGATTTACCCAGCCTAGAGCTTTCAACGACCCATTTGAATTACTGCCCCAGTTTATTGTTCCTGAAAATACGGTAGATCATGTCGGAAGGTTCAAATTTTGTGTAATTAGCCCTAGAAGAAAAGGGTTGGACCGCAGTCATACGCCGGGAGATGATCAATTTAGAAGTGACATCCAAGCAAGAAATATAGCGGCTAACTTAAATTCTACTCTCGGAATTTTATGCCTAAGCCGTAATATTGATAGTTTGCTCATGTGGGGGCATTATGCCGGTGAGTATTCCGGAGCTTTAATAGAATTTGATGAAGGGCACGAGTTTTTCACAGGATTGAATCCAGTCAAATACCAAAAGCGACGTCCGGTATTTAATCTTTCAGACTTTTACGATCAGCCCGTCCCGATTTCAGATCTTTGCGTCAAATCAAATTCATGGTCGTATGAAAAGGAAGTTCGTTTAGTTAGGTCTGCCGAGGATTTATCAGACACTGGCAAGCTTATGAATGGTTATCCAGTGTTAACTATGGATATTCCTTTGGAGTGTATTAAGTCTGTTTATATTGGCGAGAGGATGAGTGTCGAGAATCAAAAAGAATTGTGGCGGCTGGTAAAGGATACAAATATTTCGCTTAGCTTGGCAGCGGTAGCAAACTGGGATTATTCTTTCAGATATGAATTGATTAAATATTCTGGGCCTCTAACCTCTTCGCCAATAATCAGTCCCAGAACAGCACATATTTTTAAAGATGATCCCAGCCAGTTTGGTGAGATGGCTCGTTGGATAATCGAGAACCATAAAATGTCGGAGTTTGTTAACAAAACCTGTTAGCTCCTGCCTCCAGCTTCGACGCCCGTATTGGCGAAACTCTCAAGCTGTCGCGACTGGCTTTCAGTAGTTACAAATTTAGGTCGCGACATGCTCGCGAAGCGGGTGGACTCTTCGGCCGTTGCGGCTGCCAGGTTGATCAGGAACGTCGACACGGTCTCCTGCCATTCCTCGAAGCCGTGGCGCTCGCCGAGGATCTGAAGCGCATCATCAAGCGCCTTAGAAACAATCAGCGTGCGCTTCTCGGCGCCAATCCGGTCGAGCAAGGCCTTCTCCTTGGCGCGCTTGTCCTTCTGCAATTCCGCGTTGCTCTTGGCCATGGCCTACCTCTTCAATTCCGCTGGCCGGCAAGTCCAGCCAGGTCTTTCGACGGCGCGTTGCCGTCCGGTTGATGTTTCGTTTCACTGAAGCTCCGAAAAGTTGAAGCTGTTCTCCCGGGCGGTGAGGCCGGCGCGCTTCGATTCCACGCTCGTCTAGTTGGCTGCCTCTATGACGGTGGGGCATTTGTCGGCCAGTTTCTTCATGCGCGGTGCCAGCTTGTCGCGCTTGGTGTGCTTGGTGTGCTTGGTGTGCTGCCTGGGTTCATGGAAGGTGGCGAACACCGTTACGCGCTGAGCAATAACCTCTGCAGCAGCGTCGTATGATGCATGCGTAGCAGGTTCACGGCGCGAAACGATACAGAGCATAGGTCGCAGCCACAGATCGAGGCCGTCGCAAGAATAGTCGGTGCGATATTGACATGAGGATTTTCCAGCCATCTCCGGTCTTGTTTTCTGAAGCTACCTAATGGCAAATGTATGGCATTCAGGTGAGAATGAGTCAGTAGGTGGGCTGAATTTTATGGATAAAGGTGGCGAGGGGCAGGCATTGAGAGAGTTTATTTTAATCGCTTTAATAGTTTTTATATTAAGCGTTAGTATTTTTAGTTTTTTTAAGCTAAAGATTGAGATTGGTTCCCAAGAGTCGAAAGTCGATCATCAGCCTTTAAATAATGTTTTAATCATCTGGGTGGCGCTGGTTATTGCTGCTGTCGTGCTTTTGTTCTTCGTGATGCTCAATGGCAAAAAACTTAATATTGAAAACAATATTGGGCAAATTGGTGATTTTGTAGGTGGCTTGATAAATCCGGTGCTGAGTTTTTTGGCACTCTTGGTCCTCTTAAGAACAACGATGATCCAGACAAATGAGGCAAGGAAAACGACAAATTTTATGGCTTTGCAGCAAAAGATACTTGAAGCTGAAAAGTTTGAAACTACGTTTTTCCACCTAGTGGATCGGGTGGAAAAATACTGCGAAACGTTCTTGCGCATTCAAAGTGAAGATACGAAAGCCAAGCGCTCGATGGTTGCGGAAGTGGTAAGAAAGATTTTGGAGAAACGTTCCGAATTTGACGCTATGAGCACAAGGGATCAATTAAAGTCATCGAGGCTGCACGTTTCTGAGCTTGTCGAAAATGATGATCTTAATATTTTTATTCATCGGGTGGTCAGGGTGATAACTACAATAGCAGACTCATCAATTTCTGAAGATGAAAAGCGCTATTATATTAACCTATTTAGAGACACTTTGCTTCCGGAGGAAAGAATTGTATTCACCAGCTATATTTTTTTCAGGTCAAAGCCGGTGAGAAAATTGGTTAAGGATTTTGAGTTTTGCTATCTCAAAAATCATGCGTTTCCATGCCGGGTAATCGCTGAGTTTTATGGGAAAAGTGACAGCTAAATGCTTTCGTTATTTCTCGGCTACGCGCATCACGAATTTACAGGTGAGCCGCGTCATTGCCGTATCTCCTCTGGAGCATCTCACGCAGCTACTTTAACCTGATGCCAGGCGCCGGCAGCGTAGAACAGCTTCGCTGCTTGTGCTTCTTCCATCGAGATCTCGTCGGGAATGGCGATCCAGCCCGAGGCAACCAGATGGTTCGGGTTCGCGCTGTTTCGCAGCTCCAGGTAGTAATGCTCGATGGCGTCAGTCAGGCGCTCGACCTTGTAGATGCCCTCCGGTGAGATCTCCACCGACTTCACGTACTCGGCGCCGCGTTCGTCGCGACACATGGCGCTGAGGTAGATCGTCCATCGGTAGGAGAAGTCGAAGAGGGCATTGGCGATCGCCAGGCTTTGGATCTGCCGGCAGCTTTTCCAATTCGCCATGATCTGCGACCCGCTGGGGTCGATGTTCACTACGGCAACGTGGTTGGTCCGCAGCAGCGCCCGGCAGCTGCGCTCGGCCCGGGCGAATCCGTTGTTGGGCTTGCGGACCTTGCTCATAGCGAGGCAGCCATTTTGCGCAGGGCCTGGCGCTCAGCCCAGTTCAAACCCTTGGGTTTGCGCTTGAGGACCGTTTCAGGGTCTATCCGGGTTGAGCGGGGAGGTGGGATGGGATTGCGCGGCGGGCTTTTCAGTTGGGCGATCTGCCCGCCGGCAGCCAGGTACTGAGCGATCCGGTCGTTGAGTGATTCCGCGCTCTGCCGCTGCTGCTCGATGAGATTGAGGTGGTTGCTGATCATGGCGGCCTCACTTGATGCGGATTGAACTGTCGCCGCGCTCGAGGTGAGCCCAGGCCGGTTCTTCGATGAGTTCATGTTCCGCGTCCTCGCCGGCGTCCATGCGCTTGCGCACGGCCTCGTTGTGCTCGCGGATTTCCTTGAGCTTCGCGGCAATCGCGGTCTTGTCCGGGGCAATGCTGGACTTCACGACCGTCAGTTCATCTGGAACGGCGTCCTCGTTGTCGACGATCACCTTCTCGCGGCCGGCGGCAAGTGTGATGGTGAACAGTGGTCGCTTGATCGTCTTGATGTTCGCGGCTTCCATGTTCCGGCGCAGGTAGTCGCTGATCTGAGTGACGCTGTTCGACTTGATGCGCTTGAGCTCGGCCAGGCGCTCGATCTCATTGTCGATGGCGGTCACGTCGCTTTCGATGTTTCGACGCAGCATGACGATGTTGTCGGCCTTCTCGTTGAAGTCGCCGGCGATCTCGTCCATGGCGTGCTGCAAGGCCTCTTTCAGGCCCTCGTCGTCGGTGTCAGCCATGGCCTGGAGTTCTGCCAGTTTGCCGGTGAGTGCGTAGAGCTGGGTCATGCTGCGTTCTCCTTACCTGCATTGAGCGATGCTTGTCGCTCTTCAAATGCGCGAGTTATCCGGGCGATGAAAGTCGGCTCATTGCGCCGAGTCGCCTCGCGGATATATTTGACGTTCAGCATTTTCAGCTCATGACTGGTCACGGCCTTGCCGATTGTTTCGACTGCTGAGTTGAGCCAATCCAAACGCTCCTGTTTCTGGCGCAGGATCTCGGCATCCTTGTCTGCGGCTTGCTCGATGGCCTGCTCCTCTTTGAGCTGGTCGACGTAGGTCTGGTCGTCAAAGAGGCCAAGGAACACGTCGGCGCTGAAGCCGAGCATCGACAGGGCCTTCTTGATGGCGTCGGTCAGCGATTTCTTTGGCGCCTCGCCATCAGTCGTCATGCCGTAGCTGGTCTTGTACTGATAGCGGGTGCAGCCGTACTGCTCGATCTCGCCGCGCTGGCCGTCCTGCATAAACCAGAGGGCGATTTTTACCGTGTGCCCGATCTCGCGACCGATGCATGCGCGCTTTTCGCCTTCGCCGGTGAAGATTTCGTGCCCCTCATCGAAGCGTTCTTCGACAATCCTCCACCCCCAGCCGATGCCGACCGGACCAAACAGCTCGGTGGCCTTCATGACCATCGCGGTACCGCTCAGGCTGGTGATGTCCTGCCCGTTGACCTTGGCTTTCTTGGTGAATCGGGTGTCGGTCTTCTCGACCTGGCCCCAGATCCGCATGTTCTGTTCGGACATGATTGCTCTCCGCGCCACCGGAGAGGGGCGCTGTGAAGGGGGTTATTGGGTGGCAGCGTTGATGGCGATTCGAAGGCGCATCATTTCCTGAAACTCAATGTTTTCTGCAACGTCGCCAACGCCCGGGGCGTAATCAAACGAGTCGATGAATTTTCCCCATGCCTCGCAGACCTCCATGGCCGACTTGAGAAGCTCTGGCGCCGCCGCGAACAGTTTGGCGTTGGCCTGTTGCTGCTCTGGCGTCTCGGTCGGGCCAACCACTGCAACTTCCTGAATCGTTGAGTCGCGCAGCCTGGCTTCAACGTAGATCGTTCCGCCGTGCGGGCAGGTGGTGAAGAATGGACCCGGTGTATGTGTCGTTTCGAACATACGAAATCCTTGCCGCGACATGCGCAGCGCTTGAAATTGAAAGTCAGGAAGTGATGTGGCCGGAGTAGGCGCTTGCCAGAATCCAGGCAGAGAAGAAGAGCAGGGCGATGGCCGATCCGCGCCAGAACGAGACGCGCCTGGCGCGCTGGTAGCGGGTCACAGCTCCACCAGCCGGCCCCGGGGATCGATCCCCCAGTCGCCTTCCATGAAAGCCGAGTTCTCGCGGGCATGGTGCGGCCAGTCGCCTTTCACCGGGGATTCAAGCTCGCATACCAGAGTGTCGCGAGGGCGCTTGAGGATGCCTTCCAGCTGCTCGACCTGCTCGTCAATGAGCGATTTAACCAGGGGAGTACTCACGCAGCCTCCTTGCGCTGCCGACTGATCTTCAGCAGGCGGGCGCTGTAGTGGTGGAATTCTTCGGCAGTGATATCGCCGGAGGTGAAGTGGCGGACGATCAGTCCCTCGACGAGGGTGTCGTCGAGCTGGCGCACTTCCGGATGCTCAAGGGCTTCCAGCGCCTGATCGATGGCGATGTGCGGGCTCACAGCTCGTCATCCTCGGCCTGGGCGATCAGAGCGTCATCGACCAAGGGCCGGAGTAGGGCCTCGGCGATTTCGCCCAGCTTGCCGAATGGGTGGTCGCTGTGACCTAGTAGCTCATTCACGGCCACCTTGTCGCCCTTGCCGTAGGCCGTGGTGATCAGCAGCCAGCCCAGGGCGGAGGTGTGCACCTCACAGTCAGCGAGACGCTTGTTTGCGTACTCATCCACCGCCAGGGCGAACTCTTCGGCCTTCACGCCCTGAGGCGAGCACATGCGGCGCTGGAACTTCACGTCGCGACCGTAGCGGACCATCTGCTCGACGGCGTTGTACAGCCATTCAGACCGAGCCAGTTCCTGCGGGCTCTCGCTCACTGGTGGGGGCGACTTCGCGTCGTGCATCGCCTGACAGATATTCAGTGCTGCGTTCATGGTCGCCTCCAGAGTGGCGGGTAGTTATGTAGCTCGGCCGTGGTTCGGGTGAAACCCGTGCTTAAGCTCTGCAGACTTTCTCGCCGCTGCAGCTTCAAGAAGTGACTTGAATTGCCCGAGGCGTAGGAGCTCTGCGTTAACGCCGATGGTTGCTCGATAGGTTGAAGAGTCTTTGAGGAAATAAACGCCGTGCAGTCCGCTCCGATTTAGGTGCTGAAGCCTGGCGTTTCGATTGTTTTCGGTGATCGTGACGAGCCGAAGATTTTCGATTTGGTTGTCTGATCTATCGCCGTTGGTATAGCCACGTTCCACGTTGAGCCGATTGGCCTCGCGGATGCAGGCATCCAGGTCTTCGTCGGCGAATAACTGCATCTCGCCGCGCAGGGTGATGCGAAGAACCTTGTTCATTGTGTTGCCCTCGGTGATTTTCCCGTCTGGCCCTGTCGCCAAGGCCAGCCAGTGAAATCAGGCAGCGCGTACCTTGCTGGCCCTTGCCTTCAACTCCTTGCCGTCGACATCAACGACCAGGTATTCGCCACCACCTCGGCCATGACCCAGGTTATTGGTGCCCACGAACTTGCCCGTCTTTTCGGTGCCGCGAGGGTTGGTGAGGATGACCGCCTGGCCTTTCTTGAATCCGCTCATATGAGCTCCTTTCGGTTGGGTGATTTCCCGTCAGCTCCTCGTGAGAAGAGCTGCCAGTGAAATCTGTTCGCCGTGACCCGCTACTGGCGGCCGTCACTGGCTTGAATCGTGTTGTTCTTCCAGCCGCGGGCCTTTCGGCTTGTTCTCCCGCTGGATAACTGTTCTTGGCGCTTTACGCTGCGCGCCCGGGTCAGTTGCCAACCCTCTGAACCGTTGAGGCCGGTTCATCGCTGCCTTTGAATCTGGGCCGGTGGTAATCCGGCAAGGGGTGTCGCTAAAGAGCGGCGCGGCTTTCGCTGCTGGGCCGGTGTTGCTTTGGCTTGCGAATAAAAGTAGCAGCGCTGCTATTTAATGTAAATAGCGCTGCTAATAATATTTTCTGTGGACGCAAAAAAACTCCTCCGATTGAAGGGGCTTCTGGTTGAGGTTTGGCTAGCTGATAGAATCGCGCGACTGGACCATGGAGGCGTGGATGCGCGGATTATTGATGGTGGGCCTGGCTTTTGCCGTGACGGGGTGCGGGGGGAGTGATATTGATCGGGCTAGAATTGCGGTCTCTGAACGCCTGAAGGATCCTGATTCTGCGAAATTCCGGAATGAGCGGCAGGTTGCTGATGGCGGCGTTTGTGGAGAGGTGAACGGAAAAAATGGATTCGGAGCCTATTCTGGGTTCGCTCCATTCTTTGCCATGAAAAGGCCGAATGGTTTTGACGTGATGATTGACTCCAGTCTGTCAGACCAGTTCGTCAGTAAGGTTTGCGGCTATACGATTGTCAGCCCGCAAACAAAGGAGCCGGAGTAGACCAGGGAGATTCCTGGTATCCATTGGGCTGTCCAAGTTGCATCTGTAAGTAACGAGAAAACAGCCGAGAAGCTAATGCAAGATCTCAGTGTCCCAGGCTGGAAGCCATACACGACGAGGCGAGACGGCAGGATCCGAGTTTTCCTTGGGCCATTCTCCACCCGGTCCGAGGCCAAAGCTTCGATGGATGAGTTGGCGAGCAAAAAAGCCTTGAAAGGATTTGTGCTGCGATACAGCGAGCCGGAGGCGTCGAGCAAGTAATCGTAGATAGGACAGGGTAGGGCAGGCATGAAAAAGCCCGGCGCTGGGCTGTATGTGCTCAATCAATTGATGGCAAAATAGCTCCTTGTCGAATCGAGCAACCCACAATCGGAGCGCATTATGTCAATGGAACTGGGAGGTAATAGCGGGACTGAAACCTCAGAGAGCACAGTGTTTTTCAGTGATGAGAATACTGAGGTGAGCCTCCGTTTCGAATCTGATGACCAATCAATTTGGGCTACCAGTCAAAACATAGCCGACTTGTTTGGTGTGGACGTATCAAATGCTCGAAAGCACATTCGGAATATCTATTCCGATGATGAGCTACAGAAAACCGCAACTAAGGCAAAATTTGCCTCAGTTCAAATTGAAGGTGGTCGCGAAGTTGTCCGCCCCGACGTAGCACACTACAGCCTCGATATGATCCTCTCGGTCGGCTATCGGGTGAACGCCAAGAGGGCCGTAAAGTTTCGGCAGTGGGCGACTCACACCCTCAAGGCATACATCGAACAAGGCTACGTAATCAACGAGAAGGCTCTCCGCGAGTCTCCCGAAAAGCTAAACAAGCTGGCCGCCGCGGTTCGAGCGCTTCGATCTGAAGAAAAGCAGGTTTATGCGAAGGTCCGAGAATGTTTCAGGATTTGCGCATCCGATTACGACCCACTCTCGAAGGAGGTCAGAAGCTTCTATGCCCTGCTGCAGGACAAGTTTCATCACGCAGTCACTGGCATGACCAGCTCAAAGCTTATTCTGGATCGCGCAAACCATAAGTCTCAAAATATGGGCATGCAAGTCATAAAAGGCACATCGCCAACGCTGGAAGAAGCAAAGACCGGCAAAAACTACCTGAATAACGAAGAGCTTTATCGGCTCCATTTGCTCTCTGAGCAGTTCATGCTATACGCCGAAAGCACCGCTCTCACTAAACGCCCAATGACTATGGCGTCGCTGCATGGAAAGCTAGATGCTCTACTCATTTTCAACGACTACCCCGTGTTCAGCGGGTACGAAGATTACATTAAGGAAGAGGCAGTGAGCCACGCTCGACAGGAGCTTGGGTTGTATAAAAAACGTCTAAAAATCGAGTCGCTTGGTTACGAGTATGACGAAGACGCTTTAGCGGCCGGCGAATACGACGAACTGCTGATTGACGCATAGTTTACATACCGGGCGTCACGCTGGCGCCCTCACAAATCAGAGATGCACCACTTACTCAGCCTTCCCCCCCCCTCACCTCAGCCTCCAATTTTAGCGCGAGTACATCGCCCACCAGAACACGTGCCCCAAGATCGAAATCTGCTGCTCCTGGATCTGCTGGAACGTGTAGTCCTCGTCCGGATGCTCGTCACGGTTGAAGCTACGCAGGCGAATTCCGATCG
Organism: Pseudomonas sp. IT-P12; assembly: GCF_949767465.1. Classification (NCBI taxonomy): domain Bacteria; kingdom Pseudomonadati; phylum Pseudomonadota; class Gammaproteobacteria; order Pseudomonadales; family Pseudomonadaceae; genus Pseudomonas; species Pseudomonas sp. IT-P12. Next base: position 61,609 of record NZ_CATKPY010000021.1, on the reverse strand, counting down.
GAATCCGGTAGACCTGCTTCACTCGGAGCTGGCCGTTATGGTTGATGGCGTACATCTCGCCGTCGACGATATCGCTCAATGAGTTTTTCCCGACGTTCACGCCGACCGTCGCGCCGTCGCGCAGCACGGGCATCATGCTGTTCCCGCCGACCTTTACGCACTTCGCATTGCTGAATTGAACGCCGTTGTGACGCAGATCTTTCTTATCGAAGCGCAAACGTGAATTGGTGCATTCCTCAATCGCGAACCTGCCGGATCCAGCCGCCAGCTCGACTTCGTGAAGGAAGGGGACGTAGACCTCGTCGTCATCGAGTGGGGTGTCGTCGTCCCACGGCTCGATTGTATCCATTCTCACGCTGGGCTGAATGCGCTCTTGCTGGACAGTAGCAACGGTGGACATCAGGCGGGGGCTGACTTCGCGAGCGTCGAAATTCAACGTCTTCGCAAGCTTCAGTAGCGCTTCTACGTTAAGCGGCACCTTTCCGGTGGCGTATTGACTGAATGCACTCTGCCCAGACCATCCACACGCCTCGGCAACATCCGCTTGGGTCAGGCTGCGGCCGGCAGCCTTTGCGGTTGATTTTCGCTGCTCATAGATAGCTTTGAGCCTGGCGCTCTCGGCAACTTCTTCGGGAGTAAGGGGGCGGCGTATTTTCATGCCGACAAGAGTATTAGCAGACCTGATATTTTCGCAAATAGCGCTGCTAGTAATTTGTTGCTGATAAAAAGCAGCGCTGCTACTATCCATGGCAGATATCAAGCCGTGGTAATTCCATGAAAAAGATCCCTTTGAGCAAATACCTAGAAGAGCACGGCACTCAAGCCGCGCTTGCTGCTGCTCTCGGCGTGAACCAGAGCGCGATCTCGCAGATGGTTCGAGCCGGGAGAAGCATCGAAATCACACTTCATAACGATGGGCGTATCGAGGCGAATGAGATTCGCCCGATCCCGGCACGTCCCAAGCGAACAGCAGCTTGAAGAATTCATTGCTGACCGACTGAACAAATGATCGCCCCTGTGTCAGCAGGGCGCCACGTAAAGAAATTCGAGGTGTTACATGCAGGAATTGATGAGCGCGATCTACGACGTGGTCGACACCCACGGGGCAAGCAGGATTGCCGAAGGGGCCGACTTCACCAGCCGCACGCTGCTGTCGCAGAAGGCCAACCCAAATTACGACAGCCACAAGATGAACGTGGAGGAACTGCATCGGGTGATGAAGTTCACCCAGGACTTCCGGCCGCTCAAGGCCTGGGCTGAATCATTCGGTTTCGACCTGGTGCCGAAGGAAAAACCCGAGGGCATCAACCTGAATCAAGCGTTGCTGCGCCTGCATGCCGATCTTGCCGACGTGACCCGCCTGGCGTTCGACGCCCAGGCCGACGGTCGCGTCTGCTCCGCGGAGAAAACGAGCCTGCTCAAAGAGGCTGAAGAAGTGATTGTCAGTCTGGAAGTGTTCAAGCAGTCGGTGAAGGCCGCCTGAAGATTTCCGCGCATGCGCGGAATTTTCGAATGGGCACACAGCAAATAGGGGGCTTTGGGTCAGCACTATCAAGGAGCAGCCCCAGAAACCCAGGCACAAAAAAGCCGACGGTCGAGGTCGGCTGATTCGTAAAACTAGAGAGGCCCAATTATGCAGAGCCAACCCAATTCGAGCAATACCCCCGCCAGTGTCGCGACACGTTTTCGCGATTCTGAAAATGTGTCGCGTACCACCATGTCTTCTCGGGAGATCGCCAAGCTCACCGGCAAAGCGCACAAGCATGTCCTTTCGGACATTCGATCAATGTTGAAGGAGCTGGAAATTGACTGGGCCGATTGTTCGGCTCAGTACCAGGACAGCACCGGACGCTCACTTCCATGCTTCAACCTCAACCGCGAACTCACCGACACACTGCTCACTGGTTACAGCGCAAAAATGCGCCTCGCCGTAATCCGCCGGTGGCATGAACTGGAGAAGCAACAGGGCGCCCGCGAGCAGGTCATGCTCAACGGGACCAAGGTTGTCGGCGAGCTCGCCATCCTCGAATGCTTCACGCGCCTGCTGAAACCCGCGCCATCCAGCCAGTTGATGATGCTGAGCAAGATCGCCGCCAACAACGGACTAGATGCCAAGTTCTTGCCGGGCTATGCCGTGGACGCAGCACCAGACGCTGTGGGCGGCTCATCCATGCCGACTAAGGCCATCACCGCCCTGATCAAAGAAAACGGCATCAGCAGCACAGCGCCTGGCTTCAATCGCGCACTTGCTGCCCATGGCTTCCTCAAGACCATGCAGCGCCGTAACTCCAAAGGCGACATGGTCGACTTCTGGTCTGTGACTGAGAAGGGCCTGGCCTACGGTAAAAACCTTACCAGTCCTCAATCTCCACGCGAGACGCAGCCTCACTGGTACGTCGACCGCTTCCTTGAACTGGCCAAATTGGTCGGGAAGGCCTGATATGCAATTCACCGTAACGATCAACCAGGTGAAGGCGCTGGAGTGGGGGCTGAACTCCCAGCAGGCCCTGCTGTTCGCCTTCGTCTATGGCTGCCCCAGCTGGACCAAGCCAATCAAGACGGACGTTGGGATCTTCTTCGCGCTGAGCAAGGCCAAGATCACCGAGGAACTGCCTCTTCTCACCGATAAGCCGGACACCGCTTACCGCATGCTGAAGGCCCTGGAAGAGGCTGGTTTGATTGAGCTTCGCCCTGAAGCATTCCGACTCACCGAAAAAGGGTGTGAGTGGAACCCGGACCGTATGGGCCACGTCACCGCGCACCAACCGCCGGTCCTCCCGCCCCGGCGCAGGACGAAAAAGAAACCAATCCCTTCTGGCTTGCGTGCTCGGGTATTCGCCCGCGACGGTCACGCGTGTTTGCGCTGTGGCTGCTCGGTGCTGATGCGCTTGAGGGCTGATCACGTCGTACCTGAAAGCCAAGGTGGAGAGGCTTCTTTCGGCAACCTCCAGACCCTTTGCATGTCCTGCAATAGCTGGAAGGGTGTGCGGACGATTGATTTCCGCACGTTAGCCGGAGGTGCAGCATGAGCATGGGCCTTATGGTCGCCGCGATGAAAATTCGCGTCGGCAATCCATTGCGCAAGCTGGTGCTGATCAAGCTGGCTGACAACGCCAGCGACATGGGCGAATGCTGGCCGTCCTATCAGCACATCGCCGACCAGTGCGAAATCAGCAAACGCTCAGTCATGAATCACATCACCGCTTTGTGTGAGGCTGGGCTGCTTCGCAAGGAAACTCGGAAGGGTGGCCCGAAGGGAAACTCGTCGAACGTTTACTTCCTGACATTGGATGGTGGTGCACCTCCTGCACCAGGGGTAGTGCAGCAGATTCACCAGGGTAGTGCAGCTGGTTCACCCCCTAGTGAATCTCCTGCACCAGGGGGTAGTGCAGGAGCTGCACCCAGAACCAGTCACTCTTCTGAACCAGTCAATGAACCGGTCATTGAACCAATTGCGCCCCCGGCTCCCGCCGAGGTCGTGCCGGCTCAGTCTCGTAACCTGGTACTGGTGGTTGATCGCACCGACGGTCCCCGCGTCGAGATTCCCGCCGACATGCCCGGACCCAAAGACCAGACCTGCAAAACCTTCAAGGTCTGGGCGAACTACGCCATGGCCTACCGCAAACGCTACAGCGCTTGGCCGGTGTGGAACGCCAAAGTCGGTGGCCAGCTCGGCCAGTTGGTCGACCGCCTCGGCGCCGATGTCGCGCATCACGTCGCCGCTCACTTCCTGAAGACCAGCGATGCCGCTGTCCTCCGAAAGTGCCACAGCCTCAACGAGCTGCTGGCCAACGCCGAGAGCTACCACACCCAGTGGGTGACCGGGCAACGCATCAACGGGACAACCGCACGCCAGATGGAGCGGACCGAGGCAAACCACTCCGCAGCGGAGCAGGCCGCCCAGATGGTTTTGGCCAAGCGCCAAGCAGGGGAGCGCAATGAATACCTTTGAAATGAACGACCAGCAGGTCGCCGGACTCGCTGCTGCGATCTGCGCCACCGCCGAGGCCATGGGTCAGGAAATGAACCCAGGCACTGCAGCGATGATGGCCGAAGACCTTTGTGCCTACCCGGTACCCGTCGTCAAGGTGGCGCTGAAGGCGTGTCGATTCGAAGTGAAGGGCAAGCTGGCTATGGCTGACATCCTGCAGCGCGTGCAGACCTCCGATGGTCGTCCAGGCAAGGACGAGGCCTGGGCCATTGCCATGACCACGAACGACGAGTTCGAAACCGTAGTGCTGACCGATGAAATCCAATTGGCGCTCGCGGCGGCGAAACCCATCTTGGATGGCGGCGACAAAATCGGCGCACGCATGGCGTTCATCGACGCCTACCAGCGGTTCGTGAGTCAGGCCCGCGAGGATGCAAAGCCTGTGAACTGGCACGTCTCCGTCGGCTTCGATGCCAATCGCCGGATCCAGGCCGTGACCAAGGCCGTGGAAATGAAGCGCATTCCACAGGAGCACGGCAAGAAGTACCTGGCCGATCTCAGCGTCGAGCCAGTCACCGAAGACGGACGGGCGATAGCAGGGCTGCTCACTGGCGCGGTAACCCGGCCGGCACCTGCGTTGCGCGAAAAGCTCCAGTTGGTGAAGGACTCCATGCTGCAAATGCGCAGGGCTAGCGCAAAGCGGAAAGACCAAATTCGAATCGATGCGGCCAACGATTTGGCCAATCGTCGGGCAATGCTGATTCAGCAGGCGCGGGAAGTGGAAGAGCAGAGGGCAGCGCAATGAGCATAAAAACCCAATTGATCATTGCTTTCTCCGGGATGAGCTTCGCTATTGGCGTTTTCTGCGTGTTGATCACACTGGCGGTGATGCCATGACCGACTACACCGAACTGAAGCGGCTGGCCGAGGCCGTTAATCAAACTTATGCCGACCTGTGCGAGCACGGAGGCGACGAACTTGCGGAGGCTTGGGATTCTGCCGAGCTGGCATATGACGATGCAGCCAACCCTCGTGTTGTCCTGGCCCTGATCGCCGAGAACGAGGCGCTGCGTGATGACCTTGAGCAGGCGAAGTACGATGCCGATGCATGGCGTAATCAGGAGGAGTCTTTGTGGGTCGAGGTCTACCGAAGCGAAGGCGACGACCCGTTCATCAGCGCAGTGCAGGGCTCCATCTGCATTGAAGAGTTGACCAAGATTCAAGACGTGTTCCTACAGTACCCGGAAGAGTACTTCGAGCACGGTTCAGGCCTCTACGTGTTCCGCTGCGACCACCACCAGGCCCACTACGACAACGTTGGTATGACGGAACCGGCCCATTGGGAGATTGAGTTCGAGTCGCACGGCCGATTCTCTTGGGTCGACGAGCAGGAAGCAGCGGGCGAGGAGGTCGGCAATGGCTGAGAAAGTGCGCATCAACTCACTTGCCGAGCTTTCCACGCTGCAGGCCGCCATCCGCAAGAAAGGCTTTCCCTGCAACATCACCATCACCGGTGCCTCTCGCAGCCTTCCGCAGAACGCTCTCTTCCACAAATGGTGCGAGTGCGCCGCCCAGTTCTTCGTCTCGATGGGGAAGACCACCTTCGCCACCGGTGCCCCGATGAACATGGAGAACATGAAGCGCAACCTGAAGCTGACGTTCCTGGGCGAGGAGGTGATCCGTGACATCAACCTCAAGACCGGCGAAGTCACCGAGCGCTACGAACTGCGCCACACCAGCGAACTGGACAAGGGCGCCATGCACGCCTTCATGACCTGCATCGACGTCTGGGCCGGCGAGCACGGGATCTACCTGCCGCACCCAGAGGACAGCGAGTACATGAAGATGCGCTGCAATATGCGGGAGGCGGCATGAGCCAAGTTAAGCGCTTCGCCATGAACACGGTCGGCCGGGATTTTGCGGTTGGTGATATCCACGGGCACTTCACACGCCTGCAATCTGCGCTGGACGCGGCCGGCTTCGATCCAGCCGCTGACCGGCTGTTCAGCGTCGGCGATCTGGTTGACCGCGGACCTGAGTCGCTGGATGTCGATGAATGGATCCTGCGCAAGCCTTGGTTCCACGCCGTGCGCGGCAACCATGAGCAGATGACCGTTGATTCGCACACGGCCGGCCGTACCAGCGACCAGTGCGGTATGCACTTCATCAACGGGGGCGCGTGGTTCTACGGACTTTCCAGCGTAGAACAGGACTGCTACGCAAGCATCCTTGAGGACTTGCCTCTGGCGATCGAGGTCGAGACGGCGCAGGGCCTCATTGGGATCGTTCACGCCGATGTGCCTCGCGGTAGCTGGTACGAGATGCTGAAAGCTCTTGCCGGCCCAGCTGCGGAGGCTGATCACACCGCCGCGATGCTTCAGTGGTCACGCAAGCGCATCACCGATGAAGACCATAGCGGCGTGAATGGTGTCCGGGCCGTCATCGTCGGTCATACGCCTCTGCGCCAGCCCGCAGTTCTCGGCAACGTCTACCATATCGACACCGCTGGCTGGATGGACGGCCACTTCACGCTGGTGAATCTCGCGACACTGGAATGCATCCCGCCACTGAATCCCAAGCTCCATTGGGACTGGGAGGCGCGCGCATGAGTCTTCCAGCCAAACAGCCACGCCCAAAGACCTGCATCAACGAAGAGTGCAGGGCCTCATTCGTCCCCCGGCGCCTGGGTCAAGCGGTATGCAGCCCGGCCTGCGCACTCGTCGACGCACCGCGCCACCAGGAGAGAGCGCGAAAGTCGCTGGACCAGGTCGAGCGCCGGGAGATCAAGGTTCGCAAGGAGAAGCTGAAGAGCCGCGCCGACCACATGAGAGGCACGCAGAAGGCTTTCAACGCGTGGGTGAGGGAGCGAGATGCGAGCCTCCCATGCATCAGCTGTGGTCGTCACCACCAGGGCAAGTACGACGCTGGCCATTACCGAACCGTCAAAAGCAATCCGGCCCTCCGGTTCGAACCGCTCAACTGCCACAAGCAGTGTGTGCCATGCAACCAGCACCTGTCGGGGAACATCGTGAACTACCGCATCGAGCTGGTGAAGCGAATCGGCATCGAACTGGTTGATTGGCTGGAGGGGCCGCACGACCCGAAGCGGTACACCGTTGAACAGCTTCAGGCGCTGACGGCTGAATACCGGGCAAAAACTCGCGGATTGAAGAAGGGGGAAGCAGCATGAAATTGATCAATGCACGTCAAGCGTGGACAGATGCTCAGCATGAATCCAACGTCTCAATCAGTGCTGCAGCGGCTGACCGAGCCAAATCCGCGACCGTGATCAGGAAAGAAAAGGCCGCGCTCCGAGAGATCATCTTTGCCGCCCAGGGCGACGACAAGGAAGAGCGCATCAAGGCTGTACGCCAGAAGATCAGCATTGCCGAGACGCGCCGCGCGCCGATCGGTCGCTCTACACACCGTGCCGCCCACTTGATAACCATGGGGAAGGTGCAGAAGGCAATCGAGTCACTGCCGTTCCAGGTGCAACAGCTGGGGCACTACCTTTACCACCCCTGCATGACCGTGATTCACATGCTCAATGCCGAGAAACTGATTTGGTCCGACACGGACTTCAGCGCACTGACTGAAGCGAAGGCGGCGAAGGTGCACTGCCTGATCACCTGCGCACTGCAGTCCTACAAATCCGAGGCCAACGGCGGTGATGCGTGGGGGCCTGCTCGAGTAACTGACTCTATGAAGAAGCTGTATGGGATCACGATTCAGCCCAACCATTGGAATCGGGACTGGCTTGATATCTGGAATTTCCTGCGTACAGCCATTGAGGCAGTGGATATTCAGGCTCAGGAACCTGTATGGCAGGTGATCCACGCAGAAAAATCAGAAGAGGCGGCATAAAGTTGTTGCTATGGTGGGGAATTTGATGTACTTTTTCCACACTGCGCAACTTACCTCCAGCGCACGACCACTCCAAAGCCTCGCCATCGTGCGGGGCTTTTTTGTTATTGCGTGGTAGAGCAGAGGTCAGCTCGCCGGGCTCATAACCCGGAGGTCGATGGTTCGAATCCATCCCTCGCATCCAAACCGCCGTCATAGCTCCAGTGGTAGAGCAGTTGCCTTGTAAGCGAATGGCCCGGGGTTCGAATCCTCGTGACGGCACCACATTGGCATGTAGCTCAGCGGTAGAGCAGGCGGCTGTTAACCGCCCGGCCGGAGGTTCGATCCCTCCCGTGCCAGCCAGAAACCTGCGCCAGGGCAGCCCTCGGGAAGGCCTGGACTTCGATAGCAGGATATTCGGGATCTAAAAATGACCTGCCGAGTGCGGGATTTTTTATTTGCCCTTGATGAGCTTCGCCCTTGCTTCCTCCCATTCTTTCTTGCCCTCCAATGTTTTGGCATCCGCGGCATCTCTCGCGTTTTTGTAGCGTTGCATCGCTTCAGGGGACTCGGCCGCATGGGTTAGCAGCTCGTAAGCGATGGCGTTTAGCCGATCCGCTTCTTGAAACAGGTCGTTACTGCGTTCGGTCGCTGCGTGCCAGTCGGATGTGGTTATGGGTTTGCTTTTCATATGTGCCTCCCATTCGTATCAGATGCGCGCTATCGGCACGAAGAGCGCATTTTGTGCGGTGGACGGATTACTCAATGGCTCAGGTGTCTTCCCAGGTGAGGGCAGTAGTTGCCCGCCACTTCACGTCGGTAATGCCGAATCGTTCCGCCATTGGTTTTGAAAACCGTTTGAGAGGAGGTCGTCCCGGCTTGGGGATTGGAGCGATGCCTGCGTCACAGCTCGCCCATTGCCAAGCTTCCGCGTTGTTCATCAGCTTGGTTCGAATGACAAACGACATCGGTTTTCCATGGAGCTTGTACTCAATCACAAAAATATCTACCTGACTCACGAGTACTGCTCCTTCTTGGCTCATGAATTAGTGATATTGGTTGTTAGAGAAAATTCAAATAATTGTCTGACAATCCCTAATTTACTGATTTTTCACACATTTCTCTGTTCTTTATCTATACATAGCCTCCAAATTTGTAGAGGTTTTCGTTTCAATCATGCACACGGAGTCGAGCGCATGGAGTTATTGCAGCGCCTGCTCGACAAGATCGACAGGTTTGAATTGCTGATCGCAGGACTGGTCGGCGCTGTCGTCGCAAGCTGGTGGCACAAGGACGATCTGGCCGACTGGCGCGCCTGGATGATCTTCCTGATCACCGGCATCGCTTGCTCGCTGTACCTGACGAGCATGGTCAGCACCTACTTGGGCGTGACCGAGCCGAAGATTGTTGCCGGCATCGGCTTTCTGCTCGGCACCTTCGGCGGGTCGCTGCTCGCAGCCATCAACCGAGCCATCAAAGCCGCTGACCTCTGGGCGCTCATTCGCCAGCGGTTCGGGGGAGGCAACCCATGAATCTTGAACCGATCAACTCAATCGCCTGCGGCTTGATTGCCTTGTGGGCGACCTGGTGTGTTCTGAGCGGGAAAGTGCGGGACGGCGTCATCGGCAAGCTGATCTATTCGGCGATCGCCATCAGCGGCTTCGTTGTGATGAGCCGGGAGCAGAACATCTTCATGATGGGCCCGACCACGGCCGGCATCACGTTGCACGTCTCACTGGCCCTTGCCGGTATGCGCCACATCTTCATGGTCATCTGGTGGCGGCGGGTGAAAGCCTGGCTGTGCCGGACGCTGAACTGCGAGCACTGCCTGCGCTGTGACAAGGCGCCAGGCGGTATCGAACGGCGAGGCAAGTAAGTCGCGACACGTTTCGCGAATCAGCAAATTGTGTCTAGACACGGAGGGTTGAATGAATAGGCCAATGCCTCCCGCCTCATTGCTCGAACTGTCTGACCTTTCCAGCTTCGGTATCCGTCTGATCCCGGCGCCTGAAGTCTTGGAATGGCTCAAAGCTGAGATCCTTGCCGAAACCGGAAGCATCCACAATCCGGACCATGCCCATCTGATCGATGCGGACGTGCGGGTCATGTGGGCGTCTGCTGCCTTCACGAAGAAAGGGCGCACGGTGGTGGGCCAGGCCGAGCAGGTCGCCTTCCGCGCCGGCGGTTGGCAGAAAGCCCGGATGGAGCAGCAGATGCTGGATTGGTTCGGCGACGTGCCGGCCTACATCATCACCCTGGCCGCCGACTACTGCGCCCAGTGCAGCGACGCGGATTTCTGCGCCCTGGTAGAGCATGAGCTGTACCACCTGGCTCACGCCACCGACAAGTACGGTCAGCCAGCATTCACCCAGGAAGGCGCACCGAAGATCAAGCTTCAGGGCCACGACGTGGAAGAGTTCGTCGGAGTGGTTCGCCGCTACGGTGCGAGCCCTGACGTCCAGTTGATAGTGGATGCAGCAAACAAGCCCGCCGAGGTGGGGAAGTTGAACATTGCGAGGGCCTGCGGAACCTGTCTGCTCAAGTTGGCCTGAATGTGAGACAGGCATGAGACGGAATCCAATCTATGGCAGCCCTGAAAAACGATGTGAAAGCCTTCATCGTTCAGGCTTTGGCGTGCTTCGACACTCCGACCCAAGTCTCACAAACGGTGAAGCAGGAATTTGATATCGATGTGACCCGGCAGCAGGTGGAGCAGCACGACCCAACCAAGCGCGCCGGGGTGAACCTTGCTGCCAAGTGGGTGACGCTGTTTCACGACACACGAAAGCGCTTCCGCGAAGAAACTGCAGAGATACCAATTGCCAATCGCGCTGTTCGCCTGCGCACCATGAATCGATTTGTGGAGCGGGCCGAGACGATGAACAACATCGGCTTGGCCATGCAGATCCTCGAGCAGGCTGCGAAGGAAGTCGGCGACATCTACGTCAATCGGCACCGCAAGGAGGAGCCGGACGACGAGCCGGCAATCCCGACTCGCATCCAAGTGGACGTGGTGGATGCGAGGAAGCCGAATGCCGAGCCTTAACGTTCCGCAGTCGCAGTTTCTCCTGTTGCCCCACAAGTTTCGCGCATTCGTTGCTGGCTTCGGCTCTGGAAAGACCTGGGTCGGCTGCTCGGCGCTGAGCAAGCATTTCATGGAGTGGCCCGGCGTCAACGCTGGCTACTTCGCACCGACTTACCCGCAGATCCGCGACATCTTCTATCCCACGATGGAGGAAGTGGCCTCTGACTGGGGGCTGAAGACCAAGATCAACCAGGCGAACCATGAGGTTCACATCTACAGCGGCCGGCAATATCGCGGCACTGTGATCTGCCGGTCGATGGAAAAGCCGCAGACCATCGTCGGCTTCAAAATCGGCCATGCCCTGGTGGATGAGCTGGACGTGCTGACGTCGATCAAGGCGCAGCAGGCCTGGCGCAAGATCATTGCCCGGATGCGTTACAACCTTCCCGGGCTGAAGAACGGTGTGGACGTGACCACGACGCCGGAAGGCTTCAAGTTCGTCTTTCTCCAGTTCGTGAAGCAGTTGCGCGACAAGCCGGCGCTGAAGGACATGTATGGGCTGATTCAGGCCAGCACCTTCGACAACGAACTGAACCTGCCCGACGACTACATCGCCTCGCTGATGGAGTCATACCCCGAGCAACTAATCCGTGCGTACCTGAACGGCCAGTTCGTCAACCTGACTTCCGGATCGATCTATCACGCGTACGACCGCAAGCTGAATCAGTGCACCGACACCGTGCAGGCCGGCGAGCCGCTGTTCATCGGCATGGACTTCAACGTTGGCAAGATGGCGGCTATCACCCACGTCAAACGTGACCAGGGCCTGCCGCGTGCTGTTGATGAGTTGATGGATGGCTACGACACGCCTGACATGATCCGCCGCATCAAGGAGCGGTACTGGGAACACACCGGCAACGATTTCAGGAAAACCTGTGAGATCCGGATTTACCCAGACGCCTCCGGGGATTCGCGCAAGTCGGTCAATGCCAGCGTCACCGATATAGCCATGCTCAAGCAGGCTGGATTCACGGTCATAGCCCCAGCGGCCAACCCGCCAGTGAAGGACCGAATCAACGCCATGAACGCCATGTTCTGCAACGCGCAGGGCGAGCGACGTTACCTGGTCAACCCGTTTACCTGCCCGACATACGCCGACGGGCTGGAGCAACAGATCTGGGCGCCCAACGGGGAGCCAGACAAGAGCCAGGGCAACGACCACGCCAACGACGGCGGCGGTTACTTCATCCACCGCGAGTACCCGATCGTTAAACCGGTCACCTCAATGAAAATGGGAGTCGCCCGATGACGGACGTCACTTTTACCCGTCCCGAGTACGACGCGGCGCAGTACCGCTGGCGCTTGGTGCGCGACGTCTGCAAAGGTTCGGAAACCATAAAAGCTGCTGGTGACCGATATCTGCCCCGGCCGAATGCTTCTGACACCAGTCAGGACAACCGGGACCGCTACGACGCGTACAAGAAGCGCGCTGTGTTCTACAACGCCACAGGCAGGACGAAGCACAGTCTCGTTGGCGCGGTGTTCCGTACCTGGCCAACGCTGACTGTTCCAGGCGCTCTCGACTACATCTCGAAGGATATCGACGGGCAAGGCGTGAGCATTTACCAGCAGTCTCAGTCGGTCATTGGGCATCTGCTCGAAGTTGGCCGCCACGGGCTTCTGGTCGATTACGCGGCTGTCCAGGCCGGTACCGTGAGTAAGGCGGACGAACAATCAGGACGAGCTCGGGCGAACGTCGCCAGTTACCCGGCCGAAGCCATCATTAACTGGAAGACTCGTCAGGTCGGTGGCCAGCACCTGCTGTGCCTCGTCGTTCTACGCGAAACGGTTGACGTCGATACCGATGACGGCTTTGGTAGTGAACAGGTCGTCCAATACCGCGTGCTTCGCCTGGATGCCACAGGCGTCTATACGCAAGAGGTATGGGAGCAGGGCTCCAGTCAGACGGCAATGACTATCGCGCCCTTCGCACCATTGAATGGCCTGGGCCAGCCGTGGCGGATCATTCCGTTCCAGTTTCTGGGCAGTGAGAACAACGACACCACGGTCGACGACTCGCCGCTGTACGACATGGCCGAGGTCAACATCGGCCACTATCGCAACAGCGCGGACTACGAAGAGGCGGCGTACCTGGTAGGCCAGCCTCAGCCGTGGATGGCGGGGCTCGATGAGCAATGGCGCGACAACATGGAGAAGAACGGCATCTTCCTCGGCTCCCGCGCACCGTGGCTATTGCCTGTCAGTGGTACTTGCGGGGTATGGCAGGCTCAGCCTAACACGGTGGCCAAAGAGGCGATGGACTCCAAGAAAGAGGACATGGTTTCTCTCGGTGCCCGGCTGATCGAGCGGGGCAGCGCGGTGAAGACCGCAACCCAGGCGGATAACGACAGCGCCGCTGAGCACAGTGTCCTGTCGCTGGTGGTCAGCAACGTCAGCGAAGCCTACAGCCAGTGCCTGGTCTGGATGGCCGAGTTCGTGAATGCCCCGGGCGAAGTGCTCTACAAGCTCAATCAGGACTTCAGTCAAATCACCCTGGACGCCACGATCCTTGCAGCACTGTTCAACGCGGTGCAGGGCGGCAAGCTGCCGGCCGGGGACTTCTGGCAGTACCTGCGTGACCGTGGGGTTATCGACCCTGAAAAGACCGACGACCAGATCCGCGACGAACTGGAGGCTGAAGCGCCGACGCTCGACCTGGACGATGACGACGAGGTGATCCCGGATGGCCGTAAACCAAGCGATCCTTGATGCCACGATTCGACATGCGGTTTTCCTCGAGCAACTGAAGTCCGGCGAGGTCGCCAAGTTCGCGCCGTTTCTCAAGGAGATCGACCGCTCGATCCGTGAGCGGCTGACGCGGGTGGATTTGACGGATTACACCGTCGCCCGCCTGGAGCGGCTGCTGAGCGAGGTGGATAGCCTGCTGCTGGGCATCTTCGACCGGTACAGCGAGAAGCTGAATCTCGACCTGGTGGATATCGCCAATTACGAGGCCGAGTTTGAAGCTACCAGTCTGACCCGGGCGGCTCCGGTTGGCGTGTCGTTCGATGCGGCGGTGCCAGGTGCTGCCGCAATCCGGGCGGCAATCCTCACCAATCCGCTCAGCGTGCGCGGTGCTGACGGCGGGAAGCTGCTCAAGTCGTTCATTGATGGCTTCACCGCGACCGAGAGACAACGCCTCACAGGCGCGATTCGACAGGGCTTCTTCGAAGGCCAGACCAACTTCCAGATCATCAGGAATATCCGCGGGACCAAGGCGCTCAAGTACAACGACGGCATCCTGGCTACGACCAACCGCAACGCTGGCGCCATCGTGCGGACGGCAGTGCAGCACGTTGCCACCCAAGCGCGCATGGAGACGCTGAAAGAGAACTCCGACGTCGTGCAGTCGGTCGAGTGGGTCAGCACGCTGGATTCCAAGACGACCAGTCAATGCCGGACGCTCGATAAGCACCGGTTCAAATTGACTGAAGGGCCTCGGCCACCGATCCATATCAACTGCCGCTCGACGGTGGTGGCGGTAACGCGCTTCAGCGCCTTGTTCGCCAAGGATGCCACGCGCGCATCCATCGGTGATGGGGGAGCCCAGCAGGTGAGGGCAGACCTCAGCTATTACGACTGGCTCCAGCAGCAGCCAGCAGCGTTTCAGGACAAGGCCATCGGCCCGGTCCGCGCCAAGCTGTTCCGCGAAGGTGGCCTGACGATCGAGCGATTCTCCGAACTGCAGCTTGATCGTAACTTTGCGCCGCTGACGCTGAAGGAGATGAAGGCCTTGGAGCCGTTGGCGTTCGAGCGGGCGGGCATTCAGTAAGCGAAAACGATTCACACAGGCCTCGTCAATGACGGGGCTTTTTCATATCTGCGGGCAGGGCCTGCAAATCGTCTCTGGGAGACAAGCAAATGGGTTTGAAATATCAGCTGGACACTCTTGACGGTCTCGATGACTCCGTTAAATCGCTCTACACCGAGAAGGAAGGCAAGTTTGTCCTCGGTATCGAAGGCCTGCCGCAGCCAGAAGACGTATCCGGCCTGAAATCCAAAGTCCAGGAGCTTCTGGACGAGAAGAAGGCCGCGGATAAGGCACGCAAGGATGCTGAAGAGCAGGCCCGCCTTGATCGCGAAGAAGCCGCTCGCAAGTCCGGCAACGTCGAAGAGCTCGAACGATCCTGGACTGAAAAATACAACCGCCGCGAAGCTGAGCTGAACGGCATGCTGGAGCAGGAGCGTGGAACGCTGGGCGGACAGATCCGGGATCTGACCGTCGGCCGTACCGCTACTGATATCGCGTCTGCCCTGGCAATTCCAGGCAGCGCCAAAGCCCTGTTGCCGCACATCGAACGCCGCCTGGGCGTCGAGCAGCGCGACGGGAAGCCTGTTGTGGTCGTCCTCGATCCGCAGGGCAAGCTCTCGGCGGCAACGCTGGATGAGCTGAAAGCAGAATTCGCAAATGACGTGGCGTTCGCGCCGCTCATTGCAGGTAGCAAGGCATCGGGCGGCGGGGCCGGCGGTGCAGGTGGTGGGGGCGGGGCCCCGAAAGGAAACATCGGCGGCACCAAGACGGAACGTACGGCGGCGATCGCCAGCCGGTTCCCAGATCTCCCTCAATCGTAAGGAAATAATCCATGTCCCTGTCGCAAATGCAGGTTTTCAACGAATACATCATGCCGGCGACTCTCGAGACGCTGGATCAGTATCTCGCCGCTTTCAACGCCGCAAGCCGCGGTGCAATCGTGCTGTCCCCGGACGGCTTCACGGGCGATTTTCTTCAAGAGTCGTTCTTCCAGACCCTGGCGGCCGCCCAGCGCCGGGTTGATCGCTACGCCGCGAACGGCGCCGCGCCGGTCACTGACCTGACCGAGCTGAAGAACACCTCGGTGAAAGTCGCCGGCGGCTTCGGCCCGATCCGCTACGAGCCATCGCAGATGACCTGGCTGGAGCGACCAACCGCCCAGGGCATCGAGGTTGCCAGCCGCGCGTTCGCCGAAATCCTGTTGAAGGACCAGCTGAACACCGCCATCGCGGCCCTGGTTGCAGCGATCACCGGCCAAGCTGGTGCTGTCAACGATGTATCGGCTACCGCCGGCATCACTTACGCAGCATTGAACAACGCACACGCGAAGTTCGGTGACGCGAGCCAGAGCCTGGTTACCCAGGTGATGCAGGGCACCAGCTATCACAAGTTGGTCGGCCAGAACCTGGCGAACCAGCAGCAGCTGTTCCAAGCTGGCAACGTCCGCGTGGTGGACATTCTCGGCAAGATCTCCGTTGTGACGGATGCTCCGGCGCTGATGCAGGCCGGCACTCCGAACAAGGAAATCATCCTGTCCCTGGTGCAGGGTGCTGCCCTGGTCCACGACGGCCGCGACATCATCAGCAACGTCCAGACCACCAACGGCAAAGAGCGGATCGAAACCACTCTGCAGACTGACTACACCTTCGGTCTGGGCCTCAAGGGCTACACCTGGGACACCACCAGCGGCGGCAAGTCGCCAACCGACGCCGAACTGGCAACCGGTACCAACTGGGACAAGACCGCCACCAGCATCAAGCACACCGCCGGTGTGGCGCTGATCGGTGATGCCTCCAAGTAACCTTCAATGACTGCGCCGGGGCACAATGCCCTGGCCCAGCGGAGTGGCAAAGATGACTGATAAAAATGTCTGGTATCTTCCGGGCCCATTTCACCGCTACGAGGATGATGTGAAGGCCTTGGCCAAAAAGGCCGGCTTGCGCATCATCGACGCGAACGTGACGGAAAGCCGCGACAATGAAGCGGAGAGCCCGCCCAAGGCGAAGCTGAAGCCTGAATACGCTGAGGGCGAAGCCGAAACCAATCCTGCGAAGATGGGTGTGGCAGAATTGCGCGAATGGCTGACCGCTCAAGGGGTTGAATTCGACCCGAAAGCGCCGAAGGCTGACCTCGTCAAACTCATTCCAGCGGAATAACTCATGGCACTCATCATCGAGGACGGCACCGGCAAGCCTGACGCCGAAAGCTATGCGTCCGCCGAGGACCTGGCCATGTACGCCGTGAAGTTCGGCGTGGTCATCCCGGCGGAAGTGCTGGCGCAGGAAGCGCTGCTGCGCCGGTCCGCCTTGGCGATGGATGGCATGACCTGGAAGGGCAAGAAGATGTCGAGCGACCAGGCACTGGCCTGGCCTCGTCGCGGCGTTGAGTTGGATCAGGAGATCAAGCCCGATAACTACCTGCCCGCGCGCATCCAGTACGGGCAGATGGCCTTGGCCGCCGAAATCCATCAGGACGACATCGACCCGGTGGAGAAGAGAAAAGGGGCAGTGCTGTTGGATCGTGTTGAGGGAGCGGTGACGCGGCAGTACGCGGCGATCCCTTCCACCAGTAACCGACTGCTGCCAGCGGCACCTGATCGACCGAGCGCTACCCAATTTGCTGACTACCTACAGAAGCGCGGACTGTTCGCAGTTCGAGCGTAATGTTAGGTTTGCCGTTTCAACACAGAGGACGGTAGGCATGACAGGGATTGAAGAGCAGCAGTACAGCGATGATGAGTGGTTCAAGGAGGAGCGGTTGGCGTGGGACCGATATGCGGCTGCCTTTGCCGCCGGTACAGCGAGTGGCTGGAGTGGTGACAGGCAGGCGGAGTTCGTTGCGCGGTTTTCTGCGGACTTTGCAGACAAGATGATTGAAGAGCGACGGAAACGCTTCGAATAATAAAAGGCCCAGCCATAGTGCTGGGCTTCTCACATCTGGAGCCGTCATGGCCTTCTACGACGAAATGGCCGTGATGGCTCTCGATATGATCACAGAGTTCGGCCAGCCGGTTACCATTCGTGCGACAACGGTCGGCGAGTACAACCCGGACACTGGTACCGCACCGCCGGACACCATTACCGAACAGACCGCCCAAGGCATCCTGCTCGATTTCAGCGGGCAAGAATTCCAGAACAACAGCCTCATCAAGCAGGGCGACAAGAAGCTCAAAATCGCCGCGCAGGGGCTGGCATGGGCACCGGACTTGCTGAATAAGGTCATCATCCAGGGTCGTACCTGGTCAATCGTCCCTCCGCTGAAAGAGATCAATCCCGCTGGCACGCCGATTCTGTACGAGCTGCAGGTGAGATCGTGAGCAAGTACTCAGGCCTCAACGGTAGCTTCGCCGAGAACATCCGCCAATTTGCCGAGCAAGCCCAGGCTGGGCTCGATGCCACCTTCCGCGAGATCATCATCGAAATTGGCAGCAGCGTCATTCGCATGTCTCCGGTCGGCAATCCCGAGATTTGGGCGGCGAATTTGAATCATCGTGCTGCCAATACACGGGCCGCCGATGATTACGATTTTAAGGTCTCCGTACGGAACACACTGATCAATTTGGACGAAAGCAATTTCACCGAGGCCGGCAAGCTGAAGCGAGGCGTGAAGTACGCCAAACCACTGACCAAGACTGAGCGTGATCAGAACTTCAATGTGAACGGTCTGGTTGTCGGAAAGGATTACGTTGGTGGACGGTTTCGCGGGAACTGGCAGTTTTCAATCGGAGCGCCAACGGAGGGCGAGCTTGATCAAGTCGATCCTAGCGGAAACGTCACGTTGGCCAAACTCAGGCTTCAGGTCGAGCAACTGACTATTGGGCAGACGGCCTATATCGTGAACAACCTGCCATATGCGGTGCCGCTCGAATACGGCCATTCCAAACAGGCACCGGGCGGCATGGTGCGCATCACGCTTGCGCGGTTCCAGCAAATCGTCGACGAAGCCATCAGGAACAACCAGGTATGAGCCACAACATCATTGCTTCGATCTACGAGGCCAGATTGATCGCCTGGGCGAAAGCGCTGCCGGAGCCGCTGAAGGTGGTGGTCGAAAACGAGTCTTACACGCCTGCGAACGACGCCACCTACCTGAAGGCCTTCACGCTACCGGCGGACACCGCGAGCAACACGCTGGCCGGCGACCACAAGCTTTTCACCGGGATGTTCCAGGTGAGCATCGTGACGTCGTCCGGGAAGTATCGCGGCCCTGCTGGCGCTATCGCGGATCAGATTGCCGCGCTGTTCCCGCTGTACGAACGAAACACCAAAGGTGCATTGACGGTGGTGACGATGAGTCCGGTTGATCCTGGGCCCGGTATCGCTGACGACACCAGTTACACGGTACCAGTCTCGTTCCTGTATCGCGCTGACACCAACTAAATTCGCCCGTTGGGCAAACCCAGAACCCGCCATTGAGCGGGTTTTGTCATTTCTGAAGAGAGGAAACTCCCATGGGCTACAAACTTCCGAACGGCGGCACCTTCCAGCACGCTGCAACCTACGCCGCTGCGCTGGCATTTACCGCAATCAGTAACGCTGCTGAAGCCGTGGCCACGGTAGTGGGCAGCACTCTCGTAGCCGGTGACATCGTTCTGCTGACTTCCGGCTGGAGCAAGCTGGATAGCAAAGTGGTTCGCGTGAAGACTGCAACTGCCACGGCCATCACCTTGGAGGGGATCGACACCACCGACCTGCAAGTTTTCCCAGCCTCGGGCGGCGCGGGCACCATGAAGAAGGTCCTGACCTGGGTACAGATCCCGCAGGTCACCGACCTCGCATTCTCGGGTGGCGATCAGAACTACCTGGACGTGGTTTTCCTCGAAAACGACCAAGGCAAACAGATCCCAACCGATAAGTCCGCAGCCAGCATGACCCTGACCATTGCGGACGACCCGGCACAGGCCTTTAACTCGGTGCTGTTGGCGGCTGATGCTGGCAAGCAGGTGCAGGCAGCGCGCCTCAACCTGCCGGGCAATGACACGCTGCTGTACGGGGCGTATACCTCGTTTTCCAAGCAGCCGGCGGTATCCCGCAACAACCTGCTGACCCGTACGGTCAATCTGGCGCTGCAGTCCGAGCCGACCCGCTACCTGACTGCTGTGGTGTAACCCATGGCGAAGTTCACACTGATCCAGAATCCGACATTCAAGGCAGAGGTGGCACTTCCCCGGGTGGGAGCTCCGCCGGAAAACGTCGAATTTGAGTTCCAATACCGTGACCGTGCCGCGCTCGCTGCGCTGTATGCGGGCTGGAGTGAGCGCCACAAGGAGCTTGGCCTCAAGGTCGACGAAATGGGGCTTGAGCAGTTCACCGCTGCGCAGATTGATTTGCAAGTTGATCAGGTCAAAGCGGTCGTGGTCGGCTGGGACATTGAGGAAGAGTTCACCGAAAAGAATATTCGGGTTCTCGTCAGCTCGATTGCCTCTGCTGCCGGAGCGGTGCTCTCCGCGTATTCTGAAGCCTATAGCCAGGCCCGCCTGGGAAACTCCTAAGCGCTGCACGCGCACTGTACGAACAAGGTCCTTCGGCTGAAGAGCTGAAGACCTTCGGTTTTCTGGTTGGAGACCTGACCGGACAGGACTTCGAGGTCTGGCCGGACAACTGGTCAGCTTTCAAGGTCTTTGAAGCCATGAGCACCCAGTGGCGTACAGGTGCGTGCGGCGCTACCGGGCTCGATTACACGTCAATTCGCCATGTTGCTGGCTTCCTCGGGCTTACCCGGTCGGAAGTCGCCGACATCTTTCCAGACATCCGCGTCATGGAAGCCGAAGCCCTGGGGGTGATGGCGGACCAGAGGGGCAGTAAATGACCACCAACTTCGCTTCTCTCGGTATTGAGGTCAGCTCTTCGTCGGCGGCCAAGGCGGCTGACGATCTCTACAAACTGGTCGATTCAGCAGTTGATGCCGAGAAGGCGATTGATGACCTCGGGAAGTCGGGTGAGGGGCTGGCCAACACCGGCAAGAAGATCAGCCAGGCCGAGAACGAAGCTGCTCAGGGGATCGACAAGGCTACAGGCGCCAAAGAGCGCCAGGTAGATGCAAGCCGCAAGGTCGGTGCCAGCGCGGCAAGCGAAATCGCGATCATCAGCCAGCTCGACAAGGCAATGTCTGGCAACATCGGCAGCATGGAGCAACTGATCCAGGCTGAAGGATTGCTGGAGAAAGCTCGCAAAGGTGGCCTTGTCACAATTGAGCAGCAGGAGGCCTATCAGGAGCGGCTCGGTAAATCCCTCGATCGAATCGAGAAGGCCGAAGCCAAGGAGTTGGCGCAGAAGCAACGACTGATCGACGCTGAAAACCGTCAGATCGAAGCGTTGAAGCGCACGGTCAACGGCATCGACCCGGTCACCGCGAAATTGGCCAAGCTGGAGGCGCAGGAGAAAGCGCTTAACGATCTGCACAAGGCCGGGCAGATCAACGCTACCCGATACGGTGAGGCGCTGGCGAAGATCGGCAAAGATCGTGATGGTCTGACCGCAACAGAAACTGCATTCGACAAGCTGAAGCTCGGCACCCGCCAGGCGCAAGAAAACGTGATGCAATTGACCAATGCCTTGCAGTCCGGGGATTGGGGCAGCGGTGCCCGGGCGGTTGCCCAGCTCGGCGCCGGTGCTGGCGCCTCTGCCAAGAGCCTGGCTGCAGCACTGATTCCTGCCGGGTTGCTGGCTGGCGTAATCGGCGCGCTGGGCTATGCCTACCTCGACGCACAGAGGCAGGCCCGTGAGTTCAACGCTGCCATCAACGGCGGATCGAATGATGCAGGGCAGAGCATTGCGAGTCTCAAGTCGATGGCAGACGCCGCCGGTGCGCTGACTGGGAACCTCTCGGGCGCTCGTGAGGCGGTGATCGCCTTGGCTTCCGGCGCCGCCACGAGCGGTGTACAGATGCAAAACCTGGCCCAGGCTGCAGCAGCCATTGGTGAGGTGACCGGGAAGGGGGCGGGCGACATCGCGAAGTCGCTCGCAAATGCCGGGGACACAGCAACTGATGCTGCCGCGAAGATCAGCAACCAGTATGGGCTGCTCACCTATGAGCAGTACCAGGTTATAAAGGCAATCGACGACCAAGGCGACCACCAGAGGGCACTGGATACCCTCAGCGAAGACCTCAATCAGTCTGCGCAGGAGCGCCTGAAAAACTATCGCGAATCATTGTCTGACATCGAGCGCGACTGGGATCGAGTGAAGGTGGCGATCAAAGGCGCCTACGCAGAGATTCGCTCCGAAATCTTCCCTGATCTCGCCAAGCAAATCGAAATCACCCAGCGGGTGCTGGATACCCGCAAAGGCGGCGGCGTTGCTGGCGCGGTGTCCAATGGCCTCAGTTGGTTGAGCTCTTCGCTGGGCCTGGATGACGGTGAGAACGATGACTCGACGCCTGCGTTGGAAGCAAAACTTGTTGCGCTTAAGGCGCGGCAGGCGGCCAGCCAAGGCAATGCCGTAGCAACTGGTGAGGAAACACGGGCGAATAAGGAGCTCATTGCAGTCCAGAAGGAACTGGACAAGCAAATGGAGAATTTGAACCCGCTAGCTAAGCGGCAAGAGGCTTACAAAAAGCTCGACGATCAGTTCACCACGCTTTATCAGAACGCAGAAAAGACCGGGCAGAAGTCTGCGTTACTGGATGGTGTTCAGTTCGACGGGAAGAAGTTTTCCGGCGGCGCATATGACCAACTGCGCAAGGCAATTGATGAGCAGAAGAAAGATCCGAAATCTGCCTCTGGCGCCGTCGATCTGACAGCTTTCAACAACTCGAAGAATGCTCTCGTTGAGATTGTCTCCGATTACAAAAACGCCCAGAAGGAACTGGATGCGGCTCAAAAGGCTGGGCTGGTTTCACAAGCTGACTACGCCTTGAAGCGAGAGGCGCTGATCGGTAACGAGCGTGACGAAGTGACCGCAGCCTATGAGGCTGAGATTGCCGCGCTGGAAGCCGCCAAGGCCAGGAAGGGTACGACGGCGGCCCAAAGCATTCAGCTGGACCAGAAAATCGCTGACGCGCGCGCAGCCATGGTGAAGGCGCAGAAGGATGCTGACAGTCAGCTCAAGGTTCTTGCGACCAACGAGAAAGGAAGGCTGGATCAGCAAACAGCTGCGTCCAAGGCCTACGTTGACCAGCTTGAACGTCAGCGGGCGGCATTGGATGCTGCTGGCTCGCGCGCGGCCAATGGCCTGGGATTAGGCGATCGACAGGCTGCATTGCAGGCAAGCCTTGATGCAACCGCGGACAAGTTTAACGACGACCGAGCCAAGCTTTTGGATCGCCGAAAGTCAGCGCCTGACAAATACAGCCAGGAAGATTACGAGAGGGACCTCGCAAGCCTCGAAGCCGCTGAGGTCAAGTATCGCGACACCGTTGTCAGCAACTACGACAAGATGTCGACGGCGCAAGGTGACTGGCGCAGTGGGGCGACCTCTTCCTTCCAGAACTACCTGGAGTCCGCCCGGGATGTCGCCGGGCAGACGAAAAGCCTGTTCACCAACGCCTTCAGCTCCATGGAGGACGCGATCGTCAACTTCGCCATGACAGGGAAGCTGTCGTTTGCCGATTTCGCGAAGTCGATCTTGGCGGATATGGCGCGGATCGCCACCCGGCAGGCCAGCTCCGCGATATTGAGCAGCTTGTTCGGCGCTGCCGTGAGCTACTTCGGTGGCGGTTCATCTGCTGGCTCTACCCAGGCCGGGTACTCGGGAGATCTCTCGGGATTTACTCCGGGCAGCATTCAGGCAAAGGGCGGGGCATGGTCGGGCGGTGTGCAGATGTTTGCCGACGGTGCTGCGTTCACCAATTCCATTTTGAACAAGCCGACAGCGTTCGGTATGGCCGGCGGTGACATCGGCGTGGCGGGCGAGGCGGGGCCAGAGGCGATTATGCCGTTGACCAGGACCTCAGGAGGGCAACTGGGTGTTCGTGCGCTCGGCGGTGGCCAGGGCGCTAGCAGCAACCAGGTGATCATTCAGCAGACGTTCCCTGTGCCCGAAGGGCAGGGCGGAGGTACTGCCGATGGTGGCCAAGCCGTTGCTCAGGCATACGCGCGAGCAGCCAAGCAAGGCGCGCAGGAGCAAATCGCCAGGGACCTCAAGCCGGGCGGCCAAATCTGGTCGGCCATCAACGGTCGTGGATAACCAGCCCCGCTTCGGCGGGGTTCTTTTTTGCCGGGGAAGAGTATGGCAACGGAAACCTTTACCTGGGTGCCAAACAAAGAGCCGGCCGGCACGGTGAGCTTTCGCACCAAGTCGGCCAAATTCGGGGACGGCTACGAGCAGACGGCCGAGGATGGCATCAACAACAAAACCCAGTCGTGGCCGCTCACCTTCTCCGGCCCCAAGTCCAGGATCAAGGAAATCGCCGATTTCCTCGATAGGCAGAAGGGTGCAAATCCATTTTTCTGGACTGAGCCACTGGGAGAAACAGCGCTTTTCAAGTGCTCCGAATACCAACCCAGGCACGCAGGCGGTGACGTCTACATGTTGACCGCAACCTTCGAACAGGCATTCCACCCATGAGCATTGACCCAATCAACATTGGCGGGCAGGCGAACGACGGCAACGGCCAGTCCCTGCGGTCTGGCGGCGCGCTCATCAATGCCAACTTTGCCGAGCTCGACATCCGCACCGCTACGGCGCAGGAGACG
Organism: Pseudomonas sp. IT-P12; assembly: GCF_949767465.1. Classification (NCBI taxonomy): domain Bacteria; kingdom Pseudomonadati; phylum Pseudomonadota; class Gammaproteobacteria; order Pseudomonadales; family Pseudomonadaceae; genus Pseudomonas; species Pseudomonas sp. IT-P12. The sequence goes on along the minus strand of NZ_CATKPY010000021.1, from coordinate 37,365 downwards.
GCAGATCAGGGCGTTGCAGATTCTGCCGCTGCCCTGGAAGCGGCGGCCATGGCTCAGGCGAAAGCCGACGAGGCCGTACCCGGCAGTGCGGTGGGGGTGACGGTTGCTCAGCTTGTGGAGGGGTTGGTGCCTTCCTCTCAGCTGCCGAGCTACGTCGATGACGTGCTGGAGTTTCCGACCCTGGGAGATTTCCCGGTTGAAGGCGAGACCGGGAAAATCTATATCGCGATCAACGACGGCGACAGCCCGAGCAATCCTACCCGGCAGTATCGCTGGAGCGGCACCGCCTACGTGATGATCCCTTCTTCACCGGGCTCTACCGACCAGGTGCCGGAGGGCTCGACCAATCTCTATCTCACGGCCGCGCGCGTTCGGGCGGTTGTGCTCACGGGTCTCGGGACGCTGACCAATACTGCTATCGCCGCCACCGACAGCATTCTTCAAGCATTCGCAAAGCTGCAGGGCCAGATCAACGAAAAGCTGGGTAAGACCGAGAAAGCCGCTGACTCGGACAAGCTCAACGGGCAGCTTGCGTCTTTCTACACGACCGCCATGACTGGTGCCACGAGCACTGATCCAGGCACTAAAGGGCTGGTGCCGGCCCCGCCTGCAGGCGCAGCTGTACGCGTACTGAGCAGTTTGGGAACATGGATTTCCCAGGTGTCGGGGGCGACTTGGGGCGGTATAACGGGCACGCTTTCGTCGCAATCAGATCTTGTTACTGAGTTCGCAAAGTATGCACTTTCAGCGAACGTTCCCTTAAAGCCGGTTGCTGGTAACTTTGTAGCACTTGGCGGTGTCGGTGACGGGGCCATCACTCTCCCTGCTGGCGGCACATGGGCATACTGGGTTCATCAGTTTCAGACAAGTAACGGGGTGGCATTCCTGAACGGGTTTTCCGGGGTTAACGCAGGAGGCACGCTAGTCGTGACGGCAGTTTCTGGCAGGTTTTATATCGGCTTCGCTTGGAGAATTGCGTAATGGAGTTTTACTACTTGCCAGATGGTTCGGCTGTCGGCACCTACAACGGCATGCCGTACAACTTTCACTCCGAGGCCACACCCGTAGAATGGGATTGGTTGCAACGCGAAATCGAACAGGGTCGCGCAGTGCAGACCACTGCCCCCGAAACTCCAGTCACACCTGTCGATATCCCCGCCGCTATCGCCGCCCGACGCTTCGACGCCGAAGTCGCCGGAATCACCGTCGCGGGCGTGCCGGTCTATACCGACCGCACCACGCAGAACAAACTGACTGCTGCAGCCTTCAGGGCGCTCCGCAACCCGGAATACACCGTTGATTGGAAGTGTACGAATGGCAGCTTCATCACGTTGAATGCGGAGCAGATCACCGCCATTGCCGACGCTGTTGGCGATTACGTGCAAGCCTGTTACACCCGCGAGGGCGAGTTGGTGGCCGCATTCAATGACGGCACCTACACGGAAGCCATGCTCGAAGAGGGCTGGCCCGCATGAGTCGATTTATCACGACACTGAAGACCGAGCAGGTCGGCAAGTGGACGCACATCCTTCTCGCCGATCTGGTGCTGGCTGACGACGATGAGCAGGTGATCACCGTGCCGGCCGGCTTCAGTACCGACCTCGCCAGCATCAAGGTACTGCACAACGCCTTCTTGTTCGTGTTGTTTGCCCTGGTCTCGGGGTACGGCAACTACGCCGCTACGGTTCACGACTGGCTGTACGCCACCGGGCAAATGAGCCGGAAGCGTGCGGATGCGGTGCTCTACCGCGCCTTGAGAGCGGAGGGTGTAGCTCGATGGCGGGCCTGGCTGTTCTGGGCAGGAGTCCGCATAGGCGGATCAGCTTCTTTCACCAAGACCCCGACAAGTTCGGGGTCTTCTGTTTCTGAGGGGCAGTAAATGCCGATTACGGCCGACATCCAGACCCTGGAGCCTGGCGCGTGGGTGGAGCTTTTCGAGCTCGACGCCACGGTGCTGGGTGCCGAGCTATACCGCTTCCATGGCTACCCGCAACAGTCCTCGATCTTCTGGCAGGGCGTGGAGTACTCGCCCTGGCCGATCAAGGCCGAAGGCTTCGAGATGACCGGGCAGGGCACCCAGCCGACACCGACGCTGTCGGTAGGCAACGTCGGGGGCTTCATCACGGCACTGGTCCTGTATTTCGAGGACTTGGTGGGCGCGAAGCTGATACGGCACCGCACGCTGGGCAAGTATCTCGATGGCCAGCCCGAGGCGGATCCCGAAGAAGAGCTGCCACCGGACATCTGGTACGTCGAGCGCAAGGCCGCCGAGGACAACGAAACTGTGCAGTTCGAGCTGGCCACAGCCCTGGACTTCGCCGGCGTACAGCTACCGCGCCGGCAGATCGTGGCGAACGTCTGCTGGTGGCTCAGCTGCGGCGGCTATCGCGGTCCGTACTGCGGCTACAACGGCCCGCCGGTGGCCGACGAAAACGACATCATTGTCACCGATGCGGCCAAGGACAAATGCGGCGGCCACCTGGTTAGCTGTGAAATGCGTCATGGCAAAAACAACCCGCTGCCCCACGGCTCATTCCCTGCGGCCGGCCTGATTCGGAGCTGACCCATGAACAAAGCAAATCGCGCTGCGATCGAGCGCCATGCCGTGGCCGAGTACCCGAGGGAGTGTTGCGGGCTGCTGGTGCGGGAGGGCCGGAAGGAAATCTACGTGCCCTGTCGCAACACTGCATCGACGCCCAGCGAGCACTTCCGACTGGCGCCGGAGGACTATGCCGCCGCCGAGGATCGCGGCCGGGTGCTGGCCGTCGTGCACAGTCACCCGGATTATCCGGCGACACCAAGCGAAGCCGATCGCGTTTCGTGTGAGGCATCGGGCCTGCCCTGGCACATCATCGAGGTCCGGAAGGGTGACGACGACCAGGTGCGCACCGGTGCACTGGTCAGCTTCCTGCCCGAGGGCTATGAGGCGCCACTGATCGGCCGCAAGTTCGCCCATGGTGTGCACGACTGCCTGAGCATCATCCTGGACTTCTACCGCCGGGAGATGGGCATCGAGCTGGGTAGCTACGAACGCGAGGATGGCTGGTGGGACAAGGGCGGCAACCTGTACTTGGAGAACCTGCCCGCCGCTGGCTTCGAGAAGGTGTCGAACCTGCAGCATGGCGACCTGGTGCTGATGCAAATCCGCTCACCGGTGCCGAACCATGCCGCAATCTTCCTGGCTGACGGCGTACTGAAGAACGAGCCCGAGCACTACCCGGCGCCCGGGTCGATCCTGCACCACCTCTACAACCGGGACAGCAAGCGGGACGTCTACGGCGGCTATTGGTCAGAGGTCACCGTCAGCTACTGGCGGCATCGTGAAACACCGCCAAACGCTTGAATGCCTCTGGAGTGAAGGGATTTTATGGATTTCGCCGAGAGAATATTTTGCAGAAAGGTGAGAGCCATAGCCGCATGCTCTGTCGCGATTTTGTACAGATTCTGCCGATGGTGTCTTTTGAGGGTACTGCTAGGCTCCCTGAGTGGTCATGAATCATGCACAACACAGGGAGTAGGCAAATGAAGATCATCTTATTGCTGTCTTTTTTTATTCCGCTGTCGGGATGTTTACAGCAGGTTGCAAAGCCAAGCGATATAACCCTCGTCCAAGCGATGACTGAAGTTGGGGAAGGGCTAGCGGCTATGCGGCAGGCCCAGGGAGATATAAGGACTGGACTCATCGCCGAATCAGCTGAAGTCACCTTCAAGATATCCGCAGACTCTACAAATGGAGGAAAACTGAAGGTAGATTTGGCTGCTCCTGCGGTGAGCGATGGAGTAGGAGTTGGTGGTGAGATTTCCGGTGACAGTAGTTCAGGGCGATCGAACACGGTGACAGTAAAGTTCAAGAACCTGCTGACCCTACCGAAAGATTCAGTCGGTTACGCGGTTGTGGGCGCTCAAATTGGTTTGACGCCGGAAGCACCTGCCTCAGGCCAAGGCAAACCGGAGACACCAAATACTGGCGGCATGACTAAAGTTCCGGTCCCTCTACCTCCTCCGGCTGGCAATAAAGCAGCGTCACCGGTAAAAATATTACCGGATGACATAACGAAGTGGACGCAATCAATCAAGCGTCTTCCCGAAACGAAATAGGTCAAGCTGTAGCGGGAGAGCCTCATTCCGTAACGCTGGGCTTTTTCGTTTGCGGCCTCCGAATGCTATCGTCTGCCGATCTCACAAGGAGCGGTAACTATGCGGATTTTGATTGGATCGCTTGTTTTGGCAGTGCTGGCTGGCTGTTCAACTCCGAACGACCTCAGAAAAAATGAGCCAACCGTCAGCGCGTTGAGTAAAAAAACGCCGAAACAATATGCGCTCTGCGTGTTTCCGAAATGGCAAGAGGCGCGATCGATTGCCACCATGTCAGAAACTGAAAGTGGTTACCGATTGATCGTAGCTACTGAGATGATGACAGACGAAGTTCTTGAAATAACTGAGGCGGGCCAGGGAAGCAAGGTTGTGCTCTATCAGCGAATGCCTTGGGCAAAGATGCTGGGCCGTGCAGCACTTGAGGAAGCGGTCCGGGACTGCCTCTGAACTAACAGAACAAAGCCGCCTCCGGGCGGTTTTTTTATGCCTGGAGAAAATATGTATCCCCGTGCCAGCACCGAAAAAATGCAAACCGTGATTTTGTCCGGATCACTTGCTCGCCTATTTGGGCGGACGCATCGCCTGACCACCTCAGGTGGATTCCGCGACATTATGGGGTACTTCAAATCGCAGTTTCCGGGGTTTGAACGGTACATGATGGAGAGCGGTGGGAAGGGGTTAAGGTTCGCCATATTCAACGGCTCGCAAAACCTCGCAGAGGATGACTTGGAGAAACCGACCGGGCGCGACGTGATTCGGATTGTTCCGGTGATTGCTGGTTCCAAGCGGGCCGGGCTACTCCAGACCATTGTCGGAGCGGTATTGATCGCAGCGTCATTCATTCCTGGCTTTCAAGCCTTACTCCCGGTCGGTGTCGCATTGGTCGCCGGCGGCGCTATCCAAATGCTGAGCCCGCAGGCAAAAGGCCTGGGCACGCAGGACAGCCCCAACAACCGGCCCAGCTATTCATTCAACGGCGCCGTCAACACCAGCGTTCAGGGCGGCTGTGTGCCGCTGCTCTACGGTCGGATGATCGTCGGCAGCGCGGTGATCAGCGCCGGGATCTACTCCGAAGACCAGATGTAACCCGAACCCCGCCAGACGGCCCGCCATGAGCGGGCTTTTTTTCGCCTTAAGGAAAGCCATGACCGATCTCCCAATTACCGGCCGCAAGGGCGGAGAATCGAAGCCGCGCCCGTCTGTTGAGGCGCCCGACAGTCTGCAGAGCACCGCGTATGCGCGCATCCTGGATTTGGTCAGCGAAGGCGAAATCCGTGGCCTGGCCAACGGCATGCAGTCGGTGTTCCTGGATGAAACGCCGCTCGCGAACGCAAACGGCGGGATCAACTTCAGTGGCGTGACGCTCGATGCTCGCACTGGTAGTCAGGATCAGACCCACATCGCAGGCTTCCCGGCCGTGGAGAATGAAACAGCTATCGGAGTGGAGCTGACCTCGGCCCAGGCCTGGGTGCGTTCCGTCAGCAACGTGCAACTGTCGGCCGTCCGCATTCGGTTGTCCACGCCGCGCCTGGCGCAGACCAACACCACAAACGGTGACACCAACGGCTACACCGTCGCCTACCGGATCGACCTTTCAACCGATGGCGGGCCTTTCATCACCGTCCTGTCCTCGGCGCTCAGTGGAAAGACATCGACCAAATACGAGCGCTCGCACCGCGTAGACCTGCCTGACGCTGTCAGCGGCTGGACCGTGCGCGTGGTCCGACTGACCCCGAACTCCACAAGTGGCGCGATCGCAGACACCACCAACATCGACGCCATCACCGAAATCATCGACGCGAAGCTGCGCTACCCAGGTTCCGCACTGGTTGGGCTTCAATTCGACGCCTCACAGTTCCAGTCGATCCCCACCAGGTCGTTTGACCTGTACGGCCGGATCATCCGGGTACCGAACAACTATGACGCAGAGACCCGGACCTACACCGGCGTCTGGGATGGCGGTTTCCAAAGCGCCTGGACCGATAACCCCGCATGGATTTTTTACGACCTGCTGCTGCACTTCCGGTATGGCCTGGGCCACCTGCTGAACGCCAGCCAGATCGACAAGTGGGAGCTGTACCGCATCGGGCAGTACTGTGACCAGTTGGTGCCGGACGGAAAGGGCGGCATGGAGCCGCGTTTCACCTGCAACCTGTTTCTCTCGGTGCGTGCGGATGCCCTGAAGGTGTTGCAGGATCTGGCCACCACGTTCCGCGGCATGGCGTACTGGGCGGCCGGTTCAGTCATGGCAGTAGCCGACATTCCCGAGGACCCGGTCTACACCTACTCGAACGCCAATGTCATCGACGGCAAGTTTAACTACTCGGGGTCGGCCAAGAAGACGCGCTACACAGTCGCCCTGGTGAGCTGGAACGACCCGACCGACTTCTACCGGCAGAAGGTCGAGTACGTCGACGACCAGGCCGGGATTACCCGCTACGGTATCCAGCAGACCGAAATCACGGCCACCGGCTGCACGTCTCAGGCCCAAGCACATCGCATCGGCAAGTGGGCGCTGCTCACCAACCGCCTGGAGACAGAAAGTGTCGGCTTCTCGGTGGGCCTGGACGGCACGCTGGCGCGCCCCGGGCAGATCATTCGCATCGCCGACAATGACCGGGCAGGGCGCCGTATTGGTGGACGCCTGCGTTCTTCGACCCTGGACACGCTGGTGCTGGATGCCGACGTGACCGCTTTCCCCGGTGACACCATCACGCTGATCATGCCCAACGGCAAAGCCGTCTCGCGCGCGATCAAGTCCGTGGGTTACCCGCTGACATGGGACAGCACCGGCATTACCTGGGACAACGGCAATGTCACCTTCGACACCACGGGCTTTCCTGCTGAAGTGCAGCAGGTGGTGCTGGCCGAAGATCTCGACGATCTGCCGCCGCGCCATTCGATGTGGGCTATCGATTCGCCGACCCTGGCCGTCCAGCAGTTCCGCGTAATGTCCGTGGCGGAAGAGTTTTCCGACTCTGAAATCAATTTTCCGATCATGGCCGTGCGCCACAACTCGAGCAAATTCGGCGCCATCGACAACGGCACGCGCATCGAGCGCCCGCCGATCACAGTGATCCCGCCGAGCGTGCAACAGCCGCCGGCGACCGTGACCGTCAGCAACGACCACTTCGTCGACCAGGGCAGCGCCATCAGTGTGATGACCATCGAGTGGGATCGGCCGCCGAGCGCGATAGCCTTCGAAGTGTACTGGCGCAAGAACGACGGCGACTGGATCTTCGCGGGCCGCACCGGCACCACGTCGGTTGACGTGAGCGGGATCTACGCCGGCCGCTACGTGGCCAAGGTCCGGGCGATAAACTCGCTCGACATCGGCTCGGTGTTCGCGACGTCCATCGAGACGGTGCTGAACGGGAAGACCACGCCGCCACCGGTGGTGTCTTCGTTAACCGCAGAATCGATCGTGTTCGGCATCAAGCTCAAGTGGGGCATTCCCCAGGACGTGAGCACCGCCGACCTGCAGCGCACGGAGATCTGGTACAGCGAAACTAACCAGATCGCAGAGGCCATCAAGTTTGGTGACTACGCCTATCCGCAAACCGACCTCACCGTCATGGGGCTGGCCGCGGGGAAGACGTTCTTTTTCTGGGCTCGCCTGGTGGACCGGATCGGCAACGTCGGTGCGTTCTTCGGGCCGGTCTTCGGCCAATCGTCTGCGGACGCCGGCCCCATCCTGGATTACCTGAACGGCAAGATCACTGAAACTCAGCTGAGCCAGCTGCTGCTGGACAAAATCGAGGCGGGTGACGGGTCGCTGGTGCTGATCGAGCAGGTGAAAACTGAGCTGGCGGCGATGTACAGCATCAAGACCCAGCTCACTGTTGACGGGAAACCGTACCTGGCCGGCATCGGCATTGGCGTGGAGAACGACGAAGGGATCATCACCAGCCAGGTGCTTATCGCGGCGAGCCGGTTCGCGATCATTGATCCCAATGCTTCCGAGATCTTCTATCCGTTCGTGGTCGAGAACAACACCGCATTCCTCAAGGCGGCGTTCATCGAGGACGGGTCGATCACGAACGCGAAGATCGGTAACACCATCCAGTCAAACGATTACGTTGCCGGCACTTCCGGTTGGAGGCTCGGCAAGGCGACTGGCTGGGAAATGAATGGATCTGTTCCAGGCACAGGCCGGCTGACGATGAACAACACGGTGATCAACGTCTACGACGGCGCGGGAACGCGGCGCGTTCGATTGGGGATGTGGTAATGCCAGCAGGACTTCAGGTTTGGGACCCGGCCGGGAATCTGGTGGTGGATATCACCACCAGGCTTTCGCGCTTCCTGGGTAGCGTCAACAGCGGCACGAGCGCGGGATCAATTTCTGTGCCGGACTTGGTGCAGGGCACGCCTTTCTATTTCGTGATCATTTCCGGTGGGGCCGTTCCGGTGGGCAGCTTCGGCCCTGAGGTGACCTTTTCCGGCACGACCATGAGCTGGACTTTCGCACCAGGGCGAACGCCTCTCGCGGCAACAATTTTCTACGGAGTTTTCTGATGCCGGCCGGATTGCAGATATTCAACACCTCCGGAACCATCCAGATCGACGAGAACTACCAGAACTACATGCTGCTGGCGAAGGGCACTGTTACTTCAGGCTCTCTGCTGGATGATGCCGGCCTGCCGATCAACGGTGTGCAGGTGTTCACGTCCTCGGTTACGGAATTTGTTGCGGTGCGCGGATCTGACCGGGTGGCACTTCACTCCATCCTGCCGAGTGGTGCGGGCTTGCGGTACGTGTTCGCCGCTCCGTTTGGGTCGAGCGTCACGTATTACCGGTACGCGCTCGGGGTCAACTCCGCGCAGCCCTATGGGCTTCAGGTGTTCAACGCCGCCGGCGCCTTGGTCTTCGACGCCATGTGCCCATCGATGCGGATTGAAACCATCCTCAATGGTCCGGACTACGCGGCGTTCTTCGGCGATTGGGTGTGGAACGCCTCTAAGCAATATGCCGTGGCGTATGGGGCCTGGTCGGGAAGCATCGGGATGGACGTTACGCCGGTCGGCACCCAGCTTTTGATCGAGTACTGGCGCAGTTCGCCGTCAGCTACAGCCATTGCCGGGGGCCTGCGCTTCTCGTTGAACTCAAGATATTGGACACGCTCACAGATGGTGACCTCAGCCCCGGCCAACCCCGCCTACAAATTCGGCAAGTTCCAGGCCCTGATCGTCGACGTGACTGGGCAGTGAACTGATCGACTCCCAACTCAACAACCCGCCAGCGAGCGGGATTTTTTTTGCCTGGAGAAAAGTATGACCATCACCGAAAAGGACCGCGACATCCTCGCCCGCACAATATGGGGCGAGGCCCGGGGTGAATCGTCGGCAGGAAAAGTCGCCGTGGCCTGGACGATCCGCAACCGCGTGTTCGACGGAAAAGAGAAATCGTGGTGGGGGGAGGGCTATGCCGGCGTGTGCCAGGCCCCGTGGCAGTTCAGCTGCTGGAACAAGACTGATCCGAACTACCCGTTCCTCATCGCGGTGAAGCAGATCCCGTTCCGCGAGCTGGCGCAGTGCCGGGTCGTCGCTGATCAGATAATCGACGGGAAGGTGCCGGACCCAACCAGCGGCGCCACGCACTATTACGCGATCGCCATGAAGAAGCCCCCGGCCTGGGCGGCGAAGGCGCGGCAGACACTTAAGTTGGGCGGCCACGTCTTCTTCAAGGACGTGCCATGAGCCCGGCCTCGATGAAGCTTGCACTGGCCGGCGTAGTGCTGCTCGTGCTGATCGCCGCCGGCGGCACCTGGCAGGTGCAGGACTGGCGCTACGGGCGGCAGCTCGCCGAGCTGGCCCGCTCCCACACCGACACCCTCAATCAGCTGGCCATGGTCGGCGCCGCCGCACAGAAGAGCGAGCAGGACAAGCGGCTCGCGCTCGAGCAGCGCCTGACGGCCAGCGACCAAACCCACCACAAGGAACTGAGCGATGCTCAAGCCAATCAGGCTCGCCTGCGCGATCGCCTTGCCACTTCTGATCTGCGGCTGTCAGTCATCCTCGCCCAGGGTTCAGCCGGTGGCTGTTCAGTGCCTGCCGCCACCGTCGCCGGCAGCATGGTTCATGCAGGAGTACGAGCCGAACTTGACCCAGCGCATGCTCAACGAATTATCGGCATCACCGATGAAGGCGACCGGGCGGTGATTGCGCTGAAGGCTTGTCAGGCTTACGTGCGGGATCTACTTGAATAGCTGGGAGTTGTTCTCGATCTGGAATCGAGGGGGAGTGCCACTGGCGAGCGGGTTGCCGGGCACTCGTGATTGCGTTCGAGAAGGGGTTAGGCCTTGGCTGCAGGTTTCAACCTGAAAGTGACACCCATACGGTTGAATGCGTTCATGGCGGCAATCGTTGCGGTCAGATCGACTAGATCTTTGGGCGCAAATACGGCGGATGCAGCAGCGTATGCGTCGTCGGATACGTGAGTTTCTCCGACCCGGGTAACTTCTTCTGCCCACGCCAACGCAGCACGCTCCTGATCGGAAAACAAATATTCCGCTTCGTGCCAGACCGGCACCATGAGCACCTTGTCTACAGACATGTACTCTTTGATGAGATCGCGGGAATGCAAATCGATGCAATAAGCACAGCCGTTGAGCTGCGATACCCGAAGAAATACCAGATGAATTATCGATGGCGGTAGATCAGTACCCGTGGTCACGTAATGATGCAAACCGGTCATAGCTTTTGCTGCACCAGGAGATACTTCGAACCAATTTTCGCGCGACATGAGGACTCCTCGGTAGTGGATGGTTGTATAGGCTAAGCTGATGAAGTTGCTTGTTTTATTGACTCTAAAGACAATGATGCATCGGGTCTAGATCCAATGCTCTTGTCTTTGATTGGTCCAATTTGAAAAAGGCTGCGATTCACAGCGAACTGTAAAAGACCGCTGCCGTTGCCAATGATTAATGGCTGACTGCTATTCTTGCGGCTGATCAGCCACGGGCCGGGGCTCATTACCCAGCCTTGAGGCTGACTTCACATCTCGGAACCTTCCCTGCGGCGCGGCAGTGGAGCAGAAAATGTCTCTTCACCTTTGAGGATTTTGATCTGTGCCGCCAGCTCGCTGATGTGTTTGCCATTGGCCATCAACTCCCAGGCAGTCTTCGTTTCGATATCGGTTGCCTTGCGCTTGGCGTCCGCCAGGTCGGAGCGAGCCTTGATCAGTTCAGCCCTGAGTTTGTCTCTCTCCTTGCAGACCTCGGCGTGCATCTGCACCAAGCCGAAAACGTCCTCGCGTGCTTTGCGGGCCTGCAGCGTCAGCTCCAAGACTTCGTTCTCATAAATGCGCAAGAAGTGCCGGCAAGTTTCAAGTTCGGTCGGACAGCCGAGCCAGTCGCTGGTGTCTTCGATTTCGTGCGGGTCCATGGTGAAGCCTTATCGATACTGTTTGCATATACAGTAATCGAGGCGAGGCTATTGGGCGAGGGCAGGGCGACGAATTGCGCCAACCATGGTGGCCGCTCGCCAGTCTTGTGGCTGGGCGCCCAGGGGCCCATCCTTCCTCCTCACGTCGGGGAAGCAGTACTGATGGATAAGCAGTTGATCGGCTACTCGATTGTGTTGACGGTCGCTTGGGTTTCAGTGGTTCTGCTGGTGATGTATTGGATGTCGTAATGAAGGTAATGGAATGGAAGGTTTGACCCTGGGTGACAAGATTGAACGGGAGGCTGACAGGCTGCTTGCCCAGATCGCCCGCTCGGACTCGATGCTGGTCGCAGCGAAGGCTGGAGCCCGGGCGGAGGGGTTCGTGCTCGGTCTTGAGGCCGGGCGGGTATTGAATGCCGAGACCATCGAAAAGATGTACGTCATCTTCGAAGCCGCGACCGAGGCCCGGCTGAAGGAACTGGCTGGGGCCTAGCCCACGTCTTCTGGCGTCATCAGAACCGCCAGTGTCAGTTTGATGAACTCCTCATTCCGGTCGATCGTGTCCAAGGCGCCGCGCACATTGTCAGCGACATCGGCTGAGCCGCGGGCCTCGACCCAGTTCGAAAGCTCCATGATGGCCGCTTCCAACGCGAGTTGGTTTTCGTTGATCTTGAAGAGAAGGGTAGGGAGCAGATCAGAATTGGGCATTGGGATTCCTCCGTGGATGGAGGAAAGCGTAGCAGTTTGGGGGGTGATGTTCGGTCGGCAGGACGCCGTGGAAGGAGTGGTGACGATATGCACAATCGGCATAAGCCGAAGCGCGGAAATTTGTTGGGCGTGTTTGAAAACTGGCTGGTCCCTGCGGGTTTTTCCGGTCCGCAATTATTTTCTTACATGCGAAAACATTGGTCTTCGTGGTCGTGATTTGCTCCTGATTGCGGACCAGAAAACCTATCAGAAGGTGCAGCCTGATTGATTTCCCCTTGGGACTTAAAATCCCCCGCTCGTAAGGGCGTGCCGGTTCGATTCCGGCTTCGGGCACCATCTTCAGAAAAAAACAAGGGTTTGCGAGCGAAAGCACGCAAACCCTTGTTTGTTTCTGGCTCGCTATTCTTTCGAGCCTGTCACGACCGTCGCTGTCTCACCCCTGGATGAACGCCAACAGGTCCGCATTGATCGTCGCTGCATGGGTGGTGCACATGCCATGGGGCAGGCCGGGGTAGGTTTTCAGTGTTCCGCGCTTGAGCAACTTGATGGTCAGTCGGGCCGAGTCGTCGACCGGGACCATCTGGTCGTCTTCGCCGTGCAGGACCAGCGTAGGCACGTCGATTCTTTTGAGATCCTCGGTGAAGTCGGTTTCCGAAAAGGCTTTGATGCAGTCGTAGTGCGCCTTGGCACCGCCCTCCATGCCCTGGCGCCACCAGTTGTCGATCACCGGCTCGGAGACCTTGGCACCTGGCCGGTTGAAGCCGTAGAAGGGGCCTGCGGCCACTTCCCGGTAAAACTCCGCGCGGTTCGCCGCCAGGGCTTCGCGGAAACCATCGAGCACTTTCAGTGGCACGCCGCCGGGGTTTTTGTCGGTGCGCAACATGAGCGGCGGGACGGCACCGATCAGTACCGCCTTAGCGACACGACCACCGCCACCGTGGCGCGCCACGTACCGGGCTACTTCGCCGCCGCCGGTGGAGTGGCCCACGTGCACGGCGCCCTTGAGATCGAGGTGCGCCGCCAGTTCCGCAAGGTCGGCTGCATAGGTGTCCATGTCATTGCCGGTTGCAGTCTGGGTGGAGCGGCCATGCCCGCGCCGGTCATGGGCGATCACGCGATAGCCCTTGCTGAGGAAGAACAGCATCTGGTTATCCCAGTCATCGCCGGACAGCGGCCAGCCATGATGGAAAACGATAGGTTGGCCGGTGCCCCAGTCCTTGTAGAACAGCGTCGTGCCGTCCTTGAGTGTGAGGTAGCCCGAGCCCTGGCCCTTGCCGCGGGAGCCGCCGCTCGCGGGCGCTTGCACGTTGCTCGATTGACTCGCCAGGGCCGGTGCGGCTGCTGCCAGCGCAGCGATCGCCACACTCGCGCTCATCAGAGCTCGGCGGGTGGTTCCTTTGATTTCGTCGGTCATGGTGAAAGCTCTCGTCTGGGACCGCTTATGCGGAGAAGAAGGGCCGGATGCGCAGAGGCATTTCGCGATGAAGTCGCATTACCGGTCCGCAAACACTATTCCCAGGCAGAAACCTGAACCATCGTCCATGGGTATCGCGTTGCCATACTTAGGTTTCAGGGAGCACGGGTTGACGGCCGGGGGCATCGCCTCGGCTGCGGAAACGAGGGCGGCTTTTCGACTCGGCTAATCTTCTGCCTGGCGTCGCTCGAGGCCCGCCGGGTTGCCGGTGTTCACCAGTCGTCTCTCCAGCAGGATGTTCTGCAGCGCCTGGCGGGCGGCAGGGTCCAATTGATGTTCCCGTTCCTTGAGTTCCAGCAGGATCGGGTTGGACCAGAGGCGGTAGGTTTTCTCCGCTTTATGAATCGGTGTCATGTCCCCTCCTTGAACAGTCGCTCACACGAAAAAAAGCGTCGTGCCGATGCGCTATGAATCCTAGTCGAGGAAAGGGTTTGTCGCCTTGATTGAACGCAAGTCTATGGCGGTCCTGCGCAGTCGCGTGCAACTGCGCAGGTGCAGAGCGGTCCGCTAAACGAAGGCCTGCCCATGAAAACCACGAGGCAAGCGTTGCAGTCCGTCCATCGCGGTGAGTCGTTCGATCCACGCGGTGCGCCAGTCATTGGCGGTATGAGTGGCTTTGGCTTTGCGTGCGGCACGTCGGGCAGCGTTGCGCTGGTCTTTGCGTGCATTCTTGAATGCTTCGGTGTTACGGCAGCTTCTGCATTTCACCCGGGTCAGTTCAGTGCTTGAGGTGAGCTTACTGCCTTTATGGCCGCAGGCCAGGTGGCCGCCAGTTTTGAAGTGAGTAACCATCGGACGTCTCCTTCGTGACGTGTAATCGTTGGACCTTTTTCGACACGGGACGTTCGGCGAGCAAGCAACAGGCAAAAAGAGACCCGCGTGCGGGCGGGTCATGGGGTGTTGCAAAGGAGTGGGGTCACTGTAGAAGGGCGAATGTGAATGCGATGTGAAATGGGCGCATAAAAAAAATCCCGGCTTCGGCCGGGTGGGGGTTTACGACAAACGGTCAGGCAATGGCGTACTCGGCGACTCCAGCGTCGCCGTTCACGCGCCTCGCATCACCGGGCCCAGCTGTCATTTGAACCGGGGCAGCGGCCGGTCGACAGGTTTGAGGGAGGACAAGGTGTTGCGGATCAGTGGCGTGTCCTTCTCGATGTCGTTCAGGCGATCACGAATTCTCAGGGCGGTCGGGTGCCCGCCTTGATGATCGACCCAGTCGGCGATTTCCTTGCAGGCGGCAGCAAGGCGCACCTGGCGCGAGTCGAGCAGGGTGAGCAGGGTAGTGATGGACTCTTTTTCGGACATGGCAAACCTCCGTTCAAGGAACCTCGCAGATGGCATCGAAAAGCCCGTTCGAGGCGGGCCTTAGCCGTTGCTGGTCCCTCAGCCATTTGAGTATAGACCGGGGCTTCAACCTTGCCGGGCGGTCACGCGGGATCGGGCGTTGAGCTGCACGCACGCGCGCTGGGCGTCCTCTTCGCGGTCATAACCGTCACCGATGAAGCCTTGGGTACGGGTATCGGCGATGCGATACCAGACGGCCGCGTCAGGGGGTTGATGATGGGTTTCCCCGGCCCGGCGGCCATGAATGATGATCTTGTTGCAGCGCTTCACAACGAAAATGTCTTCCATGGCCTCACCGGCGCTGATTTCAGTCACAACAACTATAGAAGCCTTGGCTGATCGTGCAAAAAATGCACGCTCAGTTCGTCGGTTGGCTCGCTTCGATCATCTGCTCCAGGTACATCGCCAATCCGACTTCCTCGGCCCGCAGGCCCTTGCGCGTTCTCGGGCGCGGCAGTGCCGCCAGGGCCCCGAGCAGAAAGCCATCGAGCACGGCCGGGTGGATGTAGCACTTGCGACACACCGCCGGGGTATTACCCAGCTGCCGGGCGACGTTCTTGACCATCTCCACCACATGACGCTTGGCGTCCGACTCCGGCTCCCATTGCAGCTCTCGCAGCAGCGCCAGCGCCAGGGCGCTGCCGGCCCAGGTGCGGTAGTCCTTGGCGGTAAAGTCGGCGCCGGTGAGGTGTTGCAGGTAGGCATTCACGTCGGACGAACTGACGGTGTGGCGCTCGCCGTTTTCATCCAGGTATTGAAACAGGTTTTGCCCGGGAATCTCCTGGCAGCGCTTGATGATCCGCGCCAGGCGCCGGTCCTTCACGGTGATCTGGTGTTCGATGCCGCTCTTGCCGCGAAACTGGAAGCGGATCGCCGTGCCATTGACCTCCACGTGGCGGTTGCGCAGGGTGGTCAGCCCGTAGGAGCGGTTGTCCCGCGCGTATTGCGCGTTTCCGACGCGAATCAACGTCGCATCGAGCAGGGAAATGACCGTGGCCATGACTTTGTCGCGACTGAAGCCCGGGGCATCCAGCAACGTTTCCAGTTGTCGGCGCAGCTTTGGCAGGGCGAGCCCGAAGTCGCGCAGGCGCGAGTATTTGTCGGCGTCGCGCACTTCGCGCCAACGCGGGTGATACCGGTATTGCTTGCGCCCCCGAGCATCGCGCCCGGTGGCTTGCAGGTGTCCGCGCGGGTCGGCACAGATCCACACATCGGTATACGCCGGGGGTACGGCCAGGGCGTTGATGCGCTTGATTTCGTCTGGATCGGTGATGCGCTGGCCCGAGGCATCGAAATAGCAGAACTTGCCGCGCAGTTTCCTGCGTGTCAGGCCGGGTTGGGTGTCATCGACATAATGCAGGTCGGGCGGCAGTGCATCGAGCGTTACGGCGTCGGGCATGGCGGTTGTCCTTGGCTACGAATCAGGGGCCGTTACAGCCATTGACCACGCGCCGTTGCCGTCGTGCCAGCGGATTTACGCCAGTACCGCCACGGCCTTGATTTGCGCCCAGAGCGGCTGGCCGGGGTGTACCTTCAAGTGATCCCGGGAGTAGCGGGTGATCCGCGCCAGCAACGGCGTGCCGCCTGCGTCCAGGCGGATCAGCACGTGAGCCGCGTTGTCCGCGCCCATTTCGCTGACCACGGTCACCGGCAGGCGATTGAGGATGCTGCTGTGTTCGGCGCTGTGCAGGCTCAGGCTGACATCCCGCGCCTGGACCTTGCAGCGAAGCGTCTGGCCGACCGCCATCGACGTGTGTGCGACGCGAATGTTCAACGCGCTGTCCGGCAGTTGCAGGGTCAGCAATTGATAATCGACGTCATAGGCGCTGACCTGTCCCTCGATCACCACGCCGGCGTCGTCCCCCAGTGCCAGCGGCAAGTCGAGGCGCGCCAGGGTATCGCCAATCGGGCCGCTGGCCAGAGCCCTGCCTTCGCTGAGCAGCACGATGTGATCGGCCAGGCGCGCCACTTCATCCTGGGAGTGGCTGACGTACAGCACCGGGATGTCGAGTTCATCGTGCAGACGCTGCAGGTACGGCAGGATCTCGCCCTTGCGTTGCGCATCCAGCGCCGCCAGCGGTTCGTCCATCAACAGCAACTGCGGGCTGGTGAGCAGGGCGCGGGCGATGCCGACGCGCTGGCGTTCGCCACCGGACAGGTGCTGGGGATGCCGGTCGAGCAGGTGGCCGATGCCCAGCAACCGGGTGGCATGCGCCATGTCGACCCGGCGCTGCTGTTTCGCAATGCGCTTGAGACCGAACTCCAGGTTGGCCAGCACCGACAGGTGCGGGAACAGGCTGGCTTCCTGGAACACGTAGCCGAGTGCACGCTTGTAGGGTGGGACGAACACCTTGCGCTCGCTGTCCTGCCAGACTTCATCGTTGACCTGGATGAATCCCTGTTCGGCACGTTCCAGGCCGGCGATGCAGCGCAGGCAGGTGGTCTTGCCCGAGCCGGAATGGCCGAACAACGCCGTGACGCCTCGGCCCGGCAGTTGCAAATCCACATCCAGGGCGAACCCCGAGTAACTCAACTTCAAACGCGTATGAATCATCGATCAGCTCCAGCCTGCTTTGGTTTTGCGGCTGGAGTAGAGCGCCAGCAACACGGCGAACGAGAACACCAGCATGGCCCCGGCCAACCAGTGAGCCTGGGCGTATTCCATGGCTTCGACGTGATCGTAGATTTGCACCGAGACCACCCGGGTCTTGTCCGGTATGTTGCCGCCGATCATCAGCACCACACCGAACTCGCCGACGGTGTGGGCGAAGCCGAGAATCGCCGCAGTGATGAAACCCGGTCGGGCCAGGGGCAGGATGACGCTGAAGAACACGTCCCAGGGATTGGCGCGCAGGGTTGCGGCCACTTCCAGCGGGCGGGTGCCGATGGCGGAAAATGCGTTTTGCAGCGGCTGGACCACGAACGGCATCGAGTAGAGCACCGAGCCGATCACCAGGCCGGCAAAACTGAAACTCAGGGTGCCCAGCCCCAGCGATTGGGTGAACTGGCCGACAAAACCGTTGGGGCCCAGTGCCAGCAACAGATAAAAACCAATCACCGTGGGCGGCAGCACCAGGGGCAGGGCGACGATCGCCCCGACCGGGCCGCGCAGCCAGGACCGGGTGCGCGACAGCCACAACGCAATCGGAGTGCCGATGATCAGCAGGATGACCGTGGTCAGTGAGGCCAGCTTCAGGGTCAACCAGATTGCGGAAAAATCGGCACTCGTCAGGGTCATTTAAAGCTCGTAGCCATAGGACTTGATGACAGCAGCGGCTTTCGGTCCCTTGAGGTAGTCAACCAGCGCCTTGGCGGCTGGGTTGTCTTTGCCATTGTTGAGGATCACCGCATCCTGTTTGATCGGGTCGTGCAGGCTGGCGGGAACGATCCAGGCCGAACCGCTGGTGACTTTGCCGTCTTTATAGATCTGCGACAAGGCCACGAAGCCCAGTTCGGCGTTACCGGTGGACACGAATTGGAACGCCTGGGTGATGTTCTGGCCTTCGACGATCTTGTCCTTGACCTTGTCGGTCAGCCCCTGTTTGGCCAGTACCTGAGTCGCGGCGAGGCCATAAGGTGCGGTTTTCGGGTTGGCAATCGACAGGTGTTTGTACTGGTTGTCGCTCAGCACTTTGCCTTTGCCATCGACGTAACCTTCCTTGGCCGACCAGAGCGCCAGGGTGCCGACGGCGTAGGTGAAGCGCGATCCCTTGACCGTGTCGCCTTCGGTTTCGAGTTTTGCCGGGGTGGTGTCATCGGCGGAAAGGAACACTTCGAACGGCGCGCCGTTCTTGATCTGCGTATAGAACTGGCCCGTTGCACCGAAGGAGGTGACCAGTTTGTGCCCGGTGTCTTTCTCGAAGTCGGCGGCGATGGCCTGGATCGGCGCAGTGAAGTTGGCGGCGACGGCCACCTGCACTTCGTCTGCATGGGCGCCGGCAATGGCGAATACGGCGAGCAGCGGGGCAAAACGTAAGGCACGAATGGTCATGAAACGGCTCCGTGGTAGGCAGTGAAGCGAGGGGGGTGATCGCTATGTAAAAAACTATATAGCGAAATGCCTGCAAACGGAATCCATCGGGTGCGTCCAATTGACCCCTGTAGCCGCCAGCAGTGGCGGCTACAGGGCTTGCATCAAGTGCGTGTCAGCTTCGCCAGGCCTTGCTCGGCGAGGTGCCGGGTCAATTCGGCAGTGGACATTTCGACCGATAACGGGAACGCCTGCCCGGCCCAGAGATTGGCGAACTGCGCCTCGCCCTTGGCCCGCAGCGGCAGCAACGCGCCGCCGGCGAGCGGAAAGGCCGGCGCCTTGTCGCTCATGGGGCCGATTTCGCGCATCACCCGATTGAAAATGCCCCGTGCCGGACGACCGGTGAACAGGTTGGTGAGCGCGGTGTCGCTTTCTTTCGCCGTGCGCAAGGCCTGGTGGTGGGAGGGACTGACCTTGGCCTCCGGCGTGAACAGGTACGCCGTGCCCACCTGTACCGCCGAAGCGCCCAGCACGAACGCCGCTGCGACACCTCGTGCATCGGCAATGCCGCCTGCGGCAATCACGGGCACTTTCACGGCGTCGACGATTTGCGGCAGCAGGGCAAACAGGCCGACCTGGCCACTGATGTCGTCGGTGAGGAACATGCCGCGATGGCCCCCAGCCTCATTACCCATGGCGATGATCGCATCGCAGCCATGCTGTTCCAGCCAGATGGCCTCTTCGACCGTGGTGGCCGACGACAACACCTTGGCCCCCGTTGCCTTGACGCGATCCAGCAGGGATTGCTCGGGCAGACCGAAGTGGAAACTCACCACCTCCGGCCGTAGCTCTTCAACGATCTTGCAGGTCGCATCGTCGAAGGGCGCGCGATTGGACACGGGCGTGGGGGCATCGAAGTCCACGTCCAATTCACGGTAGTAGGGCTCCAGCAGAGTTTTCCAAGCTTGTGCGCGTGGCTCATCGGCGGCAGGCGGCTGGTGACAGAAGAAGTTGACGTTGATCGGTCGCCGGGTCTGCTGGCGGATGGTCTTGAGGTCTTCGCGCAATTGTTCGGTGCTCAGCATCGCGGCGGGCAGCGAGCCCAGGCCGCCAGCCTCGCTCGCGGCGACCACCATGGCGATGCCCGTGGCGCCAGCCATGGGGGCCTGGATGATCGGCAGTTCGATCCCCAGCAGATCGATTATTCGGGTGTCTGGCCAGTGGCTCATTGCAGGGTTCTCCGACGTCAAAACAGGGCAGGGACGGTAGTGCGGGATTTTTTAACAGAAATTATGGGCGTAATACCAATCGAGTTTTTGTATGGGCCGCTCCCACCCGGTCATTTGCCAAAAGTCGGGTATGGCAAACAATGAAGCTGTGCTATTCCATTACAGCCTATTCATAACCAGCCGGAGACAGCCATGTTCCAGGGGATTCTGATCGACAAGGACGACAGCGGTTACCGCGCCACGCTGCAACAGATCAATGACGATCAACTGCCCGAGGGCGATGTGACGGTGCGTGTGGCCTACAGCACGTTGAACTTCAAGGACGGCCTGGCCATCACCGGCAGCAGCCCGGTGGTGCGAAAATTCCCGATGGTGCCCGGCATCGATCTGGCGGGCACCGTCGAAGTCAGCGGCCATCCGGACTACAAGGTCGGTGATCAGGTCGTACTCAATGGCTGGGGCGTCGGCGAAGGGCACTGGGGCGGACTGGCGCAAAAGGCGCGCCTCAATGGCGACTGGCTGATTCCCTTGCCCCGGGAATTCACCCCCGCCCAGGCCATGGCCATCGGCACCGCCGGTTACACGGCGATGCTGAGCATTCTGGCGCTGGAACATAACGGCGTGACGCCGGAGCAGGGTGAGGTCCTGGTGACGGGCGCCAACGGTGGTGTCGGCAGTTTCGCCATCGCCTTGCTCAACAAACTCGGTTACCGGGTGGTGGCGTCCACGGGGCGTACTTCGGAACACGACTACCTGAAACGCCTGGGTGCCAGCGACATCATCGACCGTGCGACCCTGTCCGAGCCCGGCAGACCCTTGGCCAAGGAACGCTGGGCGGCGGTGATCGACTCGGTGGGCAGCCATACCCTGGCCAACGCCTGCGCCAGCACCAAGGCCAACGGCACGGTCGCCGCGTGCGGCCTGGCCCAGGGCATGGATTTTCCGGCGTCGGTCGCCCCGTTCATCCTGCGTGGCGTGACGCTCGCCGGGATCAACAGCGTGACCCAGCCCAAGGCCAAGCGGATTGTGGCGTGGAACCGGCTGGCCAAGGACCTGGATTTTGCGCTGCTGCCACTGATCAGTCACGAAATCGGCCTGAGCGAAGCGATCGAGGCGGCACCGCGCCTGCTCGCCGGCCAGTTGCGTGGCCGGGTGGTGGTGGATGTGAACCGCTGATTCAGCGCGTCTCCCGCTCCAGCAACTGACGTTTGCGCTCCACGCCCCAGCGATAACCTGACAGGTTGCCGTCGCTGCGCACCACGCGATGGCAGGGAATCGCCACCGCCAGACTGTTCGCGCCGCAGGCCTGGGCCACGGCGCGCACGGCTTTGGGGGCACCGATGCGCCGGGCGATGTCGGCGTAACTGGCGGTACTGCCGGCGGGGATGTCGCGCAGTGCCTGCCAGACACGTTCCTGGAATGCCGTGCCGCGCACGTCCAGCGGCAAATCCAGGCCGATGGCCGGGGCTTCGATGAAACCGACGACCCTGGCGATCAGTTGCTCGAACGCGTGGTCGGCGCCGATCAGGTTGGCCCGTCGAAACTTGTCCTGCAGATCGCACACCAGTTGGTGCGGGTCGTCCCCCAGCAGGATGGCGCAAACGCCGCGCGCGCTCTGCGCCACCAGAATCGCCCCCAGGGAACACTGGCCGACGGCAAAGCGAATGTCGTTGTTCTGTCCCTCGGCGCGGTAATCGCCGGGTTTCATTCCCAACACCTGATCCGCCGCTTCATAAAAACGGCTGTTGGAGTTGAAGCCCGCGTCATACAGCGCTTCGGTCACCGAACCCGCATCGGCCAGACGCTGACGCAGCTTGCGCGAGCGGTGGGCCGTGGCATAGCCCCTGGGTGTCAGGCCGGTGACGGTTTTGAATACCCGATGGAAGTGAAAGCTGCTCAGGCCGGCGGCACCGGCCAGCTCGCCCAGCGTCGGCAGGTGCTCGGCGGTTTCGATCTGCCGGCACGCGGCGGCGACGGTCGCGGCGTGTTGCGTGGCGACCTCGGAGTGATCCTTCGCCGCCCGTTTGCTCGGGCGATAACCCGCTGCCTGGGCTTGCTCGGCCGAGTCGAAGAATTCGACGTTCTGCGGCTTGGGCAGGCGTGCGAGGCTGCTGGGGCGACAATAGATGCCGGTGGTTTTCACCGCATACACAAACTGCCCGTCAGCCCGGGGGTCGCGGGCGACGACGGCAGCCCAGCGGGGATCGTTCTCGGTGATGGTCATGGCGTTCTGTCCGTTGATCCGTTTGAGTCAGATTAACCAGACGGCGAGGTCGCCGCACTCCGGGGCTTGCGGTCAAATTCCGGGGTTCAGTGTGAGGTGCGGAACGTGAAGTTGATCCGTTGCTCGCCCAGGCGTGGATGCTGACCTGCCTTGATTGGCAAGATGCCGTGATAACGCAGGCGATCGACTCCGCCCCAGACCACGATATCGCCGTGAAACAGCGGCACCCGCTGGCTTTTGTCGTTGCGCTCGAATCCACCGAACAGGAACATCGCCGGCAGCCCCAGGGACACGGAAACAATGGGCGCTGCGTAGGACGCTTCGTTCTTGTCCTGATGCAATGACATCTTCGCGCCGGGAATGTAGCGGTTGATCAGGCATGTATCGGGCACGAAGTCGGCAAAACCCGCGTCCAGCGCCGCCGCCTGGGCGAGGGCGAAAAACACCTCGGGCATCGGAGGCCAGGGCGCCTGGGTGTGAGGATCGAGGCGTGAATAGCGATAACCGTTACGGTCGGTGGTCCAGCCCCACGTGCCGCAACTGCTCAGGGCCGCCGACATGGTGAAGCCACCGGGCGTGACCATTTGTCGAAACGGCGCCGCCGCCAGCACCGTCTCCAGCGCCGGCAGCAATCGCTCCAGCCAGGGCAGGGCGAAGCCCCGCAGGACGAAGGACTGTTCGCCAATCTGCTCGCGCCGCGGGACCTGTTCGGGCTCCGCGTCGGCAAACAGATCGAAGTTCATCGGGCTCATGAATCCACGTGTTACAGCGCCTTGCTGACGCTGATCTCGCTGATGACATCTTCACCGGCGCCATGCAGGGCGTCCAGCGCTGCCCTGGCTTCGGCTTCAGTGCCGTGTTCAAGCTGGGCAAATTCGAAGCGACGCTCACCGTTGAGCTTGTACTTGATGACGTATTTGGTGGTTTGGGCCATGGTCGTGCCTGCGTGTCGGGCTGTTCAGCTCAGTTTCGAGCTGGAACGGCGGATGATCTTGATCGAGTGGGTCAGGGTCGGCTTGCGGGTGACGCTGATTGCCCGGCGGTTGACGGTGTCGATGGTGATGTTCCAGAAACCGGTGCTCGGTGCGGTGATGCGCGCCGGGAAGGTGTCGAACGCGCCGCCATGGTAGGTGTGGCGGCCGCCATTCTTGAAGCTGCGGAAGTTGGCGTCGTTCATCAAGCGGATGTTGCACATTTGGGAGCATTGGATGACGACGATATCGTCTTCATTGAGGTGCTCGCGCTGGTGGATAAATTTCATGAGGCGCCTCCAGAAGGGCTTTTTCTACAAAATCAAAACGATAGCATGGGCGATTGGCGCAGTTTATCAGCCCGGACGGGTTATTATCCGGTTGCCGGGCTGCGCTTTGGCAATTAAAAACGGTTATTCGAAATTCAATGAACGATAAAAGCAATGAGCCTCGGAGAAAACCAGCGATTGTGCTGTCGGAGGATCTTTGTCGGAGGTTTTGTATGAAGTGGGGTGTATGGGTCTTGCCGCTTGCGTTGGCGATCAGTGGTTGTGCGAGCGTCGAGGAAATCAACGAGTCGCTGCCCACCATGAACGTGATTTCCGGCAAGAAACCCAATGAATACGCGCAATGCCTGACCGAGAAACTGGCCAGCAGCCGTGGCGCCCTGCAAGTCGAACCACAGGCGAAAGACGCTGTGCGGGTGATCGTGCCGCAGAAGTTTTCTTCGGGCCCGGCCGCAGTCTTCGATATTGAAGAGCGCTCCAACGGCAGCAGCATCAAGCTGCACGAGCGTATCTCCAACGTGCCCCTGCGCCCCATGGATGTACGCAACGCCGCCACCGCTTGCATTTCCGGCTGATAGAATACCGACCTCAGCACCGATGCCGCCAAAGCAACGCTTTGGCGGCATTGTCATTTCTGGAGTCGAGCATGAAGCGAGAGCAAGTAAGGGAGCGGCATGCAGAGGGTCATATCTCTGCCACCCATGTGATTCAGAACCCGGCGGACCCGGCCGAATGGATCGTGTTTTTCAAGAAAAGCGCCGGACGCAGTTATTTTCTGGTGGATGACAACGACGAAGTCGAATCCTTCGCCCGCCTTGACGACCTGATCGAAACCATTCGAGGCCTGGGGATCAAGTTCGCCGAGATCCACATGTAGGCCCGGTCTTACTTGCAGACCACCACGACGCTGCGGTTCTTGTAGTTGCCGACGTCGACCCCCAGGGTCTTGTCGCTTTCGGCGGGAGACGGGGTGCCGTTGGTGCCGACGATTCGATAACCGGTGCCGGCGCAGGAGGCATCGGCTTTTTCATAGCAGGCCGCCCAGGAATTGGCCTCGCCGGAGCAGTCGATGGCCAGGCCTTGTTCACCATTGTTCAGGTAAGTGGTTTCGGTGGTGGCACACCCGCTCAGGGCCAGCAGTGCAAGCAAGGGTAGAAGTCTTTTCATGGTGGGTTCGTCGTGGGGATGATGAGGCTGTGACAGCACCGCAAGCAAAAGGTTATAGCCAAAGGCCACTTCTTTGTCTGCCCCCAAAAAATCGTGGGAGCGAGCCTGCTCGCGATGGCGGCGCATCAGTCAACCGTTCAGTCACTGACACACTGTCATCGCGAGCAGGCTCGCTCCCACATGGCGCGGGCCGTTCAGATCAGGCCTTGTCCTTGCCGCGACGCTGGACAGTCGGGTGTTCAAGCTCCAGCACGGAGGCGACCTCGATGGCCAGCGCCTCGGTCGGGAAAGGGCCGGCGATCCGCTCGCCGCTGGCGCTGTCGACCCACCACTGGCCGTCTTTTGCCTTGTTGATCAGGTACCCGTTGACGCTCTTTGCTACCGACATCTATCTGCCTCGTTGGCTGGTTCAAGTGCGCAATGATAGCGTCAAATGGCCGCAACCGGTGCGTCAGGGCCGGGCAGATAGATCGGCGTCGGCGTGAATTTCTGCTATGCCTAATGGCACGCCAGCAATCCTGCGGAACTATCCGCTGGAATATTTCTCGTATGTTGGCATCGGTTAGCCAGTGCGGGGCATTGTAAGGTGCACGCCGCCTGATTAGACTGCGCCGAAACTCGTACACACAGCCTTTTCAAGGACTTTTATGATCAAGAAATGCTTGTTCCCAGCAGCCGGTTACGGTACTCGCTTCCTGCCAGCGACTAAGGCCATGCCCAAGGAAATGCTGCCGGTGGTAAACAAGCCACTGATCCAGTACGGCGTCGAAGAGGCACTGGATGCCGGATTGACCGAAATCTCCATCGTGACCGGTCGCGGCAAGCGTGCCCTGGAAGACCACTTCGACATCAGCTACGAGCTGGAAAACCAGATCAAGGGCACCGACAAGGAAAAGTACCTGGTCGGCATCCGCAAGTTGCTTGACGAGTGCTCGTTCTCCTACACCCGCCAGACCGAAATGAAAGGTCTGGGCCACGCCATCCTGACCGGCCGTCCGCTGATCGGTGACGAACCGTTTGCCGTGGTGCTGGCGGACGACCTGTGCGTCAACCTCGAAGGCGACGGCGTGCTGACCCAGATGGTCAAGCTGTACAAGCAGTTCCGCTGCTCGATCGTGGCCATCCAGGAAGTCGATCCGCAGGAAACCAACAAGTATGGCGTGATCGCCGGCGAGATGATCCGCGACGACATCTACCGCGTTCACAGCATGGTCGAGAAACCAAAGCCGGAAGATGCGCCCTCGAACCTGGCCATCATCGGTCGCTACATCCTGACCCCGGACATTTTCGACCTGATCGAACAGACCGAGCCAGGCAAGGGCGGTGAAATCCAGATCACCGACGCCCTGATGAAACAGGCCCAGAACGGCTGCGTCATGGCTTACAAGTTCAAGGGCAAGCGTTTTGACTGCGGCGGCGCCGAAGGCTACATCGACGCGACCAACTTCTGCTTCGAGAACTTCTACAAGACCGGCAAGGCTTACTGATAGCGCCTGACCTGCTTGTACTGAAAAGCCACCTTCGGGTGGCTTTTTCGTTTTCTGCCCCCAAATAGTTCGCAGCGCTTGCCCAACGAACGGCGGCGGGTATGCTGATGGCCTGCCGAGGAGAATGAAAATGGCCTTTGATTTTGACCTTTATGTGATTGGCGCCGGTTCCGGCGGTGTGCGGGCTGCGCGGTTCGCGGCGGGTTTTGGCGCCAAGGTGGCCGTGGCCGAGAGCCGCTACCTGGGCGGGACCTGTGTCAACGTTGGCTGCGTGCCGAAAAAACTGCTGGTCTACGGTGCGCACTTCGCCGAAGACTTCGAGCAGGCCTCGGGTTTTGGCTGGACGCTGGGCGAGGCCGGGTTCGACTGGGCAACGCTGATCGCCAACAAGGATCGCGAGATCAATCGTCTGAACGGCATTTACCGCAACCTGCTGGTCAACAGCGGCGTGACCCTGCATGAAGGCCACGCCAAAATCGTCGATCCGCACACGGTCGAAATCAAGGGTGAGCGGTTTACCGCGAAGAACATCCTGATTGCCACCGGCGGCTGGCCGCAGGTTCCGGAGATTCCGGGGCACGAGCATGCGATCAGTTCCAACCAGGCGTTTTTCCTCAAGGCGTTGCCGAAGCGGATACTGGTGGTGGGCGGCGGCTACATTGCCGTGGAATTCGCCGGGATCTTCCACGGTCTGGGCGCCGAGACCACGTTGTTGTATCGCGGTGATCTGTTCCTGCGTGGCTTCGATGGCTCGGTGCGCAAGCATCTGCAGGAAGAGCTGACCAAGCGTGGCCTGGACCTGCAGTTCAATGCGGACATCGAACGCATCGAAAAACTGGCCGACGGCAGCCTCAAGGCGACCCTCAAGGACGGTCGTGTGCTGGAGGCCGATTGCGTGTTCTACGCCACGGGACGGCGTCCGATGCTGGACAACCTCGGGTTGGAAAACACCGGGGTCAAGCTCAACGAAAAAGGTTTCATCGAGGTCGATGAGCAATACCAGACCGCCGAGCCGTCGATCCTGGCCTTGGGCGATGTGATCGGTCGGGTCCAGCTCACCCCGGTGGCACTGGCCGAAGGCATGGCCGTCGCGCGTCGCCTGTTCAAGCCTGAGCAGTATCGCCCGGTGGATTACACCATGATCCCGACGGCGGTGTTCAGCCTGCCGAACATCGGCACCGTCGGCCTGACCGAAGAAGAGGCCCGCAAAGCCGGGCACGAGGTGGTGATTTTCGAAAGCCGTTTCCGGCCGATGAAACTGACCCTGACCGATTGCCAGGAGCGCACCTTGATGAAGCTCGTGGTGGACGGCAAGACCGACAAGGTGCTGGGCTGTCACATGGTCGGACCGGATGCCGGAGAGATCGTGCAGGGCCTGGCGATTGCCCTGAAGGCCGGCGCCACCAAGCGCGACTTCGACGACACCATCGGCGTGCACCCGACGGCTGCCGAAGAGTTCGTGACCCTGCGCACGCCGGTCTGAAGCACCACCTCGATCTAAAACCTGTGGGAGCGGGCTTGCTCGCGAATGCGGTGTGTCAGACACAGAAAATTGACTGACACACCGCATTCGCGAGCAAGCCCGCTCCCACAGAAGCGGATGCCCTCAGATTCCTTTCTTCTATTAATAACGTCAGCTAATAGCGAAAACCGATCAGCAGCATCAGGTTTGCCAATGAGCCAACCGCCCGTCGACCCGGTAAAGTTCTCTCCATCAACTTCACAACCCCTGACGGAGAGTCAACGATGCCTATCATCAACAGCCAAGTTAAACCGTTCAAAGCTGACGCATTCAAAAATGGCGACTTCGTAAAAGTCTCGGACGCCGACCTGAAAGGCAAGTGGTCTGTCGTGTTCTTCTACCCAGCCGACTTCACCTTCGTGTGCCCGACCGAACTGGAAGACCTGGCTGACAACTACGACGCGTTCCAGAAGCTGGGCGTCGAAATCTACAGCGTTTCCACTGACACCCACTTTGCCCACGCGGCCTGGCACAACACTTCGCCAGCCATCGGCAAAATCCAGTACACCATGATCGGCGACCCGACCCACGCCATCTCCCGCAACTTCGACGTGCTGATCGAAGAAGCTGGCCTTGCTGACCGTGGCACCTTCGTGATCAACCCTGAAGGCCAGATCAAGATCGTTGAACTGAACGACGGCGGTGTTGGCCGTGACGCTTCCGAGCTGCTGCGCAAAATCAAGGCCGCTCAATACGTCGCTGCTCACCCAGGCCAGGTCTGCCCAGCCAAGTGGAAAGAAGGCGAGGCCACTCTGGCTCCGTCCCTGGACCTGGTCGGCAAGATCTAAGTCCATGACACGCTTCACAGGGCGGTACTCCGCACCTCTTCAGTAAGCTGCACCGCCCAGTAAAGACGCCCGGGCGAGATTCGCTCGGGCGTTTTTTCATGCACGCAATCAAAGGAAATCGCCCGTATGTTGGACGCCAATCTTAAAGCCCAGTTGAAATCGTACCTGGAACGGGTCACCCAACCGATCGAGATCGTTGCTTCTCTCGACGACGGTGCGAAATCCCAGGAAATGCTCGAACTGCTGAAAGACGTTGCCAGTCTTTCCACCCAAATTACCTTGCTCGACAACGGTGACGATGCACGCAAGCCATCGTTCTCGATCAATCGCCCCGGTCAGGACATCAGCCTGCGTTTCGCCGGCATCCCGATGGGGCACGAATTCACCTCGTTGGTGCTGGCCCTGCTGCAAGTCGGCGGCCACCCTTCGAAAGCCAGTGCCGAAGTGATCGAACAGATCCGCTCGCTCAAGGGTGAGTTCAACTTCGAGACTTACTTCTCGCTGTCCTGCCAGAACTGCCCGGACGTGGTCCAGGCGTTGAACCTGATGGCGGTACTGAACCCGAACATCCGCCACGTCGCCATCGACGGTGCGTTGTTCCAGGCCGAAGTCGATGATCGCAAGATCATGGCCGTGCCCAGCATCTACCTCAACGGCGAAGTGTTCGGCCAGGGCCGCATGGGCCTGGAAGAGATCCTCGCCAAGATCGACACCAGCGGTGCCGAGCGCCAGGCCGAGAAAATCAGCGCCAAGGACGCCTTTGACGTGCTGGTGGTCGGCGGTGGCCCGGCCGGTGCATCGGCAGCGATCTACGCGGCCCGTAAAGGCATCCGTACCGGTGTCGCGGCCGAGCGTTTTGGCGGTCAGGTGCTCGACACCATGGCCATCGAAAACTTCATCTCCGTGCAGGAGACCGAAGGTCCGAAACTGGCCAGCGCCCTGGAAGAACACGTCAAGCAGTACGACGTCGACATCATGAACCTGCAACGGGCCAGCGCGCTGATCCCGGCGAAAAACCCCGGCGAGCTGCACGAAGTGCGCTTCGAAAGCGGTGCCAGCCTGAAAACCAAGGCGCTGATCCTGGCCACCGGTGCACGCTGGCGTGAAATGGGCGTGCCGGGCGAGCAGGAATACAAAGCCAAAGGCGTGTGTTTCTGCCCGCACTGCGACGGCCCGCTGTTCAAGGGCAAGCGTGTGGCGGTCATCGGCGGCGGCAACTCCGGCGTTGAAGCGGCGATTGACCTGGCGGGTATTGTCAGCCATGTCACGTTGCTGGAGTTCGACAGCAAGCTGCGCGCCGATGCCGTGCTGCAACGCAAGCTGTTCAGCCTGCCCAACGTCGATGTCATCACCAGCGCGCTGACCAGCGAAGTGAAGGGTGACGGCGAGAAGGTCACCGGCCTGGTCTACAAGGACCGTGATTCAGGTGAGTTCAACACGGTGAACCTCGAAGGTATCTTCGTGCAGATCGGTTTGCTGCCCAACACCGACTGGCTCAAAGGCACTGTCGAGTTGTCGCCCCGTGGCGAAATCATCGTCGATGCCCGTGGCGAGACTTCGCTGCCGGGTGTGTTCGCCGCCGGTGACGTGACCACCGTGCCGTACAAGCAGATCGTGATCGCCGTGGGCGAGGGTGCCAAGGCTTCCCTGAGCGCGTTCGACCACCTGATCCGCACCTCGGCCCCGGCTTGACGCCAAGGCCTGAAACACAAAACCCCATGAGCGATCATGGGGTTTTTTTTTGCTTCGCACATTTCAACTGTGGGAGCGAGCCTGCTCGCGATATCGGTACATCAGTCAACGAGGTCGTGAATGATATTCCGCAATCGCGAGCAGGCTCGCTCCCACAAAAGAAGGTCCGCAGGTGTTTCGGACCGGGTTTTACTGCGGCGCTGGCTGAATGATTTCAACCCAGTACGCATCCGGGTCCTTGATGAAGGCCAGGCTTTTCATGCGACCGTCGCTCAGGCGTTTCTGGAAATCACAGCCCAGGGCTTCGAAGCGTTCGCACGCGGCGACAATGTCCGGCACCGAGATGCAGATATGGCCGAAACCGCGCGGGTCGGTGTTGCCGTTGTGGTAGGCGAAGTCCGGGTCGTTTTCGGTGCCGTGGTTGTGGGTCAGTTCCAGGATGCCGGGAATCGATTTCATCCATTCGGTACGGGCAGCAGCATCGGCCGGGATCTGGTCCTTGTCGACCAGCGCCAGGAAGTACAGGCTGAATTCGGCTTCCGGAAAGTCGCGTTTTTCCACCAGCGAGAAACCCAGAATGCGCGTGTAGAAGTCCAGGGACTTGGTGATGTCCTTGACCCGCAGCATGGTGTGGTTGAAGACGAACTTGTGGGTCGCGGTATCCGGCTGGGCAGTCACGCCGGGAAAGGTGTTCAATTCGTGCAGGCTCATGGGCCCTCCGTAAACAAGTGGGGCTAACGAATGGTGCCAATGATACGCAAGGGGGCTGGCTTCACCAAACCCAATGCGTCGGCTATTGCCTGGGCCGCAGCCTGGGCTCAGACTTTGCGGTTCAATCCGCGAGTGTTCATTGCAATGATCCGATCCTGTAAATCACTGTTGGTTCTGGTTGGGCTGCTGTCAGGTGTCAGCGTTGCGCAGGCCGATGCCCCCGTCGTCAGTTGGCCGCAGGGCTGGGAGATCGAAGCGGTCCCGCAGGATGATGCCAGGCCTCAGGTGTTCCGGCAGCGCGCAGTGAAACACGATCAGGCCGGTACGCCGGTCATGGTGATGGAGTTGACTACCACCCCAGTCGACAGCGGGCACCAGGTCAATTTGCAGGGCGTGTTGCTGGAGATGCGCAAATCCGTGCAAAAGGACTTCTTTCAGGGCGGCTATCAAAGCGTGTGCAATAAAATTCATCCGGCGACCCTGAGCCGGCTAACGGCGCTGGAAACCACCTGTACGATTACCCAGAATGGCCGACATGTGCTTTCGCAAACATTGGTCGCGGCGGTGGATGCCGATAAGGCGTATGTTTTTTCCTACGCGGGGCAAGCCGAAGCTTATAAGGCCAGTGAGGACGAAATAGCACTCGCTCGCAACAGTCTGAAACTTTAGTTGGCACGGGTGTGTCATCGAGCATTGGGCAGTTTTACAGGCCCAAAAGGATTAAGCACAAAGTTAATCGGCAAGTAGTCTATTGATCGATTCCAATCGTTGCATTTGTTGAGTATCCAAGAAAAAGCCCTGCATCAAGCAGGGCTTTGTGTGTTTACCGGGCGTGCTTAGCGCACCCAGGAATCAACGGTGGACGCGCCGTATTTTTCCTTCCAGGCTTTCAGCCCACGGTGGTTGCCGCCCTTGGTTTCAATCAGTTCACCGGTGTGCGGGTTCTGATAGACCTTGACCACGCGAGCGCGGCGGGTTTTCGGTGCGGTGGCCTGCTGCAAGCCGGACTTCGGGTTCGGATCGAGAATGGCGACGATGTCACGCAGGCTCTTGCCGTAGGTTTTCATCAGCGCCTGGAGCTTTTCTTCGAATTCGATTTCTTTCTTGAGCCCGGCATCGTTCTTCAGGGATTCCAGCTGTTTGAGCTGTTCTTGAAGGGCTTTTTCGGCTGCACGAAATTCAGCGAGTCTGGACAATATCTTTACTCCAATAGTGTGTTTGGCTGATACCAACCGCAAACAAAGCTATAAGCCAAGAGCCTTGAAGCGACTCGGTGATAAGTGGCTCACCTGCCAATCTAGCGCAGGCAGGAAAAATTGTAGTAGTTAATGGCCGAAGAGTAAATCCTGACTTTTTCTTCATGTAACAAGAAGGGCTGTTTTGATTCAAGACGGTGCGTGGTTTCGTTGTTCTGTCGCATAAAGTCGCTAGTTAATGATGAGTTAATGCGTAAATGAAGTCTGCCCCGGGCATCGGCCGGCCGAACAGATAACCTTGCAGGAAGTTGACGCCATGGGCACTCAGGTACTCGCTTTGTTCGGTGGTCTCCACGCCCTCGGCAACGATGCCCAGGTCGAGCTTGGCCGACAGTTCGATGACGCTGTCCAGAATGTGTCGTGACAGGGCGTCGGCGCCGATCATGGCAACGAAACTCTGGTCGATCTTCAGGAAGTCCACGTTGAACTGGCGCAAGTAGACCAGGCTGGAATGACCGGTGCCAAAGTCGTCGAGGGCGATCATCACGCCCAGTTGGTGAAGCTGCTCGAACAGTTGCAGGGTCATGGCTGTTGGCTCGATGAGCTGGCGTTCGGTCAACTCCAGCACCAGGTGAATGGAGCCGGGTGCAAAAGCGCCGAGAAATGTCCGGCAATCTTCGACCAGTGCCAGGCTCTGGCAATGGCTGGCCGTGATGTTGATGCCTATGTGGAACGGTTCCTTGAATGCTGGGGAAAGGGGGCCCAGCAGCTGTGCGGTTTGCTGCATCAATGAGCGCGTCATCGGTACGATCAGGCCGGAGTGCTCGGCAAACGGGATGAACAGGTCCGGCCGCACCAGGCCTTCCTTGGGATGGTTCCAGCGCATCAATACTTCTGCTCCCGACCACTGTTTGCTGATGCCATGCACCACCGGCTGGAAGTAAGGCACGAACTCCTCGGCATCCAGTGCACGCTGGAGCTCGTGGCTGGGCGACGACGTACGCTTTTGCACGCTCTGTGCAATCAGCGCGGACACGGCGCCAAAAAAGATCAGCAGACTGAACAGCGACGGGTAGTGGCTGCGCATGTAGCGCCAGGTCTCGCCTTCGGGGAAACCTGCCGTGACCCAATAGCCATATCGCTGGGAGGCCCGTTGGTTTTCGGCCACGGGCAGTGCGGGAGAATCGCCCTGGTGAACCTTGCCGTCTGCCGATAGCCAATGTGGGCCAACACGCAACAACAGCACGGTGTTACGGCCGATCAGGCGCAGCACGTTAGCCAGGTGATAACCGTCGAGGGTGGTCAGTGCGCCCTGTTTTCCTTGGTTGAGGCGGTACACCAGCAATGCGGTGTCCGGCGTGACAGGGTTGCCGTTCATCAGCCACAAGGTGCCCTGGTTATAGTCATCGGCATTGACCTTCTCCTGGTGCTCGCCGAACAACGAGCTGCAATAGAGGTTGTCTTCCCAGACCAGGTTGGTCGAACGCACGAACGGACGGCGGGTGACCTGTTCGCGCAAGGCCAGTTTCACCGCTTCGCAAGACTGGCCAGCCAGCGGCAACAACTCACGGGCGGCGTGGGCGGTGTTGTCGAGCATCAGGTCGAACTGGCGAATGGCTTCTTCGGCGGTCACACGGGTGCTTTGCTCGAGCGCACGCTGCGCTTGCAGGCAAAGAATGGCGAACCCCAGGCCTATTGGAAGCAAGCCGCTCAATACGGTCACGAGCAGGCGGCTACGGCGGGTTTTGATGGTCAATGGCATTCGCGAAACCTGTCACGATGGAGGAGGGCCCTGTCATGCTCGAAGGGCAGCGGCGCGCCTCCCGGGAAGCGTGCGGTCCATGGCCATGATAGTTGGCCTTCGACGCCTGTGTGGTTCAACGGTATTGCAGGCTGCAGGCGAGTTTGATGAAGGCCAGCGTCGCCGGTGACGACTGGCGCCGGTCCAGCACGGCCAGGCCGACCTGACGGGTAACGACCGGCGTCAGCGGTTTTTTCACGTAGTGGCTGTCAGCGGTGTCGGGCAATGATCCTTCAGCGACCAGGGTCAGGGCGTCGCCGCGCGCCACGGTGTCCAGTGTGCTGAGCAGTTGCGAGCACCGATAACGAATGTTGGGGGTCAGTTGCGCCGCGCTGAACAACCGCGAAACCAGTTCCGAAGAGCCGGCTTCGGTCAGCACGAACGGGTCGTTGCACAGGTCGCTAAGGCTTACGCTGTCGCGACCTGACAGGGGATGCCCGGTGGGGAGCAACGCGACCATCTGGTCCTGGATCAGCGCAAAGGTGTCGAAGCGCTCCTGCGGCAGCACCACGAAACCGATGTCGATGCGGCGTTCTTCCAGCCATTGCAGGACCTGGCGGTCAGGGCCTTCATCGATGTGCACCTCGATACCCGGATGATCGGCGCGATAGTGTTGCAGGATCATCGGCAGCAACTTGATCGACGATGTCGGGCCGAATGAGCCGATGCGCAGGGTGCCGCGTTTCATGCCGCGGGCGTCCGCCGCTTCCTGGCGCAGGGTGTTGGCCAGGCCGAGCATCGCCCGGGCACGCAGCAGCAGCTGTTGGCCGATGTCGCTGAGTTCCACCTGGGACTGGTGCCGACGCAACAGTTCGACCCCCAGTTCCTGCTCCAGCGATTTGAGGGCGTGTGACACCGCTGATTGGGAAATCCCCAGGCGATGAGCCGCCGCCGTGAAGCCGTGGAGCTCGGCCACCAGCGAGAAAATCTCGAGTTGGGTGAGGGTCATGAGTTTTTACTCATTTTACGATTATCAAGTATTAGTCAAATTATACGTCATCGTTGAGTTTCGGATCCGCCAACCTATGAAGACGTATGAATACCCCCTCGCAACCCGCTCCGTGGCGGTGTACTGCACACTGGCTGCGGTGACCATGATCTGGGGCGGCACTTTTGTCGCCGGGCGATTTCTGGCGGACAGTCTCAGCCCTTTGTTCGCCGCCAGCCTGCGATTCCTGCTGGCCAGCGCCGCATTGTGGCTGTTCCTGCTGGTGGCCCGGGTGCCTTGGCTGCGGCCCAGCGCCAGGCAGTGGCTGCAACTGGCGCTGCTCGGCTTTTTCGGTATCTTTTTCTATAACCTGTGCTTCTTTTATGGCCTGCAGTACATCAACGCATCCCGGGCGTCGCTGATTGTGGCGCTGAACCCGGCGGTGATCGGGCTGGCTTCGTGGCTATTGTTCAAGGAGCGCCTGGGCCCGACGAAGGTCCTGGGCATCGCCATCTGCATCGCAGGAGCGAGCCTGGTGATTGTCAGCCGTCACCCGACGCTGCTGGCCGGCCATGCCGATGCATGGATCGGCGACCTGCTGATTTTCGGTTGCGTGCTGGGCTGGGGGATTTACTCGCTGTTCTGCAAAGAGCTGAACCAGGCGCTGGGGCCCGTGCGGACCGTGACGTATTCGATCTGGCTGGGCACGGCGATGCTCTGGGTGGCCTGCGCGGTCAGAGGTGAATGGAGCGTTTCGGCGCTGGTGGGGCTGGGTTCGCCGCAATGGTTGAGCCTGATTTACCTCGGTGTCCTGGGCTCGGCGCTGGCCTATATCGGCTATTACGACGGCTTGCGCAAAATCGGTGCGACACGCTCTGGCGTGTTCATCGCCCTGAACCCGCTGACAGCGGTCATACTCGGTGCGCTCCTGCTGGACGAGCAGTTGACCCTGGTGATGTGCCTGGGCGGCGGGCTGATCCTGGCGGGGATTTTCCTGTGCAACAAACCCCTTGCGCGGGTGGCGAAAAAGGGGATTTGATACAGGAGGCGGACAAACCGATTTACGCTGTGTAGAATCGGTTTACGCATACAATAATAATTGTCTTCTGGCAGCAGAAGCCTTGCCTGCCAGAGCCTTGGGTCGACCATGAACAGCTTCGGGTTTCAACTGATCTACGGTGACTTCCTCGCCCGCAGCGTGCGGGGCATCTCCTGTGCGCCACCGGCCGGCCTCAGCATTTCAGCAGCTAACGTTTGTTAATTGACCAGAATGATGAGGCGCCAACCATGGCTGATTTATACGAAAACCCAATGGGCCTGATGGGCTTCGAGTTCATCGAATTCGCATCGCCAACGCCCAACACCCTGGAGCCGATCTTCGAGATCATGGGCTTCACCAAGGTCGCGACCCACCGTTCCAAGGACGTGCACCTGTATCGCCAGGGTGCGATCAACCTGATCCTCAACAACGAACCCCACAGCGTCGCTTCGTACTTTGCCGCCGAGCACGGTCCTTCGGTGTGCGGCATGGCCTTCCGCGTCAAGGATTCGCAGAAAGCCTACAAGCGTGCACTGGAACTCGGCGCGCAGCCGATCCACATCGAAACCGGCCCGATGGAGCTGCACCTGCCGGCGATCAAGGGCATCGGCGGCGCGCCGCTGTACCTGATCGACCGTTTCGGCGAGGGCAGTTCGATCTATGACATCGACTTCGTGTTCCTCGAAGGGGTCGATCGCAATCCGGTCGGCGCCGGCCTGAAAATCATCGACCACCTGACCCACAACGTGTATCGCGGTCGCATGGCGTACTGGGCGAACTTCTACGAGAAGCTGTTCAACTTCCGCGAAATCCGCTACTTCGACATCAAGGGCGAATACACCGGCCTGACCTCCAAGGCGATGACTGCACCGGACGGCATGATCCGCATTCCGTTGAATGAAGAGTCGTCCAAGGGCGCGGGGCAGATCGAAGAATTCCTGATGCAGTTCAATGGTGAAGGCATCCAGCACGTGGCGTTCCTCACCGACGACCTGATCAGCACCTGGGATCGCCTGAAGAACATCGGCATGCGCTTCATGACCGCGCCGCCGGAGACCTATTACGAAATGCTCGAAGGCCGTTTGCCGAACCACGGCGAGCCGGTGGGCGAGTTGCAATCGCGGGGCATCCTGCTCGACGGTTCCTCCGAGGCGGGCGACCAGCGCCTGTTGTTGCAGATTTTCTCGGAAACCCTGATGGGACCGGTGTTCTTCGAATTCATCCAGCGCAAGGGTGACGATGGTTTCGGCGAAGGCAACTTCAAGGCGTTGTTCGAGTCGATCGAGCGGGATCAGGTCCGGCGTGGGGTGTTGAACGCGGAGTAACTGATACCACCGTAAAATTGTG